>NZ_JAAMNX010000009.1:0-55121 GCF_011065565.1 Bacillus sp. EKM420B | reverse complement strand
GTTTCCCCCTGTGAGAGTAGGACGCCGCCAAGCTATCATTACGGTAAAGGCAGCTCATCATGAGCTGCCTTTTTTGTTTTTGAATAAAAACAAAACAAACACCGAAATACGGGAACGCCCATATACTAATTGCAAACTTCAAAAAGATCCAAATTGTGTATACAATCAACAACTTAAGGGAAGGCTATTCATACGGAGGTGGGCAAAATGAATGAAACGTCCGGCCATGAAGAAACATGTATTGTGTGTGAAACCAAGAAAAGCAGGGGAATCCATATTTATACGAAATTTATATGTTTAGAGTGTGAGAAGAAAGTAGTTTCCACTCCGACCTCTGATCCGAATTATGAATTTTTCGTTCGTAAACTGAAAAGCCTTCATACACCGACGTTATATTCTTAACCCTGAAAAGGGTCTTTTTTTTGCCTGAAATCAGAGGAGTTTTTTCACTTTTTATAAAAGAACTGATACGATAAGAAGAGGAACTTGTTTAGACATGGAATGTAATAGATAATACTGATAAAAGTGAATAAATAGGAGTCGATCAAGTATGAAACCGTTTATTCAATATATGAAATGGACGTTTTGCGGTAGCACAGTTTTTGTATTAGCGGGGATAACCTTCTTTACGATAGGGCATCAGCCTTTTCTGTATTCGCTTTTATACGGGGCAGCCGGCGGAGCCGCAGTCAGTGCGTCCGGCTTGTGGAATGCGAAGCGTCTCTTTTTAAAAAAACACCGGCTGACAAGAAAAGAATATGCTTATATCAAGGAAAATCTTGAGGAAGCAAAGGGTAAAATCATCCGATTACGCAGGGCGCTTTTCCGCTCTAAAAGTATACAAATGCTGAAGCAGAATGCAGAGATACTGCGGATAACCCGACGAATATATCTGCTCACCAAGCAGGAGCCGAAGCGTTTTTATCAGGCAGAGCGTTTCTATTATCAAACGCTTGATTCTGTTGTGGAACTGACGGAAAAGTATGCTTTGCTCTCATCACAGCCGCGAAAAAATAAAGATTTATCAATGTCCTTGAGTGAGACGAGGATGACTCTGGCGGAGCTTTCCAGAAGGCTGGAAGAAGATCTTCATGAACTGATGAAGGAGGACATCGACGACCTGCACTTTGAATTAGATATGGCAAAGCATTCACTGAGAAAATAAGAAAGGAAGAAGGAAATGGCCAAAGACCGTTCCGACGACAGTATGGGCGCCCAAAATGACCAGACTCATCTAAAGCTTGCAGATACGCTGCCGGAAGAAAAAAGAGAAGCGGCACTTCAGCTCGCTGAAAAACTGGATCCTGGGAACATGCAAAGCATTGTTCTGTTTGGTTCACAGGCGCAGGCGAATCTTCTGGAATTTTCCCACACGATGATAGAGCACGTGCAAAGAAAAGATGCAGGAGAGATGGGACAGATATTGGCTGATCTGATGCTGAAGCTTGACCAGGTAAACCCCGATGATCTGCAGGTAAAGAACAAAGGATTTTTCGCCCGGCTGTTTAAAAGGGTATCCGGATCTGTGCAGGAAGTGCTTTCGAAATATCAAAAGACAAGTGTGCAGATTGACCGTATCAGCAGAAGGCTGGAACATTCTAAAAATGTGCTGTTGAGTGACAATAAATGGTTAGATCAGCTGTACGCCCAAAATAAACAATACTTTTCTGATTTAACTATGTATATAGCAGCGGGTGAATTAAAATTAGATGAGCTGAAAACAAAGCTTATTCCCGAAGCGGCAAGAAAAGCCGAATTACGAGAACACAATCAAATGGACGCGCAGGAAGTGAATGATCTTCGCCAGTTTGCCGACCGTCTGGATAAGAGGGTGCATGATCTGCTGCTGAGCAGGCAGATTACGCTTCAGAGTGCGCCGCAAATCCGTCTGATTCAAAACACGAATCAGGCACTGGCAGAGAAAATTCAGTCCTCCATTGTTACGGCTATTCCTTTATGGAAGAATCAAGTCGCCATCGCGCTGACGCTTATGAGGCAGCGGAGTGCGGCAGATGTGCAGCAGAAGGCGGCGGATACGACAAATCAATTGCTGCTGAAAAACGCCGAACTTCTGAAAACAAGCACAGTCGAGACCGCCAAAGCCAATGAGCGCGGACTTGTTGAGGCAGACACCCTCAAAAAAGTGCAGGAAAGCTTAGTCAGCACACTTGAAGAAATCATGTCTATTCAAGAAGAAGGCAGGATGAAACGCAGGCGTGCCGAGGAGGAGCTTGTTATCATGGAAGGTGGACTAAAAAAGAAGCTGCTTGATATGAGGTCCGGCCGGGATAACGGCTAGATGGCAAAAAGTCTTAGCTTTAAGTTGGCTCGCAGGCACGATATAATAAGAAAGACAGGCAAAGGATTTGTTTAAAAATGGACACACCTTTATATACAGCGCTGATGAAGCATGCGCACCGAAATACGTATTCTTTTCATGTTCCGGGACATCACAATGGAGATGTCTTTTTTGATGAAGCCAAATCTGTATATCAATCTCTTTTATCTATAGATATGACTGAGATCACGGGTCTTGATGACTTGCATCACCCGACGGGGGTCATTAAGGAAGCGCAGGATTTGGTGAGCAGATTGTACGGCTCTCAGGAAAGCTTCTTTCTCGTCAATGGAACGACCGCCGGCAATCTGGCGATGATTTTAGCTGTTTGTGAACCGGGTGAACCCATTCTGATCCAGCGTAATTGTCACAAGTCTGTTTTCCATGCGGTGGCATTGGCCGGTGCCAAGCCGGTTTATTTGGCGCCGGAAATCGATGAAAACATGCATGTGCCGGCACATGTATCCCTTCCAGTCATCGAAAAAGCGCTGGCGTCATATCCGAACGCGAAAGGACTTGTTTTGACCAATCCGACTTATTACGGACACGCCGCCGATTTGACTGCGGCAGTTAAAAAAGCCCATTCATACGGTGTTCCTGTACTGGTGGATGAGGCTCATGGGGCTCACTTTGTGTTAGGGCAGCCTTTCCCGCCTTCATCATTGGCTATGGGGGCGGACGCCGTTGTTCAATCGGCTCACAAAACGCTTCCGGCTATGACGATGGGATCTTACTTTCATTTAAACAGCACCCGAATTGACAGAGATCGATTAACTTATTATGTAAGCAGTTTGCAAAGCAGCAGCCCGTCATACCCGATTATGGCATCTTTAGATACGGCGCGTGCTTATGTGCAGGACATTGCTGAAAAAGGGAAACTTCCCGTCCATATGGAGCACATTGAGAAAATCAAACGAAGGTTCGCATCAATTTCTTCTATTGAAATAATCGAGCCTTCCGGATATGGGCTGCGGGCGGACCCGTTAAAATTAATACTTCGGTCAAAGCTCGGACATTCCGGCTATTCATTACAACGCATTTTGGAGAGTGAAGGCATTGTTGCCGAGCTGGCTGACGAGTACCAAGTATTGCTCGTACTGCCGATAGGCGGCCGGCGGATGATAGAACAGGCAGCCGTAAGAAACATACAGCAGAAACTGGAGAATACACCGCCCGATAAATTGCCGGATGCCGTGAATTGGACATTTCCGTCCATTTCGACACTTGAATATCCGCAAAATGAGATGCGGAAGTTTACAAAAGAGCCTGCTGATATAAATAAGGCGGCCGGGCGCTTGCATGCGGGGAACATTATTCCTTATCCGCCGGGAATTCCGCTGATCATGGACGGCGAACGGATAACAGAAGAGATCGTACAGAAGCTTTCCCGTTTAATCGGCATGGACGCGCATATTCAAGGCTTGTTAAACGGGGAACAATTACTTGTCTATATAGAAGAGGAGAAATCATGAGCGGTTTATTTATAACATTTGAAGGTCCTGAAGGTGCAGGGAAAACGACTGTGCTTCATGAACTGAAAGAGATTCTGTCGGCAGAGGGGCTCCCGGTGACAGCGACAAGAGAACCGGGCGGCATCGACATTGCGGAACAGATCAGAGAAGTGATTTTAAATAAAAACAATACACTGATGGATGCAAAAACGGAGGCGCTGCTTTACGCCGCGGCGAGAAGACAGCATTTAACCGAAAAGGTGCAGCCTGCATTGAAAGAAGGGCGCATTGTGCTGTGCGATCGTTTCATCGACAGTTCGCTGGCTTATCAAGGCTATGCGAGAGGGCTCGGCATTGATGAAGTTCTTTCTATCAACCAGTTTGCAATCGGCGATACGATGCCTGATGTCACCATCTATTTTTCTATTGAGCCGGAAGAAGGGTTGAAACGGATTACGTCGAATGATTCAAGAGAAAAGAATCGTCTCGATCTTGAGGCCCTGCACTTTCACACGAAAGTACGGGAAGGATACCAAAAGGTTATGCAGCGTTTTCCGGAAAGATTCCATACAATCGACGCATCGAAAAAGAAGGAACTCGTCATTCAGGACGCACTTCAAGTGATAAATGAAGCATTGAAAAAAATTCAGTTGTGACCTGTTTCTCATAAGTTGCTATAATGAATGTAACGATAATGTTCTTTCCAACCTAAAGGGGGCCTAGAGAATGAAATTAATAGTGGCAGTGGTGCAGGATCAGGACAGCAACAGGCTTTTGAAAGTATTAACCGACCACAACTTCAGGGTGACGAAGCTTGCGACAACAGGCGGTTTCCTTAAATCAGGCAATACGACGTTTATGATCGGCGTGGAAGATATCCGTGTCGATAAGGCGCTCAGCCTCATTAAAGAAAATGGCTGTAAACGTGATCAGATGATTGCCCCGGTATCCCCGATGGGCGGGAATGCGGATTCCTACGTTCCATATCCCGTCGAAGTGGAAGTCGGCGGAGCGACGGTCTTTGTCCTCCCGGTCGATGAATTTCATCAATTTTAAGGATTTGACGACGTGAAAATAAATTCTGACTTACGTACATTTATTGAGAAAAAGCAGCAGCCTGCTTATAAAGCGGCAGAGCTTTCCGGAACGTTTAAAAGTTCAATGGACAGCCAAAGCAGCAAGCTGAAATTTGATCAGCTGAGCAGGTTCTTAACGGATATAGAAACGTTTGGGAAAAGGCTGACAAAGTCGAGAAACTTCAAAGACTTAGCGAAATTCAAAGGATTGGTAAAACGTTTTGTAAAAGAGGCCGTAGACAGCGGATTATCGCATGAGACGGAGAAAAGCTTTGACCTGTACGGCAGCAGCCGGACCCTGGGGCTTGTGAAAGAAATAGATGAAAAACTGCTTCAGCTGACGGAAGAAATGTTAGATCAGGAAAAACCGGCAATTGATTTGCTGGATCGAATCGGAGAAATAAAAGGTTTATTGATTAACCTTTACACATAGAGAGTGATACAATGGCAATATCATGGAAGGAAATGACCGGGCAGCAGCCCAGAGTGATGAGGCTTTTGCGTAACAGCATTGAAAAGAAAAGGCTTTCTCACGCATATCTGTTTGAAGGCAAAAAAGGTACGGGCAAATTGGATGCCGCACTGCTTCTCGCAAAAAGCTTTTTTTGCCTTGAAGGCGGGACTGAGCCTTGCGGAGAGTGCCGGAACTGTAAGCGTATCGAATCCGGAAACCATCCCGACCTGCATGTGGTTCAGCCCGACGGATTATCCATTAAAAAGGCTCAGATCCAATCGCTTCAGGAAGAGTTTTCTAAAACAGGACTGGAATCGCATAAAAAGCTGTACATTATATCCCATGCGGATCAAATGACGACAAATGCGGCAAACAGTCTGCTGAAATTTTTAGAGGAGCCGAGTCAAGACACCATCGCAATTCTGCTTACTGAGCAGCTCCACCGAATATTGGATACCATCGTTTCCAGATGTCAGGTTCTTCCGTTCCAGCCGCTTCAGCCGAAAGCCATAGAAGAAAGACTGATTGAACAGGAAGTGAGCCCTCACATGGCCCGGCTCTTAGCAAATATGACAAATAATATTGCGGAAGCAGTCGAATTAAGTCGAAATGATGAGTTTGCAGAGTCCAGAGCGAAAGTGATAAAATTGTATGAAGTCTTACATCAGCGGAAAGGACATGCCTTTTTCTTCATTCAGGATCAGTGGGTGCCCTTTTTCAAAGAAAAAACCCATCAAGAAATGGGTCTTGATATGCTCTTATTGATATACCGTGATGTATTATCCATCCAAATTGGAAATGAAGATAAACTGATTTATCAAGACTTATTCCAATCAATAAAACAGCATGCGCTGCAATTTACACAACAAAGCGTTACGAACCAAATTCTCGCTGTTTTAGAAGCAAAAAAACGGCTTCATTCCAATGTGAATGTGCAGGGATTAATGGAGCACTTGGTGTTAACGTTGCAGGAGGGATAAGCTTGTACAACGTAATAGGCGTCCGCTTTAAAAAAGCGGGGAAAATTTATTATTTTGATCCGAACGGATTTGATATAGAACAAGACAGCTGCGTCATTGTTGAAACCGTAAGAGGTGTCGAATACGGGCAGGTTGTCATCGCAAATAAACAAGTGGACGAGCATGATGTTGTGCTTCCGCTTCGAAAGGTCATTCGCGTTGCTGATGAACGCGATCTTCTCATTGTAGAAGAAAACAAACAGGAGGCCCTGTCCGCTTTTGAAGTCTGTCAGAAAAAAGTGGCTGACCACGGCTTAGATATGAAGCTGGTTGATGTTGAATTTACGTTTGACCGCAATAAAGTCATTTTTTACTTTACGGCAGACGGACGGGTTGATTTCAGGGAATTGGTCAAAGACTTGGCTTCTATCTTTAAAACGAGAATCGAATTGCGCCAAATCGGGGTAAGGGACGAGGCGAAAATGCTCGGCGGTATCGGACCATGCGGGAGAATGCTTTGCTGCTCCACGTTCCTCGGTGATTTTGAACCGGTGTCCATCAAAATGGCGAAGGATCAAAATTTATCGTTGAACCCAACGAAGATTTCCGGTCTGTGCGGCCGTTTGATGTGCTGTTTGAAGTACGAAAATGATGAGTATGAGACGGCAAAAGAACAGCTGCCGGATTTAGGCGAAATGATTACGACGGCAAACGGCCCCGCAAAGGTTGTCGGTCTTAATATTCTGGAACGGGTGCTTCAGGTGGAACTGAAGAATCGTGAAAAAGTGATAGAATATACTTGGGAAGAGCTCTTGGAAGAGGGCGTCGTATCCGCACAAACCACAGATTAACGAGGTGTGGAACCTTGGATAAAAAAGAGTTATTTGATACTGTCATAAACCTGGAGGAACAAATCGGTTCGCTGTACCGTCAGCTGGGTGACTTAAAGCAGCATATCGGCGAAATGATTGAAGAGAATCACCATCTTCAGCTTGAAAATAAGCATTTGCGTAAGAGGCTTGATGACACGACGGAGCAAATTGAGAAATTCAAAGCCGATCAGAAAGAAACAAAAACACAGAAGGCAGAGCAGAGTGATATAGGAGAAGGGTACGACAATCTGGCCCGGCTGTATCAAGAAGGCTTTCATATTTGCAACGTCCATTATGGGAGCGTCCGCAAGGGAGATTGCCTTTTTTGTCTGTCCTTCTTAAATAAAAAATAAGAAAAAGGCTTCCGCTGATGTCGGAAGCCTTTTTCAAAGAGTGCCGAAAGGAATAAGATTATGGTTTCATTACGTGATGATGAAAGATTGGATTATTTATTAGCAGAGGATATGAAAATAGTACAGAGTCCGACGGTTTTCGCTTTTTCATTAGATGCCGTGCTGCTGTCTAAGTTTGCATACGTTCCGATTCAAAAGGGGAACATCGTTGATTTATGCACGGGGAACGGCATTGTGCCGCTTTTGCTCAGCACAAGGTCAAAAGCCGATATCACCGGGGTTGAAATTCAGGAACGCTTGTATGATATGGCGCTCAGAAGCGTGGAATACAACGGGCTTGGCGGTCAGATCAGTCTCATTCATGATGATCTGAAAAATATGCCGGAAAGACTCGGACATAATAAATACGATGTTGTCACCTGCAATCCGCCTTATTTTAAAACACCGAAAGAGGCGGAGCAGAACCTGAACGAGCATCTCAGAATCGCAAGGCACGAAATCCTTTGCACGCTTGAAGATGTGATTTCCGTCAGCAGCAAACTGCTGAAGCAAGGCGGAAAAGCGGCTCTCGTTCATCGGCCGGGGAGGCTTTTGGAAATCTTTGAACTAATGAAAGCGTACCGAATAGAACCGAAACGGGTTCAGTTTATTTATCCGAAACAAGGTAAAGAAGCGAATACCATTTTGGTTGAAGGAATTAAAGGCGGCCGCCCTGATCTCAAAATTCTTCCCCCGCTCTTTGTATACAATGAACAAAATGAATATACGAAAGAGATCCGCACGATTTTATATGGAGACAAATAGCCATTTCTTTTATGTGCTCCTGTGCAATGACAACAGTCTGTATGCCGGTTATACAAATGATCTGCAAAAACGGCTGAAAACCCACAATGAGGGAAAGGGCGCGAAATATACAAGGGCGAGAAGGCCGGTTTCGTTATGCCATGCGGAATCATTTGAAACAAAACGGGAAGCGATGCAGGCGGAATACCGTTTTAAACAGCTGACCCGAAAGAAAAAAGAGCAATATATAGAAGAAAAACGACGCAGCAAGGAGGCTGTATATGTTAAGACGCCAGATGAGTTTTAACGGAAAATCTGAAATGGGAACTCTGTACCTTGTTCCTACACCGATCGGCAATTTGGAGGACATGACCTTTCGTGCAGTAGAGACGCTGAAATCGGCCGATGTCATAGCTGCCGAAGATACGAGACAGACGAAAAAGCTGTGCCATGTTTATGACATAGAAACATCTCTCATCAGCTATCATGAACATAATAAAGAAAGCAGCGGCCATAAAATCATTGAATGGCTGAAAAGCGGAAAGAATGTGGCATTGGTCAGTGATGCCGGTATGCCGACAATTTCCGACCCGGGGGCTGAGATTGTGAGAGATTTCACCCAAATCGGCGGATATGTCGTTCCGCTTCCGGGTGCAAATGCGGCATTAACCGCGCTGACCGCATCAGGGATCACCCCGCAGCCGTTTTTCTTCTACGGATTCTTAAACAGACAGAAAAAAGAAAAGAAGAAAGAACTCGAACTCCTGAAAAAAAGGCAGGAAACGATGATATTTTACGAAGCGCCGCACAGATTAAAAGAAACATTAACAGCAATGCATGACGTTTTGGGGAATCGAACCATCGCCGTCACGAGGGAATTAACGAAAAAGTATGAGGAATTCATCAGAGGAACCATCGCCGAGGTGATTGAATGGGCAAATGAAGATCAAATCCGCGGTGAGTTCTGTCTCGTTGTCGAAGGCAATCAAGGCGATGAACCGGATGAAGAGGAAAAGCCTTGGTGGACGGAGCTTTCTGAGAAAGAACATGTGGAGCATTACATAAATGAAGGATCCTCTTCCAAACAGGCCATAAAACAAACAGCGGTAGATCGGGACGTACCGAAACGCGAGATTTATGACGCTTATCACATTCAATCATAAAAAAAACCGTTCTTGTGTCGTAACAAGAACGGTTTTTGTATGAAATAGCTTATTTTTGGTTTTGAAGCTGGTTTTGAATTTCAGAGATGATTTGCTCAGCGCCTTCTTTGCTGAGTACCAATTTGCCGCCGGCAAGTTTAAGGTTATCATCAGAAACTTCACCAGTTACTTGGCAAGTCATGTTTGGTTTATATTTTTTAAGGATGATTTTTTCATCATCAACATAAATTTCAAGAGCGTCTTTTTCTGCGATGCCCAGTGTACGGCGAAGTTCGATAGGGATAACGACGCGTCCAAGTTCATCAACTTTACGTACGATACCAGTAGATTTCATTAACAGTCTCCTCCCGAGAGATAATTATTTGTAGTTTATATTTTTCTTCGTCATTATTCGACAAAATTCCTTACATTCCTAGCATAACAAGGTTTCCAATAATCGTCAATCTTTTTGTTTGCTATTGTTTGTAAGAATTAGTTCTTATAGTAAGTAAAGCCTTGGAAATCCTGAAATAACAGGCTTTTTGACTGCTTTTTCGAACCTATTATCCTACTGAAAATCCTTTTAAATCAAGACTTTCGAACCAAGATGTTTTATATTAGTAGATTATATACGACAAATTTCGACATGTTAAGACTTTTTTTAATTTCAATAAAAATTTTTAATTTTATTTACTCTTTTACACGCAGTACGTATATATCCTTGATCTTAAAGGCTAAGATGGTATCATAGATAGAGGACAAATATCAATATTGTATATCAAATAAAACCGCTCTCGTCCTTTGGGCGTGAGCTTTTCGACATTCTGAATGGGAGGTTGCAACATGCCGCAAGACAATAATACTTTTTATATTACGACCCCGATATATTATCCGAGCGGAAAATTACATATCGGCCATGCTTATACTACCGTGGCCGGCGATGCGATGGCGCGTTACAAAAGATTAAAGGGATTTGACGTACGCTACTTAACCGGAACGGATGAGCACGGACAGAAAATCCAGCAGAAAGCGGAGGAAGAGAATATCACGCCTCAAGCTTATGTGGATCGCGCAGTTGCTGAAATCCAAAAACTATGGAAGCAGCTCGACATTTCTCACGATGATTTCATCCGGACGACGGAAAGCCGGCACAAAGAAATTATCGAGAAAGTGTTTCAAAAACTTCTTGATAATGGTGACATTTACCTGGATGAGTATGAGGGCTGGTACAGCATCCCTGATGAAACATTCTATACGGAAACACAGCTGGTGGATGTGGAACGAAATGAGAAGGGTGAGGTTGTCGGCGGAAAAAGCCCTGACAGCGGCCACCCGGTCGAATTAATCAAAGAGGAGTCATACTTCTTCCGCATGAGCAAATATGCAGATCGCCTGCTGAAGTTTTATGAGGACAATCCTTCTTTCATCCAGCCTGAATCACGCAAAAATGAAATGATTAACAACTTCATTAAACCGGGGCTTGAAGATTTGGCCGTTTCCAGAACGACATTCGACTGGGGCGTAAAAGTGCCGGGAAATCCGAAGCATGTCGTATATGTATGGATTGACGCACTGTTCAACTATATAACAGCGCTCGGTTACGATACGGAAAATGATGAGCTTTACAAAAAGTACTGGCCGGCTGACGTTCACCTTGTCGGTAAAGAAATTGTCCGTTTTCATACCATTTACTGGCCGATTATGCTGATGGCGCTTGATCTCCCGCTGCCTAAGCAAGTATTCGCGCATGGCTGGTTATTGATGAAAGACGGAAAAATGTCGAAATCAAAAGGAAATGTCGTTGATCCGGTAACGTTAATTGAACGCTACGGTTTGGATGAACTTCGTTATTACCTGCTTCGCGAAGTACCGTTCGGTTCAGACGGTGTCTTTACGCCGGAAGGTTTCGTAGAACGGATTAATTATGACTTGGCGAACGACTTAGGAAACCTTCTGAATCGTACAGTCGCAATGATCCAAAAATATTTTGACGGCGAGATTGGTTCATATGAAGGAAATGTGACCGATTTTGATTCAGAGCTTTCTTCTGTAGCCGGTGAAACGGTTAAAGCTTATGAAAAGGCAATGGAAAACATGGAGTTTTCAGTCGCTTTATCAACGCTATGGCAATTAATCAGCCGTACGAACAAATATATTGATGAAACTGCTCCGTGGGTGCTTGCTAAAGATCAGGAAAAAGAAAAAGAATTACGTTCTGTCATGTATCATTTAGCTGAATCATTGCGTATTTCGGCCGTATTGCTTCAGCCTTTCTTGACGCAGACGCCTGAAAAAATGTTTGCCCAGCTCGGGGTTGAGGATCAGTCTCTTAAAGCTTGGGACAGCATTCAGACATTCGGCCAATTGAAGAATGCGAAAGTGAAAAAAGGGGAACCGCTTTTCCCTCGTCTTGAAGCTGAAGAAGAAGTGGCTTACATCAAGCAAAAAATGCAAGGAACTGCTCCTGCTAAAGAAGAAAAGGCGGAAGAGCCGCAAGAAGCAGAGCGTCTTCCTGAAATTACGTTTGATCAATTTATGGATACAGAACTTCGCGTCGCAGAAGTCTTGTCCGCAGAGCCGGTGAAAAAAGCAGATCGGCTGCTGAAATTGCAAATTGATCTGGGCTTTGAACAGCGCCAAGTTGTATCAGGTATCGCGAAGCATTACACACCGGATCAGCTTGTGGGAATGAAGATCATTTGTGTAACGAATTTAAAACCGGTAAAACTGAGAGGCGAGCTTTCTCAAGGAATGATACTGGCAGGAGAATCGGACGGCGTTCTCAAAGTTGTAGCTGTCGACCAGTCATTACCGAAAGGCACTCGAATTAAATAATAGGGGCAAAAGGTGTTTCACGTGTAACATTCCGTCGAACACCTTTTGTTTTTCAACAAGAAAGGAGTTTTTATGATGCTTTTTGATACACATGCGCACTTAAATGCCGAGCAATTTGACACAGACTTAGAGGAAGTCATTGCGCGTGCAAAGGCTGAAAAAGTTGAACGAATCGTCGTTGTCGGGTTCGACAAACCCACTATCACGCGTGCGATGGAGCTGATTGAGGAATATGACTTTATATACGCTGCGATCGGCTGGCATCCGGTAGACGCAATTGACATGACAGAGGAAGATTTATCATGGATTAAGGAACTGTCCTCTCACGAAAAAGTCGTGGCAATCGGAGAGATGGGCCTTGATTACCACTGGGATAAATCACCAAAAGACATTCAGAAAGAAGTATTTCGGAAACAAATCGCTCTCGCCAAAGAAGTGAACCTTCCAATTATCATTCATAATCGTGATGCAACGGAAGATGTTGTCACAATTTTGAAAGAAGAGGGAGCGGAAGAAGTCGGCGGCATTATGCACTGCTTTACGGGGAGCGCGGAGGTTGCGCGGCAGTGTATGGATATGAATTTCTATATTTCATTCGGCGGACCGGTTACCTTCAAAAACGCGAAGAAACCGAAAGAAGTAGCAAAGGAAATTCCGAATGACCGTTTGCTGATTGAAACGGACTGTCCTTTCCTGACACCGCATCCTTTCCGTGGCAAACGAAATGAGCCAAGCTACGTAAAATATGTTGCTGAACAGCTCGCTGAATTAAAAGGGCTGACATATGAAGAAATTGCCTCAATTACAACCGAAAACGCAAAAAGACTTTTCCGCATGAACTGACAGAATGCGCTGTCATAACGTGTAAAAGCTTGTCCGATTCAGTGGATATGTATAACGGTTCTACAAGCTTCCTTCTCCTCATAAGATAGGTTGTCGATATGTCTCTCTTCCTTTTTTTGCTTTGTTTTTGCATAATGAGGGATACGCTGAAGGTTTTTCATCTTCGAGATGGGAGGGTTGACAGCATTTTAGATACTCTATATAATCTCTCCGAGGAGAAGGAGGCGTTTTTCATCACACAAAAAATGAAAAAACTGTTTTCCGTAAAGCTTGGTAAAAGCAAGGTTATTCTTATTGCAGCTATTATTCTGCTGGGCGGAACCGGGACTGCATACGGGGCACATGAGCTCTCAAAACAATCAGTTTCTGTTTCCATCAACGGCAAGAAAAAGCAAATACGCACTCATGCAAAAACGGTTGGGGAACTTCTGGAAGATTTACATATAGAGACGAGAAATGAAGACCGGATTACCCCGTCTAAGCAGACAGCATTGGCAGACAACATGAATGTCGTGTATGATGCTGCAAAGCAGATCCGTGTGACAAGAGGCGGAGAAGAAAAGACTTTATGGTCAACGGCAAAAACAGTCGGCGCATTTCTGAACGAACAGCATACACCTGTGAATCAGCACGATAAAATAGATCCAGCAGCAGATACGAAAGTGACAAACGGCATGAAAGTCACGGTCGACCCGGCTTTTCAGGTCACTGTAAATGATGCGGGAAAGAAAAAGAAAATATGGACGACTTCGACTACGGTCGCTGACTTTTTAACGCAGCATAAGATGGACATGAAAGACGAAGATAAAGTAAAACCGGCATTACACGAAAAGCTCACAAAAAATCAGGCCGGCATACAAATCACTCGTATCGAAAAAGTCACCGATGTAGTTGAGGAAAAAATAGCGTATCAAGTGAAAGAAAAAGAAGATGCGTCTCTCGACAGCGGGAAAGAAAAGATCGTTCAAAAAGGAAAAGAAGGCAAACTTAAAAAGCATTTTCATGTTGTCAAAGAAAATGGAAAAGAAGTATCAAGAAAGCTTGTCAAAGAAGAAACATCTGAAAAAAGCAAAGATCAGATCATTGCGGTCGGCACAAAGCGGCACAGTCCCAAGATTGAGCAGCTCAGTGCACCTGTGAAAGCATCTTCGGACGAAAACGGATCTTCCGGTAAAGTGATCACCGTGTCTTCCACGGCTTATACCGCAAGCTGCAGCGGCTGTTCCGGCCAAACGGCTACAGGCGTTAACCTGACAAGCAATCCGAATGCCAAAGTCATTGCGGTAGACCCAAGCGTCATCCCGCTCGGCACAAGAGTCCACGTAGACGGATACGGGGATGCCGTGGCTGCTGATACAGGCTCAGCCATTAAAGGAAGACGGATTGATGTCTTTTTCCCTGAAAAATCTTCAGCTTACCGCTGGGGAAAGAAACAGGTCAAAATAAAAATCTTAAATTAATTCCGATTCACTCAGAGGGTTTTGCGCCCTCTGTTTTTTTCGTTATAATAGGTAAAGTGTATTTTCAGTATATTAGACGTGACATGCAAGCAAAGGTTTCGTTTTGGATATAAAAAGTTTTTTTTGGAGGAAGTAATGAAAATTAAAGAAATTATTGTAGTCGAGGGACGCGATGACACTGCGCGCATAAAACTTGCCGTTGATGCGGATACGATCGAGACAAACGGTTCCGCAATCGGAGACGAAGTCATCAGGCAGATTCGGCTGGCGCAGGAAACGAGAGGGGTCATCGTACTGACGGACCCGGATTTTCCGGGGGAAAAGATCCGGAAAACCATTTCTGAAGCAGTACCCGGCTGTAAACACGCATTTCTGCCCAAACATCTTGCCAAACCGAAAAACAAGCGCGGCATTGGCGTTGAGCACGCATCCATTGAAAGCATCAGAGCATGTCTGGAAAATGTGCATGAAGAGATGGAGGCAAAGCCGAGTGAGATTTCAGCTGAAGATGTCATACAGGCCGGTCTGATCGGCGGACCGGCTGCCAAAAGACGCCGCGAACGATTGGGCGACCTGCTGAAGATCGGCTATACAAACGGCAAGCAACTTCAAAAACGGCTGCAAATGTTTCAAATCAAAAGAAGTGATTTTATTGATGCGCTCGATGCTATGAGGCAGGAGGAACAGGATGAACAATAAAGATATCGCGACACCTATCAGAACGAAGGAAATTCTGAAAAAGTACGGTTTCTCTTTTAAAAAGAGTCTGGGACAGAATTTCTTAATTGATACAAATATATTGGACAGAATTGTGGACCATGCGGAAATTACGGATCGGACCGGAGTCATTGAAATCGGGCCCGGAATCGGCGCGCTGACAGAGCAGCTTGCCAAACGGGCGAAAAAGGTCGTCGCGTTTGAAATTGATCAGCGCCTGCTGCCCATTCTCAATGATACGCTGTCTCCATATGACAATGTAACGATCATCCATCAAGATGTGCTGAAAGCAGAC
The DNA here is from genome assembly GCF_011065565.1 of Bacillus sp. EKM420B. Classification (NCBI taxonomy): domain Bacteria; kingdom Bacillati; phylum Bacillota; class Bacilli; order Caryophanales; family Bacillaceae; genus Bacillus; species Bacillus sp. EKM420B. Next base: position 39,543 of record NZ_JAAMNX010000009.1, on the reverse strand, counting down.
GTCAAATCCGTCATTGAAGAGCAGTTTCAGGATTGTGATGAAATTATGGTGACGGCGAATCTCCCATATTATGTGACGACGCCGATCATCATGAAGCTTTTGGAAGAACATCTTCCGTTAAAAGGAATTGTCGTGATGCTGCAAAAAGAGGTCGCTGAGCGGATGGCCGCTGATCCTTCCTCTAAGGAGTACGGATCGCTTTCCATTGCGGTTCAGTTCTATACGGAGGCCAAAACCGTCATGACCGTCCCGAAAACAGTGTTTGTGCCTCAGCCTAATGTCGATTCCGCTGTCATCCGTCTCTTGCTTCGTGACGGCCCGGCGGTTGACGTCGATAATGAACTGTTTTTCTTCCAGCTGATTAAAGCAAGCTTCGCACAGCGCCGGAAAACCTTGCTGAACAACCTTGTGAACAATCTTCCGGGCGGAAAAGAGAAAAAAGCTCAAATTGAAGAAGTTCTTCAAGAAACGAATATTGACGGAAAGCGGCGCGGTGAATCCCTGTCCATAGAAGAATTCGCGCTCTTGTCCAACGGATTGCATAAAGCCCTTTTCTAAGAGGGCTTTTTGTTTTGCGTCACCACTTGGACTGCCGCTACATAGGCTAGAGGAGAACCTTATTCATTCAACTGCAAGAAAAGCTTGAAACATCAAGCGCCGCAGCGGAAAGAGGTGCATTTGCCAAGACTTCTTTCATGATGAGGCTTAGTCTATTTGTGGAGTGGGTAACGTGCAATTTCAAATAGGAGATATGGTAGCCAGGAAATCCTATCAAATGGATGTTTTATTTCGCATTATCGGTATAGAGCAAACAAGCAACGGAAATTCAATTGCCATCCTGCATGGTGACGAAGTCAGATTGATTGCGGATGCTGATTTTTCTGATTTGGAGCCTGTCAGAAAAGACGAACAGGCCATGAGAAAGAAAAGAGATGAAAGCAGGATGAATGAATCTCTCGAGCTGCTCCGCCAGGATTATAAGCTGCTTCGGGAAAAACAGGAATATTATGCGACAAATCAATATCAGCATCAGGAGCACTACTTTCATATGCCCGGAAAGGTATTGCATCTGGACGGCGATGAGGCCTATTTGAAAAAGTGCCTGAACTTTTATGAAAAAATCGGTGTGCCGGTATACGGAATTCATTGCCATGAGAAAAAAATGCCGGCGTCAATTGACGAGCTGCTTGATAAATACAGGCCGGATATTTTAGTCATCACCGGCCATGATGCATATTCCAAGCATAAGGGAGACGTGAACGATTTAAGCGCCTACAGGCATTCCAAACACTTTGTCGAAACCGTTCAGAGAGCGAGGCGTAAAGTCCCTCATTTGGATCAGCTGGTCATATTCGCGGGGGCCTGCCAATCTCATTTCGAGTCTTTAATCAGAGCGGGCGCGAATTTCGCAAGTTCGCCGTCACGCGTCAATATTCATGCGCTTGACCCGGTATATATTGTCGCGAAAATCAGCTTCACTCCGTTTATGGAGCGGATCAATGTATGGGATGTCCTGAGAAATACGCTGACGAGAGAGAAAGGGCTGGGAGGAATTGAAACGAAGGGTGTGCTGCGTGTCGGTATGCCGTATAAATCAAATGGATGAGTGATAAAACCCGCATATATTTCGCTATGCGGGTTAATTATTTTACATATTGATACATAAATTTCCGGAACTTGTGAAAAATAACGCAGAAATCAATAGAATTTTGTCAAAATAATTTTGTTGACAATGACTTATTAACGTTGATATAATTTAAATTTTATTTGACAAAATTGGGCTCTTGTTGTACAATAAATGTAGTGAGGTGGATGCAATGGCGAAGACGTTGTCCGATATAAAAAGATCGCTTGATGGGAATTTAGGTAAACGGCTTACGTTAAAAGCAAACGGCGGCCGCCGAAAAACGATTGAGCGTTCGGGCATTTTAGCTGAGACGTACCCTTCTGTTTTTGTGATACAACTAGATCAAGACGAGAATTCGTTTGAAAGAGTTTCATACAGTTATGCTGATATTCTGACTGAGACTGTTGAATTGACATTCAATGACGATGCGGCAAGCTCAGTAGCATTTTAATGGGCAGTGAACCTTTTGTTTACTGCTTTTTGTTTTGCCTTCTAAAGCTCTTCTAATTATTCCCTCGAAAGTTTCAGCCGATTAAACGGAAGCTATAGGTGTCACATGTTTTATCGTGGCGTGCACGAATGGTGATCAATTCTATAAAAGGGGTTGTTTCGTTTGGGCAGACGTCGTGGAGTTATGTCAGATGAGTTCAAATATGAGCTGGCGAAGGACCTTGGTTTTTACGATACGGTGAAAAACGAGGGCTGGGGAGGCATTCGGGCGCGTGACGCCGGGAATATGGTAAAGCGTGCGATCGAGATTGCCGAACAGCAGATGGCGGCTCAGAACCAAAATAACCGATAATGCAGTGGCCCGGGGGACAATCCGTTCCCCGGTTTTTTCTATCGGCTGTCAAAACCGGCGTCAATTTCGGATAAGTACCTCCGGGTCTCCAAATGTGATACAATGTTCATACTTATGTTTAGATGGAGAAGTAGGTGAAAGCTATGCGTATTTTAGAAAAAGCGCCGGCCAAAATCAATCTGTCCCTCGATGTGACGAGTAAACGCCCGGATGGTTATCACGAAGTGGAGATGATCATGACGACAATTGATTTGGCAGATCGGATTGAACTGACAGAACTGCCCGAAAACGTTATCAGAGTGGCGTCGCATAATCGCTTTGTTCCGGATGATCAAAGGAATCTGGCTTATCAGGCAGCCAAACTGCTTAAAGAACGGTTTCAAGTCAAAAAAGGCGTTTCGATTATGATTACAAAGGTGATCCCTGTAGCGGCAGGGCTTGCCGGCGGAAGCAGCGATGCGGCAGCCACGCTCAGAGGGCTGAACAGGCTTTGGGATTTAAAGCTTTCTGTCGAAGAGCTTGCAGAGCTTGGAGCTGAAATCGGTTCAGACGTGTCCTTCTGTGTATACGGAGGCACTGCCCTGGCAACCGGACGCGGTGAGAAGATCAGGCACATCAGTGCTCCGCCTCATTGCTGGGTCATGCTCGCCAAACCGACGATCGGGGTATCGACTGCCGAAGTGTACCGCCGGCTGAACTTACAGCAGGTTCGGCATCCTGATGTGCAGGCGATGATTGACGCGATTGAAGAAAAAAGCTTCCAAAAGGTATGCGGACAATTAGGGAACGTATTGGAGTCGGTTACGCTCAGCCTCCATCCCGAGGTGGCGATGATTAAAAATCAAATGAAACGCTTCGGCGCTGATGCGGTGTTAATGAGCGGAAGCGGACCGACTGTATTCGGTTTGGTTCAATACGAATCTAAGGTGCAGCGGATTTATAACGGGTTAAGAGGTTTCTGTGATCAAGTGTACGCGGTGCGGATGATCGGCGAACAGAATGCTCTTGATTAAATCCGTATGTTAAGTTATATTATTTTTAAATTATTCGGATTTTGGGGGTAAGTTCATGAAGTTTCGTCGCAGCGGCAGATTGGTGGACTTAACAAATTATTTGTTAACCCATCCGCATGAATTAATACCGTTAACGTTTTTCTCAGAACGGTATCAATCAGCAAAGTCATCAATCAGTGAAGATTTAACGATTATTAAACAGACCTTTGAACAGCAAGGCATTGGGACGCTGCTTACAGTGCCGGGAGCTGCCGGAGGCGTCAAATACATTCCGAAAGTGAAACAGGCTGAAGCAGAAGCGTTTATACAGGAGCTGGGACAGTCTTTAGTAAATCCTGAGCGTATCCTTCCGGGCGGTTATGTATATTTAACGGATATCTTAGGAAAACCATCTGTCCTCTCTCATGTAGGCAGGCTTTTTGCTTCCGTTTTTGCGGAGCGGGAGATTGATGTGGTGATGACCGTTGCGACAAAAGGAATCCCTCTTGCTTACGCAGCGGCCAGTTATCTGAACGTTCCGGTTGTCATCGTGCGAAAGGACAATAAAGTGACTGAAGGCTCCACGGTGAGCATCAATTATGTATCAGGATCGTCTAACCGCATTCAAACAATGTCGCTTGCGAAAAGAAGTTTGGCTACGGGTTCGAACGTTTTGATTATTGACGACTTTATGAAAGCCGGCGGCACCATTAACGGCATGATCAGCCTGCTTGATGAGTTTAATGCAAACGTCGCGGGAATAGGCGTCTTGGTTGAAGCCGAGGGAGTGAATGAACGGCTTGTCGATGAATACATGTCACTGCTCACGCTTTCAACCATCAACATGAAAGACAAAACGATTGAGATTCAAAACGGCAATTTTCTGCGATTTTTTAAAGAACAGCATTTAAAGAATGGGGAGACAGAAAAATGACAAAAGCAATCCATACGAAACACGCGCCGGCAGCGATCGGGCCATATTCACAGGGAATCATCGTAAACAACATGTTTTACAGCTCAGGCCAGATTCCTCTTACTGCTGAAGGAGAAATGGTAAACGGTGATATCACAGAACAAACGCATCAGGTGTTCAGCAATTTAAAAGCTGTGCTGAAAGAAGCGGGCGCTTCTCTCGAGACGGTTGTCAAAGCCACGGTATTTATTGCTGATATGGAGCAGTTTGCGGAAGTGAATGAAGTGTACGGACAATACTTTGATGTACATAAGCCGGCAAGGTCTTGTGTGGAAGTGGCGAGACTGCCGAAAGACGCTCTCGTGGAAATTGAAGTCATTGCGCTGGTGAAATCTTAAATCTCAGAAAAGTGGTTCCGGTCTCCGGGATCACTTTTTTTATGCAGTATATGATCCCCAAATATGGTTTATCACCTAATTGTGTATGTATATCCTATATTTTCAAAAAAACTTTTTGAAACGTGCAGGAATTTAAAAAGAATCGTGGAATTGTTAGACTAATGCTTTTATATAGGGAAAAGGTGGTGAACTACTGTGGAAGTTACTGACGTAAGATTACGCCGCGTGAATACCGATGGTCGCATGAGAGCGATTGCATCCATCACGCTGGATCACGAATTTGTCGTACATGATATTCGTGTGATTGATGGAAACAATGGTCTTTTCGTTGCGATGCCGAGTAAACGCACCCCTGATGGAGAATTCCGCGATATTGCTCATCCTATTAATTCCAGCACGCGGGGAAAGATCCAGGATGCTGTTTTAAATGAGTATCATCGTTTGGGTGATTCTGAAGCATTAGAATATGAAGAAGCCGGGGCTTCTTAAACATAACAAAATGTAAGGACTGCTGATAAAGGCTGACACAAGGCCTTTTCCGGCAGTCCTTTTTTAAATCTGATTTTTCAGTAATAAAGCGATTACATAGAAAATTCTTGCACTTTTTGATGTCTTCTTGAAATCAACAGCTATTTAGGATATATTTTTCTATGGATAAAAGGGATATTGGAGGCCATTAAATGGATAAGCGGTTTGCAGTGATTTTAGCTGCCGGAAAAGGAACGAGAATGAAATCGAAGCTTTATAAGGTCCTTCATCCGGTATGCGGAAAGCCTATGGTAGAGCACGTCGCAGACGAAGCTCTGAAATTATCTTTAGCGAAGCTTGTCACCATCGTAGGACACGGCGCCGAAGATGTGAAGAAGCAGCTCGGACAGAAAAGCGATTACGCTCTCCAAGCAGAACAGCTCGGTACGGCTCATGCGGTCAAGCAGGCAAAACCATTTCTTCACGGAGAAAAGGGTGTCACGATCGTTATTTGCGGCGATACACCGCTTCTGACGGCGGAGACGATGGAAGCCATGCTGAATGAACATACAGACAAAGGTGCAAAAGCCACGGTGTTAACGGCCGTTGCCGACGATCCCGCCGGATACGGAAGAATCATCCGCAGTGAAGACGGCGCCGTTCAAAAAATCGTGGAGCACAAGGATGCTTCGGAGCAAGAACGTCTTGTGAAAGAAATCAACACGGGAACGTACTGTTTTGATAACGAGGCTCTTTTTCGTGTCATCGAACAGGTTTCGAATGAAAATGCCCAAGGCGAGTATTATCTGCCGGATGTGATCGAAATCCTCAAAGACGAAGGCGAAACTGTTGCCGCTTACCAGACTGGTAACTTCCAAGAGACGCTCGGAGTGAATGATAGAGTCGCTCTTTCTCAGGCTGAAATGTATATGAAAGAGCGAATTAACAAACGGCATATGCAGAACGGTGTCACTTTAATCGATCCGATGAATACGTACATCTCACCTGACGCGCGTATCGGACAAGATACAGTTATTTATCCCGGAACTGTGTTAAAGGGACAAGCTGAAATCGGCGATGAATGTGTCATCGGCCCTCACACTGAGATAGAGGACAGTTCAATCGGCAGCCGCACTGTGATTAAACAATCCGTTGTCAACCGCAGCAAAGTTGGGAATGATGTAAATATCGGTCCTTTTGCTCACATCAGACCCGATTCCGCAATCGGCAATGAAGTGAAGATCGGAAACTTTGTTGAAATCAAGAAAACACAATTCGGCGACCGAAGCAAAGCATCTCATTTAAGCTATATCGGTGATGCCGAAGTGGGCACGGATGTGAATCTGGGCTGCGGCTCCATCACGGTCAATTATGATGGGAAGAAAAAATATTTAACCAAGATTGAAGACGGCGCTTTTATAGGCTGCAACTCCAATCTGGTCGCTCCTGTCACAGTGGGAGAAGGCGCGTACGTCGCTGCGGGTTCAACCGTAACTGAAGATGTGCCGGGCGAAGCGCTTGCCATTGCCAGAGCAAGACAAGTAAATAAAGAAGATTATGTGAAAAATATTCATAAAAAATAATCCTAAAATCGGAGGTTTACCATGTCTAACGAATACGGAGATAAGAATTTAAAGATTTTTTCTTTGAATTCAAATCCAGAACTTGCAAAAGAAATCGCGGATAATGTAGGGGTTCAATTAGGAAAGTGCTCTGTTACAAGATTCAGTGACGGAGAGGTCCAGATCAACATAGAAGAAAGTATTCGCGGCTGTGATTGCTATATCATTCAGTCTACAAGTGCGCCGGTTAATGAGCACATTATGGAATTGCTGATTATGGTTGACGCTTTAAAGCGCGCTTCCGCGAAAACAATCAACATTGTGATTCCGTACTACGGTTATGCGCGCCAGGACAGAAAAGCAAGATCACGTGAACCGATTACGGCAAAACTTTTTGCAAACCTGCTTGAAACAGCGGGTGCGACACGCGTGATCGCGCTTGATTTACACGCGCCGCAAATTCAAGGTTTCTTTGATATTCCGATTGACCACTTAATGGGTGTTCCGATTTTAGGCCATTACTTTGAAGGTAAAGACTTGAAAGATATCGTTATTGTTTCTCCTGACCACGGCGGTGTGACGCGCGCCCGCAAACTTGCGGACCGTCTGAAAGCGCCGATCGCGATTATCGACAAACGCCGTCCTAGACCGAATGAGGTAGAAGTGATGAACATCGTCGGTAACGTGGAAGGAAAAACAGCGATTCTGATCGATGATATTATTGATACGGCCGGCACAATCACACTTGCCGCTAACGCGCTGGTTGAAAACGGAGCTGCAGAAGTGTATGCATGCTGTACGCACCCTGTATTGTCAGGGCCTGCCGTTGAGCGGATCAATAACTCTAAAATCAAGGAGCTTGTCGTAACGAACAGCATTAAGCTTCCTGATGAGAAAAAAATCGACTGCTTTAAGCAGCTTTCTGTCGGACCGCTTCTGGCTGAAGCGATTATCCGCGTTCACGAGAAACAATCTGTCAGCTATTTATTCAGCTAAACCGAAACTTTAAGGTTTAAATCCCAGTTATTGTGGGTATTGTTCTAATAGGACGATAAAACGATAATTAGGATGGTGCTGAATATGGCAACTTTAAAAGCAAATGAAAGAACAGATTTTAAACGTTCGACGCTTCGGAAAATCCGTCATTCAGGACATGTTCCAGGGATTATATACGGTAAAGAAATAACGAATACGCCTGTCTCTTTAGACAGTGTCGAATTGCTTAAAACATTGCGGGACGAAGGAAAAAACACGATTATCACAATTGATGTCAACGGAAATCAGCAATCGGTTATGGTGACCGATCTTCAGACAGACCCGCTCAAAAACGAATTGACGCACGCCGATTTTCAAGTCGTGAATATGAGTGAGGAGCTGGAGGCCGAGGTGCCGATTCAGCTGACGGGAGAGGCGCAAGGAGTCAAAGACGGAGGCGTCATCCAGCAGCCGCTGCATGAACTTTCGATTAAGGCTAAGCCGAAGGACATCCCTCAGACAATCAATGTTGATATTTCCGGGCTTGAAATGAATGATGTGCTGACCATCGCAGATCTGACTGCTGACGGCAATTATACATTTACAAACGACCCGGAAGAAGTCGTGGCTTCCATCCTTCCTCCTAAGCAGGAAGCATTCGAAGAAGATGCAGAACCGTCTCCTGAGGAAGAGCCCGAAGGAGAAAATCAATAAGCGCTTTAAGACGTAACCCGCCCGAGGTTACGTCTTTTGTGCTAGAATGAGAAGAATTACAGCGATGTTGAGGGAGGATTTACGATGCTTGTGATTGCCGGTCTCGGTAACCCGGGAAAAACCTATGAGAACACGAGACATAATGTCGGCTTTATGGCCATTGACGAGCTTTCTAAAGAATGGAATATTGAACTGAATAAAACGAAATTCAACGGACTTTACGGAATGGGGTTTGTTTCCGGAAAAAAAGTTCTACTTGTTAAACCGCTTACATATATGAATTTATCAGGGGAATGTTTGCGGCCGCTGCTGGATTATTATGATGCCGATCATGAAGATCTGAAAGTCATATACGATGACCTTGATCTTCCGACGGGAAAAATCAGGCTCCGGACGAAGGGGAGCGCAGGCGGACATAACGGGATTAAATCGCTTATACAGCACCTCGGAACCCCTGAATTTGACCGGGTCAGAATCGGAATCGGCCGCCCCGTTAACGGGATGAAAGTCGTTGACTATGTACTGGGAGCTTTTACGAAGGAAGAAGCGCCGCATATCAACGATGCCGTCTCAAAAACCGTAAAAGCCTGCGAAGCTTCCTTAACGAAACCATTTTTAGAAGTCATGAACGAATTTAATGCAAATGTATAAGATAAATAATGGGAGACCATACTAGGGAAAAATGATTTTTTCACATCAGGAGGTCCAACGTATGGCTTTGCATTATTTCTGCCGCCACTGCGGCTTTAAGGTAGGGAGCCTGGAATATTCGACGGTGCCGACACAGTCACTTGGATTTCAGCACTTAACAAATGAGGAAAGAAACGATATGATTTCATATAAAGACAATGGAGATGTCCATGTTCTTACAATTTGTGAAGACTGCCAAGAGGCGCTGGAACGCAATCCGCACTACCATGAACACAACACATTTATTCAATAAGAAGCTTTGGTGTAGATTCTAGACCAAAGCGTTTTTCTGTTCTTGCAGAAAATAGAGAGGAGGGCCCATATGGACAACATTCAAACCTTTATTAAAGAAAGCGATGATTTTAAATCCATTGTCAACGGTTTACATGAGGGGCTGAAGGAACAGCTGCTTGCGGGTCTGTCAGGTTCCGCGCGTTCTGTTTTTACCTCCGCCCTTGCACAAGAAACGAAAAGGCCGATTTTCTTTATCACCCATAATTTATATCAGGCCCAAAAAGTGACGGAAGATCTGACGGCGCTTCTCGGGGATCAATCTGTTTTTTTATACCCCGTGAATGAATTGATTTCTTCAGAAATTGCGGTAGCCAGTCCTGAACTGCGCGCTCAGCGGCTTGATGTCATTAATAGATTAACAAACGGAGAAGCGCCGGTCGTTGTGGCGCCCGTTGCGGCAGTGAGAAGAATGCTTCCGCCGAAGGAGCTGTGGAAAAGCAGCCAGCTCGTCATTTCACTCGGAGACGATATAGAACCGGATCAGCTGTCCGCGCGCCTTGTAGAGGTGGGGTATGAGCGTTCCGATATGGTTTCTGCACCCGGTGAATTCAGTATTCGCGGCGGAATTATCGACATTTATCCGCTGACGTCGGAGCATCCGGTGCGAATTGAACTGTTTGATACGGAGGTCGATTCCATCAGAAGCTTCAATTCTGATGACCAGAGATCAATCGAGACGCTCAAACATGTGGCGATCGGACCGGCGAAGGAATTGATCATCAGGGCGGAGGAAAAAGCCCGTGCGATGGAAAGGCTCGATAAAGGGCTTGCCGACAGTCTGAAAAAGCTGAAGCAGGACAAACAAAAGGAAATGCTTCATATCAATATCTCACATGATAAAGAACGGTTATCAACGGGACAGACTGATCAGGAACTTGTGAAGTATCTCTCGTACTTTTACGAAAAGCCTGCTAGTTTGCTAGATTATACACCGGCAGACACGTTGTTACTGTTAGACGAGGTCAGCCGCATTCATGAAATGGAGGATCAGCTGCAAAAAGAAGAGGCCGAATTTACGACAAGTCTGCTCGAGGAAGGGAAAATTCTGCACGACATTCATTTATCCTTCAGCTTTCAGGAGCTTATGAGCGAAAAGCGGCGCCCGGCTATTTATTATTCATTATTTTTGCGTCATGTCCAGCATACAAGCCCTCAGAATATCGTGAATGTGACAAGCCGGCAGATGCAGAGTTTTCACGGGCAGATGAATGTGCTCGCAGGTGAAATGGAGCGCTTTAAGAAATCAAACTTCACCGTCGTCTTTTTAGGCGCAAATAAGGACAGAACCGACAGATTGGCATCCGTGCTGGCTGATTACGAAATTGAAGCCGCAAAAACGGACAGCTCCAAAGCGCTTGTGCAAGGACAGGTCTATGTCATGGAAGGCGAGCTGCAATCCGGTTTTGAACTGCCGCTGATGAAGCTGGCCGTCATTACGGAGGAAGAGCTGTTCAAAAACCGGATCAAGAAAAAGCCGAGAAAGCAGAAGCTGACAAATGCCGAACGGATCAAAAGCTATTCCGAGCTTCAGGTCGGTGACTATGTCGTCCACGTCAACCACGGGATCGGTAAGTATTTGGGGATCGAAACACTAGAAATCAAAGGCATTCATAAAGATTACCTCAACATTCATTATCAGGGCAGCGATAAGCTGTACGTCCCTGTAGAACAAATCGATCAGGTGCAGAAGTACGTCGGCTCTGAAGGAAAAGAACCGAAGCTTTATAAACTGGGCGGCAGTGAATGGAAACGGGTGAAGAAAAAAGTTGAAAACTCCGTTCAGGATATTGCCGATGATCTGATTAAGCTTTATGCGGAACGGGAAGCAAGCAAAGGCTATGCGTTCTCGCCCGATCATGAAATGCAGCGGCAGTTCGAATCTGCTTTCCCTTATCAGGAAACAGAGGACCAGCTCCGTTCCATTCAGGAGATTAAAAAGGATATGGAAAGAGAGCGCCCGATGGACCGTTTGCTTTGCGGTGATGTGGGATACGGGAAGACGGAGGTAGCCATCCGAGCGGCCTTTAAAGCGATCGCAGACGGAAAGCAGGTCGCGCTTCTTGTGCCGACGACAATACTCGCGCAGCAGCATTATGAAACCATTACGGAGCGTTTTCAGGACTATCCGATTAACATCGGTCTTCTCAGCCGATTCAGAACGAGAAAAGAGTCCAATGAAACGATTAAAGGCCTGAAAAACGGAACGGTAGATATCGTGATCGGAACCCACAGGCTCTTATCTAAAGATGTCGTCTATAAAGATCTCGGCTTGCTCATCATCGACGAAGAGCAGCGCTTCGGCGTTACGCATAAGGAAAAAATCAAACAGATCAAAGCCAATGTCGATGTGCTGACTCTGACGGCGACGCCGATTCCGCGTACGCTTCATATGTCCATGCTCGGTGTGCGGGATTTATCCGTTATTGAAACGCCGCCGGAAAACCGTTTCCCTGTTCAGACATATGTCGTGGAATACAACGGCGCGCTTGTACGAGAAGCTATCGAAAGAGAACTGGCGCGCGGAGGACAGGTATATTTCTTGTACAACCGCGTGGATGACATCGAGCGGAAGGCTGATGAAATTTCCATGCTTGTTCCCGATGCGAAAGTGGCATATGCCCACGGAAAAATGACTGAAAATGAATTGGAAAGCGTCATGCTCAATTTTCTGGAAGGGGAATCAGACGTCCTTGTCAGCACGACTATTATTGAGACAGGCGTAGATATACCAAATGTCAATACCTTGATTGTGTTCGACGGAGACAAAATGGGGCTGTCTCAGCTGTATCAGCTGAGAGGACGGGTCGGCCGTTCCAACCGCGTCGCTTACGCGTATTTTACGTACCGCAGAGACAAAGTGCTTACTGAGGTGGCGGAAAAACGGCTGCAGGCGATTAAAGAATTTACCGAGCTGGGATCAGGCTTTAAAATTGCCATGCGTGACTTGACGATCAGGGGAGCGGGGAACCTTCTCGGCGCCCAGCAGCACGGCTTTATCGACTCAGTCGGTTTTGACCTGTACTCGCAAATGCTCAAGGAAGCGATTGAAGAGCGGAAAGGCGATATTCCAAAAAGCGAACAGTTTGAGACAGAAATCGATATCGAGCTTGACGCGTATATTCCCGAAAACTATATACAAGACGGCAAGCAAAAAATCGACATGTATAAACGCTTCAGGTCAATCACCACAATTGAGGAGAAAAATGAGCTCCAAGATGAAATCATCGACAGGTTCGGCAGCTACCCTAAAGAAGTTGAATGGCTGTTTACGGTTGCTGAGATGAAGGTATACGGAAAATATGAACGCGTCGAACTCATCAAGCAGGATAAAGACGCGATCAGATTTACCATTTCTGAAGAGGCCAGCGCACAGATTGACGGCCAGAAATTATTCGAACTCGGCAATAAATACGGCCGGCAGATCGGACTGGGAATGGAAGGGAAAAAGCTGAAAATCTCAGTACAGACGAAAGGCCGCAAAACGGAAGAGTGGCTGGAGACCGTTCTCGGCATGCTGAAAGGCCTTCAGAATGTGAAGAAAGAAACAATCGCATCTTCATAAAAATTGTTACTCTCTGGTGTATATTACATTTGATGTGACGGATACTAATTTCAAGCGAGTGGCGGAAGCTACATAAAGTAAAGAGCTTTAGTACTTTCCCTTAAATATCATCACATGAAAGAGAGGCACCAGAGAGATGAAAGCTACAGGTATCGTACGTCGTATTGATGATCTAGGACGGGTCGTCATTCCTAAAGAAATTCGGAGAACACTGCGGATCAGGGAAGGAGACCCGCTTGAAATATTCGTTGACCGCGACGGAGAAGTTATACTGAAAAAATATTCTCCTATCAGTGAGCTTGGCGATTTTGCGAAAGAATATGCAGATGCATTGTATGACAGTCTCGGCCATTCCGTCTTGATTTGCGACCGTGACGCGTATATTGCCGTTTCAGGCAGTTCGAAAAAAGAATTTCTGAACAAAGCCATCAGCGATTTGCTCGAAAAAACGATGGATCAGCGCAGCTCTGTGGTAGAAAACGACGTGAAGTCCGCGCAGCTTGTGAATGACATTGATGAAGATATGAGCTCCTATACAATCGCTCCGATCGTGGCAAATGGCGATCCTATCGGCGCCGTGGTCATCTTTTCCAAGGAACAGGCACTTGGAGAAGTAGAACATAAAGCGGTAGAAACGGCAGCCAGTTTTTTGGCGAGACAAATGGAGCAGTAGGTCTTATTACCATTATTGAAATAAGAAAACGGAGAAAGAGCAGCTCTTATACAAGTGCTGTTCTTTTTCATATTCATATGTGCTCTCTATCGGTTCGGCTGTTAGGATTGTGATATAATAAGCTCGTTTTATAGACGTAATTTTCTAGCGGCTGGAAGGAGCTTTTGGATGAACGATTCAGTTGGCGCCAAGCGGCAATCGGCATGGAAAGGTGCTTTTGTGCTCGTCGTTGCGGGCATCGTGACGAAGATATTAAGCGCCGTGTACAGGGTTCCTTTTCAGAATATTGTCGGTGACGTCGGATTTTACATTTATCAGCAGGTGTATCCGTTTTTAGGGATCGCGGTCATGCTGTCAACATCCGGTTTTCCGGTGATCATCTCAAAATTAATGAACGATTATAGCGATCATAAACAAAAAATAATGAAAATTTCCGCCCTTTATGTCACGGCGGCCGGACTTGTTCTGTTTGCGCTCATGTATGCCGGCGCGGCGCCGTTGGCCGGTTTTATGGGTGACGCCCGCCTTGTGATGCTGATAAGGGTCGCGGCGTTCGCTTTCATACTGTTTCCGTTTACGGCGGTTATCCGGGGGTATTTCCAAGGCGTGCATGATATGATGCCGTCAGCCTTATCCCAGATTACGGAACAGCTTCTTCGGGTGGCGGTGCTTCTCGGTTTATCCTTATGGCTTTTGAAAAGCGGCCGTTCATTATACGCGGCGGGTGCGGGGGCGGCCTCGGGATCAATAGCCGGGAGCTTTGCGGCCCTTTGTGTATTGGCTGTTTTCTGGTATAAGCGGGAAGAAACAAAGAAAGATGGCGGACATATCGAAACGGCCGTCATTGTAAAAAAGCTGCTGCTTTATTCAGTCACCATCTGTATCAGCAGTGTACTCATGCTTTTGATTCAGCTTGTAGACGCCTTAAACTTATATTCGCTGCTTTCAGACGGGACGGAGAGCCATGCTGCGAAACAGCTGAAAGGCATATATGACCGCGGACAGCCGCTCCTTCAGCTGGGAACCGTGTTTGCCGTCAGTATCGCCGCATCTCTTGTTCCTTCCATTTCAAAAGCGGTGCATGGGAACAAGCCGTTTATCATAAAAGAGAAAGCGACATCAGCCGTCAAGCTCTGCCTTGCGGTAGGGATCGGCGCATCGGCCGGGCTTTTTTGCATTTTAGAACCGGTGAATATCATGCTTTTCCAAAACAGTGAGGGGACGCAGACCTTACAAATATTCAGCTTATCTATCTTTTTTGCCTCAATTGCGCTTACGGCAGCCGCGATTCTGCAAGGAGCGGGACATACCGTTTTCCCCGCTGTATCTGTTTTGGCGGGAGGGGCGCTGAAATGGGTGCTGAATGTTTGGCTGGTCCCCGGCTGGGGTATTACAGGAGCGGCACTGGCGACCGTCTTGGCATTTGCCGCAGTTGCGTGCTTGAATCTCCGGAAAATTTGGTCGAAGGGCTGGCTGACGAATATCGGCGGCGTGATTGTCCGTCTGTGCTGGTGCAGTCTGCTGATGGTCTTCTTTTTGCTCGTATATATGAAGCTTTGGCAGTTATTTGTTCCTGTCAGCAGGGCCGGAGCTGTATGTGAGAGTCTGTCTGCGTCAGTCATCGGAGGGCTATTGTTTATTTATTGTATGATAAGAATGAAAATTTTCACGGACGAAGAGCTGAGCGGCCTTCCTTTCGGCAGTGCTTTAAGCAAATTGAAAAAGAGGAGAGAAAAACATGGCAGGTAATATTACGGTCGTCGGCCTCGGCGCCGGAGACATGGATCAGTTGACAGTGGGCGTACATAAGCTGCTGACTCAGGCGAAGCATTTATATATAAGAACGAAAGACCACCCTTTGATTTCGGAATTAGAGCAAGAGACGGAAGCGGACATCCGGTATTTTGATGATATTTATGAAAAACATGATCAGTTTGAAGCGGTCTATGAAGAGATCACGGACATTCTGTTTGAAAAAGCGAAGCAAGAAGATGTCGTCTACGCTGTACCCGGGCATCCGTTTGTCGCTGAGAAAACCGTTCAGCTGTTATTCGAACGCCGGGAAGAACAACAGATAGCTGTTCATACTGCCGGAGGGCAAAGCTTTCTGGATGCCACTTTTAATGCATTGCGAATTGATCCGATTGAAGGGTTTCAATTTACGGATGCGCAAACAATGACGCCGGATGAAATCGAACTCCGCCATCACCTGATCATCTGCCAGGTTTATGACCAAATGACGGCCTCTGAGGTGAAGCTGACGCTCATGGAGAAATTGCCTGACGACTATGAAGTGGTCATCGTTACGGCAGCCGGAAGCAAGGGAGAAAAGATGACCAAGGTGCCTTTGTTTGAACTTGACCGCAATGTAGAAATAAATAACTTAACAAGCGTGTATGTTCCGCCGATTAAAAAAGAAGAACTCCTTTACCAGGAATTTTCTGCATTCCGAAGTATTATTCGCGAGCTTCGCGGGCCGAACGGCTGTCCGTGGGATCAAAAGCAGACACACCAGTCATTAAAGAAATATATGATTGAGGAATGCTACGAACTGCTTGAGGCCATTGACGAAGAGGACACGGATCACATGATAGAAGAACTCGGGGACGTCATGCTTCAGGTTATGCTGCACGCCCAGATCGGAGAAGACGAGGGGTATTTCTCAATTGATGATGTCATCAGAGACATCAGTGCAAAGATGGTCAGACGGCACCCGCACGTGTTTAAGGATGTTAAGGTTCAGGATGAACATGATGTCGTCGCCAACTGGGAAGAAATCAAAAAGGCGGAAAAGCAAACAACATCCTCTTCATTGCTGGATGCCGTACCGAAAACCCTGCCTTCTCTTGCGAAAGCCGCCAAGCTTCAGAAAAAAGCCGCCAAAACCGGCTTTGACTGGGATGACGTTCAGGATATATGGGATAAAGTAAATGAAGAGCTGAAGGAATTTTCTGCAGAGGCTTCCGCCGAATCAGCAGATGAAATCAGCTTAAAAGCTGAATTCGGCGATGTTTTATTTGCATTGGTCAATATCGGCCGATACTATAAAATTGAGCCTGAGGAAGCGCTCGCCATGACAAATGACAAATTCCGCAGACGCTTTGCTTATATTGAGAAAGAAGCGGCAGCAAAGGGGCTTGAATTGACCGCAATGTCACTTGAGGAAATGGACAAATTGTGGGATGAAGCAAAAGAAATGGAGAGGAGATCCTGATATGAGACTTGATAAGTTTTTAAAAGTATCCAGATTAATTAAACGCCGCACATTGGCGAAAGAGGTCGCCGATCAAGGGAGAATCACCGTTAACGGGAATCAGGCGAAAGCCAGCTCAGACGTAAAAGCCGGTGATGAACTGAAGGTCCGCTTCGGGCAGAAGCTTGTCACCGTGAAGGTAAATGAATTGAAAGAAACAACGAAAAAAGAAGAAGCCGCGGGCATGTATACAATCGTCAAAGAAGAAAAACTCGGCGAATAGGCTTGTTCTAAACAAGGCTCCCGCCTCATACAATGCAGTAATAATGCTAAAAGTATCGAGGATATGGGGGCTGAATAGATGAATTCATATTATGAGCAAAAAGGTTCTTCTTCTGTTCCGGAACAGCATGATGTAACGATGAAAGGGAGAAAGCATTTAGACATTTCGGGCGTCAAGCATGTGGAAAGTTTTGATAACGAAGAGTTTTTGCTGGAAACGGTTATGGGAATGCTTTCCGTCAGAGGCGAGAACCTGCAGATGAAAAACCTTGATGTGGAAAAAGGGATTGTATCTATAAAAGGCAGGGTGTTTGACCTTGTATATTTAGACGAGCAGCAAGGGGATAAAGCTAAAGGGTTTTTTAGCAAGTTGTTTAAATGACGCTGACGACCCAATTTTATACGATGCTGGCAATGACCGGTATGGGCGCCTGGCTCGGAGCGTCGCTTGATACATACAGGCTGTTTGTCAGCCGCGCCAAAACGGCCAGATGGCTGTTATTCATTCATGACATTCTCTTTTGGATTGTACAAGGTCTGCTGTTTTTCTATGTGCTGCTCAACGTGAATGAAGGAGAACTCAGGGTATACATTTTCTTGGCTGTCTTACTGGGTATTGCGACGTACCAAAGCCTGTTTAAACGAATGTATATAAAAATACTGAAATTTGCCATTCATCTTGCGGTGTCTCTTTACCAATTCGCAAAAAAGCTCATTCAGCACGTGCTGTTCCGTCCGGTGCTTCTGCTCTTTAAGCTGCTCATCGGGCTGATCACGGTTATTTCTTTATACTCCTATCGGGTGAGTGCCTTTTTTGCGAAGTGTCTTTTTAAGATCGTAGCGTTTTTGCTGTATCCGCTGTTTTTCCTGTTAAAACAATTATTGAAACTTCTTCCTGAAAAGTGGCGTCTTACTTTCAAACGATATTTTCAAAAAAGTGCAGGATTTTTACAAAAGAGCAAGAAACTAATCATAACAATCAGATCGACCATGATACGTATTTTGAAAAGGTGAAAGGAGGACCGTCTGGTTTGAATCTATCTAGGGAACGTACAATAACTGAAATTCAAAACGACTATAAAGAGCAGGTTGAACGGCAATCCCAGCTTATGAAAAGAAGACGGAAAGGGCTTTTCAGACGGTTGATCGTATTCGGCGCCCTTGTGTTGTTGACGGCTATTGTCTTAGCGGGTTCTCTGTGGTCACAGACCTCTTCCCTTAGCGCAAACGAAGAAAAAAAGGCTCAGCTGGAAAAACAAGTAAAAGAATTGAATGCGAAACAGGCTGATTTAAAAGATGAAATTTCCAAATTAAAGGATGAGGATTACGTCACAGAGCTTGCCAGAAGAGACTTGTTTATGTCAGGAAATGGTGAGATTCTCTTTAATGTAGAAAAGAAGAGCAAGTAGCCTTGTTGACACTTAAATTTTTATTTAGGTATAATTAAACAAACGATCTTTTTATAAGCCTAAGGAGGAGCACTTTTTTTATGTCGATTGAAGTTGGCAGCAAGTTGCAAGGGAAAATAACAGGTATTACAAATTTCGGAGCATTTGTTGAATTGCCTGGAGGCTCAACCGGTCTCGTTCATATCAGTGAGGTAGCCGATAATTATGTAAAAGACATTAACGAGCATTTAAAAGTCGGCGATCAAGTTGAAGTGAAAGTCATCAACGTTGAAAAAGACGGGAAAATTGGTTTATCAATTAAAAAAGCTAAAGACCGTCCGCAAGCCAGACCTAGAAATGATTTCCGTCCGAAAGAATCTTTTGAACAGAAAATGAACAAGTTTCTTAAAGATAGCGAAGACCGCTTATCATCTTTAAAACGAAACACGGAATCAAAACGTGGAGGGCGCGGAGCAAGAAGAGGATAACTTGCTGCTTTCTATAAATACATGGAGCATCCGTCTATCCCAGCGGGTGCTTTTTTTGTATGCGTCTTTATAGTCAGAAAATTAAAACTTTGAAGTTTCTGTTGACGGAATGAAGAAACCTTTGTATTATATAACTTGTGCTTATAAGCACCTATATGGCGGTGTAGCTCAGCTGGCTAGAGCGTACGGTTCATACCCGTGAGGTCGGGGGTTCGATCCCCTCCGCCGCTACCATATATATCTGGCCCGTTGGTCAAGCGGTTAAGACACCGCCCTTTCACGGCGGTAACACGGGTTCGAATCCCGTACGGGTCATCAAGCGAATCGGCTTCTGTTGCAGAAGCCGATTTTTTCATATTTAGACAACTTTTTGAGAAATGTCGGAGGAAATACGAAAGGAAAGGGGAACAAGGGAGAAAGCGTCGAAGAGTTCTTTGGAATTGTTACCTTCTTTTGACAAAATCCTATCTGGGCTTTCATTTATAATGACAAGCAACGAATAAAACAGGTGGGGGATGAGAGCAATGGAAAAAGCGGAAAGAAGAGTGAACGGGCCGATGGCGGGACAAGCTCTGGAAAAACTGCAATCGTTTTTTGAAAAGGCGGCAAAGCTTACAGTCCATCAAGCGCATTCACTTTTTTTCTATAAGGGTTTCATTTATGTCGTGATCGGTTTTTTACTTGGACGGGCTTTCATATTATCTGAGGTTCTTCCGTTTGCACTGCCGTTTTTCGGAGCGATGCTTTTGATCAGAAGAGATAAAGCCTTCTATGCTTGTCTGTCTTTGCTTGCGGGCGCTTTAACCATTTCGCCGAAACACTCTTTATTGATTCTCACAGCTTTGGCCGTCTTCACTCTATTTTCAAAAATCGGTACATATATCGTGCAGGACCGGGTGAAGATGCTGCCGATCGTGGTGTTTTTCTCAATGGCTGCCGCGAGAATCGGATTTGTTTATTTTGAAAGCGGCGCTTTTACAACCTATGATTATGTGATGGCTGTTGTCGAGGCGGGCCTGGCCTTTATTTTGACGCTGATCTTTTTACAAAGCCTGCCGATTTTCACGATTAAAAAAGTGAAGCAATCGTTAAAAATAGAAGAAATCATCTGTTTTATGATCTTGATCGCATCTGTTTTAACCGGGCTTGCCGGTGTTTCATTTCAGGGAATGCAGGCTGAGCATATCCTGGCCCGCTATGTCGTGCTGAGTTTTTCCTTTGTCGGCGGGGCAAGCATCGGCTGTACGGTCGGTGTTGTGACCGGACTGATCCTCGGGCTTGCGAATATCGGGAATCTCTATCAAATGAGTCTGCTTGCGTTTTCCGGGCTTCTTGGCGGGCTGCTGAAAGAAGGAAAGAAAGCCGGCGCCGCAGTCGGATTGGTGATCGGCTCACTGCTGATTTCATTATATGGAGAAGGGTCTGCCGGATTAATGACCACTCTTTATGAATCTTTGATTGCCGTTGTTTTGTTTTTGATTACGCCCCAATCGATTACGAAAAAGGTGGCGCGATACATACCGGGCACTGCTGAGCACAGTCAGGAACAGCAGCAGTACGCGAGGAAAATCAGAGATGTCACCGCCCAGAAAGTAGACCAGTTCTCCAATGTGTTTCATGCCTTGTCGGAGAGCTTCGCCACCTTTCATCAGACGTCTTCCGATGAGCAGGCGGAAGAAGGGGAAGTGGATCTCTTTTTAAGCAAAATCACCGAGCATTCCTGCCAATCCTGCTATAAGAAAAGCAAATGCTGGGTTCAAAACTTTGATAAAACATATGACTTAATGAAACAAGTTATGCATGAAACAGAGGAAAAACAGTATGCCTCAAACCGCAGATTAAAAAAAGAGTTTCAACAGCACTGTTCCAAATCCAGACAGGTGGAAGAGCTGATTGAGGACGAACTTGCCCACCATCACGCCCATCTGACACTGAAGAGAAAAGTTCAGGACAGCAGGAGGCTTGTTGCCGAGCAGCTGTTGGGGGTTTCTGAGGTCATGGCGGACTTTTCTCGGGAAATAAAACGGGAGAGGGAGCAGCATTTTATTCAGGAAGAACAAATGATAGAGGCGCTTCAGCATTTCGGAATCGAGATTCAGCATGTCGAGATATACAGCTTGGAGCAGGGCAATATTGATATCGAAATGACAATCCCGTTCAGCGGAGGACACGGCGAGAGTGAGAAAATTATCGCCCCGATGCTGTCTGACATTCTTGAGGAGCAGATACTTGTCAAAAGCGAACAGCACTCGGCTCATCCGAATGGCTACAGCCATGTTGCGTTCGGTTCGACCAAATCGTACCGGGTATCGACAGGCGCGGCTCATGCGGCAAAAGGCGGCGGCCTTGTCTCCGGCGACAGCTACAGCATGATGGAACTGGGGGCGAGAAAGTATGCGGCCGCGATCAGTGACGGCATGGGCAATGGGGCGAGGGCCCATTATGAGAGCAATGAAACGATTAAGCTGCTCGAAAAAATTCTCGAATCAGGTATTGATGAAAAAATAGCGATCAAAACGATCAACAGTATTCTGTCTTTACGGACGACAGATGAAATCTACTCAACTCTCGATCTTTCTATCATTGATCTTCAGGATGCAAGCTGTAAATTCTTGAAGGTCGGTTCAACGCCGAGTTTTATCAAGCGGGGAGATCAAGTCATGAAAGTGCAGGCCAGCAATCTGCCGATCGGTATCATCAATGAATTTGATGTGGAGGTTGTAAGTGAACAGTTAAAAGCGGGAGATCTGCTCGTCATGATGAGTGACGGTATTTTTGAAGGACCGAAGCACGTTGAAAACCATGACCTGTGGATGAAACGGAAAATGAAAGGGCTGAAAACCGAAGATCCGCAGGAAATCGCTGATATATTAATGGAAGAGGTCATCAGAACGCGTTCCGGCCAAATCGAAGACGATATGACGGTGGTTGTTGTCCGGATTGATCACAACACGCCGAAATGGGCTTCCATACCGGTGCCGGCGGTATTCCAAAATAAAAAGGAGATTTCTTAATCGTTTCGTATAAATCACTTTCCTTCTGGCGAAGATGGGACTAATCGTATCACCGGGAGGAATGTATGTGAATAAGGGACATTTAAATCAAGTTCTGCTGATTACAGATGGCTGCTCCAATCATGGTGAAGACCCGATTGCAATGGCGGCTTTCGCCAAGGAGCAGGGGATTACGGTGAATGTTATAGGAATTATGGAAGAAAACGCGATTGACCAAGAGGCAATGAAGGAAGTTGAAGGCATCGCCATGGCCGGAGGCGGCGTCCATCAAGTTGTGTACGCGTCACAATTGTCTCAGACGGTTCAAATGGTAACGAAAAAAGCAATGACCCAGACGCTGCAAGGTGTCGTCAATCAAGAGCTTAAACAAATCTTAGGGAAAAACGTTGAAATGGAAGAGCTTTCTCCTGAAAAACGAGGCGAAGTGATGGAAGTGGTTGATGAACTCGGAGAAACAGTTCATCTGCAGGTGCTTGTGCTGGTTGATACGAGTGCGAGTATGGCGCCGAAACTGCCGACGGTGAAAGAAGCGCTGATCGATCTTTCCATCAGTTTAAATTCCCGGGCCGGACAAAATGAATTTGCCATGTGTATATTTCCCGGGAAAAGCCAGGAAGTTGAGCTTGTGCTGAATTGGACGCCGAAGCTTGAATCCCTTTCTGCACTCTTTGCGAAGCTGTCGACCGGCGGTATCACCCCTACGGGCCCCGCTATCCGGGAAGCGACGCAGCAGTTTGAGAGAATCCGCTCAAGAAGGAGCATGTTGGCAGATGATGAACGACGCTTTAACGAGTTTGGCATGTAGTCTGGCACCGGGGACGGCAATTCAGGGCAAATGGAACGGCAAATCCTACAGATTGCTCAAACAGCTTGGAAAAGGGGCTAACGGTATTGTATATCTGGCAGAAGCATCAGGCGGACAGGTCGCTTTGAAAATAAGCAGCGACAGCATGTCTGTTACCTCTGAAGTGAATGTCTTAAAATCCTTTTCAAAGGCCCGGTCGCAAACGATGGGGCCTTCTTTTTTTGATGCGGACGATGCGTTTATTCCGCAGCTGAATAAAAATGTCTCTTTTTACGTGATGGAGTACATAGAAGGGCCGCTTCTTCCGCAATATATCAGCAGTAAGGGAGCGGAGTGGATTCCGGTGCTGATGGTGCAGCTTCTTTCCAGCCTGTCAGTCCTTCATCAGCAGGGATGGGTGTTTGGCGACCTCAAACCGGAAAATCTTATTGTAACCGGACCGCCGGCTGCCATCCGCTGCATTGATGTAGGGGGAACGACAAAACAAGGCCGCGCGATTAAAGAGTATACGGAGTTTTACGACAGGGGCTATTGGGGGTATGGAACAAGAAAAGCAGAACCATCCTATGACCTGTTTGCTGTCGCAATGATCATGATCCACTGTGTCCAGAAGAAAGAGTGCAAAAAGTCAGGACAGCCGAAAGAACAGCTTCGTTCTATCATTGAAGGCCACCCGTTTCTGAATAAGTATAAGAAGGTTCTGTTTTCTGCTTTAAACGGCCAATATCCGTCTGCGGAAGCCATGAAGCATGACATCCTGACGGCGGGGCAGAGCGCCGGGAGTAAAAGGAAAGCCGCCGCCAAGCCTAAGCCGCCGCAATCAAAACCGCGGCAGGGCGCTGTATCTCAAACGCGATATAAACCTAAACAAAAACCCGCAAAGCACAATGGTTTGTTTGAAACAACACTTATTTTAATCAGCGTTCTCGCCCTTTATTTCGCTTACATCGTCTTTTTTCTCATTTAATGCCGGCCGGACGCCTGCGCTCATGCTTCTTCTTTGCTTGGAGGGAATGAAAGTGATAGGATATGTATATCTTTAAAAAACCTGCTCATTGTGAGGGGGACATTGTGAAAAGCGTGGAAGATTTTTTCAAAACATATCATCTTCAGGCGGAGGGAGAAACGATTATTGCCGGGGTCTCCGGAGGCCCTGATTCAATGGCGCTTCTCAGTATGCTGAATAAGCACTTCGGGCATTCTTCCGTTATCATAGCGGCGCATGTCGACCATCAGTTCAGGGGTCCTGAATCTGAAGAAGATATGAAGTTTGTGCAGTCATATTGCGAAGCGGAACACATCCTCTGCGAAACGGTACAGATTGATGTTTCTGCATACGCAAAGAAGAATAAGCTGAACAAGCAGGCTGCCGCGCGTGATTGCAGATATCAGTTTTTCGAAGATCTGATGGCAAAACACCAAGCGAAGTTTTTGGCGCTGGCTCATCACGGCGATGACCAGGTTGAGACAATGCTCATGAGGCTTGCGAAAGGTACGCTCGGGGCAGGGCTCGCGGGAATGCAGCCCGTCCGCGAATTTGCATCCGGCTGGCTGATCAGGCCTTTCCTCTATGCGGAAAAGGATGAAATCCTAGAATACTGCCGTCAAGAAGGGCTCAGCTACAGAACGGATGAGAGCAATGCAAAAGACGATTATACAAGAAACAGATTCAGAAAGACCGTGCTTCCTTTTTTAAAACAAGAATCACCTGACGTTCATAAAATGTTTCAAAAGGTGAGTGAAGCACTGACAGAAGACGAACAATACTTGCAGTCATTAACGAAAGAACGAATGAATAAGGTTATTACAAGCAAGTCTGACACATCGGTTGAAGTCGATTCCTCTCTATTGCTTGCCCTTCCGATACCTTTACAAAGAAGAGGAGTTCAACTAATATTAAACTATCTTTATGAAAACGTTCCATCGTCGTTTTCCGCCCGCCACATACAGCAGTTTCTGGAATGGGCGGAAAATGGAAGCGCCTCGGGAGTGCTTGATTTTCCGAAAGGGCTGAAGGTGGTCAAATCATATCAGACATGTTTGTTTACATTTGAACAATGGCAATGTGAAAAGGTTCCCTTTGAGCTGCAGCTGCAAGGAGCGGAAGGCGAGACTGCTGTTCTCCCCAACGGCTTTATGATAGAGGTGGCCGATCAGGCTGACCCTCATATCAAAAATGGGAATGCTGTTTTTATGACAAGCAGAAATAAGGTGCAATTTCCTTTAACAATCCGGACGAGAAAAATCGGCGACCGGATTAAACTTAAAGGGATGAATGGCTCGAAAAAGGTAAAAGATATATTTATTGATCATAAACTGCCTCTGCGGGATCGGGACGAATGGCCGATTGTAACGGATGCGAGCGGTGAAATTATCTGGCTGCCTGGCTTGAAAAAATCCATCTTTGACGATCTTGTGATTTCAAACAGTGACCGCATTGTATTACAATATAGACAGCATGAAAAGTGTAGGGGGCAAGCATTAACATGAAACAGGATATCGAAAAAGTGCTGATCTCAGAAGATGAGATCCAGCAGAAAGTAAAACAGCTTGGAGAACAATTAACAAGCGAGTACAGCGACACGTTTCCGTTGGCAATCGGTGTGTTAAAGGGAGCGCTCCCTTTTATGGCTGATCTTATAAAGCATATTGATACATATTTGGAAATGGACTTCATGGATGTATCAAGCTACGGAAATTCCACGGTTTCTTCCGGAGAAGTCAAAATCATCAAAGATTTGGATACATCTGTAGAAGGCCGGGACATCTTAATCATTGAAGATATTATCGACAGTGGGTTAACCTTGAGCTATCTCGTAGAACTCTTCCGATATCGTAAAGCGAAATCAATTAAGATTGTTACCCTGTTGGATAAACCAAGCGGAAGAAAAGCGGACATTAAAGCAGACTTCGTAGGCTTTGAAGTTCCTGACGCGTTTGTTGTGGGTTACGGACTTGATTATGCCGAACGCTATCGCAATCTGCCTTACATCGGAGTATTAAAACCGGCGATTTATGAAAGCTGATCGGCTGCCTGCTTCCGAGATGGTTATCGGTTGTATTGGAATGATTTTCTATGGTACTATTGAACATAGTTGTGCTTACTGTGGGAGGAGGTAAGGAATGAATCGGGTCTTCCGTAATACCATTTTTTATTTACTTATTTTATTAGTAGTAATCGGGGTTGTGAGTTACTTCCAGACCTCAAACCCGAAAACAGAAAATATGTCGTACAGTACGTTTATCAAGAACCTCGATGAAGGGAAAGTTGATAGCGTATCGGTTCAGCCTGTCAGAGGTGTTTATGAGGTAAAAGGACAGCTGAAAAAATACGACAAAGACCAGTACTTTTTAACACATGTTCCTGAAGGAAAAGGAGCAGACCAGATATTTGACGCAATTAAAAAGACGGACGTAAAAGTTGATCCCGCACAGGAAACAAGCGGGTGGGTGACGTTCTTAACGACGATCATTCCGTTTGTCATCATCTTTATTCTGTTTTTCTTCCTGCTCAATCAGGCTCAGGGCGGCGGAAGCCGTGTCATGAACTTCGGAAAGAGCAAAGCGAAGCTGTATACGGAAGAAAAGAAACGAGTGAAGTTTAAAGATGTAGCCGGCGCGGATGAGGAGAAGCAGGAGCTCGTTGAGGTTGTTGAGTTTCTGAAAGATCCCCGCAAATTCGCCGAGCTTGGCGCCAGAATCCCTAAAGGCGTGCTGCTGGTCGGACCTCCGGGAACCGGTAAGACATTGCTTGCGAGAGCCTCAGCCGGTGAAGCGGGCGTTCCTTTCTTCAGCATCAGCGGATCTGACTTCGTTGAAATGTTTGTCGGTGTCGGTGCTTCCCGTGTGCGTGATTTATTCGAAAATGCGAAAAAGAATGCGCCTTGCCTGATCTTCATTGATGAGATCGACGCGGTAGGACGTCAGCGCGGCGCCGGTCTTGGCGGCGGGCATGATGAACGCGAACAGACGCTGAACCAGCTGCTTGTAGAGATGGACGGTTTCAGTGCGAATGAAGGAATCATTATTATCGCTGCGACAAACCGTGCGGATATTCTTGACCCTGCATTGCTCCGTCCGGGACGTTTTGACCGTCAGATTACGGTAGACCGTCCGGATGTCATCGGCCGTGAAGCCGTATTGCAGGTGCATGCGAGAAACAAACCGCTTGATGAGACGGTGAACTTAAAAGCAATCGCTTCAAGAACACCCGGTTTCTCAGGCGCGGATTTAGAAAACCTTCTTAACGAAGCGGCACTCGTTGCTGCCCGTCAAAACAAGAAGAAAATTGATATGCGCGACATTGATGAAGCAACGGACCGTGTCATTGCGGGTCCTGCGAAGAAGAGCCGCGTCATCTCGAAAAAAGAACGCAATATCGTGGCGTACCACGAGGGCGGTCACACCGTTATCGGACTTGTGCTGGATGAAGCCGATATGGTTCATAAAGTAACGATCGTTCCGAGGGGGCAGGCGGGCGGATACGCGGTCATGCTTCCGAGAGAAGACCGTTACTTCCAGACAAAACCTGAACTTCTCGATAAAATTGTCGGTCTTCTGGGCGGACGTGTTGCGGAGGAAATTATCTTCGGCGAAGTCAGCACGGGGGCTCACAATGACTTCCAGCGGGCAACGAACATTGCTAGAAGAATGGTGACAGAGTTCGGTATGTCAGAAAAACTCGGACCGCTTCAGTTCGGTCAATCTCAAGGCGGTCAAGTATTCTTGGGCCGGGATTTCAACAATGAGCAAAACTACAGTGATCAGATCGCTTACGAAATCGATCAGGAAATTCAGCGCATCATTAAAGAATGTTATGAGCGTGCGAAAACCATCCTGACTGAAAATCGCGATAAGCTTGAATTGATTGCTCAGACATTGCTTGATGTGGAAACATTAGATGCGGAACAAATCAAGCATCTCGTGGATCACGGAAAACTCCCTGAGCGCAATTTCTCAGATGACCATCTTCAAAAAGACGATGTGAAAGTAAACATCCTGTCTAAAACAGAAGAAGAAAAGAAAGACGAGCCGAAAGAATAGTTCGCTTTCTGATATGAAAACCGCCGGCGTATACCGGCGGTTTTTTTAC
Source organism: Bacillus sp. EKM420B (assembly GCF_011065565.1). Lineage (NCBI taxonomy): Bacteria > Bacillati > Bacillota > Bacilli > Caryophanales > Bacillaceae > Bacillus > Bacillus sp. EKM420B. The sequence goes on along the minus strand of NZ_JAAMNX010000009.1, from coordinate 11,611 downwards.
TGGTTTCGTTTTGTTTACAAAAGAGCCGCAGATCGTGTATGGTATTGTAGAATGTTGAAAATGTTATGATTAGAAACTATTCAAAAGTGGTGATAGAGGTTGTTACTGGTTATAGATGTGGGGAACACCAACACCGTGATTGGTGTATATCATGATGGGGAACTAGAATATCATTGGCGCATAGAAACGAGCAGGCACAAAACAGAAGACGAATTCGGCATGCTGCTCCGCTCCTTATTTGAACATTCCGGATTGATGTTTGAACAGATTGAAGGGATTATCATCTCATCCGTAGTGCCGCCGATTATGTTCTCTTTAGAAAGAATGTGCACAAAATACTTTCACATCGAGCCGCAGGTTGTCGGCCCGGGAATGAAAACAGGTTTAAATATAAAATATGACAATCCGAAAGAAGTGGGAGCTGACAGAATCGTCAATGCCGTTGCGGCGATTCAGCAGTATGGCGGCCCCTTAATTGTTGTTGATTTCGGAACGGCGACGACGTATTGCTACATCGATGAAAACAAACAATACATGGGCGGCGCGATTGCTCCCGGCATTACAATTTCAACGGAAGCGCTGTACTCACGCGCGGACAAGCTTCCGAGAATTGAAATCGCCCGACCGGACAATATCATCGGCAAAAATACGGTAAGCGCCATGCAGTCCGGCATCCTTTTCGGCTATGTCGGACAAGTTGAAGGCATTGTAAAGCGGATGAAATGGCAGGCCAAACAAGAACCGAAAGTCATTGCGACAGGGGGGCTTGCGTCATTAATCGCAAACGAATCAGACTGTATTGATATTGTTGACCCGTTTCTTACTTTAAAAGGGCTGGAAATCATTTATGAGCGAAATCGCGTGGGTCACGTATAGGAGGTAAACGATGGATTATTTAATTAAAGCAATTGCATATGACGGTAAAGTGCGGGCTTATGCAGCCAGAACGACAGATATGGTAAATGAAGCGCAAAGAAGGCATGACACGTGGCCGACGGCATCAGCCGCAATCGGCCGGACGATGACAGCGTCTCTGATGCTCGGAGCGATGCTTAAGGGTGAAGATAAGCTGACAGTCAAAATAGAAGGCGGCGGCCCGATCGGAGCCATTGTCGCAGATGCGAACGCAAAGGGTGAGGTAAGAGCATACGTATCAAACCCGCACGTTCATTTTGACCTCAATGAACAAGGGAAACTGGATGTCAGACGGGCGGTCGGAACTGACGGAACACTCAGTGTCGTAAAAGATTTGGGCTTGCGTGATTATTTTACGGGACAAGTAGAGATTGTCTCGGGTGAACTCGGTGATGACTTCACGTATTACCTTGTTTCTTCTGAACAAGTCCCTTCATCTGTCGGCGTAGGTGTTCTAGTAAATCCTGATAACACGATTCTCGCTGCGGGCGGATTCATCATTCAGCTTCTTCCGGGGACTGATGAAGAAACCATTTCAACAATTGAAAAGCAATTATCTCAAATCGAACCGATTTCAAAATTGATTCAAAAAGGCCTGACACCGGAAGAAATCTTAGAAGAAGTTCTGGGTCAAAAACCGGACGTTCTCGAAACAATGCCGGTCAAATTTCACTGTTCTTGTTCAAAAGATCGATTCGAAACGGCCATTTTAGGACTAGGCAAAAAAGAAATACAAGATATGATAGAAGAAGACGGAAAAGCCGAAGCGGTTTGCCATTTTTGTAATGAGAAATATTTATTTACAAAAGAAGAACTGGAAGAGCTTCGTGACGAAACAACCCGCTAGCTCTTTAGCGGGTTGTTCTATTTTGTAAAAGGGATGGGGTAGATTTTGAAATCGAGAACACTTTTGACGATTATTGTAGCGGCGCTGTTGGTATGCAGTGTAGCAGTGGCGTATAAGTTAACAAAATCCCAAGCTGCAGGGTCATCTGAAGAATCCATCGCGACAATCGGTGATAAACATATCACACGGCAGGACTGGATGAAAAAGATGGAAGACGAGTACGGAAAATCAACTCTGGAAGACATGATTAATGCACAAGTAGTGGAAGAACTTGCGAAAAAGAATAAACTCACAGTTTCAAACACCGAATTGGAACGTGAATTTCTTTTAATCAAAGCGGTAAATAATTCATTTTATGAAGACAGCCATATTACCGAAAAAGAATGGAGAGACCAGATCCGCTACAACATTCTTCTTGAAGAACTGCTGACGAAGGACATCGATATATCGGATAAGGAAATGCAATCATTTTATAATAAAAATAAAGAACTGTACCATTTCGATGATTCCTACAGAATCCGGCACATTGTCGTCAAAAACAAGGAAGAGGCGGACAGGGTGCTTGCTGATTTGAAAGGCGGTTCCAGCTTTGAAGCCGTCGCCGCTGAGCGTTCCACGGACAGATACACGTCTCAGTATGGCGGAGACCTCGGCTTTGTGACAGAAAACCAGGAAAATATCCCGCAGGCATATATCACAGAAGCTAAAAATCTCAAAGAAGATGAATGGTCCGCTGAACCGATTAAAGTTTCTTCAGGATATGCCGTCATTCAGCTGAAAGAAAAGCTTAAAGCGAGAACTTTCTCATACAATGAAGTGAAGAGCCAAATCAGACGCCAGATCGCGATGGATCAATTAGGTGACAAGGCGACAGTCAAAACGCTGTGGAAAGAGGCGGGGGTCTCTTGGTTCTACGGGGAAAAAAGAACTAAATGATTGACAAAAAATTTTGAAATTGATAACTTATATTTATAATACCAATAAATTTAGTCGGAAATTGAGGTGTCCAACATGGTGCGTATTGCAAATTCTATTACTGAACTAATCGGAAATACTCCTATTGTGAAATTGAATCGCCTGACGGATGAAAACAGTGCAGATGTATATCTGAAGCTTGAATACATGAATCCGGGCAGCAGCGTAAAAGACCGTATCGGAGCGGCGATGATTGAAGCGGCTGAAAAAGAAGGAAAATTAAAAGCCGGCGACACAATCATTGAACCGACAAGCGGAAATACAGGGATCGGTCTTGCGATGGTGGCAGCGGCTAAAGGTCTCAGAGCCATTCTCGTTATGCCTGATACAATGAGTATGGAACGACGCAATCTGCTGCGCGCATACGGAGCGGAGCTTGTGCTGACTCCCGGCGCAGAAGGAATGAAGGGCGCCATTAAAAAGGCGGAAGAACTTGCCGAGGAACACGGATACTTTGTGCCTCAGCAATTCAACAATGCGGCAAACCCGGAAATTCACCGTCAAACGACGGGGAAAGAAATCGTAGAACAGTTTGGTGACGACCAGCTTGATGCGTTCGTGGCCGGAATCGGTACCGGCGGAACCATCACGGGAGCGGGCGAAGTGCTGAAAGAAGCATATCCATCCATCAAAATCTATGCGGTAGAGCCGGCGGATTCTCCGGTTCTTTCCGGCGGAAAACCGGGCCCGCATAAAATTCAGGGTATCGGAGCGGGATTTGTCCCTGAAACATTGAATACGGACATCTATGATCAAATCATTCCCGTCAAAAATGAGGATGCATTTGAATATGCCCGTAAAACGGCAAAAGAAGAAGGGATTCTCGGCGGCATTTCTTCCGGAGCGGCCATTTACGCGGCGCTGGAAATCGCGAAAAAACTCGGGAAAGGCAAGAAAGTGCTTGCGATCATCCCTAGTAACGGAGAACGTTACTTAAGCACACCGCTTTATCAGTTTGAATAGAGACATACACACGGCTCCCGGCTGTATCCGGGAGTTTTTTTGTGCCTGAAGTATCGAAAATCCAAAAAACGTTTCGAATTTTATGGTTGGAAGTGAAATTCACTTTTTTCACCAGTGTGATTGCTTTAAAATAAAACTACAGTAAAACGAAGCAGAGGATTGATATGATGGCACAACGCAGACCGGCAGGAAGAAAAATACCTTTTACGAAACAAGCATTTTTACAGCGATATGAAAACCTTTCGAAATCGAGAAAACGGCATGTTCTGCTCGAAAGCGCGAGAGGGGGAAGATTCAGTATAGCCGGTCTAGATCCGATTGCGTCCGTCAGAGGGAAAGACGGAATTACAACGATCAAGCATGAGGGAGAAACACTGTTTAAAGAAGGTGACCCGCTGCGGGCCTTTCATGAATGGTTTGGAACGCTCGGAACGGAAACAAACGTTGAGTTTCCGGACTTTCAGGGCGGTGCGATTGGTTTTATCAGTTACGACTATGCCCGATATATTGAGAATTTTAAGATGCTGTCGTTAGATGATCTGGAAACACCCGATATTTACTTTCTTGTTTTTGATGATGTGGCCGTTTATGACCATGAGGAAGAGGCGTTATGGCTCATTACCCATACTGAAGCGGAAGAAGCGGATCTTGCGGAAGAAAAGCTGTCCGGCTTAGAGGACATGTGGTGTTCCCTCCAAACGGCGGACGAGCCTTTTTCACCGCTGAATCGGAATGGGGACGGATCGTACGCCGCTCCGTTCACCGAGGAAGGATTTTCACAGGCTGTAGAACAAATTAAACAATATATCGCGAGCGGCGATGTGTTCCAGGTTAATTTGTCCATCAGGCAGTCTCAGTCTTTATCCGTTCATCCGTATGAGGTGTATAAACACTTGAGAAACGTCAATCCGTCTCCTTACATGGCCTATCTCGAGACACCGGGGTTTCAAGTGATATGCGGGTCGCCGGAGCTATTGGTGACAAAGAAGGGGAAGAAGCTTGAAACGAGACCGATCGCGGGTACGCGTTCAAGAGGAAAAGACGATGCTGAAGACAAGGCTTTGGCTGATGAATTAATTCACAACGAAAAAGAACGTGCGGAACACGTCATGCTTGTTGATCTTGAGCGTAATGATCTCGGGCGCGTATCGCGCTACGGTTCCGTGCGGGTTAACGAGTTTATGGCGATCGAAAAGTATTCCCACGTCATGCATATCGTGTCAAACGTACAGGGAGAGCTGCAGGACGGATATGACGCGACAGACATTATTCATGCGGTGTTCCCGGGGGGCACCATCACGGGAGCGCCCAAAGTGAGAACGATGGAAATTATAGAAGAGCTTGAGCCGACAAGACGGGGGCTTTATACTGGATCTATAGGCTGGTTCGGATTCAACGGAGATTTGCAGTTTAACATTGTGATCCGGACGATCTATGCAGCCGGCGGACATGCTTTTATGCAGTCCGGAGCAGGAGTGGTTATTGATTCGGTTCCGAAGCATGAATACAAGGAATCGTTCAAAAAAGCTTTTGCGATGAAAAAGGCGTTAGAGCTGAGTGAAGAAGAGACAAAAAATCAGACGAGGTGAGCAGAGATGATTTTAATGATTGACAATTATGATTCATTTACGTACAACTTGGTTCAATATTTGGGTGAGCTCGGGGAGGAACTGATCGTCAGACGGAATGACGAGATTACGATTGAGCAGATTGAAGAGCTGGGTCCGGACTTCTTAATGATTTCTCCCGGACCGTGCAGTCCTGATGAAGCGGGGATCAGCCTCGAAGCCATCAAACATTTTGCCGGCAGTATTCCTATTTTCGGCGTATGTCTCGGGCATCAGTCGATTGCGCAAGTATTCGGCGGCGATGTCGTCAGAGCAGAGCGGCTCATGCACGGCAAAACGTCAGAAGTTATGCATGACGGGCAGACGATTTTTAAAGGCCTGCAAAATCCGCTGGTCGCCACCCGGTACCATTCACTTATTGTCAAAGCGGACACGCTGCCGGATTGTTTTACGGTATCCGCTCAAACCAAAGAAGGAGAAATTATGGCAATCCGCCATCATGAGCTGCCTGTTGAAGGTGTTCAGTTCCATCCGGAATCCATCATGACCTCCTTCGGCAAAGAGATGCTCAGAAACTTTATAGAGACACACCGCAAAAAGGAAGTGTCGGTGTGATTATATATTTGAATGGTCAATATATAGAGGAGAAAGAAGCGGCGCTTTCTCCTTTTGACCATGGTTATCTGTACGGGCTCGGCGCGTTCGAGACGTTCAGGCTTTACAGCGGCCGGCCGTTTCTGCCGGATGCGCATGTCGCCAGGCTCAACAGGGCGCTTCGGGATCTGCAGATTGCATATGAGGTGAACGAACAGGAGCTGCTTGATATGCTTCGGAGACTGTTGCACCTCAATGACATAAAGGACGGCAGCGCGCGTGTCCGGCTTAACATCTCGGCAGGCGTCAGCGATAAGGGGTTTGCCGCGCAGACTTATGAAAAGCCGACCGTCCTTTGTTTCGTCAACCGGCTCAATCCGGAAACTCTGCCTGTTCAAAAAGAAGGCAGGCTTCTCTCTGTCCGGAGAAATACGCCTGAAGGACATTTCCGGTTAAAATCCCATCACTATTTAAACAACATGTACGCTAAACGGGAGATCGGGAATGATCCTAATCTTGAAGGGATTTTCCTGACCGGAGAAGGAGATGTCGCGGAAGGCATTGTCTCCAACGTGTTTTGGCGAAAAGGAGACAAGGTCTTTACGCCATCTTTGGATACGGGAATTCTCGATGGGGTAACAAGACAGTTTGTCATTGATGAATTGAAACGGCAGGGGACAGAAGTCACCGAAGGCCGATTCCGTTTTCAATCAATGCTTGAAGCAGATGAAGCATGGTTGACAAACTCCGTGCTTGAAATCATCCCGTTTTCTAAAATAGAGGAAGTTCCGCTGCCCGGAATGAGCGGAAAAACGGTGCAATTGCTCTGTAAGCAGTATCAGCAGGAAATAAACAAAATGAATGTACAGGAGGAGGAACAAAATGGCGCAGCAAACAATTGAACAGCCTAAACTGATTCATACAAAAAAAGGCGCTCTGTCCTATAAAGAGAAGACGCTCGTTATGGGGATATTAAATGTAACGCCAGACTCCTTCTCAGACGGCGGCAAATACGACAGTACGGAAAGGGCGCTTCTGCATGCGGCGAAGATGGCTGAAGAAGGGGCGCATATCATAGATATCGGCGGCGAATCGACAAGGCCCGGCGCATCACTCGTGTCGGCTGATGAGGAAATGTCACGAGTCATCCCCGTCATAGAACGGATCACAAGCGAGCTGGACATTCCGCTTTCAATCGATACGTACAAAGCGTCCGTGGCAGACGAAGCGGTCAAAGCGGGAGCCTCTATCCTTAATGACATCTGGGGGGCGAAAGGTGACCCTGACATGGCGTCAGTAGCCGCCGCACACGGGGTTCCGATTATCTTAATGCATAATCGTATGGAAAGAAACTACAACGATCTTATTCCTGATATGCTTGCAGACTTAATGGAAAGCGTAAAAATTGCCGCAGAAGCCGGCGTCACAGATGAAAACATGATTCTGGATCCGGGGATCGGCTTTGCGAAAAACTATGAGGACAATCTGGCTGTCATGAACAAGCTGGAGGTGTTCAGCGGGTTAGGTTATCCGCTGCTCCTGGCTACATCGAGAAAAAGGTTCATCGGCCGTGTGCTTGACCTTCCCCCTGAAGAACGTGCCGAGGGAACGGGAGCGACAGTATGCCTTGGCGTCCAAAAAGGCTGCGACATTGTGAGGGTGCACGATGTCAAAGAGATCGCAAGAATGACTAAGATGATGGATGCTATGCTGAACAAAGGAGGCGCACATTATGGATAAAGTATATGTGGAAGGTATGGAGTTTTACGGATATCACGGCGTGTTCGAAGAAGAAAACAAACTCGGCCAGCGCTTCAAAGTAGACCTGACTGCCGAACTGGATTTGAGCAAAGCGGGAAAAACGGATGACCTTTCTTATACCATTAACTATGCGGAATTGTACAGTGTCTGCCGCGGCATCGTTGAGGGCGAGCCCGTTAATTTGGTCGAGACTCTTGCGGAACGGATCGCAGACACCGTCCTTGAGAAATTTGAGCCGGTGCGGCAATGTACGGTAAAGGTTGTTAAGCCTGACCCGCCGATTCCCGGCCATTATAAATCAGTAGCCATAGAAATGACGAGAAAGAAATCATGAACAATACGGCATATATCGGCCTCGGTTCCAATATGGGCGACCGTGAACATTATTTGCGCCAGGCAGTTGCCATGCTCAGCCGGCATCATGGCGTGACGGTGTCAAAGGTGTCCTCCATATATGAAACAGATCCCGTGGGTTATGAGGATCAAGATCAGTTTCTCAATATGGCGGTTGAAGTGAAAACGTCGTTATCTCCTTTTGAACTTCTTGATGTAACGCAGAGCATTGAAGCTGAATTAGGCAGAACGAGAGAGATTCGCTGGGGACCGCGGACGGCAGACCTTGACATTTTGCTGTATAATCGTGAAAATATTGAAACAGAGCGGCTGATTGTTCCGCATCCGAGAATGTATGAGCGCTTATTTGTCCTTGCGCCGTTAAAAGAAATATGTCCGCAGGCGGATCATATCAAGATAAGCGCTGAAACAAACCAAGAAGGTGTAAGAGTATGGAAGCAGAAATCTGGGGTAGGCGAATTCGTGCATTCAGAAAGCTGAAAGGTTATACTCAAGAAGGATTTGCAAAAGCATTAGGTATATCAGTTTCTATTGTCGGTGAAATTGAACGCGGAAACCGATTGCCGTCAGATGCCATCATTCAAGATGCGGCAGATGTTTTAAATATAAGTGCGGACGAATTGGCCCCGCCTGAAAAATAGACAAATGAAAGGAGGGGAAAAATGTTTAAAATCGGTGATATTCAATTGAAAAACCGGGTTGTGCTTGCCCCTATGGCCGGTGTCTGCAACTCAGCGTTCAGATTGACTGTAAAGGAATTCGGAGCCGGATTAGTATGCGCTGAAATGGTCAGTGACAAAGCGATTCTTTACAACAACGCAAGAACAATGGGGATGCTTTACATTGATGAACGTGAAAAACCGCTCAGCCTTCAGATTTTTGGAGGAAAAAAGGAAACCCTTGTGGAAGCGGCGAAGTTTGTAGATCAAAACACGACTGCTGATATTATTGATATTAACATGGGATGTCCCGTACCAAAGATTACAAAATGTGATGCGGGCGCCAAATGGCTTCTCGATCCTGATAAGATTTATGAAATGGTATCCGCAGTAGTAGATGCTGTTGATAAGCCGGTTACAGTGAAGATGAGAATGGGTTGGGACGAAGATCACATTTATGCCGTGAAAAACGCCCAAGCCGTTGAACGTGCCGGCGGAAAAGCCGTTGCCCTTCACGGCCGCACAAGAGTGCAAATGTATGAAGGCACTGCGAACTGGGATATCATTAAAGAAGTGAAGCAATCCGTCTCCATTCCCGTCATCGGAAACGGTGATGTCAAAACGCCTCAGGACGCGAAACGCATGCTTGAGGAAACAGGAGTTGACGGCGTCATGATCGGCCGGGCCGCACTCGGCAACCCGTGGATGATTTACCGTACGGTGCAGTACCTTGAAACCGGTGAGTTAAAAGACGAGCCGAAAGTCCGTGAAAAAATGTCGGTATGCAAACTGCACTTAGACCGCCTGATTAAGTTAAAAGGCGAAAATGTGGCAGTCAGAGAAATGAGAAAACACGCTGCCTGGTATCTGAAAGGTGTCAGAGGCAATGCGAATGTACGCAATGAAATTAACCAATGTGAGACGCGTGAAGAATTTGTGCAGCTTTTAGATGCATTTACCGCCGAAGCAGAGGCAAAAGAGCTTCAAGATGCAAAAGTAGGTTAATATACACCCTCTATTGCTGCTCACTGCCAGCTTACCGCTGGCAGTTTTTCTGCTTTTTCGTGAAATCAAAATGTAACGGAGTGATACCAATGAGTCAAGAAGAGCAAAATCATGAGGAATTGAACGACCAGCTGCAAGTCAGACGAGATAAAATGAACCAGCTGAGAGAAAACGGCATTGACCCTTTCGGCGAACGTTTCGAGAGAACGCATCAATCTCAGCAGATCATTGACGCCTACCAGGAGCTTTCTAAAGAAGAACTGGAAGAAAAAGCGATCGAAGTGACCATTGCAGGCCGTATGATGACAAAGCGCGGAAAAGGGAAAGCCGGCTTTGCGCATCTGCAGGACTTAGAAGGTCAAATTCAAATTTACGTAAGAAAAGACAGTGTCGGCGAAGAACAATATGAAATCTTTAAATCTTCAGACCTCGGAGACGTTATCGGCATCACGGGGAAAGTTTTCAAAACAAACGTAGGCGAGCTTTCTGTCAAAGCGACATCTTTTGAACTGCTGACAAAAGCACTGCGTCCTCTTCCTGATAAATATCATGGGTTAAAAGACGTTGAACAGCGTTACCGCCAGCGCTATCTCGATCTCATCGTAAACCCTGACAGCAAACAAACGTTTATCACACGCAGCAAAATCATCCAAGCGATGAGAAGATACTTAGATGACCATGGATACTTAGAAGTTGAAACACCTACGATGCACAGCATACCGGGAGGAGCGTCTGCACGCCCGTTCATCACGCACCATAACGCGCTCGACATGCCGCTTTATATGCGTATTGCGATTGAACTGCACCTGAAACGCCTGATTGTCGGCGGATTGGAAAAAGTCTACGAAATCGGCCGCGTGTTCCGTAACGAAGGTGTTTCTACACGCCATAACCCTGAATTCACGATGATCGAGCTGTATGAAGCGTACGCCGATTATAAAGATATTATGAGTCTTACGGAAAACCTCGTAGCACATATTGCGCAGGAAGTGCTTGGAAGCACCACAATCCAGTACGGCGAAGAGCAGATTGATCTGAAACCTGAGTGGAAACGACTCCACATGGTAGATGCGGTCAAAGAAGCGACAGGCGTAGATTTCTGGAATGAGATGACTGTTGAAGAAGCGCGCGGTCATGCAAAAGAGCATGGTATCGAGATCACAAACTCAATGACGGTGGGTCATATCATCAATGAATTCTTCGAACAAAAAATTGAAGAAACACTCATTCAGCCTACATTTATTTACGGCCACCCTGTAGAGATTTCTCCTCTTGCTAAGAAAAATCCGGAGGACCCTCGCTTTACAGACCGTTTTGAGCTGTTTATCGTCGGCCGTGAGCACGCTAATGCGTTTACGGAGCTGAATGACCCTATTGACCAGAGGGAACGCTTTGAAGCGCAATTAAAAGAAAGAGAAGAAGGAAACGATGAAGCGCATATGATGGATGAAGACTTCGTTGAAGCTCTTGAATACGGCATGCCGCCGACCGGGGGATTGGGTATCGGTATCGACCGCCTTGTCATGCTGTTAACAAATGCTCCGTCTATCAGAGACGTTTTATTATTCCCTCAAATGAGACAACGCTAATAAAAGGGAAGGCGCCGTTTCTGCTTATCGCAGTACGGCGCTTTTTTAGAAACAAGCCGCTCGTAAAACTTTTTTGATTTTCTTTTAAAAAAACTATTGCACTATTATTTGCGAGGTGGTATATTATTATTCGTTGCCGCTAAACAAGGCGCTGACGAAAAAAGAAATTTAAAAAGTTGTTGACTTCAAGAGATTGATAAGATATAATAATAAAGTCGCTTGAACGAAAGGTAAAATGATCTTTGAAAACTAAACAAGACAAAACGTACCTGTTAATTCAAAGTTTTAAATAAATCGCGCAGCAATGTGCGTAGTCAGTCAAACTACTTTATCGGAGAGTTTGATCCTGGCTCAGGACGAACGCTGGCGGCGTGCCTAATA
>NZ_JAAMNX010000083.1:0-206 GCF_011065565.1 Bacillus sp. EKM420B | reverse complement strand
GCTTTGCGGGCGGCAGCGTATCGTGCACGCTTGACGCTGAAACGGCATCCGGCCTTCACCGCATCGCCCGGGATCACAGCTCCACTTTGTATATGGTGCTTCTCGCCGCGTACAATACGTTACTCGCGCGATTGAGCGGGCAGGAAGACATCATCGTCGGCTCGCCGATTGCCGGGCGTCCGCACAAAGACCTTGAACCGATTCTC
>NZ_JAAMNX010000082.1:0-206 GCF_011065565.1 Bacillus sp. EKM420B | reverse complement strand
ACGGCGGATCATCTCGCTTATATGATTTACACGTCAGGAACGACCGGACAGCCGAAGGGTGTCATGGTCGAACACCATGCGCTTGTGAACCTGTGCTTCTGGCACCACGACGCATTCGCCATGACGGCGGATGATAAAAGCGCCAAATACGCGGGCTTCGGTTTTGACGCCTCCATCTGGGAGATGTTCCCGACATGGACCATCGG
>NZ_JAAMNX010000081.1:0-218 GCF_011065565.1 Bacillus sp. EKM420B | reverse complement strand
CGCATGTCAAAGGCTGAGTGCTATGAAGCATTCGACAGTCTCGGCATCACCTACGGACCGTCTCATCAGGCGCTTGATGCCGTCTATGCCGGAAGCGGAGAAGTGCTCGCGAAGCTCACTCTTCCGCCGTCCGCCCGCGAGGAAAAGGAGCCGTTCATCCTGCATCCGAGCATGCTGGACGCCGCCCTTCAGGCTTCTATCGGTCTCGTGCTCTCAGA
>NZ_JAAMNX010000080.1:0-219 GCF_011065565.1 Bacillus sp. EKM420B | reverse complement strand
CATCTGTCCGCTCGACTTGCATGTATTAGGCACGCCGCCAGCGTTCGTCCTGAGCCAGGATCAAACTCTCCGATAAATGGATCACAGACTAAGTTCACTGCATCCTGCAGTAACGTCTGTGTGATCTGCATCGTGCAGACCTTAGTTTGACTGACTACGCACATTGCTGTGCGATTTATTTAAAACTTTGAATTAACAGGTACGTTTTGTCTTGTTTAG
>NZ_JAAMNX010000008.1:0-59922 GCF_011065565.1 Bacillus sp. EKM420B | reverse complement strand
TGGAGCTGACAGATACTAATCGATCGAGGACTTAACCAATTTGAATGTATGCTTACTGTTATCTAGTTTTGAGAGAACACTCTCAATGGTTTGGTGGCGATAGCGAAGAGGTCACACCCGTTCCCATGCCGAACACGGAAGTTAAGCTCTTCAGCGCCGATGGTAGTCGGGGGTTTCCCCCTGTGAGAGTAGGACGCCGCCAAGCTATCATTACGGTAAAGGCAGCTCATCATGAGCTGCCTTTTTTGTGTTTTTCTGCATACGTTATATAATATGAGAAACGTAACGATATGCCTTTTTGCAAAAGCAGGTTTTATGCTTGTGCAAAGTGGAAATAATAGAGATAGAGCGATACAGTTGAAAAATTTTGCGAAACACCTTATAGTAAGATTAAAGTCAAATATAGTCAAAGTCAATAAAGGAGGGGGTTGAGTGGGACATAATATTTCTGACATCATTGAACAGTACTTGAAACAAGTATTAGATCAAAATGGCAAAGAAATTTTAGAGATCAAACGCAGTGAAATCGCTGATAAATTTCAATGTGTTCCTTCCCAAATAAATTATGTCATCAACACCAGATTTACAAGTGAAAGAGGATATATTGTTGAAAGTAAACGGGGAGGCGGCGGTTATATTCGTATTATCAAAATTAAAATGAATAACGAAGTCGTCCTCATCAATAATATTATTTCGCAGATCCATACCCACTTGTCCCAGGCAGCCTCTGATGACATTATTCTCAGACTGTTAGAGGACGGAGTTATTTCGGAAAGAGAAGCTAAAATGATGGTGAGTGTAATGGATCGTTCAGTTCTATATATTGATTTGCCCGAACGGGATGAACTAAGAGCCAGAATGATGAAAGCAATGCTCACATCTTTAAAACTAAAGTAAGCGGGTGAAAAGATTGATTTGTCAAGAATGCAATGAGAGACCGGCCACTTTTCACTTTACGAAAGTTGTTAATGGAGAAAAGCAAGAAGTTCATATTTGTGAACAATGTGCAAAAGAAAATAGCGATTCATACAGTATAAGTGGAAACCAAGGGTTCTCGATTCATAATTTATTATCAGGGCTGCTGAATATGGAGTCCTCATTTCAAAACACCGGTTCTCAAATGTTCGGCTACTCAGAGCAAGGGACAGCTTGTAAGAAATGCGGTATGACGTTTCAGCAGCTGAGAAAAACAGGGCGTTTCGGCTGTGCGGAATGTTACGATACGTTCTACAGCCAAATTACGCCGATCTTGCGAAAAGTTCACAGCGGGAATACGGTGCATGCCGGGAAAATTCCAAAACGAATAGGCGGAAACCTGCATGTAAGACGGCAAATGGAAATGTTAAAAAAAGAACTTGAATCTTTAATACACCACGAAGAGTTTGAAAGAGCAGCGGAGGTCAGGGATCAGATCCGATCGTTAGAGCAGGAATTAAAAAGTACAGACAGTGAGGGGGAACAAGGGTAATGTCGCTCAAGCATTTTATTCAGGACGCACTAAGCAATTGGATGAAGCAAAAGGGACCTGAAAGTGACATTGTACTCAGCAGCCGTATACGGTTGGCCCGAAACTTTGAAAATATAAAGTTTCCCGCCCGGTATACGAATGAAGAAGCCTCATCCATCATTCAGCAATTCGAAGATCATTTTTCAGGTAAGGAACTGCCTGATATCGGTCAATTTCATTTAATCAGAATGAGTGAAGCTCAGCCTTTGGAAAAACGGGTGCTGATGGAGAAACATCTGATCAGCCCGAATTTAACGGAATCTCCTTTTGGCGGCTGTCTGCTTTCTGAAAATGAAGAAGTCAGCATTATGTTAAATGAAGAAGATCATATCAGAATTCAATGCCTCTTCCCCGGCTTCCAGCTTCTCAATGCCATAAAAGCGGCAAACCAGGTTGATGACTGGATTGAGGAGAAAGTGGATTACGCCTTTGGAGAGAAGAGAGGGTACTTAACAAGCTGTCCTACAAATGTAGGGACGGGACTAAGGGCTTCAGTCATGATGCATTTGCCGGGCCTTGTATTAACTAGGCAAATGAATCGAATTATACCGGCAATTAACCAATTAGGCTTAGTTGTTAGAGGAATTTACGGTGAAGGCAGCGAAGCATTAGGAAATATCTTTCAAATTTCAAATCAAATCACACTCGGAAAATCAGAACAGGACATTGTAGATGATTTAAACAGTGTGGCTGCCCAGCTGATTGAGCAGGAACGTTCAGCCCGAGAAGCGCTTTACCAAACTTCGAAAATTGAATTGGAGGACCGGGTATTCAGATCTTACGGCGTTTTATCCAACTGCCGTATGATTGAATCAAAGGAAACGGCGAAATGCCTTTCTGACGTTCGGCTGGGGATAGACCTGGGGATCATCAAAGGGCTATCAAGCAATATACTTAATGAACTGATGATTTTGACACAGCCGGGTTTTCTCCAGCAATATTCGGGCGGTGCATTACGGCCGAACGAAAGAGACGCGAGAAGAGCGGCTCTTATCAGGGAAAGGCTGCATTTAGAAATGAGTGCAAATAGACAGGAGGATGATTCGATATGATGTTTGGAAGGTTTACAGAGCGAGCTCAAAAGGTATTGGCACTGGCACAGGAAGAAGCACTGCGCTTAGGCCATAACAATATTGGAACTGAACATATCTTATTAGGTCTGGTTCGTGAAGGAGAAGGGATTGCGGCTAAAGCACTCCAAGCACTCGGGCTCGGTTCGGATAAAATTCAGAAAGAAGTGGAGAGCTTAATCGGACGGGGGCAGGAAATGTCTCAAACGATTCATTATACGCCAAGAGCAAAAAAAGTCATTGAGCTCAGCATGGATGAAGCCAGAAAGCTAGGACATTCTTATGTGGGAACAGAACACATACTTCTCGGACTGATTCGTGAAGGAGAAGGCGTGGCGGCGAGAGTTCTGAATAATCTCGGTGTCAGCTTGAATAAGGCGAGACAGCAGGTGCTGCAGCTTCTGGGAAGCAATGAGACGGGATCTTCTGCATCCGGTACGAACAGCAATGCAAACACGCCGACGCTGGACAGTCTGGCGCGTGATTTAACTGCGATTGCGAAGGAAGACAGTCTTGATCCGGTTATCGGCCGAAGCAAAGAAATTCAGCGTGTTATTGAGGTATTAAGCCGCAGAACGAAAAATAATCCCGTTCTTATCGGAGAACCGGGTGTAGGTAAAACTGCGATTGCTGAAGGCCTCGCACAGCAGATCATCAATAATGAAGTGCCGGAAATTTTACGTGATAAACGCGTAATGACGTTAGACATGGGTACGGTTGTAGCCGGTACGAAATACCGCGGAGAATTTGAAGACCGTTTGAAAAAAGTAATGGATGAAATACGTCAGGCCGGCAATATTATTTTATTCATTGACGAACTGCATACACTGATCGGAGCAGGGGGAGCAGAAGGTGCGATTGACGCATCGAATATCTTAAAACCTTCACTGGCCCGCGGAGAGCTTCAATGCATCGGTGCCACAACGCTTGATGAATACCGTAAATATATCGAAAAAGACGCGGCTCTCGAGCGCCGTTTCCAGCCGATTCAGGTGGATCAGCCGTCAGCCGATGAAAGCATTCAAATTTTAAAAGGGCTCCGTGACCGGTATGAAGCGCATCACCGCGTATCCATTACCGATGAAGCGATCGAAGCGGCGGTTAAATTGTCCGACCGTTATATTTCTGACCGCTTCCTTCCGGATAAAGCGATCGATTTAATTGATGAAGCCGGTTCAAAAGTGCGTCTCCGTTCTTTCACAACGCCTCCGAACTTAAAAGAGCTTGAGCAGAAACTCGATGAAGTTCGCAAGGAAAAAGACGCTGCCGTTCAGAGCCAGGAGTTTGAAAAAGCGGCTTCGCTCCGTGATACGGAGCAGCGTCTGAGAGAACAGGTGGAAGACACGAAAAAAACGTGGAAAGAAAAACAAGGCCAGGAGAACTCCGAAGTTTCTGTAGAGGATATCGCGATGGTTGTATCCAGCTGGACCGGGGTTCCCGTATCTAAAATTGCCCAAACGGAAACAGATAAGCTTCTCAATATGGAAAGCATTCTGCATTCCCGCGTCATCGGCCAGGATGAAGCCGTTGTAGCCGTTGCAAAGGCTGTCAGACGTGCAAGAGCCGGACTGAAGGACCCGAAACGTCCGATTGGTTCATTCATCTTCTTAGGCCCTACAGGCGTTGGGAAGACAGAGCTGGCAAGAGCGCTGGCGGAATCCATTTTCGGTGATGAGGAAGCGATGATCAGAGTGGATATGTCCGAATACATGGAGAAACACTCGACTTCACGCCTTGTCGGTTCTCCTCCCGGATATGTCGGCTATGATGAAGGCGGCCAGCTGACAGAAAAAGTGAGAAGAAAACCTTACTCTGTCGTATTGCTTGATGAAATTGAAAAAGCGCACCCTGATGTGTTTAACATTCTCCTGCAAGTGCTTGAAGACGGACGCTTGACTGATTCAAAAGGACGCACTGTGGATTTCCGCAACACGATCCTGATTATGACGTCAAACGTCGGGGCGAGCGAGCTGAAGCGCAACAAATATGTGGGCTTCAATGTCCAGGATGAATCACAAAACCATAAAGATATGAAAGACAAAGTCATGGGAGAGCTGAAGCGTGCCTTCAGACCTGAGTTTATCAACCGGATTGACGAAATTATCGTCTTCCACTCCCTTGAGAAAAAACATCTTACAGACATCGTGTCGCTTATGTCTGATCAGTTAACAAAACGTCTGAAAGAACAAGATCTCTCTATCGAGCTGACGGATGCTGCAAAAGCAAAAGTAGCAGAAGAGGGCGTCGATTTGGAATACGGCGCACGTCCGTTAAGAAGAGCGATTCAAAAGCATGTGGAGGACCGGTTATCAGAAGAACTCCTCAGAGGCAATATTGATAAAGGGCAGCACATTGTTCTTGATGTTGAGGACGGCGAATTTGTCGTAAAAACAACTGCTAAAACGAACTAATATAGTGACAAACATGAGGCATACGTAAGCGAGTGTATGCCTCACTTTGTTATATAGAGAAATATTCGATAAGGAAGAGGTCTTACAACATATATGGCTAAATCAAAAACAAAATTCATCTGCCACTCATGCGGTTATGAATCCGCAAAGTGGATGGGAAAGTGCCCGGGCTGCGGGGCTTGGAATACAATGGTGGAAGAAACCATAAAAAAAGCGCCGGCGAATCGGCGGGCGGCTTTCTCCCACTCCGTTCAAACCGTCCAGAAACCATCACCCATTACATCAATTGAAACATCAGAAGAACCCCGCGTTCAAACAAAGCTCGAAGAATTCAACAGAGTGCTTGGCGGCGGCGTTGTGAAAGGCTCGCTAGTATTGATCGGCGGCGATCCCGGGATCGGAAAATCAACGCTCCTTCTCCAAGTATCCGCACAATTAGCAGATACGGCCGGCAGCGTGCTTTACATTTCAGGGGAAGAATCCGTGAAGCAAACGAAGCTGCGCGCCGACAGACTTGGAATCAACAGCCAAATGTTACATGTTTTATCTGAAACCGATATGGAGTATATTTCGTCTGCTATACAAGAGATGAAACCCGCATTTGTTGTCGTAGACTCCATTCAGACCGTTTACCAAAGTGATATCACCTCGGCTCCCGGCAGTGTATCACAAGTAAGAGAGTGTACGGCCGAATTGATGAAAATTGCGAAAACAAACGGCATACCTATTTTTATCGTCGGACACGTCACAAAAGAAGGATCGATCGCAGGGCCGAGATTGCTTGAGCACATGGTCGATACCGTTCTATACTTTGAAGGAGAGCGGCACCATACATTCCGTATTTTGCGGGCCGTAAAAAACCGTTTCGGCTCAACAAATGAAATGGGCATCTTTGAAATGCGGGAAGAGGGGCTTACGGAAGTGCTGAACCCTTCTGAAATTTTCTTGGAAGAGCGTTCTGCCGGGGCATCGGGCTCGAGTATCGTTGCGTCAATGGAAGGAACGAGACCGATCCTGGTTGAAATCCAGGCGCTCATATCACCGACCAGTTTTGGAAACCCGCGCCGTATGGCTACAGGCATTGACCACAACAGGGTATCGTTAATTATGGCTGTGCTTGAGAAGCGGGTGGGTCTTTTGCTTCAAAATCAAGATGCATATTTAAAAGTCGCCGGCGGGGTCAAACTGGATGAACCGGCGATTGATTTGGCAGTAGCCGTCAGCATTGCCTCAAGCTTCAGAGATACACCGCCGAATCCCGCAGATTGCTTTATCGGTGAAGTGGGACTGACAGGAGAAGTCCGCAGGGTGTCAAGAATCGAACAGCGCGTAAAAGAAGCGGCAAAACTCGGCTTCAAGCGCATGATCATACCTGAGGCGAATGCAGACGGGTGGACAATACCAAAAGGGATTGAGGTTGTCGGAGTAGCAAATGTTGCAGAAGCGCTTCGTACTTCATTAGGAGGATCATAATAGATGGAAAAAGAGAAAAAAGGGGCGAAACAAGAGCTTGACCTGTCTGCAATTCTGCAGTTCGTTGCACCGGGCACCCCGCTCAGAGCCGGGATAGAGAATGTACTTCGGGCAAATACAGGCGGCCTGATTGTTGTCGGATACAATGATAAGGTAAAGCAAGTCGTGGATGGCGGTTTTCATATTAATACATCATTTGCGCCCGCTCACTTATACGAGCTGGCCAAAATGGACGGTGCCATTATTTTAAGTGATTCCGGCCAGAAAATTCTTTATGCGAATACGCAGCTTATGCCGGAGGCGACCATTTCTTCTTCAGAAACGGGAATGAGGCACCGTACGGCGGAACGGGTGGCGAAGCAGACCGGCTGTCTCGTCATCGCCATTTCTGAGCGCAGAAATGTCATTACGTTATATCAGGACAGCATGAAGTACACACTAAAGGACATAGGTTTTATTTTAACAAAGGCAAATCAGGCGATTCAAACGCTCGAGAAGTATAAAACCATTTTAGACAAAACGATTACGGCTTTAAACGCATTAGAGTTTGAGGAGCTTGTGACATTCAGTGACGTGCTGTCTGTCATGCATCGGTATGAAATGGTGCTCCGAATAAAAAATGAAATCAATATGTATATTAAAGAACTCGGAACGGAAGGCCACTTAATCCGTCTGCAGGTGATTGAACTGATTACGGACATGGAAGAAGAGGCGGCACTTTTCATCAAAGACTATGTCAAAGAAAAAATCAAAGATCCGTTCGTGCTGTTAAAAGAGCTTCAGGATATGTCCAGCTATGATCTGCTTGATGATTCCATTCTGTTTAAACTGCTTGGATATCCGGCTTCTACGAATCTTGATGATTATGTGCTCCCGAGAGGCTACAGGCTGCTGAACAAAATTCCGCGTCTGCCGATGCCGATTGTTGAAAATGTGGTTGAGGCGTTCGGGTTTTTGCCAAGCATAACGGAAGCCACTGTAGAAGAGCTTGATGATGTCGAGGGTATCGGCGAAGTGCGCGCCCAAAAAATCAAAAAAGGCTTAAAACGCCTTCAGGAAAAACACTATATAGATAGACAGCTTTAAGTATCGCTTAAACCTGTCGGAATCTGGGTATATTATTGTTAGTTTTTGTTTATTCTGAATTTGTAGGCTCTGACAGTCTGCTGAAAAAATGTTACTTAAAAGGAGGTGGAGGTATGTTAAAACGAATAGTTCAGGCGTTCTTCATTATTGTGGGCGGCGTTGTCGGTATCTTTTTAATACCTGAATTGTTTGTGCTGTCAAATATACAGGACATACCTTTAATAACAAACGCATATACGTCTGCTGCAATTGGTGCTATTATCTTTTTTCTCATCAGTATATGGACGACAGAATATGTGATTAATTGGGTAAAATGGATTGAAGATTCTTTGCTGAGAGCTCCGGTGCCGGATCTGTTATTCGGGAGTCTCGGATTGGTTTTTGGACTTATCATCGCATATCTCATTGTAAACGTGATTCCGCTGGACAATATTCCGTACCGTATATTCAGCACCATCATTCCGGTCTTTCTGGCTTTCTTTCTCGGTTATCTGGGCTTCCAAGTCGGATTTAAGAAAAAGGATGAACTGATCAGTCTTTTCTCCATTTCTGCCAGAATGCAGAAGAAAAAGGGAAGTGCTGATGAGGAGCAGGAAGAACAGGATAAAAGGCTGAAAATCTTGGATACAAGTGTTATTATTGATGGGAGAATTGCAGATATTTGTCAGACGGGCTTTTTAGAAGGCGTCATTGTCATTCCTCAATTTGTGCTGGAGGAATTACAGCATATCGCTGATTCTTCAGATGTTTTAAAACGTAACAGAGGACGCCGCGGACTGGATATCTTGAATCGCATTCAAAAGGAACTGGATATTACGGTTGAAATTTATGAAGGCGACTTCGAAGACATTCAGGAGGTTGACAGCAAGCTTGTCAAACTTGCGAAGCTGACATCCGGTGTCGTTGTGACGAATGATTTTAATTTAAATAAAGTATGCGAGCTTCAAAAGGTTGCGGTACTGAATATTAATGACCTTGCAAACGCGGTGAAGCCGGTTGTGCTTCCGGGCGAAGAGATGAATGTGCAGGTGATTAAGGACGGGAAAGAGCATAATCAAGGTGTGGCTTACTTGGATGACGGCACGATGATTGTTGTGGAAGAAGGCCGCAATTATATAGGGAAACATATTGATGTGCTCGTAACCAGCGTACTGCAGACAGCGGCGGGACGAATGATTTTTGCCAAGCCCAAGCTGCTTGAGAAAGCTCTTTAAGAGGGAGTTCATATGGAGTATGTTGTCGTTATTCCGGCTGCCGGACAAGGAAAAAGGATGAAGGCCGGGAAAAATAAGCTGTTCATCAGCTTAAAAGGTGCGCCTGTTATTATACACACACTGCGGGTTTTTGAAAGCCACGCACCCTGTCAGAAAATAATCCTGGTGATAAATGAGAGTGAACGGGAAGATTTTCGCCAGCTGCTGGCCCAATTTCCGATTCAGACGGAAATTGAGCTTGTTACCGGAGGTGCGGAGCGTCAGCACAGTGTATACGAAGGACTGAAAGTGATTGATAAGGAATCGGTCGTCCTTGTTCATGACGGAGCGCGCCCGTTTGTCACACATCAGCATATCGATAAGCTCGTTGAAACAGCAGAGGAGGCAGGAGCGGCTGTCCTGGCTGTTCCTGTGAAAGACACGATAAAACGGGCGGAAGGCTCCCGGGTTGCGGAGACCTTTGACCGTTCAAGCTTGTGGGCCGTTCAAACGCCGCAAGCTTTTCGTCTTTCTTTATTGAAGACGGCGCATATGGAAGCGGAAAACAAAGGCTTCTTAGGTACGGATGACGCCAGCCTCGTCGAGCGTCTTGATGGATATCAGGTGAGTATCGTTGAAGGCAGCTATACCAATATTAAGCTGACAACGCCGGATGACCTGATATTTGCGGAAGCAATCATGAAAGCGGAAAGTGGGAATCATAATGTTTAGAATCGGACAAGGATTTGATGTGCATCAATTAACGGAAGGCCGTCCGCTCATCATCGGCGGAATTGAAATTCCTTATGAAAAGGGACTGCTCGGACATTCAGATGCTGATGTATTGCTGCATACAGTCGCAGACGCGTGTCTCGGAGCGGCAGGTGAAGGAGATATCGGCAAACATTTCCCGGATACTGATCCGGAATTCAAGGATGCGGATTCTTTTAAGCTGCTTCAGCATGTCTGGAACATTGTAAAAGAAAAAGGGTACGTACTCGGAAATATAGACTGCACGATTATTGCGCAAAAGCCGAAAATGGCGCCGCATATTGATGCTATGAGAAAACGGATAGCGGAAGGCCTTGAGGCGGACGTCTCTCAAGTAAACGTAAAAGCGACGACGACCGAAAAGCTCGGGTTTACCGGAAGAGCCGAAGGAATTGCCGCTCAGGCAACCGTTCTGATCCAAAAAGCCTGATCATTGTTTTGATGCCGGGTCTATTTGGTGGTAGAATAGATACATATATTCGGCTAGAGGCTACAGACGAGATGAAAGGAAGTATTTGAACATGGGAAATGAAGTACGCGTTCGTTATGCACCGAGTCCGACCGGACATTTGCATATCGGGAACGCCAGAACGGCGCTTTTTAACTATTTATTTGCCCGCAGCCAAGGCGGAAAGTTTATTATCCGGATTGAGGATACGGACAAAAAGAGAAATATTGAAGGCGGAGAGCAAAGTCAGCTCAACTATTTGAAATGGCTCGGCATGGACTGGGATGAAAGTGTGGATGTCGGCGGAGAATACGGCCCGTACCGCCAGTCTGAGCGTAACGACATTTACAAAGAGTACTATGAAGAGCTTCTTGAAAAAGGGCTTGCTTATAAATGTTTCTGTACGGAAGAAGAACTTGAAAAAGAACGTGAAGAGCAAATCGCCCGCGGGGAAATGCCGCGCTATTCCGGCAAACACAGAAACCTGACTCAGGAAGAGCAGGAGCAGTTTTTAGCCGAAGGCAGACAGCCGAGTATCCGTTTCCGCGTGCCGGAAGGGAAAATCATCGCATTTAACGATATCGTAAAAGGCGAGATTTCTTTTGAATCAGACGGCATCGGCGACTTTGTCATCGTCAAAAAAGACGGAACACCGACGTATAACTTTGCTGTCGCGATTGACGATTACTTAATGAAAATGACGCACGTGCTCCGCGGTGAGGATCACATTTCAAATACACCGAAACAGATCATGATTTTCCAGGCATTCGGCTGGGATATTCCTGTCTTCGGACATATGACGCTTATCGTAAACGAAAGCCGCAAAAAATTAAGTAAACGAGATGAATCAATTATCCAGTTTATTGAGCAGTATGATGAGCTGGGTTACCTGCCTGAAGCGCTGTTTAACTTTATCGGACTTCTCGGCTGGTCTCCCGTCGGTGAAGAAGAGCTTTTCACAAGAGAACAATTCATTGAAATTTTTGATGTAAATCGTTTGTCTAAGTCACCGGCTCTGTTTGATATGCATAAACTGAAATGGGTCAACAACCAATACGTCAAAGCGCTGGATCTTGATCAAGTGGTTGAGCTGACCCTGCCGCACCTGCAAAAAGCAGGAAAAGTCGGCACTGAGCTTTCTGCCGAAGAACAGGAATGGGTTCGTAAATTAATCTCTCTTTACCATGAGCAATTGAGCTACGGCGCTGAAATTGTCGAGCTGACTGATTTGTTCTTTAAAGATGAGATCGAGTATAATCAAGAGGCAAAAGCCGTTCTGGAAGAAGAACAGGTGCCTGAAGTGCTCAGCGTATTTGCTGCGAAGCTTGAAGAGCTTGAAGAATTTACGCCTGAGCTGATCAAAGCCTCAATCAAAGCTGTTCAGAAAGAAACAGGCCATAAAGGCAAAAAGCTGTTCATGCCGATTCGTGTAGCGGTTACCGGTCAGACACACGGTCCGGAGCTTCCGCAGGCCATTGAGCTGATCGGCAGAGAAACAGCCGTCAGACGCCTGAAAAGCATTTAAATATACGATTGTTGACAGGGAAGAGTATAAAACAATGACCATTACAGAAAGAATCTTCGTCGGCTGAGAGAGATTCATGCGTCATGTTTTAGAAGTGCGCCCTTAAGACCTTTGAAGAACATTTCTGCGGAAATCAGTATTTAAAGGCGGCCGCCGCCGTTACCGGCTTTTAAGTTGGGAAAACAGTGACTTGTTTTTCAAACAGAGTGGAACCGCGCGGTAAAAGCGTCTCTGTCATGTTTACATGCAGAGGCGCTTTTTTTATAGGCGGAAAAACAGACTGGAGCGGGGAGAGAATGGGGGGGAAGCATGTGTTTTTTAAAATGCTAAAAGAAGACATAGATACAGTGTTCGATCAAGATCCGGCAGCAAGAAGCTATTTCGAAGTTGTTTTAACTTATTCTGGTTTACATGCTATATGGGCGCATCGGATTGCACATGCTTTATATAAACGGAGATTTTTCTTCCTGGCGCGCCTGATATCACAGATTGCCCGTTTCTTTACCGGAATTGAAATCCATCCCGGCGCGACCATCGGGAGAAGGTTTTTCATTGATCACGGTATGGGGGTCGTCATAGGGGAAACATGTGAAATCGGCAATAACGTGACGGTATTCCAAGGTGTCACTCTTGGGGGGACGGGAAAAGAAAAGGGAAAGCGGCATCCGACCATAAAAGATGATGCTTTAATTGCAACCGGAGCGAAGGTGCTCGGCTCTATTACGGTCGGGCAGGGTTCTAAAGTAGGGGCCGGCTCCGTTGTGCTTCGTGATGTTCCCGACTTTTCGACCGTTGTCGGCATACCGGGGAAAGTCGTCATTCAGAACGGAAGAAAAATCAAACGCGATCTCAATCACCAAGACTTGCCCGATCCGGTTGCTGACCGGTTTAGAGCATTGGAGCAGCAGATTTTTGAACTGCAGGCTGAACTGGAAGATAAAAAAGAAAGGATCAACCAAAAATGACCATTACACTTTATAATACATTGACACGGAAAAAGGAAACATTCGTTCCTCTTGAGGAAGGCAAAGTAAAAATGTACGTGTGCGGACCGACTGTATACAACTATATTCATATCGGAAACGCCCGTCCGGCGATTGTGTATGATACCGTACGCAACTATTTGGAGTATAAAGGATACGATGTTCAATACGTATCGAATTTCACCGATGTTGACGACAAACTGATTAAGGCGGCCAACGAGCTCGGCGAGGACGTCCCGACCGTTTCTGAACGGTTCATTAAAGCGTATTTTGAAGACGTGGGCGCCCTCGGATGCCGGAAAGCGGATCTTCACCCCAGGGTCATGGAAAACATGGACGCCATTATTGAATTTGTCAGCGAGCTGATTAAAAAAGGTTACGCTTATGAATCAGAAGGCGACGTCTATTTCAAAACAAGGGCCTTCGAAGGCTACGGCAAGCTATCTCAGCAATCAATTGATGAACTCAGATCAGGCGCGCGTATCCGTGTCGGCGAGAAGAAAGAGGATGCGCTGGACTTTGCGCTTTGGAAAGCTGCTAAGGACGGAGAAATTTCATGGGATAGCCCTTGGGGAAAAGGCCGCCCGGGCTGGCATATTGAATGCTCCGCAATGGTGAAAAAGTATTTGGGTGACGAAATCGATATTCACGCCGGCGGTCAGGACCTGACATTCCCGCACCATGAAAACGAAATCGCTCAATCTGAAGCATTAACAGGCAAGACATTCGCAAAATACTGGCTTCATAACGGGTATATCAATATCGATAATGAGAAAATGTCAAAATCGCTCGGCAACTTTGTTTTGGTGCACGATATCATTAAGCAATATGACCCGCAGCTTTTGAGATTTTTCATGCTGTCCGTTCATTACCGCCACCCGATCAACTATTCGGAAGAGCTGCTTGAGAAAACAAAAAACGCGTTTAACCGCCTGAAGACGGCATACAGTAATTTAAACCATCGTTTGATTAGCAGCACGAATCTGACTGACAATGATGAGGAATGGCTCGCTAAAATCGAAGAGCACCGCACTGCGTTTGAAGAAGCAATGGATGATGATTTTAATACGGCGAATGCGATTTCCGTTTGGTTTGATCTGGCGAAGCTCGCCAATTACTACATGCAGGAAGACAATACGGCGGATCACGTGATTAAAGCCTTTATCAGCATGTTTGACAGAATCGGATCTGTTCTCGGACTTACGCTCGGCGAAGAAGAGCTTGTCGACGAAGAGATTGAAGAGTTGATTGAGAAGAGAAATGAAGCCCGCCGCAATCGCGATTTTGCTTTGTCAGACCAGATTCGCGATCAGCTGAAAAGCATGAATATCATTCTTGAAGATACGGCCCAGGGAACTCGCTGGAAGCGGGGAGAGTAAGCGGATGCTTCAATTTGAACAAATCAAAGATTCAAAGCAGTTAAACGGTCTTGCGCTCGCTTATATGGGTGATGCCATTTTTGAAATATACGTCCGGCATCACCTGCTTAAGCAGGGCTTTACGAAACCGAATGACCTTCATAAGAAGGCGAGCCGGATTGTATCGGCAAAATCACAGGCAGACATATTGTTCCGCCTTCAGGACGAATCCTTTTTCACGGAGGAAGAGGAAGCCGTGCTGAGAAGAGGCAGAAACGCGAAATCAGGGACGACGCCTAAAAACACAGATGTACAGACGTACCGCCATAGTACAGCTTTTGAGGCTTTACTCGGATACCTTTTTCTTGAGAAAAGAGAAGAAAGACTGAATCAGCTGATTGCTGAGGCTATACAAGTCGGGACGTCAGGGAGGAAAACAAATGAGTCAGCAACATGATTACGTCATAGGAAAAAACGCTGTGATTGAGACGTTAAAGTCAGATCGCAAGCTGTATAAGTTATGGATGGCGGAAAACACAGTAAAAGGACAGGCGCAGCAAGTTATGGAGCTTGCCAAGAAGCGCGGCGTCACCATTCAATTTGTACCGAGGAAAAAACTCGATCAGATGGTGGAAGGGCAGCATCAGGGTGTTGTCGCCCAGGTGGCGGCATATGAATATGCACAATTAGACGAATTATATAAAAGAGCGGAAGAGAGAAACGAACAGCCTTTCTTTCTCATATTGGACGAGCTGGAAGACCCTCATAATCTCGGTTCCATCATGAGAACGGCTGACGCTGTCGGTGCACACGGCATTGTGATTCCGAAACGCAGAGCGGTCGGACTGACGTCGACGGTCGCAAAAGCTTCGACCGGTGCGATTGAACACATTCCCGTCGTGAAGGTGACCAACCTTGCCCGGACACTTGATGAAATGAAGGAGCGGGGGATTTGGGTCGTCGGAACGGATGCATCCGCCCGGGAAGACTACCGCTCTATGGACGGCAAGATGCCTTTGGCGCTCGTTATCGGAAGCGAAGGCAGAGGAATGGGCCGGCTTGTGAAAGAGAAATGTGATTTTCTCATTAAACTTCCGATGGCCGGAAAAGTCACGTCTCTGAATGCGTCGGTAGCGGCCGGCCTTCTCATGTATGAAGTCTACCGGAAGCGCAATCCTTTAGGGGAATGAAGACAGATGGACATCCTGTTAGTAGACGGATACAACATGATTGGAGCTTGGCCGCAGCTAAAGGATTTAAAAGCGAACAGTTTTGAAGAAGCGAGAGATGTACTGATCCAGAAGATGGCGGAATATCAGTCCTACACGGGAATCAGAGTCATTGTGGTGTTTGACGCACATCTGGTAAAAGGCATAGAGAAAAAACAAACGAATCACAGAGTCGAAGTGATTTTTACACGGGAGAATGAGACGGCGGATGAGCGGATCGAGAAGCTTGCCCAGGCGCTGAATAATATTGCGACACAGATTCATGTCGCAACCTCCGATTATACGGAGCAGTGGGCGATTTTCGGACAAGGGGCTCTCCGCAAATCCGCCCGGGAGCTCCTGAGGGAAGTGGATACGATAGAACGGCGGATTCAAAGGCGGGTTTCAAAGATCACTTCTGAAAAACCACCGGGGAAAATCGAGCTTTCCGAAGAGGTTTTGAAAACGTTTGAAAAGTGGCGCCGAGGCGGTCTGGATTAGGTTGACGCTTTTTCGCCCATTAATGTATAATATTTCTATCTACGTGCGCCGGGGGGATCGCAGTGAATCTACAGAACAGCAAGGGAAAGTTCAACAAAGTGCAATTTTGCCAGTTGGAGGACGAGCAGGTCATTGAAAAGGTTCATGTTGGGGATAGTGATGCGTTAGATTACTTGATTACGAAGTACCGTAATTTTGTACGGGCGAAAGCAAGGTCTTATTTTTTAATAGGGGCCGACAGAGAAGATATTGTGCAGGAAGGGATGATAGGCTTATATAAGTCTATCCGAGACTTTAGAGAGGACAAGCTTACTTCATTTAAAGCTTTTGCAGAATTATGCATTACCCGCCAGATTATTACCGCAATAAAGACAGCTACCCGTCAGAAACACATTCCTTTAAATTCCTATGTTTCTTTAGACAAACCTATTTTTGATGAAGAATCTGACAGAACACTGCTTGATGTCATTTCAGGCGCTAAAACGTTAAATCCTGAAGAGATGATTATTAATCAGGAAGAATTTGATGATATCGAAATGAAAATGGGAGAACTGCTGAGCGATCTGGAGAGAAAGGTGCTTGTTCTGTACTTGGACGGAAGAAGTTACCAGGAAATTTCAGATGACTTAAACCGACACGTAAAATCAATCGATAATGCCCTGCAGCGCGTGAAGCGCAAGCTTGAAAAGTATTTGGAAATAAGAGAAATCAGTCTGTAGCAGGTTTCTGTGTCATATTGACAGAATTTTTCTGACTGTGCTATTTTATTAAGATAAATGATTGTTTAGGAAAAGGTGTAACGACATGAGAAAAAAGATTACGCTGGCATGCAAAACATGCGGAAATCGTAATTATACGACAATGAAAAGCTCTGCATCAGCGGCTGAGCGGTTAGAAGTTAAGAAGTACTGCAGCACTTGCAATTCACATACAGCTCATTTAGAAACAAAATAGTGTTCGCTTTTTAAATTGTGGAGGTCTTTTACATGCGCATGATGAGTTTCTTTAAAGATGTTGGCAAAGAAATGAAAAAGGTTAGCTGGCCTAAAGGCAAAGAGTTAACGCGCTATACGATCACGGTAATTTCAACGGTTATCTTTTTTGTTATCTTTTTTGCCCTCCTTGATACAGGAATTTCTCAATTAATTCGTTTAATAGTTGAATAATGATCAGCAATACGTGCTATAATAGATCATAATATCGTTTGCCAAAACCCGTTCAGCGGGTTTTTTATTGTGTTGAAAAAAGGATTCATAGGCTCTGAGCCTATTTTTTGTTTTACACTTCATTTTTAAATGCGGGGAGGGAAGGACTGCAGAGTCCTGATAGAATGGAAAAGAATTGGTATGTTGTTCATACGTATTCCGGTTATGAAAACAAAGTAAAAGCGAACCTTGAAAAACGTGTGGAATCAATGGGAATGCAGGATAAAATTTTCCGCGTTGTCGTCCCTGAAGAAGAAGAGACTGATATTAAGAACGGCAAGAAAAAAGTAGTCAAAAAGAAAGTGTTCCCGGGTTATGTGCTTGTTGAAATCGTCATGACTGATGATTCCTGGTATGTGGTCCGCAACACGCCGGGCGTTACCGGATTCGTCGGATCAGCCGGTTCAGGCTCAAAGCCGACTCCGCTTCTTCCTGGCGAAGCGGAAACCATCTTAAAACGCATGGGCATGGATGAGCGGAAAACCGACATTGATTTTGAATTGAATGAGACAGTCAAAGTCATAGACGGACCTTTCGCCAACTTTACAGGATCAATTGAAGAGATTGATTATGATAAGAGCAAAGTGAAAGTATTCGTTAACATGTTCGGCCGTGAAACGCCGGTTGAGCTGGAATTTACCCAGATCGACAAATTGTAATGTGAAAAAACTTGAAATTGCTATATATTAATGATAATATAGCAAAGGTACGTCTTGGACTAATCCAAGGCAGCTAGCTTGATATTTCGTCATTCATATAAAGAATGAAACCTTGAGTGGGAGGGTTTACCCTATTACCACATCACGGACTTAAGGAGGTGTGTCTCGTGGCTAAAAAAGTAGTAAAAGTTGTAAAATTGCAAATTCCTGCTGGAAAAGCTAACCCAGCGCCGCCAGTTGGACCTGCACTAGGTCAAGCCGGTGTAAATATCATGGGATTCTGTAAGGAGTTTAACGCTCGTACAGCTGACCAAGCTGGTTTAATCATTCCTGTTGAAATTTCGGTTTACGAAGACCGTTCATTTACATTTATTACAAAAACTCCGCCTGCTGCAGTATTGCTTAAAAAAGCAGCTGGAATTGAGTCTGGTTCTGGTGAACCAAACCGTAATAAAGTGGCAACCGTTAAGCGCGATAAGGTTCGCGAAATCGCTGAAACGAAAATGCCTGACTTAAACGCAGCAGACGTTGAAGCGGCAATGCGCATGGTTGAAGGTACTGCCCGCAGTATGGGTATCGTTATCGAGGATTAATTTGTTTCTTGTCGGGTTGCGAGTTTTCACAAGTTCGCAACCCTTATTCGTGGGAGGTTATTCCGCTATAACCACATAAGGAGGAAATTTTAAAATGGCTAAAAAAGGTAAAAAGTACGTTGAAGCTGCGAAGCTTGTAGACCGTGCGAAAGCTTACGACGTCGCTGAAGCAGTGGCGCTTACTAAAAAAACAAACACAGCTAAATTCGACGCTACAGTTGAAGTTGCTTTTCGTTTAGGGGTTGACCCTCGTAAAAACGATCAGCAAATCCGCGGTGCAGTTGTACTTCCTAACGGAACTGGTAAAACTCAGCGCGTGCTTGTATTCGCTAAAGGCGAAAAAGCAAAAGAAGCTGAAGCTGCCGGTGCAGACTACGTCGGCGATTCTGATTACATCGCGAAAATCCAGCAAGGCTGGTTCGAATTCGATGTAATCGTTGCGACTCCTGACATGATGGGTGAAGTCGGTAAAATCGGCCGTGTGCTTGGACCAAAAGGTCTTATGCCAAACCCTAAAACAGGAACTGTTACATTCGAAGTAGAAAAAGCAATCGGCGAAATCAAAGCTGGTAAAGTAGAATACCGCGTTGACAAAGCTGGTAACATCCATGTTCCGATCGGAAAAGTTTCTTTCGAGGATGAAAAACTTGTTGAGAACTTCACAACAATGTATGATACAATCCTGAAAGCAAAACCGGCTGCGGCTAAAGGTGTTTACGTGAAAAACGTTGCCGTTACTTCTACTATGGGCCCTGGTGTCAAAGTAGACGCTTCTACTTTCAACGTAAAATAATATTTGACTTTAGATCAGCATTCTGATATGATTCAAAATGTTGTAAAATATAATATGTCATTTATACCGTAGACAGCAGGGGCCGATGAGGCTTAATATCCTGCCGAGGTGTATATATATCACAGCTATTACGTTACGTATGCTTGTATATACAGCCTCCATGTCCACATGGAGGCTTTTTATATGAAATCGTCGTCACAGTCGTGATCACCTAGCGGTATAAGTGTTACACAAAATCTACAGGAGGTGTAACCATGAGCAGCGCAATTGATACAAAAAAAGTTGTTGTTGAAGAGATTGCTTCTAAACTGAAAGAAAGCAAATCAACGATCATCGTTGACTACCGCGGACTTAACGTTTCTGAAGTAACTGAACTCCGTAAACAGCTTCGCGAAGCTAACGTAGAGTTCAAAGTGTACAAAAACACAATGACTCGCCGTGCGGTTGAACAAGCTGAACTTGATGGTTTGAATGATGTCTTAACTGGACCGAATGCGATCGCATTCAGTACTGAAGATGTTGTCGCTCCGGCAAAAGTTCTTAACGAGTTCGCGAAAAATCACGAAGCTCTGGAAATCAAAGCGGGCGTTATCGAAGGAAAAGTATCTTCTGTTGAAGAAGTGAAAGCTCTTGCTGAACTTCCTTCACGCGATGGCTTACTTTCTATGTTGCTTAGCGTACTTCAAGCTCCAGTTCGCAACCTTGCACTTGCAGCTAAAGCAGTTGCAGACCAAAAGGAAGAACAAGGCGCTTAATCTGATTTTACCCTAAAATAAAACAAATGGAGGAATTTCAAATGGCTTTAAATATCGAAGAAATCATTGCTTCCGTTAAAGAAGCAACTGTACTTGAATTGAACGACCTAGTAAAAGCAATCGAAGAAGAATTTGGCGTAACTGCTGCTGCTCCTGTAGCTGTAGCTGGCGGAGCTGCTGCTGGCGGCGCTGCTGAAGAGCAAAGCGAATTCGACCTTATCCTTGCTGGTGCAGGTTCTCAGAAAATCAAAGTTATCAAAGTTGTTCGTGAAATCACTGGTCTTGGCTTGAAAGAAGCTAAAGAACTTGTTGACAACACTCCAAAACCACTTAAAGAAGGTATTGCGAAAGAAGAAGCTGAAGAGCTTAAAGCTAAACTTGAAGAAGTTGGCGCTTCTGTAGAAGTTAAGTAATCTTCACTTGCCTGTAGGGGAAGCTCGCTTTTATGAGGCGGGCTTTTTCTTTGCTTTTCTTTAAGTGCAATTAAAAAAGGAGGTTCTAATAATGAGTGAACACTATTATTCAGAAAAACCTTCAGTTAAAAGCGATAAACAGACATGGTCATTTACACTGCGGAACAGATCTTATACATTCACAAGTGACAGCGGCGTTTTCTCGAAAAAGGAAGTTGATTTCGGTTCGCGTGTCTTAATTGAAGCGTTTGAAGAGCCGGAGATCGATGGTGACTTCCTGGATGCAGGCTGCGGTTACGGCCCGATCGGTCTGTCGCTCGCCGGTGTATTTACAGACCGGACCGTGCACATGATTGACGTGAATGAAAGAGCCGTAGAGCTGTCAAATGAAAATGCAGAAAAAAACGGAATAAAAAACGTTCGGATTTATCAGAGTGATTTATTTTCAAATATTGATTCTGCTCAAACATTTGCTTCTATTATTACAAACCCCCCAATCCGCGCCGGAAAAAAAGTTGTCCATGCCATTTTTGAAAAAAGCGCTGAGCATTTAAGGGCTTCAGGTGAATTGTGGATCGTTATACAGAAAAAACAGGGCGGGCCTTCTGCCATTGAAAAACTGAAGGAGCTTTTTGACGAAGTTTCTGTGGTTCAAAAAAAGAAAGGCTATTATATCATAAAAGCAAAAAAAGTTTGACTTGAATTTTCAGCTATGTTAATATTGTAAAATGCCAATGTATATATTTTGCATGATATGCTCAAATAATCATAGTGCATGTATAAATTATACAAACATGGAAATGCTAATAAAATCGGTATTTGTTTTTGGATGTGGTTTTCTTAATTAGAAACCCTTTTTTCTTTTGTCTTGTAAAAGTATTTCTTTATCGTAAGAGATGCTTATTACACATATAATACGCATGATTTGAGGGGTGAATCAGTTGACAGGTCAACTAGTTCAGTATGGACGACACCGCCAGCGCAGAAGCTATGCTCGCATTAGCGAAGTGTTAGAATTACCAAATCTCATTGAAATTCAAACCTCTTCTTATCAGTGGTTTCTTGATGAGGGTCTTAGAGAGATGTTTCAAGACATATCACCAATTGAGGATTTCACTGGTAACCTCTCTCTAGAGTTCATTGACTACAGTTTAGGAGATCCTAAGTATCCCGTTGAAGAGTCAAAAGAACGTGATGTGACTTACTCAGCTCCGCTAAGAGTGAAGGTTCGTTTAATTAACAAAGAAACTGGAGAGGTAAAAGACCAGGATGTCTTCATGGGTGATTTCCCTATTATGACAGATACCGGTACTTTTATCATCAACGGTGCAGAACGTGTTATCGTATCTCAGCTTGTTCGGTCTCCAAGTGTATATTTCAGTGGTAAAGTAGACAAAAACGGTAAAAAAGGTTTTACCGCGACTGTCATTCCAAACCGTGGCGCATGGTTAGAATACGAAACTGATGCGAAAGATGTTGTGTATGTCCGCATTGATCGCACACGTAAGTTGCCGGTTACGGTTCTTTTGCGTGCTCTCGGCTTCGGTTCCGACCAAGAGATTCTCGATCTCATTGGTGAGAACGAATATCTCCGCAATACACTGGATAAGGACAACACCGAAAACAGTGACAAAGCGCTTCTTGAAATCTATGAGCGCCTTCGTCCCGGAGAGCCGCCTACAGTAGAAAACGCAAAAAGCTTGCTGGATTCCCGTTTCTTCGATCCGAAGCGATACGACCTTGCGAATGTAGGACGCTATAAAATTAATAAAAAGCTTCATATCAAGAACCGCCTGTTTAACCAGCGCCTTGCAGAAACACTGGTGGATCCGGAAACCGGTGAAATTCTCGCTGAAAAAGGGCAGATTCTTGACAGAAGAACACTTGATAAAGTATTGCCATACTTAGAAAATGGAATCGGCTTCAGAAAACTTTATCCTAACGGCGGCGTTGTCGAGGATGAAGTGATGCTTCAATCCATTAAAATCTATGCTCCTACTGATGCAGAAGGAGAGCAGACGATCAATGTGATCGGCAATGCTTACATCGAAGAGGCGATTAAAAACATTACGCCTGCTGATATTATTTCTTCTATCAGCTACTTCTTCAACCTCCTGCACGGAGTGGGCGACACTGATGATATCGACCATCTCGGAAACCGCCGTCTGCGTTCTGTAGGTGAGCTCCTGCAAAACCAATTCCGTATCGGTTTAAGCCGGATGGAACGTGTCGTACGTGAAAGAATGTCTATTCAAGACACGAATACAATTACGCCGCAGCAGCTGATTAACATCAGACCTGTTATTGCGTCTATTAAAGAGTTCTTCGGAAGCTCACAGCTTTCTCAATTCATGGATCAGACGAACCCGCTTGCTGAATTGACGCACAAACGCCGTCTGTCAGCTCTCGGACCGGGAGGTTTGACACGTGAGCGCGCAGGGATGGAAGTACGTGACGTTCACTACTCTCACTACGGCCGTATGTGTCCGATTGAAACGCCTGAGGGCCCTAACATCGGTTTGATCAACTCATTGTCATCATTTGCGAAAGTAAACCGCTTTGGTTTCATTGAGACGCCATACCGCCGCGTTGATCCTGAAACAGGAAAAGTAACGCCTAGAATCGACTACCTGACTGCTGATGAAGAGGATAACTATGTCGTAGCCCAAGCGAATGCTAAGCTGAGCGATGACGGCTCTTTCTTGGATGACAGCATCGTAGCGCGTTTCAGAGGGGAAAACACCGTTGTAGCCCGCAACCGCGTGGATTACATGGACGTATCTCCTAAACAGGTTGTTTCTGCTGCGACAGCATGTATTCCGTTCTTGGAAAACGATGACTCGAACCGCGCCCTCATGGGAGCGAACATGCAGCGTCAGGCTGTGCCTTTGATGCAGCCGGAAGCGCCGATCGTCGGAACGGGTATGGAATACGTATCCGGTAAAGACTCCGGTGCAGCCGTTATTTGTAAACACCCTGGTATCGTAGAACGGGTGGAAGCGAAAAACGTATGGGTGCGCCGCTATGAAGAAATTGACGGTCAAAAAGTAAAAGGCAACCTGGATAAGTACAGCTTGCTGAAATTCGTCCGCTCCAACCAAGGTACGTGCTACAACCAGCGTCCGATTGTAAGTGTCGGCGATGAAGTAGTCAAAGGAGAAATCCTTGCTGACGGACCTTCAATGGAGCTTGGTGAACTTGCTCTCGGCCGCAACGTAATGGTCGGCTTCATGACATGGGACGGTTACAACTATGAGGATGCCATCATCATGAGTGAACGCCTTGTGAAAGATGATGTATACACATCTATTCACATTGAAGAATATGAATCAGAAGCACGTGATACAAAGCTTGGGCCGGAAGAGATCACCCGCGATATTCCAAACGTAGGGGAAGACGCGCTTCGCAACCTTGATGACCGCGGAATTATCCGTATCGGTGCGGAAGTCAACGACGGAGACCTTCTCGTAGGTAAAGTAACGCCTAAAGGTGTAACTGAGCTTACGGCTGAAGAACGCCTTCTTCATGCGATCTTTGGAGAAAAAGCGCGTGAAGTCCGTGATACTTCTCTCCGTGTGCCTCACGGCGGCGGCGGAATTATCCACGACGTAAAAGTCTTCAACCGTGAAGACGGCGACGAACTTCCTCCGGGAGTGAACCAGCTTGTACGCGTATATATCGTTCAGAAACGTAAGATTTCTGAAGGTGATAAAATGGCCGGACGTCACGGAAACAAAGGGGTTATCTCGAAGATTCTTCCTGAAGAAGATATGCCTTACCTTCCTGACGGCACGCCGATCGATATCATGCTTAACCCGCTGGGTGTACCATCACGTATGAATATCGGTCAGGTATTAGAACTTCACATGGGTATGGCTGCCCGCTACCTCGGCATTCACATCGCGTCACCTGTATTTGACGGCGCGCGTGAAGAAGATGTGTGGGAAACACTTGAAGAAGCAGGCATGTCAAGAGACGCTAAAACAGTTCTTTATGACGGCCGTACGGGAGAACCGTTCGACAACCGTGTATCAGTCGGAATCATGTACATGATCAAACTGGCGCACATGGTTGATGATAAACTTCATGCCCGTTCTACAGGTCCTTACTCACTTGTTACGCAGCAGCCTCTCGGCGGTAAAGCCCAATTCGGCGGACAGCGTTTCGGTGAGATGGAGGTATGGGCGCTTGAAGCTTACGGCGCAGCTTACACGCTTCAAGAAATCCTGACTGTGAAGTCCGATGACGTGGTCGGACGTGTGAAAACATATGAAGCCATCGTCAAAGGCGACAATGTTCCAGAGCCTGGTGTTCCGGAATCATTCAAAGTATTGATCAAAGAGCTTCAAAGCTTAGGTATGGACGTAAAAATCCTCTCAGGCGATGAAGAAGAAATAGAAATGAGAGATCTAGAAGACGAGGAAGATGCGAAACAGGCTGACGGCCTTGCATTATCAGGTGATGAAGCGCCGGAAGAAACAGCATCTCCAGACGTTGAACGTGACGCAGTAACGAAAGAATAGTCTCTGATTGATAAAGGCAAGTGACATCGGTTAATCCGAAGATAAAAAGGGAGGTAGGCCCCTTGCTAGATGTGAACAATTTTGAGTATATGAACATCGGTCTTGCTTCACCGGATAAAATCCGTTCATGGTCTTTTGGTGAAGTGAAAAAGCCTGAAACGATAAACTATCGTACGTTGAAACCTGAAAAGGACGGCCTGTTCTGCGAACGCATTTTCGGACCGACTAAGGACTGGGAATGTCATTGCGGCAAGTACAAGCGGGTTCGTTATAAAGGCGTAGTTTGTGACCGTTGCGGAGTTGAAGTAACGCGGGCTAAAGTCCGTCGTGAGAGAATGGGGCATATTGAACTGGCTGCCCCGGTTTCTCACATTTGGTATTTCAAAGGTATTCCGAGCCGTATGGGTCTTGTATTGGATATGTCACCGCGTGCGCTGGAAGAAGTTATTTACTTTGCTTCTTACGTCGTAACTGACCCGGCCAATACACCGCTCGAAAAGAAACAGCTTTTATCTGAAAAGGAATACCGTGCGTATCTGGATAAGTACGGAAACAAATTCCAAGCCTCTATGGGTGCGGAAGCCATTAATAAACTTCTGCAGGACATCGACCTTGTCAAAGAAGTTGATATGTTAAAAGAAGAGCTGAAGACTTCTCAAGGACAGCGCCGTACACGTGCGATCAAACGCCTTGAAGTGCTTGAAGCCTTCCGTAATTCAGGAAACAAGCCGTCTTGGATGATCCTCGACGTGCTTCCGGTTATTCCGCCTGAATTAAGACCGATGGTTCAGCTTGACGGCGGACGTTTCGCAACGTCTGACCTGAACGACCTTTACCGTCGTGTCATCAACCGTAATAACCGTTTAAAACGTCTGTTAGACCTCGGCGCGCCAAGCATCATCGTTCAGAACGAAAAACGTATGCTTCAGGAAGCAGTCGACGCTCTGATTGACAACGGACGCCGCGGCCGTCCGGTTACCGGACCGGGTAACCGTCCGCTTAAATCTCTTTCTCATATGCTGAAAGGGAAACAAGGGCGTTTCCGTCAGAACCTTCTCGGTAAACGTGTAGACTACTCAGGCCGTTCCGTTATCGTCGTAGGCCCGCACCTGAAAATGTATCAGTGCGGTTTGCCGAAGGAAATGGCGCTTGAGCTCTTCAAGCCTTTCGTCATGAAAGAGCTTGTTGAAAAAGGCCTTGCTCACAACATCAAGAGCGCAAAACGCAAAATCGAACGCGTGCAGCCTGAAGTATGGGATGTACTTGAATCTGTCATTAAGGAGCATCCGGTCTTACTGAACCGTGCCCCTACTCTTCACAGATTAGGTATCCAGGCTTTCGAACCGACGCTTGTTGAAGGACGCGCCATCCGTCTTCACCCGTTAGTATGTACAGCTTATAACGCTGACTTTGACGGTGACCAAATGGCGGTTCACGTACCTTTATCAGCTGAGGCTCAAGCTGAGGCGCGCATTCTGATGCTTGCGGCCCAAAACATCTTGAACCCTAAAGATGGTAAACCGGTTGTTACGCCGTCTCAGGATATGGTATTAGGAAACTACTACCTGACGCTTGAGCGCGCCGGAGCAGTCGGCGAGGGTATGGTTTTCAAAAATACGGACGAAGCGCTTCTTGCTTATCAAAACGGTTATGTTCACCTTCATACGAGAGTAGCTGTTGCAGCGAACTCCCTTAAGAATGTGACATTTACTGAAGAACAGCGTTCAAAATTGTTAATTACAACTGTCGGTAAGCTCGTCTTCAATGAAATTCTTCCGGAATCATTCCCTTACATGAATGAACCAACGAAGAGCAACATTGAAGAGAAGACACCTGACCGTTTCTTCTTAGATAAAGGTGCTGACGTAAAAGCTGTGATTGCTGAGCAGCCGATCAACGCACCGTTTAAAAAAGGCATTTTGGGTAAAATCATCGCGGAAATCTTTAAACGATTCCATATCACGGAAACGTCTAAAATGCTTGACCGCATGAAAAACCTCGGTTTCAGATATTCAACGAAAGCCGGCATCACAGTAGGGGTTTCTGATATCGTCGTTCTCGATGATAAACAGGAAATCCTTGAAGAAGCACAAAGCAAAGTGGATAATGTTCTGAAACAGTTCAGACGCGGTTTAATCACCGAAGAAGAACGTTATGAAAGAGTCATTTCAATTTGGAGTTCAGCGAAAGATGTTATCCAAGGCAAACTGATGAAATCATTAGACGAAGTCAACCCGATCTACATGATGAGTGACTCAGGAGCCCGTGGTAACGCATCTAACTTTACGCAGCTTGCGGGTATGCGCGGTCTGATGGCCAACCCGGCTGGACGAATCATTGAATTGCCAATTAAATCAAGTTTCCGTGAAGGTCTGACGGTATTGGAGTACTTTATCTCCACTCACGGTGCGCGTAAAGGTCTTGCCGATACCGCCCTGAAAACAGCTGACTCAGGTTACCTTACACGCCGTCTTGTTGATGTTGCGCAGGATGTTATCATTCGTGAAACAGATTGCGGAACTGACCGCGGTATTCTTGCAAAACCGCTTAAAGAAGGTACGGAAATCATCGAGCGTCTGGAAGAGCGTCTGATCGGACGTTTCGCCAGAAAACAGATCAAACATCCTGAAACGGGTGCTGTGCTCATTAACGAAAACGAATTGATCGATGAAGATAAAGCGCTGGAAATCGTTGAAGCCGGAATCGAAGAAGTGTGGATCCGTTCTGCGTTCACATGTAACACTCCTCATGGTGTATGTAAACGATGCTACGGACGAAACCTTGCAACCGGAACTGATGTTGAAGTCGGCGAAGCAGTAGGTATTATCGCCGCTCAATCTATCGGTGAGCCTGGAACACAGTTAACGATGCGTACGTTCCACACAGGCGGGGTTGCCGGAGACGATATCACACAAGGTCTTCCGCGTATCCAAGAGCTTTTCGAAGCGCGTAATCCTAAAGGTCAAGCGACGATTTCTGAGATTGACGGTACAAT
Source organism: Bacillus sp. EKM420B (assembly GCF_011065565.1). Classification (NCBI taxonomy): domain Bacteria; kingdom Bacillati; phylum Bacillota; class Bacilli; order Caryophanales; family Bacillaceae; genus Bacillus; species Bacillus sp. EKM420B. The sequence goes on along the minus strand of NZ_JAAMNX010000008.1, from coordinate 32,452 downwards.
TGCCGAAATCAATGAAGTCCGCGACAAACAGCAGGAGATTGTTGTTCAAGGCGCTGTTGAGACCCGTTCATACACGGCACCTTACAACTCGCGCCTGAAAGTGGCTGAGGGTGATCAGATTACCCGCGGTCAAGTGCTGACAGAAGGTTCAATCGATCCGAAAGAACTTCTTAAAGTCACTGACCTGACAACGGTTCAGGAATATCTTCTGCATGAGGTTCAGAAGGTTTACCGTATGCAGGGGGTTGAAATCGGCGATAAACACGTAGAAGTAATGGTTCGCCAGATGCTTCGCAAAGTCCGTGTAATCGATGCCGGAGATACTGATGTTCTTCCTGGCACATTGCTTGATATTCACCAATTCACAGAAGCGAACAAAAAAGTGCTGCTTGAAGGCAACCGGCCTGCTACAGGGCGTCCTGTCCTTCTCGGTATCACAAAAGCTTCACTCGAGACAGATTCATTCTTGTCTGCCGCATCATTCCAAGAAACAACACGCGTTCTTACGGATGCAGCGATTAAAGGCAAGCGCGATGAGCTTCTCGGCCTGAAAGAAAATGTTATCATCGGTAAACTGGTTCCGGCCGGTACCGGTATGATGAATTACAGAAAAGTAAAACCTGTTTCAAACGTTCAGCCTTCGGAAGATATGGTTCCGGCTGAATAATAGAAACTGCTGCAGGAAAGGCTGTTTCGACAGCTTTTCCTCAGTATTACAATTATTCTGGCGGGGGACTGCACTAAAAAATGTCATACGTTGTTGACATCCGTCCCGCAGAGTGATAATATAACCAAGGTGCTCGAAATAAAACCTGTTACTTTGGAGGATATGTTTATGTCTTATGATAAAGTATCACAGGCCAAATCAATTATTATTGGTACGAAGCAAACAGTGAAAGCTCTAAAACGAGGTTCAGTGAAGGAAGTCGTCGTGGCAAAAGACGCGGATTCAGTTCTTACGGCTGGCGTTATCCAGCTTGCAAAGAACCAAAATACCGCTGTCTGTATGGTGGATTCCATGAAAAAGCTCGGCAAAGCCTGCGGAATTGAAGTGGGAGCAGCAGCTGTTGCCATTATGTTATAGCGTACTTTTTGTTTTTATATAAGATATCAATCTTGTGTAAAGACATTGTTTTTTGCCTAATGATGAACCACCTGGGTATGTGGGTTATAAAACGTAATGAAGGGAGGAACACAACATGCCTACAATTAATCAGCTAATTCGCAAGGGACGCGTGAGCAAAGTTGAAAACTCTAAGTCACCTGCACTAAACAAAGGATACAACAGCTTTAAAAAAGAGCACACTAACGTATCTTCTCCACAAAAACGCGGGGTATGTACTCGTGTGGGTACAATGACACCGAAAAAACCGAACTCAGCACTTCGTAAATATGCTCGTGTTCGTTTGACTAACGGAATCGAGGTTACTGCCTACATTCCTGGTATCGGTCACAACCTGCAAGAGCACAGCGTTGTACTGATCCGCGGCGGACGTGTAAAAGACTTACCGGGGGTACGCTACCACATCGTTCGTGGCGCGCTTGATACTGCCGGAGTTGAAAACCGTGCGCAAGGCCGTTCTAAATACGGTACGAAACGTCCTAAAGCAAAGTAATAATAATAAATCATTAAAACTATGAAGGGAGGATATTCAGATGCCACGTAAAGGTCCTGTAGCAAAAAGAGATGTTTTACCTGATCCGCTTTACAACTCTAAGCTGGTATCCCGCCTGATCAACAAAATGATGATCGACGGTAAAAAAGGTAAATCTCAAACAATCCTATACAAGTCATTCGATATCATTAAAGAACGCACTGGCAATGATGCAATGGAGGTTTTCGAACAAGCATTGAAAAACATCATGCCTGTACTTGAAGTAAAAGCACGCCGTGTAGGTGGAGCTAACTACCAAGTGCCTGTAGAAGTTCGTCCTGAACGCCGTACAACTCTTGGTCTTCGCTGGTTGGTTAACTATGCGCGTCTTCGCGGAGAAAAAACAATGGAAGAGCGCCTGGCTAACGAAATTCTTGATGCAGCTAACAACACTGGTGCTGCCGTTAAGAAACGTGAAGACACTCACAAGATGGCAGAAGCGAACAAAGCATTTGCTCACTACCGCTGGTAGGATTTATATAATCAAAATAATAATTCCCTAATAAGGAAGGAGAAATTACCCAATGGCAAGAGAGTTCTCCTTAGAAAAAACTCGTAATATCGGGATCATGGCTCACATCGATGCCGGTAAAACGACTACTACAGAACGGATCTTGTTCTACACAGGCCGTATCCATAAAATTGGCGAAACTCACGAAGGTGCTTCGCAAATGGACTGGATGGAGCAGGAACAAGAACGCGGTATCACAATCACTTCTGCAGCAACGACTGCACAGTGGAAAGGTTACCGTGTAAACATCATCGATACACCGGGACACGTAGACTTCACAGTTGAAGTTGAACGTTCACTCCGTGTACTTGATGGTGCGGTTGCCGTACTTGATGCTCAATCAGGTGTTGAGCCTCAGACAGAAACAGTATGGCGCCAAGCAACAACTTACGGAGTACCCCGCGTTGTATTTGTCAACAAAATGGACAAAATCGGCGCAGACTTCCTTTACTCTGTAGGCACTTTAAGAGACCGTCTTCAAGCTAACGCTCACGCAATTCAATTGCCGATCGGCGCTGAAGACAACTTCGAAGGTATCATCGACTTAGTAGAAAACGTTGCGTATTTCTACGAAGATGACCTTGGAACTCGTTCAGATGCGAAAGAAATCCCTGAAGAGTACAAAGAGCAAGCTGAAGAGCTTCGCAGCAGCCTGATTGAAGCTGTAGCTGAGCTTGATGAAGAGCTTATGGAAAAGTACCTTGAAGGTGAAGAAATCACTATCCCTGAACTGAAAGCTGCTATCCGTAAAGGTACACTGAATGTTGAATTCTACCCTGTACTTGTTGGTTCTGCTTTCAAAAACAAAGGTGTTCAGCTTGTACTTGATGCTGTTCTTGACTACCTTCCTGCGCCAACTGATGTTGCTGCAATCAAAGGTGTACGTCCTGACACAGATGAAGAGATCGTTCGTCATTCTTCTGATGAAGAGCCGTTCTCTGCACTTGCATTTAAAGTTATGACTGACCCTTATGTCGGTAAGCTGACATTCTTCCGCGTATATTCCGGTACACTTGATTCCGGTTCATATGTAAAGAACTCTACAAAAGGCAAGCGTGAGCGCGTAGGACGTATCCTTCAAATGCACGCTAACAGCCGTGAAGAGATCTCTACTGTTTACGCTGGAGACATCGCAGCTGCTGTAGGTCTAAAAGATACTTCTACTGGAGATACTCTATGTGATGAAAAGGATCTTGTAATCCTTGAATCAATGGAATTCCCAGAGCCTGTTATCGACGTAGCGATTGAGCCTAAATCAAAAGCTGACCAAGATAAAATGGGTATCGCTTTAGCGAAACTTGCTGAAGAAGATCCTACATTCCGTACACAAACAAACCCTGAAACGGGTCAAACAATCATCTCTGGTATGGGTGAGCTTCACCTTGATATCATTGTTGATCGTATGAAGCGTGAGTTCAAAGTTGAAGCTAACGTTGGTGCTCCTCAAGTTGCGTACCGTGAGACATTCCGTACCGGTGCAAAAGTTGAAGGTAAATTCGTACGTCAATCAGGCGGACGCGGTCAGTTCGGTCACGTTTGGATCGAATTTGAACCGAACGAAGAAGGCGCTGGCTTTGAATTCGAAAACGCAATCGTCGGTGGTGTTGTTCCTCGTGAATACATCCCAGCCGTACAAGCAGGTCTTGAAGACTCTCTTGAAAATGGTGTCCTAGCCGGATTCCCGCTAATCGACATCAAGGCGAAACTTTTTGATGGATCTTACCATGATGTTGACTCAAACGAAATGGCGTTTAAAGTCGCTGCTTCTATGGCATTGAAAAATGCAGTCAGCAAATGTAACCCAGTTCTTCTTGAACCAATCATGAAAGTTGAAGTTGTTATTCCTGAAGAATACATGGGAGACATCATGGGTGATGTTACTTCTCGTCGCGGACGCGTAGAAGGTATGGAAGCTCGCGGTAACGCTCAAGTTGTGCGTGCGATGGTACCTCTTGCTGAAATGTTCGGTTACGCTACTGCCCTTCGTTCTAACACGCAAGGACGCGGTACGTTCACAATGTTCATGGATCACTACGAAGAAGTGCCGAAGAGCATCGCTGAAGAAATTATCAAAAAAAATAAAGGCGAATAATTGATTTTGCCACTTAACTCAAGTATAACTACTATTGTAAGATGAGGAAGTGAGAGCTTGCTTTCACTTTCTATCACTCTATACATTACTAATTAAAAGCTCTTAAGGAGGATTTTAGAATGGCTAAAGAAAAATTCGACCGTTCCAAATCACATGCCAATATCGGTACAATTGGACACGTTGACCATGGTAAAACAACATTAACTGCTGCTATCTCAACAGTACTTCATAAGAAATCTGGTAAAGGTACAGCTATGGCGTACGATCAAATTGATGGTGCTCCAGAAGAACGTGAGCGCGGTATCACAATCTCTACTGCACACGTTGAGTACGAAACTGACACTCGTCACTATGCACACGTTGACTGCCCAGGACACGCTGACTATGTTAAAAACATGATCACTGGTGCTGCGCAAATGGACGGAGCTATCCTTGTAGTATCTGCTGCTGATGGCCCAATGCCGCAAACTCGTGAGCACATCCTTCTTTCTAAAAACGTTGGTGTACCATACATCGTAGTATTCCTTAACAAATGCGACATGGTAGACGACGAAGAGCTTCTTGAGCTTGTTGAAATGGAAGTTCGCGATCTTCTTAGCGAATACGACTTCCCTGGTGATGATGTACCAGTTGTTAAAGGTTCTGCTCTTAAAGCTCTTGAAGGCGATGCTGAGTACGAAGAAAAAATTCTTGAACTTATGGCTGCAGTTGATGAGTACATCCCAACTCCAGAACGCGACACTGAAAAACCATTCATGATGCCAGTTGAGGACGTATTCTCAATCACTGGTCGTGGTACAGTTGCTACTGGCCGTGTAGAACGCGGACAAGTTAAAGTCGGTGACGAAGTTGAAATCATCGGTCTTCAAGAAGAAAACAGCAAAACAACTGTTACAGGTGTTGAAATGTTCCGTAAGCTTCTTGACTACGCTGAAGCTGGAGACAACATCGGTGCACTTCTTCGCGGTGTAGCTCGTGAAGACATCCAACGTGGACAAGTACTTGCTAAACCAGGTACAATCACTCCACACAGCAAATTCAAAGCTGAAGTTTACGTTCTTTCTAAAGAAGAGGGTGGACGTCATACTCCATTCTTCTCTAACTACCGTCCTCAGTTCTACTTCCGTACAACTGACGTAACTGGTATCATCAATCTTCCAGAAGGCGTAGAAATGGTTATGCCTGGAGATAACACTGAAATGATCGTTGAACTTATCTCTACAATCGCTATCGAAGAAGGAACTCGTTTCTCTATTCGTGAAGGCGGACGTACAGTTGGTTCAGGCGTTGTTTCTACAATCACTGAGTAATCGACTCGTTCATTAATACGGGGTCCCTTATGGGGCCTCGTTTTTTTGTTTCCCTGCTGATTCCATGTATAATAGAACGTATACAAATTTTAGGAGAAGACCGATGGACGATAACTTCAAGAAAACCAATCGTATTTCAATGCTTCAGCAATTGCTGATTAATGGCAGTGAACAAACCATTATGATTAATGGTGATGACAGGAGTAATCCGCTGCTTTTGTTTTTGCACGGCGGTCCCGGCACGCCTCAAATCGGCTATGCGAGAAAATACCAGAATAAGCTGGAAAAGCATTTCACCGTTGTGAACTGGGATCAGAGAGGGGCGGGTCTTTCTTATTCAAAGGAAATTCCGGGTTCATCTATGACTTTGGATCAGCTGACAGCTGACACCATTCATCTGACCGAACGCTTATGCAAGCAATTCAGCAGGCAAAAAATATATATCGCCGGCTATTCGTGGGGTTCAGTTCTGGCGCTTCAAGTTCTTCAAGAGAGACCTGATTTGTATTATGGGTATATCGGTATCAGTCAGGTGGTTAATATTCAAAAGGAAGAAACGGAAGCCTACCGGATGATGATGAAATGGAGCAGGCAACGCAAACATTTCCTGTTGGAAAAGACGCTGAGCTTTATCGGAGCACCTCCATGGGAGAAACAGCTGCAGCGAACGTTGTTTCTGCTTTGTATCGAGATGAGGGGAGGAGGCTTTACCCATCATCCGATCGGCGCTCTTAAAGCAGGGGGGCGAATGCTGTTTGGTGAACCGTACGGTGTGAGGGGGAGCTTCTTAGCCGCGCGGGGACAAATGTTCAGCCTGAAACACCTATGGGAGGATCTCATTTCCTTTGATGCAGGGGAATCAGTTTCTTCTATTGTAATACCGTGCTGTTTTATGTCAGGGAGATATGATTTGACGGTTCCGGGGACGACGTCTTATGAATATTATCAGAAGGTTGATACGCCGTATAAAGAATGGCATTGGTTTGAGAACTCAGCCCATTCGCCTCACTTGGAGGAACCGGATCGCTTTGCCGAAGTTGTCAGCCGGTTCGCATCGTTCCATCTCTGAAAGAAAACAGTCATATCCTTGATTAATCATGGTATCACCTGTATAATAATCAAAGTGTGAAAACCACAAGGTTCTTTAAATAAACCTTGCAACATGCGTCTATTTTCTGTATAATAGTGTATGTTGGTCTTTGACTGCGATGAAGTGAGAGGTTGCTGACACACCCGGCCGCTTTGCCATGGCAAGGTGATCAGGTTTTTCTCACGGAGAACTGTCTAACGTGATGTAGGCGAAAAGGAGGGAAAATAATGGCAAAACAAAAAATTCGTATTCGTTTAAAAGCATATGATCATAGAATCCTTGATCAATCTGCAGAGAAGATTGTTGAAACGGCAAAACGTTCTGGTGCCAGCGTATCTGGTCCGATTCCGTTGCCAACTGAAAAATCAGTTTACACAATCCTTCGTGCGGTGCACAAATACAAAGATTCTCGTGAGCAATTTGAAATGCGTACACATAAACGTTTAATCGACATTGTGAACCCAACACCACAAACTGTTGATGCTCTCATGCGATTAGACTTACCATCTGGTGTCGATATCGAAATCAAACTTTAATTCTAAAATATAGAATGATCTTAATAGGAGGTGTGACGAATGACCAAAGGAATCTTAGGAAGAAAAATTGGTATGACGCAAGTATTCGCAGAGAACGGTGATCTTATCCCGGTAACTGTTATTGAAGCAGCTCCAAACGTTGTTCTTCAAAAGAAAACAGCTGAAAATGATGGCTATGAAGCGATCCAGCTTGGTTTTGACGATAAGCGCGAAAAGCTTTCAAACAAACCGGAAAAAGGACACGTTGCAAAAGCGGAAACTGCTCCTAAGCGCTTCGTTAAAGAATTACGCGGCGTGGATATGGATGCGTATGAAATTGGTCAGGAAGTCAAGGTTGAAATTTTCTCTGCAGGAGAAATCGTAGATGTAACAGGAGTATCTAAAGGTAAAGGTTTCCAAGGTGCAATCAAGCGCCACGGACAATCTCGCGGACCTATGTCTCACGGTTCACGCTACCACCGTCGTCCTGGTTCAATGGGACCTGTAGATCCTAACCGTGTATTCAAAGGTAAACTATTACCTGGACGCATGGGCGGAGATCAAATCACTGTCCAAAACCTTGAAGTCGTAAAAGTAGATGCTGAGCGCAATCTTCTTTTGATTAAAGGTAACGTACCTGGTGCGAGAAAAGCTTTAATCACTGTTAAAAGTGCTGTTAAATCTAAATAAGTCTCTTAGGAAAGGAGGAAATTGATCATGCCAAAAGTAGCATTATACAACCAAAACGGTTCTACTGCTGGTGATATCGAATTAAACGCTTCTGTATTTGGAATTGAGCCAAATGAGAGCGTAGTATTCGACGCTATTCTTATGCAAAGAGCTTCCTTACGTCAAGGATCTCACAAAGTAAAAAATCGTTCTGAAGTACGCGGCGGAGGTCGCAAACCATGGCGTCAAAAAGGTACAGGTCGTGCCCGTCAAGGTTCAATCCGTTCACCGCAATGGCGCGGAGGTGGTGTCGTATTCGGCCCAACACCACGCAGCTATTCTTACAAATTACCTAAAAAAGTTCGCCGCTTGGCAATCAAATCAGTATTGTCTTCTAAAGTGAACGACAACAACATTATTGTTCTTGAAGATCTTACTCTTGATACGGTTAAAACAAAAGAAATGGCAGCTGTCCTTAAAGGATTATCTGTTGAGAAAAAAGCTTTAATCGTAACTGCGGATGCAAACGAAGCAGTATCTCTTTCTGCACGCAACATCCCTGGAGTTACAGTTGTTCAAGCTAACGGAATCAACGTGTTAGACGTTGTCAACCACGAGAAGCTTCTGATTACAAAAGCTGCGGTTGAAAAAGTAGAGGAGGTGCTTGCATAATGAAAGATCCTCGTGATGTTCTTAAGCGCCCCGTCATTACTGAACGTTCTGCTGATTTAATGACTGAAAAGAAATATACTTTTGAAGTTGATGTAAGAGCTAATAAAACAGAAGTGAAAGATGCAGTTGAAAGTATCTTTGGAGTGAAAGTTGACAAAGTCAACATCATGAACTACAAAGGGAAATCAAAACGTGTCGGCCGCTATACTGGTATGACTAGCCGTCGCAGAAAAGCGATCGTAAAACTTACTGCAGACAGCAAAGAAATCGAAATTTTTGAAGCTTAATTATCTGTAAAAAGAAGGAGGGAAATTCAAAATGGCGATTAAAAAGTATAAACCGACCTCTAACGGACGTCGTGGCATGACAACTTCAGATTTTGCTGAAATCACGACTGACCAGCCGGAAAAATCCTTGCTTGCGCCCCTTCACAAAAAAGGCGGACGTAACAACCAAGGTAAATTGACTGTACGTCACCAAGGTGGCGGACACAAACGCCAATACCGTGTTATCGACTTCAAACGCGATAAAGATGGTATACCTGGACGCGTTGCTACAGTTGAGTACGATCCAAACCGTTCAGCTAACATTGCACTAATCAACTATGTAGACGGAGAAAAACGTTACATTCTTGCACCAAAAGGAATTCAAGTAGGTACTGAAATCATGTCCGGCCCTGAAGCTGACATCAAAGTAGGTAACGCACTTCCGCTTATCAACATCCCTGTTGGTACAGTTGTGCATAACATTGAATTAAAACCTGGTAAAGGCGGACAGCTTGTACGTTCAGCTGGTACATCTGCTCAGGTTCTTGGTAAAGAAGGCAAATACGTTCTTGTACGTCTTAACTCTGGTGAAGTTCGCATGATCCTTTCTGCTTGCCGCGCTTCTATCGGTCAAGTAGGTAACGAGCAGCACGAACTTATCAACGTTGGTAAAGCAGGACGCTCTCGCTGGAAAGGCATCCGCCCTACAGTCCGCGGTTCTGTAATGAACCCTAACGATCACCCGCACGGTGGTGGTGAAGGTCGCGCGCCAATCGGACGTAAATCACCAATGTCTCCTTGGGGCAAACCGACTCTTGGATTCAAGACACGTAAGAAAAAGAACAAATCTGATAAATTTATCGTACGTCGTCGTAAAAATAAATAACGGGGTTGTCTACGGTTCATTTCGGACCGTAGTGCAATCACGAAGGGAGGTTCCAAAATGGCTCGCAGCTTGAAAAAAGGACCATTTGTCGATGGACACTTGATGACAAAAATCGAGAAATTAAATGAAACGGACAAGAAACAAGTTGTAAAAACTTGGTCTCGCCGTTCAACTATTTTCCCACAATTTATCGGTCACACTATCGCAGTATATGACGGACGTAAACACGTGCCTGTATTCATTTCTGAAGACATGGTAGGCCACAAGTTGGGCGAATTCGCACCGACTCGTACTTACAAAGGCCACGCCAGTGACGATAAAAAAACAAGACGCTAAGAGAGGAGGCTTTTAAATGCAAGCTAAAGCTGTTGCAAGAACAGTCCGTATTGCTCCTCGTAAAGCACGTCTAGTAATGGACCTGATTCGAGGTAAGCAAGTAGGCGAAGCAGTATCTATCTTGAACCTAACTCCGAGAGCTGCTTCTCCGATCATCGAAAAAGTTTTAAAATCTGCTATCGCAAATGCTGAGCACAACTACGAGATGGACGCTAACAATCTGGTTATTTCTCAGGCATTTGTTGACGAAGGCCCAACGTTAAAAAGATTCCGCCCGCGTGCTATGGGACGTGCGAGCCAAATCAACAAACGTACGAGCCACATTACAATCGTTGTATCAGAAAAGAAGGAGGGATAAGTAGTGGGTCAAAAGGTAAATCCAGTCGGTCTTCGTATCGGAGTCATTCGTGATTGGGAATCTAAGTGGTACGCTGGTAAAGATTACGCTGACTTCCTGCACGAAGATTTAAAAATTCGTGAATTCATTAGCAAACGCCTTTCTGACGCTTCTGTTTCTAAAGTAGAAATCGAGCGTGCAGCAAACCGCGTTAACATTACGATCCACACTGCTAAGCCTGGTATGGTAATCGGTAAAGGCGGATCTGAAGTTGAAGCACTTCGTAAAGCCCTTAACAGCCTTACTGGCAAGCGTGTACACATTAACATTCTTGAAATCAAAAGAGCAGATCTTGATGCTCAGCTTGTAGCTGACAACATCGCTCGTCAACTAGAAAACCGTATTTCTTTCCGCCGTGCGCAGAAACAACAAATCCAACGCACTATGCGTGCTGGAGCACAAGGTGTGAAAACAATGGTTTCCGGCCGTCTTGGCGGAGCTGATATCGCTCGTTCTGAATACTACAGTGAAGGAACTGTTCCATTGCACACTTTACGTGCTGACATCGACTATGCAACATCTGAAGCTGACACAACTTACGGTAAGCTTGGTGTAAAAGTCTGGATCTATCGTGGAGAGGTTCTTCCTACTAAGAAGAAAACTGAGGAAGGAGGAAAATAATATGTTATTACCAAAACGCGTTAAATATCGCAGAGAGCATCGCGGAAAAATGCGCGGTCGCGCTAAAGGCGGTACTGAAGTACATTTTGGTGAGTACGGTATCCAGGCTCTTGAAGCTTCTTGGATCACGAACCGCCAAATCGAAGCTGCACGTATTGCGATGACTCGTTACATGAAACGTGGCGGTAAAGTTTGGATTAAAATTTTCCCTTCAAAACCTTACACTGCTAAACCGCTTGAGGTACGGATGGGTTCCGGTAAAGGGGCTCCTGAAGGCTGGGTAGCTGTTGTAAAACCGGGCAAAGTTTTATTTGAAATTTCTGGTGTGTCTGAAGAGGTAGCTCGTGAAGCTCTTCGCCTTGCATCTCACAAATTGCCAATTAAAACGAAGTTCGTAAAACGTGAAGAAATTGGTGGTGAATCAAATGAAAGCTAATGAAATTCGTGACCTTACCACTGCTGAAATTGAACAAAAAGTAAAGTCTCTTAAAGAAGAACTTTTCAATCTTCGCTTTCAATTAGCGACAGGACAACTTGAAAATACTGCTCGCATTCGTGAAGTGCGCAAAGCTATCGCGCGCATGAAAACTGTGATTCGTGAAAGAGAAATTGCTGCCAACAAATAATCACTGAGGGGAGGTCGTGAGCATGAGCGAACGTAACCAACGCAAAGTTTACCAAGGCCGTGTTGTTTCTGACAAAATGGATAAAACCATCACTGTTGTTGTTGAAACATACAAAAAGGATCCTATTTACGGTAAACGCGTAAAATACTCAAAGAAATTCAAAGCACATGATGAAAATAACCAAGCTAAAATCGGAGACATCGTAAAGATCATGGAAACTCGTCCATTATCTGCAACTAAGCGTTTTCGTCTAGTAGAAGTTGTCGAAGAAGCTGTTATTATCTAATAAAGTTCGGAATTCTTTTTCCGAAGGGAGGTAACAAATAATGATTCAACAAGAGACTCGTTTAAAAGTTGCTGACAACTCCGGTGCGCGTGAGGTACTTACTATTAAAGTTCTTGGCGGTTCTGGACGTAAAACGGCTAACATTGGTGATGTAATTGTTTGCACGGTTAAACAAGCAACACCAGGAGGCGTTGTCAAAAAAGGTGAAGTCGTAAGAGCTGTTATCGTTCGCACAAAAAGCGGAGCACGCAGAACTGACGGATCATACATCAGCTTCGATGAGAATGCATGTGTTATCATCCGTGACGACAAGAGCCCGCGTGGAACTCGTATCTTCGGACCGGTTGCCCGTGAATTACGTGAAAACAACTTCATGAAAATTGTTTCTCTGGCTCCAGAAGTTATCTAATGAAATAAATGCCTTACTCAAGGAGGTGCGATCAGGATGCATGTGAAAAAAGGCGATAAAGTAATGGTTATCTCTGGTAAAGATAAAGGCAAACAAGGTACGATCCTTGCTGCTTTCCCTAAAAAGGACCGCGTTCTAGTTGAGGGCGTAAACATGGTGAAGAAGCACTCTAAACCAACTCAAGCAAACCCTCAAGGCGGTATTTCTAATCAAGAGGCGCCAATTCATGTATCAAACGTTATGCCGCTCGATCCTAAAACAGGTGAAGTGACTCGCGTAGGATACAAAGTGGAAGATGGCAAAAAAGTTCGTGTTGCAAAAAAATCTGGGCAAGTCTTAGATAAATAGTATTTAAAGGAAGGGAGGTCTATCTCATGAACCGCCTTAAAGAAAAGTACAATAAAGAAATTTCACCTGCTTTAATGACGAAGTTCAACTACGACTCTGTTATGCAGGTGCCAAAAATCGAAAAAATCGTAATCAACATGGGTGTCGGTGATGCTGTTCAAAACGCAAAAGCAATCGACAGTGCTGTTGAAGAATTAACGTTTATCGCAGGTCAAAAACCTGTCGTTACTCGTGCGAAGAAATCAATTGCTGGATTCCGTCTTCGTGAGGGAATGCCTATCGGTGCGAAAGTAACTCTTCGCGGAGAGCGCATGTATGATTTCCTTGATAAACTTATTTCTGTATCTTTACCGCGTGTACGTGACTTCCGCGGGATTTCTAAGAAATCTTTCGACGGTCGCGGAAACTACACTCTTGGTATCAAAGAACAGTTAATCTTCCCTGAAATTGACTACGATAAAGTAACAAAGGTTCGCGGAATGGACATCGTTATCGTAACGACTGCTAACTCTGACGAAGAGGCTCGTGAGCTATTAACTCAAGTAGGTATGCCGTTCCAGAAATAATCAATGAAAGGGAGGCGAAATCGTGGCTAAAAAGTCAATGATTGCGAAACAACAACGTACACCAAAGTTTAAAGTGCAAGAGTACACTCGCTGTGAACGCTGCGGACGTCCGCACTCAGTCATTCGTAAATTTAAACTTTGCCGTATTTGTTTCCGTGAGCTTGCATATAAAGGACAAATTCCTGGCGTGAAAAAAGCCAGCTGGTAATCCCCAAGAATGGGAAGGAGGTAATTATATAATGGTTATGACAGATCCAATTGCAGATATGCTGACTCGTATTCGCAATGCAAACATGGTACGTCATGAGAAGCTTGAAATTCCTGCTTCTAAATTGAAAAGAGAAATTGCTGACATTTTAAAGCGTGAAGGTTTCATTCGTGACGTTGAGTTCGTAGAAGACAGCAAACAAGGTATCATCCGCGTTTTCTTGAAATACGGACAAAACAACGAGCGCGTTATCACTGGTCTTAAAAGAATCAGCAAACCAGGTTTGCGTGTATACGCTAAATCAAATGAAGTACCTCGCGTACTTAACGGTCTTGGAATCGCGATTATTTCTACATCACAAGGTGTTTTAACGGACAAAGAAGCCCGTGCAAAACAAGCTGGTGGAGAAGTTCTAGCATACGTTTGGTAAGAAGTTTAACAAGAATGGAGGTGTTTTAGTATGTCTCGTGTAGGTAAAAAACTGCTTGAGATCCCTTCTGGAGTTACAGTAACGCTGAACGAAGGCAACACTGTAGCTGTAAAAGGACCAAAAGGAGAATTAACTCGTACTTTCCATCCTGATATGGAAATCAAAATTGAGGACAACGTGCTTACAGTTACTCGTCCTTCTGATCACAAAGAGCACCGTGCGCTGCATGGTACGACTCGCAGTCTGCTTGGAAACATGGTTGAAGGCGTATCTAAAGGATTTGAAAGAGGTTTGGAATTAGTCGGTGTCGGTTATCGTGCGGCTAAATCCGGAAACAAACTTGTTTTAAACGTTGGATACTCTCACCCTGTTGAGATCGTTCCTGAAGAGGGCATCGAAATCGAAGTTCCTTCTCAAACTAAAGTAGTTGTAAAAGGTACAGACAAAGAGCGTGTAGGAGCTATCGCTGCTAACATCCGCGCTGTACGTTCTCCAGAGCCTTACAAAGGTAAAGGAATCCGCTACGAAGGTGAAGTTGTTCGCCGTAAAGAAGGTAAATCTGCTAAGTAAGACCGCTTAAAGTGAAGAAAGGAGTGACCTAAGGATGATTACGAAAACTAGCAAAAATGCTGCTCGTCAAAAAAGACATGCCCGTGTTCGTGCTAAACTTTCAGGCACAGCTGAAAGACCTCGTCTGAATGTGTTCCGTTCAAACAAACACATTTATGCTCAAATCATCGATGATGTAAATGGTGTTACACTTGCTAGTGCCTCTACTCTCGATAAAGATTTGAACGTGGAAAGCACTGGTGACAGCGCTGCTGCTGCTAAAGTCGGTGAACTCGTTGCGAAACGCGCTTCTGAGAAAGGTGTTTCTGACGTAGTATTTGACCGCGGCGGATACTTATACCATGGACGTGTAAAAGCTCTGGCCGATGCAGCTCGTGAAGCCGGACTGAAATTTTAATAAAAAAAGGAGGGACACATGATTATGCGTCGTATTGACCCAAGCAAATTAGAGTTAGAAGAACGCTTAGTTACGGTTAACCGCGTAGCGAAAGTTGTTAAAGGTGGTCGTCGTTTCCGTTTCGCAGCTCTAGTCGTTGTCGGTGACAAAAACGGTCACGTAGGTTTCGGTACTGGTAAAGCACAAGAAGTACCTGAAGCAATCCGCAAAGCTGTTGAAGATGCGAAAAAGAATTTGATTGAAGTACCAATGGTTGGAACTACGATTCCACACGAAATCATCGGACGTTTCGGTGCAGGCAATATCTTGTTGAAACCTGCTTCTGAAGGTACTGGAGTTATCGCTGGAGGCCCTGTACGTGCGGTACTTGAGCTTGCTGGCGTTGCTGATATCCTTTCTAAGTCTTTAGGTTCTAACACACCGATCAACATGATCCGTGCAACACTTCAAGGTTTAAGTGAGCTTAAACGTGCCGAAGACGTTGCGAAGCTTCGTGGAAAATCTGTAGAAGAACTGTTAGGATAAGGAGGGAACATTAATGGCTAAATTAGAAATTACCCTCAAACGCAGTGTAATCGGTCGCCCGGAAGATCAGCGCGTTACTGTAAGAACACTTGGTTTAAAGAAAACAAACCAAACTGTCGTTCATGAAGATAACGCTGCGATCCGCGGTATGATTAATAAAGTATCTCATCTAGTTTCTGTTAAAGAACAATAAAAATAAATTATAGGCTAAGGAGGTGTCCTAATGAAACTTCATGAATTAAAGCCTTCAGAAGGTTCACGTAAAGTACGCAATCGCGTAGGTCGTGGTATTGGTTCTGGTAACGGTAAAACAGCTGGTAAAGGTCACAAAGGTCAAAACGCTCGTTCTGGCGGCGGTGTACGCCCTGGATTCGAGGGGGGACAAATGCCTTTATTCCAACGTCTTCCTAAGCGCGGTTTTACAAACATCAACCGTAAGGAATACGCTATTGTGAACGTAGACAAATTGAACGGTTTTGCGGAAGGAACGGAAGTCACTCCTGAACTTCTTCTTGAGACTGGTGTTATTAGCAAACTTAATGCAGGAGTAAAGATTCTTGGCAACGGTAAATTAGAGAAAAAATTAACTGTAAAAGCCAATAAATTCTCTGCTTCTGCGAAAGAAGCTGTTGAAGCTGCTGGCGGTACAGCTGAGGTGATCTAACTTGTTTAAGACAATCTCCAACTTTATGCGTGTGAGTGATATTCGGAATAAAATCATTTTTACATTACTCATGCTTATCGTCTTTCGCATAGGTGCGTTTATCCCTGTGCCATATGTAAATGCTCAGGCGTTGCAGACACAAAGTTCGATGGGGGTTTTTGATCTCCTTAACACATTTGGCGGCGGTGCGCTTTATCAGTTCTCCATTTTTGCGATGGGAATTACGCCTTACATCACTGCTTCCATCATCATTCAGCTGCTTCAGATGGATGTTGTGCCGAAGTTTACCGAGTGGTCTAAGCAAGGTGAAGTCGGCCGCCGTAAATTAGCTCAGTTCACGAGATATTTTACGATTGTGCTTGGTTTTATCCAGGCATTAGGTATGTCTTACGGGTTTAACAACCTGGCAAACGGTATGCTGATTGAAAAATCCGGCATATCGACATATCTGATTATTGCTTTAGTACTCACTGGAGGAACTGCTTTTTTAATGTGGCTGGGAGAACAAATTACTTCCAATGGAGTAGGTAACGGAATTTCGATCATCATCTTCGCGGGGATTGTGGCTAGTATTCCGAAAACTGTTGGGCAGATTTATGAGACTCAATTTGTCGGCAGCAGCGATCAGCTGTTTATTCATATTGTAAAAATCGCTTTACTGGTGATTGCGATTTTGGCCGTTATTGTTGGTGTTATTTTCATTCAGCAGGCCGTACGCAAAATCGCGATTCAATATGCAAAAGGGCAAGGTCGTTCACCTGTTGGCGGAGGCCAGTCAACTCACCTTCCGCTTAAAGTGAATCCGGCAGGGGTTATTCCGGTAATCTTTGCGGTTGCGTTCCTTATTACGCCGCGTACTATCGCGTCATTTTTTGGAGAAAACGATGTGACAAAGTGGATTCAAGCCAACTTTGACAATACACATCCGGTGGGCATGACGGTTTATGTCGCATTAATTATCGCCTTTACGTACTTCTATGCTTTTGTGCAGGTAAACCCTGAACAAATGGCTGATAACCTTAAAAAACAGGGTGGCTATATCCCGGGGGTTCGTCCAGGGAAAATGACTCAAGATAGAATTACGAGCATTTTGTATCGACTTACGTTTGTGGGTTCTATATTCTTAGCCGTGATTTCCATTCTTCCTATCTTTTTCATTCAATTCGCTGGATTGCCTCAAAGTGCACAGATTGGCGGAACATCATTGTTAATTGTCGTCGGGGTAGCCTTGGAGACAATGAAGCAGCTGGAGAGCCAGTTAGTGAAACGTAATTACCGAGGATTTATGAAAAATTAGAGGACTGGTTTTAACCATTCCTCTTAATAAGAGAGGACGGGGGAAATCCGAATGAACTTAGTCTTAATGGGACTTCCTGGAGCCGGTAAAGGCACACAGGGAGAACGAATTGTTGAGGATTATGGGATACCTCATATCTCAACGGGAGATATGTTCCGTGCTGCTATGAAAGAAGAAACACCACTCGGACTCGAAGCAAAGTCTTATATTGATAAAGGCGAGCTCGTACCGGACGAAGTCACAATCGGCATTGTCAAAGAAAGACTCGGCAAAGATGATTGTGAAAGAGGTTTTCTTCTGGACGGATTTCCGCGAACAGTCGCTCAGGCTGAAGCTCTTGAAAACATTCTTGAGGAATACGGCAAGCCGATTGATTATGTCATTAACATTAAAGTAGACAAAGACTCTTTAATGGAACGTTTGACTGGACGCAGAATTTGCAGTGTTTGCGGCACAACCTATCATTTGGTTTTCAATCCGCCGAAAACGCCGGGTGTTTGTGATAAAGACGGAGGAGACCTTTATCAACGGGCAGATGATAATGAGGAAACCGTCTCAAAACGGCTTGAGGTCAACATGAAGCAGACTCAGCCTTTACTCGATTTTTATTCTGAGAAAGGGTATCTTGTCAACGTCAATGGCCAGCAGGACATTAACGACGTGTACAAAGATGTGAAAGAGCTTCTTGGAGGATTGAGCAAATGATTATCTGTAAGACCCCTCGTGAGCTTAGCATCATGCGGGAAGCAGGGCGAATCGTGGCTTTGACTCATGAAGAGATGAAAAAGCACATTAAACCAGGAATCTCGACAAAAGAATTGGATCAAATTGCCGAACGTTTTATTGAGAAGCAGGGTGCAATCCCATCTTTTAAGGGGTATAATGGGTTTCGCGGGAGCATCTGTGTATCAGTTAATGAAGAACTCGTTCACGGAATTCCCGGTAAAAGGGTTTTGCGTGACGGTGACATTATCAGCATTGATATCGGTGCTAAATTAAATGGTTATCATGGTGACTCTGCTTGGACATATCCGGTAGGAAACATCAGTGATGATGATAAACGACTGCTGGAAGTGACAGAGGAGTCTTTATATAAAGGCTTGAAGGAAGCAAAACCAGGTGAACGTTTGTCGAATATTTCCCACGCAATACAAACGTATGTCGAAAATGAGCAGTTTTCAGTTGTTAGGGAGTATGTCGGACATGGTGTTGGTCAAGACTTGCATGAGGATCCGCAAATTCCTCATTACGGTCCGCCAAACAAAGGACCTAGGCTGAAGCCTGGTATGGTTCTCGCTATAGAACCGATGGTTAACGCTGGCAGCCGATATGTGAAAACATTGGCTGATAACTGGACGGTTGTAACGGTAGATGGGAAAAAGTGTGCTCATTTTGAACATACGATTGCGATTACGGAAACGGGTTTTGATATACTGACAAAAGTCTAGATGATGAAATGAATTCCATGACACATGTTTTTCATTCCGCACCTGGGCAGATTGTAGGTTTACAATTGGTCGGAAGAAAAACCGGCTAGCTGCTGTCATAGGAATGAAGATTCATCATCGTGTACTAAAGCAGACGGAGAAAAGCGTACATTTCATTCTCCTTAGAAAAAGAATATCAATCATTCACCCTTTATGATTGCGTATCTCCGGAAGTTCAGAACAGTATAAACGAAACAGGGCGTGTGACAAACGGATAACTGAGATTTTCTCTTTTGAAATTTGTCAGAGAGCAAGTTACTGATTTGAAGAAGGGAGAACACTTGAATGGCGAAAGACGATGTAATTGAAGTGGAAGGTACGATTGTCGAAACACTGCCAAACGCGATGTTCAAAGTTGAACTCGAAAATGGCCATACGGTTTTGGCTCACGTATCTGGTAAAATCCGCATGCACTTCATTCGCATTTTACCTGGAGACAAAGTTACGGTAGAATTATCTCCATATGACTTAACTCGTGGCAGGATTACGTACCGTTACAAATAAAGCACTCCGGAAACTGAAGGAGGTTGGAAACACATGAAAGTGAGACCATCAGTTAAACCAATCTGCGAGAAATGTAAAGTTATTCGCAGAAAAGGAAAAGTAATGGTGATCTGTGAAAATCCAAAGCATAAACAAAAACAAGGATAATTAATAAGGAGGTGCCCAGAGAATGGCTCGTATTGCTGGTGTAGATATCCCACGTGACAAACGTGTTGTTATTTCTTTAACATATGTCTTCGGAATTGGCCGCACAACGGCTCAGCAAGTCTTGAAAGAGGCTGGTGTTTCTGAAGATACTCGTGTGCGTGATCTTACTGAAGAAGAACTTGGTAAAATCCGTGATGTTATTGACAAACTGAAAGTAGAAGGTGACCTTCGCCGTGAAGTTTCTCTTAACATCAAGCGTCTGATCGAAATCGGAAGCTACCGCGGAATCCGCCATCGCAGAGGTTTGCCTGTTCGCGGACAAAACTCTAAAAACAATGCGCGTACTCGTAAAGGTCCGCGTCGTACTGTAGCTAACAAGAAAAAATAAGTAAGGGAGGTACCTAAACAATGGCTGCTGCTCGTAAACAAAACACGCGTAAACGTCGCGTGAAAAAGAATATTGAGTCAGGAATCGCTCATATTCGTTCAACTTTCAACAACACGATCGTTACGATCACTGATACTCATGGTAATGCTATTTCTTGGTCAAGTGCCGGAGCTCTAGGATTCAGAGGTTCTCGTAAATCGACTCCTTTTGCTGCGCAAATGGCTGCTGAAACAGCTGCTAAAGGTTCAATCGAACACGGACTTAAAACTCTTGAAGTAACTGTTAAAGGACCAGGTTCTGGCCGTGAAGCTGCAATCCGTGCTTTACAAGCTGCCGGACTTGAAGTTACAGCTATCAGAGACGTAACTCCTGTTCCTCATAATGGATGCCGTCCACCAAAACGTCGCCGCGTGTAATTTGTTTGTATAGATTTTGTGTCCCTGTCAATAATGGGTTATGATACAGTTATTTATGAAACGAATGCACCGACTCGTTGCCTGAGCACATACGGGACTAAACAATGGGGAATTTCGGATGGAATCTCATATGATTCTATTCGAGGTTTCGACGTTTTGAAGGAGGGTTTTAAGTAATGATCGAGATTGAAAAACCAAAAATCGAAACGGTTGAAATCAGCGACGATGCCAAATTTGGTAAGTTTGTCGTAGAGCCGCTTGAGCGTGGATATGGTACAACTCTGGGTAACTCCTTACGTCGTATCCTCTTATCCTCACTCCCTGGTGCCGCTGTAACATCGATCCAGATAGATGGTGTACTGCACGAATTCTCGACAATCGAAGGCGTTGTGGAAGATGTTACAACGATAATCTTGCACATTAAAAAGCTTGCATTGAAAATCTACTCTGATGAAGAGAAGACGCTTGAAATTGATGTACAGGGCGAAGGAACTGTCACAGCAGCTGATATTACACACGACAGCGATGTTGAAATCCTTAATCCGGATCTTCATATCGCGACTCTTGGTGAGAATGCGAGTTTCCGAGTTCGCCTTACTGCACAAAGAGGACGTGGGTATACACCTGCTGATTCGAACAAAAGAGACGATCAGCCAATCGGCGTGATTCCGATCGATTCAATCTTTACGCCAGTTTCTCGTTTATCTTATCAGGTAGAAAACACTCGTGTAGGCCAGGTTGCAAACTATGACAAACTTACACTTGATGTTTGGACTGACGGAAGCACTGGACCGAAGGAAGCAATTGCTCTCGGTTCAAAGATTTTAACTGAACACCTTAATATATTCGTCGGTTTAACTGACGAAGCTCAGCATGCTGAAATCATGGTTGAAAAAGAAGAGGACCAAAAAGAAAAAGTTCTTGAAATGACGATTGAGGAACTTGATCTTTCTGTCCGTTCTTACAACTGCTTGAAGCGTGCGGGCATTAACACGGTTCAAGAACTTGCGAACAAGACGGAAGAAGATATGATGAAAGTTCGCAACCTGGGACGCAAATCACTTGAAGAAGTGAAAGCGAAACTTGAAGAACTTGGACTCGGCCTTCGCAAAGACGATTGATCTAGTTTCCATGTGAACTAGGATTTTCGTGTGTTTTTTAATTAGAAACAGCATTCCATTAAAGGAGGGGACATCACATGTCATACAGAAAACTAGGACGTACGAGTTCACAGCGTAAAGCTATGCTTCGTGATCTTACAACAGATTTGATCATCAACGAAAGAATTGAAACAACTGAAACACGTGCGAAAGAACTTCGCTCTGTTGTTGAAAAGATGATCACTCTTGGTAAGCGCGGTGACTTGCATGCTCGTCGTCAAGCTGCTGCATACATTCGCAACGAGGTTGCTAATGAAGAAAATAACCAAGATGCACTTCAAAAATTATTCTCTGACATTGCAACTCGTTACGAGGAGCGCCAAGGCGGATACACACGTATTATGAAGCTTGGTCCTCGCCGTGGTGACGGTGCACCAATGGCAATCATCGAATTGGTTTAATCACATATTTTTGTGTATCTAAAGAAGGGCGGGACAGTTTCTAACTGGATCTATGCCCTTTTTTTAGATATCAGAACTTTTTATCATGAGACAGAAAAGCAGAGCTATAGCTGAGAGGAGGTCAGGCGCCCGTGGATCAAAAACAGCTTATATCCGTAAAAGACATTCTATTCCGCTACCGCAAAGATGCAGAAAGACCGGCGCTGGACGGTGTGAGTCTGGAGGTATATGAAGGAGAATGGCTTGCTATCGTAGGTCACAACGGTTCAGGGAAGTCGACTTTGGCCAGAGCGCTGAACGGGCTGATTTTGCCTGAGGCCGGAGAAATTGAAGTCGGCGGCATCAAGCTGACTGAGGATACCGTGTGGGATGTGCGGAAAAAAATAGGGATGGTCTTTCAGAATCCCGATAACCAATTTGTCGGAACGACTGTTCGCGATGATGTGGCTTTTGGTTTAGAAAACAATGGTGTTCCGCGCGAAGAAATGATTGAGAGAGTAGATTGGGCTGTCACACAAGTCAATATGCAGGATTTTCTTGATCAAGAGCCGCACCATCTCTCCGGAGGTCAAAAACAAAGAGTGGCGATCGCGGGAATTATTGCCGCGCGTCCTGATATTATGATTTTGGATGAAGCGACATCCATGCTTGACCCGATTGGGAGAGAAGAAGTCCTTGATACTGTCAGACGCTTAAAAGATCAGGGCATGGCCACCGTCATTTCGATAACACATGACCTGGAAGAAGCCGCAAGGGCGGACAGGATCATTGTGATGAACGGCGGCAGGAAATATTCAGAGGGCACGCCTGAAGAGATTTTTAAATTAAATGAAGACTTGGTTCGCATCGGTCTTGATTTGCCTTTCTCATTCCAGCTCAGCCTGCTTTTGAAAGAAAGCGGACTGGCGTTAACGAAAAACCATCTGACTCAGGAAGGGCTGGTGAATGAGCTGTGGACATTAAAATCAAAGATGTAGAACACCGCTATCAAATGAAGACACCGTTTGAACGGCTTGCTCTGTATGATATCAATGCCGTGATAAAAGAGGGCAGCTACGTTGCCGTCATCGGGCATACAGGGTCGGGCAAATCGACGCTCCTGCAGCATTTAAACGGTTTGCTGAAACCGACTAAAGGACAGCTTGAGCTCGGGAGCACGATTCTGGCAGCCGGTAAAAAAAATAAAGACCTTAAGACTTTGCGAAAAAAAGTCGGAATCGTTTTCCAATTTCCCGAACATCAGCTGTTTGAAGAGACTGTGCTGAAGGACATCGCATTCGGACCGATGAATTTCGGTGTAAAAAAAGAAGACGCTGAACGGAAAGCAAAAGAAATGCTGGGGCTTGTGGGCCTTCCAGAAGACATTTTGGATCGTTCACCGTTTGAGCTCAGCGGCGGCCAGATGCGCAGAGTGGCGATTGCCGGCGTTCTCGCGATGGAGCCGGAAGTGCTGGTTTTGGATGAACCGACGGCCGGTCTTGATCCGAGAGGGCGCCAGGACATTATGGACATGTTCTATGCGCTTCATCAGCGGGGAAACCTGACTACCGTTCTCGTCACCCACAGCATGGAGGACGCCGCCCGCTATGCTGACGAAATGATCGTCATGCACAAAGGAACCATTAAAGCGACGGGAAGTCCGCGTGACTTGTTTGTAAAAGGTGAAGAGATAGCCGAAATGGGACTGGATCTTCCTGAGTCGGTGAAGTTTCAGAGACGGCTTGAGAAGGCTCTCGGAGTCAAGTATGAGAAACCCATGCTGACCCTGCAGGATGCCGCCAGTGAAATTAAGGCTTTCTTTCAGGAGGAAAAGGACCAATGATGGACAGCATGATTATCGGAAAGTATGTTCCCGGATCATCGCTTATTCACCGATTGGACCCGCGAACAAAACTTGTCAGCATCTTTCTTTTTGTATGTATCGTTTTTTTGGCAAACAACGTACAGACGTACGCTTTGCTCGGTTTGTTTACATTCGGGGTGATCGCCTTAACACGAGTGCCGTTCAGCTTTTTGCTGAAGGGGCTTAAGCCGATTATCTGGATTGTGGCGTTTACCTTTTTATTACACATTTTCATGACGCATGAAGGATCTGTCATTTTTCAGCTTGGCTGGTTTAAAGTGTATGAGGGCGGACTTATACAGGGGATTTTTATCTCCCTCCGTTTCGTTTACCTTATCTTTATGACGACGCTGCTGACGCTGACAACAACGCCGATTGAAATAACGGATGGAATGGAGCAGCTCCTGAATCCTTTTAAAAAGGTGAAGCTGCCTGTACACGAACTCGCATTGATGATGTCGATATCATTGCGATTTATCCCGACATTAATGGAAGAGACAGATAAAATCATGAAGGCGCAAATGGCGAGGGGTGCGGACTTTACAAGCGGCCCGGTGAAAGACAGAATCAAAGCGGTTGTTCCGCTGCTTGTCCCGCTGTTTGTCAGCGCCTTTAAACGCGCGGAAGAGCTTGCGGTCGCCATGGAGGCGAGAGGCTACCAGGGCGGTGAGGGGAGAACGAAATACAGAAAGCTCGTCTGGACCGGAAAGGATACCGGAGCTATTCTGCTCATCATCGTATTAGCCGTGTTATTGTTTTTCTTAAGAAGTTAGAGGTGCTGCTGAATGAGAGTGAAATGTACCATTGCTTATGACGGGCATTTATTTAACGGATATCAGGTTCAGCCTGGAAAGCGGACCGTTCAAAGTGAATTGGAAAAAGCGCTGGCTGTTATCCACAAAACGGACGGCAGGGTGCCTGTGTACTCATCCGGCCGCACGGACAGCGATGTTCATGCTGCCGGGCAGGTCATTCATTTTGATACGCCGCTGTCCATCCCGGCTGAGAAATGGCCGTTTGCGCTCAATGCCCTGCTGCCTGATGATATTGCCGTCAAAACAGCAGAGATTGCGGATGATGGGTTCCATGCACGATTTAGCGCGGTCCAAAAGGAATATCGCTACTTTGTATATACGGAGAAACACCCGGACGTATTTAAACGACATTACGCTTACCATTTTGCATATCAGCTTAATGTGCAGAAAATGAGGGAAGCTTCAAGGCACCTCATCGGGACACATGATTTCACAAGCTTTTGCGCGGCTGATACCGCGGTTCAGGATAAGGTCAGAACGATTTACGAGCTGGATTGGACTGAGACCGGAGACGGCCTGCAGATGAGGATCACCGGAAACGGTTTTCTCTATAATATGGTCAGAATCATTGCCGGAACGTTATTGGATACAGGAGCTGGAAAATTTTCTCCCGATGATGTAAAAGCAATGCTCAAAGCGAAGGATCGCGAAGCCGCGGGGCGCACCGCACCGGGGCACGGGCTGTATTTATGGAGCGTTTGTTATGACAACTAAACCAGGTGTAACATTTTCTTGACAGAGTCTGCATAAAGTTATAAGATATCATATGGTATGTATTTCAACCCCACGATAAGCCCCGGAACTTATTGTGTTGTGAAATAGAACGTAACAGAAGTTTATGAAAAAATGACAGATCATTTAGGAGGGAATTAAATGCGTACAACACCTATGGCTAACGCAAGTACTATTGAACGCAAGTGGTTAGTTGTTGATGCAGCAGGCAAGACTTTAGGACGTCTTTCTACAGAAGTTGCATCTATCCTTCGCGGGAAACACAAACCGACTTACACACCGCACGTTGATACTGGAGATCATGTGATCATCATCAACGCTGAAAAAATCGAGTTAACTGGTAAAAAGTTAACTGATAAAATCTACTACCGTCACACAATGCACCCAGGCGGTCTGAAATCAAGAACAGCTCTTGAAATGCGTACAAACTACCCTGAGAAAATGCTTGAGCTTGCTATCAAAGGCATGCTTCCAAAAGGTTCTCTAGGTCGTCAAATGTTCAAGAAATTGAATGTATACCGTGGTTCTGAGCATCCACATGAAGCACAAAAACCTGAAGTTTACGAACTTCGCGGTTAATTAAAAAGGAGGTTACCAATTTGGCACAGGTTCAATATTACGGTACTGGCCGTCGTAAAAGTTCTGTAGCGCGTGTGCGCTTAGTTCCAGGAGAAGGTCGTATCGTCGTTAATAATCGTGAAATCAGCGAGCACATTCCATCTCCGGCTCTAATCGAAGATATCAAACAACCATTAACTTTAACTGAAACAGCTGGTACTTATGATGTTTTAGTAAACGTACATGGAGGCGGCTTATCTGGTCAAGCTGGAGCAATCCGTCACGGTATCGCTCGTGCTTTGCTTGAAGCAGATCCAGAATACCGTGCAACACTTAAACGTGCTGGTCTTCTGACTCGTGACGCTCGTATGAAAGAACGTAAAAAATACGGTCTTAAAGGCGCTCGTCGTGCACCTCAGTTCTCAAAACGTTAATCGTTTTGGATGGCAAAAACCACAACTTCTTGGTTGTGGTTTTTTTTGTATTTTTTTCTCATATCGAAGAGGTTATCCGATGTTTTTCTAGAATTGTTTGTTATACTCTATTCATTACCAATAAGGAGCGCAGTTATAATGAATAAGTTAGTCATACATAACAGCAAGGCATGGGA
Organism: Bacillus sp. EKM420B; assembly: GCF_011065565.1. Taxonomy (NCBI): domain Bacteria; kingdom Bacillati; phylum Bacillota; class Bacilli; order Caryophanales; family Bacillaceae; genus Bacillus; species Bacillus sp. EKM420B. The sequence continues at coordinate 6,045 of NZ_JAAMNX010000008.1, read as the reverse complement.
TAAAAAAGTCGAAACAGGCAATGAATGGACGGTTGCGGTTGATTCTCATACGATTGGTGAAGCGAAAAAAGGCAATTGGAGCATCAGAATGACCCCCGGAAAAGATGTGCCGGCGGATTGGTTTCCGCCCATAGACGGTCTGAAGGTTCTTTGTCTTGCTTCAGGAGGAGGACAGCAAGGGCCGGTCCTTGCTGCTGCAGGAGCGGACGTCACCATCTTTGACAATTCGGAAAAACAGCTTGCGCAAGACAGAATGGTTGCCGGGCGGGACGATCTTACGCTTCGGACTGTCAAAGGCAGCATGAATGATCTGAGCTGTTTTGATGATGAGACATTTGATTTTATCGTGCACCCGGTATCGAATTGCTTTGTTGATACGGTTCTTCCGGTATGGAAAGAAGCTCATCGCGTATTGAAAAAAGGCGGGTCTTTAGTCTCCGGTTTTGTAAATCCCGTCGTGTTCTTATTTGATATGGATTTAGAGCAGGAAGGCGTACTAAAAGTAAAGTATTCCATTCCGTTTTCGGATGAAAAAGATCTGAGTAAGAAAAAGGTAAAGGAACTTATTGATAATCATGAAGCGCTTGAATTCGGCCATACGCTGGAGGATCAAATTAAAGGTCAGATTGACGCAGGCTTTATGGTTGCCGGTTTTTACGAGGACAAAGGCGGCCTCGTGCTGGATGAATACATTAATACATACTCCGTAACAAGAAGCATTAAAATATAAAAACGGCATCCCGTCAGAGGTGCTGTTTTTTTGCGGCTTTTTCCTGCGGACGGCTGATCACATTAGCCGAAACCGGTTCTATTCCAATTTCTCTGGCCCAAACTGACAGTTGTCCCATATGGTGAATCTCATGCGCAAGGATGTGGCGGAGAATATCTTCTTTAGGAAAGGTTTGGTCCATCCAGTCCGGCTTAACAAGATCCGCCCCTTTGCGGGAGACCGCATGAATAACATCCTCCCGATACTGTTCAGACAGCTTTCTGAGATCCTGAATGCTCGTATAGTCAGACTCAGCGGGTAAAACATCATCTTTACCTAAAATGGCACGAGCCCAGCTGATCTCGACATCAATGATATGAAATAAAGTCCGCAAGATGCTCTCCATTCCGCCCGTCCGGGTTTTCGTCAGTTCCTCCCGGCTCAGCTTTTCACATATCATAAACCACTCGTCACGCACCGTCCAATTGTATTGAAACAGCTTTTTCATCACGTCACCTCAGCTCTTTATTCTTCCAGTTAACATGAAACTCCTTCATTTGGGAGGATTTCCACTATCAACAAAGCATGCTTTTTCCCTTTTCCTTTCAAAATAACAGTAAAAAGGAGCGTGGCTGGCAATGGCAGAAGTATTATCTTTTTCAGACGTGAAACGGCAGAAGGATTTTGAGCTTGAGAAGAGTTTACTAAAGGAGCTGTCACTGACGCAGATCATTCAGTCCGTAAAAGCATGTCTTACCCCTTTGTTTCCCTTTCTTCAAGACGAAAACGGCATTCTGAGTGAAGGATGCATAGATTTTGCCATTGAAGCGTATTTATTAGGCGGCCGGTTCGGCGTCTTTGGCTATTATGGTGAGTCTTTGCAGAGGGCAAACGCCCGTTCGGCTGAAGAAGAGGAAGAACTGACGGCCGATTTTTTTGAATATCTTTGCAATTGGACGCATGAGCAATATTCCTCCGTTGAACAAAAAGAAGTCTATGAAGCGTCCTGCCGGTTTATCAACAGCTGGTGGACGGAAGGATTTCTGCAAAGAGAAAAACAATGTAAGCTCCGCATGAGGTAATCATAATTTCCTCCCTTGTCCCATACTTATTAATAACGGGGACAAGCGGGAGGGAAAGCTATGACAAAAAAGCTGAAATGGCTCGGTTTTTTACTTGGCTTTATCATATTATTGTGTTTATTCCGGTTTCAATTCCATAATGATGATTCCTGGCGGCCGTGGAGCCTGCCGCTGAGCGGGAAAATCATCTATCTCGATCCGGGACACGGCGGGCCGGACGGAGGCGCCACGGGAGGCAGTCACCTTGAAAAGGACATTACTCTCGAAGTGGCCTCCAGGGTCAGAGACTATTTGCAGGAGCAGGGAGCTTTGGTTATTATGACGCGGGAGACGGATACTGATTTAGCTCCTGAAGGGACGAGAGGCTACAGCCGACGCAAAGCGGAAGATCTGAGAAAGCGCGTGGAGATCATCAACCGTTCAGAGGCGGAGCTTTATATCAGCATTCATCTGAACGCCATACCGTCACCGAGATGGAGCGGCGCCCAAAGCTTCTACTATGGAAAATACGAAGAGAATGAAAAAGTGGCAAAATATATACAGGACGAATTGAGAATCAATTTGGAGAATACAACGAGAAAGGCAAAACGGATACACGGCATTTACTTAATGCAGAATGTAACCAAACCGGGCGCGCTGGTGGAAATCGGATTTCTGTCCAATCCCGCGGAAGCGAAAAGGCTCGGCCAGCCTAAATATCAGGACAAAATCGCTTCTTCCGTGTATAAGGGCGTATTGAGATATTTCACAGAGAAAGGAGACCCTCCCGAGTAAGGAGGGTTTTTCGCCGATTCTACGTTTAATATATGGTATAATACCATTTGTAAACGAATACACAAAGGGTGAGGGTTCGATGATAAGAGAAGATGAAGTAAGAAATATAGTCGGAAACATGCGCGAACCTTTTCTTCATAGACCGCTGGGAGAATTGGATGCCATTAAAGAAGTAAAGGTCAAGCCGGAAAAACGGCATGTCAGTGTAAAAATTGCATTGGCAAAAACGGGGACGGCTGAACAGATGGGCATTCAGCAGGAAATCGTATCCGTTTTGAAAGAAGCGGGTGCGGAAACTGTCGGACTGCGGTTTGAAGAGCTGCCGGAAGAAACATTGGCGAAATTCAGCCGGCCTGCTGCTGAAAGCGAAACCCTGCTGAATAGGAAACATCCGCCGGTCTTTCTTGCGGTGGCAAGCGGAAAAGGCGGTGTCGGCAAATCAACGGTTTCCGTCAATCTGGCCATTTCTCTTGCGCGGCTCGGAAAAAAAGTCGGCTTGATCGACGCGGATATATACGGATTCAGCGTGCCGGACATGATGGGTATTACCGTTCGCCCGACAGTAGAAGGAGAAAAACTGCTTCCTGTCGAAAGATTTGGAGTAAAGGTTATGTCGATGGGCTTTTTCGTCGAAGAAAACGCTCCGGTTGTGTGGAGAGGGCCGATGCTGGGCAAGATGCTGAATAACTTCTTCCATGAGGTTGACTGGGGAGAGGTTGACTATATCGTTCTCGACCTGCCGCCCGGCACGGGTGATGTGGCGCTCGATGTACACACGATGCTTCCGAGCTGCAAAGAGATTATCGTATCAACGCCGCACCCTACAGCCGCATTTGTAGCGGCGAGAGCGGGTTCTATGGCGATTAAGACCGATCATGAAGTTGTAGGGGTCATTGAAAATATGGCTTATTATGAAAGTGCAAAAACCGGCGAGAGAGAATATGTGTTCGGTCAAGGCGGGGGAGATAAGCTTGCAGAGGAATTGCAGGTGCCGCTGCTTGGCAGAATTCCTTTAAAACAGCCTGATTGGGACAAGGACCAGTTTGCGCCTTCTGTCTATGACAGAAGTCATCCGATCGGGGAAATTTATATGGGAATCGCCCAGAAAGTCATTGAAAAAACAGCTGAATAAAAAAGGGGCCGGGATCAACACGGCCCGGCCTTTTATTGGCTTTCTTTTTCAGAGCTTGAAGCCGCTTTTTTCAATTCATCCTCGAATTGCTTTTTGAAAAGCGGGCTGGAAAGTGTCTCTGTAATTACATCTTCTAAGTAACTGCGGAACTTTTGGCTTTTCACCAGCTCATAGTATTTTTTATCCATGCCGGGGTCCTGCATGATCTGCATAAAACTTTTCTGATAATCAGGGTCTTTCATCAGTTTTTTTATGATTTTTTCGTGCTCGGGCTGAAGCGTTTTTGCAAAGCTCTCGGCGAACTTTGAGTCTTCAAAGATGGTTTTCCAGAACTCCGCCCCTTTTTTAGAGGTGAGGGTTTTCTCTATTGTGCCTTTAATGGCATTTTGATCAATCACCAATGCCTCATTCATCGCATCATCATTTAATATTTCCTTAATTGCTTTTTTTCCATCATCTGTCTTTAATATATCAACAACCATTTTTTTAGTCTGGTCATAATCCATATCCGCTGCTTGGTCTTTTGGAGCACAAGCTGTTACAGATAATACAACAAAACAGCTTATCAATAGCGTTTTGGCTTTTGACATGCATAAGCTCCTTCCTTACTTGTACTTATTTTTAATATGATTCATCGGAATGGATTTATACATAACAAAATATCGCTGAACGCGATTGTCAGGGGGATGAATAAGAGATGAAAAGCCGCGGGCTTGTTCGATTTTTCTTTTCGATTTTAGCTGTGGGCGCTCTTATTACAAGCGTCGTGGGATTTGCACTGAAGTGGGGGGAGTACAAGGGGTTCTTTCTGAATTTTGAGGCCGGTCAGATTTTCTCCGTTCTGATCTGGTTTATCGGGGTAGGCATGATTTTCAGTGTGATCAGCCAGATGGGATTCTTCGTTTTTCTGACAGTGCACCGGTTTGCCCTTGAAATTCTCAGATCAAACTCGCTTTGGAATCTGCTTCAGCTGTTTATCATTCTGTTTGTCGCTTTTGATTTAATGTACTTCAGATTTTTGTTTTTTGGTGAGCGGGATGACTCGATTACGGGGTTTGTCTGGCTGCCGCTGGCTCTGCTTGCCGTCGGCCTGTTGACGGCGTATATAAAACAAAAGCAGTCCTCAAAAAAAACGTTCGTTTCATCATTATTTTTAATGGTCGTAATTACAGCGCTTGAATGGGTTCCTGCGCTAAGAGTTAATAATGAGGACTGGCTTTATTTGATGCTGATTCCGCTGATGGGCTGCAATGCGTTTCAGCTGTTAATGCTGCCGAAGTTTGCCCAGAGGTAGTTATTTCACTTCTGATGACTTGACGTCAGTATTTGCGATCAGGTCGCCGACTGTCACGTTTTTCAGTCCTTTTTGCTTTAAATTGTGAATGATGGCGGGGAGCGCTTCTTCGGTCTGTGTTGCTGAATCAGAGGCGTGCAGCAGGACAATGTCGCCGCCTTTTATATGACTGTTTACATTTTCAATGATTTTATCAGGACCGGGATTTGTCCAATCCTGCGAGTTAACGCTGTAATGAACCACTGAATAGCGGTACTGCTGTGCAATGGCAAGAACCTTTTTATTAAATTGTCCGGTCGGCGGGCGGAGTAAATGAACATTCTTCACACCCAGCTTTTTAAATGCGGTCTGGGCCCGGAGGATATCTTTTTTTATTTCGTTGTCCTCTAGGTTGGTATAATTCTTATACGCATATCCCATGCTGCCGATTTGATGTCCGTCTTTTACCATACGTTCAACTGTGTCCGGGTGCCGTTCCGCCCAAGAAGCTGACAGAAAAAAAGTGGCGTTTTTAATACCGTTTGCTTTTAGCGCGTTCAGAATCGGAACCGCTTTTTCGTCGCCCCAGCTGATATCGAATGTTAATGCGACTTCGCCCGCTTTCGTTTCCCCTTTTGAAATAGCCTTCGGGCCGCTATCAGTTAAAAATACAGGAAGGGGGACGGCTCTCTGTATATAAAAAAAGCTGGCTGCTGCAAATGCGGCAATGATAATAATAAGCAGCTGTTTTATCCTTCTGATGTGCCACACGTAGAAGTGGTTCACTGATGACGCCTCCTTATCTTGTCCATGCTTGATTACATCGTATGCCGCGGCGGAGATGAATATAACGAAATACGTTTCAAAAAAAACGAAAAAAATACTTGCTAAATTCAGCGGATGCATGGTATATTATTAAACGTCGCTGATGGACAGCAGACAACAACAAAAAGCTTCGGAAACAACTTAAAAAAAGTTGTTGACATAAAAGAAGCTGGGTGGTAAGATAATAAAGCTGCTTCAACAAGCGGTAATGATCTTTGAAAACTAAACAAGACAAAACGTACCTGTTAAT
>NZ_JAAMNX010000079.1:0-224 GCF_011065565.1 Bacillus sp. EKM420B | reverse complement strand
CGGGGCCTTAGCTCAGCTGGGAGAGCGCCTGCTTTGCACGCAGGAGGTCAGCGGTTCGATCCCGCTAGGCTCCACCATTTATAAAAAAACATGTTGACTTTAAGAGAAACTTATTATATACTTAAAAAGTTGCTTGAGAAAGTGAACAAAATGATCTTTGAAAACTAAACAAGACAAAACGTACCTGTTAATTCAAAGTTTTAAATAAATCGCGCAGCAATGTG
>NZ_JAAMNX010000078.1:0-224 GCF_011065565.1 Bacillus sp. EKM420B | reverse complement strand
AAAAGAATCACTACGTGATATCTTGCATTACAATTGAATGTGAATTACTTCTGTTATCTAGTTTTCAAAGAACAACGCATAGGACATGCTAACACATGCGTTGCCACAGGAAGTGGCGCATTTAGCAGGTGTTCCTATGTTTTGAAGGAATGATCCTTCAAAACTAAACAAGACAGGGAACGTTCTGTTTATAAGACCCAAGGTCTTATATTCCGTTAAAATCC
>NZ_JAAMNX010000077.1:0-230 GCF_011065565.1 Bacillus sp. EKM420B | reverse complement strand
GGGAAACCCCCGACTACCATCGGCGCTGAAGAGCTTAACTTCCGTGTTCGGCATGGGAACGGGTGTGACCTCTTCGCCATCATCACCAGACGTTTTAGTGACATGTATTATTATACTATGTATTTCAGAAAAAGCAAGAGTTTTTTTAAAAAATTCTCTCAAAACTAGATAACAGTAAGCATACATTCAAATTGGTTAAGTCCTCGATCGATTAGTATCTGTCAGCTCCA
>NZ_JAAMNX010000076.1:0-231 GCF_011065565.1 Bacillus sp. EKM420B | reverse complement strand
ATCGGCGCAGGTGCGGGGGGGACGCTGCTCGTCCGTCAGCTTACCCAGAAAAACGATCTCGGAATCATGCCTGTAGCTTTTATTGATGATGATCAGACGAAGCATAAGCTCGAAATCATGGGCCTGCCCGTCATCGGCGGAAAAGAAAGCATTATGCCGGCGGTGCAGAGGCTGAGAATTCACCATATTATCATCGCCATTCCGTCTCTTTGCACCCATGAGCTTCAGACG
>NZ_JAAMNX010000075.1:0-232 GCF_011065565.1 Bacillus sp. EKM420B | reverse complement strand
CAACAACTTTTTTTAAGTTGTTTCCGAAGCTTTTTGTTGTTGTCTGCTGTCCATCAGCGACGTTTAATAATATACCACGGTGCTTCTCTATAAATCAAGCATTTTTTTAAAAAAGAGAAAAAAAGAAAACCAGTATATTATCTTTAAAGCTTGAGAATGGTCGGGAAGACAGGATTCGAACCTGCGACCCCATGGTCCCAAACCATGTGCTCTACCAAGCTGAGCTACTTCC
>NZ_JAAMNX010000074.1:0-233 GCF_011065565.1 Bacillus sp. EKM420B | reverse complement strand
ATCCCGGTTCACATGGTGGAAACCATCAACAAATTAATCCGGGTGCAGCGTCAGCTTCTTCAGGATCTTGGCAGAGAGCCGACACCGGAAGAGATTGCTGAAGACATGGATCTTACGCCTGAAAAAGTCCGTGAAATATTAAAAATTGCTCAAGAGCCTGTTTCTTTAGAAACGCCGATCGGTGAAGAAGACGACTCACATCTCGGTGACTTCATCGAAGACCAGGAAGCGAC
>NZ_JAAMNX010000073.1:0-234 GCF_011065565.1 Bacillus sp. EKM420B | reverse complement strand
CTCCCAGATTCCGACGAGATTTCGCGTGTCTCGCCGTACTCAGGATACTGCTAGGGCTCAAAAGAATTTTAAATACGAGGCTATTACTCTCTTTGGCTTACCTTCCCAGGTAATTCTTCTATCCTTTTAAAGTCCCATGTCGCAGTCCTACAACCCCGAGAAGTAAACTTCTCGGTTTGCCCTCCTGCCGTTTCGCTCGCCGCTACTAAGGCAATCGCGTTTGCTTTCTCTTCC
>NZ_JAAMNX010000072.1:0-234 GCF_011065565.1 Bacillus sp. EKM420B | reverse complement strand
AAACGACCGCTGCCAGACGGCATAGTCTTTATATTGAAGGCGCATCGGCGCAAGCGAACGGCCTGCGTACAGCTCGCTGAATTCTTTAATCAATGTGTTGACGGACACACCGTCAGAAATAATATGATGCATATCCGTTAATAAAAGGTGACGTTCATCCGATTCTTTCACGAGGGCCGCACGGAAGAGCGGCGCTTCCTCCAGACAAAACGGCCGGACGAATGCGTCAGCTGA
>NZ_JAAMNX010000071.1:0-235 GCF_011065565.1 Bacillus sp. EKM420B | reverse complement strand
CCTAAAGAATTACATCATCCCCTAAAGGAATTATCAAACAAAGCAAATATCACTGTCGAAACAGTGAATCAAGCGATTAAGGCGTTGTCATACGTGTTTGAACAGGAATAAGAAAAAGGCTGTGCTCTTAATGAGGCAGCCTTTTTCTTATCGTTTACACTTGTTGATAAATCGAATCCACCGTGCTTTGATCACAATTTTTCACAAGACGAACAATTAATTCTTTTGCCGCTGC
>NZ_JAAMNX010000070.1:0-235 GCF_011065565.1 Bacillus sp. EKM420B | reverse complement strand
TACCTGAGTATATGTTACCTGGCTTTATGATGCAGATTGATGCCTTGCCACTGACTCCAAATGGGAAGCTGGATGCAAAAGCACTGCCAGAACTAAATGCATTAGCAGGACAGGAATATATGCCACCAAGAACTAAAACAGAGAAAGTCATTACGGACATATTTGAAGAAATCTTAGGAATATCTCCAGTCGGAATAGAAGACAGTTTCTTTGAACTTGGCGGAGATTCTATTAA
>NZ_JAAMNX010000007.1:0-142348 GCF_011065565.1 Bacillus sp. EKM420B | reverse complement strand
CGCTCTTCCGGGTAGTCGGGGTCAATCGGCACAAATGCCGCGCCCGCTTTTAAGACGCCGAGTACGCCCGCGGCCATTTCCAAGGACGGTTTCGTCAAAATGCCGACACGTTCGTCAGCCGTGACGCCGCAGTCCATGAGAATGCGCGCGATCCGGTTCGCCCTTGCGTTCAGCTCGCCGTACGTCCATTTCGCGCCGTTATATGCCGCGGCCGGCCGGTTCGCATGGCGGGCGGCCGTTTCTTCAAAGAGACGGTGAACCGTTTTGTCCCGCGGCACAGAAATTGTTTTTCCTTTCCATGCGTCAAGGAGGGCTTGTTTTTCTGTTTCATTCACCAATGAAAGCTCAGAAAGCTTCGCAGCCGGATTTTCCGTTGCGGCTTTTAACAGCTGAAGCCAGTAATGCTTCCACGTCTCTGCCGTTTCCGGTTTAAACAGCGCGGTGTTATATTCAAGCACAAACGTTAAGCCTTCGCCTGTGTCCTCAGCCGTCATCGTCAGGTCAAACTTGGCTGTTTTTCTGTCAAACGGATGGTGCTTCAGCTCAATTCCTTCCATGACCAGATCTTCAGCATTTGCATTTTGCATTGAGAATACCGCATCAAACAGCGGATTTCGGCTCGTATCACGCTGCACCTCAACCTTTTGCAGAAGGTCTTCAAGCGGATAATCCTGCGCGTCAAATGCATGTAAAGCGGTTTGTTTCACTTCTTTAAGATAGTCCGTGAACGTTTTGTCCGCTTCCGGATACGTACGAAGCGCGAGTGTATTCACAAAAACACCGATGACGTTTGCGAGATCCGCATGTGATCGTCCCGCAACCGGCGAGCCGACAATGATGTCATGCTGTCCGCTCAGTTTTGAGAGAAAGGCGCTGTATGACGCCAGCAGCACCATGTACATGGTAGAATCCGTTTGTTTCGCAAGACTGCGAAGAGCCGACGTCTGTTCCTCAGTCAGAGAAAAGACCAGCTTGTCTCCTTCAAAGGTTTGCACGGCCGGACGGCTGTAATCAGCCGGCAGCGTCAATACCGGAAGCTCGCCGTCAAGCTCCCGAAGCCAATGCTCCTCCTGCTTGCGGTACTGCTCTGATTGAATAAATTTCTGCTGCCATACCGCATAGTCTTTATAATGAATCCGCAGCGGCTCAAGCGTTTCGCCGCCATACAAGCGGGACAGTTCATCTATCAGCACGCCGACTGAAGCGCCGTCCGAAATGATATGGTGCATATCAAACAGCAGCAGGTGGTCATGTTCAGCCAGCTTGACCAGTCCCGTTCTGACGAGAGGAAGCTGATCCAGACGGAACGGCCGGATAAAGCTCTGAATAATCTGTTCAGCATCTTCTTCAGAGGCTTCATAATATTCCATGTCGATATCAGCTTCCGCCCATATACGCTGAACCGTTTCTCCATCCTTTATGTCAAATGTCGTTCTGAAGGCTTCATGGCGTTCTGTCAGCTGTTTCATGACGGATTTCAGCTTTTCTGCATCAAGCTTTCCTTTTAAGCGGAGCACAGACGGCATGTTATAGCTTGTTTCAGCGCCTTCCAGCTGCTGAAGCACGAACATCCGCTTCTGCGGTGAAGAAACCGGATACGTTTCCCGCTCGGCCGCCGGTGCGATGCTCTCAGCCGTCTTCCGCTCAGCGCCTTCAATCAGCTGCGCCAGCCCCGCAGCCGTCGGAGAAGTGAACAGATCCTTTAATGTAAGCTGCACGCCGAATGTCTTCTGGATGAGAGCAAGCAGTTTCATTCCCGCTAACGAATGGCCTCCGATCTCAAAGAACTGATCATGGACGCCGACCCGTTCCATTTGCAGCACCTCAGCCCAAATATCCGCCAGTTTTTGTTCTGTTTCATTGCGCGGCGCCGTATATGACACGGCATTCGCTGCGGTCACATCAGGCATCGGCAGCGCCCGTCTGTCGATCTTCCCGTTTCCTGTAAGAGGCAGTTCATCCAATTGAATAAAGACGGACGGAATCATATAAGCCGGAAGATCCTTCGCCGTATGCTCTCTCAGCTCCCGGGAAGAGATTTCCCTGAGGCTGACAAAATACGCGCAAAGAAGTTTGTCACCCGCGCCTTGATCCACAGCGAGCACAATGCATTCCTGAATCTGGTCATGGCTTTGAAGCTGATGCTCAATTTCGCCAAGCTCAATCCGCTGACCGCGGATTTTCACCTGATGGTCGATACGTCCGATAAACTCGATATCGCCATTCGGAAGCCATCTGGCCAAGTCCCCCGTTTTATACATCCGTTCACCTTCCTTAAACGGATGCTTTACAAACTTTTCTTCCGTCAGTTCAGGACGGTTGTAGTAGCCTTCTACGAGACCTTCCCCGCTGACGCACAGCTCTCCCGCAATACCCGCCGGCTGAATGCGTCCGGCTGAGTTCATAATAAAGACTTCCGTATTGCTGACCGGTTTACCGATCGGAACGGAGAGCGTATCCTCTTCAATGACATCCACCGGATGGTATGTCGCAAACACCGTGCTTTCCGACGGACCGTACATATGAAGCAGTCTTCCTTTTCCGACTGCCGCCAGCGCCTTTTTGACATGTTCTACAGACGCTCTTTCGCCCCCGAACATGATTTTCCGAAGCGTCGTCAGACAGGTCGGCTCCATATCAACAAGCAGGTGGAACAGGGCCGTCGTAATCATCAGAATGCTGACGTTTTCCCGTTTGATCACACGGGACAGGCGCGACATGTCCAGCACCGTATCTTTCGGGACGATCACAAGCTTTGCACCGTTTAACAGCGAACCGAACATATCAAACATAAAAGCGTCAAAGACGTAGTTTGACAGACCGAGCACTGTGTCCTCTTCAGAAACGGTCAAATAGTTCGTGTTTTTTACCGTCCGCAAAATGTTGGCATGTGTGACGATGTTTCCTTTCGGCGTTCCCGTCGTGCCTGATGTATACGTGAGATTGGCAATCGTTTTGGAATCAAACGGCAATGCTGGATTGCGAGAGTCCTTTTCATAACTCGCCTCATCATCAGCAAGCACAATGACGCCTTGAAAACCGGCCTTTTCCGCAAGCGGCTTGAGGCTTTGCTGAGTCAGGAGCACATTCGCCCCGCTGTCGCGGAAGAAATGCTGAATCCGCTGAACCGGATGCTCAGGATCAATCGGCACATAGGCGGACCCCGCTTTTAACACAGCCATAATGGAAACAATCATGTCCATTGACCGTTCACATAAAACAGCCGCGGTTTTCCCGCCGCCTCCGACCGAAAGAATATGCCGCGCAAGCCTGTTGGCGCGTTCATTCAGCTGCTGATACGACAGAGTTCCCCCTTCGAACTGAAGAGCTGTCCGGTCAGGGTTCTTTCGGGCCTGTTCTTCAAAGATCTGCACGATCGTTTGCTCTTTCGGGTATGCTGTGCGCTCCGGATTGAACCGCTGTAATTGGTTCAAAGCCTCCCGTTCAGAAAGCAGATCATATTCGCTGATTTTCGCATCCGGCTGAGCTGCCGCGCGCTCCAGCAGACGGACATAGTGCGCAAGCATGCGATCCGCAGTTGAGCGCTTAAACAGCTTCGTGCAATAATCCAAATCGAGCGCAATGCCTTCCGCTGTTTCCCGGGCCTGCATTGTCAGATCGAATTTAGCGATATTGAAGTTGGTTTCATGAAGAGACAGCGTCAGGTTGCCGATCTCCGGAATTCCGTCCGAAGCATTTTGCAGACTGAACATCGTGTCAAATATCGGATGCCTGCTCATGTCCCGGGGCACGTTCAGCTCCTCGGTCAGCCACTCAAACGGATAATCCTGATGGGAAAACGCGTCCAGCACCTGTTTCCGCACATGACCTAACAAGCCGGCAAATGTCTGATCCTGCTTCACGGAGCTTCGCAGCGCAAGCGTGTTGACAAACATCCCGATAAGCCCCTCGGTATCAGAGTGATTTCTTCCCGCTGACGGTGTTCCCACGATGATGTCTTCCTGTCCCGAATACTTAGAAAGCAGCGTATAGTATGCCGATAACAGCACCATGTAAAGAGTGGCTCCGTTTTTCTCGGCAAGCTTCTGCAGCCGTTCCCGCAGCATTTTCGGCAGCTTGACGGACACGCGGTCACCTTCAAAGCTTTGCACCTGCGGCCGCGGATAATCAGGGAGCAGCTGAAGCACCGGCAGTTCGCCGCTGAAGACTTCTTTCCAGTACGCCCGCTCCTTCTTGTAGCCTTCTTTCGCCCGTTCCGCCTGCCATACGGCATAATCTTTATATTGAATGCGCAAATCAGGCAGCTGATTTCCGCCGTAGATGTCAGCCAGTTCCTTCAGCATGATGGAAATAGACACCCCGTCAGAAATCAGGTGATGCATATCAAACAGCAGCATATGGCGATTGTGACCGAGCGTTTGCAGGCCGATTCTGAACAGCGGCGCCTCAGATAAATCAAAACGGCGCACAAAGTCCTTCATGACCTGTGCATTCGTTCTTCCGCGCGCTTCGATCATTTCAATATGAAACGGAACATGTTCGTGAATCACCTGTCTCGGCGTGCCGTCCTCTGATTGAAACGATGTTCTGAGCGCTTCATGCCTGCTGATTAAGGCAGAAAATGCACGTTCGAGCTTTTCACGGTCTAAAGCGCCCTCAATCATGGCCGCAGCCGGCATGTTATATCCGACTCCCGCATCTTCAAATTGGCTCGCGATATAAGTCCGCTGCTGAGCGAGCGAAAGCGGATAGCTCGCCTGCTTCTCAGCCGGCTCAATCGCCCTGAATGCCTGTCCTTCGTTTCGGTTTTCCGCATAATCGGCAAGCGCCGCAATCGTCGGATGCTCAAACAAGTATTGCAGCGGAATTTCAACGCCCATTTGCTTATGAATTTTCGTCAGAAGCGTCATTGCCTTTAATGAATGACCGCCTGACTCGAAGAAATGATCATAAATGCCCGCCTTGTCCATTCCGAGGACTTCCTGCCAGATGACGGTGAGCGTTTCCTCCGTTTCGTTTCTCGGCGCGGCATATTCGGATGAGCTGACAGCCTGCACATCGAGCGCAAACAGCTTTTTGCGGTCTGCCTTACCGCTCGGCGTGAGCGGAATTTCGTCCGTTTTTGTAAAGTAAGCGGGCACCATGTAATCAGGAAGGTGCTTGGACACATACTCCCTGTACTCGGCAGGGTGAAACTCGGTTCCTTTTTCCTGAACGATATATGCGCAAACATCTAAGCTGCCCTGCTGATCCGGCCGTGCCAGCACGACGGCCTGCGCCGCGCCCGGAGCTTTTCTGAGCACCGTTTCAATTTCTCCCAGCTCAATACGGTAGCCGCGGACTTTCACCTGATCATCTTCACGGCCGATATATTCGATCGTCCCGTCCGGCAGCCAGCGCGCCATATCACCCGTGCGGTACATGCGGCCGCTTCCGTTAAACGGGTCTTGCAAAAACTTCTCTGCGGTCAAATCCGGAAGATTTAAATAGCCGCGGCCTACACCGTCACCCGCGATATACAGCTCACCGGCCGTGCCGTCGGGCTGAAGCCGCTGGTGCTTATCCAATATATACAGACGGGCGTTGCCGAGCGGTTTTCCGATCGGAACGTACGCCGCCTGTTGATTCATTCCGTTATCGGCTGACACCTGATGCACGGACGCATCTACGCACGTTTCTGTCGGCCCGTAGACATTCGTCAGACGCGGCGCCCTGCCCGATTGATGAAAGAGCTTCATCAGCTGTTCAGCAACAGCGGCGGACAGACCTTCTCCCCCAATGAGCATGTGGCGCAATTCAATTCCGCTGACATCTCCCGCCGCAACCATCATCTGCAGATGCGCAGGGGTTCCGTCAGTGGCTTCAATCCGGTTTTGACGATAATAGTCCAGCAGTGTCGAGCCATTCGTTACAGTCGTTTTCGGCACGATATAAAGCGTCTGTCCCAAAAGAAGCGAGGCAAAAATCTGTTTGACGGACGCATCAAAATGAAACGGAGCCAAAAGCGCCATTCTTAATGTCTGCTCACCGCATTGATAAATCTCCTGCTGCAGTGATTGCACCAGATGATGAACTTGCCGGTGCTCAATCATCACGCCTTTCGGCCGCCCGGTTGTACCTGACGTGTAGATGATGTAAGCCAGCCGGTCTGATTGTGTGCTGACACCGTCCGCAGCCGTTTCAAACTGAACAGCCTCGTCAAAATCAATCCGTTCGGCATCCGCTGCAGGCACCTGTATTCCGGCCTCCGTCAGAACAGCCTTCGCTCCGCTGTCCTCCAAAATGTACTGAATCCGATCCGCCGGAAAATCAGGATCTATCGGCACATAGGCGCCGCCCGCTTTCAAAATTCCCAATATTGCCGCAATGACACGCTCAGAACGGCCAAGCAGCACCGCGACAGGAGTATCGGCTGATATCCCGGCTTTAAGAAGGCATCCGGCAATTCGGCCTGACTGTTCATGCAATGTGCGATAGGACAATGTTCGGCCTTCATACACAACCGCGGGTTTGTCAGACAGTGACTTCACCTTCTCTTCAAACAGCCCCGGTATCGTCATCTCCCTGCGGTAATTCACCGGATTGCCGGAGGCCCGTGTCAGCAGCCGCTCTTTCTCGGATTCAGAAAGAAGAGTAAGCTCATCAATTATGCGATCAGGAGATGAAATCGCATCTTCAATCAGCGTGATCAAACGTTCAGAAACAGATACAATCTCCTCTCCCTTGAATATGTCGCTGCGATAGTCAAAATCAATCGTCAATTTCCCAGTGTCCCATCGTTCCTTCACATGAATCGAAATATCATTTGTACCGCTTCCGCTGAAAATAGGGTCTGTCAGGAAGGACAGATTCTCTTTTTTCTGCCACTGCATCACCTGGTACTCCAGAGCTACCGTAAACAATCTGCTCAGCGAACTTTTCGAAGCGCGCAAATCATTGACAAGCAGGTTATACGGATACTTTTGGTGGCGGAGAATTTTCATCAGATCCTTCATCCGGCCTTTAACGAATTCCAAGAACGACTGTCCTCCGTCAACGCTTGTCCGCACAGGCACCGTAGATACGAACATCCCGAGCATCTGCTTTTCTTTCGCATTCGTCCGGTTTCCCATAAACGTACCCGTGACAACGTCATCCCGGCCGGTCACTTTGTAGAGATAAGTGATCAGAGCTGATTGGAACAGAGATAGTACGCTGACTTTATGCTCCTCGCAGAATGAATGAATGCGGCCATATAAGTCGTGAGGAATTTCTTGAGAAAACCGTTTTGCATCAAGACCCGCATCTGCCTGGCTCCGTTTCAGGGACACAAGCTCCGGCACGGTCTCAAACTGCCCGTTCCAAAAATCCCGATCCTTTTTAAACCGCTTCGACTGCACATATTCCTGCTCAGTCAGCACATGCTCGATAAAGGAAGGAATCTCCGTCTGTTCCTCACTTGATCCGCCCGAAAGCTCCAAATAAATATCAGTAATCGCATTGCCCAGAATCGTCATGGAAATCCCGTCTGAAATAACGTGATGCACATTAACGTAGAACCAGACCTCATTTTCGCTGATGGTATACACGGAAAAACGGAATAAATCCTGATCATATAATGCCAGAGGCTTGCTTGCCTCGTCACGTCCCCATTTTGACAGCTCTTCCGCAGAGCAGCCGGCTTGCCTGATGTCTGTATGTTCGATAGTCAGCGGACGGTATTCGCTCACATATTGAACGGGCTCCCCCTCATCATCAAGCCGCAGACGGATTCTCATCGACTCATACCGCCGGACGAATTCCTGTATCGCTTTCTCAACGTAATGAGCCTGTACGCCGTCATCAGAAATGAGTTTCCCGAACCCGGCAAGATTTGAAATACTTGTGTTCGGATAGAATTTTTCTGTATACCAGATACGTTTTTGAGCATTTGTTAAAGGATAAAAAGTTATTTCCATATGTGTGCGCCTCCCCTTTTTAAGATAAAATTGTCAATTCTCCCTTAGAAACAGCCTCCCTCAATGTCCCTAACTCATTATCAAGCCAAAAGAACCACTTACCTCCAAAACGATCCCGATTCAATCACCGCCGAAATCCGCAATCCACTCACCCGCACAGTCCGAAATGCGGCTCAAATTTATGAGAAATCAAGACAAGAATCCAATGTTTGTAAGCAACAGGGTTTACCTATTTCTTCATGAATTACTATATATCTACTTACGTTCACTTTATATGAAATTATTGTTTTTATCACCGAAAAATGGGTGAAAAGTTTCATTCGGCACACCGAAAAAAATTCCGACAATTCCAGAGGGTATTTTGCGGCATCCCGCAATTTATTTTTAAAAATATTATTTATGTAAAATTAAAAATCTTTAAACTATAGTATAAATCTCTCGAATATCCAGTTATGGCAGAATGAAAATAGTTTTCATATATGAGCTGATGGGGAAAAAACAGCGCAAGAACCGAAACAGGAGATTTAATCGTTCGCAATATGATTTCATTAAACCGCAAAAAAAGCACTCTATTTTACATAGAGCGCTTCAAAAAGATTCCTTTATTGCAGTTTTATCAATGTTGATTAATTCCATATATTCTTTTCCCCACTTATACATGGCATCCAAAATCGGCATAAGGGTCTCTCCTTGCTCCGTTAATGAGTACTCCACTTTCGGAGGGACGACAGGGTAAACTTCCCTGTGAACGATCAGATCCTGCTCCAGCTCCCTGAGCTGATTCACAAGAATTTTGTGCGTAATATCCGGAATTAAAGCTTTCAGCTCATTAAAACGTTTTGTCCCTTCTTTTCCCAGGTGCCACATAATCAGCATTTTCCATTTCCCGCCTATCACGGCAAGCGTCAATTCCTTTTCGCAATTAAACGTTTTCTTATCCATTCGGCTCACGGGCCATTCTCCTTCCTCTTACTTTTTGTACGTTCATCATCTATTCATACACGCTTACTTTTTTACACAACTTTCATCAGTTTATACTACCACGCAGTTTTGCTGAAACAAAGCGCATTGCCTGCGGGGACAGTATCCTCAAAGTAACTATTAGACTTCAAAGTGCGTACTTCTCAACATGCCGGGCACTCTATAGAATGTAAATACATGAAAAAGAGGAGTGGATATAAAGTGGAATTACAGCTGGCATTAGACTTAGTGAATATCCCGGAAGCAATTGAACTTGTGAAAGAGGTCGAACAATATATAGATGTTGTAGAAATCGGCACTCCCGTTGTCATTAATGAAGGCCTGAAAGCCGTACAGGAAATGAAATCAGCCTTTCCTCACTTGAAAGTGCTTGCCGATCTTAAAATCATGGATGCAGGCGGCTACGAGATCATGAAAGCGGCAGAAGCGGGCGCCGACATCATCACCGTTTTAGGAGCGACAGACGACTCAACGATCAAAGGGGCGGTTGCCGAAGCAAAAAAACAGCAGAAAAAAATTCTCGTCGACATGATTAACGTAAAAAACCTTGAAACACGTGCAAAAGAAATTGACCAACTCGGTGTTGATTATATTTGTGTTCACACAGGTTATGATCTTCAAGCAGAAGGAAAGAATTCATTCGAGGAACTGACGGCGATTAAAAAAGCGGTCAAGAGCGCTAAAACCGCAATTGCCGGGGGCATTAAACTTGATACGCTTCCTGAAGCCATCAAACAAAACCCAGATTTAATCATTGTCGGCGGAGGCATTACGGGAGCTGACAATAAAGCGGATGCTGCTGCTAAAATGAAACAGCTGATCTCACAAGGATCATGAAAACGACTGAATACTTACATGAAATACTAAATGAAATATCCCGCACCGCAGCATTAATAGCCGACAGTGAAGCTGACAAGCTTGCGGATCAGATTTTATCGGCAGATCAAATCTTCACGTCCGGAGCGGGGCGTTCCGGCTTTATGGCTAAAGCGTTCGCCATGAGGATGATGCACATCGGCCTGAACGCTTACATCGTCGGTGAGACGCTTACCCCTCCCCTCCAAGAAGGCGGTCTCGTCATCATCGGCTCAGGCTCAGGCGAAACAAAAAGTCTGCTTCATACGGCTGAAAAAGCCAAAAGCCTTAACGGCATCATCACTGCATTAACGATTAACCCCGATTCAAGTCTCGGCAAACTTGCTGATCTTACAATAACGATTCCCGGCTCTCCTAAGGAAGAGACCGGCGGAGACAGAAAGACGATTCAGCCGATGGGTTCTTTATTCGAACAAACTCTTTTGCTGTTTTACGATGCGGTTATTCTAAAAATCATGGAGAAAAAAGAATTGAATTCAGCAGACATGTTTACAAAACATGCGAATCTGGAATGATTTGCTGACGGCCTTCTTATCAGATGGCCGTCTTTTTATCGTCTTGTTGCGCACGGTCATGCAAGCCAAGGTTTTCGGGTCGGACACTCGCAGACGAAGATATCCTGCCGGTGAGCTTATCGCTATAATAAGTCAATTGACGATACGGCCGCAACCGTTCATTTCTGAATAGGGAAACGGCAAAAAACACTTTCTGATCGGATTTTTAAAGAATAAAATTGATTTGTGCGGATGGTTTTACAGATATTCAGCTGAATTGCGGCTGAGAAATATATTTTAACAGCTTTACAGCCGGCCGATTCTGCTTTATTCTTGGACCAGCTTTACAGCAATTTAAAACTGGAGGTGATTGATACTCTTGAAAACATTAAAAGCACTGCTGCTTGTTCTTATCATCATTGCCGGAGCAGTCGCGGCCCTGATCAAGGGTGATCTTTTCTCAGATAACGAGCAGACCGTTCAGAAGAGTGATTACGACAAAGTAATCCTATTTCCGTCCGATCGATATCCGGAAACAGCAAAGCATATTAAGGACGCGATAAAAGAAGGGCATTCCAGCATATGCACCATTGACAGAGACGGAGTACATAAGCGGCGTGAGCAATCTCTTAAACATGTGCCTGTCAAAACGGGATACGATAGGGATGAATGGCCGATGGCGGTTTGTAAACAGGGCGGAAACAATGCCTCCGTAGAATATATTTCTCCGGCAGACAACCGCGGAGCCGGCTCTTGGGTCGGACACCAGCTCACCAATGATCCCGACGGAACGAGAGTATTATTTAAAATCAAGTAAAAAAAAACAGGAGGAACAGCGCATTGAATAAATCATGGAAACCGCAAGAACTGGCCATTTCTTATCATCAATTTACAATCTTCCAAAAAGATTCAGAACCGCCTGTTATCGATTGGACCGATGAAGCCATTGAAAAAGGATATGCGGAAGCTGACGGAGCTGTTTCATTTGAAGCAAGGAGAAATACGAGGGCATTTATCGTCCTCAGGCTTAACACAAGTGAACCGGTACTATCCTATGAGAAAAAAGCGACTGTTCCCTTTGAGGCTGTAAAAGATGGAATTGAGATTGAAAGCGTGATGTCAAAGCGGCTTTTCTTTAATATTCCGAAAGGCCGATACAGCATTACCTGTTATTCAGTGCCTGCCGAAATATCCGATCTTCATGCGGATACGTATATTATTGATGCAGACGCAATGTAAAAGAAACCCCTGAGAGAATCATATTTCTCTCAGGGAACTTTTACCGTTTGTTTCAATTACATTCTGGTACCAATAAAAACTTTTTTTCCTGATCCGTTTCAAATCCTTTTCATCTTCTTCATCTCGATTGATATACACAAAACCGTAGCGTTTTTAATAGCCGTTCAACCAGCTTAACAGATCCGTGAATGCCCAGCTGCAGCAGCCGATGAGATGAACTCCGTCACTAATAGCCTCTCTGCACTGTTCACCCATACTGAAGGTCCTTTACCGCCTTTATTCCAGGCTCCTTCTACCTGATTGGCAGCCGAAGCTGCCCCCCATAGAAATGTATCAGGGAACAGGCCCTGTTTTTTATGTATCATGTGTTTCATCCTCCTGATGCGTATGATTTTGATATCATACGTTATGAAACGCATTTCAGAGCAATCCCGATCAAAACAAAAAAGCATCCGGCTTGCCGGATGCTTAAGAATGATGATGCCGCTTTTCCAATTTATGAGGCGGAGGCTTCGGGACAAAGCCATTTTGTTTCATCATATTAAAGCGCCTGTCCATATACTGTTTAATATGTTCTGCTTTTTCTTTCGGCAGGACCCCGTACTCAACATATTTGGATATGACATGTTTGCGTTTTTCGAGCACTTCTTTTTCAAGTGATTCAATTTCTTTTTTCTGCTGTTCCGTGAGTGACATTGTTGAAGGCATTTTTGTTTCGGCGTGTGCCGGCATTGTGAAAACCATTGCTGTAATGAAAAACGCAGCTAAAGACAATGCAGCTTTTTTCATGACTCTTTCCTCCTTTAACGTTTGTTATATGTTGCTCCCTCATCCATTTTTTATGCAAAAAAAGAGCGAAATTATTTGCTCTTTTCAATCGATTCGTCCGGCAGCGCGTATGTGACATACGTTCCCGCTACAAAATCGTGGATTGACCGTTTGTCTTCTCTCATTCCGACCATGAATGCGCTCACGATCACACCGATTCCAAACGTCACGCCATATATCAGGCCGCCCACAAGCACTCTCAAAATCATAGTAAGAAAGCCTACCTGAGTTCCGTCTTTTTTGACGATGCGGATACCGCAGATCTTTTTGCCGATAACATAGCCGTTCCAGTATACAGGGAGCAAAATACCATAAAGAGTCAAAATGATGCTGATCATTGCGCTCTCATTCGGGTCTTTTCCTGTTGCCAGCATAAAAATAATCGCCAAAGGCACTGAAGTAATTAAATAGTCGAGTACAACGGCTCCCAATCTGATCCAAAATCCCGCTGGTCTGTAAATATTCATCGTGTTTCCCCTCGCTATGGCTTCAAAATCACTTTAATGTTGCCATCTTCTTTTTTGTCAAATATATCATATGCAGCAGGAGCTTCCGCAAGACTCATTTTGTGTGTAATGATATCTGTCGGATCAATTTCATTTTGTTCGATCATTTTGTACAGCCTCGGCATCAGATGAATAACGGGTGCCTGGCCCATTTTTAAAGAAACGTTGCGTGTGAAAAAATCGCCGAGCGGAAAGCCGTCCGCTTCAGAAATGTATGCGCCCGTGAGCTGCACGGTTCCGAACTTCTTAACGGCTTCTGATGCTGTAAGAATCGGGCTGATCGTTCCGAACTGATTCGGTTTTTGCTCTGCTTTTTCTTTTGAAAGCGGCGTGCCGTCCATTCCGACACAATCAATCACTACATCCGCGCCCCCTGACGTTTGTTCGTGCAGCAGTTTCCCGATCTCATCATGTTCTGAAAAATTGAAGGTCTCTGCTCCGTTTATGCGTCTCGCATGTTCAAGGCGATGCGGGACTTGATCAACTGCGATAACCCGTTTAGCTCCTTTTTTCCACGCGAATTTTTGCGCCATTAAGCCGATCGGACCTGATCCCAGAATAACGACTGTATCTCCTTTTTTCACTCCGCTGTGCTGGACGCTCCAAAAGGCGGTCGGCATGACATCTGACAGAAGCAGCACCTGCTCATCTTCAAGCTCACTGTCTGCCGGAACCAGAAAAGAAGAGAAATCAGCGTAAGGAACACGTAAATATTCAGCCTGTCCGCCGGGATAATTACCGTTAAACTCTGAGAAACCGAATAAACCGCCGGCATCTGTATGAGGATTTGGATTTGATTCATCACACTGGCTTTCCATCTGGTGCTTGCAATAATGACATTCTCCGCAGCCGATGTTAAAAGGAATCACGACCCGGTCGCCTTTTTTCAGCTTTTTGACTTGACTGCCCGTTTCTTCCACGATTCCCATCGGCTCATGCCCGACAATATAACCCGGATCGGCGGGTATTCCGTTTTTATATAAATGAAGGTCTGAACCGCATATCCCGGTTGCGGTAATTCGAACGATGACATCTCTCTCATCTTGAATGGCGGGTGCCGGGACTTCTTTCACTTCCATATGTTCTTTTCCTTGATATGTCAATGCTTTCACACTTGGTCAGCTCCTTTTTCATCACTCCTTCCCTTTTCACCTGCTTCTAAACTTGGCCGGTATGTTATTCGGCCCGCTGAATATCCCATTGAAAAGGATCTTCAAGCTGCGACCAGTCGGAATCGAACTCAGACGGCGTGAGCAGGCACTGATCCAATTCCTTTGTAATGGCTGCTTCATCTAAATCTGTTCCGATAAACACCAGGTTCGTATGACGATCTCCGAATTGGTCGTCCCAATCTTCCAGAATCTCCGGTTCCTGCTGTTTGATCTGCTCCTGCTCAAGTTTCGGCATTGCCGCCACCCAATAAGAAACAGGCTCAAGCGAAACCGCTGGACCCGCCTGAGACATCAGCAGCGCAAGGCTGTTGCGGGTTGCGCACCAAACAATTCCTTTTGCGCGCACAATGTTGTCAGGCATTGATTGATGCAGCCAGCTGTCAAAACGAACGGTATGAAACGGCAGACGCCGCGAGTACACAAACGAAGTGATGCCGTACTCTTCCGTTTCCGGAGTGTGCGCTTCATGACCTGCCGTCAGTTCCTTTATCCACCCTGCTGATGAACTCGCTTCCTCAAACTCAAATAAACCGGTATTCAATATGCATTCGGCGGGCACTTCTCCGCGGACGGACCGGATCAGTCTGGCACGGGGCTGTAATGCGCGAAGAACCGTTTCCAGCTGTTCAAGCTCTTTTTCGCACACCATGTCGCATTTATTTAAAATGAGCACATCACAAAACTCGATTTGGTCAATTAATAAATCGGCAATCACCCGTTCATCATCTTCTCCCGCCGCTTCCTTCCGGTCAAGAAGGGTGTCACCGGACTGGAAATCATGCCAGAAGCGGTTTGCATCCACCACGGTCACCATTGTGTCCAGCCTGCAGAATGTTGTCAGATCAATGCCCATTTCTTCATCTATATAAGAGAATGTCTGGGCAACGGGAATCGGTTCGCTGATCCCTGTTGATTCAATGACAATATAATCAAACCTGCCGTCTTTCGCGAGTTTCTCAACTTCGACTAATAAATCTTCACGCAGCGTGCAGCAGATACAGCCGTTGGATAATTCTACGAGTTTCTCATCCGTCCTTGACAAACCGCCTCCCTGCTTCACCAAGCCCGCGTCTATATTTACTTCGCTCATGTCATTGACGATGACGGCAATTTTTAAACCGTTGCGGTTTTGTAGAATATGATTCAAAACGGTCGTCTTTCCGGCACCAAGATAGCCGCTCAATACTGTAACCGGAATTTTTTTCATATCAATAGCCCCCTAACAAAATAGAATGATTACGATTTATATCCCGCAACTCCCTTATTATCACGATGTACATGGTTACAAATCGTAATCGTTACTATTTATTTTGATATATTCTCCGTTTAAAATCAAGTAAAAGTCAGACATCATACATTGTTTGTCCCCATCCATTGGTCTGACACGCAAAACGTCAACGATTTAATTGGTGAAGCCTTCGATCCGGACTGTAAAATGCCCGGTTTTAAGATGTGTGCGGTACGAATCAGCCCTATCTAATTTTTCATAAAATTTTTAGATTTTTTCGTATTTTTTGTTACATTTCATAACATGCATCTTAAATATTTGTTTTTGCTGTGCTACGCTGAAAAAAAACAAAGATAGGAGCGGATCATCTGATGGGAAAAAAACAGCTAGTCCTTGTTGGAAATGGAATGGCCGGGGTAAGAGCGATTGAAGAAATACTGCGTGTTTCAAAAGATGAATTTGAGATTACAATATTCGGGGCCGAACCTCATCCCAACTATAACCGAATCCTTCTGTCAAAAGTGCTGCAAGGCGATACCGACATTCAAGACATTACGTTAAACGATTGGAACTGGTACAAAGAAAACAACATTCAGCTGTACACCGGTGAAACAGTCATCAAAGTTGACACGGAAAACAAAACCGTCATCACCGATGCAGACAGAATCCAGCCTTACGATGAACTCATCCTGGCGACAGGCTCTGTCCCTTTTATCCTTCCGATTCCGGGCGCAGACAAACAAGGCGTCACGGCATTCCGAGACATAAAAGATACCGACACGATGCTCGCCGCGTCAAGACAATATAAAAAAGCAGCCGTCATCGGCGGAGGACTGCTGGGTTTGGAAGCCGCGCGCGGACTGCTGAATCTCGGCATGGACGTGTCTGTCATCCACCTCGCCCCATTCCTGATGGAGCGCCAGCTTGACGCAGCGGCGGGACGCCTGCTGCAAAACGAGTTAGAAAAACAAGGCATGACCTTTTTCCTTGAAAAACAAACCGAAGAAATTATCGGTACTGACCGTGTCGAAGGCGTACGCTTCAAAGACGGCACAAGCATCGAAGCTGATCTGGTCGTCATGGCTGTCGGCATCCGCCCGAATACACAGCTTGGCACAGAAAGCGGCATCCCGGTAAACCGCGGAATCATTGTCAACGATTATATGCAGACTGAAATTCCGCACATTTACGCGGTCGGTGAATGTGCCGAGCACCGCGGAATCGCATACGGTCTTGTGGCGCCGCTCTATGAACAGGCAAAAGTGCTGGCCAAGCATATTTGCGGCATTGAAACAAAACCGTACGAAGGCTCCGTTCTCTCCACTCAATTAAAGGTATCAGGCGTCGAGGTGTTCTCTGCCGGCGACTTTGATGAATCAGAGGACAAAAAGGCGATTAAAGTGTTCGATGAACAGGACGGCATTTATAAAAAAATTGTCCTGAGGGGCAATCAAATTGTCGGCGCTGTTTTGTTCGGAGACAGCAGCGAAGGCAACCGCCTGTTTTCTATGATTCAAAAACAAGCAGATATCTCTGAAACCTCCAAAATATCAATCTTACAGCCTCTTGATCAGGAAGCAGGCGCAAGCATGACCGCGGCGATGAGCGACGATGAAATCATCTGCGGCTGCAACGGCGTTTCAAAAGGCGCGATTATTCAAGCCATTCAGGAAAAAGGCTGCACATCAACGGACGAAATCAAAGCATGCACCGGGGCATCCCGTTCCTGCGGAGGCTGTAAACCGCTCGTAGAAGACATTCTTCAATATACACTGGGCTCAGAATTTGACTCATCCGCGCAAAAAGAAGCGATTTGCGGCTGCACCTCACTGTCGAGAGATGAAGTTGTAGAAGAAATCAAAGCCAAAGGGCTCTCACATACGAGAGAAATCATGAACGTGCTCGGCTGGAAAACGCCGGAAGGTTGCTCCAAATGCCGCCCTGCCCTCAACTACTACTTAGGCATGATTAATCCGTCTACATACGAGGATGACAGAACATCCCGTTTTGTGAACGAACGGATGCACGCCAATATTCAAAAAGACGGAACATACTCAGTCGTTCCCCGGATGTACGGGGGCGTAACCAACTCTCAAGATCTCCGCAAGATCGCCGATGTCGTCGACAAATATGAGATCCCGCTCGTTAAAATGACCGGCGGCCAACGAATTGATCTCATCGGCGTTAAAAAAGAAGATCTGCCGAAAGTATGGGCCGAGCTTGATATGCCGTCAGGCTACGCGTACGGAAAAACACTCCGCACGGTAAAAACGTGCGTAGGCGAACAATTCTGCCGCTTCGGCACACAAGACTCCATGGCACTGGGTATTGCGCTTGAGAAAAAATTCGAAGGGCTCAATACGCCTCATAAGGTTAAAATGGCCGTGTCCGCCTGCCCGCGGAACTGTGCGGAATCAGGCATTAAAGACCTTGGCGTTGTCGGCATCGACGGAGCCTGGGAGCTTTATGTCGGCGGAAACGGCGGAACCCATTTGCGGGCCGGTGATTTGCTGATGAAAGTAAAAACGAATGAAGAAGTCTTAGAATACGCGGGTGCTTACCTTCAGTACTACAGAGAAACGGCAAACTATCTGGAGCGGACATCCGCATGGCTTGAGCGCGTCGGTTTATCTCATGTCCAATCCGTATTAAACGATCCGGAAAAACGGCAGGAGCTCAACGATCGAATGAATGAGACACTCTCTGTCCACAAAGATCCGTGGCAATACTTCCTTAAAGATAAAAAAGCATCTAAAGATCTATTCGAAAATGTCGTCACGACTTCATAAAACTGTAAGGGGGAACGGACATGGTTAATAAAGATATGACAAAGGTTTGCATAGGCAGAGTAAACGAATTACCCGAGGAGTTAGGAAAAACCGTATATATAGAAGATAAAGAGCTTGCCGTATTTAAGCTTTCTGACGGGAACATCCGTGCCGTCGAAAACCGCTGTCCCCATAAAGGGGGCGTCCTGGCTGAAGGCATCGTCAGCGGAGAATACGTCTTCTGCCCGATGCATGACTGGAAAATTTCCTTAGAAGACGGAAAAGTCCAAGAGCCGGACCATGGCTGTGTCAAAACATACGAAACACTGATCGAAGGAGAGAATGTATACATCCTGTATTGATCAAAGACCGGATCACTTTTTCAAGTGGTCCTTCATTTTTTAAATTGCTGAAGGGATGACGCCATCATGAAAAACGGAATCGTATATTTTGTCGGTGCCGGACCAGGAGACCCGGGGCTGATCACCGTAAAAGGAAAAAAGGCTCTGGAGAAAGCGGATATCATTTTGTATGACCGGCTCGCAAACCCAAAGTTTCTAGAATACGCCTCACCTGACTGCCGGTTCATTTATTGCGGAAAGCTGCCCGACCGCCATTTTATGAAACAGTCTGAGATAAATGCCCTGCTGATTGAAAAAGCGGCGGAGGGCTACACCGTCGTCCGCTTGAAAGGCGGAGACCCAAGTGTGTTCGGCAGGGTCGGCGAAGAAGCAGAGGCGCTTCATCAGCACGGCATCCGCTGCGAAATGGTGCCCGGCATCACCTCGGGAATCGCAGCGCCGCTGTATGCGGGAGTCCCCGTTACCCATCGTGATTTCGCTTCGTCCTTCGCGATGATCACCGCTCATGATACATCATTGCAAGGCAGGCCGAATCTCGACTGGGAAGGGCTTGCCCGAAGCGTTCAAACGCTTGTGTTTTACATGGGCGTTAAAAATCTGTCATTTATATGCCGGAAGCTTATGGAGTACGGAAAATCCCCTTCCATTCCCGTACTCGTCATTCAATGGGGAACGTGGGGGCGGCAGCGGAGTGTTAAAGGAACGCTTCAGGATATCCATGACAAAGTTCAAAGCCAAAACATCACCAACCCTGCCATTATCGTCATTGGTGATATTGTCAATTTTCAAACACACAGCTGGTTTGAAAGCAAACCCTTCATCGGGCGGCATATCATGGTGGTCACTCATGGCGATGATGAACATACACTGACAGACAAGCTGCGCGAGTATGGCGCCGATGTTATTGAATGGCCGAAGCGGATCGTTAAAAAAATGCCCCCAAACGAAAACATCCTGAAACAGATCAGCACCTTTGAACAACTATTTTTCACATCACGCCTTGCGGTATGCGAATTCTTTGACACACTGGCATTCAAGCAGATCGACATCCGCCGGGTGACCGCAAGCCTGAATGCAGCGACCGAAGCTGCAAAGACGGAACTGACAAAACGGGGCTTTCTCCTATCCGAATGGCAAAATGATTCTCCGCATTCGCTCATTGTAGGAAGCCGTCAAGCAGCAGAAAACTTGTCAGACTCAAAATCATGCCGGTTTTATATCACCCATGAACATATCGCGGATGAGCGGTTCACTTCCATGATCGAACGCACGATCAGTGAATTTCCTCTGCAAATGATTATCTGTACGGGCAAAGAATCCGCTCAGCATTTGATCAGCGCCGGAAAACAAATCGGCATATCACCGAATCCGTCAGGAAACCGCCCTCCCGTCATCTGCATGGGCGAAGACGTCCCCGCCGGCTGCGGGTTTACCGCCGTGAAAAATCAGGAACAGTTATTTGCGTTTATACGAAATGAAATGAAAGACATGCTCGTTCACAGCTGATACGCCGGAATGCTTTTCTGACCCCCAGGTCAACATCGGGGGTCAGCCCTTTTTTATTATGTCACCAATTTTTTATGATGAGTCGAATACATCGCCATCTGATCCGCCTGCGGGTCCAAATAGGCTTTGGCGCTGTTCACGGCGGTCGGCCCCTCCGTGAAACCGCCGGCAATCAATCTGAGCTTGCTTTCATAATAGGCGGCGTCACCGGCGACAAACACGCCCGGAAGATTCGTCCGCATATGTCTGTCAGCTTTAATCCTGCCTTCTTCTATCTCAAGCCCCCAGTCCTTCATCGGACCGAGATCAATTTTAAACCCGTGGTTGATAATGAGCTCATCAAGCTTGATGACTTCAGAAAGTCCGGACTCAGTTTGGCAAACGGTGACGCTCTCGACCCGTTCCCCTGTGCCGTTGAGATGCTTCAGACGATACGGCGCAAGCACCCGCACGGAAGACCGCTTCATTTTCGCCACGCTGCTTTCCAAACCGCCAAACTCCTCACGGCGGTGCAAGACGGTAACAGACGCCGCAATCGGTTCCAGCTCATTCGCCCAGTCAACCGCGGTATCTCCCCCTCCGGAAATCACGACATGCTTATCTCGAAACGCATCAAGCTTCTCCACTTTATAATGAAGGTTCTTTCCTGAATACCGGCTCGCATCCGCGCTGTCAAGTTCATTGACCTCAAGCGTCCCCATGCCGACGGCCAAAATCACCGTGCGCGTATAGTGCTTTTCCCCTTCGGAACTTTCGAGCACAATGGTTCCGTCTTCCAGCCGTTCAAATCCGGCCACCCGCTGATTCAACACGATATCCGGCTCAAATGTCGCCGCCTGCTCCTTCAGCTGCTTAATCAGCTGTTCCCCGGCAATCCCGGGTATTCCGCCGATATCACGGATGATTTTTTCAGGAAAAAACATAGACACCTTTCCCCCGAGCCGCGGCAAAAACTCGATCACTTTCGTTTTCAGCTCCCGCATCCCGCAATAAAAAGCCGCAAACAGGCCGATCGGGCCTCCGCCTATAATCGTGACGTCATACACCTCATGATTTTCCGCCATCGTTCTGCCTCCCGTTTATATCTATACTTCATACATTTTTAATTGAGAATCAATATCAATGAAAGTATAACACATATTGAGGAGCAGTGTTTATTCATTTCTCATCTTGCGGGAAAGGAGTGATTCAGAAGTGAGGTTCTGAGATTGATAAGCGGGAAGGTATTAAAACTGAAACCAGTACGGCGACTGGTTTCTTTTTTATCTCTTTTTCATCAGCATGATATCGAGATACAGCTGGCACCTTGTCCTGAAGTCGTTTAAATTAATTGATGTCATGTCAAGAATCTGTTTGATGCGGTAGTTCAATGTGTTTTGATGAATAAAAAGCTGTTCTGCGGCTGGTTTTGTTTTGCAGTTATTGAGGAGATAGATTTCTAACGTTTTCAGCAGTTCGGTGCTGCTTTCTCTGTCTTTGGCTTTTAATAACGCTAAATCATCGTTTACATATTCCAGTGAGGCGTTTTTTTCTTCGATGCTTTCAAGATAGCGGTAAATCCCGAGCTTACTGTATTCGTACGGGATATTTTCCTGGTTTCCGGTAATTTCGGCGGCCTTTATGACTTCAAGGGCTTCTATATAACTTTTGCCGAGCTTCAGGATGCTGCTGTATTCATTGCCGATTCCGATATAGATGGGAGTGGGGATCTTCTGAAAGTGAAAATGAGTCAGCAGTTTGTGGATGAATTCAGATGCTGCCGAAGTGCCGGAGCTTTTTTGCGAGAAGCTTGCGACGACGATGACAATATTGGAATCAATGGTTAAGACGTGACTGACTTTATCCCGCAAATTCAAGTACGATTTGATATTTTCCTTTACATCTTCGACTGCCTCCCCATCCCCATTTGCGGCATGCAGGACGACTACTGAAAAAACCGAAGGCAGCACGGCGTTCATCTTTTCCGCTTCCCGCCTGAACTCCTTTTCAGAGGAGAATTGCTGAAAGATCGCCCGTTTCACCAGGTCTTCCGCTCTCTCTTCTTTTTCCTGTTTCAGCCGGTTCGTTTTATAGATGATTTTTCCGACATGGAATGAAGTTTCATATAAAAAATCGAGCTCCTCGTCCGTCAAGTTTCGGTCGAGCTCCTGAATCCAGATGTAGCCCATCACTTCCCCTTTATGTTTTGCGCTTACAACCACTCTCTGATTCAGTCCGATACTGTCTATTTTTTCGACACGGAACGGTTCAGGAACGGTTTTCAGCTTTTCGATCACCCCGTCCTTCAGAAACCTTTCAAAAATCTGCACGGGGCATTTTTTTGAGAATATCGTCTGCTGGTTGGCGGAGTCGAAGTGATTAATGTAATAAGAATTATAGGCAAGCAAAAAGAAATCCGCGCTTTCCAGAATAACGGGCTTCTGCAATTCATAACTGATGAAATCAATTAATTTATCAATGTCCGTAAATGAAAAAACTCTCTCTAAAAGCTCTTCCATACCTATTTCTCCTATGCTCTTTTTATCTTTATCATACTCTGAGGGGTGACTTTTTGTATAGAAAAAAATTCATATACTCCCAAAACGGAATGATCCGAAAGCCTGTATCGTGAAAAGAGGAAAAAGGGCGGTCCCTTCTTCCTCTCGTTCCTTGCTTTTATTGAGAAAGTGTATCACGGTAGTCATGAAACTGATCTGTGACATCTTTTGACGGAGCCTGTGTCAATAAGCTGACGACAAATACAGCGGCAAGGCTTACAGCAAAGCCCGGAATGATTTCGTACAAAAAGTCTGAAAGACCGGCATTCGCCCAAATGATTACGGTAATCGCTCCCGCAATCATGCCGGCGAGTGCCCCCCATTTCGTCATCCGTTTCCAAAATAAACTGAGCAGTACGACCGGCCCGAATGAAGCGCCGAATCCCGCCCATGCATAGCTGACAAGACCAAGTATCGTGTTGTTTTTCTCCCAGGCGAGCACCAGAGCGACGATTGACACCGCAAGCACTGCCATTCTCCCCAGAAATACGAGTTCCTTATCAGAAGCTGAACGCCTGAACATGGACTTATACAAGTCCTCCACTAAAGAACTGGACGTAACGAGCAGCTGAGACGAAATCGTACTCATAATGGCCGCTAAAATCGCAGAAATGAGAAATCCCGTAATAATCGGGTGGAACAGAATGTTGCCGAGCTGAATAAAAATGGTTTCCGGATCATCCAGCTTCAACCCGCGCTGGTGGTAATACGCGATTCCCGCAAGACCCGTAAACAGCGCACCGAGTGCAGACAAAATCATCCATCCCATTCCGATCCGTCTGGCGCGTTTGATCTCTTTCACAGATGTGATCGCCATAAAGCGCACAATAATATGCGGCTGCCCGAAATAGCCGAGCCCCCACGCAAATAAAGAAATAATGCCAAGGACGGTGGTCCCTTTGAACATATTAAACAGTTCCGGGTTGACGGAACGGATATCGGCAACGGTTTCCCCCGGGCCGCCCGTATGGAAAATCGTCACAATCGGCACGAGAATAAGCGCCGCAAACATGATGATCCCTTGGACAAAGTCCGTCCAGCTTACCGCCAAAAAGCCCCCGAACAAGGTGTAGGCGACAACGACGCCTGTCACGGCCCACAGGCCGGTGTGGTAATCCCACCCTAAAATGCTGTTGAATAAGACACCTCCGGACACCATGCCGGATGATACGTAAAAAGTGAAAAAGACGAGAATGACGAGACCCGAAAACAGTCTGAGAAGCTTCGTATGATCACCGAAACGGTTTTCAAGGAAACCCGGAATGGTGATGGAATTCCCCGCTTTTTCGGTATACGTTCTCAGCCTCGGCGCCACGAAAAGCCAGTTCGCCCACGCCCCGAGCACAAGTCCGATTACAATCCAAGCGCCGCTCAATCCCGTCGAGAACATGGCGCCAGGAAGCCCCATCAAGAGCCATCCGCTCATATCCGCCGCTCCCGCGCTGAGCGCTGTGACGGCAGGGCCTAAAGAACGCCCCCCGAGCATGTAATCCGTCAGATTTGACGTCCGTCTGTAGGCGAAATAACCGATAAACAGCATGCCCGCCATATAAATACAAATGGAAATAATCAACTGAATGTTTGCTATGGCATTTCCTCCTCCGCTTTATAGGTTTATGGTGAAATGGACACCCCCCGCGAGGAGGATGCCCATTCAGTCCCTCTTAAAACATTTCACTGATTGTTTTCGCCTGCATGTGGAGGGCCAAATAATCCGGGCCGCCCGCTTTTGAATCAGTGCCGGACATTTTGAAGCCTCCGAACGGATGGTAGCCGACAATCGCTCCCGTACAATTGCGGTTGAAGTACAGGTTGCCGACATGGAATTCCTGTTTCGCCCGTTCAATATGTTTGCGGTTATTTGTAATGACCGCGCCTGTCAAACCGTATTCAGTATTGTTGGCCACTTCCAGCGCTTCATCAAAGTTTGATACTTTAGAAAACGCCACGACCGGCCCGAAAATTTCTTCCTGCATGAGTCTGGCTTTCGGATCAAGGTCAGCGAAGATCGTCGGCTTGATAAAGTAGCCTTTTGAATCATCTCCGGTGCCTCCGCTTACTAAACGGCCTTCTTCTTTTCCGATTTCAATGTAGCTCATGATCTTGTCGTAAGAACCTTGGTCGATGACAGGTCCCATATACACGTCAGCGCTGTCAGGGCTTGCCGTCACTTTTGATTCAGTGATTTCGATGACGCGCTCTAATACTTGATCATACACTTTTTCATGGACAACTGCACGTGAACCTGCAGAACATTTTTGTCCCGCGAAGCCGAATGCTGATGTAAAGATGGATTGAGCCGCCAATTCAATGTCCGCGTCCTCATCGACAACAACCGTATCTTTACCGCCCATTTCAGCGATAACACGCTTTAAATGCTGCTGGCCCGGCTGCACTTTCGCCGCGCGTTCGAAAATTCTCGTACCGACTTCACGTGATCCCGTAAACGTAATGATGCTTGTTTTCGGGTGATCGACGAGATAGTCTCCCACTTCCGCTCCGCTTCCCGGCACAAAGTTGACAACGCCCTTCGGAAGGCCTGATTCCTCAAGCACTTCTACGAATTTCGCCGCGATGACCGGTGTCGCGCTTGCAGGTTTAAGAACGACCGTGTTGCCCGTTACGATCGGTGCCACCGTCGTTCCCGCCATAATCGCAAAGAGGAAGTTCCATGGCGGAATGACGACCGTTACGCCGGTCGGTGTGTAGACATATTGGTTCTTCTCGCCTTCGCGGCTGTTGACCGGCTTGCCTTTTGCCAATTCAACCATCTGGCGCGCGTAGTATTCCATAAAGTCGATGGCTTCCGCCGTATCCGCATCAGCTTCGTTCCAAGGTTTTCCCGCTTCCTTGACGAGCAGGGCGGAGAATTCGTGCTTTCTGCGGCGGACTTTGGCAGCCGCGCGGAACAGAACGGCCGCTCTTTCTTCAGGGGATGTGTATCTCCACTCTTCGAACGCTTTCGCAGCCGCTTCAATCGCCTGCTCAGCGTGCTCCTGGGACGCCTTTGACACTTTTCCGACGACTTCTTCTTTGTCTGCAGGGTTAATGGATACGATTTTCGCTTCCGTCTCTACCTTTTCACCGTTGATGACGAGCGGATAATCTTTTCCCATATACTCATTTACCGTCGCAAGCGCTTTCTTAAATTCTTCAACGTTCGATTGATCTTGGAAATTCGTGAATGGTTCGTGTTTATAAGGTGTAGTCATTGTCATCTCTCCCTTTTTTACTTCTTAGTCATTCCTTTAAAGGCGAATGCGATGTTTGAGGGGCGTTCGGCGAGCCGTCTCATGAAATAGCCGTACCAGTCATCCCCGTAAGGCAGGTAGACTCTCATGCGGTATCCTTCTTCCACCAGGCTGAGCTGGGTTTGCGAGCGCATGCCGTACAGCATCTGAAACTCAAAACGGTCGTTTGGAATGCCGTGCTCTTTGGCAAGCTGTTTTGTAAACTCGATCATTTTGTCATCATGCGTGGCGACTGCCGTATAATGTCCTTTTAAAAGCTGTTTGCGGATGAGTCTTTTATAATTTTCATCGACGTCGCTTTTTTCAGGATAGGCCACCTTTTCCGATTCTTTATAGGCCCCTTTGACAAGCCGCAGAAACGGATTCAGCGGGCTGAGGTCATCAAGATCCTTCTCCGTTCTGTACAGATAAGCCTGCACCACGGTGCTTACATATTCATACCGGCTCCGGAAGTCTTTAAAGATATCCAGCGTTTTCTGGCATCTCGTTTCATCTTCCATGTCAATCGTCACCATGACTTTATGTTTTTCAGCCGTCTGGAGGATTTTCGTCATATTTTCATAGACGAGATCGAGATCTATATCAAGACCTAAAGACGTCATTTTTAATGACACTTGGGAATTCAGCTGTTCATCAGCAATTAAGGCGATGGTCTGCATGCACTCCTCGGTGCGTTCTTTCGCGACGTCACCGCTGTTGACAAATTCCCCCAAATGATCGACAGTAACTGACAGCCCCTGGCTGTTCAAATGTCGGATTGTCGGGATAGAACTGCGGAAATCCATTCCTCCGATGATTTTGCCGGCTGCCACACGGCTTCCCCAGCTTCGCGCCATCTTATTGAGAAAGCTGCTCTTGGATAAAAATAAGAAAAAATCTCTTGTAATCACTTCCAACCTTAACACCCCGCAATCTAAGAAGTATTTGTATGAGTCTATTGTAAATGGACAAAACATCCTCTCACAATATTCTAAAAATACAAAGATTCTGATAAATTTTTGTGGTTTTACCACAATCAGCTTCTTAGATAGCAGGCGGATTATGCCGAAAAAAGGCGGACGGAAATGACGGCAATCGTCAATTTCCGCCTTTTTCCCCCCACGCCTCTTCGACGGTCTGAATCAATAGCTGATTCAGTTCCTCCGTTATGTCAGGTTTCGGCGTTTTGATCGTTTTGACATAGTGCCCGATGCGTTCTATTTCTTCTTCTATAAACGCATGAATCATCGTATTTCTCGGTTCCGGAGCCAGCTCCTGACCGCTTTTTTTCCTTGTAAGCAGTATATTGATTTCAGAAATGAGCGCTTCATCCGTCAATAAGGCATCGGCCAGTACGGGAAATGACATCGGCGGTACGGAGCCGAACGTTTCAATCCATCTGCAGGCAAGGAGAGGACGCAGAACATAAAAATACTTTTTAATCTTCACTTCACTGCCCTGCAATTCCGTTTTTTCATTCCGTTTTGCCATATTGAGATAATGATAAATGCAGGCTTCAGGCGAAAAGGCGCGGATTTTCAGTTTTCGAAGCTTTTCAGCCGCTGAGAAAGCTTCATAATAGATCATCTCAGAAGAGAGCCATTCCAAAAGAGGCGGATTTGATTTTTTAAAAAGCCGCAGCGCTTTTCTCAGTTCCCAGCCGCTGATGTCTAGCATGTCATGAATCGGCTCTTCTATGACATCCCTATGCGGTTCGATCGAAAAGTACCATTCTTTTTTCGGCACATAGAGAAACCGCACATCGTAGTCGCTGTCGCTTGACGGAAATCCCCATGCGCGGCTCCCTGATTCTACGGCGTAAAGCACCTTGACGCCGTGCTGTGCTTCAATTCGTTTTAATTCTTCGATGATCCTTTGTTTCATCTGTATCCGTCCTTTTCCGTGATCATTCCTGAAAAAAGCCCAAGTACTTGGGCTTTTCGCTGCTGTCAGCCTTTCAGATGCGCTTTCAGAAAGGCCAGCTTTTCCGTATGGAAAGAAGGTATGTATTCATGTCCGAAATATCGGTACACCTTCAATTCTTTTTCCGTTTCCAGATGGTTGTAAGCGGCAAACACCGTCGACGGCGGAGTCACGCGGTCAATCAGCCCGATGGACATGAGCACCGGAACTTTTACGCGGTCCGCCAGATTCATGATATCAAAATAGGCCAGTGTATTCATCGCGGCCTTCTCCGTCTCAGGGCTGCCGTTCTTTCTGAAAAAGGAGTTAATCTCAAGATACGGCTCATCAAGAGCGACATCAATGGCCCGCTCAAAATTGCTTAAATAAGGATAATCGGCCGCAACCGCTCTCGGAATGTCAGATAGTGCCGCCGCGGCGATTGAAAGTCCGCCTCCCTGGCTCCCGCCGATGACGGCGATTCTCGTTTCATCCACTTCATCAAAGCCGCTGATGACTTCCAAAGCCCGGACGGCGTCTAAGTACACGCCGCGGTAATAATATGTATCTTTATCTAAAATCCCTTTCGTCATCCAGCCGGGAACGTGTCCATGCGGTGAGACGCTTGTATCTGTGCTGCTGTGCTGGCCGCGGACAAGCATCCCGAACGCGGCATATCCGTGAAGCGCCCAATTTACGATGTCATGTATGTCCCCGTCATAGCTTGCGTTGTAGCCGTGGTATTTCACGATGGCCGGATGCGGGCCTTTTCGGTCGGGAACGGCGTACCATCCCTCAATTTCCGCCTTGCCGAAGCTCCGGTATGTCAGCCGGAATACTTTCACGCCGTCAGCCGGGTAGCTTTCAGCCGTCAATTCAGGCTTTGCCTCTTCCTTTGCAAGCTCATGTAATGATGATGCCCAAAAATCCGAAAAGTCATGAGGAGCGGTTTTATTTGGTTTATAGGTTTGCAGTTGGTCGAGCGGCAAGTCGTATAATTGCATATCCGATTATTCTCCTTTGTTTTATAAGTTTTAATTTTCTGACTCTATCTTAACACGATTTTACACTCATTTTCTAAAAATTTTAATAAACGTTTGTTTAAAAGAAAACAAAAAAGCCGTACGCTCACAGCGTCACGGCTCTTTTTACATCGGCTGATACAGATCCCAGCCGATTTTTAACGTTTCTACGATATAATCGGCGATTTCTTCCGGTTCCAGATTATCCGTCGCCACTTTTGAATTATGTTTATCATAGATGCTTTGGCGCTCGTTAAAGAGCTGCTGCATTTCATCCATTGAACGGTTATGCAGAACGGGACGGCTTTCAATCAGCAGGTCAGCCCGCTGCTTCCAATTCTCCCATGATAAATCAAGATGGAGCACGAGACAGTTTTCAAGGCAGCACTGTCTGATTTCCTCTTGTTTAAACGAACCGCCCCCAAGTGACACGATCTTGAATTTCGTATTGCGGCAGATATCTAATATATAATCCTTTTCGGTCTGACGGAAAAAAGCTTCACCTTTTTTCTCAAACATTTCAGGGATGGACATATTGAAATCTTTCTCAATCTGCAAATCAATATCAATGAAGTCTCTGTATAATTTCTTAGCGACCAGCTGGCCGATTGTTGTCTTTCCGACACCCATGAATCCGATCAGTACGATATTTCTTTCTCTTACGGGAATGGCACGTTTTGCGTTCATCTTCGGCGAAATCCTCCTAAGAAATGAAAAAGTTATGTTTATTATATGATAACTCAATATTGAAATATAGAGATAATGCAATGAAAGAAAACCCATCCTTTATAAGAAGAGATGAGTTTTTCTTTCTATCGGAGCGTAATGCGTTCCACCTTTCCGACAATGAAAATATAAGAAAATGCCCCGATAAATGCGACAGCGCCGACAAACAGAATCGCTCCGTTATATGAACCGGTCGCAGAAACGATAAACCCGATGATAAGCGGGGTGATAATGCCGGCCATATTGGCGAAAAAGTTAAACACGCCTCCTGCCAATCCGATTGTTTCGCTTGGCGCCACCTCACTCAGCATCGTCCAGGATATATTGGACATGCCCTGCGCAAAAGAAGCAATGGATAAGATCGTCAAAACCGCAGGAGCAGAATCCGTAACATTCGCGAGCACGATGGAGCCTGTCAGCAGAAGACCGAGGATGACGGGGGTTTTCCGGGCAACGTTCACCGACACGCCCTGTTTCATCATTCCGTCAGACCAATATCCGCCGAACAATACGCCGAAAAAGGCGGCGACATACGGGATTGATGCGGCGAAGCCGACTTTTAAGAAAGCCATGTGCTTTGCCTCCGCCAGATAAGTCGGAAACCATGTCAAAAAGAAGAACAGCGTGGAGGCTACGGCGAATTGGCCGATATACAAGCCGACAAGCTTGCGGTATTTAAGAAGCTGGACGAAATCCCGCCACGTGATTCTGCCGGCTGATTCAGACACCTCTGTCAGTCCGCCGCCTTCTCTAATATAATCAAGCTCTTCCCGGTTCACTTTCCGGTACCGATTCGGCTCGTGATACATTTTGAACCAGAAAACGGAGAAAACAAGCCCGAGCAACCCTGAAGAAATAAAGACGGCGCGCCAGTCAAATGCCGTTAACACCCAGAATAAAACCGGTGTGGCGAACGCCAGTCCCACATATTCCCCCGCCGTATAAACACCCGTGGCAAAGGCGCGTTCCCGCCTTGGAAACCATGTCGTGACAATCCGGTTGTTTGCCGGAAACGCAGGCGATTCAGCCAGCCCGATCATCAGGCGGCAGCCGAATAAAAACCCGAAACTGGCCGCAAAAGCCTGCACTCCGGTGAAAACAGACCAGATCATTAAAGAAACGCCGTACGTCCGTTTTGATCCGAATTTGTCCAAAATGAGCCCGCCGGGAATCTGCATACCCGTATAGGTCCAGCTGAATGCGGAAAAGACGACGCCCAAAAGCGCGGGGCTTATGTTCAGCGATGTCTGAATGGACGGGGCGGCGATGGATACACTGGCACGGTCTATATAATTAATCGCAGTGATAAAAAACAAAAGAAACAGTATCACATAACGAGCGCGAGTCGGTTTATTGCGGACGGGACTGAAGTCCGTCAGCTCCGTTTCATTTTTCAATGGCTTCTCCCCCCTTACTCGAATGAAATTAATTGTACAACACTTCGGTCAATTATTTAATACTTTGACGCAAAAAAGCGCTAAACAATTTGTGTGCCGCACTTACACCCTGCTTATAAAAGTGTCTGCCCTTTTCACCTGTTTATCCGTATCTCACCCGGGGAAAAGTACACATATGATAGACAGTTACGGGAGGATTACCGATGAAACTGAGTTTTTGCACGACAGGATTTAAAAAAAAGCATATTTTCGACATCATTTCTTTCGCGAAGGAGCACTCCTTTGACGGAATCGAACTGTGGTACGGACACGCCAAACAATATATAGAGGAAATCGGCCCGCTCGACAGGCTTGATCAGCAGCTTCAGGAGGATGGCATCGGGGTGCCTGCCGTCAGTTTATACACTGACTTCGCCGCTCAGGATGAAAGGCAGGCGTTAAAGGGTGTTCAAAGGGCATTAAGCGCGGCACGACAGCTGCACAGTCCCTTGATCAGAGTCTTTGCCGGCAATCTTCCTTCACATCGGACGTCACCGGAAAAGTGGCAACGTGCGGTTGATCAATTTCAGCAGGCGGTACGGCTCGCAGATGACTATGAAGTCGATATCGGGCTTGAGATTCATTACGATACGTACGCGGATACACCGGAGGCGGCGCTGGCATTTTTGGAGGATGTCGGCCATCCGCGGGTCCGCACCATTTTTGACGGCTCCAACCTACA
The DNA here is from genome assembly GCF_011065565.1 of Bacillus sp. EKM420B. NCBI lineage: Bacteria > Bacillati > Bacillota > Bacilli > Caryophanales > Bacillaceae > Bacillus > Bacillus sp. EKM420B. Next base: position 110,955 of record NZ_JAAMNX010000007.1, on the reverse strand, counting down.
CGTCAATCACGTTGACCAAATGTCCGCTTTAGAAAAGCTGTATCATACCGTAAGCCATATTCATCTGAAAAACTATCACTGGAATTTTGACAACTGGTATCTCAGCAAGCCAACTCCGATTTTTCAAGGAGATCTCGATCAAAAAGCATTTTTAAAAGAGCTGATGAACAGACAATATGACGGTTTTGTTTCTCTTGAGTATTTTGGAGAACATGCCTTTACGCATATAAAGGAATCGCTCCGGGAATATACGTCTGTTTTTTCCCGCTGACTCTTCGATCGAAGGGTCTTTTTTTTGTATCATATAGAAAAAGGGGGATATCATGATGATCATTTGGATAAATGGGGCTTTCGGTTCCGGAAAAACACAAACAGCGTTTGAACTGCACAGAAGACTGAAACCGTCTTACGTATATGATCCTGAAAAGATGGGGTTTGCGATGCGTTCGATGATACCGCCGGATATCGCTGAAGATGACTTTCAAAGCTACCCTCTGTGGCGGGAATTCAATTACAGCATGCTTTCCTATTTGTCAGATACATATCAGGGCATCATCATTGTGCCCATGACCATTACGAACGATCAATACTTCCATGACATTATCAGCAGGCTGAGACAGGATGGCCGGACCATTCACCACTTTACCCTGCTGGCTTCAAAGGAAACATTGCTGAAACGCCTGCGCACCAGAGCGGAAGGAAAAAGCTCCTGGGCCGCAAAACAAATCGACCGCTGCATCAACAGCCTGTCTGATAGCCTCTTCACAGAACATCTCCATACAGACCAAATGTCTATTCAGCAGGTCGCAGAAACGATCGCTGCCCAAGCAAATCTGCCTATTGAGCCTGATTCGAGAGGCAGCCTTCGAAGATTCACCGACAGATTGACGGTGAAGCTGAATCATATCCGTATCAAATAAAAAAACGTTTTGAAAACATGTCCCTGATCCATGCAAATGGATCAATAAATAAAAAGTCCCTCCGAAGGGATGTTTTTTCAATTTAAGAAAAAAATTTTAGAAATAAAGAAGGAATTATATGGATAATCATCTAATTATTAACACTGTAATACATTTCATTTGAAAAGGGAGTGTTCGAAATGAAATTCAAAAAAGTGTTAACCGGTTCTGCGCTGTCTCTTGCCTTACTGATGTCTGCCGCTCCTGCCTTTGCCGCATCACCAACAGCATCTTCATCCGTGGAAAATAGCCCAATCTCAACGAAAGCAGATGTTGGCATTAATGCCATCAAGCTCGTTCAAAGCCCTGACGGCAATTTCGCTGCTTCTTTCGTTTTAAACGGAACAAAATGGATTTTCAAAAGCAAATATTATGACAGCAGCAAAGGGTATTGGGTAGGGATTTATGAAAGTGTAGATAAATAAAAACGATAACAAAAACCTCCCTTTCAAAAGGGAGGTTTTTTCATTCTATTTCCACCAATCATCAAACATTGATGCCGGCACCTGGCGCTTGTGCTCCGTACTGAGGTAGCGTTTTTCCAGCGCCTCAATCACTTCGGAAGAAACGTCCTTGCCTTCTAAATAATCATCAATGTCATTGTATGTGATGCCGAGTTCGGTCTCATCCGTCTGCTGCGGTTTTTCATCAAGCAGATCGGCCGTCGGTAATTTCAAATAAAGGCGTTCCGGCGCGCCGAGCTCTTCTAATAAACGTCTGCCCTGGCGTTTCGTTAATCCGGTCAGCGGCAGCAGATCAGCGCCGCCGTCACCGTATTTCGTGAAGAAACCGGTCACCGCCTCGGCCGCATGGTCGGTTCCGATGACAAGCAGCCCTTCTTGTCCGCCGATGGCATATTGCGCGATCATCCTCATTCTGGCTTTTACATTTCCTTTGTTAAAGTCAGACAGCTGATCGCCCGTTTCTTTTTTGTACTGATCGGCGAACGCGCTGACAGCGGACTTAATATCAAACGTCCACGATTTATCAGGCTTAATGAATTTGAGCGCCAATTGGGCGTCATCCTCATCCTGCTGTGTGCCGTGCGGAAGACGGACGGCGATAAATTCCGCGTTTCCGCCTTCTTCTCTGATGCTTTCAGCCGCCAATTGGGCGAGGCGTCCCGCAAGCGTGGAATCCTGCCCGCCGCTGATGCCGAGCACAAAGCCTTTGGCACCTGTTTTTTTCAAATATTGTTTCAGAAAGTTCACTCTGTCCTCAATTTCTTGTTTCGGATCAATTGAGGGTTTTACATGGAGATCATTCATAATTTGTTTCTGGATGCTCATCCCGATCACTCCTCCTGCATTGTTTCTTTATGATTCATTTCCCGTTCATGCTGAAAATGAATCATGCCACTATGTACGACTCTTTGTTAAATATAGCACAGGTGCGGATTTTAAGTGAATCAAATACACCGGGATCAGCTGATTTCCACCCGCAGCGCCGTGATGCTGTCGCCGTTGCATTTTCCTTTTTCGATCGGACAGGATGAAAATGCGACGACGAGATCCATTTCCGCACGGAGCCGTACATAATCACCCGCGTCAGAAAGAGGCGTTTCGACTGATAAGTTTCCCTTATCATCGAGCACCGTGTTCATAAAGATGGCAAATGGGTAATGCATATGCGGCCGCGGCACCCCGAACGGTTCAAGCGCCCCGCTCATATTGTCATAGCACGTATCCTGGAGCTCGTCTTTATGCTTTCCGTATAAAAGCCTGTTCATATCCGGACGGCAGGCGGGAAGCAGCAGGTCGTGCTTGCCGACTGTATCTTCAATCAGCGTCAGCATCGGCTTGTATAAATTCGAATAAATATGATCACCCGTTTTTACATGAATAGACTGGTTGGCATCAATCGTCGCGCCCTGATCAAGATGTTCATAAAAGTCCTTGGCATGGTACGCCGTGAAGTCAGCCACCTGCTGTCCTTCCACATCGACGACTTTTATAATCTGCCCTTTGTGAACCTTCAGGCCGAGCCCTTTTTTCGGCGGTACGATAAATTGCTGTGTCATCAGACTGCTCCTTTTTTTCTTCTATTATGAACTCCGGCCGTTTGTTTCATGTAAAGCAATTTATTGGATGTATATTCCCCTTCTGACGGCCGCAATCTAAGCTTTGATAAAGGGGTTGAACTTCATGGGTAAATCACAGGACCAGCCTAAAGGAAATCTCGCTTGGTGGCAGCTCTCCTTAATCGGCGTCGGCTGCACAATCGGGACGGGCTTTTTTCTCGGGTCCAGCATCGCTATTGTCAAAAGCGGATATTCCGCACTGATCTCATTTCTTATTGCCGGGCTTGGCACCTATTTTGTCTTTGAGCAGCTCGCGAAGCTTTCGGCTAAACAGCCCGAAAAGGGGTCTTTTTGCGCTTATGCGAGAAAGGCTTTCGGCACTTGGGCCGGTTTCAGCAACGGATGGGTGTACTGGTCGTCCGAGATGCTGATCACGGGAAGCCAGCTGACAGCGATCTCGCTGTTTACGAAGCATTGGTTTCCGAATGTGCCGCTGTGGATTTTCGCCTCCATCTATGCGGTGCTCGGTCTTTTGATTATATTTACGGGGCTGTCCGTTTTTCAAAAAACGGAAAATGTGCTCGCTGTTGTCAAGACGGCGGCGATTTTTATGTTTATCGTGATCGCCATATTGGCGCTGTGCGGTATATTTTCTCATAAACCGGATGTGCAGGTGCCGAACGAATCAAAGGATTTGTTCCCGCTCGGAGCGATGGGGTTATGGACGGGACTGATTTATGCGTTTTACGCCTTCGGAGGAATTGAAGTCTTGGGGCTGATGACCGTCCACTTGAAAAAACCGGAGGAAGCCTCAAAATCAGGCCGGCTGATGCTTGCCGTACTTGCGGTGATTTATGTCGTTTCTCTCGGCCTGGCGCTGCTGTTAGTGCCGCTGGGCAAATTCACCGAACAGGACAGCCCGTTTATTACATCGCTGAAGGGTTTTCATTTAGATATCATTCTTGATATTTTTAACGGGATTTTTATTATTGCGGGATTTTCTACGCTCGTCGCCTCGCTGTTTGCGGTGACGACATTGCTTTGTACAATGGCTGATGACGGAGATGCGCCGAAATGCTTCAGATTAAAGGAAAACAAAAAAATCTGCTGGCCCGCGCTCGGATTGACGTTTGCCGGACTCATCGTCTCCATCATCCTGTCATTGGTGCTGCCGAAAAACATATATGAACACATGACAACCGCGGCGGGCCTCATGCTTCTGTATACGTGGCTGTTCATTTTGTTCTCGGGCAAGAAACTGCTTGAAACGACAAAGACGGGAACAGTACAGATTGTTATCGCCCTTGTGCTGATTGTCGCGGCCGTCTCCGGGACGCTGTTTGAGAAATCGAGCCGGCCCGGTTTTCTGGTCAGCCTTTGTTTTCTCGCCGTCATTGCGATCGTGACATGGATCGCACAAAAAAAGCAGGGACACAGCCCTGCCGGCTCATAGCTTATTTCGTCGGTTTAAACAGTCTCTTCAAATAAGAAAAGGGACACTTTGACACTTGGGTCTCATCATCACGGAGGAAATATTGCTTCCATTCTAAATTGTCTTTTCCTCCGTACCACCCCAATCGGGGATGAAGAGGGGCTTCATCATACGCCTCTAAGCGTTTTCTGATCAGCCGGCTCATGTTTCGTCCGAACGCGGTTGAATCATTTAATCCTTCGAAAATCCATCTCGGCTGAAACGCCAGCATAAAAAACGGGAAGCTTCTGCTTTGTCTCGCTTCATGCGCAGGCGTCGCGCACAGAATAAAATACGGTTCGCCGTCAAAGCAGAACTCCCATTTATAATGTTCAGGGTCTTCCGGCATGTCTTCCGGCCAGTCTTTCGGGTCGCAGCCGCTCAGCCGGTTTAAAAAAGACCAGAACAGCTCTTCATACGCCTCAACGGAATAATGCTCAGCTAAATCCTCAGGCGTATCAAAAATCACAAGCAGCGACGCGTATCTTCCGGTATTCCTTGAGATCTTTCCGTACTCTGACAGCAGCATCCCCACTTCCTCCGGGGTTCCCTCTTCGCGGGGATCACCCGCAAAGGATATCCGGAGCTGATCTGTCAAAAATCCCTGACGTCCGGGAATGCACGGAAACGTATCCGCTTTATCGCCTACTTTTTCTGATAGAAGCTCAAAAGCGATTCTCTGCCAATTTGGCAGATCCAATAACTTTTCCTCAAGGCAACTTTTTGTGTACAGCCCGCTTGCCATCGGCCCACCTCCAGTATCGTCATGATACGTTATGACGGAGATAGGCGATGGGTGACTCTTCTATTTATGAGATGAGCATTTGAATCCCCTGCCATCCGAAATAAAACCCGAAAACGATCAAAGACACACCCGCCGCTCCCGTCAGCCAGCGGAGCGCTTTTTCATGAAGGAGATTTCTGAAAGTGCTCGCGGCGACCGCCATGCAGAAATCCCAGATCAAAATGCCGAGAAGAATGCCGGAGCTGTAAATCAAAAGCTGATTTGCATCGAAGGATTCAGCGGTTTTGGCGAGAATGCTCCCGTATATGCCGAGCCAGAATAAAATGCTCAGCGGGTTGGAAAGAGAAATAAAAAAGCCCGCGCCGAATGTTTTGTAAAAAGCCGGTTTTCCTTTTCCGCTTCTGACATTCATCGCTTCCCTTATATTTTTTAACGTTTCGACTCCCGTGTAGGTCAGCACGAAAAAACCGAAGAGCCACAAAAACGTTTTTACAAAAGGAGCGGTCAAAAATTGAGACAGCCCGAAATAGATCAGAATCATATACAGCCCGTCCGCGGCCATAGCGCCGAGACCGAAAATCCATGCATGCCAAAAGCCGTTTTTGATGCCTTTGTCAATTTGCGCCGCATTGACCGGTCCGACAGGTGCTGACAATGACAGCCCGAGAACGATGTAGCTTAAAAAGATGTTCATTGGCTTCCCCCTCATTCATGCAACTTGTACAAGTTATTCATGAATGGGCCGTGCTATGATACATTATTTTAATTTCTCAAGCTCGTCTTCCATTATGTCCGTCACTTTTCCTAAAAAATCGAATATCAGCCGCAGTTCTTCTTCTTTATATTGCCGGCAAAGGCTGATCGTGGACTGGGATAAGGAGCTGAACAATTGCTTCACATTCGCTTTTCCGGCTGTCAGCGGCACGATGATCACACGCCGTTTGTCTTCGGGGTCTTTTTTCCTCATGACATATCCCGCTTTTTCGAGCCGGTCAATGAGCGCCGTTACCGAACCTGTGCTGAGGCCGGTTTTTTTCCCAAGCTCGCCTGCGGTCATCGGGCCTGCTTCATTTAAGATATCAGCTGATTTCAAATCGGTCGGAAACAGACCGAGAGATTGAGCGGCGGCCTGATGAAAAAGGATCGTTCTTGTGGCCATCTTCCGGAATAACTGTATCGCGGTTTCCTCCGTCTCGCTTCTGGTATTTCTTGTTGACAACTGACAGGCCTCCCTATAAAATCAATTTATCTTGACGATCAAGATAATTTTCGGCAAATCTAATATGATCATAGCAAATTTAATGATCAAAAGTAAGTATGGGAGGAAAAAAGCATGGAACAAACAGCCGCGAAGGACGCCACGACAAAGTTTGTCGTCATCGGTCTTTTGCTGGGCATTTTAATGTCGGCTATGGATAATACAATCGTTGCCACTGCGATGGGAAATATCGTGGCGGACCTCGGAAGTTTCGATAAGTTCGCGTGGGTGACGGCATCATACATGGTAGCCGTTATGGCCGGTATGCCGATTTATGGAAAACTGTCCGATATGTACGGACGCAAACGTTTCTTTTTATTCGGTCTTATTCTTTTCTTAATCGGATCTGCATTATGCGGAATCGCCCAAACAATGGATCAGCTCATTATTTACCGCGTTATTCAGGGAATCGGCGGAGGCGCGCTGATGCCGATCGCCTTCACGATCATTTTTGATTTATTTCCGCCGGAAAAACGCGGAAAAATGTCGGGCATGTTCGGTGCCGTTTTCGGCCTTTCCAGCGTTCTCGGGCCGCTTTTAGGCGCGCTCATTACCGACTCCATCAGCTGGCACTGGGTGTTTTACATCAACGTGCCGATCGGTATTTTATCATTGTTTTTCATTCTTCGTTATTATAAAGAATCCCTTGAACACAAGAAGCAGAAAATCGACTGGGCCGGCGCGATTACGCTGGTGGTTTCCATTGTCGGTCTGATGTTCGCCCTTGAGCTCGGCGGAAAAACGTATGATTGGAACTCCGTGCAGATCATCGGTCTGTTCGCTGTGTTCGCCGTGTTCTTTATCGCCTTTTTTATCGTGGAAAGAAAAGCGGAAGAACCCATTATCTCATTTTGGATGTTTAAAAACCGTTTATTTGCCACGGCACAGATTCTGGCGTTCCTTTACGGAGCCACGTTCGTCATTTTAGCGGTGTTTATCCCGATCTTCGTTCAGGCTGTGTACGGAAGCACCGCGACAAGCGCGGGCTTTATTTTGACGCCGATGATGATCGGTTCTGTTATCGGAAGTATGATCGGCGGAATTTTCCAGACGAAAGTGCGGTTCCGCAATTTAATGCTGATTTCCGTGGTCGCTTTCTTTATCGGAATGCTGCTGCTTTCCAATATGACACCGGATACGGCGCGTACGATGCTGACGGTATTCATGCTGATCTCAGGATTCGGCGTCGGCTTCAACTTCTCACTGCTGCCGGCTGCGTCCATGAACGATCTGGAGCCGCGTTACCGCGGAAGCGCCAACTCAACAAACTCGTTTTTGAGATCATTCGGTATGACGCTCGGTGTGACGATTTTCGGAACCATCCAGACGAATGTGTTTACCAACAAGCTCACAGATTCATTCAGCGGCATGAAAGGAGCGGGCGGCGCGATGCAGAACATCGGAAATCCGCAGGACATTTTCCAGGCCGGCACGCGCGCTCATATTCCGCCGCACATTCTGGATCGCATTATTGACGCCATGTCGCAAAGCATCACATATGTATTTACGCTTGCGCTGGCGCCGATCGTCATTGCGGCCGTTACCATTTTGTTTATGGGAAAAGCGAGAGTAAAAACCTCTCAGGAAATGGCGAAAAAAGCGAATTAAAAAAAGCAGTACATGGCGTTTGTCATGTACTGCTTTTTTGTTTACTCTGCGAAATGCGGAGCGAGAATATCTTTCAGCACGTTTGCGCTGCGGCTGAATTGAGCCTGTTCTGTTTCATTCAGCTCAAGTTCCGTCACGCCTGCGATGCCGCTCCGATTGACGACGGCCGGAACGCCGATAAAGACGTCGTTTACACCGTATTGGCCGTCCAGATATGTGCTGACGGTTAAAATGCTGTTTTCATTACGCAAAATCGCTTTTGTGATGCGGGCAAGGCTCATCGCCACTCCGTAATATGTCGCGCCTTTTTTCTCGATAATATGGTAGGCCGCATTTTTCACATCGTCAACGATCTGATCCAGCTCGTCCTGTTTGTAAGCTGCATTTTTCTCCAGCAATTGCTGTACCGGCACTCCGCCGATATTGGCGTGACTCCATACAGGAAGCTCGGTATCGCCGTGCTCACCGATAATGTGGGCGTGTACGTTTTGCGGAGCGGCGCCGAAGTATTCACTCAGCATATAACGGAATCGCGCAGAATCCAGTGTCGTGCCGCTGCCGATGACGCGTTCTTTCGGAAGGCCGCTGAATGTCCATGTCGCATAAGTGAGAATGTCGACCGGGTTTGTGGCAACGAGGAAGATGCCGTCAAATCCGCTTGCCATTACTTCACCGACAATGTTTTTAAAAATGGCGAGATTTTTTTCGACCAGCTCAAGTCTCGTTTCGCCCGGTTTTTGATTGGCTCCGGCACAGATGCACACGATATCGGCATCCTTGCAATCCTCATATGTGCCGTAAGACGTTTTGACCGGATGAGGCGCAAATGCCTTTCCGTGATTTAAATCCATGACATCGCCCATGGCTTTTTCTCTATTTACATCAATGATCACAAGCTCATCTGTGATCCCTTGGTTAATTAACGCAAATGCATAACTGCTTCCAACAAAACCTGCTCCGATTAATGCTACTTTGTTCACTCGTTCGTTCATCATGTATGCTCATCCTCCAGTGTTTCGTGGTGTCTGTTTTTAACTTGTGAAGTATTTCACATTTATATTGTGCAACACTTCACAAACTTTTGCAAGAGAAAAGTTTGATTTTTGGACAAAAAAATATCGGTGATGGTTTCCAGATTGTTGACAACATCCTAAAACGGAACCGTTTTAGGATGTTGTCATCTTTTCAGCGTGATTGAAAACGCGCTGTCCTTTTCCCAGAAGCGAGGGTTTGCCGGCACGCTGATGTGATGATGGCCCTATCCATTAATGCGGAAGATAACCGTTTAAACCGGAGTTGTTATACAAACCATTCTGCACATAATCAAAGCCGGGCTGGTTCTGTCCGGGCACTTGGGCGCTGCCATTGTTAAAAATCACTTTGGCATTGGCCGTATCCGCATTCGCAGGCAGCGTCAGCGTGTAAATTCCATTTGCATTCTTAGTCATTGCTTTCCCCGGCCACGATCCGGTTAATTCTATGGCCCTGCCTCCATCATGTTTGTAAATATAAGCATTTACCTGGCCCCAATGATCCGGATTTTGATAGCCAATGATGTTGGTTTGGGCCGGGTCTTTTTTGACAAACGTGTATTCTTGGGTTCTCTCTGCACCCTCGCCGTTCGTTCCGGTTAACTTGATGTTGTATGTCGTGCCGATTGGATCTCCTTTCCCGATCGTTAATCGGTCTCCATCCTTAAATGCTGTCTGCTGCCCATTATTGATTTGGTAAACGGCTTTTGTTGTTTTCGCATTTGCACGCAGGGTGACCGTCAGCTGATCATTGAAAGAATAGACTGCCCCCGTTTGGTAATTCTCAAGAAAGACCTGAGGCGCATTTCCAATATCATCGGGATAAAGAACAGCCGCGGATCTGGCATTGATCGTACCTGTCAGTTTGCCGTTCGCCACTTGAAATGAACCGGCGCCGGCCCTATTATCATACCTGCCGTCAGGCAATTTCGTTGAAGTATTGACGGTGACAGAAGACGATCCCGCATTAGCCAGCACAACGCCTTTTGAGCCGCGCTGATTCATAAATATTTGATTGTTCCCATTCGGATTCGAGAGTTCCTCAGGCTGCCCGGCCATTACATTGTGAAATTGATTGACCGCAGTGATCGCCTGATCTTTAAATAAGGCGCTCCCGCGATCTCCTATTTGACTTTTTCCGGGAAATCTTATACCGTTTCCTCCGCCCTCAGGTCTGGAAAAGAAAAGAGGCGTGCTTCCTGAGCGGGAACCAATCACTGCCCAGCCTAAACGGATATCGTCATCACTCATCCATGTGGACTCTTCCTCATCATTGGCATACGTATCATGTGATTCCACCCATGTGACTAACTTGTCCGCAGACACGTCAGATGCATAATGGGAGATATTCGACACACTCAGATTACGGTTCTTTAAAGCGGATCTGATGGAATGCCCATAGTTAGAAGCCGTCACATTCATATAATTCGCATAAGCAGTATCTCTGGACGCGCTGTCTTGCAGGATTTCTCCGTATTGGAACTCCGCCGATGTATTTGTGATATTCGGCCAAAATCGGCTGCCGTAATTCCCATCATCCGGAAGCTCTATATGCTTGGCGGCATCATAGCGGAACCCGTCTGCTCCGTCATTCAATGCTCTTTCCAAGAAACGTTTCAGATAGGCCTGCACCTCAGTATTCTGTGTATTCCAATCATACAGCCCAAGCAATGAATTTTGAGTGACGTCCCACCTGTCCGACCAATTTTTAATTTGTGTATTTCCATGGGTCCAGTTTGGAATACGCTTAATCTCGTCAGAAATCGCGGCGTAATCGCTGGTGGTATGATTGATAACCGCATCGACAATGACTTTTACGCCATACTTTTCCGCGGCTGCACACATGTCCTTAAATTCTTGTTCAGTGCCTAAGTAACGGTTGCCGATTTGGTACGATGTCGGCTGATACAGCCAGTACCAGTTCCTCATGCTTTTATCTCCTTGGTTCCCTTCCTTTACTTGGTTAATCGGAGACGTCTGAATGGCTGCATAGCCCGCATCACGAATATCTTTCATATTTTGTGTTAACGTATTGAACGACCAATTCCAGGCATGAAGGATGGTCCCGTTTTTGACCGATGACGCGGCCACCTCATTCGATTTGTTTGCAGTTTCAGCGTTCGCAGCCGCCGGGCCTGACAAAACCAAATGAAACAGCAATAAAAATCCGGCGAATAACGGCAGTAAAGAGGTTTTGAATCGTTTTTCAAACATTTTTGACACTCCTTATTTCATTTTTGAAGACTGACTGCGGAGTCAAAAATTCCTCTTACTCTTTCTTCAGCTCCTTTCAACTGTTGTGAAGACTGGAGAATTATGTTAACGCTTACATTTCAACTTATCACACTCTCTCTATCAAAGCAACGTGACAGAGTGAATTCAAATCTATATTCCTATCAATTAAAAAGACTTCCCGCTTTCAAACAAAAAAAGAAACCACCTGTCAGGATGATTTCTTTTTTATTTCTTTTATCGCTCTTCTGTAAGACAGCTTCACAATGACATACCGAAGCAAAAACAGAACGCCTCCGCAGACGATAAAAAGAAAGATCATTTTCAGCCAAGCAAAGAATGTATGGGGAAACCCCCTGTCGTACATCGTAAGCGCCGCCACCGCAAAAGTGACCGCAATTGAATCTATCCGCTGCTGCTTCACCCGCTTTTTCAGTTCTTCTTTGGTGTCTATTCTCGGCATGAGCATTCCCGACGCTCCCGCCCTGATGCAATAATAAACAATTATAATGAAGAAAACCGCCAAGCTTCCGGCCCATTCCCTAAACGGACAGTTCAGAACAAGTCCGCGTACGATGATGTCAAGCAAAGACAGTGTGCCCACAAGCATTCCGACTTCTGACCAAATCATTCGTTCTTTCTCTTTCACACTCTCACTCTTTCCATTCACGTTTGAAAGTCCGTTCCGTCGCTGATTCATGACTTCCTCCCGTACTATTAAGAATGGCTTACAACTCCCATTATATCTTGCCGATTCATAATGATAAACCGAAATATCATTGACAAAATGTTTAATAAGGACCCCAATTGATCAGGACGCCTATGCAGATAAACACGAGGCCGATGACAAACCAAATCAGCGCCAGCGGAATCATGAAGCGAAGCCACTTTACGTACGGAATGCCGCTGGCAGCCAGTACGGCCATCAGCACGCCGGAAGTCGGATTGACACAGTTTACGACGCCTTCTCCGAGCATGACCGCTTCAACCGCGACCTGTCTCGTGATGCCCATCAGATCGGCAAGCGGCGCCAAGATCGGAATAAATACGACCGCCTCCCCTGAGCCCGATGATATCAGAAAATGAAGCAGGGCGCTGGAAATATACATTCCGATTGCGCCTGCCATCGGGCTGAAACCGTGCAGCAGTGACGCAAGTCCATTGACTACCGTATCAAGCAGCTTTCCGTGTTCCAGAATAACGGAAATGCTTCTCGCCATTCCGACGATCAGCGCGCCGTAAACGAGGCCCTGACAGCCTGTAATAAACGTTTTTGCGATATCATTTGCCGCCATTCCCGCAATCAGGCCTGACACGATTGAGATAAAAATGAACACGGCGGCCATCTCTGAATCAGACCAGCCAAGAGTAAGCGCGCCGTATAAAAAGCCGGCAAGCGACAAAGCCGCGACAGCCAGAATCAATTTATGGCGGACGGTAAACGGGACTGGCTTGTCCTCCGGATCGGAAGCCTGCGGGGTTGAACCTGCCGCCGGAAACCAATCGTTCCCCAGCAGACTGGCGTCCTTTGCTTTTCTGAGCCTTCTCGTATACCGATAAATATATAAAATAGATGATAGCAGAAAACAAATGTAGACGGCAATCCGCAGGCCGATGCCGGAAAACAGCGGCAGCTCCGCGATGCTTTGTGATAACCCGAGCGGTGAAGGTGATAAAATCGTCGCGTTAAACCCGGCATAGCAGCCGATATAAATGACGGCCGCTCCGGCCACGGCGTCCCATTTCAGCGAACGGGCGACGATCAGGCCGATCGGAATAAAACCGATCACGGAATTAACGACGATGCCGGTTGTGCCGAGGATCGAAAATAGAGATCCGACAATTGCAATAAACAGCAGCTGTTTTGTGCGGAACGTACTGATGACATTACTGATCAATCCATTGATGGCGCCCGTTTTCTCCAAAATCGCAATGGTGCCGCCCGTAAACAGGATTAAAAAAATAATCGGCGCGGAACTTGTCATCCCTTCCTGAATCGCGGTAAAAAAAGCGATCGGGCTGACAGGAGACTGGTCTAAAGAATGATAACTTCCCGGGACGGCGGACGTCACACTGCCCTTTGTCACCCTGTCAAATTCCCCCGCGGGAACGATGTACGATGCTATCGCGCATAGTAAAGCGATAATGAACAGCAGCACATAAGCATCAGGCATCACAAACAATTTCTTCTTTTTCAATACAGGTTCGGCCTTCGGCACAGCCATAACATCACCATCCCGCTTTAAATTTATAAACTATTCAGAAAATACAGATATGTGCTATATTATATACAGACCGATTGCCTGTTTTCAATATCAAAAAATAAAAAACAGACAGCTTTTGAAGGAGGACTTACGGCATGAACAGACTCACAGCGCATGAAAAGCAAGTCATTATGGACATTTTTGACCACCTGCACACCAATCCCGAAGTAAGCTGGAAAGAATATCAAACAACTGAATATCTGACTGAAAAACTGAAAGAGGCCGGCTGCCGAATCCGTACGTTTGATGATTGCACCGGTGTTGTCGGCGAAATCGGAGAAGGCTCGCCCGTTGTGGCTGTCCGGGCGGATATTGACGCGCTGTGGCAGGAAGTGGACGGTGTCTTTCAGGCGAACCATTCATGCGGACATGATTCACATATGACGATGGCGCTCGGCACGATGATGCTTTTAAAGAGTCAGCCGAAGCTTCCGAAGGGCACCATCCGCTTTATTTTTCAGCCGGCTGAAGAAAAAGGCGGCGGAGCGCTGAAAATGATTGAAAAAGGTGTACTGGATGATGTTGACTTCTTATACGGCGTGCACGTGCGCCCCGTACAGGAAACGGCAAACGGCCGATGCTCACCGTCCATTCTGCATGGCTCAAGCCAGCATATAGAAGGCCTGATTATCGGAGAAGAAGCCCACGGCGCGAGACCGCATCTCGGGCTTAACAGTATCGAAATCGCCGCTCTTCTCGTCCAAAAACTCAGCTTCATTCATCTTGATCCCGGCATCCCGCATTCCGTGAAGATGACAAAGCTTCAGGCAGGCGGAGAAAGTTCCAATATCATTCCGGGAAAAGCATCGTTCAGCCTTGATCTCCGCGCACAAACCAATGCCGCCATGGAGAAATTAACCGCCGAAACCGAAAGAGCCTGTGAGGCGGCGGCTGCCGCATTCGGCGCAAAAATCGAACTGCAAAAAGAACACAGCCTCCCGGCAGCCGAGCGAAACAAGGAGGCGGAAGCCATCATGGCATCTGCGATCAGCAGCATTCTCGGAGAAGAACATGTGGATGAACCCCTTGTGACAACCGGAGGAGAGGATTTTCACTTTTACGGGTTAAAGGTGCCGAACTTGAAAACGACGATGCTCGGCCTAGGGTGCGGCCTGGAGCCTGGACTTCACCATCCCCAAATGACATTTGACCGAAGCGCCATCTTTACTGGCGTTGAGATATTAACGGCCGCCGTCCTCAAATCGTTTGAAGCATAAAAAAAAGCAGCCCGTTACAGGGCTGCTTTTCCTCACTTCTTCAGATCTTCAATTGAATTGACGTTTTTCATGTACTGAGGAACGACCAGACCCATCTTGACGCCTGTCAGACTCGTTCCTACATCTTCATATTTACCTTTATATTTAGACGCATATGCCTTATGGGTATTCGGAAGCCAAGCAGACAATGACGCATCCGCGCTGCCTGTCGCAATCGCAGTCCACATCGGTCCTGCCTCCACTTGCGTCAGCTTCACGTCATAGCCGAGGTCTTGAAATACTTTTCCGATTACATTCGTACTTGCGATTTCACTGTCCCATGCCACATAAGCCAGGTTGATTTTATCCCCTTTGACTTTATGGGCGCCTTTTGTCCATTGAGCCACTTGGTCTTTATGTTTTTTCACATATTCAGCTGCGGCTTTGGCCGGCTTTTCGCCTTCCTCAACGGCAATCATGACTTCTCCCATATCATCCTGCGTCCATTTGAACTGGCTGAGAACTTTGGCCGCGTTAGGCTGTTCCTTACTGAAGCCGGTTCTTGTAATCGTATGAATCTGCTCGGCAGTTCCGTACGTTTTTTTCGGATCATCAAGGAACTTCAGCTTGTATCTGGAGAACATCCAGTGCGGCGTCCAGCCCGTTACGATGATCGGCTTTTTCCGGTCATATGATTTCTTCAATGTCGCCGTCATGGCGGCACTTGACGCCGTGACGACATTCCAGTCTTTCAATCCGTAATCGTTCACGGCCTCATCCGTCAGGGCCATGATGCCCGATCCCGGATCAATACCGATAATGGTTTTGTTCACCTGGTCCGCAGCCGTTGCCTTACCATCAGTCTGCGACCCGCAGGCAGCCAAAGAAAGAGCCAGCGCAGCGGTAACGCCGACACCGATGATTTTCTTAAGCATCAGGCATTCCCCCTGCTCTTCTTCTTCACTTTAATGTTTTGCGTGATACGGTCGAGTGTAATCGCTACGATAACGATCGCGATACCCGCTTCCACTCCGACACCGGTTTTCAACTGTGTCACGGCGCTGTATACTTCAGAACCGAGACCCGGCGCACCGACCATGGCCGCGATAACGACCATTGACAAAGCAAGCATGATGCTTTGGTTAATACCGGCAAGAATTGTTTTTGTGGCAAGCGGAAGCTGCACCTTGAACAGACGCTGAGACGTCGTTGAACCGAATGCTTCCGTCGCTTCAATCAGATCAGCCGGAACCTGTTTAATACCGAGAACCGTCATGCGGATCGTCGGAGGCATCGCGAAAATAACAGATGCCACAACGCCTGGCACAACCCCGATATTAAAGAAGAAAATGGCAGGCAGCAGGTATACGAAAGCCGGCATGGTCTGCATTAAATCCAGAATCGGTGTGACAATGCGGCGAACCGTTTCTTTCTGAGACGCCCATATGCCGATCGGAACCCCGATAATAATGGAAATCAAAACAGATGTGACGACAAGCGCCAACGTTTGCAGCATCGGCGACCAATAGCCCAAATAATCAATAACAAGGAATCCGATTAACGTAAAGAGTGCAATTCCTCTCGTACTGATCCACCAAGCGAGAGCTGCAAAAATAACAGTCAATAAAATAGACGGGATGAAACCCAAACCGCTCACAATCGCGTTTACGAAAGCGGCCAAACCGTTTGAGATTCCGTCAAAGAAACCTCCGAACGTCATGGTAAGCCAGTCAACAAACCGGTCAACGATATCTGCTAACGGAATTCTAGGCAATCTGTCCATTTACTTCACCCCCTGAACAGAAGAATCCTGAGCTTGTTCAGCAGAATCTTCAACATTTATATAATCGTTATTTCCTGAAAGCGCGCCGATTAATGCGCCTTTTACGACAATGCCTTTCATGCGGTCCTTATCGTCCGTGACGGCGATCGGAATATTCGCATCAGACACGACATCGAAAATTTCCGTCAAGTATGTGCTTTCATGCACAGTCGTAAATTCAGTATTTAAAATATCCTGAAGCGATAAGTCGGATTCCACCGCTTTTTTCGCATCCGCCGCGTGAATGACGCCGAGAAGCTGTTTCTGTTTATCAACGGCGTAAATAGAAGAAATACCGAGATTCTTCATGAGCTGCAGCGCTACACGAGGCCCTTTGTCAATCCGCACGGTTTCAGCGCGCTTCATGATGTGGCCCGCTGTCAGAACTTTGGATAAGTCAACGTCCTCAACGAATTTCTCAACGTATTCATTGGACGGGCTCATCAGAATTTCTTCAGGCGTCCCGATCTGAACGATGTTACCGTCTTTCATCAGCACGATTCTGTCGCCGATGCGCAATGCTTCATCAAGATCATGCGTGATGAAGATGATCGTCTTGCCGACAGAGTCATGAAGGTCTAAAAGCTCATCCTGCATGTCTTTGCGGATCAGCGGATCAAGCGCACTGAAAGCTTCATCCATCAGAAGAATGTCAGGATCATTCGTCAATGCGCGGGCAAGTCCGACACGCTGCTGCATTCCTCCGCTGAGCTGATCAGGGAATTGGTGTTCAAAGCCTTCAAGACCGACAAGTTTAAGCGAATCAAGCGCTTTTTGCTCACGCTCTTTTTTGTCGACGCCTTGGAGCTCCAACCCGTATTCCGTATTTTCAAGAATCGTTCTGTGCGGAAACAGCGCAAATTTTTGAAAGACCATGCTGATTTTTTTCCGGCGCACTTCCCGGAGCTGGTCTTTTGACATATTTGTTATCATGTCACCATCAATATAAATATTCCCGGCAGTCGGTTCAATAAGCCGGTTTAACAGCCGAACTAAAGTTGATTTACCGCTCCCCGATAGACCCATGATGACAAATATCTCCCCATCATATACATCAAAGTTTGCTTGATTGACACCAACGGTTGATCCGGTCGCTTTCAGGATCTCTTTTTTGTTTTTTCCGCTGGACAGCATCTGAATGGCTTTTTTTGTCTGTTTTCCGAAAACCTTAGATACATTTTCGACTTTTATCTTAATTGGTTTCTCATCTACACTCATATTTTCCCTCCATATTAAGCAATCTTTATTAACGTAACATTTATGTAACATCCCCACAAACAGCATATTTCCTTTTATTCTGTACCATTTCTTTATAAACATCCCTGTGGCCGTTTGACCTTATTTATGCTTCTAAATACTCTGTTATACTCCTTTATGATTGTATTTTACAGGTGATATTTCGCTCACCTATAGTTGAAAGCGCTTTTAATGGAACTTAATTCCTCTCTTTTCTATAATTGTTCTCCTTTACTGGAAAAATAAGTTGCTTTTCCACCTCCCATTATGTATTATAGTTTCATGACTATGAAACAATCAGATGATCAAATCAGAGCCCAAATCTTTAAAGCACTGTCCGATGAATCGAGGCTTGCCATTATTCGTACGCTTTATTACAGCGGAAAAGAACTCAGCTGCGGTGAAGTAGGTGAAAAATGCGATATTGTCAAAACCACAGCATCCTATCATTTTAAAACGCTGCGGGAAGCGGGATTAACGGCAACCCGGAAAAATTCACGGACAAAATACGTCCGCCTGCGGGAAGACACATTTCAAACATACCTGCCCGGCTTTTTGGAAACCCTTTAACAAAGGGTTTTCTCTATACATATCTGTTTCATAGTTTCAAAATTATAAAACTATAGGAGTGATAACATTTGAATCGTATTTGGCTTTTCTTCAGTGTGATGTTTGTCATTGGCACGGATACTTTTTTACTTTCTCCGCTTCTCCCGCTTTTACAGAATCAGTTTCATGTCTCTACCGATTTGTCAGGCTGGATGGTCAGTGCTTATGCACTCGGTTATGCGCTATTCGCTTTCATTGCGGGTCCGATCTCAGACAGGCTTAACAGGAAAACAGTCATGCTGTGGGGACTTGCAGGCTTTATTGTATCCACGTTTTTATGCGGCATCGCACCCTCTTTTGCCGCCATGTGCCTGTTCCGTTTTGCCGCAGGCGTTAGCGCTGCGTTTGTGACGCCTCAAATTTGGGCGTCCATCCCTATCCTCGTCCAGCCTTCTCAGGTCATGAAAAGCATGGGGATTGCGACAGCGGGATTGGCCGCTTCACAAATGCTCGGACTGCCGATCGGAGGGTTTTTCGCTTCCTTTACATGGCATACTCCCTTTTTCGTTTTGTCAGCGTGCTCGCTTATTCTTCTATTGATCCTGGCAGCTGTTATGCCTGATATTCGACCTTCTGAACAAACAGCGCGCACGTCAATTGCCGCTCCATATCGGGAGCTGTTTTCGCTGCCGAAGACAGTGGTTATTTTGCTTGCCTATTTCCTCTTTCAAACCGGAAATTTCGCGTCGTTCAGCTTTCTCGGCACTTGGCTTTCTGCGGATTATCATTTAACCGTGTCGCAAATTGGCGCCGCTATGCTTGTACTCGGACTGGGAAATATGCTCGGAAGCCTGATCGGCAGCCGGATTTCAGAAAAGCTGGGCATGTTTAAAACATTGATCGGCGGCATGCTGCTGATGGGCGCTTTCTATTTCGCTCTTCCTTTCTTGCCTAACTTATTTTTTGTAGAAACAAGCTTTTTTCTCACGTTCTTTACAGCTGGCATCATCTTTCCGTTAATGATGGGTGTCTTTCAAGCCATTTCACCGAATGCGCGAGGAACTATCGCTTCCCTTTCCAATGCCGCTATGTATGCAGGTACCACTGTCGGCACATGTGCTGCAGGTTTTTTATATCAAAGCGCACACCATTTCGGAGCCGTCACAGGATTTACAGCCATTCTATTCATCCTGTCTATGACGCTCTACCAGACAACCGGGAATCGCCAATCCTCAGCCCGGGCGCACATGTAAAATAAGCACCTCAATCGCGAGGTGCTTTCCTTATTCAAGCTCAGTTTGTTTTGTTTCTTTCCCCATAATCAAAATACAAGCAACCGCGAGTAAGATTGCAATGCAAAAGATTGAAAAGATGACCGAAAACGAAATATGACGGGCTGCCAGGGTTCCGACGAGCAAAGGCCCGAAGATGCCGCCGATTCTTCCAAACGCTGCTGTCGTTCCTGAACCTGTTGCTCGAATCGCAGTCGGGTATTGCTCCGGGGTATAAGCATACAGCACGCCCCACGCACCGAGATTGAAAAACGATAACAGCATTCCAGCCGTAAGGAGAAGACTTAAGGAATCCGCCGTTCCGAAGAAATAGGCGCTTCCTGCTGTACCAATCAAGTAAATGACGAGTATCCGCTTCCGGCCCGCTTTTTCAATCAGCCATGCGGCAGAGAAATAGCCAGGTAGCTGAGCAAGCGTCATCAGCAGGACATATTCAAAGCTTTGAATCATGCTGAAGCCTTTCAGCAGCATGACACTCGGGAGCCATAGGAACATGCCGTAATAAGAAAACACCACACAGAACCAAACGATCGACAGCATCACGGTCGGCCGTATATACTGTCTTGCCCAGACGCTTTTTACATTCTCCCACACCGACCTCTTTTTGGCAGAAAGCGATTCATATTTCGGCGAATCAGGCAGACTCGTCCGCAGGTACAGCGCATAAAAAGCAGTCAGCGCAGTTAACAGAAGGGCAGCCTGCCAGCCGAAGCTTGGTATCACAAAGTAAGAAATCAAGGCCGCTGCGAGCCAGCCAATGGCCCAAAAGCTTTCCAAAAGCACAATCACTCTGCCCCGCTTTTCAGGCACAACCGCTTCCGAAACGAGTGTTGAAGCAACTGGGAGCTCTCCGCCAAGCCCCATTCCGATGACAAAACGAAGAATGAGAAATGCTGATAAGCTCGTTACAAAAGCGGAAATACCGCTTCCGATGGAAAAGCACAAAAGGGTAATGATAAACACTTTTTTGCGGCCGATTCGATCAGCCAGTAAACCAAACAAAAACGCACCCGCTGCCATACCGATGGAATTGACGCTTCCGATCCATTTCATTTGATCGGGTGTTAAATTCCAATCAGTGTGGAGCGCGGCGGTAATAAACGATAAAATTCCGACATCCATCGCATCAAACAGCCAGCCCATTCCGGCAATCGCCAGAAGTTTTCGCGGAGTGACGGCAGGTTGTTTGTTCATAGACAGCACCTCAAATCGAAAATGATTACCGTATAAGTTTACACTTGTCTTTACATATTGTCATTATCTTTTTTCGCAAAAAAATCCCGCTTGCCGTAAGCAAGCGGGGTGTGCGTTAATTCTTTAAGACTGCGTTTTTAATATTATCCTGAAGCTGTTGAATCCGTTTCGCTCCGTCTTCTCTGATACGTCTGTTCTCTTCCTCGATCTGTTTCGTTTCCTGCATACCGCTGACAATCGTATTCCAAGACGTTTCAATCGTCTCAATGTCAATGCTCGGACGGCCTGCCATACGGGCAATCTCCACGCTTTGGTTTGAGATATTTTCAGCGTTGCGCTTCAGCATTTCATTCGTGCGGCGGTCCAGCTCGCTCATTGAATCAGCCACAAGCTTTTGCCGTTTGACTGTGACAGCCTGAATGATGCCGTTTTTGAAAATCGGAATCGTAATGACGAAAGCGGAATTGATTTTTCCGATGAGCTTCGTATTTCCGCGCTGAAGGAGGCGGATCTGCGGCGCTGTCTGCAGCGCCACCATCCGCGCCATATCTAAATCATAGACACGTTCCTCAAGCGCCTGAAGCCCGTCACGCAGCGTATCAAGCTGCATTTGCGCAAGCTGGTTTCCGCCGGCCGCTTTTTCTTCATAAGAAGGAATGAGCGCCTGCATTTCCTCAAGCTTCATCTGCCCGGCGACAACATATTTTTCAAGCTCCATGTAGTAGTTAATGTTGTTTTCATACATCTCTTCAAGCGTATGGTTCGTCTTTGCCATTTCATCTTTGTATTTCGAAATTTCGACGTGGATTTTTTCAATTTCTCCGCCCAGGGTGCGGTACTTTTGAAAAATCTTTTCAATCATGCTGTTGCCGCGTTTGAACATTTTAGCGAGAAATCCTTTTGGTTCATCGAAATCATTTTTGTCGAAACGGTCCATGATTTTTCCGAGCTGCGTCAGCATTGTGCCTGAATCCGTGACACTTGTTGTTTTCATCATATTTAAGATGCGGTCGGAGAACTTCGAGATTTCAACTGCCGGTTCTTTTCCGTACTCAAGCAGCTCCATTTGGTTTTTCACGTCAATCTGCTGCGAAATGCGCTGCACTTCAGGGTCTTGGCGCAGCTGCATCCGGATGTCATCTGCTTTTTGTTCAGAAATCTCTTCATTTTTATCAAGAACAAGCGGATTTTGATTTTCTGTCATGTTTATTTACTCTCCCTGCTTTTGCGTAATGGTTCTAAACAGCTTTCTTACGAGTGACGGCTCCTTATATTCCTGCCGAAACACCATGTCCTCCAGCCAATGGACATCAAATTGGCTTTCTTCAATATAATGCTCAATGTCCTGATGGCCCGGCGGATTATACAAGATGATATCGACGCCGAATTTATTTAAAAACAAAAGAGCGGCGGCATCAGAACGTGTGAGTTCGCCATTTTGTTCCGTATGATATAAAACGAGTTTCGGAACGGTTTGGGCGTAATCAAACGTCTGAATCAATTGCAGCAGCGAAGCGGGCAGATTCGTCGCCTGGCGGAACAAATAGATTGCGGCATCCCTTGCCTGCTCCCCGGGCAAAGTCTTCAGCCCTGGGTTTCTGCACATGTCAGAAATCACATTGGCGATGGCGCTCTGCACACCTGAAGGCAGATGCTTGTACTGCCAGATGTTGCTTCTTTTCAGCCTGTCCGCGTCAATCGCTCCTTCTTCGTTCAAAACCTGACTGTAGTGATACTGGTAGTTGGCTTTCAACTCTTCCGTAAACGGAAAACTGCGGATCATGTGTGTCTCCTGATAGTCCGCGGCGGTATGGAGTCTGTTCCAATATTCTTTCGTATCTTTGGAGACCCCCATCACTTTCGCAAAAAGGTTCGGAACGGCCACCCGCTCCCTGTCCGCTTTAAATTGCGGCCGGATAAACGCCCGCTCCTTCGCAATGAGAAATAACTCATCATATGTCGTTTTTAAGGTCACGGACTGCGGGGTGTGCTCCCTGAACTGCCAAGGCTTATACATCATGGATTCCTCATGGTTCAGCACATGCTCAATTTCTTTCGTTGACCGGTAGGCCGTCGTGGACGTTCTGTCCGGCTTTTCTTTCGGAAAAGGCTCAAGACCGCCTGTTGCGGGGAGCTTTATCACAAAGCTGAGCTCCTCATCCGGATCAATCAAGCTGAACGGATCTTCCGCAGCCGGATGAAACAATAGGACATCACAGCCGATCAGCACGAGATAATAGAGAAAATAGAGCTGGCTTTTGGTCGCGTCTCCATACCACACCACCTTCGGCATCTCACGCTCTATATCGGCTTGTTCGAGCCATGGATTCAGGTGGTTCAGCGAAAACTTTGACACATCCAAGAGCACACGCCGGAAATCGGGATGATTCAGCCCGTTTTCATGCCGGTCCGCAAAAGTTTCCAAAAGTGTCATAAACGCGGTTCTCAGCCGGCGGTGCATAAGCGGATCAGCGTGTTTGGCAAGCAGCCTGCCCCCATCGAGAAACGCGACAAACCTGGAAACCGAAAGCCCTTTCTCTTTTTGATTGACCGAATGGATGTGCTGCAGCGCCTGAAACGTTTCCGGCGCGATGGTCTTATCCAGCGTCTCGCTCAACACATGGATGTTTTCATGAGAAGACAGCTCGAAAAGCTTACTGTAATACTCCGTCTCATCATAAGGAGTGCCCAAAATCCGGACGGCAAGACGGGTAAACGCCAGCCCGTTTTCCCGCTCGTAACCGGGACGTTCCGGCAGCGGCCGCATCAGAAACGTTTCCCAGTCATCATTTTCCGGCTCGGCCTTTCGGATCACCAATTCCTCCTGCTTCATCATTTTCCTCCTTTCTCTTCATGATAATCGGTACAAAAAAGGAAGGAAATGAACTCTCCCTCCTTTTTTGTTTTATTCTTCTTTAGATGCAGCCGTCTGCTCCTGAACCTGCTTTTGTTTGTTGAAATAGTGGATAATAAACGTGACCACAAACGCAGCGATGATGATTCCGAAGAACACCACGTGCGGCATTTCATAATCAAAGGCGCTCGCCGCCATTTTCACGGCGATAATCCCGATCAGCACAAAAGCCGTGTTTTCAAGCTCAGGGATTTTATCAATTAACACAAGGAATACTTTTGCGACTGTACGCATCATGAGAATACCGAGCATACCGCCGATCAAGAGCACCCACACTTTTTCCGATACCGCAAACGCGGCTAAAATGCTGTCAACAGAGAAGGCCAGATCCATTAACTCAACTGAAACGACAGTGGCCCAGAAAATTCCGAACGTACGGACCATCCATGAATTTTTCTTCATGCCTTCCGTATCGTCATCACCTTCTCCGATCCAGAAATGCTTAATGACGAGCCAAGCCAGGTACAGCGCGCCAAGCACTTTGATCCACCAGAACTTAATGAGCAGCATCCCGATTCCGATAAAGATAAAACGGAAAATATATGCCCCGAACAATCCGTATGTTAATGCTTTCTTCCGTTGTTTTTCAGGCAGATGCCTTACCATAACCGCAAGCACTAACGCATTGTCGGCCGACAGCAGCCCTTCCAGCAGAACCAAGGAACCGATCAGCCCCCATGATACAGGGTCAGTCAGCACCTCACCCCACATTTTCCAATCAAAAAAGGAAGCGTAGGTCGACATAATATGATGTAGAAAATCCAAGTTTTTTCCTCCTATTTAGTAAAACGGTAATTTCCTGCTTACACCTGCAAGCCGTAATTCCGGCAAAGTGATGCCAGACCGCCGGAAAACCCGCTGCCGATGGCGTTAAACTTCCACTCAGCCCCATGGCGGTAAAGCTCACAAACGACAACCGCCGTTTCAATCGAGAAGTCTTCCCCTAAATCGAAACGAAGCAGTTCATTCTGGCTGTTTTCATCGACGACGCGCACGAACGCGTTCGAAACTTGTCCGAAATTTTGGCCGCGCGCTTCCGCATCATGAATCGTGACGGTGATGCCGATCTTTTCAATATTTGCGGGTATTTTTGAGAAGTCGACGATAATTTGTTCATCGTCTCCCTCTCCCTCGCCCGTCCGGTTGTCTCCCGTATGGATGACGCCCCCGCTCGGGTGTTCCAGGTTATTGTAGAAAACAAAATCAAGATCATTAACACAGTTGTCATGGGCATCGACAAGAAAAGCCGACGCGTCAAGGTCAAAGTCATGCCCTCCGGAGTACTTGTTCGTATCCCAGCCTAAGCCGATCACCGCTTTTGTAAGACCGGGGTTCGTTTTTGTCAGATCAACACGCTGTCCTTTCGCCAATTGAATAGCCATGTGCCGTCTCTCCCTTCTGTGCTTGATATGGTTCAGCCGATTTGCAGGCCGTAATCTGTCGCAATACGGGCCAGTCCGCCTTGATAGCCTGAGCCGATCGCGGAAAATTTCCATTCGCCGTTATGTCTGTAAAGCTCTCCTGCGATAATGGCTGTTTCAATTGAGAAATCTTCAGCCAGGTCGTAGCGGATCAGCTCTTCATTTGTCTCTTCATTGACAATGCGCACGAACGCGTTGGAAACTTGTCCGAAGTTTTGGCCGCGCGCTTCCGCTTCATGAATCGTGATGACGAATGAAATTTTGTCAATAGCGGCAGGCACCGCGCTCAGGTTGACCCTTACGCTTTCGTCATCACCCTCGCCCTGGCCTGTCAGGTTGTCGCCTGAATGTGCGACAGAGCCGTTTCCGCCTTCAAGCTGATTATAGAAAATAAAATCATCGGGCGACGCGCATCTTCCTGCTTCATTTAATAGAAAGACGCTGGAATCTAAATCAAAATCATGTCCGCCGTCGTATTTGTTTGTATCCCAGCCAAGGCCGACAACGACTTTAGAAAGACCCGGATTTGTTTTAGTCAAATCTACTTTTTGTCCTTTTGCCAATGAAATTGCCATGTGTGCACTCTCCTTTTTATCGTTTAGGCGTATCGGTTAACGATATCGCCGATTTTTGTATCGTTTGTGCCTTCTCCTACCGCGGCGAATTTCCACTCGCCGTCCTCGCGGTAGATTTCAGCCGCGATCAGGCTCGTTCTGCCTGAATAGTTATCTCTTAAATTGTACGTCACCAGTTCTTCGCGATTAGCCTGATCAACGACGCGGATGAACGCGTTTTGAATCATGCCGAAGTCCTGTTTTCGTCTGACGCAGTCGTAAATATTGACGACAAACACAAGTTTATTAATCTGAGCGGGCACTTTCGCCAAATCGATGAGAATTTGTTCATCATCGCCGTCGCCTTCACCCGTCAGATTGTCACCCGTATGTACGACACCGCCGCACCAGCTTTTCAGATTGCCGAAATAGATGACGTTTTTGCTGTCTGTCATTTTATCATTTTCAAGCATCAGTACGGAAGCGTCACAGTCGATATTGGCACCGCCTCCGCCGAACAGCTTTCCGAAAAAGCCGCCGGATGATACAGGGTCCCAGCCGAGTCCGACCAGCAGTTTTGACAGGCCGGCTTTTCCTTTTGTTAAATCAATCCGCTGTCCTTTTTGTAAAGAGATCGCCATATGATTCACTCCTATTCTGTAAGGGTGCCGCTAAGCACGCCGCAAGTGCGCATTTTTACTAAATTCCGGGACAAGAATCCCGGTGTTTATTAAGATATACGTCTTTTATTATATCAAAGTTTCATAAAACATAAGAATTTTTGGCGAAAAACGGCGAAAAATTACTTCCTATATTCTCCTTCGTTCCGGAGAGAATAGAGAAAACAAAGAAATTGACGGGGACTGAACATTTTTCCTATCCTTGTATCAATACATGTCAGGAAAGGGGCAGACGAGTGATTGATTTAAGCATACTTGATCAGGCGCCCGTATCCAAAGGAAACGGGCCGCACGAGACGCTCCGCCGTTCAGCGGAGCTCGCCCGCCTCAGCGAAGGATGGGGCTATAAGCGGTACTGGTTTGCCGAGCATCACGGCACAAGAGGGCTCGCAAGCGTTTCGCCGGAAATTATGATCGCTCATACCGCCGCAGCCACAACGTCCATCCGTGTCGGATCAGGCGGCGTGCTGCTGCCGCAGTACAGCCCCTATAAAGTCGCGGAAACTTTCCGTCAGCTTGAGGCGCTGCATCCGAACCGGATTGACCTTGGGGTCGGACGCTCACCGGGCGGCACGACGAAAATCCGGCTCGCCCTCACAGACGGGGTAAAGAAAAGCATGACCGAGTTTAACAGGCAGCTTCAGGATTTATCATCCTTTCTGACAGATTCGGTTCCCTCGGACCATGCTTATGCCGGAATAAAAACAGCGCCCTTGATTGAAACAGCCCCGCAGCTTTGGGTGCTCGGCCTCGGGGAAAACAGCGCCAGACGCGCCGCTCTTCAAGGTGCGGGCTATGTCTTCGGCCATTTCATTAATCCGGAACGCGGGGAAAAAGCCTTTCAGATCTATCGGGACCATTTCCGGGCTTCCGCCCATTTTTCCGCTCCGGCCTCACTCTGTGCCATTTTCGTCATATGCGCAGCTACGGATGAGAAAGCGGAAGAACTCGCCTTAAGCCAGGATTTATGGCTTCTTCGTGTCGGAAAAGGCGCTGACAGCCGCGTGCCGAGTGTGGAAGAAGCGAAAGCTTATCCGTATTCGCCGGAGGACCGTAAACAGATTGCAGAAAACAGGAAGCGGATGGTGATCGGCTCACCTGCCGCAGTGAAACGCCGTCTGCTTGAACTTTCCGAACGTTATCAGACAAAAGAGATGATGGTGCTGTGCAACGTCTTTGATTTCGAAGCAAAAAAAGAGTCATATGAGCGACTTGCTGATATATTTCTGTAAAAAAAAGCCGTCAAACGGAGCAGCAGATGAGACTGCTGCACCGCTTAACGGCGGTTTTTTCGTTCTTTTCCTTTTTTAAACGCATTCCAAATCCCCTGCAGCATAAAGCCGAGCAGAAGCAGAATGATTAACAGTAAAGTGATTGACGGCCCCGGAGGCGTTCCGAGCTGGTACGAAGACGTCAGCCCCATGAACACACTGAAAAGAGAAATAATAATGGCTGCCGCAAACACCCATTTAAACCCTTTGGCGATACGGATTGCAAAAGCCGCGGGCAGTACGAGGAGCGCGGAAACGAGCAGCACGCCGATAATCGGAATAATGACCGAAATCGCCAGCCCCGTCACGATGCTGAATGACATTGACAGGAGATTTGTGTTAATGCCTGATGTCTTCGCCGTCGCCTCGTCAAAGGTAAGGAGATAGAGCGGTCTGTTTAATATAATGAAATAAAGCAGAATCAGCAGGGTAATGCCTCCGATAATATAGACCTGCTGCTGGCTGACCGTGACAAGCGATCCAAATAAATATTGATCGATGCTCATCGACGCGCCGCCTTTTGACAGGCTGATCAGAAACATCGCAAACGACAGCCCGGCCGCCATTAAGATTGCGATGGATACCTCTGAATATGTACGGTATGCCCGCCGCATATATTCGATGCCGATCGCTCCGATCGTGACGACAACGATGCTCGCCGCCGTAATATTGGTACTGAGAAAAAAACCGATGGCCACGCCCGACAATGAAATATGAGACAGCGTATCCGCCATCAGCGCCTGTCTTCTCAGCACGAGATATACGCCTAATATCGGCGCCATAATTCCGATCATGCTTCCCGCTAGAAAAGCTCGTCGCATGAATTCCAAGTCAAACATTTCCATCCGCCTTTTTCCCCCCTCTCAAGCCGTATGACTTTATCCAAATACTGCTGTACTTCGTTTTGTTCGTGTGTCACCATGACGACGGTGCGGTTGTGATTTTTCACCTGATGGTGCATAAATTCGTAGAAACCCTGTCTGCTTTCATAATCAACCGCGGTTGTCGGTTCATCAAGCATCAGCAGATCCGGATTGCTTGCAAGCATTCTCGCAATGCAGATTTTCTGCTTCTGTCCGCCGGATAAATCGCCGATTTTCCGGTGGCGGAAATCCCACATTTCCACCATCTTCAGCGCGTTTTCCACCTCGTGGTGATCCGTTTCGTTCAATCGTTTAAACCATTTTCCTTTCGTATAACGGCCTGATTGCACAAGCTCCAGAACCGTGCTTGGGAATCCTGCGTTAAATGAAGAAATCTGCTGCGGAACATAGCCGATTGTCAGGCGTTTTCCGGCTGCGTTTTTTTTACTGATCTCGGCCGTTCCTTCCCAAGGTCTGAGCATGCCGAGCATGACTTTCATGAGCGTCGATTTTGACGCGCCGTTCGGTCCTGTAATGCCGACGAATTCGCCGCTTTTGATTTCCAGCGACACACCGTCAAGCACGGGTGTATGCGAATAACCAAAAACGATATCCTGTAATGTAACGAGATTCATGCTGACCTTCCTTTCCCGCATAGAAATAGTGTGCACCCCGCGGCGCACACTATGTTATTTAACCAATAGCGAATCTTTCAGTGCATCAAGATTTTTCTCCATAATGTCGATATAACCGATGCCTTTATCCCGTTCTTTTTGGCTTAAACCTTCCAGTGTATTGAGCACTTCCGTTTTCGCGCCGATTTCACCGGCAAGTGTATCTGCAACTTTAGGCGATGCAACTTCTTCAAAGTAGATGATCTTCACATCATGCTTTTTGGCAAACGTTTTGAGATCCGCCAGTTTGGCCGCACTCGGCTCTTCTTCAGGAGAAAGGCCTGCAATCGCGACTTGTTTTAAGCCGTATTCTTTGGCGAGATAGCTGAATGCCGCGTGCTGTGTGATCAATTCTTTTTTCGACGCTTTATTTAATGTTGTACGGTATAGTTTATCAAGATCCTGCAGTTTTGCAATATATTCTTTACTATTTTTCTCATAGTATGCTTTATTCTTCGGGTCCTGTTTTACGATCTGCGCCGTAATGGTTTTGACCTCTTTTTGCGCAAGAACCGGGCTGAGCCACACGTGAGGGTCCATGCTGCGGCTGTGGTCATGACCGCCGTGTCCATGTTCCTCTTCCTCTTCATCCGAACCTTCGAGCAAGTCAATTCCTTTCGACGCCTTTACAAACTTCGCATGATCAGAGCTCATGCTTTTTTCCGCTGAAGGAACCCATGTCTCCATATATTCGCTGTTGTATACGAAAAGATCGGCGTTTTGAATGCCGGCGATATCCTTCGGCGTCGGCTCCCAATCATGGGGTTCGACCGAAGACGGGATGAGAATGTCTACATCGCCTTTGTCTTTGACAATTTGTTTCGTGAATTCGTACATAGGATAAAAGGTCGTCACGACGTGCAGTTTGCCGCTTTTCGAAGAACCTGACGAACCTTTTGAAGATGAATTGCCGCAGCCCGCCGCAATTAAAAAGCATGCCGCAATGACAATGATTCCGCTCCATTTTTTAAACAAGCCGTTTCCCCCTGTTCTGTAAATCAGAATGATGACGATTTCCAAAGCGTACTTTCTCGTTCATTTGTTACCTATACCATAATAAAACGAAGTAATTACGTTTTGCAAGATATTTTTTCTAAATTGATATCCGACTTACCTAAAAAGCGCCCCCGCCATGTATGGACGGGGGCGTCGTATCACATATCAGGCAAGCAGATAAACTCTTGTTTCATAAGGGCGGAATGTGATGCGGGATTCCGCACCGCCATTATTTTCATAGTTGCTGAGAAGCAGCTCGGCCCTTTCAGGTTCGGAGCCGTCCGGCCAATAAAAGGCGGCTTCTTCTTTCGATACGTTGCTGATGGATATGATTTTTTGTCCGTTTGCCTGTCTTTCATACACAAACAGCTGCGGGTCATCGGGAAACAGCAGCGTGTAGCTGCCTTTTATGATATCAGCATACTGTTTTCGCAGGCGGATCAGTTTTTTGTAAAAGTTCAATATAGAATCGGGATCATCCTGAGCCTCGGCCGCATTGACGGTTTTGTAATTGGGATTGACCTTCAGCCACGGTTCGCCCTCCGTAAATCCGGCATTCTTGCTGCCGTCCCACTGCATCGGTGTACGGGCATGGTCCCGGCTTTTCGCCATAATGGACGCCATGACTTCTTCCCTGTTGCGGCCCATTTCAAATACCCTTTTGTGATACATATTGACGGTCTGAATATCTTGATAATCCTCTATTCTGTCAAACGGAGCGTTTGTCATGCCGAGTTCTTCTCCCTGATAAATGTACGGCGTGCCTTTCATGAAATAAAGCAGGGCGGCAAGCATTTTGGCTGATGCCTTTCGGTATTTGCCTTCGTCTCCGAAGCGGGATACGATCCGGGGCTGGTCATGATTGCACCAATACAGCGTATTCCAGCCTTGATGTTCCAGTTTTTCCTGCCAGTCTGTGAGCACTTTCTTCAAATCGGCCAGCTCAAGCGGTTTTACATCCCAATGCTCTTGGCCCGGCTTTTGATCAAGCTCCATATGCTGAAAATGAAAAATCATATTCAGTTCATGCTCATCGGTTCCCGTGTAGACCAGTCCTTCCTCAGGCGTCACTGATCCGGCCTCGCCGACCGACATCACGTCATATTTGGAAAATACCTCTTTCGTCATTTCTTTTAAGTAATCATGTATCCGTGCCCCGTTTGGCCGGAAAGGCTTCGGATCGGCCCGGCGGGCGATGTAATCTTCATATGGCGGCAAGTATTCTTTTTTTGACAGAAGATGGAGCTGGTCTATTCGCAATCCGTCCACGCCTTTATCGAGCCAAAATCTCATCATCTCGTATACTGATTGCCGAACCTCGGGATTTTCCCAATTCAGATCGGCTTGTTTGACGGCGTTCATATGCAGGTAATATTCGCCCGTATGTTCTTCGTACTGCCAGACGGATTGTCCGTAATCCGACACCCAATCGGTCGGCGGGCCGTCCGCGGTGCCCGGCCGCCAAATATAATAATCGCGGTATTTGCTGTCCGGATTCATTTCCGCCTCTTTGAACCAAGGATGCTCCGTGGATGTATGATTTAAGACGAAGTCCATCACAAGCTTTAATCCGCGGCTGCGGCATTCTGCAAGCAGATCGTGAAAGTCCTCCATCGTTCCGTATGATTCCATAATCGCTTGATGATCCGTCACATCGTAGCCGTTATCGACGTTTGGCGACGGATAAATCGGGCAGATCCATATCACATCAGCGCCAAGTTCTTTTATATAATCGAGACGCGCGATAATCCCCCGCAGGTCGCCTATGCCGTCGCCGTTCGTATCTTGGAAGCTTCGCGGATAGATTTGATAGACAACGGCGTCTTTCCACCAGTCACTCGCCATCTTGCGGCCCTCCTGTTTTTTAGAGAACCATTTCCTTTATGACCCTTCTCTAAACAAAAAAGAGAAGGTTTCCCCTCCTCTTTTTAACTTTCCAGCTGAGACGGATAAAGCGTCATGCCTCCGTCGACGAAAAGTGTCGTTCCGGTTACGTAACTCGCTTCTTCCGACACCATCCATGCGGCGGCCGCGGCGACTTCTTCCGGTTTTCCGAAGGCGTTCATCGGAATTTTTTTCAGCTGGGCCTGTTTATGTGTTTCATCTTCCAGATCCTTATTGGACTCCGTGGCGATCGTGCCGGGAGCGATGGCATTCACCCGGATGCCTTTGTCTGCGTAATTGAGCGCCATCGTTTCCGTCATCATTTTGATACCGCCTTTGGATGCCGAGTACTGCACGTTTTCAGGACGCGGTATTTGCTGATGAACGCTCGATATGTTTAAGACCGTTCCTTTTTTGCCGTGCTCGAGCATATGTTTCAGTGCCGCTTTCGCCCCCAAAAAGGTGCCGGTCACGTTGACGTCGATGACCCTTTGCCAATCCTCCAGGCTCATTTCATGGGGCATCGCTTCGGCTCCGTTAAAGCCGGAATTATTGACCATCACGTCCACGCCCCCGAAATGCTCCTGAGCGGCATTAAACAGCGCCTGAATCCCTTCTTCCGAGGATACATCGGCTTTTACGGTGACGGCTCTGCCTCCCGCTTTCTCAATGATGTCCGCCGCTTCTTCCGCTCCGGCGGAATCACCGAGGTAGTTCACTACCACATTCATCCGCTCCTTGCCGAAGCGTTCGGCAATGGCTTTTCCGATTCCTTTCGAAGAACCTGTTACGATCGCTGTTTTTCCCTGTAAATCCTGATACATTGTCTCATTTCCTCCCTGATGTTAATACAGAGCATGTACCCGGTTTTAATCGGCTGAAAACAAAAGGAATCATAAAAAGAACGATGAAGCCGAAGCTCCCTCGTTCTTTTTTTCATTATGCGTAGTTGTTCATTTGCAGCCTTTTTTGCACGCCGACAAGCCTGCTGAAAAAATAAGATGCCGCTTTGTAGTTCTCCCGTTTATGAAAGAAATGAGCCGCGTCCTGAAGCAGTTCCTCTGTGTCAGCCAACAGCTCCTTTGATTCCAGGATGTCAAAATACTCTTTGAGCGAATCCTGTCCGCCTTCCCCCTGATAAAGCTCTTTAATCAGACGGAATTTCGTCATATAGATCTCATCTTCCCACTCCGCCGCGCTTCTCATGCCCCGCGCGCAGCTGGCGGC
Organism: Bacillus sp. EKM420B; assembly: GCF_011065565.1. NCBI lineage: Bacteria > Bacillati > Bacillota > Bacilli > Caryophanales > Bacillaceae > Bacillus > Bacillus sp. EKM420B. The sequence goes on along the minus strand of NZ_JAAMNX010000007.1, from coordinate 77,594 downwards.
GGCTTCACTGTATTTTTCCGTTTTAAAGTAGATATGTGTGAGTGAAAAAACAGCCTGGATGACCTGCCGGAAGCTGTGTGCTTCAAATCCGGCAGCCGCCCGTTCAAAATCCTCCGCCGCCTTGCAAAAGTCACCCAGACTGTACATACAGTGCCCGATATTATAATAGGCCGCAGCAATCATATATTGATCATCAAGCCGCTCTGCGTGCTCCAAGGCGCATTCGAGGTATTCCAGCGCTTTTTTATGCTGCTGGGCGTCCATCAGATTTCCGGCAATGATAAATTTGCACTGCACCCTTCTCATTCCGTATAATTCATATTTCTTGTAAATATCAAGCGCCTGTCCCGCGTAATTCATCGAAAAGAAAGTCTGCTTGATATGATAGTACACCTCAGAAATTTTATACAGAAACTCGGCTTTCTCTATGTCATCTTCCACATATTCAAGCTTTTCCTCAGCCCGCTTATAATGAGAAATCGCTGAGATGAAGTTTTTCTGCTTAAATTCATACATTCCTCTGAAATAGTAAAAATAATATTCCAGTAAGCCGGTCAGCTTTTGCTGGTTCATCTCAATCTCAGTGAGCATTTCAGAGAACGGAGGCTGGCAGTCGCCGTCTTTCATGGGTTTTAATTTATCCAGCATGATGCGGTGCCTAAATTCCATCAATGAAAAATACAACAATAAATCCTGATTTTCTTCCATATCTTCGAGTTCATATTGAATCTCCCGCTTCAGCGCTTCAGCTTTATCGGCTTCAAACGCGCGGATCAGCTTATACCATTCATTCATCTTTACGGCCACTTCTTCAGATGGAATCTTGGATTTCATAGATTTGCCTCCTTCCTCCGGCTACTAATTATGTTATATTTTATCATAGCAAATTTATGGCAGTGAGCAAACAAAGATTTTAATCAATTAAAGAAAGAGAGAATTCACCATGAAACTACCAGTCAGAATTGCGCTGCTTCTGATCCTCTTCTTTTCTGCAGACCTATGTTTTTCCTATGTGCAAAAAGAATTGAGGCCGCAGACGGCATTACAAGATAGAGCCATTCCAAGCGCTCTTCATCCGCTCGTGAAACAGAATGCGGAGCTATTGCGGACGGCCGCTCTGAAAAAAGGCATCACCGTCGTTATCACAGAGGGTTTCAGATCAATTGAGGAACAAAACGAATTGTACCGTCAAGGACGTTCAAAAAAAGGAAATATCGTCACCTACGCAAAAGGCGGGGAATCTTACCACAATTACGGCCTTGCGATCGACTTCGCCCTGCAAAAAAAGGATGGAAGCCTGATTTGGGATATGACGTACGACGGAAACCGAAACGGCACGCCCGATTGGCTTGAGGTCGTATCGATTGCCAAAACGCTCGGTTTTGATTGGGGAGGCGATTGGAGAGGCTTTAAAGATTATCCTCATTTACAAATGATCCCTGGCTAATAATACCTTTTCTTTTTTCGCTTTTGCGCATCAATGTACGGAGGATAGACAGGCCTGTACACAAGCTTATATCCTTCATTGCCGGACGGCGTAAAATCGCGCTGCCACTCCAGCCGCAAATGGAAATCGGATAAAAAAGCGGCCTTTGCTTCTTCGGGAGTAACGGCCGGCACCGGATTGATCTTCTCCAGCTGCTCCGGGTCAATGTCAGGCGCCATGTAAGCTTCCACAAGCCCCGTTACGGGACTGACAAGTATTCTCGCAGCGCCGAACCGCAGCGGAATATCCTGATGCCATACGGAAAAATGGAAGCGGAACCTGCCCCTTCCGTCCGTTTTCAGCGGGTTCATTTTAAAAAACTCGTCCGCTCTCGGATAAAGCTTGTATAAAAATTGAAGCGCGACGGTCTCACACTCTTCCGCAGAATAAAAGGCCGGGCCCTGATGCTCAATAAAAGATTTAAAGGCTGTCATTTTCCCTGTCTTTTTGTCCGTTTTCATCTTCATTGTATTTTTGTTGCTGCTTTCAAAATAGCTTTCGATACTCAAATCTTTCCGTTCCGGAACCGACCCTTTCCGCCATGTCGTTCCGATCTCATCCCCGAGATCGCGCCGACGCGTCTGAACCATATCCGAGGTAAACCCCATCAATTCATCCAGGCTGATTTCCCGTTTATGTTCAAACGCGGGAAGCGGTTTTGCCGGCTCATTCCTGTCTTCGCAAAGCGGCTGATCCGGCACGATATCATCTTCACCGGCCGGATAGCTGTAAGCCGGCAGAATCGGTTCATAGACGAGACGCGGTATTTTCTCAAAATTGACCACATCATAGACGAGACTGAATGTCAGCACACTCATATAATGCGAGACGACTTTTTCCCGATCGACAAATGTTTCCGGGACGGGCGCTTCACCCTTATCCCCGTAATAGATAAACTGCACGACGAAGCCGCTCCTGGTTACATCAACGAAAAAACCTGAATCGGGAAGCGGCCGGCCGAGCACTTTTTTTGTATAGATAAATCGGATGCACCCATTGCGTTCTTCCCTCGCCTGAAAGATGAAATTCATAAAAGTAAGCGGGCGGTGTCTCGCCGCAAACCGAAGAGCCGTCAGCTTTAATTCGGCGTCTGACAGCTGCATGTCTGAACCCGGACAGTCGTTGCGTGAATAGGTAAGCAAAGATCCGTCGTCGCCCAGCTCAATCGTTACCGTTTTATCCGGATGGTTACGATCTTTCCATATATAATAGGCTCTCGTTTTTTGTTTTTCATCATAATCTTCTATTTCAAGCTCATAGTGCGGCGGTATGTTCCCGATCTCCAGCGCTTTTTTTCTCAGATGTTCTTTCAGCAATGGGGTCATCCTTTCAGAAGAGTGTATAAAAAAGAACTGTTTTTAATTATATAAAAACGTCCTTATCCTTTTAAAGGGAAGAAAGTGCCTTTTATGTGTCTATTTTTAGCAAAGAGGGAAAAGAGCCGTATTCAGAGCGGCTGTTTCCCATACAAAAGTCACATTTCCCATGAAAGACCCGGGACGAACGCCCATGACCTTCAGCCTATTAAACTCGTGATCACTTCTCCCGTATGAGCCTCAATAAACCGCGGGAAAACCGGCTTATATACGAGCCTGTACACTTTTCCGCAGCTGCCGTCTTCGTAACAACGATCCCAAGCGAGCTCGGCTTTGATGGCCCGGCGGATCGCGTCCTTCGCCTCTTCCATTGTCAATGAAGGAACGGGATCGATTTCCTCCAGCTCTTTCGGATCAATTTCCGGCGGCATATATACAGTGACAAGACCCGTCTTTTTGCTGACGCAGATTCTCCCCTCTCCGAATCGCAAATCAACGCCGCCCGAACAAGCCTTATATGTAAGTCCCACGTTTTCTCCTTCATCATCCGGCTCATCATATTGAACCCGGAAATACTGATCCGCTTCCGGAAACATGGCGAACAAAAAGCGGATGGCCGTGTGATGGCATTCTTCCTCGGAAAACTCCGGTTCGCCTTCACTATGTATAAATGACATCACTCCGGCGAGCCGGCCCGATTCTTTATCATGCATTGTTTTCAATACATGTTCATTCCGTTCTTTAAACAGACTTTCTAAGCTTTTATCTTTCCGGACGGATTTTGTTTTTTCAGGACGCCAGGCAATGCCGATGCGGCCGTCTCCAAGATCGCTTTCCCTCTCTTTATAAAAACCGTCGTGCAGCCCGATCATGTCATTGATGCTCATCTTTTCCGCTTCAGGTGCAGGGCGTGAAATCGGGACATACGGCAGCATGTCGTCTTCCAGCTCTTCATATTCGTCTATTTCTGCATTATCTTCCTTCAGGTCAGCCGATATCGGCCGCGTCGGAGACACGATTTCATAGACGAGATGGGGCTTGTCATCCCCCTGCACATAGACGGACTGATGCAATACGGTGAACAACAGCTCCGCTTCAATATGTTTGACAAAGTGAGCCAATGCTTCCCGCTTGTCCGCAATTGTTCCGGGTCTTAAGAGATTATCGGCCTTCCCATGGTAAGAAAAGCCGGTTACTTCCCCTGTCAAAGACAGGTCGACGTAAAACCCGGTCAGCGGAAGCGGCAGACCGTCAGCCATCTGAACATAGGAATATCTCACATCATCATCATTGGCGGAGCCGCTGTTTTCCAATTCGAACTCAGCCAATGCCCCCGGACGATGGGTTTCTACAAACGCCCGCATCCGCTCTTCTATGTCCGATTCCGAAAGAGCCGGCAGATCAGTCCGGAAAGCCGGACGGGATAAGAATTTCAGTTTTCCGTCCCGGTCCAATTCGACCATGATGCCGGCTTCCGGATCATTCTTATCTTCCCACCAAAACAAAACCTCATCTTCTTGGTATTCTTCCACATTACTCTCGTAGCGGGCAGGTACGTTACCGATCCGGAGAGCCAGCTGTTTCAATTCTTCTTTTTTCATCATAACACTTCCTTTTCTTCCAAAAAGATTGATGATTACCAAGACTCTTTTATACAAAACTAGTATAATTAACCTGTCTGTCTTCATGACTATTGAATTAATCATTATAACAACAGGGGGTAAACCAGATGTCCATCAAAAAAATGAGCGCCGTGTTTTTCATACTGCTTCTCACGGCATTTACCGCCGCATGCAGCAGCGAAACGAGCGGCGGCCAGGAAAGCAGCACGGCGAAAGTGAAAATAAAAGAGACGGCATGGGCCGCTTCAGACGATACTGAACATCCGGCCGCGCTGAAAGTAACGGTCACCGTCAAAAATACGGGCAAAGACCCGCTTACCGTCAAAAGCAGCGACTTCTCGCTTTATCAGGATGACGCGAAAACAGCGGCGGCCGATAAGGATGACCAGATGCAGAGCGGCACGCTTCATGCGGGCAAGACAGTGACGGGCAATCTGTACTTCACGGCTGACGAAGGCAAATCATATGAATTGGTATATCAGCCGCAGGCAAAAGACGCGAAGCCTTTATCTTATAAACTGAAAGTCAAAGGCACAGCCTCAAACGCAAAACCTGACCCGGCGGACGCATTATCCGCATACATTGATGTGATGCTGTACGGCAAGCACAATAAAGATTTCACCCGCCTGACCGGTGTAAATGAAAAAATGACGGCCGCCGCATATCAGGAATCGGCGAAAGCCAGCTTTATTGCTTCTGCAGGCATTTCACAAGAACAGGCGGATTCAAAAGCCATTTCCGCTATTATTGACGCCATGTCATCAGCGCTTCGGGATAACACAGAGCTCAAGGTGCATACCAAATCCATGTCAGGCAAAAAAGCCGTCCTTGAAGCAAAAGTGACGCCGCTTGATATGTCTCCGCTTGCGGGCCGGCTGCAAGACCGCGTGCAAGACTATGCCGGAAAGCACCCCGATGCTGATGAAAACGAAATTGTCAGCCACCTGCTTTCTGTCTATCCGGAAGAGTTTATGCGCCTGAAACCGGCTTCTTCTTCCGTAACAAGAGAAATCGAGATGAAGAAAAACGCCCGCGGCCAGTGGTATCTGGATACAGACGCGGATCTGGAAGGATTGACAGAAGCGTTTTTGAAAACGTCCTGACAACAAGAAAGGAAATAGCGCAGGCTATTTCCTTTTTTATTTTCACTTGAAGATGTCACTGATATATTGAACCTCATCCTCGGTTAACTGCACATGAAGCGCGCCCAGATTGTGTTTCAGCTGGCCGGGGCGTTTGGCTCCGGGAATGATCGCATCCACCGCCGGCTGCGACAGAAGCCACGCGAGTGCGATATGCGCTGTCTGCGCCCCTTTTTCCTCCGCAACGGCCCGAAGCTTATCCACTCGCTCCAGGTTTTGGTGAAAAGCTTCTCCCTGAAACGGCGGCCTGTTTTTTCGGCTGTCCTCAAAGACTGTGTCTTTTGTAAACTTTCCCGTCAGCAAGCCGGAAGCAAGCGGAAAATAAGGAATAAAGGAAATGCCGTTCTTTTCACAATAAGGCAGCAGATCATGCTCCGCCTCACGCTGAATCAGTGAATATTCTGATTGAAAAACCTCTAAATAACCGTCGGCGTTAAACTCCTGCAATTGCCGGAAGCTGAGATTGGACGCGCCGATTGCTCTGATTTTCCCTTCGTCCTTCAGTTCTTTTAGCGTGCCCGCCACTTCGGAGAGCGGTGTTTTGCCGTCAGGGAAGTGGACGTAATACAAATCAATCACGTCTGTTTTCAGCCGCTTCAGGCTGTTTTCCGCCTCACTCCGGAGAAATTCACGGCTGTTGTCCAGCTCGATTTGTCCGTTGACCTCTTTGTGCGCGCCTTTTGACGCAATCACGAGGCTGTCCCGCACGCCGCGCTCTGCGACAACTTCACCGATTAACTCTTCGGAACGCCCCAAACCGTATATAAACGCCGTATCAATAAAATTGACGCCGCCGTCCAACGCTGTGCGGATGAGTTCTTTTCCCGTTTCATCATTAAGATTCGGAAACAGATTATGTCCTCCGACCGCATTAGCGCCAAAGCCGATACGCTTTACCCGTAAATCCGTCCTGCCCAGCGTACGTGTCTCATCCATGGCTCAGGCTCCCTTCCTTTTATCGCTCTGTTTAGTATTAGATAACCGGTAAGAATTATCCTGCCCCGAGAGCATTTCTGCAGAAAAAACCTTGAAAAGCATGTGCCCTTCAAGGTTTTTTGGCTGTGTATTAAGATGTCAGAGCTGCGGCGAAGCGTTCGGCTTCATCCGTGAGAGCACCCTCAATTTCCTTATAGCGGCTGGAAATCGTTGAGGCGCTGACGCCGTACTTCTTCGCCAGCTTAGCTTGAGAAACGGACGCGCCGTTCAGAGAAATGCTGTTTACATAATATTCGACCGCAGCCGCGAAAGCTTCCGGCTTTCTGATCGTCGGTGCTTTTTTGACACAGAACGTTTTCCACAGATCAATAACGGCCGGAACCAGCTCAGCCGGGTATTCATCCCCGCTCAGGCCTTTTTCAATGGCGTCTGCCGTTTCCTTCTCCATGTCGTTCGCCCACTCGGCCTGTTTTTCTTCAGCAGCCTGCTCAGGCTCTTCCGCCGTTCCTAAAAGAGCGGCCAGCACAGTGTCGAAGTCCTCCTGCATAAAGCGCTCAGGCGATTTTCCTTCCGCAAGGGCCGGGGCAGCCGCCTTTTTCACTTTGCTGATTAGAGCTTCGGTCCGCTTCACAGGGAAGATCGTAAACTGCATGAAGAACTCCGCTTTTTCAGCTTCGTGGATCGGATAGCCGAGAATCAAGCTTCCCGCCGGCGGAAGATCCTGCTGGCTGACGTCCATTTCCACTTTGAATTGTTTCTTTGTCATCACATCTTCAAAGTGAATCATTCCTTCTTTCACATCTTCAAGCACCATAACGGCAGGTGTCATGCTTTTCCATGATTCAACGATTTCCCGTGTTTTCGGACGGTTGATGCCGCTGGCTTTTTTCTGAAGATATTCTTCAAAAATCGTCTTGCCGCCTGCCAGCGGACGGAAGAAAATTCCCCAGATGCCGAGGTTGAAGACTCCGATGTCTTTTGTCTGTCTGTCCAGCTCCGTAATGAACGCGTGCTGGTTAATAAATGATGATATGCCGTCTCTATGTGCTGTAAAGGCGTACTCCATTAAGCTTTCCTGAATCTGTTTCGCTTCTTTTGCCGCGATGTCTGCCGGAATGGCAGCTTCTTTGCTTCCGCAGCATTTTTTATATTTCTTCCCGCTGCCGCATGGGCAAGGGGCATTTCTTTTCACTTTTCCCACAATAAACCCTCCGAATTCTGATATAACTTTATTATTTTAACAAAAATAACTTCAGAGGGCTTGGTTTACGGCGAAAAAAGAATATGGAAGAAAAAAAGCCCCCGGGATATTCTCATTCTCCGGGGGCTTTGAAACTGTTAATTTGTATTTTGTCCGCCGCCGTTCAGACCTTCTTTAATCAGCCCGTTTACTTGGCTGTTCATCAAAAGTCCGATGTGTCCGACACCGTGAATCTGCACGTTTTTCCCGCCGATCAGTCGTGACAGCGGGTTCAGAACGATCAAGTCCGCTGAGCTGTAAATCGATGTATATAAAATCTTTTGGTTCGGATCAGTCCCCGGAAGCGCCCGGTTGGTCACAAGGCCGTTCGCTCCGCCGAGTGTGACGACGTTTGCGATTTTGTCTCCGCCGTCAAGATTTTTAATGTAATAGAGCGTGTTGGCGCCGCCCATGCTGTGCGCGACGATATCGACTTTTTTCGCACCTGTTTCGCTGAGCACTTTTTTCACGTAATTGGACAGTCTCGGCGCATTGTGTCTGTTGTTTCCGGTTTTGTCTAAGAAATCAATGGCGTACATCTCTTTTCTTGACCAGCCTTGGGATGCCAAATATGTTTTGATTCCCGCGAAGTTAAAGGACGCCCCGCCGATTCCGTGGACCATGACAACAGGGTTATGCCCTGAGGAGGCTTTCGATACGGTCGGCTGGAAGGCAAATACGGAAATGACGGACAGCATGCAAACTGTAAGAATCGCTAGGATTTTGCTTTTGATTTGTTTCATGAACTTTCCTCCTGCTATGTAATATTTTTGCAATTTTCATTCTATTAGAGAAGGAAAGGAAAAAATAGTGTATTTTTTACTGTTTTCAACAATTGAAAAAGAGGCGAAAAAATGAGAAAGACGCCCCTTTCCCGAAAGCACCCCTATGCTTTAATACGTCATACCGAAAAAGGAGAGAACACCCGGTTCTCTTCTCCTAGTACTCATTGAAATAGGTTTGAATCCGCTTAGGATCATGCGTTTTTGTCAGCGCGAGCATGAGAAGAATCCGCGCTTTTTGAGGGTTGAGAGAGTTTGAAGCTGTCAAATGGTCTTTTTCATACTCTCGATTAGGTGTTACCGCACCGTTCCCCGTCCTTGTAGAGCGGACGACCGCCAGCCCGCTTTTGACCGACTTTACGGCGCCTTTTAGCGCCGCATCAGACATTGAGCCGTTTCCCGGGCCTGCAAAAATAATGCCTTGCGCCCCTGATTTTACGGCGGCTTCAAAGAGATAGCTTCCGTCATTTTGATAGCCGTATATAATATCGACCTGCGGCAGTTTATCAAGTTTATCGATCTGGAAATCTGTATCCTTCGTATGCTTTCGGGTCATGATGTTATTAAAATAGACGTCATCAGCAATTGTTCCGATATAACCCATTTCTTCCGATTTGAAAGTGTCGGTCGCGGTTGTATTGGTTTTTGTCACATAACGCGCCGAAGCGATTCTGTCATTTAATACGACAAGCGTCCCCTTGCCTTTCGCCTCAGGCGCAGCCGCTGTTTTTACCGCGTTATATAAGTTGGACGGCCCGTCCGCTCCGATCGCTGTGGACGGCCGCATTGACCCGGCGACAACAACGGGTTTGTCACTCTTGACCGTCAGATTAAGAAAGTAGGCGGTTTCCTCAAGTGTGTCTGTTCCATGTGTAATGACAATGCCGTCTGTATCATCAGACTTGAGCAGCTTGTTTACCCGTTTTGCAAGTTTCAGCAGTGTCTCGTTATTCATATTCTGGCTGCCGATATTCACAACCTGTTCTCCGCTCACATGCGCGGCCTCTTTTATCTCCGGAACGGCCTGAATCAGGGCATCAACTCCGATTGCCCCCGCCCTGTACTCCGTAGCGGACGTCTTTGAAGGAGCAGCGCCTGCAATTGTGCCGCCGGTGGCAAGAATTTTAATATTCGGAAGTCCGTCTTTTTTCGCAGAGGCTGCGGCTGCCATCTGGGGCGGTGTTTCTTTCGTTTGAGGAGATTGGGAGCAGCCGGCCGCGATGAAGAGCAGAGCCGTGATAAATGTAATGAAGGGCATGAATTGTTTTTTCATTCTTTTCTCTCCTTTTCTTTATTTATGAAGATTTTCCTCTCACCGGTCAACGCGCTTGTCAGGCAACCTTCCGAAGAAAATAACCGTTAAAAATTCTTGACACCGTCATGCGAAATCAAGATAATAGACCAGTCACTATATTTTAAATTTGTCACAAATCAGTAAGGTGGGAACATTATGAGCTATGGAGATTCTCGTGAAAAAATCCTCGCCGCGGCAACCAGGCTGTTTCAGCTTCAGGGGTATTACGGCACGGGACTGAATCAGATTATTAAAGAAAGCGGTGCGCCGAAAGGTTCTCTTTACTATCATTTTCCGGACGGCAAAGAGCAGCTCGCCATTGAGGCTGTCAATGAAATGAGCCATTATATCCGTATGAAAATAAAAGAAAGCCTTGATGCCTATCCCGACCCTGCGGAAAGCATTCAAGCGTTTTTACAGGACTTATCAAGCCAATTCACATGTCCGGAGAATTTTGAAGGGTTTCCTGTCGGTTTACTGGCTGCCGAGACTGCTTTAAAGAGCGAAAAGCTCCGGCAGGCCTGTCAAAGCGCTTATCAGGAATGGGAGAATCTGTTCGCGGGCAAATTAAGATCAGCCGGTTTTTCTGATGAGAAAGCGGCGGAAATCAGCACTGTTTTAAATGCCATGATAGAAGGCGGCATCATTGTGTCCTTAGCCAAAAAAGACAAAATGCCGATCCTCCATATTTCTAAACAAATCCCCAACCTGCTGAAGACATAAAATACGAGAGACATGTACGTATAGAAAGAGAGGAGAATGATTTTGGAAAACGCTCAGCCTTCCAAACAATATAAAGTCATGCCGATCATGATTTCTTTGCTGACGGCAGGGTTTATCGGCATGTTCAGTGAAACGGCGCTGAATATCGCCCTGACTGATCTGATGAAGGAGTTACATATCACTCCTGCGACCGTCCAGTGGCTGACGACGGGCTATCTGCTCGTTCTCGGTATTCTTGTGCCGGTATCAGGTCTGCTTTTGCAATGGTTTACGACGAGACAGCTGTTTATCGTTTCACTTGCTTTTTCCATTATCGGCACGCTGATTGCAGCGCTTGCGCCGAGCTTTCCGTTTCTTTTGGCGGCAAGAATCGTGCAGGCTTTAGGAACCGGGCTGCTGCTGCCGCTGATGTTTAATACAATCCTCGTCATCTTCCCGCCGCATAAGCGCGGAGCGGCGATGGGGACGATCGGGCTTGTCATCATGTTCGCTCCTGCGATCGGTCCGACATTTTCAGGGCTTGTGTTAGAGCATTTGAACTGGCATTGGATTTTCTGGATTTCCCTGCCGTTTCTTGTGTTGGCTCTTTTATTCGGCATCGCCTACATGCAGAACGTGTCTGACATTACAAAACCGAAAATTGACGTGCTTTCCATTATTCTGTCTACGATCGGGTTCGGCGGCATTGTATTCGGATTCAGCAATGCGGGCGAAGGATCAGACGGCTGGTCAAGCCCGACGGTTATCGGTTCGCTCACTGTCGGTGCGATCGCGCTCATCTTATTTTCCATCAGGCAGCTGACAATGAAGCAGCCGATGATGAATCTGCGCGCTTTCCGCTATCCGATGTTTGTTCTCGGTGTCGTGATTGTGTTCATCTGTATGATGGTTATCTTATCGACAATGCTCCTATTGCCTATGTATTTACAAAGCGGACTGATGCTGACGGCGTTTACGTCCGGGCTCATCCTGCTGCCGGGCGGTATTTTAAACGGCTTTATGTCTCCGGTGACGGGGCGTCTGTTTGATAAATACGGGCCGAAGTGGCTTGTCATTCCCGGGTTTGTCATCACGGCAACTGTGCTTTCGTTTTTCTCAAACATTAACGGCGCTTCTACGGCGCTTCTGATTGTCGCGCTTCATACATGCCTGATGATCGGCATTTCCATGATCATGATGCCGGCGCAAACGAACGGCTTAAATCAGCTGCCGCCGGAATTTTATCCGGACGGAACAGCCATTATGAATACGCTCCAGCAGATGGCCGGCGCAATCGGCACTGCGGTGGCGGTCAGCATCATGGCGGCCGGCCAGAAGAATTATATGAGCACCGCGAAAAACCCGAATGATCCTTCCGCATACTCTCACGCGCTGATTGCGGGCGTCCAGCACGCCTTTATCTTCGCGATGATTGTCGCCGTTATCGGCTTGATCAGCGCTTTCTTTATGAAACGGGTCAAAGTGAATCATTCATAAGAAAACAGCAGGCTCCCCGTGAGTCTGCTGTTTTTTTATATACCTCGCGCTTCAGCCAGTTCATCAATCGCATAGATCAGATCGTCAGCCGTGTTATAGAAATGAGGCGCCAGCCGGATGATTTGTCCGCTGGGTGCGCATACGATGTTTTTCCGCCTCAACAGCGCAGCCGTTTCCGCCGCTTTTTCATCCCGTATGGAAATCATGCCGGGTCTGTCATCGGCAGACGGCGGCCCTGTGAGATTCAGTCCTTTTTCAGAAGCGTATTCATACGCAAATGCGCTGAGTTTTTTTACTTCTTGGTGAATGCGGTCTGTGCCGGCATCGTTTAATAGAGATAAAGCTGCCTGTGCCGCATATATGCTGATAAATGCCGGGGTCCCGGTCTCAAAGCGTTTGGCTCCGCCCGCATAAGAAAAACGGGTTAAATCCAGCATCGACGCCCGCTGCTGCCCGAACCACCCGGTGACTTTCGGCTTCAGCCGTTCGGCAAGTTCCTTTCTGACATAAAGAAACGCCGTTCCCGGTATGCCGAGCATATACTTTCTCGCACCCGCGGCCAGCATATCAACTCCCCATTCTTTTACATCAATCGGGATGTGCCCCGCCGATTGATAAGCATCGACAAAAAGAAGCGATCCCTTCTTTGCAGATATCTCGGCAATGCGCTTCATATCCTGGACAAACCCCGACGTATATGACACATGGGGCACACAGGTGAAAAGCGTCTGCTCCGATATGTACGTCTCATACCGCTCTAGCGGGATCATTCCATCTTCAGACGGCACGACTGAAAGCTCCATCTCAGTCTGCGCCTTCAAAATGTGGGCGATCGCCGGAAAATCCAATTCCGTATACACCGCCTGTTTCTTTCGGCAATCCGGTAAAGCAGAAACGACGGCAGAGACAGCAGCCGTTACTGAAGGTAAAACGGCGATTTCTTCAGGATGGGCGCCGATCAATTTCGCAAATTCACACCTTGCCTGCTCCGTACGTCCAATGGCTTCTTCCCAGTTTCCGCCATGCTGAAGCAGGCTTTCCTGATAGTCATTGACCGCTTTTGAAACCGGCAGGGCAAGAGCGCTTTGAGAGCAGCTGGCGAGCATCGTATGTGTGCGGAGCGCCGGAAATAAAGATCGGTATTGCACCAGAGGCGAATTCAAGACATGTTTCCCCCTTCGGCAGGAATATATGTCCATTATAGAGTATGGTAAAAAGAAAAGGAGGGTTTTATATGGAGAAAAAAGTATTACTGACAGGCTTTGACCCCTTCGGCGGGGAAACGGTCAATCCTTCATGGGAAGCGGTCAAACGGCTGAACGGTGCCGCTGAGGGCCCTGCCTCTATCGTATCTGAACAAGTGCCGACCGTTTTTTATAAGTCTCTTGCCGTGCTGCGCGAAGCGGTCAAAAAGCATCAGCCTGACATTATCATCTGTGTCGGCCAGGCAGGCGGCAGAATGCAGATCACGCCGGAACGGGTCGCGATCAATCTGAATGAGGCGCGCATACCGGATAACGAAGGAAACCAGCCTGTCGGGGAAAACATTTCTCAAAGCGGTCCCGCGGCCTATTGGACCGGCCTTCCGATCAAACGGATCGTTGAGGAAATCAAAAAGGAAGGCATTCCCGCGGCTGTATCCTACACGGCGGGGACGTTTGTATGCAATCATCTCTTTTACGGGCTGATGGATGAAATCGCCCGCCATCATCCGCACATCCGCGGCGGGTTTATACACATCCCGTACATTCCGGAGCAAACCTTGCAGAAGTCTGCGCCGAGCCTCAGCCTGGATCTCGTGACAAAAGCACTCAAAATCGCCGCGGTGACCGCCGCGGCGCATGAGGACGATATTGAGACCGGCGGAGGCGAACTTCACTAAGCTGCAGACGGCGGCGCCTCGGCCCATTTCTTCCGGTAAACGATGCGGGACAGCGTCACACTGATTTCATAGAGGACGAGCAGCGGAATCATGACGAGAAAGTCAGACATAAAATCCGGCGGCGTAATCAGCACCGAGACGACGATCAGCAAAAAATACGAAAGCTTCCGCGCCTTTGCCAGCCGGGTTGGATTCACGATTCCGAGCCGTGTCAGAAACATGACGGCCAGAGGCATTTCAAACAAAAATCCGAACGGCAATGTAAGATTCAGCATAAAGGTAAAATACTTGTCCGCCGTAAATACCATGTCAAAATGGCCGGCGGATAATTGAGTTAAAAATCCGAGTACAATCGGAAACAGCACAAAATACCCGAAGGAAATTCCGATAATAAACAAAACCGAAAGCCCCGGAATGTAAAGCAAAGCGGCGCGGCGTTCAAACGGGGTCAAAGCCGGCGCCGTAAAACGCCAGAGCTGAAAGGCCGCAACCGGAATCGCTGCCGTAAGGGCGCATATTCCCGCAATCATCATATACACCCATAAAATCTCGCTCGGCCCTAAAACGGCCAGCCTGCCATCCAAATCCTTGATCAGCCAGTCATAAATATCCTGCACAAACCAGCAGGCGCCGATAAAAAACACGAGAAAGGCGATAACGGTTTTAATGAGACGCTGCCGGACTTCCTCTAAATGCCCGATCAAGTGGGTTTCTTTTTTATCCAATCGTACATCCTCCTTATAGAGAAAGAGGCAGAAGCGGATTCGTCTGCCCCCATGTCAGGATTCAGCCTGCCGTTTTGTCTTTCTCAGCGGTCTGCTTGTCCGGCTCTTCATTTGAGACCAATGTTTTTGCGGCGCTTTTAAATTCAAGCAGCGTGCGGCCGGCGGCACGGCCGATTTCCGGAAGCTTTGAAGGCCCGAAAATGATGAGAGCGATGACGAAAATCAGGATCAACCCGGGAATGCCGATATTTGAAAACATGAGTGTGCCTCCTTATTGTGAGATTTTGGCCCGTTTCTTTCTCATTTGCTTTTCATGCGCATTGTTATGGGCGAAGAAACGATCCTCTTCCACCTCATTTGACTGCTTTAAGCCGCCTGCAACCGCCGCTTGTGAGACCTTCCGAATCCCCGTCTGGTCTTTTTGATAAATGAATGAAGCCCGCGTGGATACCTCAGCCCCCGGCTCCGTCACGTACGGCACCACTCTGTAATCCGCTCTCCATTGGGCAGGCGTCACCGTACAGCGGACATAGCCGCGGTAATCGTTGAAAAACTTAATATGCGGGTTTTGTTTTAAGATCTGATCCGTATCGGCCCGTTTATCCGCCCCGTTTCCTCCAGATGTAATGGAAGTCCCGACGAATTCGGCTCCGAAAATTTTTGAATTCGTTTGATTAAAATCGGTATGCAGGTTTGACGCCCAGCTTGCATGAACATCACCCGTCAGCACGATGACATTGTTCAGGTTTTTGTTTTTTATAAAATTGATGACCCGCTCCCGCTGAGCCGGGTAGCCGTCCCATGAATCCATGCTGTATATCGGATTGGCGGTTGTTCCGAAATTCCATTGCGCAAAAAAGATTTGCTGCGCCAGCACATTCCACTTCGCTTTTGAGGCGGCTAAATTTTCGAAGAGCCATTGCTCCTGCTCTGTCCCCATCAATGTGCGCTTCGGGTCTCTCCACTCATCAGAAGGCGGCTTATTCCCGTCGCCGTTGGCCTGATCATCTCTGTACTGTCTCGTATCAAGCACATTGAACGATGCTAAATTGCCATAAGAAAATTGCCTGTACAGTTGCATATCAGGACCGTTCGGCAATGACATGCGCCTGAGCGGCATGTGTTCATAATAAGCCTGATAAGCTGCGGCCCTCCTGAGCACAAACGCTTCAACGGATTGGCCTTTTTCAGGGATAACATTGGCATAATTGTTTTCCACCTCATGATCGTCCCACGTCACGACCCACGGAAATGCGGCGTGGGCGGCTTTCAGATTGGCATCAGAGCGGTATTGGGCGTGACGGTTGCGGTAATCTGACAGTGTGTACACTTCGGCGCTGCTGTGCGTCCTGACATTTCCCGTTTTTGACACATATTCGTTCGGTCCGTATTCATAAATGTAATCTCCGAGATGGAATACGAGATCAAGCTTTTCCTTCGCCATATGTTTATACGCCGTATAATAGCCGTGTTCATACTGCTGGCATGAGGCAAATGCAAACGTCATGGCGGATACGTCAGCGCCGGGAGCGGGCAGCGTTTTCGTCCGGCCGACGGGGCTGAGCTCATGCCCGCTTTTAAACCGGTAATAGTACACTTTATTGGGCTTGAGCCCGTCCGCCTCGACATGGACGGAGTGTCCGAGATTCGGCTTGGCCATTTCCGTTCCGCGTTTGACGATGTGACGGAAATGTTCATCTGCGGCGATTTCCCATTTTACCGGCACGGCCTGCTTCGGCATGCCGCCCCCATTCAGCGGGTCAGGGGCAAGACGCGTCCAGAGAATGACGCTGTCAGACAGCGGGTCGCCGGAAGCTACGCCGAGGGTGAACGGATAGTTTGAAAATTTCGGAGCGGCATTCACTTCAAACGCGCCGATGGATTGCCCGATCGCTAACCCGAGGGAAAGACCGGCGATTTTCCCGGCGCCCTGTATAAATGCGCGGCGGTCAAACGTATTGTTCTGAAAGCTTTTGTTCTCCAATTCCTTGATCCATTCATCTAAACGGCCGTCATGTGTCATGTCAGTTCCCCTTTCGTCTCATTGATCGCCCTTATTATAAAAAAGAAATGTTAAACCGCTATGAAGAAGTGTGAAGGGTTTGTAAGGCTGAAAAATGGACGGCGGGAGACATTTTTCACATTGTTTCGACAAACCTTGCCCCGCCGGAAGAAAACCCCCTCTGTTTCTTTTTGGCTTGTCATCCGTCAAGCGCACTTTTTTCCTATTTTTCTTCACAAAACATTAAAAAAACACCGTTCATTTTAAGAACGGTGCGCCCGGGATCAAAATGTATTGTATACGTTTTCGCACGTCTCACCTGTCGGCTGATAGAAGCAGTGGGATCTGAATCTGGCGACAAACGGCTGGCCATACCAAGTCTGCGGGCAGTTGCCCGGCGGCTTAAAGTACCACAGACTGAACTTAGCCGGCCAAAACCGTTCTCCGTTAATGTTCCTGCGGGCAAGCCTCCGCTCGGATTCACGCGGTCTCTGGTAAAAGTATCCGTGAGTCACCGCTTCAAACGCATGCGGCTGAAACACCATCTGCCTGATGGTGCGCAGGCCTTTAAAATCAGAACAATTCGCCCGCACCCGATTGATTCCCACATTGCCGACCAAAAGCATTCCCTGCTTCCCTTCGCCTTCCGCTTCCGCCCTGAGCAGCCTTGCCATTAGATCGACATCGGCGCTCGACGCTTTTACGACTGCCATCATGACACCTCCCGTATTTTCTCCTTTCATCATATTCAGCAGCGGCCCAGTGATGACAGCCAAAAGCCAGAAAACAAATGTTCACGAAAAAAGGGTTTATATTTCACGTTATGAGGAAACATACTAACATGATTTCCATAAGGAGGAATTCGCATGGAACACATTAAAGCGCTTGCCATTAAAGGCATTATGACCATCGTTATTCTGTATCTGATACTCGGCTTAGGTTTTCGCTTTACATTCGGCGACGTGCTGCTGATGACCATTGTGCTGGGAGCCGTTTCCTACTTTACGGGCGACCTGTACGTGCTTCCGAGATGGAATAATATCACGGCGGCGTCCGCTGATTTCGGAATCGCGTTTCTTGTTGTCTGGCTGATGGGAATGCCGCTGTCCATGGGCATTTCCGGAGGAAGACTGGCGTTTGCCGCTCTTATTTCCGCCGTGATCATCGCCGTCGGAGAATATTTTTTCCATATCTATCTGATGAGAAAAGACTTGGGCGGGTCCCGTTTTTTAGAACCCCGGTCCGAATAATGTAAAAAAGGCCGGATAACGGCCTTCAGCTTGTAGAGAAAATGATGTTTTTTCTGCAAGCTTTTTTGTTTTGTGCTGTTTCTTTACATATTCATTTGATTTCAGGTGCAGAAAAAGGACATCTATGTATTTATCAATTTTTCGAAGCAGGTGATCCTCTTCGACGAGTTGGTCAAACAGAACGAATTCGGCTGTGTTTTGAGAAGCGTCTCTTGTGCGGGTCTTTTATTTTATGACAGGAGAATGGATATTTTAAGGGAAAAATAAAGGCTGTCGAGATTTTCTCGACAGCCTGAGCCCCTTAAAGGGGGCTTTTTATTTGTAAAGTAACACTTTATACATCTTGATATAACTGATAAACCCTTTTCAGCCTTTCTTCGAGCTGTTCAAAATGAACAAAGCGGGCTTCTCTCAGAAACTCAGCCCCATCAATGAACAAAAGAAGCACGGGGACAGTGAAGACTGAAAATCTGCCGGCAACCTCTTCTACCTCGTCAGCGTTGGTATGCCCCAATTTGATATTCGGAAACTGATCCAATACGTTTCTGAGCTGCGGCAGAACAGCGTGACATACTGTACAGGCAGGTCTTGAAATGTAGATAAAACTGAATTGATGCTGCTTAATAAAATTCTCGATAGAATCTAATGAATGTAAGTCTGTCAGCTCTTTCATCAAAACCCTCCTTCAAATCGGCTCGTCTTTCATGACCAAGCTCATCAATACTCGTACATTCACTATACACATTTATATTGATCATATCCTCTTTTTTGCGATTCAGAGCACCTTAACGTCGTGCTTGAAAAATAAAAGAACAGTTACCGCTTTTCAGTAACTGTTCTTAGATACTTATATTAAAAATGCAAAGCGTAAGCTCCTGAACCGATGAGTGCAACTCCGATGGAGACTGCAATGAGCACCAAGTTATATTCAAAACCGCCGGCACCGTTCGCAAACCCTTTCGCTCCATGAACTTTTACAATGGCACCTAACATAATGATCGTTATGATAGCAGCTCCAAGCGGGAGGAATACACCTAAAATAAATAAAATTCCGCTTGCGAGTTCCCCGAGACCTGATAAAGCGGCCGCGGCATTGCCTGGTTTAACTCCAATTGACTCGAACCATTGTCCGGTTCCTTTAATCCCGTATCCGCCAAACCAGCCGAATAATTTTTGTGATCCATAAAACAGAAACACCACACCAATCATGATTCGAATAAGTAATAGTCCTGCATCTTCCATTTTTATCTCTCCTTATTTTTCATATTATATGATGTGCTGCAAGGCAGCTTGTTTACCAACAGTCGCTTCCAGCAAACATCTGTTAAATGTATGTCTTATTATTTTTCTTCATGCTTCACGTTCATCTATAAATCAATCTAATTCTCTCACTTCAAACGGCAGCAGCCCTTGTTCAATTTGTGCCCGGTGCGGTTCATACTGCTCAGGGAGCATCAATTTTCCGCCCATTGTTTCTTGTGACTCATCATGGGCAAAGCCCGGCGGATCAGTTGCGATCTCAAATAAGATTTCCCCATGTTCTCTGAAGTAAACCGCATTAAAATAGTTTCTATCCTGAACAGGAGTCACACCATATCCGTGCGCAGCAATGAATCTTTGCCAATCTAATTGATCTTCGTCATCCTTAGCCCGCCAAGCGATGTGATGCACTGTGCCGACACCCATTTGTCCGCGGCCGATCGGCGTTAATTTAAGATCAATCACATTCCCGATATCACCGGCAGAACGATAACGAACGAAGTCTCCTTCCTTGCCGACTCGCTCAAGCCCCATGATGTTTTCCAGCAGTTCACCTGTTTTTTCAGGCTGTGCTGATAACAGGGTTGCACCGCCAAAACCTTTAATGGCAACATCCGGGGTTACATCTCCGAAAGTCCACGTATTGGCCTCCCCTGCTTCTCTTTCAACGATTTCTAAATGCAGGCCATGCGGATCATCAAATTCTATATATTGTTCTCCAAAACGCTCGATTTTTGTGTATGGCACGTTGAACTTTTCAAGTCTCTTTTCCCAAAATGCCATGGCACCTCTCGGCACGACGTAAGATGTCACGCCAACCTGTCCGTCTCCAATGATGCCTTGACGGGCGTCCGCCCACGGAAAGAATGTGATGATTGTTCCCGGCTTCCCGCCTTCATCCCCAAAATAAAGGTGATACGTACCCGGATCATCAAAATTGACCGTTTGCTTGACCAATCGCAGCCCCAGCACTCCAGCGTAGAAATCAGCATTCTCTTGAGGGTGACCGACAATTGCTGTAATATGATGGATTCCCATCGTTTTTTTAGCCATTTTTATCCGCTCCTTTACAAATATTTAAATATACTCCACAAACTCATTCACAGGCTTTCGGTAGCCGCGCGGCCTTCTGCTTTCTATTTTTTCTTTCCCGATTGTAATCATCATGACAACCTCAAATTGATCATCTATATTCAAAATCTGTTTCACGGCTTCAGTATCAAACCCTATCATCGGACAGGTGTCCCAGCCTTTTTCCTTAGCACTCAGCATAAACATCATCGCAGAAAGTGAAGCATTTCTTATCGCCTCATCTCTCTTAAACGGTTCTCCCCTGTTTTCATAAAACGAAACGGTGTTTTGAACCATGTGATCATACTCTTGTTTATTTAATACCCCCAGCACCTTCAATCCTTCATAGATGTCAGCCGCTTGCTGATATGCCTGCTTATCCCCTAAAACCAAAAGAACCGCTGATGAGCTGAACACTTTATATTGTCCGTTTGCGGCCTGCTTCAGCTTTTCTTTTACCTCCGGGTCAAGAACCGTCACATATTTTGTATGCTGCAAATTAAAAGCTGATGGAGCCAACGCAACCAATTCAAACATTTCGTTGAGCTCATCTCTTGTGATTGGATGTTCTGGAAGAAAGTTGCTTGCAGATCTTCTTTCATTCACCAGCTGTACAAATTCAGCCATTTCTCTCGCACTCCCCTTTATCTCGAATTCGAGATATTATGGTATAAAAAATCAAATAGCATATGATCAAAAAACGAAACGATCGGCAGGTTCTTATCCTGCACTCTAATTAAATTATCTCGAATTAAAATATCTTGAATTCAAGATAATAATAAAAGATAAATACTCAAATGTCAACAGTTCATTTTTAAATTCAGCGCAATTTTGTTTATGTACTATTTAGCCCTGCTCCAACTTTTTTTCTGTCACCTTATTTATTAGTAAACAGGAAACAACCTTGCTATAGACCCACTCGAAACTGAATTGATATGATAAGCAAAGTGATTACACAAGAAAGGATACGGAGAGCGAATCAAAAGCGCTCCTATTTTTTTGTGCAGTTTTATAGGAGGAAAAAATGACAAGTGAAAGAGAACAAATAAGCAAAAAAGTTGCTTTGATTGCATTGATAGCCAATCTGATCTTAATGGCAGGAAAGATCTTTTTTGGACTGATAGGCGATAGTGAAGCAGTTTTTGCCGACGGTATACATTCTGCAGCGGATGTCGTGGCTTCAATTGCTGTCCTGGCCGTCATCGGTATTTCTAATAAGCCGCCCGATCAAGACCATCCTTTCGGGCATGGCAAAGCTGAGGTCATCAGCGAAGCGATTGTAGGAATCATATTAGTGCTCGTTTCCGTGTATATTCTGATAGAAGCGATTTCGTCCTTTGTTGAAGGTCCAAGCATCCCGCAATACAGCGCATTGTTTGCGGCTCTGATATCCTACGTGGCTAAGCAGATCTTATATCGTTATTCGATCAAACAAGGGGAAAAATGGAACAGTAAAGCGATTATAGCGATTGCATACGATCATAAAGGCGATATCGTTGCCTCTCTTGCCGCTTTTATCGGCGTCCTATTGGCGATTATCGGGAACACACGCGGATGGTCCTATCTGTTGTACGCCGATGCAATTGCCAGTGTCATCGTGGCGTACCTCATTTTTAAGATTTCAATGGAATTAATCAGGCCGTCTGTTGACGTTCTCATGGAAAAAAGTGTCGATCCCGAACTGATAGAGGAATATAAAGCGGTTATTTTGCATTGTCCTCAAGTCAAACGGCTCGATAAAATCCGAGCGAGAGAACACGGCCACTATAAATTGCTTGATGTCCGGTTATCTTTGGATCATGATTTGACGATTAAGCAGGGACACGATATAGCCCGGGAAATCCGAAATGAAATCAAAAGACACTTTTCAGATGTTGAAGAAGTGCTCATCCATGTGAATCCTTATTTTGAAGAATGAAAAAGCAGCTTGTAGAGAAAACGATGTTTTTTCTACAAGCTTTTTTGTTTTGTGCTGTTTCTTTACAAATTCGTTTGATTTCACTGATCCATATGCTTTCTGATAAAATGCAGCAGCGTGTTTCCTTGAGCGGTCAATATGACGCCCTTCGCGCCGCACTTCGGACAGGGCGTCCCTTCTTTCTCCTCGCCGGTTCCTTCACAATGCGGGCACGTGAGCTCAAGATCGTCGGTTGCGATCACCATGAATATCCCTCCTTTTTTGATTGTCTGTCCGTCTCCAGTCACTTTCCATGGCCATCACCTCCTTAACAACGCAAAAAAACCCCGTCCATCAAAGGACGAGGTTTTCGCGGTGCCACCTTTATTAACGGCTGAAAAGCCATTCTCTCAAAAAGTACAGAAACTCAGGGTTTCAATACTCCTTTCTTGATAACGGGGAAAGAATCCCGGCACCGCCTACTGTCATTTCAGCGCAGCAATTCAGAAGCCCATTCGGCACCGGACGGGGATCGGTTCACAGCGGCCACCGACTCTCTGAACCCCGCGCGCTGATGCGTACTTACTCTTCCTCAGCATTGTTCATCCGTTCTATGATTTTAAAATGTATCATACGCTGTCATCCGGCGGAAGTCAATAACCTTTCGGATCGGACAGGCCGAGCATGTCCCGCGCCATTTGCATATGCTCCTCTTGCCCCGTCTGAAGCGCGAACTTCGCCGTTTCCACAGGGTAAGCGGCCTGCCATTCTGTCACATGCTCCTGCATTTTCGGCCAGACGCGCCCGCCCTCAGCTTCGTAGCTCTTCATCAGCCGTTTTGTTTCTTTTTCTCCTAATATCACTTGATAAAGGACAAAATCCTTGGCCGGATCGGCAACCTTTGCCTCCGTCCAATCGAGGAGACCCGTCACACGCTGATTTTCGCCGATCAAAATATGCGGAGGATGCAAGTCGCCATGGATCAGCGCGGAAAAATCAGGCCAGTACGAGCTGTCATTTATCCACGTTTGCCATCTTTTCCAAAGCTGTTCTGAAACCCCGATTTCTTTTTTTATATGATCCATTGATTCCGCCGCCCTTTGCCTGACGTCATCCGGTTTTATGATTTCAATTCCGGATCTGGAGGCCGCATCCGGGTCTGCCCCGTGCAGCCCGGCTAATGCCGCGGCAAGCGAGCCGACAAAACCGTCTGAAGGCGGCTCGTGTTCCATATTCCAGACATACTGTTTCTTATCCAGATCAATTGCGGCAGCCGGTATTCCGTCCAGTTTCGGATAAGCGATCAGTTCCGGTGTATGAATCCGCCAATCGGGGACTGATACCGCGGCATGGCTGCGGAGAAACGCGAGAACATCGCTTTCTGCAGCCGCTCTTTCGATAACATCGGGACGGCGCGGCTTTCGGAGCACCCATGTCATGCCGCTGTCATCTTCAGCAAATACGACTTGGAAGTCCATACCCGTTTCATTTATGTCCGCCCCTTCATATTTTAACCGTAAGCCATTTTCCTTTGCGATGTTCAGAACGGATTCT
The DNA here is from genome assembly GCF_011065565.1 of Bacillus sp. EKM420B. Lineage (NCBI taxonomy): Bacteria > Bacillati > Bacillota > Bacilli > Caryophanales > Bacillaceae > Bacillus > Bacillus sp. EKM420B. Next base: position 53,936 of record NZ_JAAMNX010000007.1, on the reverse strand, counting down.
ATTTCCCTTTGTTTTGTCATTTCGTTTCCCCATTTCCCTTATTTACTGACACAGAGCTTCGCCTTTAGGCGGAGGAGAAAGAGATGTGTGAAGACGCCAAAAAGAGGGCGGCATAATCGCCGCCCCCTCACTATTACTGTCAGGTTCCTTATTCAGGCAGACAATCCCGGTTTCCTCCGCGCTCAAGGCAGAGACTTTGACACTATTTCATTAGTGCGAAAACCGGAATTTGATCAGCCATCAGGATCCCTCCGTTCCTTCTTAGTTAGCATTATTTTACACAAAAACCTTATATACGTAAACCCTATTAATCAGCTTACCGGCTGCCTCCGCTGACAAATTTTGATCCTTCGCGTAAATCTTTCGCCTCCAAGAAAAAGACGTGAATGAATTTTTTCATATTCACTTTAACCGGAGAAAGCGGCACGGTTTCCTTGGCCTGCATTTCTTTCATTCTCTTGCTGACAGCGGGGAAATCAAAGAATTTCGAGGCGTAATATTCAAATTTTGGGTTTGAAAAATCAGTTGTGCCCAATGAGGCGAAATGGTTTAACGAATGAATGACGGCCCTTCTGATCCGCTGTTCCGAGGCTTTGATTTCTCTGTTAACCTCGGCTTGTGCCGCCGCAGGCCCCAGCTTCCGGATGGCGGCGTTTGTAAACATCTGCTTTAAAGACGGGATGTTTCTTTCCGCCTGTTCATCCTCAAATAAATAGTGAAGGACGGCCATGAGGTCATGCGCCCCGCTTTCTCCCACGATGCCTAATTCCGATAAAAGAAATTTTCCTGTTTCTTTGATTGATTTCTCGCGCACACTCCCTGGCCCGCTTTTTTTCGGCTCATTCCGCTGAATAAGACGGCTTAACGAGTGTTGGATGTCGCCAATCGACGTTTCCAGTTCAATCCGCTCTTTTACTTTTCGCAAAACGGTGACGATCTCGATTTTGTTGATCGGTTTGTGGATAAAGTATTCGATGCCGAGAGAATAAGCTTCTCCCACCATTTCCTTTGCCTCCACCTGCGATATCATCACCGCTTTTCCGTTGTACGACCCCTGAAGATGCCGGATCGTCTCAATCCCGTCCCGGCCCGGCATCAGCAGATCAATTAATAAAATATCGACTTGTTTGAAATGGAGATAATGCCCTTCAATCTGGCTTCCGTCCTCTGCCTCACCGACGACTTCGCCTAAGTCCTCGTCCTCAATCATCTGTTTTAAAATGGAACGGATCGCCCGGTCATCATCAGCTATAAAAAAACGCATATTATGAGTTCATCCTTTCTGCAATCAAATGCTTCACCGGCAGCTTAATCGTAAATATGACGCCTTTTGGCTTGTTATGAAAGGAAATGTCTCCGTCAAGTTCGGTTACAATTTCCTTCACGTATGAAAGCCCGATGCCCGTTGAAGGTGTGCCGAATTCATCGTATTTGGACGTAAAACCGGGATCATAAACGACCTCTCCGATTTTTTCCGGAATGCCGGGACCGTCATCTTCCGCCTCAAATTCGGCCATCCCCCCCTCCGCCCTGCGCAGCGCGAGGCGGATCTCACCCCTGTCACCCATGGCTTCGACGGCATTGGCGGTCAGGTTATTTAAGATCGACAGGACGGTAAAGACGTGATAATCGGGGTGTTCTCCTTCAATCACGCTTTTGAATTGAATGTCTTTGCCTAAAGATTCGGCGTATTTTTCATTGATGCGGATAACGAGGCTGACCAGATCGGCGGCATTCATGTAATCCCGGAATCTCTCATTTGAAATCAGCTTCGACAGGCCGGCGAATATTCGCTGATTGTCTTTTTTCACTTCATGAATTTCTCCCGCAAGGCGCAGCATTCGGCTTCCGAGCTCCCGGTCGTTCCCGCTCATTTCCCGATACAGCTGATAGGATTCTTTCGTCACATGCTCCGTCGTTTTCAGCGTTTTTTTCAGATGAATCGTTTCTTCATATAAGTTAGACACAATCATCAGCATGTGCTCATGCTGCTTTCTCGTTTGTTTTTCCCTGACCTGAGATTCGTGCAGCTTCATCACGTTGAAAAAACTCAGCACAATAAATGTGTGAGAAACAGCGATAACCGCAATATCCGCCAGCTTGTCCGGCATCATAATCTGCTTGCCGCCGGAAAACTGAACCGTCATTTCAACGGCATCGGACGCCATTTCAATGAGAAAACCGAGAAACCCGATCATGAGCGGCCGATCCCAAAAAAGCCTGACCTTCAGCACATAAAACAAGCAGGCATATGTAAAGTAAAAAAAGAAACTGGGATATTGGCTGAAAAAAGCCGCCGTAAATCCGGCATGCTCTCCTCCCCAGCAAGCCAGGCCGATTCGGAATGCCACAACGGCTGCACCTGTCAACAGCCCTGACAATACCGCCGGCACATGCCGAAGCAGCAGAAGAAAAAAGAAAAAAGCCGGGGCGCCGAAGCTGATCCGATATACCTCATTCAGGGGGTAAAATTTCAGTTCCCCCGCCAGCGGCACCGTGATCAGCATAAGGGCGAAAAGATAGCCGTCTTTTTTCAGTAAATAGTCGAGCCTGATCATAATCACTTCCTTCTTCTGTCTATTTTGAACAAGACCGATACAGTCCGCAAATTTCTTTAGACCCGAATGGCGGGACACTCCGGCTGATTTATAAATCTATCGGCTTATTTTAAGAATGATTTTGTCGTATTTTGTATGATTCTGTAGATGTCATTATACATTAACATGGAACACGCTATTTTTGAAAACGTTTTCCAAGACCGGTTTCCGCTTCGGACAGGCTTGCAATAGAGGAGGAATGTTATGAAAGATATGGTCAGAGAGCGCCTTGAAAAAGAGGAACTGGCTTCACTTTTACAAGATTGGGTCGAGCATTACCGACCGTTTTCCGTCAATGGAAAAAGCGCAAATTATATACCCGCCCTCGGAGAAATCAACGACTCTCAGCTGGGCATTTGCATATTAGAGCCGGATGGCTCAATGATTCATGCCGGTGAATGGAATGTCCCGTTCACATTGCAGAGCATCTCAAAAGTCATCAGCTTTATTGCCGCCTGCATGTCCAGAGGCATTCCTTATGTGCTCGATCGTGTGGACGTGGAGCCGACGGGTGATGCGTTTAATTCTATCATCCGGCTTGAAATCCATAAACCCGGGAAGCCCTTCAATCCGATGATCAATGCCGGCGCCATTACCGTCGCCTCGCTGCTTCCGGGTGAAACGGCGCATGATAAATTAGAATATCTCTTTTCCGTTTTTGAAAAATTAATAGGGAAACGGCCTCACATTCACGAGGAGGTCTTCCGTTCTGAATGGCAGACCGCACATCGGAACCGAGCGCTCGCCTACTATTTAAAAGAAACGAACTTTCTTGAGGCGGATGTGGAAGAAACGCTTGAAGTGTATTTAAAGCAGTGCGCCATGGAGAGTACAACCGAGGACATCGCTTTAATCGGATTGATACTTGCTCATGACGGCTACCATCCGATCCGACGGGAACAGGTCATTCCGAAAGATGTCGCGAAACTCGCCAAAGCCCTGATGCTGACGTGCGGGATGTACAATGCGTCAGGCAAATATGCGGCTTTCGTCGGCGTCCCGGCCAAAAGCGGGGTATCCGGCGGCATCATGGCATTGGTTCCCCCAAGCGCCAGAAGAGAGCAGCCTTTTCATAACGGCTGCGGCATCGGCATTTACGGTCCGGCCATTGATGAATACGGCAACAGCCTGACCGGCGGCATGCTGCTGAAACATATTGCACAGGAGTGGGAGCTCAGTATTTTTTAATCAAATGAACCAAGAGGTGATTGGATGCAGGAATTCCTTGAAAATGTAATCGGCTCGGCAAATGATTTTTTATGGTCAAAACTGTTAATCGTACTGCTTCTTTCTCTGGGACTGTTTTTTACGTTCAGATCAAAGGGTCTGCAAGTCCGCATGCTGAAGGAAATGATCCGGGTTTTGAAGGAAGGCGCGGCCGCCCGGACAAAAAACAGCATTTCCCCGTTTCAGGCATTTTGCATCAGTATGGCGGCGCGTGTCGGAACCGGGAATATTACCGGAATCGCCATTGCGATCGCACTCGGCGGTCCGGGCGCTATTTTCTGGATGTGGATTATCGCAGTCATCGGTTCGGCTTCAAGCTTTGTTGAAAGCACGCTGGCCCAAATTTATAAAGTAAAAGATCAAAACGGGTTCCGCGGCGGCCCGGCCTATTACATGGAAAAAGGCCTGAAGAAACGCTGGATGGGCGCGCTGTTCGCCGTATTAATCACACTGTCATTCGGGGTTGTTTTTAATTCCGTTCAATCCAATACGATCAGCGTCGCCTTTCAAAACGCGTTCGGCACCAGCCGGCTTACATTGGGCATTATTTTAATCTTGGTTTTCGGCGGCGTCATCTTCGGCGGCGTCAAACGAATTGCGAAAATGGCGGAATACATCGTAGTCGTCTTGGCCGTTTTATATATCGGTGTCGCTTTCTTTGTCATTCTGACGAACATCACCCAATTGCCCGGCGTTCTGTCGCTAATCGTAAAAAATGCGTTCGGCATTGATCAGGCAGCGGGCGGCGCTTTAGGTGCGGCCTTGATGCAAGGTGTAAGACGCGGGATTTTCTCAAATGAAGCGGGTATGGGAAGCGCTCCGAACGCGGCGGCGACAGCTACGACGAGCCACCCGGTGAAACAGGGGCTCATTCAGGCATTCGGCGTCCTGACGGATACGCTCGTCATTTGTACAAGCACGGCGCTTATCATTTTATTTTCAGACGCTTATCACCAGCCGGGACTGAGCGGCATCGCGCTTTCTCAGGCCGCCTTGAGCGACCATGTCGGCGCGTGGGCGTCAGGTTTCCTTGCCGTCTTAATGCTTTTGTTCGGCTTCAGCGCTCTGATGGGCAACTATTATTACGGAGAAACCAATATCGGATTTTTAAGCCAGAACAAAAAGTGGCTGTTCATTTACCGCATCTGCGTGCTCGGAATGGTACTGTTCGGCTGTATTTCCAAAGTCCAGCTTGTGTGGGATATGGCTGACTTGTTCATGGGCTTAATGGTGGTCGTGAACTTAATCGCAATTTTCCTTCTGTCGAAAAAAGCATTTGCCGCTTTGAGCGATTATGCCCGGCAAAAGAAAGCCGGAAAGGACCCCGTCTTTTACAGAGATGTGCTCCCTGATGACGACGGGATCGAATGCTGGGAGTATTCAGACATCGCGAAAAGCGCGAAAGGCAAACATATTTCCTAAACAAAAGGTGTTCGGGCAGCGTCCTGAACACCTTTTTTCCGCCGGTTCATTGACAAAGAGAATAGCGTCCATTACCCTTTTTATATATTTTCAGTAAAGTCAGAAAGGAAGGCCTATGAATCCCATTACACAAATATTAAATGAATACCCGGTTATGATCATAGACGGCGCGATGGCAACCGAGCTTGAGCGGATGGGCTGTGATTTACATGACGATCTGTGGTCGGCCAAAATTCTTTTGGAGAGACCCGAACTGATCAAACAGGTGCATGCAGAATATTTTGCCGCCGGCGCTGATTGCGCGATCACCGCCAGTTATCAATCGACAATTGAAGTATTTGCAGCGCGCGGCATCCCGGAAACCGAGGCGATACGTCTCATTCAGACATCTGTTGAACTTGCCGCACAAGCACGCGATGAATTTTGGGCTTATGAAGAAAACCGTTTACACCGGCCCAAACCTTTGGTCGCCGCTTCTATCGGACCTTACGGCGCGAGCCTCGCTGACGGCTCTGAATACCGCGGGCATTACGGACTGACGGAAGATGAGCTGATCAGCTTTCACCGCCCCCGGATGAAAGCCCTCATAGAATCCGGCGCCGATCTTTTGGCCTGTGAGACCATTCCGTGCCTGTCAGAAGCAAAAGCGATCACAAGGCTGCTGGAGGAATTCCCCGGCACTTATGCATGGATCAGCTTCAGCGCTAAAGACGGACGGCATATCAGCGAAGGCACGCCTATTTCCGAATGCGCGGCCCTGCTTGACTCCTGCAGCCAAATCGCAGCGATCGGCATCAACTGCACACCGATCGAACATATTCCGCCGCTGATAGAAGAAATCAAACGGGCAGCATCCAAACCGATTATCGCCTATCCGAACTCCGGTGAACAATATGACCCGGTGACAAAAACCTGGAAAGGCGCAGCGTGCGAAAACCATTTCGGAAAAAGCGCGCAAAGCTGGTACGAAAACGGCGTGAGCCTGATCGGAGGCTGCTGCCGGACGAAACCTGAGGACATCCAAGCCATTGCCGATTGGGCCAAGACCTTAAAAACAACTTGACTAATCGGAATAGTTTGTATATTCTATTCAAAAAGCCGGTTCGCCGGAATCTCGTGCCGTTCGCCGGCATGAGATTTTTTATTAGAACGGCCCTCGCAGAAAGTTGGAAAACAATGAACAACAAGAACGAGACGAATTTTCAGAGAAGTATGAAAAGCAGACACCTCTTTATGCTATCACTCGGAGGTGTGATCGGAACGGGGCTGTTTTTAAGCTCTGGGTATACCATTCATCAGGCGGGTCCGGCGGGCACCATTTTCGCTTACCTTTTGGGCGCGGGCATCGTCTATCTTGTCATGCTTTGCCTCGGTGAACTGTCAGTGGCCATGCCGGTGACGGGCGCATTCCACACCTATGCGAAGACCTATATCGGGCCCGCGACGGGCTTTACGGTCGCATGGCTGTACTGGCTGACGTGGGCGGTGGCGCTGGGCTCTGAATTCACGGCGGCCGGGCTCTTCATGCAGCGCTGGTTCCCGCATACTTCAGTTTGGATGTGGAGTGCGGTATTCGCTCTTTTCATCTTTTTATTAAACGCCTTCTCCGTGAAATTTTTTGCTGAATCGGAGTTTTGGTTCTCAAGCATTAAAGTCTTAGCCATCTTACTGTTTATTTTATTGGGCGGAGCGGCGATGTTCGGCCTCGTCCCGATGAAAAGCGGTGAGGCCGCACCTATGCTGTCGAACTTTACGGATGGCGGCAGCCTTTTTCCAAATGGCTTTTTCCCGATACTGATGACGATGCTTTCAGTAAACTTTGCTTTCTCAGGGACGGAATTGATCGGAATCGCCGCCGGGGAAAGCGCCGATCCGGAAAAAACCGTTCCGCGCGCCATTAAGACCACAGTCTGGCGGCTGGCGCTTTTCTTTATCGGAACGATTTTTGTGCTGTCAGGGATGATCTCCATCAAGGAAGCCGGTGTGATTGAAAGCCCGTTTGTCACGGTATTTGACAGAGTCGGCGTGCCTTATGCGGCCGATCTGATGAATTTCGTCATTTTAACGGCGCTTCTGTCCGCGGCCAATTCAGGGCTGTACGCGTCATCACGTATGCTGTGGTCCCTGTCTAAAGAAGGGGAGCTTCATCCCGCCTTTGCCAGGCTGACCTCTAAAGGCATTCCTTTTAACGCTCTGATCTTCAGTATGATCGGCGGCATTCTGTCGTTGTTGTCAAGCGTATTTGCAGCGGATACAGTCTATCTTGTTCTCGTCTCCGTCTCAGGATTTGCGGTAGTGGCTGTGTGGATGAGCATCGCCGCATCGCAATTTTTGTTCAGAAGACGGTTTCTTAAAGAAGGGCACCAGCTTTCAGACTTGAAATACAGGACGCCGGGATATCCGGCCGTACCGATAGCGGCCTTTCTCCTATGCCTCGCCTCCTGTATCGGCATCGCTTTTGATCAAAACCAGGCCATTGCCCTTTATTGCGGAATTGTATTTATGGCCGTTTGCTACACCGCTTATTACTTGAAAAACCGGAAAAGCAGAGCCCGCGTGCAAGCCGTAAAATCCCAATAACCAAAAAAAGAACCCTGCGGCGCAAGGGTTCTTTTTTCATTTATACTTCAACCACCCATCTGAACGAATCCCGCACCTTCCCGACTTGGATGCCGGCAATCGTTTCATAGAGCTTTTCTGACACTTCACCGATCAATCCGTTATTCAGCTCAATCGTTTCGCCGTGAATGTGCAGCGCGCCGACCGGCGAGATGACGGCCGCGGTTCCCGTACCGAATACTTCTGACACCTCGCCTCTCATTGCAGCCTCATAGATGTCATCAATGGCGACCTGTTCTTCTCTGACACGGATGCCCCAGCTTTTTAACAGCTCTATCACAGATGCGCGTGTGATGCCCCCGAGAATGCTTCCGTTTAACGCCGGCGTTACGGCCTCTCCGTTTATGATGAAAAAGATATTCATACTGCCTACCTCTTCGGCATATTTCTTTTCCACCCCGTCGAGCCAAAGCACCTGATCATACCCCAGTTCTTCGGCTTTCCGCTGAGCCTGTAAGCTGGCCGCATAATTTCCGGACGTTTTGACGTCGCCCACTCCGCCGGTGACGGCGCGCACATACTCATCCTCCACATAAATGCGGATCGGTTTCAGCTGATCGCCGTAATACGAACCGACCGGCGTCAGAACAACCATGAACTTGTAACGCTTTGAAGGCCGGACGCCTAAAGAAGGCTCAGTCGCAATCACAAACGGACGGATATATAAAGAGGTTCCTTTTTCTATCGGTATCCATTCCTGCTCCAGCTCCACCAATTGTATCAATGCTTCCAGCGCCAGCTTCTCGTCAAGAGGCGGCATGCTCATCCGCCGTAACGATTTATTCAGCCGTTTTATATTTTGGTCAGGACGGAACATCAACACCCGTCCGTCTTCTGACCTGTAAGCCTTCAGCCCTTCAAATACGGCCTGCCCGTAATGGAAAACCGATGCGGAAGGATCCAGATGGACCGGTTCATAAGGTGTGATTCTCGGATCATGCCACCCTCTCTCCTCTTCGTAATCCATGACAAACATGTAATCTGTGAAGTACTTGCCAAATCCCAATGAAGCGGAATCCGGTTTTTCTTTTCTAGCTGTGACCTTACGTCTTTCAATCAGTTGATTCAACAAAAGCACACCTTTCTTCTAATTGTTTAAATTTTCAGTCTTTTCTGGGCTGCATGTTTTTTCTGTCCCGAATCTTGTATGCACAGATATATGAGAATGCAGTTGACCATATCATATCAAATATACCACTTATAAGAGGATAATTATCAAAATTTTTAATATTTTCAGCAGAAATCTTTCTTTATTTTTATGCTCCTTCTTTTTTTCCAATGCGGACTTTCTGTCATATTCAATGATTGCGCTTACATAATGTAAAGCAATCCTTCCTTTCGCACAGTCAATAATGTGACAAATTTATGGCGGACAGGAAGGTGGTTGCCGCCTGCTTCACGAATTACGTAAGAAATGCGCAAGTAAAAGGGGGATTCGCTTGAAAAAATTTATCGCATTCCAGATTTTGATCGCTTTAGCCATCGGAGCATTGATCGGCCATTTCTTCCCGGATTTCGGGATGGCGCTGCGGCCCGTCGGAGACGGATTTATCCGCCTGATTAAAATGATTGTCGTGCCGATCGTGTTTTCGACCATTGTTATCGGAGCCGCCGGCAGCGGCAGTATGAAAAAAATGGGCAGTCTCGGCATCAAAACGATTATTTGGTTTGAAGTGATTACGACGCTTGTTCTGGCGCTCGGTCTGTTATTGGCAAACGTGCTGAAGCCGGGAGTCGGACTTAACCTCTCTCATCTTGCTAAAAAAGACATTCACGAGCTTTCCGGCTATACGGAAAAAGTAGTCGACCTGAAACAAATGCTTCTTGATATTATCCCCGTTAACATCATTGACGTTATGGCGAAAAATGATCTTCTCGCCGTCATTTTTTTCGCAATCCTATTCGGTGTTGCCGCAGCCGGCATCGGCAAAGCCTCCGCACCTGTCATGAGTTTCTTTGAATCCACGGCAAATATTATGTTCAAGCTGACGCAGATGGTGATGGTCACCGCTCCGATCGGCGTTCTCGCCCTGATGGCCGCCTCAGTCGGACAATTCGGAATCGCGCTTTTGCTCCCGATGCTGAAGCTGATCGGCACTGTGTTCCTCGGGCTGTTCCTGATACTTTTCGTTCTGTTTCCGATCGTGGGGCTTATCTTTAAAATCAAGTACTTTGAAGTGCTGAAAATGATTTGGGATCTGTTTTTGATCGCTTTCTCCACGACAAGCACAGAAACCATTCTGCCTCAGCTGATGGATCGGATGGAGAAATACGGCTGCCCGAAGCGGGTCGTCTCCTTTGTGGTTCCGTCAGGTTTATCGCTGAACTGTGACGGCTCCAGCCTCTATTTATCGGTGTCCTGTATTTTCCTGGCGCAGGCGTTTCATGTGGAGATGCCGCTTTCTCAGCAGCTTCTGATGATGCTTGTGCTCGTCATGACAAGCAAAGGCATTGCCGCCGTCCCGTCAGGCTCACTCGTCGTGCTTCTGGCGACAGCGAATGCCGTCGGTCTCCCTGCGGAAGGCGTCGCCATCATTGCCGGTGTCGACCGCGTCATGGACATGGCGCGAACCGGTGTCAACGTGCCCGGCCATGCGGTCGCCTGCATCGTCGTATCCAAATGGGAAAAAGCTTTCACATATAAAGGACCCGTCACGGCAGACCAGACCGCACGGACAGAAAGTATGTAAACACAAAAAAGACCACCTCATTGGTGGTCTTTTCTATTAATCAATCGCCGCATGATCCTCTTTTTCAATCAAAGCAAGGCGTTCATTGATTTCTTCCTGAGTCATTTCGTGCTCTTTCACATACATGTTGCGTTCGTTCGTACGGCATTCGTGACTGCAGCTGCGCATGTATTTGTATTCATTCTCAGGTGTGCAGATCATTTTTTTATTACATGCCGGATTTGCGCAGTTCACATAACGCTCGCACGGCTCGCCCGTGAAATAATCTTTTCCGATGATAACGTGCTCTACGCGGTTGACCGGTACGCTGATTCTTTCGTCAAACACATAACACTGTCCGTCCCACAGCTGCCCTTGCACTTCAGGATCTTTACCGTAAGTGACGATACCGCCGTCAAGCTGGGACACATCTTCAAAGCCCTGCTTCAGCAGCCAGCCGGAAAATTTCTCACAGCGTACGCCGCCTGTGCAGTACGTGAGGATTTTTTTGCCTTCAAGCATGTCTTTGTGTTCTTCAATCCAGTCCGGCAGCTCACGGAACGCCTCAATATCAGGTCTGACCGCTCCGCGGAAATGACCGAGGTCATACTCATAGTCGTTTCTGGCGTCGATCACGATCGTGTCAGGATCCTGCATTTGCTCATAAAAGTCTTTCGGTTTCAAATGCTTGCCCGTCGTGACATTCGGATCAACATCATCTTCGAGACGAAGCGTCACCAGCTCTTTTTTATGGCGCACAAACATTTTGCGGAATGCATGGCCGTCAGCCTCGTCAATTTTGATCGGCATGTCGGCAAAACGCGGATCAGCTTTCAGCGCATTCATGTATTGATCCGTCTGTTCAACTGTTCCGGACACCGTGCCGTTAATGCCTTCCTCAGAAATCAAAATACGGCCTAACAGACCGAGCTCCTTACAAAACTTCAAATGCTGAGCCGTGAACTCTTCAGGCTCAGCAATCTTTACATATTTATAATAAAGTAAAACTCTATATTGTTTTTCCATGATTTATACACCCTGTTCAATTATATTAATGATCACGCACACTATACTATATCATACAGGAAAACGGGCGAAAGATGAACATTTCCGTCCGTACTCTTTCTTCCAGTCACGCTTCGCCTTTTAAAACCTGCTGAAAATAAAACCGATACGTATTGCGCAAAAAGGTCTCAAGCGAAAGGCCGGCCGCGGTCTGATACTTGCCGATAATAAATGGAAAACGTTCACGGCCTTTTGCCCGCAGAAGATCGGCGCTGTCTTCAGCCAGTTCTGAGATGAGCGCCTCAACAACAGGCCGGCATGCTTCCCGCACCGCTTCAAGAATTTGCTGATCGCCTGTATGCCGGTACTGTTCGATCAGCTTTCCCAAATCCTTTTCTTCCATAAAGTTCACTTCCTTACACCATATAAAAAAGAGGAGCAGCTTTTATAAAGCGGACGCCTCCTCCTGTGACTCCGCATAACCGATGATCTGACCGACCTGTAATTCACGGCCTTCAGTCAGGTTATCCGAAGGGGTAAACATATCTTTCTCGAATACTAAAATAACGGTCGATCCAAATGAAAAATAGCCCAGCTCTTCCCCCGTCTCAAGCCGGTTTCCGGTGTTTGTCTGAACGATCGAGTTAATATTCATCGCACCTACCGGAATCATGAGCATCTGCTGATCAGCACGGGTCAGCTCGTACACATAACGGTAATTTTTTGAGAGCACATCTTTCCCGTACTTTAACCCCATCGTATTAACGGGATAGGAGCGTTTCCCCAGCTCGGCCAGCTTTTGATACGTGCAGCTGACGGGAGAATGAAAGCGGTGGTAATGTCTCGGGCTCAGGTAAAGCACGGCAAAACACCCGCCGTTATACTTGTGATCGGCGCTTTTAAACCCCGTCAGTTCAGCGAACGAATAATCCTTCCCTTTTACCATGAAAGTTTGATTGGGATTAATCATGCCCACCGTCTGAACGACGCCGTCCACCGGGCTGACGATGGCGTTCTTCTCTTTTGCCACGGGGCGGAGATTCAAATTAATATCACGAATAAAAAATGACGCCAGTGAATCAAAGTCAGAAGCCGTGCGTTCCGTTTCATTCCAGTTAATGCGATAGTGTTTGGAAAACAGCGGAATCATCGGCTTGCTCAGTTTCGATTCACAGAAGTTTTTAATGAGATAAGACGTCAATCGATTATTAGTCAGTTCAATCAATGAACGGTAAAGAACTTTAGCGGCAGTATTAAACATTGATTACTCCTATGAATTTTCCTATAGTAATAAAAATAAAACACCATAAAAACGCTCCGATGGCGGCGAAGCATAAGTAGGTTTTGAATTCCATTCTGCCGATTCCGGAAAAGTAGCAGGTCACGTGTCTGATGCCGGGGATGAAATAACCTAAAATAATGGTGTACGGCCCGTACTTCTTCATCCACCTGTCTACTTTCGCCATCCTCTTTTCCTTCAGGCCGACCCATTTCCCGAACTTATTAATAAACGGCCGGCCGGCTTTTCTGCCGATGAAGTAGCTGATAATCATCCCAAGGAGCGCTCCGATAAAACTGATCAGAATGGAGAGCCCGTAATTCAGCACGTTTATATGAGCGAAGTAGCCCACAAGCGTCATCATGACTTCATCCGGAATAGGCAATCCGATAATACCGAGTGTCAGCATAAGAAAAATCGCGATATATCCGTAATCGGATATTAATTGCTGAACTAATTCCATCTTCTGCTCTCCAGGTTTTCAGGCGCCTGTTTTTTAAAGTGCGGAAATTTAATATTGCTGACCATTAAATAACCGAGCGCGATCGTTCCCGCCCCCAGAAGAAAAGCGTTATTGATAAAGCTCAAAATGACAAGACACATACCCGCAAACGGAATCGGCATCCCGATAAACGTCGGCAGCTTGCTTTGTTCAATATTAAATCTGGAAAGACGGATCATCCCGCAGATGCTGTAGGAAAGCGCGATTAAAATTCCGATGAACGGAAGCGTATATAGTGAAACACTGTAAGCGAGCATGGACGGCGCTACGCCGAACGTCACGAGATCAGCAAAAGAGTCAAGCTCTCTTCCCATCTCCGATACCGCGTTCAGCTTACGGGCGGCCAAACCGTCAAAGAAATCAAGAAACATCCCGGTGAAAATAAAGATCACCGCAGAGTGTATATTATGATACAAAAGGGAATGAATCGATAAGAGCCCGCAAATGAAATTTCCAATTGTAATCATACTAGGTATATAATTCACAGTTTACACAAACCTCCAATTAAAACCATATCAAATCGGACTGCGTATGCATAAAGAATACATTTTAAGGAAACATAAAATGAAATTCTTTCGATGCTATCATTCAAATTCTTTTATTATACAGCATTTGGTGTTATTTGAACAATCTAATCTGGTGATTTTTGTTTTTTCGCCGTTCATATTAAGGTAAGCAATCATGGTTTCCTCTATTCCGGATTACCCTGCTTAAATATTCCATGCCGCGATCCGGATTGTCCGTTCTTGATGAATGAAAAGCCGTATGATGTATTGTTATTTCCTTCTCCGTGAAATGAGAACATTACATATAACGATTGCGGACATAAAAAGTTTCAAGAATTAAAAAACCGGCACAAAACGGCCTCATACATTATCTCATAACCCCGTTTTCCAGTATATAGTCTGTCCAAACAAAAAAGGCGCCTTACCATTACGGTAAAAACGCCTTTTAAGATCATTTTATGTAATTGATAAGTGACTGAGTGCTTCGGCCGCTCTTTCTCTAGCCTCTTCAACGGTCTCGGCTGCAGAAAGCGCAACCGCCATACGGCGTCCGACTTTCGTGACGGGTTTACCGAATACGCGGACCTGAGTGCTTTTTACCGCCAAAGCTTTCTCCAAACCTTCAACCGCATAATCAGCAAGCTCTTTAGGCGCCTTCAGCGGACGGCTTGCCCCCGGCGACAGCTGAGTGATTTCCGGAATCGGGAATCCCAAGACCGCGCGGACATGCAGCGCAAACTCTGACAAATTTTGCGTCACAAGCGTAACGAGCCCCGTGTCATGCGGACGGGGAGACACTTCGCTGAAATATACTTTATCTTCAGTAAGGAAAAGCTCCACCCCGAACAAACCGTATCCGCCGAGCTCGTCCGTTATGCTTTTCGCAATGTGTTTCGCCTCTTCAATCTGCTGTTCCGTCATATGATGAGGCTGCCATGATTCAATATAGTCACCGTCTTTTTGTTCATGTCCGATCGGCGCGCAAAAGGACGTACCGTTCGCCGCGCGCACTGTCAGAAGAGTGATTTCTGATTCAAACGGAATGAATTCCTCAACGATGACCCGGCCGTTTTTCACCCGGCCGCCTTCCATCGCCATGTCCCAGCAGCTTTTCAGCCCGGAAGCCGAGCGGCACACGCTTTGCCCTTTTCCGGAAGAGCTCATCAGCGGCTTTACCACGCACGGAAAGCCGATTGTTTCCGCCGCTTCTTTAAATTCTTCATATGTATTCGCGAATTCATAGCCGGCAGTCGGAAGATGAAGCGTCTCTGCCGCAAGCCGTCTGATGCCTTCACGGTCCATCGTCAGCTTTGCCGCACGCGCATTCGGAATGACGTGAAACCCTTCTTCCTCAAGCTTCAGCAGCTCATCCGTCGCAATGGCTTCCACTTCCGGCACGATCAAGTCCGGTTTTTCTTTCTCAATGACTTCTCTGACCTGCGCTTTATCAAGCATATCAATCACACAGCTTTTGTGCGCGGCCTGCATGGCGGGAGCATCCTCATAGCTGTCAACGGCTACAGTGACAACCCCGAGCCGCTGCGCTTCAATGACGACTTCTTTCCCCAGCTCGCCTGATCCTAATAACAACATCTTCTTCGCCTGATACATGTCCTTTGGCCCCTCCCTTTCTATACCCCACTCATTATAACGGAAATATTCAAAAAATAAAGACAAGACAGATTACAAGCTCTATCCTGTCTTTTGTGCTGATTCGAGCGATTCAATCGCCGCTGACACGTCCTTCTCGCAATATTGCCCCATTAAGCATAACGATTCTTCCGCCCGGCAGGCGTGAGAAGCGATGCGGCGCTTTGCTTCCTCATGGTTGTCAAGGATGCCGAGATCACAGAGACTGACGGGGAAACCGAGCCGGCGGTAAAACGGAAGCAGCTCTTCAATCTCAGGTCTCCGATTCTCAAGCGCGAGCTGCACCAATATGCCGTAAGCAACCTTCTGGCCGTGCAGCACCTGATGTGTCTCCTGAAGAAAACTGAGGCCGTTGTGGACCGCATGCGCCCCTGCCATCCTGCACAAACGGCCGCCATACCCGCCGACCGTTCCCGCAAGCATAATGATCGTTTCCGCCGTATGGATGAACGGCACGGACAGCTCGCCTTTCTCCATGCTTACGACGGCGGCTTCACTGTAACGCAATAACAGATGACGGATATATTCCGCCTGTCTCAGCCCCGCCTGCGCCATCAGCGGCGGCGCCTCCTCCGTATTTCTGATGACCGCCTCGGCCTCATACCATTTCGCCAGCGTATCACCGATCCCGCTTTTCATATATTCAATGGGAGAGGAAAGCAAAAACAGCGGATCAACAAGCGTCAAATAGCTTGAACGCTTGTGATAATCAACTCTGATAAAATTGCCGCTGTCATCATATATGACACTCAACGGCGTACTTGCCGCACACGTCCCCGCAATGGAAGGAACCATCACAGCCTCAATATCAAGCCGGTCTGCCGCCGCTTTTGCCAAATCCAAAATCGTGCCGCCTCCGATACCGATGATCACATCCGTGTCTTCCGCCTGCTCACAGACCTTACGCACCGCCTCAGGTGAACAGTATCCTTTGTGCTGAATCACATCCCAGGAAGAACCGCCGCCGTAATCGGAGAACGCCTGATAAGATTTGATTCCGGTCACAATAACGGGTTTTCTGAATGTCTCCAGCAGCCCCGGAAGTTCTTTTGCGATTCCTTCCTTGCATATGTACTGATTCGGGCCGCTTCGGACGATATCTTCAGGCTTCATTCGAATCTCTCCTTTGGCTGGAATTTATACATATTTTCTCACTTGTCAGAAAATACATCAACCGGAGGTGCGTCAGCGCTTCGCTTCCTCCGCCTCCAAAAACAGCTCATCAAGCCGCTCCAAAGCCTCTGCCTTTTCAAAACTGCTGAACCACAGATCATCATAAGAATCAAGGATGCGGTAATGATGGGAAATCAAATGCTGCTGCAAGCGGAACTCGCCTTTTTTCTCGATGGCTTTCCACCACACCTTGCCGCCCATCGTCTTCCCCTTCGGCCTGTCAATTGTGCGGTGAGCAACCGTTTCAATGACCTCCAGCGGATCATCTCCTAATACGGATTGCAGTGTTTCACTTGATCTGAAAAGCGCGCAAACCGCCACAACGTGCGGCCATTCCGCAAGCGCCCGCCCTTTCTCAATCTGCACCAGCGACTTTTTAGAAAGACCGATCACATCTGCCATTTTCTCCTGTGTGTAGCCTCTCTCCGACCGGATTTTCTTCAGCTGGACTGAGACAAGCTCAGTCATATAATCTTGATCCATCTCAACCTCCATATTTATCAATATAGCCATTTTACACCGCGGCACGCCTTTTTTATATCAGAACATTTTCAAACAAATATAAAGGACCCGAGATTGGCTTATCATTGAAGCGATGTACCTTTCCGCATAATCCAGAATGATGCGGTGAATACAAACGTACGCCCGAAGAGACAGGTGCAGACTCCCTGGCGGTTGAGGGAGAAAATAAAAAGCTGCCGCAGCTGCAGCAGCTAAAACTTTATAGACCGGAAAATCGGCATTATGAAGCGAATACAATCCATCTTGCACTATAATTGACACGTTTTTTCGAACCCTGATTGACCAATTTAAATCTGTATGAATCTCCTTTTTTCAACGAAGGTGTTTCAAAATAAGTCGTTCCATTTTTCTTTGCATTGGCGGTTTTGATTGTTTTCCAGGCACCTTTACCGTTGACTTGCTTTTGGACGTATATTTTATACGTGCCCTTCTCTTTACTGTTGGATTTAAAAGTCACGGCTCTCAAGCTGTACTTTTTTGTCGTCTTAGTGAATTTAGGGTGATAGGTATTGATCACATAGTTAGTGAAATACCCGCTTTTATAAGTATGAAGCCAATCTTTAGCCTCTGCTTTTTGCGGAGAAGAAAAACCCATAAAACCAATTCCGCTGATTAAAAGAGTAAAAATAATAATTAGCGACTTAAAAATCTTTTTGCTTTTCATCGAGAAAACCCTTCCTTCCTGTAACTATTTACCCTATATATGTTAATGACAATATAGCTAATCATAAATCCGTCCAACTAACCATTTTGACTGCAGGAAGAGGTATGACAGCCCTGAAAATGACTATATGACTACTACTTATGATTCTTGTTATTTTTGACTAAGTGATAAAGTTACTTTAAACCGCTATCTATTTTGCTGTTATTGTATCAATTGTCATAGAGAGATCTTTTCCTATCAATGCCTCTCTTTCGGCGTTTGTGCTGCGATTGTATGATGGGGCTGTCCCTGCTTGAACAAACTCATAAACCCATGACAAACTGTCATACGTTTGCCACCTATGAATGAACGCACACTACACATAATGGAGGGATTGCAATGGACGAAATGGTCCTGGAAACACAACAATGGCTGAATGAGACGTACAAAGGCAGACACGGGTACAACAAGGTGCCGGAAAACGGAAAAACAGGCTGGGATACCATTTACGGTCTGACACGGGCGCTTCAAATTGAGCTTGGTATTTCAGAACCCGCCGATAACTTCGGACCGACGACACAAAGATTGTTTAAACCGCTGAAAAAGCAGGCTCCCGATTCTAAGCCGACAAACATGAATTACATTCTGCAGGGGGCGCTGTGGTGTAAAGGATTTAACCCGGGCGGATTTTCTGGCGTTTTCTATGAAAATACCGAAAGCGCTGTAAAAGAGTTTCAAAAAGCGGCCGGACTTACTAAGCAAGACGGCATCGTCACGGCACTCATTATGAAGGCCTTGCTGGATATGAGCGCTTTTCGGTTAGTAGCGGGAGGCGACAAAAGAATCCGCCAAATCCAGCAGAACCTGAACCGGGATTACAATGACTACATCGGCTTGATGCCTTGTGACGGCTTATATGCCCGCGATACAAACAAGGCTCTCATTTATGCTCTGCAAAAAGAAGAAGGCATGAGCACAAGCGTCGCCAATGGATTTTTCGGGAACGGAACGACCAGCTTATGTCCTACCTTGACTCCCGGCGATTCACGGACAGGCTTTGTTTTGATTGTGCAATACGCGCTTTACTGTAATGGGAAATCATTTGACCCCGGTGAATTCGACGGAAAATACGGCGTCGGAGTTGTATCGGCAGTGAAAGCTTTCCAAGAATTTATGTGTCTGCCGCAGACAGGTTATGCGGACATGCCGACGATTAAAGCTTTATTATCAAGCTCAGGCGACACAACGCGGGCTGCTTCAGCTTGTGACACCGCTGCCATTTTGACGGCAGATACGGCTAAAACTTTGCGTGAGAATGGCTATAAGATCGTGGGAAGATATCTGACCGGGAATGTGCGGACGAGCAGCGGACTGACATCGAAAGCGTTAACGTCAAAAGAACTTTCCGCGATTTTCAATGCCGGCTTAAGTGTGTTTCCGATTTATCAGGACGGCGGCTATGAATCTTCTTATTTTGTAAAAGACCAAGGAACGAGAGATGCGTACAGCGCTGCATCAGCCGCCCGAAGATTAGGTTTTCCGTCAGGAACGACCATTTACTTTGCCGTCGATTTTGATGCGTATGATTATGAAGTCACGGATAAAATCATCCCTTACTTCCAAGAAATCAAGTCAGCTTTTATGAAAATGCAGGCGTTCTCAACTGCGCCGAAATATGAAATCGGGGTATACGGGCCGAGAAACATTTGTATCCGGACGTCAGAAGCAGGTCTGACCAAATATAGCTTTACGGCTAACATGTCGACCGGATTCAGCGGCAACCTCGGATACCCGATGCCGAAAAACTGGGCTTTTGATCAATTTTATGAAGGAACGATCGGAAGCGGAGCGGGAAAAGTCGCCATTGACAAAGACGGATACTCCGGAAAAGACTCGGGTGCAAGCAGCGTCCATCCGCCTTCTGATCCTGTGTATGATGCAAGACTGCGTACACTGACGGACATTTTAACAACCATTCCTGCTTTAGAAAATATATCGAATCTTGCGAATGCCATGTTTGAATTCGACAAGACAGAAACCATTTATACATCACCTGAAATGGATATTCTTTTATCCACTTCACTTTTGGCAACAGTGCCAAGCGAAGGTTCTCCCAACACAGTTACCATTACAAACGGCAAACCGGGAGCTTATATTACCGGTCTGATGGGAGATTCACAAGTCTCTTTTACAGCATCACAAATTGATTCCTATCAAAACCTGCTTAACAGTCTGAGCTTGTCAGTCCGCAACGGTTATTTAGAAGTGTATGTCAATCCGTCTGCGGGATCGCTGAATATTCAATTTAAAATTTATACACCTGATATTCCGGTCGGTGACAGTGCTACAACTGGACTAACAACTACCATTACATTTAAAATAAAACAAAAGAGCTTCAGGCTGCCGGATTCCGAAGAGGTGTACTCTCCGGATTGGGATTCTGTCGTGAATACCATGGCTATTGCAGGCGCAGGAATTATTGTTATTGTAGGGATCGGTGCTTTAGTCGTTTTAGCACCTGAATTAGGAGGAGCTGCAGCCTTGTTCAGCACAGTTTTATCACTATTTCTATAATTGAACAGGCAGCTCCTTGCTCCAGGAATGCTCAATGAGTATTCTTGGAGTTATTTTTAAAGGAGGATTCGCATGAAGATTGATATGGAGACATACAAGGACACCGTTCAAAAAATAGAAAACGATTTGATTCCGCGAAGTCAAAATGACAAAGAACTGCTTACATATTTGATGAAACAAGATTCGCTCACACTGAGTCAAATGAAAATGTGTTTCACTGAACCGCCCCTCACCTTCCGACATACTGTCAAAATCGTATGTACAGTCACATTCATCACGTTATATATCTTTTTTTTCAGCACTCACTTTAATGATTTGATTGAAATGGCTCTGCAGATGGTTTTTGGTCTGGCCGGCCTTGTTTGGATTTTTGCTGTATTTCCGTTTTCAAGGAAAATCCAAGTGTCTGACCGTTTCAGACAAAAATCTGAAAACACCCGTATCACCGGAATGATAGACTTTGTCCTCGAACAACGATACAAAGACATGATCAGTTAAAAACCCCTCTGCTTAAGGGGTTTTTTTTATGATGCAATCCCTTCACCCCCCTTATCAAAAAAGGCTCTTCCCCTTTGGAAATAACCGGAACACCCAATTTCGTTTTCAATATAATGAGGTAGTGGATCTGCAAAGAAAGAAGGGCGACATGATGGGTATCATTAATGGCAAAATGTTCATTGACCGATTAAATCAGCTTGGAAATGAGATTTGGCTTGATGGTGAAAAGATCGAGGGACAGATTTCTGAACATCCCGCATTTAAGGGCCTTCTGGAAACGAAGCGCTCTCTTTATGATTTGCAAACGAAACCGGACATGATAGATCAAATGACTTACAGTCTTCCCGGTAAAAAAGAACGGGCCGGGCTTTCATACCTGCAGCCGAAAACGAAAGAAGACGTAAAAAGAAGAAGAAACATGTTCGAACATTGGGCCAGGCACACGCACGGAATGATGGGACGAAGCCCGGATTATATGAATACCGTGCTGATGAGCTTCGCCTCCTCTGCCGCGCTTTTGAAAGACCGCGATCATTGTTTTCCGGAACATGTTCAAGCGCTGTACGAACGCGCTGCCGCACAGGATCTTTCTTTTACGCACACGTTTATCACCCCTCAGGTGAATCGTTCACAAATGGGCGTAAACGTATCGCCGACACCTATCTCGGCAAAAGTCGTCGATAAAAATGAAAAAGGCCTCATCATACACGGCGCGCGGATTTTAGCCACACAAGGCGGCCTGACGGATGAAGTGCTCGTGGTTTCTCTGCCTAAGATGTATTTTGAATCGGATGAAGCGTTCGCTTTTTCAATTCCTTCAAATACAAAGGGAGTAAAATTTATCTGCAGGGAATCTTTCGTACTCGGAAAATCATCGTTTGATTATCCGCTCAGCTCAAGATATGAAGAAATGGATTCTATCGTTGTATTTGATCACGTTTTGGTCCCTTGGGAACGCGTATTTTTTTACAATAATTACGAGGCGGCTTTTGATTTTAATATGAAAAGCTCTTTTAACGCCTTCGCATTTCATCAAGTTATCACGAGACAAATTGTAAAGACGGAGTTTCTCCTGGGCCTCGCCCAAACGCTTGTCGATGCGATAGATGTGGGGGAATATCAGCATATTCAGGCCAAGATGGCTGAGATCATCACCGGTCTGGAAACGATGAAAGCCCTTTTGGAAAAGTCGGAGAATGATGCGGAAACAGACGAATGGGGTTATATGCGTCCGAGTGTCACTCCGCTTCGTGTGGTCAGCGCGATTTTCCCTGACATCTACCCGCGCTTCACGGAAATCATCCAGCTGATCGGGGCAAGCGGAATGGTGACTTTGCCGACTGAAAAAGCGTTCCGTTCCGACATCAGAGGAGACCTTGACCAATATTTGCAGGCGGCCGAATTGAACGCTGAAGACCGGGTAAAAGTGTTCCGCCTCGCATGGGATTTGACCATGAGCCCCTTTGGAACAAGGCAGACACAATATGAGCGGTATTTCTTCGGTGACCCCGTCCGCTTAGCCAGCCATCTGTACAGAAGCTACCCGAAAGAAGAACAGACCGCGGTCATCAAGGAATTCCTGCACATTCATAAATAAAACAAAGCAGAGATGTGTTCTCTGCTTTTGATAGCTGGATCGGCTGCCGCCGATCCTATTTTTTATTTTGGCTGATCACCACCATCGTAATATGCGATAACGCGAAAGAGACGAGCGTGTACACGACGGCCCACCCGATAAACGAGAAATTCAATATGGTAAAGGTGCATATAAGGCAAACGGCCAAAGCGGCAGCCGGCATAATGAACGCGTTTTTAAACAGGTACGTTCCGGCGACTGACAGGATGATGATACAAAGCGGCAGAACACCGAACGCAAAATCCAATTCATCAATCAACAGATGCACTCCCTTCGCTTTTCTTAGTTCGGCCTAACACATCTTATGCCTGAGTACAAAATCGAGTACCTCAAATCTTTCGCGCTCCGGCTGATATTCCCTCCGGTTATTTATTCAAAAAAATGAAAACTTTCCTTAAAGCGTTTACATCCACGTCAGACTGTGATAATTTAAGAAAGCGCTATCATATACAAGTTAATGATTTTTGGATGGAGATGAGGAGAACCAGGAAACCCCGCCCTTTCATAAGGGTGATTTCTGGTTCTTTTTGTCATTTTCAAGGAAAGGAGTCATACATACATCATGATAGACGTTCAGCAAAGGGGAGGATATGATGTTTCAATTGTTCAAGCCGGCTCCGCATATTGAGAGATTGGATGATTCAAAGACGGATGCGGCCTATAAACGGCTCAGGCTGCAGGTATTTTTGGGGATTTTCATCGGGTATGCCGGGTATTATTTGCTTCGCAAAAACTTTGCCTTCGCTATTCCTTATTTTCAGGAACAAGGGTTTTCAAAAGGGGAACTTGGCTTGGTGCTTGCGGCCGTATCAATCGCTTACGGCTTCAGCAAATTTATTATGGGGATGGTGTCTGACCGCTGCAACCCGAGGTATTTCCTTGCGACAGGTCTGTTTTTGTCAGGTGTCGTCAACATTTTATTTGTTTCCATGCCATGGGTCACGTCAAGCGTGACGATTATGTTCATTTTTATGTTTATTAACGGATGGTTTCAAGGGATGGGCTGGCCGCCTTGCGGACGGACGATGGCTCATTGGTTTTCCATCAGTGAACGCGGAACGAAAATGTCGATATGGAATGTCGCCCATAACATAGGCGGAGGTATTCTCGCCCCGCTCGTGACTCTCGGCATCGCCATGTTTGTTACTTGGAAAAGCGTATTTTTCTTTCCGGCGATTATCGCCATCGTCATTTCATTTGTGATTGTTCTTCTCGTTCGGGACACGCCGCAATCCTGCGGGCTTCCGCCGATTGAAGAATACCGGAATGACTATCCGAAGCATGCGTTCAAAGACCAGGAAAAAGAGATGACGACCAAAGAAATTCTTTTCAAATACGTGCTGAATAATAAATTTCTGTGGTATATCGCATTTGCCAATGTCTTTGTTTATTTCGTGCGTTACGGTGTCGTTGACTGGGCGCCGACCTATTTGACGGAAGCGAAAGGGTTCTCTCCTGAAGACTCCAGATGGTCTTATTTCCTTTATGAATATGCGGGAATTCCGGGAACGATTTTGTGCGGCTGGATCAGCGACCGATTTTTCAAAAGCCGCCGCGCACCGGCCGGCGTGCTGTTCATGGCCGGCGTATTTATCGCTGTATTGGTCTACTGGCTTAACCCTGCCGGTCATCCGCTCATCGATAATATCGCGCTGATCAGCATCGGATTCTTAATCTATGGGCCTGTCATGCTGATCGGACTTCAGGCCATTGACCTTGCGCCTAAAAAAGCGGCGGGAACGGCAGCCGGCTTAACCGGGTTCTTCGGCTACATCGGAGGCTCTGCTTTCGCCAACGCCATCATGGGTTATGTCGTAGACCGCTTTGACTGGAACGGCGGCTTTATCATGCTTATCTCCTCATGCGTGCTGTCCATCGTCTTCTTGGCTATGACGTGGAATACGGGCAAGCGGGCGGAGCATGTGTAAGAAAACAACATAAAAGATTAATATTTTTGCAGTACAGCATTTACAACGATTTTCTACACTGGAGACAGATATTGATTTTTAAGGGGGAAGAAAACATGCGGAAACATAAGTTGTTTGCTTTGGTATTGCTTTCATTCGGTTTATTGTCATTCATCGTCACGCCTGTATCGGCGGCGGGAAAAGGAAACCTCTTGTCTCCTGACAGAATTTTGACCATTGCCCATCGCGGTGCTTCGGGGTATGTCCCGGAGCACACGATCCTTTCTTATGAAACTGCGCAAAAAATGAAGGCTGACTATATTGAGCTGGATTTACAAATGACAAAAGACGGCAAGCTGATCGTCATGCATGATGAAAAGCTGGACCGCACCACAAACGGACAAGGCTGGGTGAAGGATCATACATTAGCCGAGATTCAAAAGCTCGACGCCGGTTCTTGGTTCAATAAGGCCTATCCGGAAAAAGCAAAACCGCAATACGCCGGACTTCGCGTTCCCACACTTGATGACGTGTTAAAACGGTTCGGCAGACATGCAAACTATTATATTGAAACAAAGGCGCCCGAAACATATCCGGGTATGGAAGAAAAACTGATCGCTTCACTGAAAAAATATAAATTGGCAGGAAAGCATGCGAAACTTGGACAAGTTATCATTCAGTCTTTCAGCAGGGACAGCCTTCTGAAAATCAAACAGCTCGATCCGAAACTTCCCGCCGTCCAATTGCTTGAAGCGGAACAGATGACCTCAATGACTGACGCAGATTTAACGGACATCAAAACATATGCCGTCGGAATCGGACCGGATTACAAAGCGCTGAACGCTCAAAATGTCCGAAACATTCGCAGCCACGGCCTACTGCTTCACCCTTACACCGTGAACAGCGAGACGGACATGCGCCGTCTGCTGAATTGGGGCGTAACCGGTGTGTTCACCAACTATGCGGATATATTCCAAAAGGTTAAAAAAGAATATAAATCATAAAGCCAGCATGGGTTCGGAGATAATGCCGAACCCATGTTTTTTTGCCCGATTAAAAAACCTTGCGGGAAATGTACCGCAAGGTTTGTATCAATCATTATTCTTTTCCGGCAGCGGCTTCCGCCTGTCCGCCTTTTAATTGGTCGTTGATTGCTTTGGCGTCTTTCAAATACTCAGTCTTGAATCCGCTCTTCAGCGCCCACGCATAGAAGGCAAGGGCAACGATTGCGATCAGCCCCATATCCCATCCGTACGGAATGATGTTCAGACCGCCGAATTTTTCACTTCCGAGCCATGAAATGACCATCATGCTGAGCAGATAGACAACCATCCAGACGCCGCCTTTAAAGTTTCTGCGGAATCCTTTCCACTTCACTTTCGCTTGGTAGTAGAAATAAATCGGAAGGCCGATCAAAATGATAAACAGCACCTGCCCTGTTAACGGCCAGCGCGCCCAATACAGCACGAGAGACGCGAACACGAAGCCGAGCGGTGCAACCACGCTGAGTCCTTTCAGACGGAGAGGCCTGTACAAATCCGCCGCCGTCCGCCGCAGCGTCATCACCGTCACGGGACCCGTGATATAAGAAATCAGCGTCGCTACGGAAATGATTTCAGCAAGCACGCCCCATCCTCTGAATAAAAACAGAAAGATAAACGATACGATCAGGTTGAAAATCATCGCTTGGCGCGGCACGCCGTACAGCGGATGAAGCTTTCCGAAAATGCTCGGCATATATTTATTTTTTTCCATGCCGTAAATCATGCGGGACGTCGTAGCGGTATAAGTGATACCCGTTCCCGACGGAGATACGAACGCATCCGCATAAAGAATAATGACAAGCCAGTTGATATTCAATGCGATCGCCAAATCGGCAAATGGAGAGTTAAAGTTCAGGTGACTCCAGCCGTGAACGATCATGGAAGGTTCAACCGCACCGATAAATGCGATTTGCAATAGGACGTAAATGACGGTTGCGACCAACAGCGAACCGACAACCGCAATCGGAATCGATTTGCCGGGATTTTTTGCTTCTCCGGCCATGTTAATCGGGCTTTGAAACCCGTTAAACGCAAATACGATACCTGATGTGGCCACCGCCGTCAGCACGCTCGCCCAGCCGTTCGGCGCAATGCTTGAACCGGATGTGAAGTTTCCGCCGTGAAAACCGGTAAACAGCAGCGCTCCGATTGTCAGCCCCGGAATAATAATTTTAAAGATGGTAATCAATGAATTCGCTTTTGAAAACAAGTTAACTGTCCAATAATTCAGTAAAAAGTAAATAATCAGCAATACGGATGCGAAGCCGAGCCCCTCTCCCGTAAGTGTGCCGTTGTGAACGAGATTGCTTGTCCATTTTGCCCAGTCCCACGGCCATGAGCTCATATATTGAACAGACGCAACCGCCTCCACCGGAATAACGGAAACAATCGCAATCCAGTTTGCCCATCCTGCGATAAATCCAATAAATGATCCATGAGAATATTGAGTATATTTTACCATTCCCCCGGCTTCGGGGAACATTGAACCCAATTCACTGTAAGAAAGTGCGATAAACAAAATAACGATCATACCGATAATCCAGGAAATAATTGCGGCAGGTCCCGCAATCTGAGCCGCCCGCCACGCCCCGAATAACCAACCGGAGCCAATCATCGACCCAAGTCCGACCATCATGAGTGCAAACGTTCCCATTCTGCGATGTAATTGATTCATAAAGTTAACACCTTTCAATTAAAATATGACTCCAGCGCTATCATATATTTATAATATTATTCTGAAAATAGTTTTGTCAATCTTTATCGCATTAAAGCGGAAAGCCAAAATTAACCTTCCGATGTTTAAACAGCCGTTAAGCGGGAATAACTACTGCAAGCCAGAAATAGAAAGGAGTTTTTATCGTGAAACAAAAACTGCTCATTTCAGGACTTGCCGTGTCGACTGTCGGAGTGACTTCCTACCTGCTCAAAGATAAATCAAACCGCCAAAAGGTGATGAACTTTATCCGCAATATGAAAACATCGCTCTCCGGGAAGCAGGATATTGAATCATTCCCCGTCAACAAAGCAGGCAACCCGCATCCCGAAGATATTGAAGATAACAAAATGGTATCCGAAGGCTCCATGTACCCGGTTCAATATTATGATGACAAGAAGAAATAATCTGTTTCCGGGCTGCCCGGCCGTATCAAACGGCGGCAGCTTTTTTTATGCAGACGGCGTTTGATAGATCCGCCAATATTGGCGCGATCCTTTCTCCCGCACAGTAATGCCCAGTTTGGATATTTCCGCTTTCAGCTCTTTCGCATCTGCCTTTTCCTCCTCTTTCAGCGCCTTTTCTCTCGCTTTTAAAAGAGCATTTGCCCCAGGCTCCAAATCCGGCGTGTCCGGCACCCACCGTTTGTATTCTTCTTTAAAAGGATCTTCCGTCCCCAGCCAGACATACCCATGCGCGCGAAACGCATCAGCCGCTTTTTCAACCGCCGGCTCAAGCTTCTCCCGAAAAAGCTCCTGTCCTTCAGTGCCTAATAAGACAAGATACTTCCCATCCGTAAACACACCGGAAATGCTTTCTTTCGAAAATACGCTTTCTTCATTATATATGGTTAAGGACACCTCGCTGTCCGTCACGACTGCCACAAGACTTTCTTTAAAAGCTGCCTGCGTCAGCCACACTCCCCCAATTAAGCCGATAACGGCAGTTGCAGCCGCAGCCTTCCATCCGTGAAAGGAAGCGATTATTTCCAGCGGCCCGTGAAAAGGCAGCCAATCCAATGTTACGGCCCACTTCGCAATGACCGGCAGAAACCATCCGATGACCAGCCCTAATAATGGCGGCACCAGAAAAACCAAAGCTTTTTCAACCGATGACAACTCAAGAACCGTCTGTTTTTTTATTTCGTTCATGATTCTCCTCCGTCTGTGTTTTTCACAACTATCCATTATACAAAGGGTTGGATGATTCTGTAAACTGTTTCCGAAACAATAAAAAAGCCTCCCGGCCGCCGGGAGGCTTTTTAAAACAGGAGCTCATATACTTCATTCAATTCCATCGTGCGCTTCTCATCCTGCTCGTTCTCAGCATATTTGATTTCCTTTTCAAGCACCTGATTCAGCGCATCCATTTCCAGATCATTTAGATCTTTCACGAACTCGCCCTCATTTGCATAATGCTTCACCTGAAGCTTTTTATAAATCCCCCGGCACACATCATGCTCCAAGTGGTTCGAAAGCGATTCGCGCAAATATCCGAGTGTCCTGTCCATCATGTAAGCCCTCCCTTTTCTTTAGGAATAGCTTCCCGGAAAGAGAGAAAAACTATACATGAAAGCACCGGGCGGCTGTTTTAACTCTGTACCTGAATGGAGAAAAATCCGCTGCTTAACGGCGTGTACGGCCCGTTCAGCCCCGTTGCGGAGAAAGAGAACGTTCCTGAACTGACATAAGAAAGAGGAACGCTGTAATATTTAATATAGCCTGTAACGATATTGCCGTTTTTCGTATATTCATCTTCCAGCGCTTTTGACGTAAGATTTGTAATATTCGTTCCGTTGTTAAACGCCTGGATCGTATTATTGTTCGGATACCCTTGGAAATATACAGCTAAATAACCCGTTGTCCCCTTCATCGGTTTTGATGCGCTGATTTGGTTCGGACCGATATTTTCCCATTGGTAATTCTGACCGTCAGACGTCACACCGATAATACGGATTTGTGTTAAAGCAGGAGCCGGCGCCGCAGACGCTGACGGAGCCCACAACCCGCTCACAAGCAACAAAGCAGCAGCGGCCGCGGCAAATAGCATAACGAGTCTCTTTTTCATGTTTCTTCCTCCTCTTATTCTTTTCGTAAAATCCTATACTATTTTACATGATTCCCAAGGAAAAAGATTACATTTTATAAAAGAGTCCGGAATATTTTGTGAACTAAATATGAAACGCTCTGGAAACGCCATTGATTATGAGAAAGATGCCGCAGACTCTTAACACGACTCTTGAACTTCTGTCATCCTTACCGAAAAAGGTTTTTCCGAGCCAGCCGATCCATACGTTCATTGCGGCTCCAGCGAGCACTTCTATGATTCCGATGATTTCTGCCATATACAAAGCAGCCATCCTCCTAACTGTGTTTTTTCATATTGCGGTTTATCAAATAGAGTGATAAGACCAATGACGCTGCACCGGCGGCAAGAAACAGGCTCAGCGGCACTATCTGCATGCTGTCTCCGCCATTGTTTTGAAATGCGCCGATCGCCCATTTTTCAGGGGTAAACAATGACAGCATCCGCATGTACTCCGGAGCCGTGTCTAATGTGAAGAAAGCCCCTCCCAATAAACCCGTGACAGCTATAAAAACGGAAGCAAGCGACGTGAATTGCTTTTGGCTCTTCATGAACGGTATCACGGCCATCGTTACAGCAGTCAGCGCAAACGAGCAGGCCGCAAGCACCGCTCCAGCAGCAAAAACATGATCAGCAAAACGGATGTGCAGCATGAATGTTCCGGCAGCGAGAATCACGATAATATGGAGAAGTCCGAAAAGATACGCCGCCGCAAACTTAGAGATTGCATATGCCGTATAGGAAACGGGCGTGCTCAGCAATCTGTCATATGTATGATTTTCTTGTTCATCTATAAATGATCGCAGGCTTTGGACTGCAACGAACCAGATAAACATCACTAAAAATCCGATAAGTCTGTCGGCTGCCTGTCCGCCTTCATAAACGTGATGGCGGTCAACATTGACGGCGGAATGACCCTGAATATCCTTCAAGAGATCAGCTGCCGCCTGCTTTCCGTCGGTGTGCAGCGTGCGGGATATCACTTTTGCATCGCGGACTATTTTTTTCAGCGCGCCCGCCTGCTGCGCAATCAGCTGCTCTGTCAAAACAGCATCACCCTTTTCTTCATTCTGAATAAATGAAACGTTCAATTCATCTCCTGAAAATAATGTCTCTTCAAAATGAGAGCCGATCAGCAATCCAAAGGATATATCCTGATGATTAACCTTTGTTTTTAGTACGTCCTCCGTGACCTTCGTGACTTTTATATGGCCGGCTGTCTGAATCATTTTCATAAATTGCGCTGAATAGGCGCTCTGATCCTCATCAGCTACATATACTTCCTTCTGCTGACTGCCATCCGCAGAAAAGGAAAAGAAATATGTGAGAAGGAGCGGAGCGGAAATCGTCGCAAAGATGGCAGCCCGATTTTGCAGCATCAGTTTCAGCTGATGTCTGATCATGAATAACAGCTGCATCATGAAACAGCCTCCTTCCGTTTAAACACCCAGACGGTCAAACATAAAAACACGGCGCCGATGGCGGCAAGCTCTGCCAAATCCGCCGCAATACCGCTCAGACCGGCATGCTGCGCGACACTGACATAGCTGTTGATCGCTTTGCCGTTCGGTATCAGCTCCTGCACGATTTTCAAACTGTCAGGCAAGCCGTCTTTTGCGATAAAACTTCCGCCTAAAAAACTGAAGCCATACAGAATAGGAGCCGCCATGCTTGAGACGGTCTCGTGGTTTTTTGCAGTAACCCCCCAAAGGAGCACAATACTGCCGATCGCAAATGAATAAACGATCGTCACCAGCAATACTTCAAACAAATTGCCCCATTTTACCTGATATAAGATGCTGCTTGCGATGATGACGGCAGCCATTTGCATCAGGATGGCAAACATGATTCCCAAAAGCTTACCCGCCACGTATTGGATACGTAAAACAGGCATTGATTTGATTCTGAATAACGTGTACTGCTGTCTCTCTTCCACTATCCCGTGAATGAGCGCAAACGCGGTCATAATGGAGAACATGACGACCATTGCGATTGAATAATACTGCATCGCATCAATCGGAGCCGCGTGATTGCCTGCGGACTGCTTCGGAATGGTGACAGTCTGTCCACGTTCACCCGAAAGGCCGCTGATGATTTTGCTGACATCTCCCTTTGACAGATGTCCCGACTGCTTCAGCCCCGCTTTTTCTTCGCTGAATTCCGCTTTTACTCTGGTGACAAACGAATCGGCCATCATTTCCACAATGTCTCCGTTTACAGAGCCTTGTTGGTCCGAGATGACTTTGATACTTGTTTTTTCATTGTGTTCCGCCGCTTTTGCAAAGCCTTTCGGCACGTATACAAAAACGGAGACTTTGCCGCTTTCGACAAGCTGTTTCCCTTCTTGATAACTGCCTATATCTTTTACACGGATGAGATCATTTTGGTTCAGCACGTCATTCTTTAATTGGTCACCCAAAGAACTCTCCGCGTGATCCGCATTATAAAACGCAGTCTGAAATGGCTTCACTTTTGAATCGCCGTGAAAAACCGTTCCTAAAATGAAAATCATCAGCGCCGGAAACAGAAGCAGTTTTATATAGAAAGACTTTGCGCCGGCCAATAACCGAAAATCTAATAAGATCAGCCTGAATAATATTTTCATGACGCCCCCTATGAATCCCGCAGCGTTTTGCCGGTGAGCCGGAGGAAAATGCTTTCCAGATTGGCTTCCTCGAAATGAATGCCCTTAATGGTGATACCGGTTTTCCTGATATCATCCGCAATATCAAGGATATTGCGATCTGCCGCAGAGACGAGCATCGTAATGGTCTGCCGGCTGACAGCAGCCTCGGCAACACCGGGAATGCGGCGGATTTTTTTAACGGCATCATCATTCAGCCCCTCTGCATTCACGGTCAGGGTATCAGAGGCTTTGGCTGACTGCTTCAATTCGTCTTTCGTCCCGCAGGCAATGATTGAGCCGTGATCCATGATCGCCGCTTTTTCACAGAGGTATTCGACCTCTTCCATGTAATGGCTCGTGTAGATGACGGTCATCCCTTTTTCTTGATTTAACGTCTTCACGGTTTCAAGAATGTGGTGTCTGGATTGCGGATCAATTCCGACGGTCGGTTCATCTAAAATGAATAGTTTCGGTTCATTCATTAGCGCGGCACCGATATTCACCCGTCTTTTCATGCCGCCCGAAAACTCAGATATTCTTTGATTTCGCTGTTCCTGTAATTCGATGATGTCCAGCACTTCATCAACCCGTTTACAAAGTTCCTTACCGGAAAGTCCGTACAGACTTCCGAAAAAAGCCAAATTATCCTTTGCGCTTAACGCTTGATATAAAGCGATTTCCTGCGGGACGACTCCCATCACTTTTTTTATGTCCGCAGGCTGCTCCTGTAATGAGATTCCGTCAATGCAGATTGTTCCGCCCGTCGGCGGGAGCACGGTGCTGATCATCGACACCGTTGTTGATTTACCGGCGCCGTTTGGTCCCAGCAGACCGAATATCTCTCCTTTTTCGACGCCCAGTGATATATGATTGACAGCGGTAAAATCGCCGTACTTTTTTGTCAAATCCGTTAATTCGAGCATTCGTGCAGCACTCCTTGTGTCATGTCTGCACTTATTCTACTCTTGGCGATCCTTGTTTTCTATTCACTTTCGTACTCGATATGGGTATTACTTTCGTCATATGTTTAGTGATAAAAAGGGAGAGAGGAGGGTGAAGCGGGGTTATAGCAATTTTTGCAAATATAAGGTAAGCTCGGTTCTGTTTGACACTTCAAGTTTATCGAGGATTCTGGATACATAGTTTTTCACAGTGCCTTCAGTCAGAAATAAGTCTGCGGCAATGCGTTTATTGCTTTTGCCTTCCATAATGTGTTTCGCCACATCAAGCTCTCGCGGCGTGAGAATCTCCGTCAGCTTTGACCGCGGCTCTTTCTGCACCGCAGGGATCTCCATGTTGTTCAGCGCTTTTACGACGGAAACCGTGATTTTGGGATTCAGCATCATCTGCCCTTCATAAACGGCTTGAAGTGAGGCGGTAATTTCATCTGAATCAGCATCCTTCAAGAGATAGCCGTCGGCTCCGCTTTTCAGCCCGGCAAAAATATAGTGATCATCTTCAAACGTTGTCAGAATGATGACTTTTACGGAAGGATATCGCGCTTTTACCGCTTTTGTCGTTTCGATTCCGTCCATACCGGGCATTCTGATATCCATCAAAATCACATCGGTTTCGGTTTGAGAAAGCAGCCGGAGAACCTCTTCGCCGCAAGAAGCCTCTCCCGATATTTGAATTCCTTCGTGAAGACTCAGAATCATTTTCAGCCCCTCTCTCACAATGGACTGGTCGTCTGCAATCATGACATTCACTTGATTATTCCTCCTTGCATGGAATCCTTATTTTCACGTCAAAACCCGTTTCCTTCCCGGAAGAGAAAACAGCCTCTCCGCCAAGTGCGGCCGCTCTTTTCTCAATTCCTTTCAGACCATTTGATTTTATGATCGTTCCGCAGGCTGAGCCGTTATTATGAATATGCGCCAATATCATGTTTCGGTTTTTTTGAATCCGGACAGAAACATATGAAGCATGTCCATGCTTTATCGCATTCGTAATCGTTTCCTGAACGGATTGATAAAGACAATGCTTCACATCCGGCTGTTCCGTTTCTATGGCCGCGTCCGTCTCCAGCTCGAAGCGAATGCCTCCCGCCTCTTGAAAATGACTGAAAATGTCACGGAGCTCTTGCTCAAACGCCCGCCCGGACAAAGAGCCCTGCAGCAGCGTAACCGCCTGGCGAAGCTTTAAAATGGATTCTTTCGTAAGATCATGCGCCTTATGAATGATCTGCTTCACTTTGTCCGGCTGATGCCCGGCTTTCTTCCCGGCAAATTCTAAATTCATTTTCAGAGCAGCCAGATAATGACCGAGCGAATCATGCAGCTCCTGCGCAATTCTTGTTCTTTCTTTCGTAACGGCCAGTTCCTCAATCCGGTCTGAATATTCCTTCAGTGTGTCATTAGCGGTTTTCAGCTCTCGGTTCAGCAATTCTACCTTCGACTTCTCCTGCAGGTTTTTCCGATATAAATAAATCACCGCAAACATGATGAAGTAAGGGAGCACGATATCACTGACACCCGCTCCGGAGGCGTATAAAGCTGCGGCAAATGCGGCGGCATTCACCGTTAACAAAACAGCCGGAATCTGCTGATCAGTAATAAGCACCTCCGCCAATAAAAGCACCATTACGGCCTGTGTCCCCACACTATAGACATTGTACAAAAGAACTCCCGCGATAACGTTGCTCAGGAGAAAAGAGCCTTGATATACAGCAGGCCTTCTCTTCATATATAGCGGCCGCAGGCAGTCATTAGCCGTCAGCATCATCACGAGCACAGACAAAAAAACCTTCAGCTCCCCCCGGCCGGGAGGAAGCTGAAGAATCGCATGAAAGATTGATAGTAATGCAAAACCCCTGATCAGTAACTTCGTATGTGCAATCTTCATCGTATTCTCCTTACAGATGAGCGGCGGCTTTTCGCTCCACGTTCAGCACATCATACAGCTCATCAAGCGAATGAATTTCATATGTCGGGATGATCCCGGACTCATTTGCTTTCTTTCCGGGATTAAACCAGCACGTATCCATTCCCGCCATCTGACCGCCTTTTATGTCCGCGCTCAATGAATCGCCGATAATAAGCCCGTGCCCGGCAGAAAAACCGGGAATTCTCGCAAACACGTAATCAAAGTATTCCTTCATCGGCTTTTGAAAACCCGTGTCCTCAGATACAAACACATCTTTAAAAAACGGATACAGACCGGAGTCGCCCAGCCGCTTATATTGTGATCTTGAGACGCCGTTCGTCACGATGTATAAATCAAATAAAGGACTCAGCCGTTCAATCAGCTCATAAGCTCCGTCTATCATCTGGTGCCCTTCTTCTAAGTATTGGCGGTACGTCTGATTCATCAGCACGCCGTCGGCTTCGAGGCCGTATTCTTTAAACAAAAGGGCAAACCGTGTATTCACCACTTCATCGCGGGTCATTTCCCCCTCTTCAAACGCCTTCCACAGCCCTTGATTTAACGCTTTATAACGGGCTTCCACCTCTGCCGTCAGCTCCAGCTTTGAACCTTGAAACAATTTTTGAAGAGCATCGGTTTCTGAAGCGGTAAAATCCAGCAGCGTATTGTCTATATCAAATAATAACGTACGGTAATGACTCATCGATGTTTCCCCCGGTTCTGCTTTTTTTAACCAGTATACCACTCGCGGACAAGCCGAAAAAGACACCCCTGTAAGAGAGGTGTCTTTTTGAATTATACAGCGTCTTCTATTTTCGATTTTTCACCAGGCATGCGCTTGCCGATACCGAACGCATAATAGCTGACCGTCACAATCGCCAGGAAAATCACCCCGACAACCAAAGAAATCCGCGTATCTTTGTTAAACCACATGCCGATCAATACCATGAGTAAGAAAGCGATCGTCAAATAGTTTGTAAACGGCGCAAAAGGCATCTTAAACGGATGCTTATCAAGCTCAGCGCCCTTCGCTCTTCTGAAACCGAGATGGCTGATTAAAATGACGAACCACGGAATCATTCCCGGCAGCACACTCGCGCTGTACACATAAACAAAAATTTTCGGAGGCGCGATGTAGTTCAGCACGACACCGATCACAAGTCCGATTAATACCGCAAGCGTACCGAATATCGGCACACCGCTCGAAGAAAC
Organism: Bacillus sp. EKM420B; assembly: GCF_011065565.1. Taxonomy (NCBI): domain Bacteria; kingdom Bacillati; phylum Bacillota; class Bacilli; order Caryophanales; family Bacillaceae; genus Bacillus; species Bacillus sp. EKM420B. The sequence continues at coordinate 17,962 of NZ_JAAMNX010000007.1, read as the reverse complement.
TTTCTTAAAGAATTTCGGCGCCTGTCCGTTCACGCCTAACGTATAAAGCATACGTCCCGCACTGAATATCCCGCTGTTGCATCCGGACATCGCAGCGGTAATCACAACAAAGTTAATCAGACCGGCCGCCGCCGTAATCCCGACTTTCGCAAATGTCGAAACAAACGGACTGCCGAGTGAGTGAAGCTCATTCCACGGATATACGGTAACGATTACGAAAATCGCACCGATGTAGAAAATTAAAATCCGCCAGATAATGCTCTGAATCGCGCTTCGCAGCGTTTTTTGCGGGTCCTTCGCTTCCCCTGCCGTAATTCCGATCAGCTCGACCCCTTGATAGGCCGCAACAACCAAAGACAAAGCAAAGAAAAATCCTGAAAAACCATTTGTAAAGAAACCGCCGTGCGACCATAAATTAGATAATCCGATCGCATGCCCTCCGTTACCGAAACCGAAGAAAATAATCCCGATTCCGGCAACAATCATCAGAATAATGGTGACGATTTTGATCATGGCAAACCAAAATTCAAACTCACCGAAAGATTTTACCGAAATTAAATTCGCCGCACCGAGAATGGCCATGGCGATAATGCCGGGAATCCATGCCGGCAGTTCAGGAAACCAATATTTCATATACGAACCGACGGCGATAATTTCAGACATCCCGACGATCACCCATTGAAACCAGTTGCTCCACGCCGTCATATAGCCGGCTAACGGATGTATATACTTATGGCCGAATGTCGCAAACGACCCTGTACTCGGCTCTACATAGAGCATTTCGCCCATCGCACGCATGATAAAAAAGATAAAGATACCTGAGATCGCATAAGCCAGCAGGACAGACGGCCCGGTCCATCCGATCGTGCTGGATGACCCCATGAATAAACCGACACCGATCGTGCCGCCCAGCGCAATCATCTGTATATGACGCGCGCCTAAGCCTCTCTTTAATTCTTTGTTTGCCACTTCGCTTCCTCCTCTTAACAGCTCTGATATATGTGAAATAATGAAGCAGAAGGTGCACCTGTTGAACCTAACTCAATCTTCATTTCCCGCAATATTAGAAATATTCTATCTTCCTATCGTTATATAATCTCCAATTTCCTTATTCCATCATAATAAATTTTCGTGGAAAATACAATTGTTTTTTTCAGGCAAACACCTTACACTCTGAACCAACGGAGTAAAAATAAAGCGCTTTCATTTTCATTGAATTATGAATATTGAGATAATAAATGCCGCAGCCTCCGAGAAACATTATTTCCCAGGAGAAACGTTTTCCGCCCCCTATTCAATATTATTTTTGCTAAGCAGAATGGCGTAAAGCCTTACTCTCTTCCATTCTCCCTTGTATACGCCATAATCCTGCTTAACCCGGCAAAAATCATGCATTAATCGATAAATGCCTCATTCAGCCGCAGCAAAAGCCGGCCGAACATTTCTTTTTCATCGCCGGACCAATCGTCAAGCATACGATGATACCGCTCAAGACGCATCTTTTTATCAGCTTTTAACCTCTGTTTGCCAAGCTTCGTAATCGCAAACAGACTGACCCGCCCGTCAGAAGGATCGGAAAAACGCTGGATCAGCTCTTTCGACTCCAAGGCCGCTGCCTGGCGTGACAATGTGGAAATATCCAGCTTAAATGATTCGGCCAATTCCTTCACACGCGCAGGCCCGAATTCATCCAGCTGCCGTAATAACAAATACGCAGCCCTTTCCAGATGTCCGATTTTACGGTCGGAGTTATCAAGATAAACAGCTCTCCTGATAAAAGTGGTGAGCTCATATTCAATTAATTCAATCGGATCTTGTTTTGACAAACAGCCTCACTCCTTACATTGACAACAGCAACATTAGTTGTATAATACAAACATATGCACATTTACTCAGAAAACATATAGAAAGATTTTGCATACATATATTTGTATAGTACAAATATATGTGCCAAAAGTAAAGAAACTTATAGAAACATCAAGAAAGGGGGAAGCTGCTCTTCTCCAAAGAACAGCATTGTCGTGAAAGTCATACGCATCATCTTGCAAATCATTATTTTATTCGCATTTTCCTTTATCGGGGGAGCCGTTCAGCAGTTCTTTCACCTGCCTATTCCCGGAAGCATCATCGGTTTGATCCTGCTGATCATATGTTTATCGGTTAAGATCATTCCCGTCAAAATGATTGAAGACGGAGCCGGATTTTTGCTGTCTTTTCTTCCGCTCTTATTCATTCCGGCCATGACGGGCGTCATCAATTACCCGTCACTGTTTTCCGCCAGCGGGGCTGCTCTGTTTCTGATCATCGTGCTGAGCACCATCGTCACAATGATCGCCGCAGGGTACGCGAGCCAGCTGTTAGAGCATAAAGCCAATCAGAGAAAGGAGAAAAAGAAGTGCAGCAAGCATGTATCGCAATCGTTATAATTTTGTTCACGGCCGCCGCCTATCTGGCTATGGTGAGATTATATGTGCGCTTTCCATATCCCTTTCTCATACCGGTTTTGACGACTACGATTTTCATTATCGCCGTGCTGCTTGTTTTTCATATTTCGTATAAAGACTATATGATCGGCGGACAATGGATCAATTCACTGCTCGGACCCGCCGTGGTGGCTTTGGCATACCCGCTTTATAAGCAGCGCCGGGTGTTAATCAAGTATATGTTTCCGATCATAGGCGGCGTGTTGGCCGGTTTATTCTCCGGAATGGTCAGCGGCCTGCTATTTGCAGAGCTGTTCGGCATCAGCCGGAGTTTGATTTTGTCAATTATCCCAAAATCAATTACGACGCCTGTCGCCATACAGATTGCGTCCGGTATCGGCGGTGTCCCTTCCATGACAGTCGTATTCGTCATGATCGCAGGGTTTTCCGGCGTTATCTTAGGACCGCTGCTTCTCAAGTGGATCCGCATCCGCAGCTCACTCGGGAAAGGAATTGCATTCGGGAGCGCCTCCCATGCACTCGGCACCTCAAAAGCAATGGAGTACGGAGAATTAACGGTCTCCATGAGTTCTGTTTCCATGACGCTCTGCGCCGTGTTAGGGTCGGTCTTCGGCCCCGTTGTAGCATGGATGTTTCAAATTTAAAGCCGGCGGTTCTCCGTCAGCTTTTTTCATGTGCGGATCACTTCATTTCCTTCCATTATTATGTTTCATTTGTAAGAATAATGGTAAAGTAGAAAACAAGGAGGGATTTAATGATGACTGGGACAATTCCGCAAAAGAAACTGCTGGATGGGACAAGCATTCCCGCGATCGGCTTCGGTACATACGCTCTTAATGGAAACAATGGCGTTCATGCCATTACCAGCGCCATTGATATCGGCTACCGTCTGATTGATACCGCTTATAACTATGAAAATGAAGGGACGGTCGGAGAAGCCATCAAGAGAAGCTCTGTTCCGAGAGAACAGCTATACGTGACGTCCAAGCTGCCCGGGCGCTACCATGACTATGACAAAGCTGTACAAACCATCCAAGAATCTTTATACCGCGCCGGTCTGGACTACTATGACCTGTATCTCGTCCATTGGCCGAATCCGAAACAAGACCGCTACACGGAAGCATGGCAGGCACTGATTGATGCGAAAAAATGGGGCCTGATCCGATCCATCGGCGTCTGCAATTTCCTGCCTGAGCATATCGAACGGCTCGAACGGGAAACCGGTGTAAAGCCAGGCATCAACCAAATTGAACTGCATCCCGCTTTTAATCAGCAGCAGCAGCGCCAATGGCACGAAGAACAGGGCATCGTGACAGAATCATGGAGCCCGTTATCCCGCGCCGGCGAAGTATTAAACGATCAAAAACTCGGACGGATTGCGGACAAATACGGCAAAACCATTTCTCAAGTCATTTTGCGCTGGCATATCCAGCTGGGCGCCATCCCGATTCCAAAATCAGCATCGCCCGAGCGCCAGCTTGAAAACATCTCTGTTTTTGATTTCTCCCTTGATGAAAACGACATGAACATCATCGACTCGCTTACCCGCCCCGACGGACGCATAAACGGCCAAGATCCGGCGGAGTATGAGGAGTTTTAAGAAAACACATAAAGAAAAGCTGACGGCATCATTCGTCAGCTTTTTTCTGAATCTTTATCTGGTTCTCGCTAACAAACACAATGTACGATTTCAATATGGCTTAAAGGCCTATCAATTTTAACACTCAGTGTTAGAGCCATAAGGAGTACACCTTTCATCTATTATGGCTAACACTGAATCCTAAATGGAATATTTATTTTAAGTACTCAACTCGGCTATTTATAGATACGTTTAGTCCTTATTTTTTCTTTAAGACGGCTGCAAAAAACTCTCCGTTATTTTTATATTCCTCGCCATTGACATCTGCATAGACTTTTTCAAGGTTAAACCCTGCTTCATTCACTTCTTTTTCTAAATTTTCAATGCTAAAATGCTGGTTCCAATAATTATAATTCACTAATTTCCCATCATCAAAAACCAAAACATTTTTTGCCAAAGTAACATTATCAGGATATTTAATTGCAGCGTATAAGGTCAAATGTTCCTTATCCGATATCAGACTGTCCTTTTTTGATAGGAACCACATTAAATTCTCTTCAAATTTTTCATAACTCTTCTCTGATAAGACATCTAATAGAACTAATCCTCCAGGTTTTAAACCGCGATAGATGTTGTTAAGTATTTTTCTTCTGTTGGTCGGACTAAAAACACCATAGATTTGATAAATGAGCAGAGCTACATCAAATTCACTTTCGATTTCGAGATTCGTAATATCTTCAATCTTATAATCTATTTGCAAATTCATTTTATCCGCTTCACTAATAGCATAATCGATTGATTTTTTATTATAATCTACACCAGTCACGTTATAGCCTTTTAATGCTAAATTTTGAGAATAGAGCCCCGGGCCACATCCTAAGTCAATAATTTTATTATTACATTCTACTGGTGCTATTTTTGTAATAAAATCCACAGTCTCATCAACAAATGAGCTCCCTTTGCTGCCTCCGGGTATATTCTCATCAAAATGTGATTTCAAAACAAGTTCAGCTCTATCTGGATCAAGCCATACCTCTTGTGTACCTTCTTCAAATGGTTCAGGGTTTTTTGCCAATTCTAATAACTTTTTAATTGTTGTCACCTTCTATAGTTTTTTCATGATTTGTTAATGATAATTAAGAACTCTTGGGTGCTGATTTTAAGTACAAGCACCCAAGAAATGATAAACTTGAGGCTTCTCCGACAGTCCAATACAGTGTTCATCATTTATACTTCATTAATATTCAATGAAGCAAGATTGTTTTAACAATGATTACTTACTGAAGAAACAAAACCGCTAGTTGTTGTTACTGTCCATGTCGTTGTAATTGTCGCATCCACAGCTATACCTTTACCATCTGTCTCTTTCTCTAACTTTTGCAATTCCAAAACATCATTCATCTTTCTCACCTCCTTTCGAGTGTTAACAGACATTCATTTATCATCTATTGGGGATAATATTATTAATTTATTCCAACTGGAATATCTTTCATTTTTGTTTCCGCTAAAAATTTATCTGTGTTGACCAATGGTAACCAATAAAGTGGATTGCTTTTAACAATTCCCATTAGTGCTAACACTATACCTGAGCTGCCTGTATAAACATCATCAGATAATCTATAAGAAAATTGCCCCGGATAAACATAATAATCATTTTTCTCAATTAAAAAGATATTAAGCAGATCCATTACTTCCATAAGAATTCCCTTCCGTAATTTTCTATTATCAACCATAGAAGGGATTAAAAGGAAGCTACCTGCGCCATCAAATAAACCTCCACTGATTGTGCAGCGTATCTTTGATAGATTTAAAATGGCTCTAAATTCTTCTTTAAATAGATCTTGTCCACTTACATGGTTTAAAAACCAAATTGACGCAGCAACTCCAATAGACCCTCCAGAGAGATATGGCAATAATCGGTTTCTATCATCCAAAGTCTGTAATACACCGGTTACATCATCTTTTTTTGTCTTTTCCAAGTCTTTCTTTAAAAATAACTCAGCTTCCTCTAAATATCTTTTATTATTGGTTGCTGAATAAAGCGCTGAATAAAACAGAGATACGCCAGATAACCCATCAATTAAACCTATACCTACCGCCATCCAGTCATTAACTTTTAATGACTCGTCTTTAACCTTATTTAGGTCAATCAATTTTTCTATCTCTTTCGCAAACTCCAAGTATTCTTTACTTTCCGTCTCAAAATATAAACTGATTAAGAACAGGCCTATTCCTGAAAGACCTGATCGTAAAGAAATGTTGGTTGTTTCATTTACATTACTTCTCAGAACATTCAATTCATTTAAAACAGTTTCCTTGTACCCCTTCTCATAAAGCAGAGCCAGCATTCCTGTTTTTCCAGTTAATAAACCATTATCATCGCCAGTCGATAGGTTATCCACCAAAAAACTTTGAATCCAATTATCTACATTCTCAGACTTCGAGTTACATCTGGTAAGAATATAGGCAGCGCCACTCCCCCCAGTGAGAAAGTTGAATTTTCCTCCGTTCATTTCAAACTGACGAATATCACCGTTTACGAGCCTGTCATCATCTATTAAATTGTTTTCTAGACCCTTTATCAACTTATTAATCATGGAATATAAGTTGATATCCCTTTTCTTGTTATAAAGGTTAATCTCTCTGGGAAGATATTTGTGATAACCTTTTATTTTATCATCACATTTTTTTTGCAACTCTAAAATGAAATGATAAAATGATTCTCCATAATTCATCTTTATCCAGTATAAATGGTTATCTTGCAGATACCCATCCATATCGTCTGATGAGAGCACTGGCAGTGCTAAATATCTTACTAATCTCTTTAACCCAAACCAGTCTCTAGAACCACCTGCCTTCATTTCTTGAGAAACAAACCCGATTGTTGCCATACTAGGTTTTTCTTCAGACTCTACGGGCATTGCAGTCTCAAAATCTATTATCTTAACGGTTAAATCTTCAGTTACCATCACATTTGCTGGCTGCAAATCACCCATAGCAACTCCGTTATTATGCATTTGATCTATCAGAGCAAAGAGTTGTAACAATATTTTTTTTATATTCTTAGCATGATTACATATACTATCGCCATCTTCATCTCTAAAGAATGGATACTCTTGTGCAATCCATTGTCTCAAATCTCTTCCTTCAATGAATTCCTCTACTAAAAAGTAATGTTCCCATTCTTGGAAGTACTCAATTAGATTGACCACGCCATGTATGTTCTTAAGCTTTTTTAAAGTATCATATTCAATTTTTTGCCTTTCTAACGCATCTCTGGGTCCTCCATCTAAACCAGCATTTGGTCTGGCTTCTTTAAGAATAACTTTCAAGTTATCTTTCTTTCGAGTCGCAAGATATACCCCCCCTGCGTTACTGTAGCTCAGTGCAGTAATGATATCATACTTCGCTAAATGGCTTTCCCCCTGTTGTTCTGAGTCGTCAGAATGATTGATCGTATTAAGATAATCATCAAAGTCTTTTACAAAATCAGGGGTCTGATAAAAGGGTGTTCTTTGATCCTTAATTAAATTACCACTTTCATCCCTAATACAGTGCTCACCATGTTCATTAAAAATAAGCTTAAATCCGCCATATCTGTAAAATACATTAGTATTTTTCCACCTCTTATCACTGAGTATATAGGGGCCTTTTTTGAAATCCTTTGTTATTTCAGATAAGTCTTGCAACAATTCAACAAAGATTTCTTCATTAGCCGGGTACACCGTTATAAATTTGCCGGAAGAAGCTCGATTTGCATTTTTTGAATTCATGTTAATAAAACTATGCATATCCTTTAGGTGTTTAAATTCAATTTTCTTACCCATACAAAAGCGGGCAACCCTATCCAATACACTTTGTGCGTCCTCTAACAATGAAGTTAAATGAATTTTCCACCCCTGCTCTGGTAACGATACACCCTTAACATGATAATATTTCCATACTGAGTTGCTATCTGAGATAACAGTATAGGTATCAGGGATGTCATTCACTTCATATGTATTCAGTGTCATCTCTTGTTTCCCGAAATACTCGGAATTTGCCTTCAGATATTGATGATATAGCATGTTGCCTTCCATAAAAGCCCCCCCATTTTTATATGCTAAATATTAACCCTCAAGGTCACAAAGTTCTTTATATGCAAAGACAACACCTTATCCTGTTATAACTTGATCAGCATAAAATCAATACACACGCTGCTAAAATTCTTTTTTATGATATATAGCTGAGGCAATGAAAAATGAAATGATATATAAGATAACGCCGATCATGAGATATATAATCGGGACATATAAAGAAGGATTTATGTGCAAAAATGACAGCGGTACTTGTTCTGCTACATACCCAACGACACTTTGCAATCCAAAGGTAGCAAAAAGTCCCCCCATTGCCCCTCCAATCACGATAGCATCGGATTTTTCCGGACCTATCATGTAGAGAAGAGGATAAACGATTGCACCGGCAAAGAGAACGATGAACGTTCCAAAAGAGACAATATTAAATATGCCGTCAATTGGTTCATCAGAACCCAGGCTGTATACAACGAAAATACCATAAGATATTACGGCTCCGATCACAACAATCAAAAGATAAAAGAAATAGTGACTTTGAACAATATTTGTTCTGCTGACCGGTAAAGTCAGGACATACCTGTCATAGCCAGACTTGCTCTCATACTTTATAACCTCAAGTGCGGGCATAACGACAAACAATATAATCAGCATAGCAACAAAACGATGCATTGAAGCATCCCCAAAATAAAAAATGACTGCTGATACCAATATGGCCAACCCTGTGTATGCAAAGAAACTCCGATAAACCAAGTAGTAGTTAGTCAGTAATAGACCTCTCAATGTTTTCACTCCTCGTTAAAAAGACGCTGATTTCTTCTATGGAAATGGTGTTGGCCGTTACGCCATTCGGCAACTTCTGTTGATCCGATACAAGCACACTCCAATAAGATCCATGATTCCTTTTTGCTAGAACGATATCTTCGTCAAGCTCAGCCAATTGGCCTTCATCAACATCTATAACGGTATAGCTTTCAAGAACCTTATCTTTCTCTTCATTTAATAAAATTTCGCCATCTTTCATCATAATGATATGGCTGGCTATCTTCTCGACATCAGTCATAATGTGCGATGAAAGTAAAATACCGCCGTTGTTTTTACTCACAAAGCTTTTTAATTCATTTAACAGATCATCTCTTGAAGAAGGATCAAGCCCTCCCGTTGCTTCATCCAGGAGTAATAATTTTGCATTATGCGACAAAGCAACAGCTACAGATAACTTCATTGACATGCCGCGCGAGAATGTATTCACTTTTTTGTCCATAGGTAAAGAGAAAGAATGAACCAACCGGTAAAAATGGTCTTGGTCCCAAGCGTCGAATAGTTTCTTAAATACATGGTTCAGCTGCTTTATCGTAAGGTGCGCAGGAAGATTCATCGCATCAAATACGACACCAATATCTTCTTTGAACTTTATATGTTTATCCAGATTCTCTTTACCAAAGATTTTCACTTTACCTCTATCTTGAGAGATTAATCCTAATATCGTTTTAAATGTTGTTGACTTGCCTGCGCCGTTATCACCGATAAAACCGACAATTGATCCAGCAGGCACATTGAATGTAACATCCTTTAAAACAGCTTTATGACCAAAAGATTTGCTGATGTTTCTGATTTCTAAAAGGTTTGACATCATTCCACTCCTATCATTGTTGTCAGGACTTTTTTAAGAATTGAACCGGATTATTGCAAAAATGTTGTGATTTTCATATCTAGTCTAGGTATTCATAATGGATCAGGAGTCGGTAAATACAAAAGGGATTTTAAAGTCTTTTTTAATCATAATTTGGAAGTGTAATCGATTGATTAGGTTTATATAATGGGATATTCATGATGAAAACTGCTGGAGGTGACTTACATGCTGGAAAAGAAAATGTGTATTCTATAATCTATATATGTAGTCTCATCAGATAACAGATTTATTGTCTAATTGAGTAGCCCGTTCAAGAGTGAAGTATGTCCTAAAAAGTAATCAGACATGGGAATAAAACACCAAACAAATACTTATTCAAAAACCAATAATTGATCGCTACCATTCTTTACTAATGGTTACATTTATGGGTTTAAACTGGAATATATTTATATTATAAAATAGGCGTTACTTCTTTTCAATATATATATGGGGATTTCTTTATAAATATAAAATTCTTCAGTTTATCAACAGGCGAACACTTCTTATTTTCATACTAAAAACCCCTCTGGTTTATCTAAAACCAGAGGGGTCAAACTTTCCGACTATATTTTAAGTTTACCGTGAATTATTTATTCCTATTCCACAGTCACACTCTTCGCAAGGTTGCGCGGTTTATCAACGTCACACCCGCGATGCAGTGCAGCGTAGTAAGCGATCAGCTGCAATGGCACAACAGATACCAGCGGAGCAAGCGCAGGGTTGACTTCCGGCAGGATGAATCTGTCGTCTGCGTCTTCTAAGCCTTTCAGCGAGATGATGCAAGTGTTGGCGCCGCGGGCTGCGACTTCCTTCACGTTTCCGCGGATGCTCAGGTTGACGTGTTCTTGTGTCGCAAGTGCAAAGACCGGTGTTCCTTCTTCGATCAGGGCGATTGTTCCGTGCTTCAGCTCGCCGCCGGCGAAGCCTTCTGCCTGAATGTAAGAAATCTCTTTCAGCTTCAGGGCGCCTTCGACACATACGAAGTAGTCAAGGCCGCGGCCGATGAAGAAAGCGTTTCTTGAAACAGTCAGGTACTCACGCGCGATCATTTCCATTTCGTCCTTCTGGTCGCAGAGAGCTTCCATGGCATTTGCCGCGATACCTAATTCTTTGACTAAATCAAAGCCGATATCAACGCCGTTGCGTTCTGCCGCAACTGATGCAACGATCGCGAGGACGGCAATCTGAGCCGTATACGCTTTTGTTGATGCCACGGCGATCTCAGGGCCTGCGTGCAGAAGCAATGTGTAATCCGCTTCACGGGAAAGCGTTGATCCCGGAACGTTTGTAATCGTCAGCGCTTTGTGACCCAGCGCTTTGACTTGAACAAGCACGGCGCGGCTGTCCGCTGTTTCTCCGCTTTGGGAAAGGAAGATAAAGAGCGGCTTCTTAGACAGAAGCGGCATGTTGTAAGAGAATTCACTCGCTACATGCACTTCAACCGGTACGTTTGCCCACATTTCAATATATTGTTTCCCGACAAGACCGGCGTGGTAGCTCGTTCCGCAAGCCACGATATAAATGCGGTCCGCTTCCGCCACGGCGTCAGCGACATCGCCCGCCACGGCCAGTCTGCCGTTTTCGTCCTGATACGTTTGGATGATTTTGCGCATAACAAGCGGCTGCTCATCCGTTTCTTTTAACATGTAGTGAGGGTATGTGCCTTTTTCGATATCACTGGCGTCAAGCTCAGCGATATAAGACGCACGTGTCATGACTTCACCGTCAAGGTTTTTAATCACGGCTTCGTCTTTTGTCACGATCACCATTTCTTTGTCCAAAAGCTCAACGTATTCATTCGTTACTTGAAGCATAGCCATCGCGTCAGATGCCACGACGTTAAACGTATCTCCAAGACCGATTAACAGAGGGCTTTTGTTTTTTGCAACGTAAATGGTGTCTGTGTTTTCACCGTCAAATAATGCAATTGCGTAAGAGCCTTTTAACAGAGTCAGTGTTTTACGGAACGCTTCTTCTGTGCTGAGTCCTCCCGCCACAAATTGCTCGATCATTTGAACGACTACTTCAGTGTCCGTGTCGCTTTTCAGTTCAACGTTTTCAAGATACTCGCGCTTCAGCTGAACATAGTTCTCGATCACACCGTTATGAACAAGTGTAAAGCGGCCGAGTGCGCTTTGATGCGGGTGAGCGTTCAGGAAGCTTGGTTCGCCGTGAGTCGCCCAGCGTGTATGGCCGATTCCCGCTTGAGATTCAACCGTGTGATCCACCACTTCACGAAGGTCGGCGATGCGGCCTTTTTCTTTGTACACATGCACGCCCTGCTCATTCGCCACAGCGATACCGGCAGAGTCATAGCCGCGGTACTCCAGCTTCTCTAATCCTTTTAACAAAATCTCTTTCGCATCAAGCTGACCGATGTAACCTACAATTCCACACATATTTTCTTCCTCCTAAAGGTGTAAAAGGAGACGAAGAAAGTCAAATTACAAGGGGACTTTCAATCGTCCCCTCCCACATGTTTTTTTGGAAGATCATGTGATTTCTCTTTGTTCGGAGAGTCGCCCCTCCGGTTTGAAGAAATCCTTACGGCTGTGATCTAAATGAATCAGCCGGGAGGCATCCGCCGAAAATTCGATAACCTCCATCCTCGTCAACTAAGCCGTTTTTCGGGCGCTTAGTTCGGGCGCTGTAATTATAAAAGATGCAAACAATCCCGCCTTTCCTGCAAGTGAAAAACAAAGGCTGAACAAGCTTGATTTTACAGCATGTGCCAAGGACGGTCAATTATTTTTTGCCGCCCCGGCATCATGTCTACTATCATTTTATGCTGATCGCACTTGTCTTGTTCGCTCTCTGCTTATAAACTTCGCTACTCCGCTCCCATTTCTGTCCGCACGACATCCACGATTTTTGTGACATATTCGTCACAAAGCTCTTTTGTTCTCGCTTCCGCCATCACGCGAACGAGCGGTTCGGTGCCTGACGGGCGCACTAAAATCCGGCCGTCTCCGTTCATTTCTTTTTCCACTTCAGAAATAACGGCCTTCACCTTAGCGTTTTCTTCTACCTTATATTTATCCGTCACTTTCACGTTCACTAAGAGCTGCGGGAATTTTTTCATTTCATCCGCAAGTTCTGAAAGGGTTTTGCCGGACGCCTTCAGCGTATTCACAAGCATGATCGCGGACAAGAGACCGTCGCCGGTAGTGTTGTAATCAAGGAAAATAAGGTGCCCTGACTGCTCGCCGCCGACATTATAGCCGTCTTTTTTCATCGCTTCTACGACATAGCGGTCGCCAACTGCCGTTTGAACGCTTTTGATTTCTTCTTTTTCAAGCGCTTTGTAGAAACCGAGGTTGCTCATCACGGTCGATACGACGGTATCATCCTTCAGACGGCCTTCTGATTTCAAATACTTCGCGCATATGTACATGATCTGATCGCCGTCGACGATGTTTCCTTTTTCATCAACGGCAATGAGGCGGTCGCCGTCTCCGTCAAACGCAAGGCCGATATCGGCGTTTTTTTCTTTGACGAAAGCACTCAGCGCTTCCGGGTGTGTAGAGCCGACGCCATCATTAATGTTTAATCCGTTCGGAGACGTCCCCATTGTAGATACGTCAGCATCGAGATCGGCAAAAAGGTGCGTCGCAATGGAAGATGTCGCACCATGGGCGCAGTCAAGCGCTACATGAATGCCCGTAAAATCTTCGTCCGCCGTCTGCTTTAAAAATTGCAGATACTTTTGAACGCCTTCAAAATAATCGTTCACAAGCCCGAGGTCCGCGCCTGTCGGTCTCGGCAGCTTATCTTCCGGTTCATCCATGAGACGTTCAATCTCGGCCTCCTGCTCATCAGAAAGCTTAAAGCCGTCCCCTCCGAAAAATTTAATTCCGTTATCCTGTACGGGGTTGTGAGAAGCGGAGATCATGACGCCCGCCTCAGCATCCATGGCTTTCGTTAAATAGGATACCCCCGGCGTAGAAATAACGCCGAGGCGCATCACTTCAGCTCCGATCGATAAAAGTCCGGCGACAAGGGCTCCCTCCAGCATATGTCCGGAGATACGTGTATCACGGCCGATCAGCACTTTCGGGCGCTGCTTATCTTTGGTCAGGACATAACCGCCAAAACGCCCCACTTTAAAGGCCAGCTCTGGCGTAAGCTCGCTGTTGGCAACACCTCTTACACCATCTGTTCCAAAATACTTGCCCATTTTGTATCGCTCCTTTTTCATTCTGTTGAAGAAGAATCAGCGCTTGATCCGTCTTCATCCTGGTCTTGATTTTGATCCTGGTTTTGACTTTTATTCTGATCGCTGTCAGTGTCGTCTTCCCGGTTCTTGCTCTTGTCTTTGTCTGCGTCTCCGCTTGTGCCGTTATTATTGCCGGAATCAGCGGAGCCGCCGTCATTTTTATTTGAACTTGTGTTTTTCTTAGAAGTCAGCTTGATCTTAACCGTGTCTTTTGACAGGGACCATGTGACGTTTTGCGGGCCGTTTACTTCAAGCTTTACAGAGTGCTCTCCGTCATCCAAGTCCGAGACATTGGCATACAGTTCAATGTCCGACTTTTTCAGCGCCTTAATGTTGGCGGGAGAGCCTTTGGCCGTAATATTTATCGCCTGCGATTCAGGATCGAGAAACTCAATCTGCTGTGAGCCTCCCAGTCCGACCGTCTTGATTGCGACATTGTCAAAATCCTTTTTGTCTTCACTGTCCACTTTAACATGAAGCGTGATTTTTTCCGGTGATACCTTAGTGACGCCCTTAGGAAGCGGGATATCGGCATTGATATCGGTATCTTTATCAATTTTGCCTAAATCAAGAGATACGCCGTCAATAAATTCCAGTGAATCCAGCACATCCTGCGGGCCGTAAACCGTCACCTCACTCGGATTCGAGTCAATGCTCGCAACGCTCACCCCGTCCGGAAGACTTCCCTTCCTTTCGATTTTGAAAGGAAGCTTTTTGCTCGGACTGGCTACGGGAACCGTCACTTTAATGACTGACGGTTCAACATCAACAGGAAGTGCGTTGCCGTCTTTGTCATAGACGGTCACCTTCACTTCCTTTTCAATGGTCTCATTTGCATTTTCAAGGTTCACGGATGCTTTGACAAGCGAAATGTTATCAATCACATTTTTCGACCCTGTAATCTGCACGTTTTTCGGGCTGATAATCGGCTGCTGGGGGGTATATCCCTTTTTCATTTTGCTTTTATTGTAGTATTCAACTTCCACGGGAAAACTCTCAGCCGTTTTTTCCTGAATCGTAACCGTCGTGACTGACGGGTTAATGGAGACCGTCAGTCCGTCCGATACGTTTTTCGCCTTCAATTCGACCTTATGAGTCCCGGTCTTCAGCTTATTCATATCGGCGTATATCTCAAAATTCTTCGTCTGTCTCGCCTTTTTCACCGCGCTTGTCGAGCCTTTAATCGTGACATTTACGGTCTGGGGCACACCGGTGACGACATAGTTCGCTTCATCATAGTATGCTTTTACAGGAATATCAGTAAGCGTAGCCTCGTCAGTCGTTGATGTCGGAAAAAAGGATTCCCCCGGCTTTTTCGGAGTCGGCGCCTGGTTGTTGTTAACCGCAACGTAAAGCAGCAGCGCCAAGAGCAATGCAATGATCTTTACAGCCCAGCGGTTGTTTAAGAATTTATCCATTTTTCTTGCCCCTCCAGTACCAGCGGTTAGAAGAAGTATCTCTGGCGTTCTTCTTAAACTCGGCTTCAAGCATTTCTTTCAGTGCTTCTTCCGTCAATTCTCTGTGAAGGTCTCCGTTTTTGGCCACACTGATGGCGCCCGTCTCTTCAGATACAATAATGGTTAAGCTGTCCGTCACTTCACTGATGCCGACAGCCGCTCTGTGACGCGTCCCCAGCTCCTTTGAAATAAACGGGCTTTCAGAAAGCGGCAGATAACAGGCCGCCGCCGCAATCTCGTTATTTTTCATAATGACCGCTCCATCATGCAGCGGTGTATTCGGGATGAAGATATTAATCAAAAGCTCCGAGCTGACCTGCGCATTAAGCGGGATGCCCGTCTCAATATAATCGCCCATTCCCGTATCGCGCTCAATGGCGATGAGTGCGCCGATGCGGCGTTTCGCCATGTAGCTGATCGATTTTGTAATCGCTTCAATTGTCTTATGCTGCGCTTCCTCCACGGGGGTTCCGCTCCTGGAAAAGAACCGGCCCCGTCCGAGCTGTTCAAGCGCCCGTCTCAGCTCAGGCTGGAATATAATGATGATCGCTAAAAATCCCCATGTTATCGCTTGGTCCATCAGCCACTGAAGCGTGCTGAGTCCCAAATATGAACTGGCCATCCGGACCAATACGATGACGACGATTCCTTTTAAAAGCTGAACCGCCTTCGTTCCGCGTATGACCATGATTAATTTATATATCACATACCAAACAAGGAGAATATCAACGGCATTGCCGAGGTATTGCAAAAATGGGATGTCCTCAAAAGCCATTTCCTCGTCCTCCAAGAATTCAGTCATTTCGTTTTTTCCGTTATGAATTGTGCTGCATGAGCAATATGTACATCATATAGCGTGCTCATTATACCACATTTTGATTTCTCAAGTGAAATGGACCGGCACGGCGATGCATAAAAAAAGAGTAAAGCGATTATACGCTTTACTCATCTTCATTCGGGTCCAAAGCGCTCACGACGCCCTGGCCCGCCGATTTCAGTTCGTACCAGACCCAGTCAAACAATTGGTTAATCTCTTCAATCTGCCCGGTGACTTGTCCGGCTGAGGCCATGTATTTTTCTCCGTTGACGACGGTCACATTGCCGTCGACTTTTCCTTCAATGAACAGCTTGCCGTTTTTTACTGTGACATCGCCCTTTACGGTCTCGCCTTCAGGGACGGTGACCGTGTGATTCTGCACGATAAGGTTCGGCTGTTTGGACACACTGAAATTGTGGTCATTATGCCAGCTGTTGAAAAAACCGCCGCCCATTAAAATCACAAAAACCGCTGCGGCTGCAATCATCGGATGAGTTTTGATCCATCGTTTTACAGAAGCGCGTTTTTTCTCTTTTGGAAGATTCGCCATAACTTTGGCAGTAAAATCAGCAGGGGCCGTGACATGCGATGTGCTTCGGACGAGTGCTACGGATTTCTCCATTTCATGAAAATGCCGTTTGCAATTCCCGCATGACTGCAAATGTTGTTTTAATACGTTTTCATCTTCAGGAAGGATATCTCCATCAAGATGCTTATGCATAAGCTGCACAATCTGTTCAGGACAGCTCATTTCATCACCCCACTTAAAGATCCCTCAATTGTTTTCTAAGAGCCTCTCTGCCTCTGTGTATCCTTGTCTTGACGGTGCCGACAGGGATATTCAGAATCTCCCCGATTTCAATTAAAGAGAGTTCGTCAATATACTTTAATACAATAACTGTTCTGTACTTGTCCGGCAGCTTTAAAATCTTTTTCTGAATTGTGTCCGACAGCTCCAATGACAATACGGCGTCTTCAGGGAGAACCCCGTCCGCGGCGATCTGCGAATACATCGTCAGCCCTTCTGCTCCCGCTACTTCTGCGTCCAGATAGTAATCAGGCTTTTTCTTGCGGATGCGGTCAATGGTCAGGTTGGTCGCAATTCTGTAAAGCCACGTTGAAAACTTTCTGTTGATATCGAAACTGTCGATATTGACATACGCTCTGATAAAAGCTTCCTGCGCAATATCTTCCGCTTCGTGCACATTGCCGAGCATGCGGTAGCAAAGCTGGTAAATCTTATCTTTATAAAGGTCAACGATTTCTGCAAACGCATTTTGATCGCCTTTTTTGACTTGCTTGATTCTTTTTTTAATCAGGTTTTCCATGTTTTATCTTACCTCTGCCCTTCACCGGTCTGTATCTATACGTTGATTGTTTTAAAAGGTTTCATTTTTTTATTACATTTATTTTACCAAATTTCAGGCAGGGTGTAGATGGAAAATACAGAATATACTGCCTTAACAGCAGCTTAAAAATAGTATATCTGATGAACAATCAAAAATCGAAACAAACTGCTGATAAAAAAAAGACACCTTTATGCAAAAGGTGTCTGAGACTGGGCTAGCTGGATTCGAACCAACGCATGACGGAGTCAAAGTCCGTTGCCTTACCGCTTGGCTATAGCCCAAAAATGGTGGAGGGGGGCAGATTCGAACTGCCGAACCCTGAGGGAGCGGATTTACAGTCCGCCGCGTTTAGCCACTT
>NZ_JAAMNX010000069.1:0-235 GCF_011065565.1 Bacillus sp. EKM420B | reverse complement strand
AAAACGTTCTTTTTAAACAAAGTATTTTCATCCATTCGTTTAAGGGACTGCCAGGGATATTGAATTTAATGTTTTATGTTAAGCTGCTGCTGTACTTGCTGCAGCCAATTGTTCTAAAACGGCTAATGGCAAGCCTGCACCAAGAGATCCTAAAACAGTAATGATAGCCAGGACTGAACCCGTTGCGGTGATAGCACTGACAATCCAACTAGGAGCTATTATTCCAGCTCTGTTT
>NZ_JAAMNX010000068.1:0-235 GCF_011065565.1 Bacillus sp. EKM420B | reverse complement strand
ACCCGTCCCACCGTTAAAATAGGCGGGATGTATGTTCAGCTGTACATGGACAAATTTGACGGGAATCTGTCAAGCATCAGGGCATTTGATGCGGAAACACTTGTGAAACAAAGGCCGTATGAAGTCATGTACAGAGGAAAGCTGACAGAACCCGAGCCAGTTTCTGATGAAAAATGGAACGACATTGAACGAGCGAGTGAGCAGCAGATTCTCGACATTACAAATGTCATCCGCG
>NZ_JAAMNX010000067.1:0-235 GCF_011065565.1 Bacillus sp. EKM420B | reverse complement strand
CGCCATTACGTTATCAAGACAGGAGATTTTTCAATTTTACCGTCCCGAAATAAAAGGATTGCTGACGCTGACCGCCATTTACGCGGGACTGCTCATGTTTTCCGTATGTTTTCATTACGGCCAGCATTATCTGCTGCAGATGGGAGCGAATCGGATCATACAGCGCATGAGGCAGGATGTATTTTCACACATTCAGAAAATGCCGATCCGCTACTTTGATAATCTGCCTGCAGGA
>NZ_JAAMNX010000066.1:0-235 GCF_011065565.1 Bacillus sp. EKM420B | reverse complement strand
GAACCCCCGCGGGCTTTGACACCCCTGTCGGTTTTCAAGACCGATCCCTTCAGCCAGACTTGGGTATTCCTCCGTATAAGTGGTGGACCTTGTAGGACTCGAACCTACGACCGGACGGTTATGAGCCGTCTGCTCTAACCAACTGAGCTAAAGGTCCAATGGTAGCGGCGGAGGGGATCGAACCCCCGACCTCACGGGTATGAACCGTACGCTCTAGCCAGCTGAGCTACACCGC
>NZ_JAAMNX010000065.1:0-236 GCF_011065565.1 Bacillus sp. EKM420B | reverse complement strand
AAAAAAGCGACTGTTCCCTTTGAGGCTGTAAAAGATGGAATTGAGATTGAAAGCGTGATGTCAAAGCGGCTTTCTTTTAATATTCCGAAAGGCCGATACAGCCTTACCTGTTATTCAGTGCCTGCCGAAATATCCGATCTTCATGCGGATACGTATATTATTGATGCAGCCGCAATGTAAAAGAAAGCCCTGAGAGAATCATATTTCTCTCAGGGAACTTTTATAAACTTTTACCG
>NZ_JAAMNX010000064.1:0-236 GCF_011065565.1 Bacillus sp. EKM420B | reverse complement strand
CGCATGTATCAGACGGGCGATATCGCACGCTGGACAGAAGACGGCCTTGTTGAATGGCTCGGGCGTTCAGACGGACAAGTGAAAGTCCGCGGCTACCGGATTGAACCGGGAGAAATCGAAGCGGCGATCCGGCGCATTGACGGCATTCGTGAGGCGGCAGTCACCGCCCGGACCGAACACGGCGAAACCGCACTTTACGCCTATATTGAAGGACGAAAAAGCGATGACGTGCGGGC
>NZ_JAAMNX010000063.1:0-237 GCF_011065565.1 Bacillus sp. EKM420B | reverse complement strand
AATCCTCCTTATCCTTTTTTGTTTTTCTATGTATCTACAGTTCAATTATAGTGCTCCGCTTAGTTAAAAAAGAACAAAACGATAGACAGACATTTTTAACAGAAAGCCCGATCTGACAACAACTGACAAAATATAAGAACATAACGGATAACTCTATACTTCTTTTTCTTCAATCGACAAAAAAGGATAGCTGTTCAAACAGGATTCTTCTGTCTAATATTTTCGCTTTGCGAAAGT
>NZ_JAAMNX010000062.1:0-238 GCF_011065565.1 Bacillus sp. EKM420B | reverse complement strand
TCCTCGTCGGCTTCTTTTTTCAGTTCAAGCTGAAGTCGCACGTACGTGTCATATTTCGGGCTGAGCTTTTGAAGAAGATTGCTAAAAGGCGATCCCGCCTTCAGCGCGGGCAGATCAGAAGCGGATTCTCCGACCTTGATCAGGCTTTCTCTGTATTCTTCATCTGTCTGCACTCTTTTCACAAGCTGAATGATGATGTTTTTATGAGTGTCCCAAGTGGCAGGGTCTCTCTCCAAAA
>NZ_JAAMNX010000061.1:0-239 GCF_011065565.1 Bacillus sp. EKM420B | reverse complement strand
CCGCCGCTTTATTAGAAAGTGAATATAAAATGCTGATATCAGGGATTGAAGCATTATTAGCAGGGAATCAAGATAGGATACGTTTAGAAACAATTGAACCATTTTTTATTTTGAGTATTGATAAAGAAAACGAATATTACAGATTTATAATTAGATTTGTGGAAAATCATTCAAATACAACTTTCTATAAATTGAACTGTAATGAAGAAAAGCTAGAATTTTTCGTGAAGACTTTAAAA
>NZ_JAAMNX010000060.1:0-241 GCF_011065565.1 Bacillus sp. EKM420B | reverse complement strand
GGATATTCATCATGCACTTGAGCATAATAATCTTTTAGTCCTTCTTGATTTTCAATTTGTTCAAATGAACGTCCACGTTGTGCAATTCTTGAGAGCATTGTTTCAAATGACACATCAATATAAACCAATAAATCCGGACGTTTTTTGGGCATTCCATCAAGTTCTTCTAACATATTTGCTAATAAATCTTGATAAATTTCCAATTCAGTTTTTGTTACATTTCCATTTTTATAGTTCAAAG
>NZ_JAAMNX010000006.1:117002-222878 GCF_011065565.1 Bacillus sp. EKM420B | reverse complement strand
CTGGCACGCGGATACCTGAACCGTGAAGAAGAAACGGCGAAGCGGTTTACCGCAGATCCGTTCGTGCCCGGCGAGCGCATGTACCGGACCGGCGACCTCGTCAAATGGAACGCGCAGAGCGGCATCGAATACATCGGGCGTATCGACCAGCAGGTCAAAGTGCGGGGCTACCGGATCGAGCTTTCAGAAATCGAAGTCCGTCTCGCTCAGCTTGCGGACGTTCATGACGCAGCGGTGACGGCTGTGGAAGACAAAGCGGGCAACACCGCGCTTTGCGCCTATGTCGCTCCTCGGCAGGACGATATTGAAGCGCTCAAAGCCGCGCTGAAAGACACGCTGCCTGACTACATGGTGCCGGCGTTCTGGGTGGAGATGGACGAGCTTCCGGTCACCGCAAACGGAAAGATTGACAAAAAAGCCCTGCCGTCGCCTGACATTGAAGCGGGAAGCGCCGCGTATAAAGCGCCGGAAACGGAGATGGAGACGCTGCTTTCTGACATTTGGCAGGAAGTGCTCGGTCTTGATCAGATCGGCGTAAGTGATAATTTCTTCACGCTCGGCGGCGACTCGATCAAAGGCATCCAAATGGCGAGCCGCCTGAACCAGCACGGCTACAAGCTGGAGATGAAAGATCTCTTCCAGCACCCGACCATCGAAGAGCTCGTCTCTTATGTGGAGCGGACGGAAGGCAAGCAGGCCGACCAGGGACCTGTCGAAGGCGAAGCGGAGTTAACGCCGATCCAGCGCTGGTTCTTTGAGAAAAACTTCACGGACAAACACCACTGGAACCAATCCGTCATGCTTCATGCGAAAGACGGCTTTGATCCGGGCCTGGTGGAAAAAACCCTGCAAGCATTGATTGAACACCATGATGCGCTCCGTATGGTTTACCGTGAAGAAAGGGAAGGCATCATTCAGACATACCTCCCTGTCACAGAATGCAAGGCAAGCTTTGAAATCGTTGATCTGTACGGAACTGACGAGGATATGCTGAAAAGCCAGATTCAGCGGCTTGCCGATCATCTTCAGGGAAGTTTTGATCTGGAGAACGGCCCGCTGTTAAAAGCGGAGCAATACCGGACAGAACAAGGCGATCATCTGTTAATCGCGGTTCACCATCTCGTCGTGGACGGGGTTTCATGGAGAATTCTGCTTGAGGATTTCGCTTCAGGTTATAAACAGGCGCAGCAGCAAAACAGCATCGTCCTCCCGCAAAAAACCCACTCCTTTAAAGATTGGGCGGAGGCGCTGAACACGTTTGCGCAATCAGAAGAGCTGAAAAAGCAGGCGGCTTATTGGGCGCAGGCAGATGCGGAAGAATTCCGGCCGCTGCCGAAAGACCATGAGCCGACAAAACGGCTCGTCAAACATACGGCGGCCGTGAAATGTGAATTGACTGAGGAAGAAACGGCACAGCTGCTGACAGATGTTCATCATCCGTACGGAACGGAAATCAACGACATTCTGCTCAGCGCGCTCGGCTTAACGATCGGTGAATGGACGGAAAACGGAAAAGTCGGCATCAACTTAGAAGGACACGGCCGGGAAGAAATCATACCGAATGTCAATATTTCACGGACGGTCGGCTGGTTTACGGCCCAATATCCGTTGATTCTGCAGATCAGCAAGGAAGACGGCGTCTCTTCCGTCATTAAAACGGTAAAAGAGACAGTGCGGCGCGTTCCTGATAAAGGTGTAGGATACGGGATTCTCCGGTATCTGTCATCCGATGAAACAGAAAAAGGCGTCACGCCTGAAATCAGTTTTAACTACTTGGGGCAGTTTGACAATGAAGTGAAAACGGAATGGTTTGAGCCGTCTCCATATGATATGGGACGTCAAGTCAGCGAAGAGTCAGAAGCGTTATACGCACTGAGCTTCAGCGGGATGGTTACAGGCGGCCGCTTCGTCATTTCCTGCTCATACAATCAGGAAGAATATGAAAGAAGCACCGTCGAAACACAGATGCAGCGGTTTAAAGACAATCTTTTAATGATCATCCGCCATTGCACGGCCAAAGAGGAGAAAGAATTTACGCCGAGCGATTTCAGCGCGCAGGATCTTGAGATGGATGAAATGGGAGACATCTTTGACATGCTTGAGGAGAATTTAACGTGACAAAAACAGTTAACAGAAGGGGGGAGCGGAGCAGATGAGCCAGTTCAAAAAAGATCAAGTTCAGGACATGTATTATTTGTCGCCGATGCAGGAGGGAATGCTGTTTCATACTCTCCTGAATCCCGGCCAAAGCTTTTACATCGAACAAATGACAATGAAAGTAAAAGGCAGCTTGAATATCAAATGCCTTGAAGAAAGCATGAATGTGATCATGGACCGGTACGATGTATTTCGTACCGTGTTCATTCACGAAAAAGTAAAAAGGCCGGTCCAAGTCGTATTGAAAAAACGGCAGTTTCAGATAGAAGAAATCGATCTGACACACTTAACGGGCAGCGAGCAAGCATCCAAAATTAATGAATACAAAGAACAGGATAAGATCAAGGGCTTTGATTTGACGCGGGATATTCCGATGCGGGCAGCCATATTCAAAAAATCGGAAGAAAGCTTTGAATGGGTGTGGAGCTACCACCACATCATTTTGGACGGCTGGTGCTTCGGCATCGTCGTGCAGGATCTGTTTAAGGTATACAATGCCCTGCGCGAACAAAAGCCGTACAGCCTGCCGCCGGTCAAACCGTATAAAGACTATATCAAGTGGCTTGAAAAACAGGATAAACAAGCATCACTGCATTACTGGCGTGAGTACTTAGAAGATTTTGAAGGACAAACGACATTTGCGGAGCAAAGAAAGAAACAAAAGGGCGGCTATGAGCCGAAAGAGCTGCTCTTCTCACTGCCGGAGGCGGAAACAAAAGCATTTACCGAGCTTGCAAAATCGCAGCATACCACTTTAAGTACGGCATTGCAGGCGGTTTGGAGTGTATTAATCAGCCGCTACCAGCAGTCCGGCGATTTGATCTTCGGCACAGTCGTTTCCGGGCGTCCCGCAGAAATCAAAGGCGTTGAACATATGGTCGGGCTGTTTATCAATGCTGTTCCGAGGCGGGTAAAGCTGTCTGAGGATACCACATTTAACTGCTTGCTCAAGCAGCTGCAGGAGCAATCGCTGCAGTCTGAGCCTCATCAATATGTGCCGCTCTATGACATCCAAAGCCAAGCCGATCAGCCAAAGCTGATTGATCATATCATTGTGTTTGAAAATTATCCGCTTCAGGATGCAAAAAATGAAGAGAACAGTGAAAACGGCTTTGATATGGAGGACGTCCATGTTTTTGAGAAATCGAATTATGATCTTAACCTGATGGCTTCTCCAGGTGATGAGATGCTGATTAAGCTTGCCTATAACGGGAATGTGTTTGATGAGGCGTTTATCCTGCGCTTAAAATCTCAGCTTCTTACAGCGATTCAGCAGCTCATCCAGAAGCCGGATCAGCCTGTCAATACGATCAGACTTGTTGATGAAAAGGAAAGAGAGCTTCTGCTTACCGGCTTAAACCCGCCGGCTCAGACTCATCAGGCGAAGCCTCTGACGGATTGGTTCAAGGAAGCGGTGAATGTAAATCCTGATGCACCGGCGCTTACGTATTCCGGCCAGACTCTTTCCTATCGCGAATTAGATGAGGAAGCGAACCGTCTTGCGCGCCGTTTGCAAAAGCAAGGTGCGGGTAAAGACACCGTTGTCGCGTTGTACACGAAGCGCTCGCTTGAACTGGTGATCGGCATTCTCGGCGTATTAAAAGCGGGAGCGGCTTATCTGCCGGTTGATCCGAAGCTGCCGGAGGACCGAATCTCGTACATGCTGACTGACAGTGCGGCAGCCTGTCTGCTGACACATCAGGAAATGAAAGAAAAAGCGGCTCAGCTGCCGTATACAGGAGCAACACTCATCATCGATGATCAAGCACGGTTTGAGGAACAGGCAAGCGATCCTGCAGCCGCAATTGATCCCGATGATCCGGCGTATATTATGTATACGTCCGGCACAACCGGAAAGCCGAAGGGCAATATCACCACTCATGCCAATATACAAGGATTGGTCAAGCATGTAGATTACATGGCATTTTCTGAACAAGATACGTTCTTATCTGTTTCGAATTACGCCTTTGACGCATTTACTTTTGATTTCTACGCATCAATACTGAATGCGGCACGGCTCATTATCGCAGATGAACATACACTGCTTGATACAGAACGGCTCACTGATCTGATCCGGCAGGAGAATGTCAATGTCATGTTTGCGACAACCGCACTTTTTAATCTTCTCATCGATGCGGGAGAGGAGTGGCTGAAGGGGCTCCGCTGTGTGTTATTCGGGGGTGAGCGCGCGTCTGTGCCTCACGTCAGAAAGGCGCTTGAGATCATGGGGCCTGGCAAGCTGATTAATTGCTACGGGCCGACTGAGGGAACGGTGTTTGCGACAGCTCACGTCGTGCATGATATACCGGATTCCATTTCCTCATTGCCGATCGGAAAGCCGATCAGCAATGCAAGTATTTATATTCTTAACGGGCAAAACCAGCTTCAGCCGTTCGGAGCTGTCGGTGAACTGTGCATCAGCGGAATGGGTGTATCAAAAGGGTATCTGAACCGTCACGACCTGACGAAGCAAACGTTTATCCCAAATCCGTTCAAGCCGGGAGAAACGCTTTACCGCACAGGGGATTTAGCACGCTGGCTGCCGGATGGAACAATTGAATACGCCGGGCGTATTGACGACCAGGTCAAAATACGCGGTCACCGGATTGAACTTGAAGAAATCGAAAAGCAGCTGCAGGAATACCCGGGTGTGAAAGATGCGGTCGTTGTTGCAGACCGCCATGAGTCCGGAGATGCATCAATCAACGCCTATCTCGTGAACCGGACGCCGCTTTCAGCTGAAGACGTAAAGAGGCACTTGAAAAAACAGCTTCCTGCTTACATGGTGCCGCAAACCTTTACTTTCTTAGAAGAGCTTCCTTTAACGACAAACGGGAAGGTCAATAAACGGCAGCTGCCGAAACCGGATCAGGCTCAGGCGGCGAAAGAATGGATCGGGCCTCGAAACGCGACGGAAGAAACGATTGCACACATCTGGTCCGAGATTCTCGGCAGACAGCAGATCGGGATTCATGATGATTTCTTCGCGCTCGGAGGCCATTCCTTAAAAGCGATGACGGCAGCGTCGCGCATTAAAAAAGAACTCGGTACGGACATCCCGGTGCAGCTGTTATTCGAAGCGACGACAATCGCAGACATTGCCGGTTATCTGCTTCACGGTGAAGAAAAAGGAATGAAAGATCTCACCATCATGAATAAAAATCAGTCTGACACACTGTTTGCGTTCCCGCCGGTTCTCGGTTACGGGCTGATGTACCAGCCGCTGGCAAAACAGCTGTCCGGCTATAAAATCTGTGCGTTTGATTTTATCGAGGAAGACAACCGAATCGAACGCTACACAGAGCTGATCAATCAGCTCCAGCCGGAAGGACCGGTCAAGCTGTTCGGATACTCGGCTGGCTGCACGCTCGCCTTTGAAACGGCCAAACGGCTTGAAGCCGAAGGACGTAAAGTGGAGCGGCTGATCATGGTTGATTCTTATAAAAAACAAGGCGTCAGCGACTTGGAAGGCCGCACCGTAGAAAGCGATGTCCAGGCGCTGATGAAGGTAAACCGGGATAACGAAGCGCTGAATGACGAAGCCGTCAAAGAAGGTCTCGCCAAAAAAACAAACGCGTTTTATTCTTATTTCGTGCATACCGTCAGCACCGGCACGGTCAAAGCGGATATAGATCTATTAACGTCAGAACCGGACTTTGCGATGCCGCCGTGGCTCGCTTCGTGGGAGGAAGCCACTACAGGTGAATACCGTGTGAAAAAAGGCTGCGGCAGTCACGCAGAAATGCTTCAGGGAGAATGTCTCGAAAGGAATGCTGCATATTTGCTCGAATTCCTAAGGAAGGAACATCCGAAGCTGACAGCTTCACGATAGAAAAGGAGGAAGCCCGCTAATGGTCCAGCTCTTTAAATCGTTCGATACCACAGAAAAAACGCAGCTCATCTGTTTTCCGTTCGCAGGAGGCTATTCCGCATCATTCCGCCCGCTCCACACCTATCTTCAAGGTGAGTGTGAGATGCTTGCCGCGGAACCGCCGGGACACGGAACAAATCAAATGTCCGCCGTTGAGGATTTTGAACAGCTTGTCAGTTTATACAAGCGGGAGTTGAATCTCCATCCTGACCGCCCGTTTGTCCTGTTCGGCCACAGTATGGGAGGCATGGTCGCTTTCAGGCTGGCGCAAAAGCTGGAGCGGGAGGGGATTTACCCGCAGGCCGTGATCATCTCAGCCATTCAGCCGCCGCATGTTGAAAGGAAAAAAGTGTCTCATCTTGATGATGAAAAATTTCTCGCCCATATTATCGAGCTGGGCGGAATGCCGCAGGAGTTAGTGGAGAATAAGGAGGTCATGTCATTTTTCCTGCCTTCTTTCAGATCCGACTACCGCGCGCTTGAAAGCTTCCGTCCGTCTGATTCTCACATGATTCAATCACCCGTCCATATTTTTAACGGGCGGAAAGATGAAAAATGTATCAAAGATGCGGACGGATGGAAAAAATGGGCCGACAATCCCGTATTTCATGAGTTTTCGGACGGCCACATGTTCATATTAAGTGAAACTGAAAAAGTGGCGGAACGAATATATGAGATTATTAACAGGAGCACTGCAGGCCAATTGTTATAGGAGATGACAGACAGCATTCGCTGTCTGTTTTTTGTAACAAAATCTGCCCGTGAGTTTTCTCATTTATCAAAAATTTTATGTTATGATTTGATGGAATATAATTTTGAAGGGATTGTCGTACATGAATGATGCAGCAAAAGAGCTGAACAGAACATTATCTGAAGAAAACCCGCACGTGCTTCATATGCTTTCTGATTTGGGCAGAGAGTTGTTTTATCCGAAAGGGGTGCTGACACAATCAGCGGAAGCGAAAGCCAAGGCCGGAAAGTATAATGCCACGATCGGGATTGCCACCTCACAAGGCGAGTCTATGCACTTTTCCCATATTCAAGAGACACTGTCCGCCTATAACCCCGATGATATCTACGATTATGCTCCGCCGCAGGGAAAAGAGCCGCTCAGACAGGAATGGCTGAAAAAAATGCGTCTCGAAAATCCTTCATTAGCCGGCAAAGACATCAGCACGCCGATCGTGACAAACGCTTTAACACACGGGCTGAGCATTGCCGCCGACTTGTTCGTCAATGAAGGGGATGCGCTGCTTCTGCCTGATAAATATTGGGGAAATTACAATTTCATTTTCGGTGTCCGGCGCAAGGCATCCATTGAGACGTACCCGCTTTTTCAGCAGGATGGGCGTTTTAATGCGGCGGGGCTGTCCGAGCTGCTGAAAAAGCAGGAAGAAAAGGCGATTGTCGTGCTGAATTTCCCGAATAATCCGACAGGCTATACGCCGGGAGAAGAGGAAGCGTCAGAAATCGTCAGCGTGATCCTGGAGGCGGCGGAGGCCGGCAAAGAGATTGTCGTGCTCGTAGACGATGCGTATTACAATCTGTTTTACGATGAAACAGCCATTCAGGAATCCATCTTCAGCAAACTCGCCCAAGTGCACGACCGGGTGCTTTGCGTGAAAATAGACGGCGCGACGAAGGAAAATTACGCGTGGGGCTTCCGCGTCGGTTTTATTACGTACAGCACAAAAAGCGAAAAAGCGCTGCGCGTGCTCGAGGAAAAAACAAAAGGGATTATCAGGGGAACGATTTCAAGCGCCCCGCATCCGTCCCAAACGTTTATGCTGCGGGCGATGCAGTCACCGGAATACGAGAAAGAAAAATCGCTGAAATATAACATCATGAAAAAACGGGCTGACAAAGTGAAAGCCGTTCTTGCAGAAAACAAGCACTATGAAGACGTATGGACGCCTTATCCGTTTAACTCGGGTTATTTCATGTGTGTCCGGCTGAAAGACATAAACGCCGGCGAATTGAGAGTGTCGTTGCTTGAAAAGAGAGGAATCGGGACGATATCCATTAATGAAACCGATTTGCGAATCGCATTTTCATGTGTTGAAGAAGAACACATCGCGGATCTGTTCGAAGAAATTTATCAAGAAGCAAAGCAGCTGCAGAAACAGGCGGAAATATCAGGCTGACAAAAAAGGAGGGGGACACCCTCCTTTTTCTATGCTTACAGCAGCTCTTCATACGTTTTCATCTCAATCCCGTCACAAAAATCGGGATGCGCCGCACAAACGGCCAGCTTATATTCCTCGTCCGCATCATATGTGCGGATGAAACAAGGTTCATGTCCGTCCGGGAGCTCAATGGACACATGGCCGTCGTCTTTGAGACGGACGCTGAATGAATCAAGCGGCAGGGAAAGCCCTTTTCCGGCCTGCTTGATAAAGCTTTCTTTCATCGACCACAGGTGGTAAAAATAATCGGTCTGCTGATCGGGGTGTTTCGCTTCCAGATCACTGTATTCCGTCGGCGAAAAAAAACGTTTGGCGATATCAATCGTGCCGGGCTTCATTTTTTCAATATCAATGCCGATCGGTTTTGAATCAACGGCACACACGATCCAGCGCCCGGAGTGGGAAATATTAAAGTGCATGTCCGGAAGCGCGGGGATGTACGGCTTTCCGTATTCCTGGACGCTGAATGAAATCGCGGCCGGATCAAGTCCGTAAGCCTTCGCCGCAGCGGTGCGGATCAGCATGTCGCCGATCAAGGTGCGGTGAGCATCCTCCTTATGGTAAAAGCGCCGGCATTTTTCCCGCTTTTCGGCGGACACGGCTGCCATCATCCGCTCCTCTTCCCCTGCAGAAAGCGGGCGGTCCATATATACTCCGTAAATCTTCATGTCCAGATCCTCCGTCTGAAAATATTGTCAAAACCATCCTATCATATCAGACGAAAGCTGTCCGAAAATAAAAAAACAAAACCGTTTCGGCTTTGTTTTTAATGCAAGGAGGTTGCCCGCCCGGAGATCGCGTATGTTAACAGTTTAGAGGACTGCGGCAAAGAAAAACGCAGAATCAGCCCCGTCAAAACAGCCGTAATAATGGTTCCGGCGCCGATCGGTCCGCCCATCATCCAGGCTGCGGCAAGAATCGTCAGCTCAATGCCGTTCCTCACCCATTGCACGTTCCAGCCCGTTTTTTCAGATATCAGCATCATCAGAGAGTCCCGGGGGCCCGCGCCGAGCCCTGCTGATACGTAAATACCGACGCCGCAGCCGATCAGCAGCAATCCGATAGAAAAAAACACGGCCGCTAAGGAAAAAGCGTGCGCCTCAGGAAGCAGAAACGAGAAGAAATCAATAAACATTCCCATCAGCACCATGTTTAAGATAGCGCCGATTTTCGGGAGTGTCCTCGTGAACAGGCAGGTTAAAGCCACGATGACCGCGCCGACCAAGATGGACCATTGGCCGACAGATAGCCCGAAATGCTGAAAAAGCCCATAATGAAAGGCATCCCAAGGGCTGATGCCGAGAACTTTTCCTTTAATGGTTAACGATACCCCGAAAGACAAAATCAACAGACCGGCAAAATAAAACGTCCAGCGCATCAAGAATTCCCGCTTCAAAGAGGTCCCTTCTTTCATAAAATTTCATTAATTGTCATTGTAGCATAACCGCCAAAAAAAAGAAGAAGCGAAATCAGTGTTTCGCTTCTTCTCCGGCTCCTACAAAGGATTCAGTATACGGTTTAAAAACCGCTGCGTGCGTTCTTCTTTCGGCGCGGAAAAAATCTGGGCCGGCGGTCCTTGTTCCACAATGACGCCGCCGTCAATGAAGATGACTTCATCGGCCACTTCCTGCGCGAATTTGATTTCATGGGTGACGACGACCATCGTCCAGCCTTCGTTCGCCAAATCCTTAATCACTTTGAGCACCTCGCCGACCAGCTCCGGATCAAGCGCTGACGTCGGTTCGTCAAACAGCATCAGCTCGGGCTGAATCGCAAGCGCGCGGGCGATGCCGACCCGCTGCTGCTGACCGCCGGAAAGCTGGAACGGATATAAATCCATTTTGTCTTTCAGTCCGACTTTTTCCAGAAGCTCTATCGCTTCTTTTCTGACTTGCTCCTTGTCGCGCTTTTGCACTTGAACGGGTCCTTCCATGACGTTTTCAAGCGCCGTGCGGTGAGGAAACAGATGATACGCCTGAAAGACCATGCCTGATTTGCGGCGGAGGCGGAGAATATCAGCCTGCTTCACTTTTTTGGAGAAATCTATTGAAAAATCGGAGAATGCCAGCTCGCCGCGATTGGGGATCTCAAGCGCGTTCAGACAGCGCAGAAGCGTCGTTTTTCCAGAACCGGACGGTCCCAGAATGGCGATGACTTTCCCTTTTTCTATCTCCATATCTATCTTTTTTAAAATTTCATTCTGTCCGAATGATTTATTTAATCCTTTGACGGAAAGCATATCGAAACCTCCTTATTTGGCCACATAACGGTCGAGACGCCGTTCGATCACATGCTGTACGATTGACAGCAAGAAGCAGATGATCCAATAAATAAAGGCGGCTTCAATATAGATGACCAAGATTTGATCAAGGTTTTGCGCGCCGATTTCCTGCGCTTTTCTGAACAGCTCCGCGACGAGAATCTGTGACGCGAGAGATGTATCCTTGATCAGGCTGATAAATGTATTTGATAATGGCGGAATGGACACGCGAAACGCCTGCGGCAGGATCACGCGGAACAATGTCTTGCGATAGGTCATGCCGATCGTATAACCGGCTTCCCATTGCCCTTTCGGCACGGATGAAATAGATGCCCGGATGATTTCAGAAGCATAGGCGCCCACGTTTAATGAAAACGCGATAACTGCGCTTGGGAAAGGGTCCAGCGTAATATTAAATGTCGGGAACAGATAAAAAATGATGAACAATTGAACGAGAAGAGGAGTGCCGCGCACCGCTGATACGTATACGCTGAACACCCATCTCAATGGTTTCATATTTGACATTCTGGCGAGCGCCGTAATCAGCGCGATGATCATTCCGAAAATAAAGGAAAGAATGGTAAGGGGAATCGAGTAATAGATTCCCCCGGAAAGAATCGGCCAGAATGACTGCTGCACCAAATCCCACGGAATGGCTGTTGCAATCACGGGTTCCGGCATGTTACTTAGAAACATCTTCGCCGAACCATTTTTTCGCTATTTTAGAAAGAGTCCCGTCCTCTTTCATTTCTTTTAACGCTTTGTTGACGTGAGTCACAAGTTCGCCGCTTCCTTTTCGGAATGCGAAATACGTCTGCTGCGGCTGGCCTGCTTCAAACGCGATTTTCACGTTTTTATTGCCGGACGTTTTTAAGTAGTTCAGTACGGCAAGCTTATCGTTATAAGTCAGATCAGCGCGGCCCTGCTGAATGAGCTGAAGGGATTGCGCCATGCCTTCAACGCCTTCAATTTTCGCGCCGGCTTCTTTCGCTAATTTATTGTAATTGCTTGTTAATGACTGAGCCGCTGTTTTTCCTTTGACATCAGCCTCTTTCGCAATCGTGCTGTCTTTTTTCGTCACGACGACTGCATTTGACGTTGTGTATTTATCAGAAAAATCATATTGGTTCTCACGGCCTGTTTTGCCGACTTGGTTGGCGACGACGTCAAACCGTTTCGCGTTTAAACCGGCAAACATGCTGTCCCATTGTGTTTCTTTAAAGTCAGCTTTCAGACCGAGGCGTTTCGCGACTTCTTGAATCACTTCAACATCATATCCGGTCAGTTTGTCAGTCTTTTTATCATGGAAGGTAAACGGTTCGTACGTTCCTTCTGTACCGACGGTCAGTACGCCTTTTTTCTTGACAGAAGCCCAAAGATCGCCGTCTTTTGACTTAGATCCGCTGTCCTGTGAGTTTCCGCAGGCTGCAAGCATTGCGATGCTGACCATCATGAACAAAGCGAATAATGCTTTTTTCATCTTCTTTATTCCCCACTTTTCTGAGTAGTTTTATTGAGAAAAAATAGCTCCCAATTGTAAAGGATAACTTTTTTTTAGTATGAGTCAAGTAATTGGTTTTCATAAGCGGGAATTCATCGTGTTCCGGATCAAAATAATTCCAAAAACTGTCTGACAGGCTTCGGCAGGTAGCTGTCTTTTCTCCAGATGACGGCCGGTGTCATGACAAACGGGTTGTCTTCGATGATAACCGTTTTGACATGCGAGCGCATATGGACGGGAATCATCGTCAAAGGCAGAATCGTGGCACCGAATCCTGATGATACGAGGCTCAAGAGCGTCGCGGAGTCATGGCATTCACAAACAACCTGGAGATCGAGACCGTACTGTTCACAAACTTGGAGGACTTGGTCATACACACCTCTTCCATTGACGGTGCGCAAAAGGATCAGAGGCAAAGAGGCGATGTCACTCAGTTTAATCGTTTCTCCGCACAGTCGTTTTGAATGCTCGGACAGTACCAATACACACGGAATGTCTTCAAGCTCCTTCGATTCAATGCCGTCGTTTTTAATCAAGGTGGTGGTGACGGCGGCGTCAATCTGCCGGGTTTCCAGAAGCTCCAGCAGTGAGACGGGCTCATCTTCCCAAATGTTAAAGGTGAGATGCGGAAACCGCTCTTTCATCTGTGACACTTTCTCAAGCATGAGCGCTGCGCAGTAAATGGTTGACCCAACGGCAAGTGTCCCGGCCACCTCCTCCTTCAGCTCTTGTACCTCGATTATAGCGTCCTCAAACTTATGAAGAATCTCTTTCGCTCTTTTCAAAAAGACATTTCCTTCATATGTGAGGGTCATTTGTTTCTTTTTATTGCGGTCAAACAGAATGACGCCCAATTCTTCTTCGAGCTGTTTCAGCTGTCTGCTTAAAGGCGGCTGTGCCATATGAAGCTTTTTGGCGGCCGTCGTGATTTTCTGCTCTTGGGCAATGGTGATGAAATAACGCAATTGCCGGATATCCATGAGAACGCGCTCCTTTCTATTATACCTTTAAGGTATGATACATAGATTTAACGAATATTTTTCATATGGATATATCAGGAGTATGATGGATTTGACACCACATTTCAAGCGTAAAGGAGGGGTCAATATGAAGCTCGTCATCGGAATGACCGGGGCAACGGGGGCCATATTCGGGATCAGGCTTTTAGAATATTTAAAAGCCGCGGAGATCGAAACCCATCTTGTCGTTTCTCCTTGGGCAAATGTCACCATTACACATGAAACCGATTATACGTTAAAAGATGTCGAGAAACTCGCATCCTATACGTATTCTCACAAAGACCAGGCAGCGGCGATTTCAAGCGGCTCGTTTGAAACGGACGGGATGATCATCGCTCCGTGCAGCATGAAATCACTGGCAAGCATCCGCACCGGAATGGCTGACAATCTGCTGACAAGGGCGGCTGACGTCATCCTGAAGGAGCGGAAAAAACTTGTGCTGCTGACAAGAGAAACGCCGCTCAGCCAAATCCATTTAGAAAATATGCTAGCGCTTACAAAAATGGGTTCCGTCATTCTTCCGCCGATGCCGGCATTCTATAACAAGCCGGCTGACATGGATGAATTGATAGACCATATTGTGTTCCGGACGCTTGATCAGTTCGGCATCCGTCTGCCGGAAGCGAAACGGTGGTACGGAATTGAAAAACAAAAAGGAGGAATCTGATAATGGCCTATCAGGATTTTAGGGAATTTCTCGCCGCTCTTGAAAAAGAAGGGCAGCTCTTAACCGTCAATGAAGAGGTAAAACCGGAGCCGGACCTGGGCGCCGCCGCGCGTGCAGCCAGCAATCTCGGGGATAAAACCCCTGCACTTTTGTTTAACAATATTTACGGACATCACGATGCGCAGGTGGCTCTGAATGTCATCGGCTCGTGGCCGAATCACGCGATGATGCTCGGCATGCCGAAAGATACGCCTGTAAAAGAACAATTCTTTGAGTTTGCCAAACGGTACGATGCATTTCCGGTGCCGGTTAAACGGGAAGAAACCGCGCCGTTTCATGAAAATGAAATAACGGAAGATATCAATCTTTTTGACATCCTTCCGCTATTCAGAATCAACCAGGGGGACGGCGGCTACTATTTGGATAAAGCGTGCGTCATTTCCCGCGATCTTGAAGATCCGGACAATTTCGGCAAGCAGAATGTCGGCATTTACAGAATGCAGGTAAAGGGAAAAGACCGCCTCGGCATTCAGCCCGTGCCTCAGCATGATATTGCGATTCATCTTCGCCAAGCTGAAGAACGCGGCGTGAATCTTCCCGTTACGATCGCGCTCGGCTGTGAGCCGGTGATTACAACGGCTGCATCAACTCCGCTGTTATACGATCAATCCGAGTATGAAATGGCCGGCGCGATTCAAGGGGAGCCCTACAGAATCGTTAAATCTAAATTGTCTGATTTAGACATCCCTTGGGGCGCTGAAGTCGTTCTGGAAGGAGAGATCCTTGCGGGAGAACGGGAATACGAAGGACCTTTCGGTGAGTTCACGGGCCATTATTCAGGCGGCCGCAGCATGCCGGTCATCAAAATCAAACGGGTATATCATAGAAACAATCCGATTTTTGAACATTTATACTTAGGCATGCCATGGACGGAGTGCGACTATATGATCGGCATTAATACGTGCGTGCCGCTTTACCAGCAGCTGAAGGAAGCCTATCCGAACGAAATCGTCGCCGTGAATGCGATGTATACGCACGGGCTGATCGCCATTATTTCCACGAAAACGCGCTACGGCGGATTTGCCAAGGCGGTCGGCATGCGCGCCCTGACGACGCCGCACGGACTCGGCTACTGCAAAATGGTCATTGTCGTGGATGAGGATGTCGATCCGTTTAACCTGCCGCAAGTCATGTGGGCGCTCTCAACGAAAATGCATCCGAAACACGATGCAGTCATCATTCCTGATCTGTCCGTCCTTCCGCTTGACCCGGGGTCTGATCCGGCAGGGATGACACACAAAATGATTCTTGACGCCACGACGCCTGTCGCGCCGGAAACAAGAGGCCATTATTCGCAGCCGCTTGATTCCCCGCTGACAACGAAAGAGTGGGAACAAAAACTGATGGACTTAATGAATCAATAAGAAAGGATGAGTTTACTATGAAAACATGCCCGCGCTGTGAATCGCAAAAAGGAGAAACCGTCAGCCAATCGCCGGTCAAAGGCGCTTGGGAAATATACCAATGCCAAACCTGCTTTTTCACATGGAGATCCTGTGAACCGGAAAGCATCACGAATCCGGCGGCATTCAACCCGGCATTTAAAATCGATCCGAAAGAAACAGAGACGGCCACACATGTTCCCGCTGTCCCGGAAAGAAAAGCGTAATGCTGACGGAGCACTTGCCGGAGGCGCTTTACGCGCTTTTAGACGGAACGGAACTTGAAAAAAAGCAGCACGACGCATTTGTGCTCCAATCCGTGACAAAAGAAGGCCGTCCGCACGCGGCCATGATCAGCGCCGGTGAAATCGCGGCCGTGAGCAGAACAAATCTCCGGCTCGCCTTATGGAAAAACACGACGACCGTAAAAAGCCTGCTGCATTCAGGACAAGCTCTTTTCATCGCCTGGCACGGAGGAGCCGCATATTACGTCACATTGGAATGTAAGGCGCTTCCGCCGCTGAAAGAGGCGAAACACGAGCGGGAACGGTTCAGCTGCCGCGTGATCACCGTCAAGGAAGATCGGGCGAAATACGCGGATCTGACATCCGGACCGGCCATCCAGCTCCACGAACCGGAAGATGTCCTGAAGAGATGGAGAGAAACACTTGAGGAGTTAAAACAATAGACGCAAAAAAAAGCCTGCGGACGATTCCGCAGGCTTTTCTTTTATTGTACGCCTTTCATCGCCCGTTTAATGACGGGAGACAGAAGAATTAAAATAATACCGAGAATGATCGAAACAAGACCGATTGAGCCGAAGTAGGCCGCTTCAGAAATCTTATCAAACAAACCGACTACTTTTGCGTTCAGGGCTTGACCGCAGGCGTTTGTTAAAAACCACATACTCATCGTCTGCGCTGAGAAAGCTGCAGGCGCAAGTTTCGTTGTGACGGATAAACCGACCGGTGAAAGGCAAAGCTCACCAAGCACAACCAAAAGGAAGCTGAGCACAAGCCAAAGCGGGCTCACAAGCTCCCCGCTTCCGCCCATAACCGGAAGCACCATGACTAAAAATGATAATCCGGCAAGGATAATGCCGATCGCGAATTTAATCGGTGTTGAAGGCTGGCGTTTGCCGAGCTTCATCCAGATCCAGGCGAACACCGGCGCGAAAATAACGATGAATAACGGGTTCAGAGACTGGAACCATGAAGACTCAAGATGCATGCCCGCAAAGGAAAGTCTCGTGCGCTGATCCGCATATAAAGCAAGAATCGTCGCGCCCTGCTCCTGAATCGCCCAGAACATTGCCGCTGCAATAAACAGCGGAACATAAGCCGCAAGCCGTGATTTTTCCGTTTTCGTCGCTTTTTTGCTTGTGAACATCACGATAAAGTAAATAACCGGAATGACAATGCCGAGGATACTGACGGTGTCAATCACACGCTGGATCGTCAGCCAGCCGGTTTGAATCAGAACGATAATAACGGCTGCTGCGATGACCACTCCGATTCCCGTGCCGATCACTGATGATTTAGAAATCGGATTCGGTACATTGGAGCCTGCTTTGCCGAGGTATTTCTTTCTCGTAAGAGCGAAAACAATCAGTCCGAGGAACATACCGGCCGCGGCGCATCCGAAGCCTAAGTGGTAGTTGTACTTCTGTCCGAGTGTTCCGACAATTAGCGGCGCAAGCAATCCGCCGAGGTTGATCCCCATGTAAAAGATGCTGAAACCTGAGTCGCGGCGCTCGTCTTCCTTCGTATATAAATCTCCGACAACGCTGGATACGTTTGGTTTAAGCAGGCCGGTTCCGATAATGATCAGAGCCATGCTGGTAAAAAACGCCGCCGTGCTGCCAGGGAAGGCAAGAGCGATGTGCCCGAACATAATTAAAATTCCGCCGTAAAATACGGTGTTTGCCGTGCCGAATACCCGGTCGGCCAGCCATCCGCCGATGACGCTCGACATATATACGAGAGATCCGTATATGGACATGATGGCAACTGCGGTCGTTTTATCAAAGCCGAGACCGCCATGAGCGACTTCCGTGTATAAATAGTAAAGCAATATGGCTCTCATACCATAGTAGGAGAAACGCTCCCAAAATTCGGTGAAAAACAGTGTGAACAAGCCGCGGGGATGACCGAAAAAGCCTCGTTGCGGCACAGTTTCTGTTATAGATTCCTTATCAATAGATGCCACCTGAGCCAACCCTTTCTTAAAAAAGTGTATTACAAAAATCATATTCTTATATAATACTTGTGTCAATATAATTTATACTGAATTCAAAAAATTCCAGAATGAAAAGATATTAAAACGTTTAATATAGACGAATTTTCCTGATTCCAATGACTTATTTTGTTATATTATCTGACTAAACTATCTTTATAAACTTTTTTAATAAAATTTAAAGTATGTACAGGCGGAGCGGGATATGGCGGAATAAGATGACAATAAGAGAGGAAGGAGGAGATTATCACTTGCCGAATCGTATATTGGATATTACGGATTGCGGTGTGGCGGCAGACGGAAACACCGATGTGACGGGCGCCATCAACCAATGCTTGGCCAGGGCCGTCAGCGAAGGCTGTCATACGGTGTTTTTTCCGCCCGGAACGTATAAAATCAACGGCACGCTTGGCGGGGACAGAAGTCAGCCGTTTCGGAACGCCGGGATTAACGTGCCGAGCCATCTCACCATCGTTTTAGATCCGGAATGCACGATTAAAGTGGCGCCGAACAGCTCCTGGGGCTACTCGGCTTTCTATATAGGCGGGCGTGAAAATGTCACCATCACCGGCGGCCGGATCATCGGGGAACGGGATGAACACACGTATACCAATGTCCCTTTGCGGTCGACCCATGAATGGGGGTTTGGAATCTGTATTGAAGGCAGCAGCAATGTGCTGATCGAAAATGTGAAGATTTCGGATTTTACGGGAGACGGCATAATTGTCAGCCCGCTCGGGTTAAAAACAAACAGTGATTACGAAACTTCAGAACAGGTGACCATCCGCCGCTGTGAGATCAGGCAGTCAAGGCGGAACAACATTTCAATCACCGGCTGCAATACCGTTACGGTGGAAGAATGCGTGATTGAAGACGCCGGGCAAGGGAACGGAACGGCTCCGAAGTTCGGAATCGATATTGAATCGTACGGAGAAGGCGATATTGATTATGAAGAAGCTCTTCATATTACGGTCCGCAACAACTTCTTTTCCGGAAACGCCGCAAGCTCAGTCACCAATTTTAACGGATATAATGTGTTAATTGAAGGAAATCATTCCGATAACACAATCAGCTACGGGTACGGGGCACATACCGTCATTTCGGGGAATGTCTTCTTCCGGTCAGACGGCGGCTCAAGGACCGCAGTCGCCGGACAAGGTGTGTCACAAGGACAGGACAGCAGCAATGCCGTCATTTCCAACAATCTGATTACCGGGTTTTCCACCGGAATAGATGTAAGGGGAAAAAGCGTCCTCGTCACTCACAACAAAATCAATCAATTTGAAAATACGGGCATTTCCGTCTATCAGGCAGAAGATGTGACCGTTGACGGCAATGTCATTGAAAACGGACGTTCCGAAACGAGACGAAGCACGGGGATGCGGGCGACGCTGTCGGAAAACGCCGTCTTTACGAATAACACTCTGAATCAGGTGACAGACGGAATCACCATGTCGGCCGGCAGTATCATTGTAAAACAAAATGTGCTGAAATCGTTCAGCCGGGGCATATGGGTCACAGGCGGAAATGCCGTTATTGAAGGAAATACGCTCCTTCCGAATGCGTATCAGGGCGCCGCGGAGTCCTATGCCGTATCTGTGACAAATGACGCCGGGGCTGTCATCAAAGGCAATCTCTTTAAGAACTATAAAAACTATCCCGTATTCAGTTCAACATCCTCGGGAACCTCTGTCATCAGCAACCGCTTTGAATCATCACCGCTTATCGTTACCGTGTATCTGAACTCAGGCACGCATGAAGTCATAGACAATACGCTCACGATCAACCGAACAGCGGGCAGCCCGATCGGCATCTATCTGAACGGGGCCTCCAATTCCCTCGTTTCGGGCAATACCATCAACAACCTTTCCGCCGCTTCTGCTTCCGCCATCCAAACCAGCTCCTCCACAAGTACTAAAATCATCGGCAACCGCATTATCAAAGGCGTCATTGTGAAACACGCGACAGATACGGAAAGCGGAAATATCGTCATCTGAGAACAATCTGCGCCGGAAAAATAAAAAGAACACATGAACTCCGAGAGAAGGAGGGATGTGTTCTTTTTTGACACAATACAGCCGTGCGCCTGTCAGGCATCTTTTTTACCTGATTTATATAAAGCGATCATTTCTCTGATTAAAAAGAGGGCGAATAAAAACAGCATCAGCCATTCTGAGAAGGTGGTCAATTTAAAAGCGGACAGGTTGTTTTGGACCGCTCCATAGAAACTGAAACCTTGCAGCATATCCATCATTACTGAAATGATCAGACAGGCAGTCAGCAAAAAAAATGAAACCCCCAATATTTTCATGCGCATCACTCTCCCTTTTTATCCTTTTCGATTACGCAGAACTTATACAGGCTTTCCGCCGTGCATAATCTTTTGCCGTACAGGAAGAATATGAAAAAAACGAGGAAAGGTTTTTTGCGATATGCCGCCATTTTTTAAGCAGAGGAAACAAAAAAAAGCCGATCAAAACGACCGTGACAATGAAAGCAGAAAAGAAGCGGACAGCCAGCCGGACAAAGAGCGGGATGAGCCGATCTCCCTCAGCTTAAAGCAAAATATGAAGAAGCTGTCTGAGAGGTTCGGCAACAGTGCCGATGTCGTCATCCGCCGGCTGAAAATCGGAAAAGAAGAGCTTCCGGCCGCAATTGTGTATATCGCCGGTTTGGTTGACGAACAGCTTGTCAGCCAATCCCTTCTGGAGGATTTAATCGACATCCCGTCCGTTCAGCCGGAACAAGCGGTCTGCCTGATATACGATAAAACGCTTGCGATCGGCGGGGTGAAAGAGGAAGAAAAATGGAAAAGCCTTTATGCCGGGCTGGTGGCGGGCAGCACGATCATTTTTGTCGACGGGGCTGACAAGGCGCTGATCGCCAGCACGGAAGGGGGCGAGCACCGGTCCATTCAAGAGCCGAGCACTCAGGTCTCTTTCCGCGGCCCGCGGCAGGGATTCACTGAATCTCTGCAAACCAATATTTCCATGATCCGCAGGTATGTAAAAACGCCTGATGTATGGGTTGAAAAAATGGAGATCGGACACGAAACGAATACGGATGTCGCGCTGATGTATATTAACGGAATTTGCGATAAAAAGCTGATTAAGGAAGTCCGCAAGCGGCTGAAGCACATTGACATCGACAGCATTCTGGAATCCGGCTACATTGAACAGCTCATTGAAGACGCGCCGTTTTCTGTGTTCCCCACCGTATATCATACGGAGCGGCCGGACGTCGTGGCGGGGAATCTGCTGGAAGGACGATTTGCGATTATCGTGGACGGAACGCCGTTCGTTCTCATCGCGCCGGCTTTATTTATTCAATTTTTTCAATCCGTTGAGGATTATTATTCACGATTTGATATCGCCACAAGCATCAGGGTGCTGCGGGTATTGATTTTCTTCATTTCACTGGTGGCGCCGGGGATTTATGTGGCGGCGACGACCTTTCACCAGGAAATGATTCCGACGCAGCTGCTGATTGTCATCGCGGCTCAGCGGGAGACGGTGCCGTTCCCGGCCGTGATTGAAGCGCTGACGATGGAAGTGGCCTTTGAGATTCTCAGGGAGGCGGGTGTCCGGCTTCCGAGAGTTGTCGGCTCCGCCGTTTCCATAGTCGGAGCGCTTGTCATCGGCCAGGCCGCCGTACAGGCCGGCATCGTCTCCCCGGCCATGGTTATCGTCGTCGCGCTGACGGCGATTGCCAGCTTTGCGACCCCGGCTTTTGACATGGCGATATCCGCGCGGCTGATCCGGTTTCTCTTTATTCTGTCAGCGGCGGTCATGGGATTTTACGGGCTGATTCTGGGCATTATCATGATGTTCGTCCATCTGTGCGGCCTGCGTTCATTCGGTTTTCCGTATATGTCCCCGCTCGCTCCTTTGACCCCGGGCGGGCTGAAGGATTCCATCCTCCGCGCTCCGTTATGGGCGGACGAAAAAAGGCCGGAACTGCTCGTGCAGGAAAACAACAGGCGCGAAGGGGAACATCAAAGACCGAAACCGGAGACATCCAGAGGAATGGTTAATAAAGATGTAGAAGAGGGCGACGGTAATGAAAAGACGTAAATGGATGCTTATCCTTTGTACGATGGTTTCCCTTATGTTTGTATCCGGATGCTGGGATAAAAGGGAGCTGACTGATTTGGCTGTGATCTCCGCCATCGGTATTGACCGGACCGAAACGGGAAAATACGTCCTTCACTTGCAAATTATCAATCCGGGAAACGTGGCCGGCGGTCTGCAGGGCGGCGGAGCGGGAGACCGGCCTCCGGTTTCCGTCTATTCGGTGTCCGGAGACAATATGACGGAAGCTTTGAGAAAAGGCTCGATGAAAGTGTCCAGAAGGCTCTATTTTGCGCATACGAATCTCGTGGTGTTCAGTGAAAAACTGGCGAAAGAGGAAGGGCTCAGTTTTATTCTGGACAATCTTGACCGCGACACCGAATTCAGGACGACCGCAACCGCGGTTATCGCGCATAATTGCAAGGCTGAAGACATTATTAAAGTGCTGACGCCGATTGATAAAATCCCTTCCAATAAAGTGAACAAGACGCTCAGCTTCACGCAGGAACAATACGGCAGAGTCATTAAAACCAGCCTTCAGGACGTTCTGATTGATCTCGCTTCTCCGACCGGGTCGCCGTTTATACCGGGTTATGAAATGCACGGAGACGAAAAAGCCGGCCCTACAATGGAAAATACGCAGACGACTGAACCGAAAGCAGTGCTGTCAGCGGACGGACTGGCGGTGTTCAAAAAGGATGGGAGGCTGGATTACTGGATTGAGGATGACGACAGTGTGGGGGCTGTATGGCTGCTCAATAGGATCAAGCATACGTTCATCAATGCGGATTGGAAGAACGTGAAGCATGCAATCAGTCTGCAGGTCACCCGCCAGAATACAAAGGTGACGGCCACTTTTCCGAACGGAAAACCGCATATTCACGTGCATGCTCAGGTCGAGGGGCTGGTGGACGCTGTCAGATACCCTTTCCATCTGTCTGATCCGCAAGTGCTGATGACGATGCAAAAGGCGCTCAGCGTGCAGCTTGACAAAGATATCACCAAATCAATTGAAGATATA
Organism: Bacillus sp. EKM420B; assembly: GCF_011065565.1. Lineage (NCBI taxonomy): Bacteria > Bacillati > Bacillota > Bacilli > Caryophanales > Bacillaceae > Bacillus > Bacillus sp. EKM420B. The sequence continues at coordinate 200,449 of NZ_JAAMNX010000006.1, read as the reverse complement.
AAAGCCCGTAAGAATGACTTCGTCGGCTTCGGAGACCTGATCTATCGGAAGCATCCGGACAAATGGAAAAAGTTCAAAGGGAAGTGGGAGGAAGAATATTTCCCCAATCTCCCCGTAGATGTCAAAACGGAAGTCATTATCAGAAGAACGGGCTTGCGGAATAATCCTCTCTCAGACAAGCTTGAGCATGATTGATGTGAGGGGAAAGGAGCGAAGCGTATGGAAAATGCGAAAATCGGCACGCGTCAGCTGTTTATTATGATCATTTTGTTTGAATTGGGCAGTTCGTTATTGATCCCGCCGGGCACGATGGCCGGGCGGGATGCGTGGCTGTCCGTGCTTCTCGGGTGCGTTACCGGTCTCGGACTTTTCTACGTATATCAGGCCCTGTATCAATTTTTTCCTGAGTCTTCACCGAGAGATTACATGAACGAACTGATCGGCAGACATCTGAGCTGGGCGGTCTCGCTTCTTTATATTCTCTATTTTTCTTATATCGCGGCCCGCGTATTGCGGGATTTTGGCGAAATGCTTGTCACCTTCGCCTACCAGGACACGCCGCTTTTAATTGTGAATGCCATGCTGATGATCGCCGCGATATTTGCGGTCAGAAAGGGTATTGAAGTGATAGCGAGAGCCGGCGAGCTGCTGTTTGGCATTATGTATTTTCTGACAGCTGTCGGGCTGATCCTCATTATCAGCTCAGGCACGATCAACCTCAGATTTCTCCAGCCGGTTTTAGCGGAGGGGGCAGGAACGGTCATTTATTCCGTGTTTAAACAGACGATGTTCATCCCATTCGGTGAATTAATCGTGTTTGTCATGATTTTCCCTTATTTAAAAGATCGGAAAAAGGTGAAGAAAACCGGATTTCTGGCGATTATCATCAGCGGGCTGTTTTTGGCGATGTCAGTGGCGATTAATATTTGTGTGCTGGACGTCAACTTAATGCTCCGCTCTCAATTTCCGCTGCTGAGCACCATACAGACAATTAAAGTGGAGGAGTTTTTAGACCGGCTGGATGTCTTTTTCATGCTCGTGCTCGTCATCGGCGGTTTTTTCAAAGTCAGCCTTTTTACATATGCGGTTGTCGTGGGCGTGTCCACGCTGTTTAAAGAAAAAAACCCGTCCCAGCTGGCCTTCCCGGTCGGGTTGGGGGTGCTGATTCTCTCCATCAGCATCGCAAGCAATTTGTCGGAACACATGAACGAAGGGTTAAAAATTGTCCCGATCTATATTCATCTTCCGTTTCAAGTGCTGTTCCCCGTTTTGCTGCTTATCATTGCCGTTATTAAGAAAAAGGTCAAAGGGACCGTCTATACAGTTTCGAAGAAATAACCCGGCCGGTGCGCCGGGTTATTTTAAAAATCATGATTTTTGTCTTAATGCATTGACAAACTTGCGTGACAATTGTACATTTTGATTTATTCTTATAAAATTACTAGGAAATATAGGTTTAATGGTGTTAATATTTTCCGAACCGTATTTCAGAATAGAAGGAGATCCATCATGACAAAGAAAAAAGAAATCAAACTCGGTGTGTTTCTCGCGGGCACCGGCCATCATGTCGCTTCTTGGAGACATCCTCAGGCACCGGCGGACGCGAGCATGAATTTGGATTATTTCAAAGAACTGGCGAAAACGGCTGAGCGGGGGAAATTGGACATGCTGTTTTTGGCGGACAGTTTATCAATAGACGGCAAATCACATCCGAATGTGCTGACGCGCTTTGAGCCGTTTACGCTGCTGTCGGCGCTCGCTCAGGTCACATCCCGCATCGGTCTGACGGCGACCGCGTCTACCACATACAGCGAACCGTTCCATATCGCGAGACAATTTGCATCGCTTGATCATCTTTCCAACGGCCGCGCGGGCTGGAATGTCGTCACATCTTCGATTGAATCGACCGCGCTTAATTTCAGCGGCGAAAAGCATCTTGAGCACCATCTCAGATATCAGCGCGCGGAAGAATTCGTGGAAGTCGTCAAAGGATTATGGGATTCGTGGGAGGAAGACGCCTTTATCCGTGACAAAGAGTCAGGAGCATTTTTCGATAAAGACAAAATGCATGAATTGAACCATAAAGGAACATATTTCTCCGTGAGAGGGCCGTTAAATGTCGCCCGCACACCTCAAGGGCGCCCGGTCATTATTCAGGCCGGATCATCAGGAGACGGAAAAGCGCTGGCCGCCAAAACGGCGGAGGTCATTTTCACCGCGCAAAATCATTTGGAGTCCGCGCAGGAATTCTATCAATCTATTAAAGAACAAGCGGCTTCTTTCGGCCGTGATCCTGAAAAAATCGCGATCATGCCGGGGATCTTTCCCGTTATCGCCGATACCGAAGAAGAAGCGCAGGCAAAATATGAAGAGCTCCAAGACCTCATCATTCCGTCTGTCGGCCTGAACATTCTGCAAAACTATCTGGGCGGCGTCGACCTTTCCGCCTGCCCGCTTGACGGCCCGCTGCCTGAATTGGATGCGGATGCGTCGAATGCCGTTAAAAGCCGGTTCAAGCTCGTTCAGGAGATGGCCAAACGCGATAACATGACCATCCGCGAGCTGTACAAATATGTGGCGGGTTCAAGAGGCCATCATATCTTTGTCGGAACGCCAGAACAGCTTGCCGATAAGATGGAAGAATGGGTCGGAAAACAAGCTTGTGACGGTTTCAACATCATGCCGCCGCTTTTGCCTGAAGGTCTCACTCTTTTTGTAGACAAAGTGATTCCGATTTTACAAGAACGGGGCGTGTTCAGAAAAGAGTATGAAGGAACGACGCTCAGAGAACATTTCGGACTGGAAAAACCGGCAAACCGATATGCCGACTAAAGGAGGGCTCATCATGTCAAGACAATACCGGCTCGCAACGGAGGCAGACGCTGATGAGCTGCTTTCACTGACACTGAGGGCGTATGAACCGATCCGCAAGCTCGGCATCAACTTTGCCGCTGCCACGGCGGATAAAGAACTTGTATTAACTAACATACAAAAAAACGCCTGTTACGTTTTGGAGGAAGACGGACGGATTCTGGCGACGATTTCTCTGCGGATGCCGTGGGGGCCGAATCCCGGGCCGTACGGTGTCCCTCATATTTGGTGGTTCGCCGTCGATCCTGAAACCGGTAAAAAAGGGACGGGCTCAGACATGCTGGAGTGGCTGGAGAACACAGTGCTCCGCGATACATTAAAAGCGCCTTTCGTGTCACTGGGCACAGCGGACAAGCATCCGTGGCTGATCGGCATGTACGAGCGGAAAGGCTACGTCCGCGCAGGCGAAAAGGATTTAGGAAAAGGGCACATCACCATCTATTTAAAAAAACAATTGCAGGATTAACATTTTAATAGGAAAAGGCGGGATTTCAATGAAGAAGAAAACATGGGCTTTGCTGCTGTCTGCCGCGCTTTTGGCGGTCTTATCAGCATGCGGAAACGGAAAAGAAAGCGAAGGCGGCGATAACGTACTGCATGTCGGCGCCACGGGACAAAGCTATCCGTTCGCATATAAAGAAAACGGCAAGCTGACAGGCTTTGACGTGGATGTCATGGAAGCCGTTGCGAAAAAAATCAACATGAAACTGGACTGGAAGCTGCTTGAATTCAGCGGACTGATGGGCGAGCTTCAGACCGGCAAACTCGACACCATTTCAAACCAGGTCGCTGTCACGGACGAACGCAAGAAAACGTATAACTTCACAGAACCGTATTCGTATGCGGGCACACAAATCGTCGTCAAAAACGATAACAAAGACATCAAATCAGTCAATGATCTGAAAGGAAAAACAGTGGCGGCCGTTCTGGGCTCAAACCACGCGAAAAACCTTGAGAGCAAGGACCCGGATAAAAAAATCAATATTAAAACGTATGAAACACAAGAAGGCACGCTGAAAGACGTGGCTTACGGGCGCGTTGACGCTTACGTAAACAGCCGCAGCGTTCTGATCGCCCAAATCAAAAAGACCGGTCTGCCTCTGAAATTAGCAGGAGATCCGATTGTCTATGAAAAAGTCGCCTTCCCGTTTGCAAAGGATGCGGCTCACGATAAAATCCGCAAAAAAGTAGACAAAGCCATTGAAGAACTGCGGAAAGAAGGCACGCTGAAAAAGCTGTCTGAAAAGTACTTTAAAGAAGATATCACAACGGAAGCAAAGCATTAAGAAACGGCGGTGAAAATCGAGAATGAACAGCATTGATTGGGAATTTATGTTTTCAGCTTTTCCCGCGTTAATCGAAGCCTTGCCGATCACATTACTAATGGCCGTCGCGGCCATGGTATTTGCCGTGATCGGCGGCCTTATATTAGCGCTTATCACAAAAAATCGTATTCCTGTGCTTCACCAGCTGTCAAAGGTGTATATTTCATTTTTCCGGGGCGTGCCGACGCTCGTGCAGCTTTTCTTAATTTATTACGGCCTGCCTCAGCTCTTTCCCGGAATGAGCAAGATGACGGCGTTAACTGCGGCGATAATCGGGCTAAGCCTGAAAAATGCCGCCTACTTGGCTGAAATCTTTCGCGCTGCGCTCAACTCAGTCGATGAGGGGCAGCTTGAAGCCTGTCTGTCTGTCGGAATGACAAAATCCCAGGCGTACAGACGGATCATTTTCCCGCAAGCCGTCAGAAACGCGCTTCCCGCGACGGGAAATACATTTATCGGCCTGTTAAAAGAAACATCGCTCGCTTTTACATTAGGAGTGATGGAGATGTTCGCCCAAGGAAAAATGTACGCATCAGGCAACCTCAAATATTTTGAGACGTATTTAGCCGTCGCGGTCATGTACTGGATTCTTACGATTATTTACAGTGTGCTGCAGGATCTGCTCGAACGGGCGATCAGCAAGCCTTATCGCACATAGGAGGAGGCTCAGGATGATACAAGTCAGACATATTCGAAAAGCATTTAAAGACCTTACCGTACTTGACGGGATCGATCTTGAGATCAAAAGCGGCGAAGTCACGGCCATCATCGGCCCGTCAGGCTCGGGAAAATCAACGCTCCTCCGCTGTCTGAATCTGCTGGAGCGCCCGGATGACGGCACCATTGAAATCGGCGATGCAAAGCTGAATGCAGCGTCCTATTCGCGCAAAGACGTACACAAGCTTCGCCAGCAGACGGCGATGGTGTTTCAGAATTACAACCTGTTCAAAAACAAAACCGCCCTGCAAAATGTGACAGAGGCGCTGATCACCGCGCAAAAGAAACCGAAAAAAGAAGCGGAACAGATCGGTATGGACCTGCTGCGGCAAGTCGGTTTAGAACACAAAGCGGACAGCTACCCGATTACGATGTCAGGCGGGCAGCAGCAGCGGATCGGGATTGCGAGAGCCTTGGCCGTTGATCCTCACGCGATTTTACTGGATGAACCGACTTCAGCCCTTGACCCTGAGCTTGTAGCCGGGGTGCTCCAAGTCATCAAATCAATCGCCGAAAAACAGACAACCATGATCATCGTCACGCATGAGATGGCTTTTGCGCGTGAAGTAGCCGACAAAGTTATTTTTATGGCGGACGGACGCATCATCGAACAGGGAACACCGGAGGAGCTGTTTGACAATCCGCAGAACGAACGGACGAAAAAATTCATTAAGCAAGTGGGAGAGCCTGCCGAACTTGTCTAAGAAGGGAAGAAGAAGAAATGGCAAATGAAACGTATGAATCATTAAACAAACGTTTAATCAATATCCGCCGCGACCTTCATGAACACCCTGAGCTGTCAGGCGAGGAATACGAAACGACGAATAAAATCCGCCGCTGGCTGGAGGAAGAAGGAATCACGGTTCTTGATGTGCCGAAACTGCAAACCGGAGTGATCGCTGAAATCAAAGGAGACAAAAGCGGCCCCGTCATCGCCGTCAGAGCGGACATCGACGCACTGCCGATCGAAGAGAAAACAAACCTTCCGTTTGCTTCGCGAAACAGCGGCGTGATGCACGCATGCGGCCATGATTTCCATACGGCATCTATTCTCGGCACGGCTTTCTTATTAAATGAGAGAAAGCATGAGCTGAAAGGAACGGTGCGGTTTATTTTTCAGCCCGCGGAAGAAATCGCCGCCGGAGCAAGACAGGTCATTGAAGCCGGCGCGCTTGACGGTGTATCGGCGATATTCGGCATGCATAACAAACCTGACCTCCCTGTCGGCACGGTCGGTCTGAAAGAAGGCCCGCTGATGGCAAGTGTCGACCGCTTTGAAATCACTGTTAAAGGAAAAGGCGGCCACGCCGGGATCCCCGACAACAGCATTGACCCGATTCAGGCGGCAGGGCAGATCATCGGCGGCCTGCAATCGGTTGTCAGCAGAAACATCAGCTCGCTTCACAATGCCGTCGTCAGCATCACAAGAGTTCAGGGGGGCAGTTCTTGGAATGTCATTCCGGACCATGTTGAAATGGAAGGAACCGTCCGGACGTTTCAAAAAGAAGCGCGGGACGCTGTTCCGAAACATATGAAGCGGGTTGCCGAAGGAATCGCGGCCGGATTCGGGGCAGAGGCTGACTTCCGCTGGTTTCCTTACCTGCCGTCAGTAATGAACGACGCCCGATTCATACAGGCGGCGGAACAAACAGCTGAAAGCCTCGGACTTCAAACCGTTCGGGCAGAACAGTCGCCCGGCGGCGAAGACTTCGCATTATATCAAGAAAAAATCCCCGGCTTCTTCGTCTGGATGGGAACAAACGGAACAGAAGAATGGCACCATCCCGCCTTTACACTCGACGAAAAAGCGCTTCCGGCAGCGGCTGAGTTTTTCGCCCGGCTTGCCGTCAATGTATTGGAGCAGACGGAATGAATACGGAACATCTGACGGCCGGACTTGCTCAGGCCGTCATGTCGTCTGTGCCGGAAACATCCGCTGAAGCGATGAAAGAAGCGCGCAAAGGACTGCTTGATTTTACAGCGGCGGCTTTTGCGGGGAGACGGGATAAAGGCGTTGAAAAGCTGGTAAAACTGGCCGAAGAAGAAGGCGGGGTGCCGATAGCGCCGCTTATCGGCAGAAATCAAAAAACCACGCCTTCCCAATCCGCGCTCATTAACGGATTCATTGCCCATGCGCTTGATTTTGACGATGTTCATTCTGATGTAAGAGGACATCCGAGCGTGGTCATCCTTCCGGTTTTGATTGCAGCCGCATCAGCCGGCCGTATAGACAAGAGCCGTTTTCTCGGCGCTTATGTGACGGGAATTGAAGTGATGGCGCGGCTCGGCGAGTCAGCTGGAAGGCATCATTACGAAAAAGGCTGGCACAATACAGGAACGTTAGGTGCCATTGCGGCCGCATGCGCCGTCGGATTCGCGGAGAATCTGAATCAAACCCAATTGCAGAAAGCAATCGGGTTTGCGGCTGCCCGTTCCGGAGGCATGAGAGTGCAATTCGGGACAGAAATGAAGCCGCTCCACGCCGGACTGGCCGCTCAAGCCGGGTTGTTCGCCGTAAAGCTTGCAAAGGCCGGTTTCGGCGGCTCAGCTCATGCGCTTGACGGGGAGAAAGGTTTTTTCGGACTGTACGGCGATCTTGAACGGGCAGAAACCTTGCTTGTAAACGGGTGGGGAAACCCTTGGCGGATCGTGAGTCCGGGACTTTGGTTTAAGGTTTATCCGTTTTGCTCGGCGGCCCATCATGCGGCGGACGCCATTCTCAAGCTGAAGGCCGAACATGGTCTCACTTTCGGCCAAACGGAACGGATCGACGTGATTTATCCGCCGGGAGGGGACGCCGCATTGACAGAACGGCGTCCGAAAACAGGCGAAGCGGGAAGATTCAGCGTGGAATATGTGATCACCTTGGCTTTGCACGGTAAGGATTTTTCAGTTGAACATTTCACATCCGAGCCGATCCCGGAATCCCTTCAAAAAGGATTTGAGCGGATTCACCGCAGCTGCGATGACCAAATTCAGCCGGCTGACAACGCCGTTCCGAAGGGCCGTTTTACAATTGTACGGGTCACGGCTTCCGGCGGTCATGTCTATGAAGCACGTATCGACTGTCCGAGGGGAGCGCCGGGAAACGGTCTTTCTGAAAAAGATATTGAAGACAAGCTCCGGCTCGCTTTGCCGGGAGAAGAGAAAAAGGCGGAAGAATTGATCAAAGCAGCCGGACAATCAAATATGGACCGTTATTTACAGCTGATATAAATAAAAAGAGCGAGGGGATGCAGCCCTCGCTCTTTTTACGTTCACTTCTATTGAATAGGGGGATATAGGGTGCGCCCCTGTCTGCGCTGGCAGGGGCGCGGTATCAGGAAACGGCCGTGCCGTTTTCTTTGACCGTGAAACTTCCTCTTGATAAGCGGATGTTGATATCAGACACTTTGGCAATTTGTTCGTCGTGCGTAACCATGATGACGCATTTGCCGTCTTTATGCGCCAGATCTTGAAAGAGCCGGACAATTTCCTTTGACGTATCCTCGTCGAGGTTTCCCGTCGGCTCGTCCGCGCAAATCAAATCCGTGTCACAGCAGAAAGCCCGCGCAATTGAAACGCGCTGCTGCTGTCCGCCGCTTAATGTCAGCACCCGCTGACGGGCCTGCTGTTCGGTGATGCCGACTTTATCCAGCATGCTGAGCGCGGACGCATCTTTGTTTTTCTCCTTAGATCCGGTAATCTCCATCGCCGTTGTGACGTTCTGGAGCGCCGTCATATACGGGATCAGATGATAAGATTGAAAGACGATAGAGACATATTGATTTCTGAATTTGGTTAATCCGATTTTGGAGATGTCTTCTCCGTTATAAAGGATGCTTCCCTCTTTAGGTGTGTCAAGGCCGCCCGCCAGAGACAGAAACGTTGTTTTTCCCGTCCCGGAGGCGCCGGCAATTGTATAAAACTTCCCTTTTTCAAAGCTGATCGTTATATCCTGAAACAGCGGCTGTGATTTATCTTGGTACCAGTAGCCGGTCTGTTGAAAGGTTAATAGGCTCATTATGCTGCCTCCTCTTATTCCTGCTTGGTCAGGATCGTTTTAGGGTGAAGCCGCATGACTGATACAGACGGCAGTAATGTGGCGATGACGGCAATTGCGACGCCGATCCCGCCGAGAGTCAGAAGGTCATTCAGCGAAACGTTTACCTGCATTGTACTGATGACATCTGCACCGGATGAATGCTGACCGAACAGGCCGCCTCCCCGCGGCATTTCTCCGCCGCCCCAGCCGCTTGTTTGCTGCTGTGAATCATCGGCTGAGCTGACCTGCTGGGAAAGAAGCTGATTTCCGAGCTGATTCGCCACAAGGCTGCCCGTGACGGATGCGATCCCGATGGCGATAACCGCGACAATCAGAATTTCCGTTAAGAATTGTCCGATGAGCTTCCAGCGCTTTTCGCCGATCGCCATCAAGACACCCATTTCATACTTGCGTTCCCTGATCGACATCATCACGATCAACCCGAGAATGACCGCGCCCGCGATGGATACAAGGTACACCACGTTTTTAGAAAATGACGCGACATTTTCAATCGGGCCGACCATTTGCTGATACACCTGATCATTTGTCGTCAGCGTGTAGGTTTTATCATCTATAGATGTTTTTTTCGCAGCCGCAACGAATGAGTCAATATATTTTGCATCATCCATATAATAAACGGCTGAGCTGATTTTGTTTTGGTTATCAGACCCTTTTAACGCCGCCGCGGCGGTGTAAGGCGTATAGATTTTATTGTCAGGATTTAAGAATGAAAAATGCTCTGCCTGATCGTCTCCTGATGATGTTGTTTTATAAATTCCCACAATCTTAAGCTTCGTTTTCACAGAATCATCCGCTGCTGAGGAAACCGTAATGGAGCCGCCGACCTTCAGCTTGTTTTGATCTGCCAGCGTTTCATTGATCACGGCGACTTTTGCGTCCGCATCTGTTTTTGTGATGGCGCGGCCGTCAGTGATTTTTGAGCTCCCGCCTGTGAAATCATCAAACAGCGCCGTAGAGAGCACGCCTTCGACCGAAATGTCCGCTGAAATCATCTGTCTTCCGCCGCCTTGAAAACGGCTTCCGCCGGAACTGTTATCGGCTGATTCGCCTGAGCTTTTTATCGCGTCAAAGCTTTCTGCGTTTGCTGACGCTGTCGTGAGGAAGTTGTAATTTTTAACGTGCTGTAAAGATGTAAGTTTCTTGGCATCCGAGACGGAAATCGGCGCTGATTCAAACGTCCTCTTTTCACCGTCTTTTTGCTGCTGCGCCATTTGCTTTTGGCGGTCAGCCTGGAGTGTGACGCTCCCGCCGAGCTGCTGCCTTGCCAGTTCGCTTGATTTCTTTGCCGCTGACTGGATCGTAAGACCGGACAGGACAAAAATGCAAATCACTGAAAACACAACCAGCTGCAAAAACGTTTTTCCCTTTTTTGACTTCATGCTCCAAAAGGCTCTTTTTATAAAGTTCATGTCTGTTCCTCCGTGTGGGTGTCAGATCTTGTAAAACCGACCTTCTTTAGGACCGGTTATCCGATATGTATATAGTAGGAGAAATGTATGAAAAAAATATGAACAAACTATTTCCGGGTGATGAAATAAAAACTAACAATTGTGAAACCCGAAAATATCCGGGTAAAATGGTGCTATTATAAGTAAAAGCGTCAAGATAAGCGGAGGAACCAATGAAGATATTAATGATAGAAGACAATATAAGCGTATGCACCATGACGGAAATGTTCTTTTTTAAAGAAGGATTTGAAGCCGAATTTGTCCATGACGGAGTGGAAGGCTATCAGCGGTTCACGGAAGAGGACTGGGATTTGGTCATTCTGGATATTATGCTTCCATCTATGGACGGAGTGACGATCTGCCGGAAAATAAGAGAGACGAGCAGTGTGCCGATTATTATGCTGACCGCAAAGGACACGGAGTCTGATCAGGTGATCGGGTTTGAAATGGGGGCCGACGACTATGTCACCAAGCCGTTCAGCCCGCTGACGCTAGTAGCGCGGATTAAAGCGGTGATCAGAAGATACCGGGCGACGGGGCAGGCCGTAAAAAGCGACGACTTGATCGAAACGGCGTGTTTTTCAATCAATAAGAAGACGCGGGAAGTGTTTCTGCACGGAAAGCCTGTCGAGAATCTGACGCCGAAGGAATTCGATCTGCTCTTTTATCTCGCACAAAATCCGCGCCAGGTCTTTTCGAGAGAGCAGCTGCTTGAGCAGGTGTGGGGGTATCAATTTTACGGCGATGAACGTACGGTTGATGTTCATATTAAACGGCTGCGCAAAAAACTGTCCAGTGACGAAAAACCGTTTTTATACACGGTGTGGGGGGTAGGATACAAATTTGATGAGGATTAAATACTTATATCAGCTGCTGTTAAGCCATGTCAGCATTTTGATTTTGGCCTTTTTCATCATCATTTCCCTGTTTTCGCATTTTGTGAAAGATTTTGCGTATCAAAATAAAGTGGATGAGCTGTCTTCTTACGCCCAGCAGATCACAAGTGAGCTGAACGGACGCGATCTTGATCTGCGCCGCCTGTATCCGTATCAGGACATGTTAAAAACGCGCGAGACCAGATTTATTATTTTTGATGAACATCAGCGGCCGTACTTTTTTCCTGACGATATGCCGCCGCGCGAGAAGCTGAAAAGTAAAGAGTGGCACATGCTGAAGCAAGGGAAAACCGTTCAGATCAGAGCGGAGATGAACCGTTTTAATACGGAAGGCTTGGAAGTGTCGCTTGTCGCAAAACCGCTTTTGATCAACAATCAATTTAAAGGCGCGGTGCTGCTCGTGTCTCCCGTCAGAGGGGTCGAACAGATGATCAGCCAGGTCAACCGCTATATGATTTACGCGATCATCAGCACCCTTATCATCACGATTCTGCTGAGCTGGCTTTTATCTAAATTTCACGTCAAGCGGATTCAGACATTGCGGGATGCGACCGGAAAAGTGGCGTCCGGTGATTACGATATTTCGCTCAAGAACAGCGGCGGCGATGAAATCGGCATGCTGGCGTCCGATTTCAACATCATGGCCAAAAATCTGAAGCAATCGAGAGAGCAGATTGACCGCCTGGAAAAACGGAGGCGCCAATTTATCGCCGATGTCTCCCATGAGCTGAGAACGCCTTTGACGACCATTAACGGACTTGTGGAGGGGCTTAACAGCAACACCATCCCGGAAAAAGATAAAGAGAAATGCTTCTCTCTGATCAGCGAAGAAACGAAGCGGATGCTCAGGCTCGTGAAAGAAAATCTGGATTATGAAAAAATCAGATCCCATCAAATCAAACTGGACAAGCTCAGTCTGCCGCTCATCGAGGTGTTTGAAATTATTAAAGAGCATCTCAATCAGCAGGCGGAGGAAAAACAAAATCAGCTGCGGATTCAGGTGGAGGACGGCGTCAAAGTGTTCGCCGATTATGACAGGCTGATCCAGATTCTCGTCAATATCACGAAAAACAGCATTCAATTTACGCAAAAGGGAGACATCACGCTGCGCGGATATGAAGGCTATAAAGAAACAGTGATTGAAATCGAAGACACCGGAATCGGCATCTCCAAAGAGGAAATTGAGCATATATGGGAGCGGTTTTATAAGGCGGACGTGTCCCGGACGAATACGGCATACGGCGAATACGGACTCGGCCTGTCCATCGTCAGGCAGCTCGTCGAAATGCACAAGGGCACGATAGATATTGACAGCGAAAAAGGAAAAGGCACGACCTTTACAATCCGCCTTCCGCTGAATACGAAACATGAATCATCTTGAAACCGGCAGTCCTGTCTGGCTGCCGGCTGTTTTATCTTCACTCGGAAAATTGCGCTCTGCCGAAACAAAGTTTGCGTGTTTTTCGGGATGGAAAGACACGGAAACGTGATAAAATAACTGGTAAACAGGTCTTGGATGGGGAGGGTGAAGGAATGAAGAGCGGGTTAATTCCTTCTTCAGCAGTCGGGCAGAAAATTAACGAGTGGTATCGATACATCAGAACATTCAGCGTGCCGGATGCGGAGATCTTGAAGGCCGAGATCAAACAAGAGCTTGACCGTATGGAGCCTGATTCAAACTTAGTGCTTTATTATTCCCTCATGGAATTTCGCCATCAGCTGATGCTGGACTACTTGGAGCCGCTGGAAAAACTGAAGATAGAAGACCAGCCGACCCTGTCGGAAATTCTTGATAACATTGATAACAGCCAGGCCGGCCTCAAAGGGCTTCTCGATTATTACGTCAACTTTTTCAAAGGCATGTTTGAATTTGATAAAAGAGAATTTATCTCAGCGATTACGTATTATAAACAAGCTGAGAAAAAACTGGCCTTCGTTTCGGACCACGTGGAACGGGCGGAGTTTTATTTTAAAGTGGCCGAAGCTTATTATCATATGAAACAAACGTATTTTTCTTTGATACATATAAAAAACGCTTATGAAATTTACGTAGAGCAGGACACATATAACGTCCGGATCATTCAATGCCATTTTGTATTCGGCGTCAATTTAATGGATGAAAGGCGCTTTGAACAGGCGGCCAAACATTTTCAGCACGCTCTGCAAATGGCCGAAAAAGAACAAAAAGCGCAGCTTGTCGGGAGGGCGCTGTATAACCTCGGACTGTGCTACTACAATCAGGACCGCATCGGCGAAGCGATTCCGTACTTTGAACGGGCGGTTGATACATTTGAATCACAAAGAATCGTCAATTCTCTTCCTCAAGCATATTTTCTAATCACACTCATTTACTTTAAACTCGGAAAAAAAGAAAAAGCGTCGGAATATCACAAGCGGGGATATGAATATGCTAAAGAAACAGACGATCCCGTTTACACGGTAAAATTCGAATGGCTGCAGGCTCTGTATCAGGCGAAACCGGATGAGGAAAAAATCAGCGCATGTTTCCGTTACCTGGAAGATAAAAATTTATACGCCGATATAGAGGATTTAGCACTAGAAGCAGCTAAATATTACTATGAACAAAATTGCTTTAAGATTTCTTCTGACTATTTTCTGAAAGTCGAAGAGGCAAGAAAACAAATACAAAGGAGTGAGGGTTTGTATGAAATTGAAATCTAAATGGTTTGTTATTTGTTTAGCAGCCGCCGCGATTTTTACAGTGACAGGTGCAGGCCAGACAGATCAGGCTGAATTCCATGTAGCTGAAAGAGGAATGACGTGAGAAGAAAATAACCTGAACAAAGGAAAAGACTGCCCGGGAATGTTCCCGGCAGTCTTTTTTTTTGCGCGGCCGGACTTGGACAGCGGCGGAAAACAAAAGAAAACGCCGCAGGTCAAAACCCGCAGCGTCCTCATATAGACGGAGTGATGCTTAGAAACCGCCAACGAAGGCAGTACCAACAATAATCAACAGGATAAATAAAACAACGATCAAAGCGAAAGAGCTGACTCCTGAATATCCTGACATGAGCTTCACCTCCATATTGTCTATACCATACAATATGTAAAAGAAGCTGCTTTGTAAGGGATATTAGTGGACAAGAGAAAAAAGAGGCGGTGTCCTATGAGAGTAAGACTCCGGCGAAAAATTCGTCATACAGCGCCCGCACCGCGTGTTTTTCCTGTTCTTCTTTCACTCCGAACATCATGCTGACTTCCGAGGACCCTTGATTGATCATCTCGATGTTGACGCCGGCTTCCGACAGTGCTTTGGATGCCCTGGCGGTTGTGCCGACATTATGGCGCATCGCTTCCCCGACGACCATAATCAGCGCCAGATTGTGCCTGACTGTGACTTCATCTGCTTGAAGCTCCTGCTTCAGACGGGTGACGAGCCTGTGTTCCAGTTCTGAGTCCATCTGATCGTGCCGAAGGATGATCGTGATGTCGTCAATGCCGGATGGAACGTGTTCATACGTCAATCCTTCTTCCTCCAAAATGTGAAGGGCTTTGCGGCCGAAACCGATTTCCCGGTTCATTAAATATTTGCTTATGTAAATGCTGCAAAAGCCCGTGTCGCTTGCGATGCCGATGACTGGCCCGTTCGTATTGTCACGGCTGCTGACGACGCGCGTTCCTTTCGCATCCGGATTATTCGTATTCTTAATCTGAACGGGGATGCCGGCCCGAAATGCGGGAATCAGCGCTTCATCATGAAAAACGGAAAATCCGGCATAGGAGAGCTCACGCATTTCCCGATACGTCAGTTCGTTAATTTCTTTCGGGTGCCGCACGATCGACGGGTTGACGGAATAGACGGCGTCCACATCAGTAAAGTTTTCGTACAGGTCGGCTTTTAAGCCGCTGGCGAGAATGGAGCCGGTAATATCAGAACCGCTCCGGGAAAACGTCACAATCTCATGCTCCTTCGTGTAACCGAAAAATCCCGGAAAAATGATCAAGCCTTCACGGTTTCTCAGACGGTACAAATGATCATAAGATTCAGGGAGCACCTGCGCGCTTCCGGGTTCATTCGTCACAAACAGCCCCGCTTCTTTCGGACTTACGTATTCCGCTTTCACGCCCTGCCGTTGGAAGTAGGCCGCGATCAGCTTCGCGTTGTTGTCCTCGCCGCTCGCTTTCACCGCATCCATATATTGTTCGGGATTGGTTTTACAGCTGTTTAAGAGAGCGAATAGGTCACTGCGGATTCTTTCTATAATAGAGAAATCCAGGTTCAGCTCACGCGCGATGGCGGCGTACCGTTCAATGACCTGTTCGGCAAGCTCGGGCGCTGCACCTTTTTGCAAATAATGCTCCGCACAGCGGATTAACAGATCCGTCACCTTTGTATCGTCCGAGAAGCGTTTTCCCGGCGCCGATACGACGACGGCTTTCCGCGAGGGATCAGCCGTCACGATTTGAAACACTTTCTCAAGCTGGGCTCCTGACGCAAGAGAGCTGCCTCCGAATTTTACAACTTTCATGATTTACATCCCCTAATATTTAAATTTTCTCACAAATTTAATTTTTATTATCTCTCTTTCAAACATGTAAATCAAGGATTTTTTCTATGTGGGGAGAACATTTGTATTTTCATGGAGGAATTTTGCCGCTGTTTGTCAGATTTTTTTCCCTCAAGCGTGTCATCATGTGCAAAAAATGATAAGCAGCCAAATGAAGGTTATAGAAAATCCTGCAAATTCTTGATAGACTGATTGTAAGACAATTTAGTGTACGGCCCGCGGATGACCGCTTTTGAAAGCAAAACTGTATTGACTGCGCTTGGAAAGATGATAAGATTATAGTTGTCGTTGATAATGATAATCATTACGAGTGGGGATATATGGGGGTTGTTTGGCAATCAGTCATACCGTTTGTGATGGGTGCAGGGAGGCAGCATGAAGCTACGTTACTTACTTTTGCTACTGGCGGTTTTGGCGTGTACTTCTATATTTATCGGTGTAGAAGATTTGTCGCCGCTGGATATTTTTCATTTAAATAAAGAACAGGCAGGTACATTGTTTGACAGCCGGCTGCCGCGTTTGGTGAGCATTATCATCGCCGGCATGAGCCTGAGCATCTGCGGATTAATCATGCAGCAGATCAGCCGGAATAAATTTGTATCGCCGACGACTGCGGGAACGATGGACTGGGCAAGGCTCGGAATTTTGATTTCATTAATGCTTTTTACGTCAGCGAGTCCGCTTGTGAAAATGTCTATCGCTTTTATTTTCGCGTTGGCGGGAAATTTCCTTTTCATGAAAATCCTCGAGAGAATCAAGTTCAATGATGCGATTTTTATTCCTCTCGTCGGTTTAATGCTTGGGAATATCGTCAGCTCAATCGCCACGTTTATCGCATATAAATACGACCTGATCCAAAACCTGTCATCTTGGCTGCAGGGAGATTTCTCACTGGTCGTTAAAGGCAGGTATGAGCTTTTATATCTGAGTATCCCGCTGGTGATCATCGCTTATGTCTATGCGGATAAATTTACGGTGGCGGGAATGGGAGAGAGCTTTTCCGTCAATCTCGGCCTGAAATACAAACGCGTCGTCAATATCGGTCTGATTATCGTGTCGCTCATCGCTTCACTGGTGATCCTGACCGTCGGGATGCTGCCTTTTCTCGGTTTGATCATTCCCAATATGGTGTCGATTTACAAAGGGGACAACCTGAGGAGCAGCCTGCCTCACACCGCTCTCTTGGGCGCTGTTTTTGTGCTGTTATGCGACATTTTGGGAAGGGTGATCATCTTCCCGTACGAAATTTCCATCGGCCTGATGGTCGGTGTTATCGGCAGCGGCATCTTCCTGTATATGCTGTTAAGGAGAAAAGCATATGAGTCATAATAAAAAAATTACGCTGCTGGCGGCGCTCGCCATGATATGTATCGGATTCTTTCTGTTCTACGGACTGGGCAATTGGGAATACTCCCTGCCGAGACGATGCTTCAAAGTGCTTGCCATGATGCTCACCGGGGGAGCGATCGCGTTTTCAACGGTCATCTTCCAGACGATTACAAATAACCGCATACTGACACCGGGCATTTTAGGCCTCGATTCCCTGTATATGCTCATTCAGACCGTCATCGTGTTCCTGTTCGGTTCAATGAATATCGTCATGATGAACAAAAATCTTAATTTCGTCATCTCCGTCGGGCTGATGGTGCTCTTGTCACTCGTTTTGTATCAGCTCATGTTTAAAGGCGAGGGGCGGAACGTGTTTTTCCTTCTGCTTGTCGGCGTCGTATTCGGCACGCTGTTCAACAGTCTGTCATCCTTTATGCAGATGCTGATTGATCCGAATGAGTTCCAGGTTGTTCAGGACAAAATGTTTGCCAGCTTTAACAATATCAACACCGATCTTTTATGGTTTGCCGGTGCTGTCTTTCTTCTGACAGGCATTTATGTCTGGCGGTTCACGCGGTTTTTTGACGTGCTGTCGCTCGGCAGGGAGCACGCCGTCAACCTTGGGATTGATTACGATAAGCTTGTGAAACAGATGCTCATCGTCGTCGCCATTCTTGTGTCTGTCTCTACGGCTCTTGTCGGGCCGATTATGTTTTTAGGACTGCTTGTCGTCAATCTGGCGAGAGAGTTTTTAAAAACCTACAGGCACACGTATTTAATCGCGGGTTCCGTCCTGATCAGCATCGTCGCGCTCGTCGGGGGCCAGTTCGTCGTGGAGAAAGTGTTCACGTTTTCCACGACGCTGAGCGTCATCATTAATTTTGCCGGCGGGATTTATTTTATCTATCTGCTGTTAAAGGAGAATAAATCATGGTAGAGGTCAAAAATGTAAGCAAACAATACGGAGGGAAAGTCGTCCTTGAGAAAACGTCTCTATCCATTCAAAAGGGCAGGCTCACCTCGTTTATCGGTCCGAACGGCGCGGGAAAAAGCACGCTGCTGTCTATCATGAGCCGGCTGATTAAGACGGATTCCGGAGAAATCACGGTCGACGGGCAAGAGATCGGGGCCTGTAAAAGCAACGATCTGGCGAAAAAAATCAGCATCCTGAAGCAGACGAACCAAATCAATATCAGACTGACGATTAAAGACCTGGTCAGCTTCGGCAGATTTCCGTATTCCCAAGGGAAACTGACGGATGAAGATTGGGTGCATATCAACCAGGCCCTCAGTTATATGAAGCTGGATGACTTAAAGGATAAATACCTCGATCAGCTCAGCGGAGGCCAGTGTCAGAGGGCGTTTATCGCGATGATCATCGCTCAGGATACGGACTATATTTTTCTCGATGAGCCGCTGAACAATTTAGATATGAAGCATTCCGTTGAAATGATGAAGCTGTTGAAGCGGCTTGTGGAAGACTTCGGAAAAACGATCGTCGTAGTGATTCACGATATCAACTTCGCATCCGTCTATTCAGACCATATCGTCGCACTGAAAAACGGCCGGATCGTCAAAGAAGGGCCGGCGGAGGAGATCATTGAAACCTCCGTGCTTGAAGATATTTATGATATGACCATCCCGATTCAAGAGATTGACAGTCAGCGGATCGGTGTGTACTTTTCTTAAAAACCAGATGAGGTGAAAGTCATGAAAAAATTCGCATTGCTATTCATTGCGCTAGTTACGATTTTTGTTGTTTCTGCATGCGGAAACGGGGACAAAACATCAGGCAAATCAAAAGAAACAATCACAATCAAAGATGATCTGAACAAAGAAGGAGTCAAAGTGCCGAAGAATCCGAAAAAAGTCGTCGTATTCAACTTCGGAATGCTGGACACGATGGATGAACTCGGTTTACAGGATCACGTGGCGGGACTTCCGAAACAAAACCTTCCAAAATACTTATCTTCATATAATAGTGATAAATACGCCAATACCGGCGGTTTAAAAGAACCGGATTTTGAAAAAGTCGCGGATATTGATCCGGATTTAATCATTATCGCCCACAGACAATCTGATTCTTATAAAGAGTTCTCAAAAATCGCGCCGACGATTTATCTTGATGATGACTATACAAACTACGTTGACAGATTCAAGCAAAACACTGAAGTGATCGGCAAAATCTTTAACAAAGAAAATGAAGTGAAAGATAAGCTTGCGAAAATTGACAAATCCATTGCCGATCTGAAGAAAAAGACAAGCAGCACGGATAAAAACGGATTAGTGGTGATGGCGAACGACGGCAAAATCAGCGCGTTCGGATCTAAATCAAGATACGGCTTCATTCATGATGTGTTCGGCGTCAAACCGGCTGACAAAAACATCGAAGCCTCACTGCACGGACAAAGCATTTCCTATGAATATATCGCCAAAACAAACCCTGATTACATGTTTGTCGTTGACCGCGGAACAGCGATCGGCACAAAATCTTCAACAAAACAAGTGGTTGAAAATGATTATGTAAAATCGGTGAAAGCCGTGAAAAACAACCATGTTGTCTACCTTGATTCAGCTACATGGTATTTATCAGGAGGCGGCCTGGAATCCATGGCGCAAATGGTGAAAGAAGTAAAAGACGGAATCGAGAAGTAAAAAAAGAACCCGGTCACATACGTGATCGGGTTCTTTTTGGTTTACCGCGTAACGGCCTGCTGCTGCTCGGGCTGACGCGGTTTTTTCTTCAATGTAAAAGATAGGAGGAAGCCGGCCAGCGCGATGCAGGCGGCTACGACAAATGCCGCATTCATGCCGTGCAGGGCAGCGTTTGCCGGAGTTGACGCATTGGCGTGCGCGGCCTGGCTGCTCATCACGGAAACCAGCAGCGCCGTACCGATAGAACCGCCGACTTGGCGGACGGTATTGTTCATGGCTGTGCCGTGCGGAATTAAGTGGCGCGGCAGGGCGTTGATTCCCGCTGTCGTCACCGGCATCATAATCATGGCTGTTCCCAAAAGCCGCGCGGTATAAACGACGACAATCCAAATGAGAGACGTCGAGTCCGTCAGATTCATAAACGGCAGGGACGTGAGCAGGATGATGAAGAACCCGGTCATCGCAAGGCCTTTTCCTCCGATTCTGTCAAACACCCGGCCGATAAACGGCGACATCATCCCCATCACAATCGCGCCCGGCAAAAGCATTAATCCGGTATCAAACGCGGAGACGCCCCGGACTTTTTGCGTGTAAAGCGGGAGAATGGTTTCCGTTCCGATCAGCAGCGCGAAAACAAGCGTTCCGAGCAGGGTGGTCAGGCTGAAAATCCCGAAAGAAAACACGCGGAATTCCAGCATCGGTTTTTTGAGCTTCATCTGTCTTGCGATAAAGAAAATCAGCGCGGCCGCTCCGACAAGCAGCGAAGTCAGCACTTCAGTACTGGTCCATCCTGAGGAACCGGCGCTTGAGAAGCCGTAAAGCAGCCCGCCGAATCCGAGGGTCGATAAGATCACGGATAAAATATCAATCTGTGTTTCTCGTAATGTCGTGACGTTTTTCATCAGAATAATCGCTAAAAGCAAGTCGATGACTGCGATCGGGAAGATGATATAAAACAAAGACCGCCAAGAGAATGCTTCGACCGCCCATCCGGAAAGCGTCGGGCCGATCGCCGGCGCGAACGAAATAACCAAGCCGACCATACCCATGGCGCGGCCGCGCTTTTCCATCGGGAAAATCGTGAGAAATACCGTCTGCATGAGCGGCAGCATAATTCCGGCGCCGGCCGCCTGAATAATCCGGGCCGTTAAGAGCACCGGAAAGTTCGGGGCGAATGCGCCGACAATGGTGCCCGCCGTGAAAATACTCATAGCGGAAATCAGGAGGGTGCGGCTCGTAAATTTCTCTATTAAAAATGCGGTAATCGGGATTAAAATCCCGTTCGTCAGCATAAACGATGTTGTCAGCCATTGCGCTTTGTTGGCATCTATATTGAAGTCATTCATAATGTGCGGCAGCGCCGTGATAAGCAGTGTCTGGTTCAAAATGGCGACGAACGCTCCCGCCAAAAGAATCCCGACAATGACAGAGCGGTTGTATGGTGCAGTTTTAATACTCTTATTCAAGCTGATTCCTTCTTTCTTTATAGTTTGAGCAATGTTTTAACGGCTGCAAGCGGCTGGTGCAGCGGTCCGGCCTGCTCCAAATAACCGATGAGCGCTTTTATAAGAAAATCCCGCGGCTGTTTGTCCGCTGATTCTTTCTCCAGCATAACCGCCGCGGAAGCGAGTCCTGCGGCATCATATTTTTCCTCCGGAAGGGCTGAGACAGCTTCTTTCAGTTCCTTCAGGCTTTCAGCCAGCAATACGGTTTTGTCTTTCGGCTCAAATGAGGAAGCGGAGGCGGTATAAAGGTCAATCATCTCCTGAGGCAAAGCCGTTTCGGTTTTCCTGTTTTCGACGATGAGATTGAGATGGCGGATGATAAAGTCCGTGAGCGGCTCCAGAGCGAGCGGTTCTTTTTCCAGCTTAATCAGCGTGATACATTCTCTCAGGAGCCCCTGCAGGACGATCACCAGCTCCCATACATAAGGAATAATGTCTTCGCCGTACGTCTGAATCAGTGAATCGCGATGCCAGCAGATAAAGGTGGAGCGGGCCCTGTGAATATGCCGTTTTACCCGCTCATTAATGGAAGAGGGGCTTCCGTACATCAGCATATTAAAAAACTGCTGATTGCGCCTGAAGCCTTCAAGCTCAGCCATCAGTTTTTTGGCAAACCGTTCCTCAGGGGAGAGGCTCGTTTCCTCATTCAATAATGAAGCGGCCGCTACCATCTGTTTCTGGTTAAAATCGAGCAGCTCCAGGAGCAGGTCTTCCTTTGATTCAAACAGCTTATATAAAGATGCTTTGGAGACTTTGCACTCCTCTGCGATCGCCTGCATCGAAACCGACGAAAAGCTTTTCCCGGAAAAAAGCTTCCTTGCCGCCAGCAGAATATCCGTTTTCTTATCATTCATAAGCCCAGATTCCTTCTTTCGTCACAATAGAAAACCCATCGGTTCACAGAAAACCAATGAGTATATGATGAAAATATTAACAAAAATTTTTACATAGTGTCAACGCTTTTGTTTGAGAAATAGAAAAAACCTGCCGGGGTGTTCCGGCAGGCTGATACGTTTATTTATCCGTCTTAAATCCTTGTTTTTCAAGCATTTCACGAATGTGAGGATAATAAACCTGCTTATAGTAGGAAGTGATGCCTTGTGACCAGTTTCTTGTTTCCTGTCCGTCGGTGCGTTTTTTCATGTATTCGGACATCTGCTTGTCATAGGCCTCGATATGGGTTCTTAAATCTTCTTCTTGATACGTTTCATGATGCAGAACGGCTGCTTGCGGCAGACGCGGTTTTTTTGCGGAGCGGTCTGCCGGATGGCCGATGACGAGACCGGAAACCGGGAAAACGTATTTCGGAAGTTTCAGCAATTCAATGAGTTCGTCAGGCTTGCCGCGCACGGCGCCGATCGGCACAGTGCCGAGTCCCATTGATTCAGCCGCAGCCGTTGCCGTACCCAGCGCAATCCCGACATCCACGGCTCCGACTAGAACGGACTCTAAACCGTTCGTGATCTCAAGCGGTGTATCATTATATTCTTCAAGCGCAATTTTGGCGCGGTTAAAATCAGCGCAGAATAAAAGGAAAACAGGCGCTTGGTCAATCCACGGCTGGCCGCCGGCCAATTCGGATATTTTTTTCTTCCGCTCCTTATCTTTCACCGCAATAACGGTAAATTGCTGGCCGTTAATGGAAGTCGGCGCTGCCTGAGTTGCTTGGATGATAAGATCCAGCTGCTCATCCGATACGGGTTCATCTGTGTAGCTGCGGATGGAACGGTGGTCTGTTAATATTTGAAGGACTTCGTTCATGTCATTCATCCTTTCGTTACTCTGACAGTTCTGTGCGGACGACGTCAAGCGGCGCACTCAGCACTTCTTTTGCTTTTGCCACGAATCCTTGGAAATGGTCAGTTGCGTTGTGGAATTTCATCGCTTCTTCATCTTTCCATTGCTCAAGCATAACGAATGTATTTTCCTCACCGACTTTTTCGAAAAGGTCGTATTGCACATTTCCTTCTTCCGCGCGTGAATGCTGAACAAGTGATTGCGCTTCTCCTAAAAATTCCTCGCGTTTATCCGCTTTTACTTTCATGTAAGCCTGTAAGACGATCATTGTTATTCCTCCTGATTGGGTTTATTTGTTATAGTTCGAATATTATCGAACTAACTGTAACATGTTTCGCAGTGAATGGTAAAGGAAAAACCCTCACCGCCTAAATTGTCACCCGCCGCTTTTATGTGTTACATTTGACTCATGAACATTCCAAACCATCCTGACACCGACCGCTTACAGCTGACAAAGGTTCTTCATGCTCTGAGTGATCCGCTCCGCTTAGAGCTGGTCAAACAATTGGCGGAAACAACAGAAAAAACGTGCGGAACCTGCGCTGATGTCCGGGTCGCCAAATCAACGCTGTCCCATCACTTCAAAGTGCTGCGGGAAGCGGGGATCGCCCAAGTGCGCATAGACGGGAAGCACCGTTATTATTCCCTGCGCAAAGATGATTTACAAGCGGCGTTTCCCGGCCTGCTGGAGGCGATTTTGCAGACAGAACCGGACCGCTGGTAAATAAGTCCCCGAATTCCGGGGGTTTTTTTATGCGCCGAAAACCGCCCGGTAAAGCCTGAGGACGCCTTCTTGAATATCGCTCTCCTTCAGGCGGGCGAACCCCAGAATGAGCTGCGGCTTATTTGAATCGCCTCCTGCTTTCAGACGGAACCGGCTCATTGCAAACAGATCGAGCTGTTCTGCATCCGCCCGTGCCAAAATCTCTTTTTCTGAACGGGCGCAGTCAAACTCAGTGACAAAATGAAGCCCCGCATTGGCGCCCTTTACACTGATTCTTTCTCCGAATGTTTCATCTAAAGCCGAAATGAGGCGTTCCCGCATGTTCTTATAATGCTGCTTCATCTTTTTAATATGTTTCTGATATTCACCTGAGTCGATAAATTCTTTCAGCGCGAGCTGGGCAAGCGTGCTGCACGTATGCAGGTCATACGTTCTCTCTTTGAACGTCCGCAAAAGCCCGGGCGGCAGAACCATATAGCTGATGCGCAGACCTGGGAAAAGGGATTTTGAAAAGGTCCCCATGTAGATGACATTTTGAAACCGGTCAAGGCTTTGAAGCGCCGGTATCGTATCGGCGTCATATTTAAATTCACTGTCATAATCATCTTCAATGATGAAGCGGCCGTTCTGTTCGGCGGCCCAGTTTAAAAGCTGAATCCGCCGGGAAGCGGGCATGATCACGCCTGAGGGGAATTGATGGGAAGGCGTGGTGATCAATACACAGGGCCGGCGTTTTTCGATTTCGGCCATGGACATGCCTTTTTCATCAAGGCTGATCGTCGCAACCTTTTTCCCGAGGTTTTGCAGCAGCCGGTACATCCTCATATATCCCGGGTTCTCCATGGCGTACAGCGCGTCTTTTGGCAGCAGTTCCGTCAGCAGCTGCATCAGCATTTGCGTGCCCGCCCCGAGCACGATTTGTTCCGGGCGGCATGTAACGCCCCTTGTCAGGGAAATAAGCCGCGAAATGGTTTCACGGACTTCATATAAGCCTTGCGGATGGACGAGGTCTCCGAGTGTATGAAATGAACGGGCGGCTGCTTTATGCTCACAGCGGAACCAGCTTTTCAGGGGAAAATGCGCCGTATCCACGCTCATATGAGAAAACGAAATCCAGCCGCTCTTATCCGGCTCCCGCTCTTTTAAATCTTCAGGCAATGAGAGCGAAGGCGTTTCTTCATGATAAACCGTATCAATTTCCTCCACGAAAAAGCCTTTTCTTTCGACTGCATATAAATAACCTTCCGAAAGCAGCTGCTGATAAGCTGAATTCACTGAATTCACGCTGACCTTCAGCGTCTCGGCAAGCTCCCGTTTAGACGGCACCTTTGTATGAGGCATCAGGCTGCGTTTCAAAACGGCCGCTTTTATGTGCTGATAGATCTGCTGATAGATATAATCCGCCGTTTCCGAATGATCAATGGAAATCGTCAGCATCCGACCCTGCCCCTTTCTGATACCATGGATAAATTGATTTTGGTACTTTTCATCATACCAAAAAGAAGTCAGAATGATAAGAAAACAATATAGGGGGATGGAATCTATGAGTCAAACAGCATTGACGGAAGTGACAACTGCCCAGTGGCAGCAAAAACGGGATCAATTCGTTTCCAAAGGGGTCGGCAACGGAAACCGCAGCATGGCGGTAAAAGGGGAAGGGGCGCTTTTGTACGATTTGGACGGCAGACGATTCATTGATTTTGCCGGAGCGATCGGAACGCTGAATGTCGGCCATTCCCATCCGAAAGTGGTGGAGGCCGTGAAGAAACAGGCGGAGGATCTGATTCACCCGGGATTTAACGTCATGATGTATCCGTCTTATATTGAGCTGGCCGAAAAACTTTGCGCCATTGCGCCGGGAGATCATGCGAAAAAAGCGATTTTTCTCAATTCGGGGGCGGAAGCGGTGGAAAACGCCGTGAAAATCGCCAGAAAATATACGAAGCGCCAGGCTGTCGTGTCATTTACAAGAGGGTTCCACGGCCGCACGAACATGACGATGAGCATGACGAGCAAGGTGAAGCCTTATAAATTCGGTTTCGGCCCGTTTGCCTCAGAGGTGTATCAAGCGCCGTTTCCTTACTATTATCAAAAGCCGGCCGGCATGACTAACGAGCAGTATGACGACTTTATCATCAGCGCTTTTGAGGATTTCTTTATCGCCGCAGTTGCACCGGAAACCGTCGCCTGTGTCGTAATGGAGCCGGTTCAGGGAGAAGGCGGCTTCATCATTCCTTCAAAACGTTTCGTGCAGCACGTCTCCGCTTTTTGTAAAAAACACGGTATCGTTTTTGTAGCGGATGAGATTCAGACCGGTTTTGCCAGAACGGGAACGTATTTCGCGATTGAACATTTCGAAGCCGTCCCTGATTTGATCACCGTATCCAAATCACTTGCGGCCGGATTGCCGCTGAGCGGCGTCATCGGCCGGGCGGAAATGCTTGATGCCGCCGCGCCGGGGGAACTCGGTGGCACATATGCGGGAAGCCCGCTCGGCTGTGCGGCTGCGCTCGCGGTCTTGGATATTATTGAAGAAGAAGGGCTGAATCAGCGTTCCGAAGAGATCGGCCGGATCATTGAGCATCAAGCGCTTGAATGGAAAAAAGAGCATGCCTGCATCGGAGAAGTGCGCAGACTCGGCGCGATGGCGGCCATCGAAATTGTCAAAGATCCGGACACGCGGGAACCGGACAAAGCAAAAGCCGCGGCGATCGCTAAAACGGCGAACGAGAACGGACTGCTGCTGCTGACGGCCGGCATTAACGGCAACATTATCAGATTCCTGACGCCGCTTGTCGTGACGGATGAGCAGCTCAAAGAAGGCCTTTCCATTATCGAAGCAGCTCTGTGAGTTCAATTATTGGAATGCCGCCGGATGTGTCTGCTATCATGAAAGTGTGAGATACATCAACAAGCATTCAATGGTTTTACTATAGGAAAGAAAGGAATGTTCAATATGCCAGAACAATTAACAGTGTACAACCCGGCAACGGGAGAGGCGATCGAAAGCATCCCCCAGCAGACGGCCGAAGATGTTGAAAAAGCGATTGAACGTTCACATCAAGCGTTTCAATCATGGTCCAAAACATCAGCGGGAGAACGTGCCTCACTTTTGAGAAAATGGTATGAGCTGATTGTTGAAAATAAAGAAGAACTTGCGGAATTAATTACGAAAGAAAACGGCAAACCGTACGAAGAAGCGGTCGGAGAAGTTTTATACGGCGCCGGCTATATTGAATGGTTCGCCGAAGAAGCAAAACGGATTTACGGCAGAACCGTACCTGCGCCGACAACGGGCAAACGGATTGTCGTCACCCGTCAGGCGGTCGGCCCGGTAGCCGCGATCACGCCGTGGAATTTCCCGAATGCGATGATTACAAGAAAAGCCGCGCCCGCTTTGGCGGCAGGCTGTACGTTCATCATCAAACCGGCGGAGGATACGCCGCTTTCCGCTTACGCCCTTGCGCGTCTCGCATATGAAGCGGGAATTCCGAAGGACGTGCTGCAAGTGGTGATCGGTGACGGAGCCGAAATCGGAAACGTCTTCACCAGCAGCCCGAAAATCCGCAAAATTACTTTCACCGGCTCAACGCCTGTCGGCAAAATCCTGATGAAAAACAGCGCCGACACCGTAAAACATATGTCAATGGAGCTTGGCGGACATGCGCCGCTGATCGTGGATGAAGACGCTGATCTTGATCTGGCGGTAGCCCAAACAATGGCCTCTAAATTCAGAAATGCCGGCCAAACCTGCGTCTGTGCGAACCGTCTGATCGTACATGAATCCGTGAAAGACGAGTTTGCGAAAAAACTGAGTGAAGAAGCTGCGAAACTCAAAGTCGGAAACGGTCTTGAAAAAGGCGTAAACGTCGGCCCTGTCATCAACAAAAAAGGCTTCGATAAAATCGTCGGCCAAATTAATGACGCCGTGGAAAAAGGCGCAGAAGTGCTGACGGGCGGAACGTATGACCAAAACGATGAAAAAGGATGCTATTTCGTGACGCCGACCGTGCTTTCAAATGTAGACACATCCATGAACATCATGCATGAAGAAACTTTCGGCCCGGTTGCGCCGATCGTTACGTTCTCAGATATTGATGAAGCGATCAAGCTTGCGAACGATACGCCGTTCGGGCTTGCGGCTTATTTCTTCACAGAAAACTACCGCCGCGGCATCTATATTTCTGAACAGCTTGAATACGGCATCATCGGCTGGAATGACGGCGGTCCGTCCGCGGTTCAAGCGCCGTTCGGAGGAATGAAAGAAAGCGGCATCGGCCGTGAAGGCGGTACGGAAGGCATTGAACCGTACCTGGAAACCAAATACATGTCTATCGGACTTTAATGAGCCGAAAAGAAAGCCCCGCTTCTAAGCGGGGCTGTTTTTATTGAGCGGTCTGCCGGTGAATATCGCCGGCAGGCTTTTTTGATCTTGCGGGAATAATCGGTTCGATTCCAGACAAAATAACAGCAAATACGATTGAAAGAAGGTCGCCATCATGGATATATTACTGGCTCTTCTCCCGGCTTTATTTTGGGGGAGCATCGTGTTATTTAACGTCAAATTAGGCGGCGGGCCTTACAGCCAGACGCTGGGAACGACAATCGGGGCGCTCATCGTTTCGTTTGTGCTGTATCTGTTTGTCCATCCGGTGCTGTCCGGGCGCATTTTTATTGTCGGCATCATCTCGGGGCTGTTTTGGTCGCTCGGCCAAAGCAATCAGCTTAAAAGCATACAGCTGATGGGCGTTTCAAAAACGATGCCGATATCAACGGGAATGCAGCTCGTCTCGACTTCTTTGTTCGGTGTGATCGTATTCAAAGAATGGTCAACCCCGATCGCGATTACGCTGGGTATTCTCGCCCTTATTTTTATCATCATCGGGATTGTGCTCACATCTTTAGAAGATAAAAAGGGGCGGGCGGACGGAGAACCGGGAAACTTAAAAAAAGGCATTGTCATCCTGCTGATCTCCACGCTCGGCTATTTGGTCTATGTCGTCGTCGCCCGGCTGTTCGGCGTATCCGGATGGTCAGCGCTTCTGCCGCAGGCGATCGGGATGGTCATCGGCGGACTGCTCCTGACGTACAAGCATAAACCGTTTAATAAGTACGCTATCAAGAACATTCTGCCGGGAATCATCTGGGCGCTCGGGAACATGTTTCTGTTCATCTCACAGCCGCGCGTCGGAGTTGCGACAAGTTTTTCCCTCTCTCAAATGGGGATCGTCATCAGCACGCTCGGCGGAATCTTCATTCTCCGTGAGAGCAAAACGAAGCGTCAGCTGGTCGCCATTGCCATCGGGATTATCCTGATCATTGTAGCCGCGGTATTCTTAGGCGTTGCGAAATCAAATTCATAACATATGCAGGAGGTTTGAACATGTACACGGATTTAAAAGGAAAAGTCGTTGCCATTACGGGAGCTTCATCAGGATTAGGAAAAGCGATGGCGATCCGCTTCGGACAGGAGCAGGCGAAAGTCGTAGTTAACTACTATAGTAATGAAAAAGACGCCCAAACCGTTAAAGAAGAGATTCAAAAAGCGGGAGGCGAAGCGGTCATCGTTCAAGGAGACGTCACAAAAGAAGAAGATGTCAAAAACATCGTGCAGACCGCAGTGAAGGAATTCGGCACATTGGATGTCATGATCAATAACGCCGGCATGGAAAATCCGGTTCAGTCGCATGAAATGCCGCTTAAAGACTGGAACAAAGTCATCAATACCAATCTGACCGGCGCTTTCTTAGGAAGCCGCGAAGCCATTAAATATTACGTAGAGAATGATATTCAAGGAAACGTCATTAACATGTCAAGCGTACATGAAATGATTCCGTGGCCGCTGTTTGTTCACTACGCGGCGAGTAAAGGCGGTATCAAATTGATGACGGAAACGCTGGCGCTTGAGTACGCGCCGAAGCGCATCCGTGTTAACAATATCGGACCGGGAGCCATCAATACGCCGATCAACGCGGAAAAATTTGCGGATCCCGTTCAGAGAAAAGATGTGGAAAGCATGATTCCGATGGGATATATCGGTGAGCCGGAAGAAATCGCGGCTGTCGCCGTCTGGCTTGCTTCAAAGGAATCAAGCTATGTGACCGGCATTACGCTGTTTGCTGACGGGGGAATGACCAAATATCCGTCTTTCCAGGCAGGCCGCGGATAAGAAAAAAAGCGATCGCAGGCTCTTTAGAGCCGGATCGCTTTTTGCTTACGCGCGTTTTTTCTTTACAAGCGCCGCGATGGAAAGGATAATCGCCGCAGCTGACAGAACGATGGCCGCAATATCAAGCGCTGATACGCCGGATTTGCTTTCTTCGTTTGACTGTTCAGCTCCGTGCGCATCCGTCACGCTGGCCGATTTCGTGATTTTCGTAATCGAGTGAGGCGTGTCAGCTTTCTCATCCCCCGTCCATTCTACAATGCTGCCGTCTTTGTAATATTGGTAAGCGTCCCAAGCGGCATCTCCGCTCTTTTCAGGATTTTTCGCAACGAACGTGAACTGCTGGAATTGGCCGGGCTGAATGCCGCCGTCCTTTGCTTCCCAAGTGACGGAGACCGCTTTGTCATCATGTTTGGATACGGATGTTTTCCAGCCCGGAATCGGCTGATACTGCTGAAATTCAACGCCGGCGGGCATTTTCAGCACGACTTTCGTTGTCGGCTCATTCTTTTCCACAGGCACTTTCATCGTGTATGTTTCCCAAGAACCGGCTGCGGATTCCGCGGGTTTGACTGAGACGTGGGCGCTTGCTTCCGCCGTAAAACCGACGAGTGACAGGGTCACGGCGGATATGAATAATAAAGCCTTTTTTTTCAACATGAGATACACTCCTTAGTTTGTCGTTGAGAATATTTGGTTGATTTCATTAAAATCGTTTGTCAGTCCGTGGACTTTGATCTTCCAGTTTCCCTTTTCGGTGATGGACAGGTTGGCGGCTTCGAATGTGCCTTCCTTCGTCTTCTTCAAATCAAAGGTGCTTTCATGCTGTTTGCCGCTGAAGCCCGTCTGGTAAACAGTGACCGTAAATTGCTGAATGTCTTTTACCAAGCTGCCGTTATGATCGGTGACAATGACTTGAAATTCATTTTTACCCGGCTGGTTCGGCGTAATGTGCAAGGACAGGGTCTCCCCGTTTCCGATCGTTTCTGAGCCGTTAAAAGGCAATGGCGCAGGCGGCGGCGGACTGGGCAGGCTTGTGAAGACGGCGGTTGTGAATAACACCGCAATACCAAGTGCCCATTCGGCCTTTATCGTTGCGCTGATGCTCCTTTTTCTGCTGAACTTCGTCATCCATACGTGAACGGCGCCGAGCGCAAGCATGATGACAAACAGTCCGATTTTCAAAAGGAGCGTCTTGCCGTAAGCGGTGTGAAAGAGTGAATCGAACGAGCGGATAATGAAAAATCCGTTCAGCACTCCTGAAAATAACAGCACGCCGACAGAGGCGAACGCCCAAGGAGAAAACCGTCTGACCGTTTCCCAAGCGATGGTTTTATCGGGTTTTCTCCACTCTGATGAAAGAAGCAGCACAAGCGCGGCGATACCGCCCATCCATACAGACGCGGCCGATAAATGGAGAAAGTCCATTGCGATGCCGACCGCTTTTTCGTCAATGACCGCCGCATGCCCGGCGAATGCTTTTGCCAAAAGCGAAGCGAAGAAGAATAACAGCGGCGCCGTCCAGTACGCAAATGACCGGAATGCTTTCTTCTTCAGCATCGGGATCATGGACAGGGCGAGCAGGATAAATAAGCTGATCTGGATCATCCAGACGTACCCGCCTGCCGTTTTCAGAAGCGTTTCTTTTACATAGTCCGGCTGAAACGCGGCGCTCCAAGCGCCGCCCGCGTTTTCTTTCGTCTGGATCGGGAGCTGGCACACGAGCGCGAGCCCCGTTAAACATAAAGAAATCACGAGCAGCTTTACAGTTCGTTTTGCTTTTGATGAATCTTCATTATTTCTGTACCAAAACAGATGGAAAAAAGCCGTGCCGATAAACAGGGAGAGAGCGGTGTACAAAATACCGCGGTCGATGGCCGCTTCGGGATGAAGCGCCGCTTGCGATGATGTCTGCTCCTGAAGTTCACCGCCGGCTTTTCCGATACTGAAAGGGATGACGCCGGATACCGGATGTCCGTCGGCCGATACCGCGTTCCATTCCGCTCTGTAAATATCATGCGGCAGATTTTTTTTTAATGCCGCGGTCATGATGCGGGCATCATTTTTTTGAATCACCGTTTTGCCCGCGTCAACCCGTTCGCCGGATGAATTATAGACCTTAATGGAGTGGAAGCCTTCTTCAATCTGTTCATTAAACTCAATTTCAATCTGCTTCGGCGCTTGTTTTAATTCGCTGTTCTCACCCGGATTTGAGTTTGTGATGTAGGCGTGGGCGAAGCTTGTTTTCGGTATCAAAACAAGGAACAGCAAAAAGATGAGCCAGCGTTTGTTCTGTCTCATGGATGATGACACCGCCTTCCGGTTGGTTGTTGTTATGTCT
Source organism: Bacillus sp. EKM420B (assembly GCF_011065565.1). NCBI lineage: Bacteria > Bacillati > Bacillota > Bacilli > Caryophanales > Bacillaceae > Bacillus > Bacillus sp. EKM420B. Next base: position 168,101 of record NZ_JAAMNX010000006.1, on the reverse strand, counting down.
TGCTGCAGGTGCATCCCTTCTGCCTGTCGTGTAAGATGATGTCCGCCGCCTCGTCAAAGGTGCAAATGACCCCGCCGAATCCTTTTTGAAACCGTTCTGCGTAATCAAGCGTTGAGAAGGGAATCGCCTGAGGCCGGCAGCAGTGAAGGTCAATATCGGCATGAACTAAAAAGTATGCGGAAGCGGCCGTCAGTGTCGTCTGGAGAAGAAAATCCTTACAAATGACGTGGGACACTTCTTCCTTTTTATCCTCATACCGCAAAATCGCGCAATGAATGCAGCACATCTGCTCAACGGTTTGTGAAACGGTAATAAGCTGAACAGAATACGAATGCTGAATCGGCCGCAGGCAATAGCCGCATTGATTGGCGCTTCGTTCTGAAGCGGGAGGGAGCGTAATGCCGCCGGGTGTCCGGATAATCCGGTTTGCATCCGCCAGCTGATTGACGTCTCTGTACACGGTCATCTCGGAGACGCCGAATCTCTCGCTTATGTCAGAGATTTTCAGCGCGCCCTCTTCTTTCAGCCATTCAAGCAAGGTTTGCTGTCTGTGAATCGGAAGCAATTCTGCATCCTCCTTTTTATGCGAATGAGTGATGAACCTCCTTCTAAGAGTAGATGTTTTCACAAATGCACACAAGAGCCTGATGATAAAATATGTGAAAAAATGTTGAACAATCACAAATGTAAAACACGCAGTCAGACTCTGTTATAATAGAAGAGTTGAATGGAGGAATAAACATGAAAGAAACGACCTGCCCGAACTGCGGCAAGCCGATTACAGGCGACATGGTCAGATCATCGATGATCCCGTGCCAGTTTCAGTGCGGGCATTGCCATGTGAAATTGCGTGAATATAAAGTATCAGCTCCGATTATGGCTGCGGCTATTGCGATCACGGTGCTTTTGATTTATCTTGTGCAGATGGCCAGAACCGCCGTCATGCCGATGTTTCCGGCAGCGCGGTATGTGCCGGCCGCCATTTTCGCGCTCGTATGTGCGTATCCGGTGTTTATTGTCAGTGAGCGGCTCATTGCCAAGCTCGTCGTCACAAAAGGACACATTATATACAGAAAGCGGTAAGACACCTTTGATGAGGTGTCTTTTTTTTGTTAAGGATTTGTCACAGTCTCTGTGCCAAACTCCTCTTTACTTTTCATTGAATGGGGATTGTAAGCGTTTTATGATGAAGACACAGGGGAGAGAGAAACCCCGTGTCTTATTTATTTTCATCTGAAGGCAGGCAAACAGGGAGGGAATGAACATGCAGCAAGAACAGCAAGCTGGCATGAAAGTGAAGATACAGCGGTTCGGCAGTTATTTAAGCGGTATGATCATGCCGAATATCGGCGCATTTATCGCATGGGGAATTATCACCGCGCTGTTTATTCCGGCGGGATGGTTTCCGAATCCGCAGCTGAATACATTGGTAAGCCCGATGATTACGTATCTTCTGCCGCTTTTAATCGCATATACGGGCGGAAAAATGATCTATGATCACCGCGGGGGAGTCGTCGGAGCGACGGCCGCCATCGGAGTCATTGTCGGAGCGGACATTCCGATGTTCTTAGGGGCAATGATTATGGGGCCTTTGGGCGGTTATCTCATTAAACAATTAGACCGTGTGTTTAAAGATAAAGTCAGACAGGGTTTTGAAATGCTGATCAACAACTTCACGGCGGGAATTATCGGCGCAGTGCTGACGATTATCGCGTTTTATGCGATCGGCCCGGTCGTCCTGTCTCTTAACAAATTGCTGGCGGCGGGTGTGGAAGTCATTGTCCACGCGAATTTGCTGCCGATTGCAAGCGTTTTCGTAGAACCGGCGAAAGTCCTGTTCCTGAATAACGCGATCAACCACGGCATTTTAAGTCCGATCGGAATCGAGCAGGCCGCCAAAGCGGGTAAATCCATTCTGTTCTTAGTGGAAGCGAACCCCGGGCCGGGACTCGGTATTTTACTGGCATATATATTCTTTGGGAAAGGTTCTTCAAGATCGACGGCTCCCGGAGCGGCCATCATTCATTTCTTCGGGGGGATTCATGAAATCTATTTCCCTTACATTTTAATGAAACCGATGCTGATCCTCGCGGCGATTGCCGGGGGAGCGAGCGGACTGCTTACATTCTCGATCTTTAACGCGGGTCTTGTCGCCGCATCATCTCCGGGAAGCATCATCGCTATTTTGGCGCTGACGCCGAAAGGAAGCTATCTCGGCGTGCTGGCGGGCGTCATCGTTGCCGCGGCCGTATCGTTTATCGTCTCGGCGCTTATTCTGAAATCGTCTAAAGCGGGCGAAGAAGATTTGACAGCCGCGGCGGAAAAAATGCAGGAAATGAAAGGCAGGAAAAGTGAAGCGGCGGCCGCATTGGCAGACAAAGAGGAAGAGCCGGAAAACAGCGCCGCTGATATTTCCGCTGACCAAGTCAGCCGCATTATCTTCGCATGTGACGCGGGTATGGGATCGAGCGCAATGGGCGCCTCCATTTTAAGAAACAAAGTGAAAAAAGCAGACCTGGATATTGATGTGACAAATACGTCGATCAATAATCTTCCGAATGACGCGGATATCGTCATTACGCATAAGGACCTGACTGACCGCGCGAAAGCGAAGCTGCCGCAGGCGGTGCACATTTCGGTTGATAATTTCTTAAACAGCCCGAAATACGATGAACTGATTGAAAAGCTTAAAAACTAATCAAACAGAAAGAGGGATCTTCATCATGGAAGTATTGGCTAAAGCGAACATCAAACTGAACCAGACAGTGAACTCAAAAGAGGATGCCATCCGCCTGGCGGGACAGACGTTGATTGATAACGGTTACGTGAAGAACGGCTATGTGGAAAAAATGTTCGAACGTGAAGAAACATCATCCACGTTCATGGGGAATTTCATTGCGATCCCGCACGGAACGGAAGATGCGAAGGATGAGGTGCTTCATTCAGGCATTTCCGTCATCCAGATTCCGGACGGTGTGGAATATGGTGAAGGCAATACGGCAAAGGTCGTTTTCGGTATCGCCGGAAAAAACAATGAACACTTAGACATCCTGTCAAACATCGCCATCATCTGCTCAGAGGAAGAAAACATCGAACGGCTGATCAGTGCAAAGACGGAAGAAGAACTGGCCGCTATTTTCAGCGAGGTGAACTGACATGATTGCCCTTCATTTCGGAGCGGGAAACATCGGGCGGGGCTTTATCGGCGCCCTGCTCCATCATTCCGGCTATGACGTAGTTTTCGCTGATGTGAATGAAACGATGGTCAGCCTTCTCAATGAAAAGAAGGAATATACCGTGGAGCTTGCCGACGGCGGCAGGCGGACAGAAATCATCGGCCCCGTTTCAGCCATCAACAGCGCGGTGCAAGAACAAGAGCTGTACGGGCTGATTAATGAAGCGGCGATCATTACGACGGCGGTGGGCCCGAACGTTCTCAGACTCATCGCCCCGTCCATCGCGGAAGGTCTGAAGCGCAGAACGTCCTCTGAGCCTCTCAATATCATTGCCTGTGAAAATATGATCGGCGGCAGCAGTTTTCTGAAAAAAGAAGTTTTCGGACATTTGACGGAAGCGGAGCGGGAACTCGTGAACCGGACAGTCGGCTTCCCGGATTCTGCGGTAGATCGGATCGTGCCGATTCAGCACCATGAAGATCCGCTGAAAGTATCCGTAGAACCGTTTTTTGAATGGGTCATAGACAGAACCGGCTTTGCCGGCGATCAGCCGGTACTTAAAGGCGCGTTGTTTACGGATGATCTTACGCCTTTCATTGAGAGAAAGCTGTTTACCGTCAATACCGGGCATGCCGTCACGGCGTATGTCGGCTATCAGCGCGGATTAAAAACCGTCAAAGAGGCCATCGGCCATCCGGAAATCCGGCGTGTCGTGTACGATGCACTTTCAGAAACGGGCGAGTACTTGGTGAAAGCGTACGGCTTTAAGCAATCCGAACATGAGCAGTACATGAAAAAAATCATCGGCCGCTTTGAAAATGAATACATCACGGATGATGTGACAAGAGTCGCCAGATCACCGCTCAGAAAACTCGGAGCGAATGACAGATTAGTAGGGCCGGCCAAAAAAATAAAAGAACCGAACGCGCTGGCGGAAGGTATCGCCGCCGCCCTGCGCTTTGACTATCAGGATGATCCGGAAGCGGTTGAGCTGCAAAAGCTTATCGCGGAAAAAGGCACGAGCGGCGTTCTTCAAGACATTTGCGGTATTCAGCCGCATGAACCGCTGCATGGCATCGTGCTCAAAAAGCTCAATCAATAAAAATGAACCTGCGTCGGGGGGGACGCGGGTTTTTTCTTGCGTTATAATGAGAGGGAAGGGAGGCTGCGTGATGAATCAGACGCTATTGCCCCATCGTTTTCCGTTTCTTTTGATTGACGGCACGACGAACAGTGAAGCCGGAAAATGGGCGGCTGCTTACAAAAACATCAGTGAAAATGACTGGTTTATAACTGAATCCCAAAAAGAGATGCCATTTTCGCTCGTCGTTGAAGCAATGGCCCAAACGGCGGCTTGCGCGGGAATTACCGGCGGTGACGGTCTCGGTCTCTTATCCGCGGTGAAGAAAGCGGAAAGGTTAGGTGCCGCTTTGCCGGGAGACCGTCTGGATCTTTTTTTTGAGGTCACGCGAATCAGACGCGGTTTTGTGTTCGGCCGGGCGAAAGCGTCCGTTGCCGGGAAGCCTGTGGCGGAAGCGGAGCTCAGCATATTTATCCAGCCATCGTAAAAAAAGCCGCCTCCAGCGGCGGCTTTCGGACAAGCGTGTTATTTTGTATCATAATCTCTTTCACTTTGTGAATTGTCCCTTTGGTCATGTTTGTGTTTTTCGTCATTGGCGTTTTCCTTCAGCTCTTCCAGCGGAATCGGATCGGTTAAATCATGATGTTCAGGATTTTCATTCGGTTTATTCTTTTGTTTTCTTTCTTTCATCCTCCATCACCTCAATATTTCTTTTCCTCAACGCTCGCCCTGCCAAACGCAGGAAGCGGTTTTTTGTTCCTGTGGGTCATATGTATTAAAATAGAGACGACTACAATATAAAAAGTGAGGTACATATATGCCGATACAAAGAGAAGACGCAGATATTAAATTGATCGCGATTGATATGGACGGAACCCTGCTCAATGACGAGCAGCTCATCCCGGAGGAAAACCGGCGGGCGATCAAGGAAGCGGAGGCGAAAGGAATTCACGTCGTCATCAGCACAGGACGCACACTGATGACCTGCCGCGAACTGGCTGAGTCTCTCGAGCTGTCATCCTTTTTAATCACGGCAAACGGCAGCGAAATCTGGGATTCCAACTTTGAGCTGGTTGAGCGCAAGCTTCTTCATACCGATCATATTCAAAAATTATGGGATCTGAGGAATAAGCACAACACGAATTTCTGGGCTTCTACCGTCGATAGAGTGTGGAGAGGGGAATTCCCGGAAACGATTACGGATCATCAGTGGCTCAAGTTCGGTTTCGAAATCGAGGATGACGAAGTGCGGAATGAGGTGCTGAAAGAGCTCAAAGAATACAAGGAGCTCGAAATCACAAACTCAAGTCCGATCAACATCGAAGTCAATGCCCTCGGTATCAACAAAGCGGCTGCGCTGGCGAAGGTATCGGAAAAACTCGGCTTCACGATGGAAAATGTGATGGCCATGGGTGACAGTCTGAATGACATTGCCATGATTGAAAAAGCGGGTGTCGGCGTCGCCATGGGGAACGCGCAGGACATCGTGAAAGAAACAGCTGACTGGGTGACTGATGTCAACACGGAAAACGGGGTCGCCAAAGCGATCCGCCACTGGGTGTTATAATAGAAAAAAAGAGAGTCTCAGCATGAGGCTCTCTTTTTTTTGTCAGATTTGTGACTAGGTCCATGGTAGGTTTTCTGACAAAAGGATGTTCAAACCTGTCAGAATTAAATATAATGAAGAGAAATTCAACAATTCGGAATAATCGTTCCGAATATCGGAATGATAATAAAATAAAACGTTTACAATACAGGAGGGAGCTTATGTTTCAGATTGACATCAATTGTGATTTAGGAGAGAGTTTCGGTGCTTATAAAATCGGACTGGATGAAGAGATTTTGGATTATGTGACATCTGCAAACATCGCCTGCGGCTTTCATGCGGGTGATCCCAGCGTGATGCGCAAAACGGTTGCGCTTGCGGCGGAAAAAGGCGTGAAAATCGGCGCTCATCCCGGGCTGTTCGATCTGCAGGGATTCGGGCGGCGGCAGATCGCGATTACACCCGAGGAAGCGTATGATCTGACGCTGTATCAAATCGGCGCGCTGTCAGGGTTTTTAAAAGCAGAAGGTGTCGAGATGCAGCATGTGAAGCCGCACGGCGCTTTATATAATATGGCCGCCGTCAATCCCGGCCTGTCAGAAGCCATCGCTCAGGCGGTCTTTCATTTTGATCCCGGACTTATTCTTTTCGGGCTTTCCGGAAGCGAGCTGATTAAAGCGGGAGATCGACTCGGACTGAGGACGGCAAGCGAAGTGTTTGCGGACCGCACCTATCAGGAAGACGGCACGCTGACGCCGCGTTCAGAGCCGGATGCGCTGATTCAGGATGACAAAAAAGCGGTCGGTCAAGTGATTCAAATGGTGAAAGACAGCACGGTGACATCGCGTAAGGGACAAGCTGTAAACCTGAAAGCGGACACCGTCTGCATTCACGGAGACGGCGCCCACGCCCTCACATTCGCAAAAACAATCAAAAAAGAATTAAAAGCAGCAGACATTCAAATCAGCGCGCTTGCAAAAGACTGAGCAGCAGAGGGAGGAAGACAGCATGGAGCAAAAGAAAAAAACAGCCGGAAAGGCTTCCGGCAAATGGTCGCTTCTTTTAGGCGCGACATTTTTGATGGCGACATCATCAATCGGGCCTGGCTTTCTGACGCAAACGGCCACGTTTACCAATACATTGGCGGCAAGCTTCGGCTTTATCATTTTAATCTCTATTATTTTGGACATCTTCGCGCAAACCAATGTATGGCGGATTATCGCGGTTTCCGGAAAGCGCGGCCAAGAGATTGCCAATATGGTGCTTCCGGGCGCCGGTTATGCCATTGCTTTTCTGGTCGTGCTCGGCGGACTTGCGTTTAATATCGGAAACATCGGCGGCGCGGGTCTCGGTCTTCAAGTATTATTCGGAATCAAACCGGAGATCGGCGCTTTAATCAGCGCTGCGATTGCGGTTCTGATTTTCGTCATAAAGGAAGCCGGAAAAGTCATGGACCGTTTTATGCAGATCGCCGGAATCGTCATGATCGTATTGACGGTGTATGTTGCCGTAACGACGGCTCCGCCGGTCGGACACGCCGTTGTGAAAACTTTTATGCCTGATCATATCAGTGTGCTGGCAATCGTGACGCTTGTCGGCGGTACGGTCGGCGGATACATTACATTTGCCGGCGGCCACCGCTTGCTTGATTCAGGCATCCAAGGGAAGGAAGTCATTCCTCAGGTGACGAAAAGCTCCATCACGGGCGTCTTGATTACATCTGTTATGCGGATTGCCCTGTTTCTCGCCGTGCTCGGCGTCGTTTCAAAGGGCCTGCGCATCGATCCTGATAATCCCGCGGCTTCTGTGTTCAAGCTTGCGGCGGGAAATGTCGGCTATAAAATTTTCGGCGTCATCATGTGGTCTGCCGCTATCACGTCTGTCATCGGCGCCGCCTATACATCGGTGTCATTCTTCAAATCGTTTTCGGCAAAAATCGAAAAGCACTCACATGGCGTAATTATCGGTTTTATCATCGTATCCACTCTTATTTTTGTCACGATCGGCCAGCCTGCCAAAATTCTGGTCGCGGTCGGTTCGCTTAACGGCTTAATTCTGCCGCTTGCATTAGCGATGATTCTGTTGGGCGCTTATAAGAAAAAAATCGTCGGCGATTACAAGCATCCGATCTGGCTCACGATTGCAGGGGCGATCGTAGTGGTTGTCATGGCGGTTATGGGCATCTATACATTATTCTCGCAAATGCCGCAGCTATGGAGCTGATGATATGAAAAACCATATGAGAGATACGAGTCCCGAAGAAGTCAGACAGCTTATCAGGAAAGGGCAGATGACCGGGCCGACGGCGGGGTTGGCCGCTTCTTACGCACAAGCCAATCTCGTCGTTTTGCAAAAGGATCTTGCCTTTGATTTTCTTTTATTCTGCCAGCGTAATCAAAAGCCTTGTCCGGTGCTTGATGTGACGGATGCGGGTTCACCTGTTCCGGCAATAGCGGCGCCGGGAGCTGATATCCGGACGGACTTTCCGAAATACAGGATTTATCGGCATGGCGTGCTTACTGAAGAGGTAACGGATATTACGCCGTATTGGAAGGATGATTATGTCGGGTTTTTGATCGGCTGCAGTTTTTCATTCGAGCAGGCCCTTATCAATCAGCACATTCCAATCAGGCACATCGATGAAGGCGTGAACGTTCCCATGTATAAAACAAATATTGACTGTGTTCCGGCGGGCCCGTTTTCAGGAAAGATGGTCGTCAGCATGAGACCGATTCCGGAAAGGCTTGCAGTCCGCGCGGCGCAGGTCACGTCACGTTTTCCCGCCGTGCACGGCGCCCCCGTCCGCATCGGAAATCCGCAAAGCATCGGCATCAGCGATTTGCATCAGCCGGATTTCGGAGATGCCGTAACGGTGCGGGAAGGTGAAGTTCCCGTATTCTGGGCCTGCGGCGTTACACCCCAGGCAGTGATCATGGAAGCAAAGCCTGATATCGTAATAACACATTCACCGGGGCATATGCTGATCACCGATATACGAAATGAATCGCTTGCTGTCCTGTAAGTGAGAAAGAATACAACGAGGTGATGACAATGATGCAGTATAGCGGAAATACAGCGCTTGATATACAGCCGTACGGTGATTCCGCCGTTATCATCCGCTTTGGCGGGCACATCAGCGAAGAGGTCAACAGCCGGGTGCATGCGGCGGCAGCCTGTATGGAAGAACGGCCGTTTCCGGGCTTCGTTGAATGTATTCCGGCATTCACAAGCTTAACGATCTTTTATGACGTGTATGCCGTCTCAAACATAAAAAAAGGCGTCTCTCCTTTTGCCCTGGTCAAGAAAGAAGTGACAGAACGTCTCAGTCATATAATGACCGGCCGCAAAGAAGAGCGCCGGGTGATGGAAATCCCCGTTTGCTACGGCGGTGATTTCGGTCCCGATTTAGAAGAGGTGGCTGAGATGAACGATCTGACCCCGGAAGACGTCATCCGCATTCATACTGAAGGCGAATATCTCGTTTATATGCTCGGATTTGCGCCGGGGTTTCCGTTTTTAGGAGGAATGTCTGAGCGGATCAGAGCGCCGAGAAAGGCGTCGCCAAGGCCGTCCATCCCGGCCGGTTCAGTAGGAATCGCGGGAATGCAGACCGGTGTGTATCCGATATCCACTCCCGGCGGCTGGCAGCTGATCGGCAGCACCCCGCTCCGGCTTTTCAGGCCGGAAGAACATCCGCCGAGTCTTTTGAGAGCGGGCGATACGGTGAAATTCGTCCGGATCACAGCAGAGGAGTACAGCCGCATCAAGGAGGGAGCCGAATGAGTATGAAAGTGGTAAAACCCGGTCTCTTGACGACGGTTCAGGACACGGGACGGACGGGATATCAGAAATACGGTGTATTGGGAAGCGGCGCAATGGATACGATCTCTCTGCGCATCGCCAATCTTCTTGCCGGAAATCAAGAAAAAGAGGCGGGGCTTGAAGTTACGCTCATGGGGCCCGGGCCTTCCTTTGAGTTCTCAGAACCCGCGGTTATTGCCGTCACGGGGGCGGATTTCGCCTTTCATATTAATGGGGAGCCCGCCCCTCTGTGGAAACCGGTTTTGATAAAGGAAAACAGCGTCGTCTCATTCGGGCCGTGCAAGCTGGGGAGCCGCGCATATCTCGCCGTCGCGGGGGGATTTGACGTGCCCGCCGTCATGGAAAGCAAAAGCACGTATGTCAGAGCGGGGATCGGCGGCTTTTGCGGAAGAGCGCTGCAAAAAGATGATGAGCTGCCGCTCGGCCGTATGACGCCATGTTCGGAATCAATCGCGTACCGTCTGAGCGATTCTTTCGGACAGCATGGTTTCTCAGCGCCTGATTGGTCTGTCAGCAGCAGAGGGTTTCTGCCGCTGAAAAAAAATCCGGTCATACGAGTGCTTGAAGGCGCTCAATTTCACGCTTTTACAGAAGAAGCAAAATTACGTTTTTATCAAGAGTCATATACGGTCACGCCTCAATCCGACCGAATGGGCTACCGGCTGAAGGGCGCTCCGCTTGAATTGCGGGAGCCGCTGGAAATGGTATCTGAGGCCGTGACGTTCGGAACGGTGCAGGTGCCGCCGGACGGCAATCCGATTATTCTGCTGGCTGACAGACAGACGACGGGGGGCTATCCGCGAATGGCGCATATCATATCCGCCGATCTTCCTCTCGTCGCCCAAACGATGCCGGGGGAACACATTACGTTCCGGGCCGTTTCGCTGGAGGAAGCGGAAATGCTGCTTTTGGAGAAGGAACAGCAGCTGAAGGAGCTGAAAGCAAGGCTCAAAATGGAATGGCTGATCTGACAAAGGGGCTAAAGACCATGGAAAACAAAAACAAAACCGTCATCAAATCAATGGAACTGCTTCATTTGTTTCTGACTGAACCGAGCCTGAGCTTAAATGAGCTGGTTTCTCTATCGGAAATGCCGAAGACCTCGGTTCACCGGATGGCAAGCTCACTGGAGGAAACGGGGTTTCTCACCCGGGCAGCGGACGGCCGTTATCAGCTTGGCCTGATCTTTTTACAATTCGGCCAGCTCGTCTCTGAACGTCTGGATATCAGGAAAATAGCCAAACCGATTATGGAAGAGCTGTGCAGCGAAGTGGATGAGGCCGTTCAGCTGATCATGAGGGACGGGGATGAAGCCATTTACGTCGAAAAAATTGAAGGCACCCAAACCGTCCGCCTGTATACGGCAATCGGCCGCCGGTCGCCGCTGTACGCGGGAGCGTGCGCCAGAAGCATTTTATCGTTTCTGCCGGAAGAGGAGATTGACACATACATTCAGAAGACAAAGCTTGCCGCAATCGCCTCAGGCACGATGACGGATCGGGCTGAACTGCTTCACTCCATTGAAAGATCCTTACAATCAGGTTATACGATCAGCTATTCGGAATTAGAAGATTACACGGCGGCGATCGGGGCGCCGATTTTCAATCACGAAGGTAAGGTGGCTGCCGGAATCAGCATCGCCGGCTTTGAAGCCCGGTTTTCAGAGGACAGGCTGCCGTATTTAACCGAAAAGGTCAAAAACGCCGCACAGCATATTTCTGAGAAATTGGGTTATTGACCGAGCCAATTTTTCTTCACTCGCGTACATTACAATATCGATAGTAACGAGTGGAGGAAAGTAAATGGGACTTGTTTATACGGCGCTGGGGGATTCTTTGACGACGGGGAGGGGATCCGGGCCGTTTTCCGCCGGTTTTGTCCAGCGGTTCGGGCGCATGATGGCAGAAGATTTACAGACAATAACCGACGTATCCATCTTTGCCAAATCAGGCCTTGAGACGGGAGAAATTCTCGGGCTTATGTCCTTGCCGTACATTCAGAGGCGGATTCAGGCTGCTGATATGATTACGATTACAGGCTGCGGAAACGATTTGATTGATTCGGTTCAGGCATATCAGCAAACATCGGATGCTTCGGTATTCACCGGCGTGTCCAGTCACTGCCATGAGAACTTTGAAAAGATGATAGACAAGATCGCTGCCTTAAAAGGGCCGCACCCGTCTCCTTATGAGATCCGCGTCTTCAACTTATACAATCCTTTCCCGGGCATCTCCATTGCAGAAAAATGGATATCCTCTTATAATGCGCACCTCAGCACGCTCGCATCGGCGCCGCACGTCAAAATTGCCGACGTCCACAGCGCTTTCAAAGGAAAAATGAATGAATATCTTTCTCATGACCGCGTACACCCCAACAGCAAGGGGTATGAAGTCATGGCATGCGTCCTGCGGGGGCTCGGATACGGAAGCCTCGCCCGCTCATAAACCGCGCGCTCCTTTTCATGGGGAGCGCGCTTTTCGTGCTCCTTAAAACAAACTTAAAATTGTCCGACTTTCGTTCTATCCGCACAAAAAGTACGCTAGAATAATGGGGGATAAAGACAGAAATAGAATTGTGTTCAAAAAATGATAACAGAAAGGATGGATTGCTTTGCTGCGCGCCTTAAAACTGTCACTCGCGATGCTGATTATTATACTTGCGGCCGCCGCATTTACGTATGCGGAACATACCTCTGTCATACAGCCGGTTATGCTCGTGTTTCTCGGTGCGGTCATGTTCATTCAGGGGCTGGAGGAAAAACGGAAAGAAAACGACGGCTCCGGGAAATTCAATATCTATACCGCCGTTTTTGTATGGTCAATCTCCTTAATCGGTTTTACGCTTCACGCGATCTGAGTCTGATAGATCCTGAAAATGCTCCACAACAGGAAATGGTGAATAAAAACGGTGCAGTAAGGCTTTCCACTCCTGATATTCCGGCGATCCGCGAAAGCCTTTTGTATGATCTTCTAATGTCTCCCATTCCACAAGCAGCAAATATTTATGCGTCTTTTCCATACATTTGGACAAGGAATGGGACAGATAACCTTTCATGCCCGCGATAATCGGCTCCGCCCGGCGGAATGCCTCTTCGAATTCCCCCTCAAGGCCTTCTTTTACATACAGCATGGCTGCTTCTCTGATCATCTGAAATTCCTCCTTTTTTTAATAGATACATTGTATAAGAATATGGGCCGTGACGGCCGGAAAAACAAAAAAATTTTAAACGCTATGAGAAAAAAATCCTTGCCAGCCTGATTTGGTTTAGGAGAAAATAACAGTTGGAAGGCAGGGGAATAGACAGTGAAAAAAGGGTTATACCTATTACTTTTACTCGCAGGAATCATAGGTTTGATCGGCTGCTCGAAAACGGAATCGGCCGAAGACAGAATGAAAGATTTCGTAAAAGACTGGAACGGCGGTCATTACGATAAGATGTACCAAAGCCTCACCCAAGATGAAAAGAAAAAACGATCCAAAAAGGATTTTGTAAAACGATATGAAACCATTTATGAACAAGCAGGGGTCAAAAATCTGAAAGTCACTGCCGAAAAACAGGACGAAGACGATAAGAAAAAAGATGACCTCCAGCACATCGATTATAAAGTCAGCATGGATACAAAAGCAGGGAAGGTCGCTTTTGAAAACACGGCCGTCCTGAAAAAAGAAAAAACAGACGATGAAGAATCATGGAATATCGACTGGAATCCTTCTTTTATTTTTAAACAGCTTTCCGATGACAAAACCGTGCAGATCGCAAATGAGGAACCGAAGCGCGGACAAATTTACGACAAAGACGGAAAAGGTCTCGCCGTGAATACCGAGGTGCCGGAAATCGGCATTATCCCTGGAAAACTCGGCAAGGATAAAGACAGCGTGATCAAAAAACTGTCTGAAAAACTGGACCTTTCTGAAGACGATATCAAAAGCAAACTGAACCAGGGCTGGGTAAAAGACGACTCCTATGTCCCGATTCAAAAAATCAGACCGGATGATGAAAGCAAGGTCAAAAGCCTGCTCGCACTAGACGGCGTGACGAAAACGAAAGTCAGCTCCCGCTACTATCCGTACGGCGAAAAAGCGGCCCATCTGACCGGCTATATTAAAACCATCACAGCGGAGCAGCTGAAAAAAGCGAAAGACGGCCAATACAGCGATACTTCCAAAATCGGCATCGCCGGCCTTGAGAATGTATATGAAGACAAGCTGCGCGGCACGACCGGCTGGAAAATTTACGTCCCGCAAACAGGTGAGGTCATTGCTGAAAAGAAAGCCGAAAGCGGGCAGGATATTCATGTAACGATTGACATGAAAACGCAGACGAAGCTGTATGATTCTATGAAAGACGACAGCGGAGCGGCAGTCGCCCTCGAACCGCAAACGGGAGAGACCCTCGCGCTCGTCAGCGCACCGTCTTATGACCCGAACGGCTTTCTTTTCGGCTGGAGCGGAAAAGAGTGGAAAAAGCTGAATGAAGATAAAAACAATCCGTTTTCAGCGAAATTCAACAAACTTTATGCGCCGGGATCAACGATTAAACCGATTGCCGCGGCAGTCGGCCTGACAAACGGCACATTGAAAGCGTCGGAAAAGAAAAAAATCACCGGAAAAGAGTGGCAGAAAGATTCGAGCTGGGGCGGTTACCATGTCACACGCGTATCAGAACGCCTGAATGAAGTGGATCTCGAAAACGCGCTGATCACATCGGACAACATCTACTTTGCGCAAAATGCCATAGATGCCGGAGCGGACGCGTTTACAAAAGGATTAAAAACATTTGGCTTTGATGAAGAGATTCCGTACCAATTTCCGATTGAAAAGTCCTCAATCGCTAACGGCAAGCTTGATTCCGAGATCCTTCTCGGAGATACGGGCTACGGCCAGGGGCAGATGCTGATGTCTCCGCTGCACTTAGCGGCTGACTATACCGCATTTGTAACAGACGGAAATCTCGTCAAACTGACATTGATCAAAGACGGAGAAAAAACACCGCAAATCTGGCATAAGCAAGTGGTGTCGAAAGCCAATGCCGAAGAAATCACAAAAGGGCTGAGAGGCGTCGTTGAAGATCCGCGCGGCTCTGCATATCAGCCGGCCGTAAGCGGCATTACCGTAGCCGGAAAAACCGGTACAGCCGAGCTGAAAACGTCTAAAGAAGATAAAGACGGCAAAGAAAACGGCTGGTTTGTCGGTTACGATTATAAAAAGAAAGACCTCTTGATCGCGATGATGATTCAAGACGTCAAAAAACGCGGCGGAAGCCATTACGTCGTTGAAAAAGCGAAAAAGCAGTTTCAGAATCATTAAATGACGATTTTTGCGGGCTGAAAGGAAAATCGGCCGCCGAAGCAGAATGAAACAGCATGGGCAATTCCTGAAAACAGAGATACAAGAGGCTCTAAGAAAAAGGGGGATTTCACATGCAGCGCATTCAATTGGCTGAAGACCTGGAATTTTCAAGAGTGATACACGGGCTTTGGCGTTTGAACGAATGGAATTATTCAGACGGAGAGCTGCTGAATCTGATTGAATGGTGTATCAGCCAAGGCATCACCACCTTCGACCATGCCGATATATACGGCGGTTATACGTGTGAAAAGCTGTTCGGCGGCGCTTTGTCCCTTTCGCCTTCAATAAGGGAGCGAATCGAAATCGTCACAAAATGCGGGATTGTCATTGAATCACCGGAGCGGCCCGGAAACAAGTCGCATCATTATAATACGTCGAAGTCTCACATCTTAGCGTCGGCGGAGCAGTCGCTTTTGAATCTGAATACGGATTATCTGGATGTGCTGCTCATTCACAGACCGGACCCGCTTATGGACCCGGAGGCTGTGGCTGAAGCGTTTCACGCGCTGAAAAGCTCGGGCAAGGTCAGATATTTCGGGGTATCGAACTTTAAAGCGCACCAGTACAGAATGCTCGAATCCTATTTGGATGATCCGCTCATCACAAACCAAATTGAAATCTCGGCGTACGAGCTGCAAAATATTCATGACGGCACGCTGGATTTCTGTCAGGAAAAACGCATTCCGCCGATGGCGTGGTCACCGCTTGCGGGCGGGAGCGTCTTTACAGGACAATCAGATAAGGACCTCCGAATCCGTGCCGCGCTTCGTTCCGTACAGGAAGAAATCGGCGCCGCTTCCATTGACGAAGTCATGTACGCATGGCTGTTCACCCACCCGGCAGACATCATGCCGATTGTCGGCAGCGGAAAAGAGAACCGCATTTCCGCCGCGGTGCGTGCATCCGCATACAAACTCAGCCATGATCAGTGGTTCCGGATTTATACCGGTGTCCAAGGCTGCGATATTCCATAAACAGAACAAACGCCCGGAAGGTATCTTCCGGGCGTTTGTTTATGTGGTGTGCAATGTCTAAAAACAAGTAAGGTCACTTTGAAGTATAGCCGTGCGGATCAAGAGTAACAAGCGTCATGGCATATTATCTGACACATTTTTCTTTTTCAATACTGTCACACGGCCTTGTGCCAAATTGCCATTTGAAAATGGTTGAATAATCATTGAAAGCGTTTTATATTATAATTTACACCACTTTCCCCGGCAGCACTCCCCATATGCCATACTTCTCACAACTAGAAAATCTGGAGGCGCGTTTCATGTATATGACAGCGAGAGAACAAAAATTAATGAAACATCTATTACTGCAGAACCGTTACGAGACAGTGCATGAACTGGCAGAAGCTTTACAAGTCAGCACAAGAACCGTTCACCGCGAGTTAAAAACAATCAAACCGATGATGGAATCATTCGGTCTGGCACTTGATAAACAGCCCGGCAAAGGACTGAAAGCGGTAGGAAACCCGGAGGACAAACAAAAACTCCTGTCAGACCTGTCCTATGAACAGCATGAATACAGCGCTGAGGAGCGGAAACTTTTAATTCTATGTTCACTATTAGAGTCGCAAGAGCCGATCAAGCTCTACAGTCTGGCGAACGAACTGCAAGTGACAAACGCGACAATCAGTTATGATCTGGATGAGCTGGAGACCTGGATTGCGCCCTTCGGCTTGACGCTGATCCGAAAAAGGGGCTTCGGCATACAGCTGACGGGTCCGGAAAATGCGAAACGGAAAATCGTCGGCAATCTCATCGTCAACCGGCTTGATATTCAGAGCTTTTTGGAAGCGGTTGAATTCAATATTAAAGGAAAACCGGACGATGCTGAAAAAATGTTCGGCGTCGTAAATAAAGCGGAACTTTTGAAAATGGACCGGCTCTTGATTCAGCTCAAGGAAAAAATCGCGATCGCCTTATCTGACAGCTCATACATGGCGCTTGCGGTTCATTTAACCTTTGCAATGGACCGGATCAGACTCGGAGAAACCATCACGATGGAGGCTTCGGAACTAAAAGCGCTGCAGCAGACGAAGGAGTACGGCTCTGCGCTGGAAATGGCAAAAGAGCTTGAAAAAGCGTTCGGCGTTTCAATTCCGGAAGCTGAGATCGGTTATATCACCATTCATTTGCGGAGCGCCAACCGCCAATACAAAACGGAATTCAAACCGGAAAACATTGAAGTTGAAACGGCCTTGCAAACGAAGCAGCTGATCGGATTCATTTCTGAAAAAATCAAAATTGATCTGACGGAAAACGGTTCTTTATACGACGGTTTAATCGCCCATCTGGAGCCTGCGATCAACCGGGTAAAAGAAAATATCGACATGTACAACCCGATGACCGAGCAAATTAAACGCGACTACTTTCTGCTGTACATGGCCGTAGAAGAAGGAATGGAAAAATTCTTTCCGGGGCTTCTTTTCTCTGATGATGAGATCGCTTTCATCGTTCTTCACTTCGGCTCCGCTCTGGAAATCAAACGGGAAGAAGCGAAGATCAAAGCGCTGATCGTCTGTTCCAGCGGCATCGGGTCGTCCAAAATGCTCGCATCCAGACTGAAAAAGGAGCTTCCGGAAATCCGTTCCTTTGATATGTCTTCCCTCATCGAACTGAAGGACCGAGATATCACCGCGTATGACATGATCGTTTCCACCGTTCCGATCCCGTATGGAAACATTGATTACGTCATGGTCAGTCCGCTTTTAAACGAAGAAGACGCTGATCAGGTCAAGCAGTACATCAAAAGAAAAATTCCGCTGATTCTTGACAAAAAAAGAAACGGTAAAAGAGAAGAGAAGCAGCCGGAGACGCCTGATATGCTGGAAGCGGCCGGCCGTATGGCACATTATGCGGCGGTTATCCAAAGCGTGCTGCGGAACTTTTCGATCAAATCCATTGAGTCAAACACGGCGTACGAACTGTTTTTGAATCGTTTGTTTGCCATGCTTGAGCAAGAAGGATTTGTCCGTAATGCCAAACAAACCGCACAGCGCCTTGCAGAGCGTGAACGACAGGGCGGACTCGGCATTCCGGGAACGGCGATGGCGCTGTACCATCTCAAAAATGAAGAAATTGTCACGCCTTTTTTCAAAATTTATGATTTGACAGCTCCATGCAGTGTCAAAGGCATGGACGGAAATTCCCTGACCGTCGGCCGCGCTTTGGTGATGATGGCGCCGGCTGATATGCCCGCTGAAGGGTCGGAAATACTAAGTGCGGTCAGCTCCGCCATCATCGAGTCCGAAGACAGTATAAAAGCCTTCCAGACGGAGGATGAAGCCGATTTATACAAACGTTTAAATAAGCTGTTTTATCATTTCATTCAGGAGAAAGGACAGCGGTAAACAGAAAGCGCACACCTCATAGGGGGTGTGTTTTTTTCTGCATGTATGAGGGTAAGGGGAAGGGAAGAAACTAAAAACATGGGACTATTGTATCATTCACGAATGGAATAGTTCTAAAACAAAATTGTTTTACAAGTTATATTTTTTGGTTTAAAATGGGTTGCGTGAGGAAGAAAATCTGACAGAGTTTTTTGTGATTTATGATTATGGGAGATGAAAATATGGAGACATTACAGCATCTGATTCTGCATGACATTTCAAATAGCGAAGAGATCGAAGCTGTAAAAAGCGGTGCGCATACCCTGACCTACGCGGAATATCGAAAACGAATCAACCAGCTTGCACAAGCGCTTCTTGATAAAGGAATAAAAAAAGGCGACAGAGTGGCGATGCTTTGCAAAAACGGCCACGCGTCATCCATTGTCATGTTTGCGGCACTCGAAATCGGCGCGGTTGTTGTGCCGGTCAGCTGGCAATTAACACCTTACGAAATGAAAGGCATTTTAGCAGCCTGTGAACCGAAAGCTGTCTTTTTCGGCACTGAATTTAAAGAGATTATGGAAGAAGTTCTTCCTGCGCTGGTATCTTCTCTTAAACTGAAGGTCGAGACAGGAACAGCTGCGGAGACAACGCCTGAGTTTGACGCTTTATTGACAGGCTCCGGTGATACACCGGATGTCGAAACGGTGTCTGAAAACGATACGGCATTGCTGATGTTTACTTCAGGTACAACCGGCAATCCGAAACGCTGCATGATCACTCACGGCGGCATATACAACTACGTAAACGCGACATTGGCTTACACGGGGAGAATGCAGCATGTCCGCTTCTTAGCATGTCATCCGAATTACCATACGAGCGCGATTATCTGCCAGATGGTCGGCACGATGAGCGGAACGACATTCATTATGACAGACAATCAGGACCCTGTGGAAAACTTGAAGCTCATCGAAAAAGAAAAAATTCAAACCATCATGGCGCTGCCAGTCTATTTCACATACCTGCTGAAAGCATGGGAAACGCACCAGACTGACATGTCTTCTATCGTTTATATGATGACGGGAGGCACAAAGGTGCCAAGCAGCCTAATCCAGCAGTATCTCGACATCGGCATCCCGCTCATGCACGGATACGGAAGCACGGAAGCGTGGGGCATCAGTTCTTGGAATCCGCAAATGGGAATGGATAAAGCCGCTTCCGCGGGTAAACCGATGGAAGAAGTGGACGTCCGCGTTGTAGATCCGGAAACAGGTGAAGTCCTTCCGCAAGGCTCAATCGGAGAAGTCGTTGTGGCAAGTCCGTTTTTATTCAAAGGCTACGAAGGTAATGAAGAAGCGACACGAAAAGTGCTGAAAGACGGCTGGTTCCATACCGGCGATTCCGGCTATGTGGATGAAGACGGATTTATCTTTATCACCGGACGTTATAAAGATGTCATCATCTACGGCGGCGATAATATTTATCCGGACCAGATTGAAGAAGTCATTCAGCAAGTGCCGGGCATTCTCGAAACAGCGGTTGTCGGTATCCCTGATCCGCTTTACGGCGAAAAGCCGAAAGCGTTCATCGTGACAAACGGCAGAGAAGACCTGACAGAAGAAGAAGTGACCCGATTCCTTCAAGAACGTCTTGCTGCCTTTAAAATTCCGGACATTGAGTTCGTCAGCGAACTTCCGAAAAACAACCTTGGAAAAGTGAGAAAAGACGTGCTCCGCAAACAAGCGGTACGTTCATAATAGAAAACAAAAACCCGGCTGCCAGCCGGGTTTTTTTCTTGCGTTCCATGTGAAACATTTTTCTCCGAAAACGTTTTGAACTGTCTCAATCATGTTTATCCGGAGGACAGCCGAGGTAGACAAGAAATATGACAACGAACCAGAAGGAGGAACTTGACATGGAAAACTATCCGAAGGAATTCCCGGCGGAATCACAAAACCGCCAGCCGGGCATTGAAAACGAAATGAATCCGGCGCCTGTTTACGAATACAAAGAATATAAAGGCGCTGACAAATTAAAAGGGAAAACCGCGCTCATCACAGGGGGCGACAGCGGTATCGGACGCGCCGTTGCGGTTGCTTACGCGAAGGAAGGCGCAAATGTCGCGATCGTCTATTTTGATGAACACGGTGATGCGGAAGATACAAAAAAACGAGTGGAAGAAGAAGGCGTAAAATGTCTGTTAATCCCCGGCGATGTCGGTGAGGAAGACTTTTGCAATGAAGCCGTTGAAAAAACGGTTGAAGAATTCGGGCGTCTTGATATTCTCGTGAATAACGCCGCGGAACAGCATCCGAAAGAAAGCATTAAAGACATCACAAGCGAGCAGCTTCACAGAACCTTTAAGACAAACTTTTACTCACAATTTTATTTGACTAAAAAAGCGATTGATTACATGAAGCCGGGCAGCGCGATCATCAATACGACATCCATTAATCCTTACACAGGCAACCCGCAGCTGATTGACTACACGGCTACGAAAGGCGCGATTAACGGTTTTACGAGATCCATGGCGCAAGCGCTCGTCAACGATGGTATCCGTGTCAACGCCGTGGCGCCGGGGCCGATCTGGACACCGCTTATTCCGGCGACATTCTCAGAAGAAACAGTCGCTTCCTTCGGTCAGGATACGCCGATGGGCCGGGCAGGCCAGCCTGTTGAGCATGTCGGCTGCTATGTGCTCTTGGCCTCAGACGAATCCTCTTATATGACCGGACAGACGCTGCATGTCAACGGCGGCAGATTTGTGACCACATAAGGAGGCTGACCGATGACGATATCGAAGCATGACGTGAATGCATACTATCAAAAAGCGGGAATCGTTCTGACTGATGATGAAGTCGAAGACATTCAAATCATGGATTACGGCTTAGGCAAGCTTGAGGAAACCGGGCTTCAGCTGTTTATTTACGTGAATACCGACCGCTACTGTTCGAAAGAATTGGTGCTCTTCCCGCGCCAGACGTGTCCGGAACACCGCCATCCGCCGGTCGGCGGCGAGAAGGGAAAACAAGAGACATTCCGCTGCCGCTGGGGGAAGGTGTATCTCTACGTGGAAGGCGAAAAGACAGAGAACCCAAGCGTCCTCCCGCCGGAAGAAGACAAGGAATACTACACCGTCTGGCATGAGATTGTGCTTGAGCCGGGCGGACAATACACCATTCCGCCGGATACGAAGCATTGGTTTCAAGCGGGAGAAGAAGGGGCGGTCGTCACGGAAATGTCATCGACAAGCACGGATGATCACGATGTTTTCACCGACCCGCGCATTTAAGGATGAGGCTGCACGCCTCATCTTTTTTGTATGGAAAAAAATAAATTTACCTGTATAATGGCTAATAAAGGAAAGAAGGTGCGATCGTGTTTTCCTGTCAAATCCGGGAACATCTGACGATCAGATTGCTTGCCAAAGAAGATACGGACGAATTGTATTCTGTTATGAAGCGAAATCAAAACCATCTCAGCGAATGGCTCAGCTGGGCGGAAGAACTGGCTGACATCGATACGTACCGCGATGTGATCATCCCCGAATGGCGCTATAAATATGCGGAAGAGAATGGGTTTGACGCCGGAATTTTTGTTAAGGGCCGGTTTTGCGGCATGATCAGCATCCATAATGTCGATACAGTCAATCAAAAAGCAGAGATCGGCTACTGGCTGGATCGAGAGCATGAAGGATTCGGCATTATCACCGCAAGCTGCCGGGCGGTCATCACCCATGCATTTCAGGACCTCGGGCTGAACCGCATCATGATCAGCGCGGCTGAAAAAAACACGAAAAGCAGAGCGGTGGCGGAACGGCTCGGATTTCAGAAAGAAGGACTGACGAGAGAAGGCATTTTCGTACAGGGCGCCTATCATGACACGGTGAACTACAACATGCTGAAGCGGGAATGGAGCGAAGATCGGCAGAAGAGCACATTTCTTGGTTTAAATGTCTCCCCAATGTGGAAAAGTAACAGCGGAGACGTTAAAAAGGAGTGATTCTTCATGAATCAAAATGAAATCAAAGAAAAAGTGCTTGAAGTACTGGATCATCATAAAGTCGGTTCGCTTGCGACGGTAGAGCAAGGCAAACCGCATTCACGCTACATGACATTTTTCCATGACGGCTTAACGATTTACACGCCGACGAGCAAAGACACTCATAAAGCGGAAGAAATTGAAAACAATCCGAATGTTCATATTCTGTTAGGGTATGACTGTGAAGGATTCGGTGACGCTTATGTGGAAGTGGCCGGAACCGCCAAACTGAACAACTCAGCAGATTTAAAAGAAAAGCTGTGGGATCCGAAACTGGAACGCTGGTTTGACGGAAAAGACGATCCGAACCTGGTGATTCTTGAAATTGAACCGAAGCAGATCAAGCTCATGAACGCGGGTGAAAAAACGCCGGCCGAGCTGGAACTTTAATAAATCATTTGATTATTCAGGGGCAATCTGTTATACTTAACTGCTAAGTGACAACATGCAAATAAAAAAGAAAGTAAACTTCTTTTTTCTGTTTTGATATAGAAGCTTCAGGCTTCAACGGACAGCTTGAAAAAAAGCTGAGCTTATTCTTTTCCTTCTGATATTCGCCCCTAACGAAGAGATGGAAAAAAGACTTTTTGTTTTACAATTCACACCGGCGCGGCTTCGGAGCCGCAGTGACGATTGAGAGGTAGGGCTTTCGTTGTCTTGTGTTCAAGAACTTCCATGGTGTTTACTTTCGAAGAATGATTCTGTCGGAACTGTTAATACGAATCACCCGCAGGCTAAGGCGGGCAACCATATATTATTTATTTGCGTAAGAAAAGAATAAGACAAAACCGCGCCGGACATCCGGGCGGTTTTTTTATGTAAACGGCCGAAACCTCGCCGCAGTCTGCAGAGTCTAATCAGTATGAAAAGATTTGGAGGAATCATACATTGCACGTTATTACTTCACAAGTACTGTTTATCTTCTGTTTTCTGCTGCTGATACATTCGATTGAAACGCTTGCCTATGCAACACGGCTTTCCGGCGCGAGAGTCGGATTTATCGCGTCCGCGCTGTCATTATTTAATGTCATGGTTATTGTGTCGCGCATGTCAAACATGGTTCAGCAGCCGTTTACCGGACATCTGATTGATGCCGCTGGATCAAATGCCCTGTCTGTTGTGGGCGCCCAGTTTCGATTTTTAATCTTCGGCTCCACGGTCGGAACGATGCTCGGCATCTGTCTTTTGCCGACATTCGTCGCGTTATTCTCCAGGGCGATTATACACTTGGCGGACGGAGGGGGCTCCGTCATGCAGGTATTTAAAAAAGGATTTTCACTTAGCGGGCTGAAGCATGCGCGTTCTTATATCAGACTGCCGTCAGTCTCCTATTTAAAGGGGCTTCAATTCCGAATGATCCCGAAACGCTTGTTTGTCATTAATATGGTCATTACGTCTATTTACACGATCGGTGTTCTGTCCGCTCTGTACGCCGGCCTTCTGGCGCCTGAGCACAGCACGACCGCCGTGATGGCATCAGGCTTAATCAACGGCGTTGCGACTATGCTGCTGGCCGTGTTTGTTGATCCGAAAGTCTCCGTACTGGCAGACGATGTGGCGAAGGGCAAGCGCAGCTACGTCTCCTTAAAATGGACCTCATTGACGATGGTCACATCAAGGGTCGCGGGCACGCTTCTCGCCCAGCTCGTATTCCTCCCCGGCGCTTATTATATCGCCTGGGTGACGAAATGGATGTAACGCATGAAAAAAGCTCCTCTGCAGAAGAGGAGCTTTTTTATTGATAATTTCTCAGGCCGCGATCATAAATAAAATTACCGAACGGAATAAAGGCCGCGATAAAACCGGCGGCTGACCATTTCACATGCCATTTGACAGTAAATGCCGCATACGCCAGCACCGCCAGATAAATGATAAACAAACCGCCGTGAATGGAACCGGCAATGGTGACGGCGAGCGGATGATGAGCCCAATACTTCAGCGGCATCGCGATAAACAGCAGCACCAAAAGCGACATTCCTTCAATAAACCCCATCGTGCGAAGTCTGCCGATCGGCGTGTGTAACATACAGCTCCCTCCTGTCGGACATCTTTTTTCCTCTATACTATAAGCAAAGGGCAGTCCTAATATGACCATTTCGCGTCAGTTCCTGAAAAAACCTTCATGATTTCAGCCTGTTGTTCTTGTCATTTTTCGGATTTCTCTTGATAATATAGCCAAAAGGGTAAGGAAGGACTACAGTCATGAAACTAGATAATGTGGATCTGAGCATCATTAAAGAGCTGCAGCGGGACAGCCGCCTGTCCATGCGGGAGCTGGGCAGAAAAATCAAATTGTCAGCCCCGTCCGTCACAGAGCGTGTCAGACAGCTTGAATCCTTCGGCGTTATTAAGCGCTATACATTGGACATTGATCAAAAAAAGATCGGGCTCCCCGTCTCCTGCATTGTCGAAGCGACGGTGAAAAACGGAAAATACGATCAATTCAAAACCTACATTCAATCCATTCCCAACATTGAATTTTGTTTTCGGGTCGCCGGGGCGGCGTGTTATATGCTGAAGATTAACGCGGACAGTCTGGAAACGATCGAACACTTCATCAACCGCACCTCTCCGTATGCCCAAACCGTGACCCACGTCATTTTCTCAGAAATTGACACAAAAAACGTCCTCGATTAGAGAGAGCGTGAGGAAGTCTGTTATAATAACAGGATGAGTGTGAAAGAAAGAGAAGTGAAAAGCATGTCAAAAACAGTTGTATTAGCTGAAAAACCTTCAGTCGGCCGGGACTTGGCCCGCGTTCTGAAGTGTCATAAAAAAGGAAACGGATATCTTGAAGGCGACCGCTACATCGTCACATGGGCGCTCGGGCATCTGGTAACGCTCGCTGACCCTGAAGGATACGGCAAAGAATTTCAATCATGGCGGCTTGAGGATCTGCCGATTATTCCGGAGCCTTTAAAGCTCGTCGTCATTAAAAAAACAGGAAAACAGTTCAATGCGGTCAAAGCTCAGCTTGTCCGGAAAGACGTCAGCCAGATCGTAATCGCTACAGACGCAGGACGGGAAGGGGAACTTGTGGCCCGCTGGATTATCGAAAAGGCAAACGTCCGCAAACCGATTAAGCGGCTGTGGATTTCCTCTGTGACGGATAAGGCGATTAAAGAAGGATTTCAAAAGCTCCGCAGCGGCAAAGAGTACGAAAACCTGTATCATTCCGCCGTTGCCAGAGCGGAAGCGGATTGGATCGTCGGCATCAACGCGACCCGCGCCCTGACCACGAAATTTAACGCGCAGCTGTCATGCGGACGCGTCCAGACTCCGACACTGGCGATGATCGCCAAACGCGAAGCGGATATTCAGGCGTTCAAACCCGTTCCTTATTACGGTCTCCGCGCGGCGGCTGATCAGATGACGCTGACATGGCAGGATAAAAAAACAAAACAGACAAGAACGTTCGATCAGACGGTGACCGGCCGTTTGGCAAAAGACCTGCAAGGAAAGCCGGCAGTCATTTCAGAATTGAAAAAAACGGCGAAGAAAAGCTTCGCTCCCGGTCTTTACGACTTGACGGAATTGCAGCGGGACGCTCATAAGCGCTTCGGTTTCTCCGCAAAAGAGACGCTGTCCGTTCTTCAAAAGCTGTATGAACAGCATAAGCTTGTCACTTACCCGCGGACGGATTCCAGATTCCTTTCCGCAGACATCGTGCCGACTTTAAAAGACCGTTTAAACGGCATGGAAGTTAAGCCGTACGCCCAGTACGTCAATCAAATACTGAAGCGGGGCGTCAAAGCGCATAAAGGATTCGTCAATGATGCGAAAGTATCGGATCACCATGCCATCATTCCGACAGAGGAGCCGCTGATCCTTTCAAGCCTCAGCGACAAAGAACGAAAGCTTTACGATCTGATTGCCAAACGTTTTCTCGCCGTGTTAATGCCGGCGTTCGAATACGAAGAAACAAAGGTCACAGCCGATATCGGCGGCGAAACATTTACCGCAAAAGGGAAAACGGTTCAATCGCCTGGCTGGAAAGCCGTGTATGATATGTACGAGGATGATGACGATCATGAGGAAGACAAAGACCAGACGCTCCCGGATCTTCAGCAGGGTCAGCGCCTCACTGTCTCATCATTGAAAGAAACGAGCGGACAGACGAAACCGCCGGCGCGCTTTAATGAAGGCACGCTGTTATCCGCGATGGAGAACCCAAGCGCCTTTATGCAGGGAGAAGAGAAGAACCTTGTGAAAACATTGGGTGAAACCGGCGGACTCGGAACAGTCGCCACCCGCGCTGATATCATTGAAAAACTGTTCAACAGTTTCTTGATCGAGAAAAAAGAAAAAGATATTTTCATTACGTCAAAGGGGAAGCAGCTCTTACAGCTCGTCCCGGAAGATTTAAAATCGCCGGCCTTAACCGCTGAGTGGGAGCAAAAGCTCTCCGCCATCGCAGCGGGCAAACTGAAATCCGCCGTGTTCATTAAAGACATGAAAACATATGCGGGCAAAACGGTGAAGGAAATCAAAAACAGCAGCCAGACTTTCAGACATGACAACATTTCAGGCACAGCCTGCCCTGATTGCGGCAAAATGATGCTTAAAGTCAACGGCAAACGCGGCACGATGCTCGTATGTCAGGATCGTGAGTGCGGCAGCCGGAAAACGCTGGCAAGAAAAACAAACGCCCGCTGTCCGAACTGTCATAAGAAAATGGAGCTTCGCGGCCAGGGCGAAGGCCAAACCTTCGCATGTGTATGCGGCCACCGGGAGAAACTGTCCGTCTTTGAAAAGCGGAAGGCGAAAGATAAATCCGGACGCGCATCCAAGCGGGACATCAACTCTTATATGAAAAGCCAAAACAAAGAGGAGCCGATGAACAACGCGCTGGCAGAACAGCTGAAAAAACTCGGCCTGGATAAATAGATCAGAGAAAGGCAGCATTTGTAAAGAAATGCTGCCTTTTGTTGTGTTTTTTACTGTAATGGGAATACGATCCAGACGAAGAGGGAAAAGGTGAGAGGCGGCGCTCCCATTTAAAATTTTCCAATGTGAAAAAATGCTAGTATTCTTTTATCGTTTCCTTTATAGTAAAAATACTTTGTGAAAAAATAAGATATGGGTCTAAAAAAGGATTTATAAAATAGGAGGATGGGCTGTGAAGCAAATCGTTTTTCGTCTGATGCTCCTTTTGATTTCGATCGTTCTGACGGCGGGGTGCGCGGAGGCCGGCACTGAAAAACAGGCGGCAGCCGAACCGTCCGGACCGCTTCAGCCCGCAGAGCATTTTATTTATCATAAATTGATGAACGGGCGGGGGATGATCCGGACGAACATATCCGGTGAGCCGGAATATTTATCTGAGTCTCTCGGACTATGGATGGCATTTTTGCTGAACAGGAAAGATGAACGGCAGTTTCAAGCGCAATATCAGCTTCTCACCGATTCGTTTCTGACGAAAAACGGGCTCGTGTCGTGGAAGATTGACGGGAATAAAGCGAGCGGCACCAATGCCTTAATTGACGATTTCAGAATCATGAACTGTCTGAATGAGGCCGGAACCCTGTGGGGAAACAGTGAATACGGGAAAACAGCGGTGCAGATCGGGAAGGCGCTGGAAAAATACAATACGAATGACGGGTATTTTACGGATTATTATGATGCCGCTTCAAATGCCGCATCAAAGACCGTGACGTTATCCTATGTTGACCCCGGCGCCTTACAGATGCTCAGAGAAAAGGGGATTATCGATGAGAAAACGGAAAACCGGAACCTTGATGTTCTCAATCTTGCGTCCCTGAAAAATGGTTTTCTGCCGAAATCATTCAATACCGAAACAAAGGAATACAAATATGACAGCGAAGTGAATGTCATCGACCAGCTGTACGCCGCCGTGAATCTGAAGCGGGGCGATGACAAGGCCGCCGCGCTGTCAAAATGGATCACAGAAGAATGGAAGTCGCGCGGACAGCTGTACGGACGATACAGCGCAGACACGAAGGAGCCGGCGGTTCAGTACGAATCACCGTCCGTTTACGCCCTGGCCGTTCTTTTTTTAGCAGAACAAAAAGCTGATCCGGCTGTCATCAAGCCGCTTTATGAAAGAATGACTTCATTTGAAACACTGGACACGCTGAAACCCGATTACGGCGGCTATATGAGCGGGAGCGATACACATTCTTTCGATAACCTGCTGCCGCTTCTGGCTGAAAGGAAATTGTTTAATGAAAACATCATTCAATGAATCACAAAAACTGTGCAGCTACACAGCAGTTATGCTGGTGCTGCTGTCTTTTTTTATTTACTATGCGTCTCAGCAATCCGCAGGGCTTCTGATAACCTGCATCACATTGCTTGTTGCGGGAGCCGGCATATGGTTCGGGGCAATCTACGCGCTCGTCATCACCTTACTCGTCTTATTTGTTCTCGGCAGCCTGCTCCTGTGGTTTCAGACCGGGAGCTTTATGGCGTCTGCCGGTGCCGAAAGTCTGCAGGTGCTGGTCATTTGGGGGATTGCGCTGCTGCTCTTTTCTTACATAGCGGGAAGGATTCACGAGTTGGCGAAGGGGCTTGAGCGCTCAGTGAAACAGCTGCGTGAAGAGATTACGAGCTTTGTCGCCGTCGACAGGGTGACCGGCTTTGACAACCATCTGCGGATGAAGCTGGAGCTTTCCGAAGAGATCAAGCGGGCGGAACGCTACGGCAATTCCTTCGTCTTTTTGCTGCTGCACATGCATTATTTCAAGGAATTCAAATCCCTGTACGGAGAAAAAGAGACCGATCGGCTGCTGGCGTTTATCAGCCGCCAAATCCGGTCAAGCGTTCGGGAAACAGACAAAAAATTCAGGCCGTCCGCCGAACGGTTCGGCATCGTGCTGACCCATACGCCTGAAGAAAACATGCCGGCCGTTCTGGCGAAGCTGAAAAAGGAATTGGATACGTACCGGCTGCAAAACGGTAAATACGTCTCCATCACCTTCCGTGTATGTTACTTGGCGTACCGAAAGGATTTACAAACGGCCGAGCAATTTTTAAACGAACTGGAAAACGAGATGATGATGAATGAACTCTAAATGGATATGTCTCTTACTCTCGGCGCTCTTCATGATTTCGGCGGTTTATGTTCCCCGTCCGGCGGAAGCAAAAGACAAAAAGGACGGCATTCTCATTATTTATACAAGCACGGACGGCAAAGAAACCGCTGAGGTCAAAATGCTTGATCTGACCGCGGGCCATTTCTCATCCGCCGTCACCGTGAAAAGCGACGGAGACATCACAGCCGCGGACTTCAAAAAGAATCGGCGCGTCATCTATTACGGCGTCACGAAAAAAAAGCTCAGCACATCATTTGTGTCACTGATCAGCAGCATGCCGCAGCAGCTTATCAGCATCGGCTATAACGCCGGACAGTTCCGCCAATTTGCGGGGTTGTCCCTGACAGAAAAAGAAACGGTATACCGCATTTACGGCAAAAAAGAAAAAACAGACATGCCGCTTGAAAAAGGGATGTCCGTGCTCGGCGTATCGGGAGTAAAAGGAAAGTCCCTTTATACATACCGGTCCGGTGACGGCAGCACCCGCCCTTTTATGTGGAAAACGGCGCGCTCTGACTATTATTTCGGTGTGACGAGCCTGTTAAATGATTCGTTTCTGACGGCGAAAGCGCTGCGCAACGCATTCGGAGAATCACAGGGCGGCACCCTCCTTTATTTACGGCTTGAAGACATCAGTCCGATGTCAGATGAAACATTGCTTTACGAAGCGGGCGCTTACCTGCATAAAAGACACATTCCGTTTATTCTGGCGGTCATTCCGGTCTATCTCAATCCGGAAAACGGAGAAAAAGTATACCTGGCGGACAAGCCGAAAATGGTCCGCGTCCTGAAAAAACTTCAGCAAATGGGCGGCAGCATCATTATTCACGGCTACACGCACGCATACCGATACAGCGAAACGGGAGAAGGCTTTGAATTTTGGGATGCCAAAGCGGATCAGCCGATTACGTCAGAAAATGCGGATGATACTCCGGTCAAGCTTGAAAAGGAACAGGATTTTCCGAATGAAAAAGCGTACCGGGCGTATGTGAAGCCTTTCCGTGAAAAAGAAAACATCTACACGAGAACGAAGCTGGAGCAGGCGATTGACGATCTGACAGAGCTCGGCCTTTACCCGCTGTCATTCGAAGCGCCGCACTACACGATGTCTGAAGAAGGCTACAAAATCGCATCTTCTTATTTCTCCAGCATTTTCGGACAAGTGCAGCTCAGCGGCGCGACGTGGAAAACCTCGGGCGCCCCTCCGTTCGTCTCAAAGCCGGCTATGCTGGACGGGATGACGCTGTACCCTGAAACAATCGGTTATGCCGATAACTCAAAGGAAAATCCGCTCGGAGATATGGAGAATCATATTTCGCAGATGATTGATTTCGGCGGCGGAACGGCGGGCGGTTTCTACCATCCGTATCTCGGCATGAAATACCTCCCCGAGCTCGTCAATCAGATGGAGCGGATTCCCGGCGGCGAGTGGCTCGATCTGAAGAAAACGAAGCAAACGGTAACGTCGGACAGCGTCAGGATCAAAACGGACGGAGACGGAACCATTCATGTGGAGAACAAGATTCATCCGGTAACGGCCTTTTTCAATCATCACCAGCAGACGCCTCTGGAAAAAGCGCTTTGGATTCTCTCCGGCGTGGTGTTATTGTTCATCATCATGTTCGCCTGCTACGTTCTTTATTTGCGCGCCACATTAAAAAAACGAATCTTTAAGGAGAGAAGAAGCCTTGAGTAACATTCTGTTTTTTATCTCATTAAGTTTAATATGGGTGATGCTTCTCTATCACATGTTTCTGATGCAGGGCGGATTCAGGCATTATATGACCTTCGAACGGAACATTCCGAAATGGCGCGCAAAGATGGGGGAGCTCCCGAAGGTCAGCGTGCTCATTCCCGCGCATAACGAGGAGGTCGTCATCAGGCAGACGCTGAAGGCGATGGTGAATCTGTATTATCCGAAAGACAGGCTTGAGATCATTGTCGTTAATGATAATTCCTCCGACCGGACGGGAGATATCGTCAATGAATTTTCCCGTCAGTATGACTTCATTAAAATGGTCATCACAAAGCCCCCTAACGCCGGAAAAGGAAAATCTTCGGCGCTGAACTCAGGGTTCGCGGAATCGAACGGAGACGTGGTCTGCGTGTATGATGCGGACAATACGCCGGAAAAAATGGCGGTGTACTACCTGGTTCTCGGTCTGATGAATGATGAGAAAGCGGGAGCGGTTGTCGGGAAATTCCGTGTTATCAATGCGGCCAAAACGATCCTGACGAAGTTTATCAATATTGAAACCATCTGCTTTCAGTGGATGGCGCAGGGCGGCAGATGGAAATGGTTCAAAATCGCCACCATCCCGGGAACGAACTTCGCGATCAGGCGGAGCATTATCGAACAGCTCGGCGGCTGGGATGATAAGGCGCTGGCGGAGGATACCGAGCTGACCATCCGCGTGTATAATCTCGGCTATCATATCCGCTTTTTCCCGGCGGCTGTGACATGGGAGCAGGAGCCTGAGACATGGAAGGTCTGGTGGCGTCAGCGGACAAGATGGGCGCGCGGCAACCAATACGTCGTTCTCAAGTTTTTATCCCAATTTTTCAAGCTGAAACGCAAGCGGATCATCTTCGATCTGTTTTATTTCTTTTTTACGTATTTTTTGTTTTTCTTCGGTGTGATCATGTCAAACACGATTTTTATCATCAATCTTTTTTACGACCTGCACCTGGCAGTCGGGTTTTTGGCGATGATTTTGTGGATACTGGCCTTTTTCCTGTTTATGACTGAGGTCATGATTACTTTAAGCATTGAAAAAACAGAAATGAACAAACAAAACTTCTTTATCGTATTTCTGATGTACTTTACATACTCCCAGGCTTGGATCGTGCTCGTCATCTGGTCATTATTCACAGAGATCAAGCACCGCTTGTTCAAGCAGGAAGTCAAGTGGTACAAAACGGAGCGATACAATCAAAATAAAAGCGGGTGACCTTTTTGAAAAAAGCGATCATATTGATAACCGGCCTTTTGCTATTGATGTATAACGGGCAGGCGGCCGCGGCCCGGGAGCTGAAAACGGACCGTTCCGCCCTCGGAACAAGCGCCGGCGCAAAAGAGCAGCAGGCGCTGACTGGCGATCTGATGACACTGTACGGGGCGAAAGACAGCTCAGAGCTGACCTATCAGATTCCTGCGGGAGCTTCGAATGCCGATCAGTCGCTTCTGATTGATTACGAGGCGTCAAACTTATTAATTGCCCCGTCTTCTTTAACCATCGCCATTGATGATGAACCCGTCAAATCCATAAAGCTTGACGGCAGCTCCAAGCGGAAAACGGTGAAGCTCAATCTCAGCAAAAGCCAATCCGCCCAAGGCTATCACAATGTATCATTACGGTTTTACGGCGTATTAAAAGAGGGCGTCTGCGTCAGGCAGGATACGTCAGGCAACTGGATAAAAATTTATCCGGACAGCCGCCTTGTGCTTTCAGAAGCAAGCAAGTCAAAGGGAGCGGATCTCGGCCATTTCCCGTATCCGTTTGCCCAATCAGGCAATACGGGTGAAGAAACCGATATTATCCTTCCTGACAAACCGACCTCGGCGGAAGCTGAAGCCGCAGTCAAAACAGAAGGATTTCTGAAAACGGCAGACAGCAGGCTGAAGGTATCC
Organism: Bacillus sp. EKM420B; assembly: GCF_011065565.1. Taxonomy (NCBI): domain Bacteria; kingdom Bacillati; phylum Bacillota; class Bacilli; order Caryophanales; family Bacillaceae; genus Bacillus; species Bacillus sp. EKM420B. The sequence goes on along the minus strand of NZ_JAAMNX010000006.1, from coordinate 135,063 downwards.
TATGTAAAAGAATCCGATGCCGGCAAAATCAGCAATCCGTCAATTGTCATCGGCGCTGATCAGCATTGGAACGGGAAAATAAAAGAGCTTTTAGATCGCGGGAACATCAAAGCCGAAAACAACAAACTTCTTCTCGCTGAACGGGTTCTGACATCAGGGGACAAACGGCAGCCCGTCCTGTTTGTCACGGCGCAATCAGACAAAACGCTGGCGGATAAAATCCGCGTCATCACAGACAGCGCTTATTCAAGCCAGCTGGGCGGAGATACTTTGACAATCGGCCGCCTTCAGCCCGCTGCGGAAAAGACAGGCAATAAACTGACATTAGAGGACTTCGGCGCGGGAAATGTAACGGTCGGATCAAACAAAACGGCGTCAGAGCACTTCTTTTACCCTGCGGCGGCCGCTGTTGATAAAGACGGTAAGGTCAAGCTTTCACTTACATTAAAGACGTCTGAAACGATCCGGACGAAGGCGGATTCAGCTAATGACGCCGAGAGAGCGGAGCTGAACGTCATGGTCAACGGACAGCCGAATGCGGTGCGTCTTGATGATCTCGGCAATCAAGATAAAGACGGCTTTTACCACGTCTCAATCCCGATTGATCCGAAGCTTTTGCGAAGCAGCAGGTACATTGATCTGCAATTTGTCACGTCAGGTTTGAAACATAACAACCCGTGTATCGACCGTGACGAAAATAAATGGGTCTATATTGATAAAAGCAGCATGCTGACGTATCCGGTAAGCGATGCGGCGCAGAAAGCGGATTTCGGGCAATGGCCGCTCCCGTTTGCGGGCGGCGTGAAAGAGAAAACAGTGATCGTCACCCCGGATGACGTAAACATACAGACACTGAAAGAGCTTTCTCTGGTGGCGGATTCATTCGGAAACGGCTTTACCGTAAAGACGGCATCAGACATGAAGGAAGCGGATGCCAAAGGCCGGAATGTTGTGTTTATCGGAGGCCTGCCGCAAATTCCGCTTTTGAAATCAAACGCCTCTAAGCTTCTCGTGCCGTCAGACCGCAGCGGCGCGTACGATGTTTCTTCGTTTCAGATGCTGAATGAGACAACGAAACAAGTCGCGTTTACCCAGGAATCACCTTGGGACTCCGGCCGGAGCATCGCTGTTTTTGCTCCGTTATCAGGCAGCGGCGCGGCTGTCACAAAAGAGCTGATCAGCTTTTTAGACAGCACAAGCGATGCCGCAACCGTCGTCAACGAAACGGCCGGCAAGCAGCTGTTTTCAAACCATCAGCAAATCAAATCCGACGACAGCAGTCCATCGCCTGATACGAAAAGCCGTTCCGTAGCACTGAACGTCACGTATATCGCTGTTTTCGCGGCGCTTATAATTATTGCGGCCGGTCTGATCTGGCTGACGGCAAGAAGGAAAAAAAGAAAAACGGATCATGAAAAAAACGAAGAGTAATGAAGGAAAAAGAGGCCATTAACAGGCCTCTTTTTTTTGTATTTTTATTTCCATTTTTGGCGGTGATTTTTTTATTTTTGAAACAGCATAAAAGCCCCTTTACAACTGAACGGGACGGGAGTATGATCTCTTTTATAATCTATATCGCTTAATCTGTAATCAGAGCGGGGGAACCAATTTGCGGCGCGTCATGCCGCTTGGGGTGAATCCTTTTTCAGGTAGGGCCAACTCTCATCAGCCCGAATCCGACAGCTAACCTCGTAAGCGTTCATGAGAGGAGATGAATGAAACCTGTGCACGATTATGGCGCAGGGGCATCCGTTTGCCTCTGTGTCTTTTTGCTGTGCTGAAATATGGCATGCAATCGTTATTCGGAGACATCATAGCAGTAAGGGTTTGTAAATCAAACGGAAAATGAAAAAAAGGGGAAGACAACAAATGTACCATTCAATCAAAAGATTTTTGATTGGGAAACCGCTGAAATCACAGGCGGCCGGAGAGCAGAAACTCACGAAACTCAAGGCGCTCGCCATGCTTTCTTCAGACGCGCTGTCATCAGTTGCTTACGGAACGGAACAGATTCTGATCATTTTGGCTGCGGTAAGCGCGGCCGCGTTTTGGTATTCCATTCCGATCGCAGCCGGCGTTCTCATTTTGCTGCTTGCTTTGATTCTGTCCTACAGACAGATTATTTACGCTTATCCGCAAGGCGGAGGCGCTTATATGGTTTCAAAAGAAAACCTTGGTGAGAAGCCGGGCCTGATTGCGGGCGGCTCATTGCTTGTTGATTATATTCTGACGGTGGCGGTAAGCATTTCTGCCGGAACTGACGCCATTACATCGGCTTTTCCGGCTTTGCACCCGCATCATTTGCTCATTGCTGTTTTGCTTGTGATTCTGATTATGATTTTAAATTTGAGAGGACTGTCAGAGTCGGCGTCCATTTTGGCGTATCCCGTCTATCTGTTTGTGGCGGCGCTTGTCCTTTTGATCGTTGTCGGACTGTTTAAGCTTATGACGGGCCAGGTTCATCCGGCCGAACACACGCCGATCGGCACACCCGTGGCGGGCATTACGCTGTTTTTGCTGCTGAAGGCCTTTTCATCCGGCTGTTCGGCACTGACCGGTGTTGAAGCCATTTCAAACGCGATCCCGGCCTTTAAAAATCCTCCGGCGAAAAACGCGGCCCGCACTCTGGCCATGATGGGGATTCTGCTGGCGATCTTATTTACGGGGATTACGGTGCTGGCGTACGGCTACGGCACGGGTCCGAAGCCTAACGAGACCGTTATTTCACAAATCGCCGCGGAAACCTTCGGACGGCATACGGTGTACTATTTCATTCAAGGCGTGACATCCCTGATTCTCGTGCTTGCGGCAAATACGGGCTTTTCCGCTTTTCCGCAGCTGGCGTTTAATTTAGCGCGCGATCAGTATATGCCGAGAATGTTTACGGTACGGGGCGACCGATTAGGATTTTCAAACGGAATCATCTTTCTCGGTATCGCGTCCATCTTGCTCATTCTTTTATTCGGCGGCCGCACGGAACATTTAATTCCGCTTTATGCCGTCGGCGTGTTCATTCCATTTACGCTGTCGCAGACGGGAATGTGCATCAAGTGGATCAGGCAGAAGCCGAAGGGCTGGGCGGTAAAAATGCTGATCAACTCATGCGGCGCCGCCATTTCATTTATGGTGCTGTGTATTTTATTCGCGACGAAGTTCAATCTTGTCTGGCCGGTGCTGTTATTCATGCCTGCTGTCGTCATGCTGTTTTTCGTCATTAAAAATCACTACACCGCGGTCGGCGAACAGCTGCGGGTCGTTGATCAGCAGCCTGAGGAAATCAAGGGAACCGTCGTCATCGTGCCTGTCGCCGGTGTCACCACCGTCGTCCAAAAATCGATTCAGTATGCGAAATCATTATCGGATCAGGTCATTGCGGTTCATGTTTCCTTTGACAGAGAACACGAAAAAAAGGTGGAAAAGCGCTGGGAAGAGCTTCATAACGGCGTCCGCCTCGTCACCCTGCATTCCTCATACCGCAGTCTGGTTCACCCGTTTGATAAGTTTTTGGAAACGGTCGAACAAAAAGCGAAAAAAGAACAGTTCTCCGTGATGGTGCTGTTTCCGCAATTTATTACGAAAAAACGCTGGCAGACCATCCTTCACAACCAATCAGCCTTCTTGCTCCGCGTCCGGCTGTTTTGGAAGAAGGACATCATTGTCGCCACCCTGCCGTATCATTTTAAAAAGTAACGGTAAAGACCGCAGGCTAAAATGCCGCGGTCTTTTTTGTAAAGGAGGACGACATGACTCAAGGCGCGTTTGTCATCATACAAAATGAGGGGCGGAAGATATTGCTCGTAAAACGAAAAGACATTCCCTTATGGGATTTGCCCGGGGGCAGGATTGCAGAAGGTGAAACACCTGAAGCCGCAGCCGTCAGAGAGGCCTGTGAAGAAACCGGTTATAACGTGACCATCCTGCATAAAGCCGGTGAGTATGAAAGGCCGGCATTTGAAGATACACAGCACGTATTCATCGGAGCCATTACCGGAGGAACACCGCTGATGAACGGGCCGGAAACCGCCGCTTTACGCTGGTTTTCCCAAAGCCGGCTGCCGCTGTTCATGGTGCCGAACAGAAAACGGCAGATAAAAGACGGACTCAATGGGGCGGCAAGTCGTAAGGTTGTTCTTAAAGACCGAAATTTGTTATCCATCCTTGATCTGCTGAGAAAAAAGCTGAGAGTATAGCCCGTGTTTCAACCCGTATGAAAAAGGGGATGAATACAGGTAAAAGGAGGATGCAGTATGCCAAGTAAAACAGCAGGACACGTAATGACGGAGCTGCTTGAACAATGGGGAGTCGGTCATATATACGGCATTCCCGGAGACAGCATTAATGAATTTATCGAAGAACTGAGACATGAACGAAATAACCTGACATTCATCCAAACCCGGCACGAGGAAGTCGCCGCCCTGGCTGCCGCGGCTGAGGCAAAACTGACCGGACAGATCGGTGTCTGCCTTTCAATCGCAGGACCGGGGGCCGTTCATCTGCTGAACGGTTTATACGACGCCAAAGCGGACGGCGTTCCGGTGCTGGCGATTGCGGGACAGGTGGCTTCCGATGAAATCGGCCGTGACAGCTTTCAGGAAATCAAATTAGAGCAAATGTTTGAGGACGTGGCGGTATTCAACCAGCAAGTACATACGGCAGAAGCGCTGCCCGATCTTCTGAATCAGGCGATCCGCACGGCTTACAGCAAAAAAGGCGTTGCCGTTTTAACCGTTTCTGATGATTTATTCGCGCAAAAAATCAAACGGGAGCCGGTTTACACATCGCCGATATACCTCAAAGCCGATATAGAGCCGAAAAAAGAACATCTCGTGACATGCGCGCAATATATTAACAATGCAAAAAAACCGGTCATTCTCGCCGGCCAAGGGTTAAAATCGGCAAAAGAGGAGCTGCTCGCATTCGCCGATAAAGCGGCCGCTCCGATTGTGATTACTCTTCCGGCAAAAGGCGTCGTGCCTGACAGCCATCCCCACTTTCTCGGGAATCTCGGGCAAATCGGCACAAAGCCCGCCTACGAAGCCATGGAGGAATGCGATCTGCTGATCATGCTCGGCACATCGTTCCCATACAGGGATTATCTCCCGGATAATACGCCTGCCATTCAGCTTGATTCGGATCCGGCGAAAATCGGCAAGCGCTATCCCGTCAATGCGGGAATCGTCAGTGATGCGGCTCTGGGGCTGAAAGAGCTGACGGAATACATTGAATATAAAGAAGACAGAAGATTTTTAGACGCCTGCACCGAGCACATGAAGCATTGGTGGAAGGAAATCGAGAAGGATGAAACCGAAGCGACTCATCCGCTCAAGCCGCAGCAGGTCATTGCCCGGCTTCAGGATGCCGCCGCAGAGGACGCCGTCCTGTCAGTGGATGTCGGAACGGTCACGGTGTGGATGGCCCGCCATTTTAAAATGAAGAAGCAGGACTTTATCGTCTCAAGCTGGCTCGCCACAATGGGATGCGGGCTTCCGGGAGCGATTGCCGCAAGCCTTGCCGAACCTGAGCGGCAGTCCATCGCCATTTGCGGAGACGGCGGATTTTCAATGGTGATGCAGGATCTGCCGACGGCTGTTAAATATAAACTGCCGATTACGGTCGTCATATTAAACAACGAAAATTTAGGCATGATTGAATATGAACAGCGGGTCAAAGGCAACATTGACTACGTCACCCAGCTGCAAAATATGGATTACGCCACTTTTGCAGAAAGCTGCGGAGCAAAAGGCATCAAAGTGACGAAACACGAGGAATTGGCTCCCGCTTTTCATGAAGCGCTCAACTCAAATGAGCCGGTCGTCATCGACGCCGTCATCGGCGACGAGCCGCCGCTTCCGGGAAAAATCACTTACGGCCAAGCGAAGGGCTTCAGCAAATACATGCTGAAAAACTTCTTTGAAAACCAAAAAATCGAAATGCCGTCACTCAAGAAAAGCTTAAAACGGCTGTTTTAAGAAGCCGGCGCTTTAAAAAAATAAACAGGCAGCATGCCTGTTTATTTTTATTTATTTACCCAGATAAGCCATAGTAAAAGCCCGGCTTTTTATTTTAGTTTTTTCTTCAATAAGGTCATGTCGGGTTATATGGAATAGGTCAGCCAATCTCCCAGAGAACCGCCCATCTTTTTATAGAACTTTTGTGCACGGTAATTATCAGATGCAGTTATCCATGACATATGCGCATACCCGTTTTCTTTTGTAAAAGTTTCGCATCTTTTAAACAGTTCTTGGGCTGCTCCTGTGCCTCTTGCTTTTTCTGCCACGAATAAATCATTCATTATTGTTATTTTATCTGCTTTCGTCGTACTAAAACTAAAATATAATGTTGCAAAGCCAATAAGTTCCCCATCTTGTTCAGCAACGAATTGAATACCCCTGTTCTTCTCAAATAACATTTCAATCAAATGATGTATCTTTTCAATCGGTGGCTTAGGTTTTTTATAAAAATCCACGATATATAAATACATTAAATCGGTCAATTGTTTTACATCATAGTGTTCTGCGCTTCTGATTATCAAATGTTTCCCTCCTCACTCTTTTTTTAATTTTTGTTATACAAAACTTACACAGTTATTCTAAAAAATTCAATATTTTAAATTGGTTTTGAATCGGTTTGTTGCCTAAGAAAAAATAAGAAGGCGGAATCATGCTCATGAAGCGCTTAACTCAAATGAGCCGGTCGTCATCGATGCCGTCATCGGCGACGAGCCGCCGCTTCCGGGAAAAATCACTTACGGCCAAGCGAAGGGCTTCAGCCAGTATTCGCTGTCTGCCTTGATTTATTGAGAAGATTAGTTCTTATCAGTTTTACTGACCTCTTCCATGGTAAGGAAGAGGTCAGCCGTTCGAGCCCGCTTGGACACAGGAAGTCTATCATATTCAAATTTGCTGAAACGGTAACAGAGATCATAAAATCTGCAGCTAGCGAGCGATGGCTGATAAAAAAAGCTTTTGAAGGGCCAGGACAGTTCCTGCCAAACGTGGTTCGCACATTAGCGCCGTCAGCCCCCCTGATCAGCAAAAACAGGAAAAAGGACCGGTGGCGACGTCCACTGTCAAAAAAGGCGGAATATTATCGTCATTGCATAGGAGTCAGGCGTAAGCATGGCAACCCTGCAAAGCTTGAATGGCATCAAGGATCCGAACCTGATCAAAGTTGGCCAAGTATTAAAGCTGACTGGCTCGTCCAGCTCTCCATTCGGTAAAAAGACATCATCTTACACGCTGCCGCCAGACATTTTTAAAGTGACAAAGCCCCTTAACTAAGGGAACGTCCGTAAAGCAAATTCAATCGGCGTTAGCGGCTCTCTATTATTATCCGGACAAAGGGGCAAAGAACAACAGAATAGAGGCTATTACGGACCGAAGAAAGCAAATGCAGTCAAACGGTTCCAGTCCATGTATGGCCTGTCTGATAACGGCATTTACAGGCCAAAAACGAAAGAAAAAATGTTGCCTCTTCTGAAATAAATGAAACAACCCTTTAATAAGGCTGTACCACAATTCTATATATTTCATAAAAATAAAGAAGTATATAGAATTGCGGTTCGCATTAATGGTAGAATATGTTTGTTGAGAAAGATATTTTGAATGATTGTGAATTTATGTAAAATTTGAAGGTTAACCTTACGAAGAAATAGTGAAACAACACATTGCCTGGTAAACATTGTTTAAAGCCCAAATCCTATAGTTCAGTTGGCACTACATGTCCCGATTTTGTGTGACATTATACACTCAATAGAAATGATTAAAATATCCCAAATAATTCAAAAAATGTGTTTACAACCTTATTTACATCCTATATCTTAGAATAGAAGGAAAAATTATTCAATAGTAGGGGGATACTGATGTGAAAAAGATTAAATTTTTACTTACCACCATGTTCTCTACAACTATGTTGATTTCCGGTTTAGGATTGGGATTTGGGAAAAGTGCACATGCTGAAGGATTTCCGCAACTTACTAATGAAAAAGTCCAAACGGAAATACAGGAAATGAAAGATGCCGGCATGACAAGTGAGGAAGTACAGAAATTCTATGAAATGAGTAAAGAAGAGTATGCGTATGTACAAGAACATGCAGAAGACTTGTATAAGGATTCCCAAAAAGAAATCAAAGAATTGAAAGCCTCTGGTCAAATTGATGAAGTTCTTCCTAAATACAAGGAGCCTGAATATCAGCCCAAGAACCAAATTGCAGCAAAAGCGTTAGGTACAAAAGGTGATGTTCTTACAAGCTATGAAATTAATTCTGGAAGTTGGTCTATTGGTGTAGGACATGCTGCGATTGTTTCAACTAACAAATCAAAAACAGTTGAAGCATGGGCGAAAAGCTGGAGCCCTATAAACCAAGATGGAGTTCGCAGATATAATAATAACTGGGGAAGTAAAAAGAAAGTTTATGGTCTATGGGTTAAAGGATCGAATAACAATAAGTATATAAACGCTGCAAAATATGCGGAAAAGCAAGCAAATAATAAAAAGAAATATAATTTCAACTTTTTGAATAAAAAGACAACTGCTAAATTTTATTGTTCTCAATTAGCTTGGCGTTCTTGGAAAAACCAAGGTATTGATATTGACAATGTCAAATGGGACACCGTTGTAACACCAATGGAGCTTGTAAAATCCAATAACACAACAATCTTTTATCACAAGGGTTAAACAAATTGACAAAAACAATCGGTGATGCACCGGTTGTTTTGTCATTTCAAAGGGAGGAAAATATGAATAGACTTAAGACCCTGTTTATTTTCATTTGCATACTGATAGTCACAACCTCTTGCGGTCTCATCCCAACTGGGAATGAAAAAGAGGAAAGAAGCAGCAATAAAAAGACTGTATTAAAGGATATTGACAATGCAAAATTTATTGTTGGTTTTTCTAACACTTTAGATAGGGGAAGTGAGATTGGGGTTTACGGTGAAGATGGTACTAAAATGGATAGCTTGGAATTGAAAGATGGTATAAATTTCACGATGTCTTCATATAACAAAAACGATACGTTCTTCTCATCAAATAGAAGCAATAATCACTTGATGATAGACAATAAAACCGGAAAAATAAACAAAATAAATGAAAAGAGTTTGTCAAAAACAACTGAGGATGAAGGTGCTTTCTTTATAAATAGTTCTGACGGTTATATCATCCATGACATTAACGTTGGATATACAGACAAAGGGCTGGAAAGTGAACTGGTATATTGGAAGGGAAACAGCCGAAAAAACAAGAAACAAATAAAGCTTAACGGAGAACTTGGATCAGCAATAGTCGCTAAAAATAAAATTTATGTCATTTCAAGTGATGAAGAAAGTATGTCCATCCTTTCAATTAACCCAGAGACAAATAAGCAAGAGAACAAGGCATCCGTACCGAATAAAGGGATATACTTCATGGATGAAAAGGATGCATTCCAAGCTCTAGATGAAAATACATTTGTACTGGCAGTTAATGATAACGTGAATGAGAAAGAGAATTCTAAGCTCATATTAATAGACAGAGAGACTCTTAAGGTAAAAAAAGAAGTCGAGATGGAGAAAGGGTTTCATCCTGCAAAATTGAAAATATTAAAAGATAGCATCTTAGCTGTTTCTTTTGATGGGTTGATGCAGGTGTTTGATAAAAAAATGGTTAAGAAAAAATCTTTTGATTTTTATGCTGGGGATGATAACAAATTAATGAATGATGTTCAATTCAATGACAAAGAGATGTATGTTTTACTCAAAAACTTTGATATCCAGCGTGATAACAAGCTTGGAGATATCACGTCTTATGATTTGAAATCAGGCAAAAAGGTAAAAACAATCCCGCTAAAAGCAAAAAAAGAGTGGGAAATTGCACGTTTTGAAATTTTAAAATAAGTTGAAGGTGTTTATATTAGCATGCCATTGAGTCCTGTTTATATCATTCTCATCATTTTTCCGGCAGTTTCTTTTCTGTTGGGGATTTTAGGGTATCTCATCTTCAAAAAAGTATGGATTATGGCTGTTGTATTCATTGTCATTAACATTTATGTTTATTGTAATAGGTGCCGAGCCGACATTTTTCAGGTGGAAGGCTATGATGACGGGGAGCTATTTATCTCCGGTTTATCGGGAAGCATTAAGTATCGCCCGTGGGTTGGATGAGGAAAAAGGGAAAAGAATTATCGGAGTGATCTTTCATAACTTAGGCTTAGTTTATTTAAGAGGGGAAAGTTTGAGTGCCGCTGAAGAGAATTTTAAAAAGGCAATAGACGCTACTTAGAAGAGAAGCGCCTTTGGTCTGATTTCGCAGAGCTGACTGAAAAATTAGGTGACTTTCATTTTGAAAAGAGAAACTATGCAGAGGGAAGAACCTTTTTAAAGAAAACTATACATGCCCAAACACAAATCCTTAAGGTTACGGATGCTATATAATAAAGAAGGTTATAATCAGCTCCGCTTTAATCGGTATTCTTTTTACTGGATTATTAAGTGTAACAAATGTTTTTATTGCTGAAATGAGTGATTCTGGAACTTTCCGCATCGCTGAAAAAGCTATAAATATTTAAAGTGTTCTCCAATTTTTGACCTCCACCTTTTAAGACTGGGGGATTTCTTTTTCTTATCCAGTAATCAACATCCGCTGCCGCATAAGGTTCTTGACCGCTGCGTGTATTGCGTTCACCTTTCCGTTTTGCTGTGAAGTGTTTTCTTGAACTATGCATGCATGAGAAAGACGCCGTCCATTTTTAAGCCTTTCTTCAATCATTCAAGGAAAAACAAAGGAGCTATCGAGAAGATCTCGACAGCTTGATAAACAGGCAGCATGCCTGTTTATTTTTTTGTTTGTTGAGCGACTTGGCTTGCATATAACCGTCCTAAACGGAAACGGAGATTGTGAAAAACCGCAGCTGGCGAGCGATGGCTGATCAAAAAACTCGTGATGGATCAGCGCGGTTTCATCTTAAGAACAGCCAGAGAGCGGTCACAACAGCGATCATAAAGTAATCTCCATCATTCAGTGTAGTTCCATTTTTGACAAACATACGTGCCGTCCGGTTTGTCTTTGTCCCTTCCGGGGTTTTAAGCGCAATGTTCTTCCCTATATTGTAATAAACAACTTTAAACAAATAATATGCCAGCGAGCAGAATAAAAAGAGCAACATGAACTTGCCAATAAACAATATCATGTTTCATTACTCCCTTTTGCCGTTTTTTCGTTTGAATATATGACGGAGAAGTCAGGATGTTATATAAAAGGAGAAGTATTTTACAGAGGCCGGTGTTAAACATTAATGAACGGTTCCCGCAACATCCCCAAATCCGGAGCAATTTCAAAATGAAAGAGAAGCCCTAGGATTATAAAAAAACAGACCCTAATTTGTCCGCTTTTTTTTGAAAATTTGATCCAAGATGAACATAAAGAGAGTGAATAAAAAGGACACCGTAATCATATCTATCAGAGATAGATTAGAGGTTTCTTTTATTAGTAGCAGCCATACCACCTGCAAAACTAAAGAAATAGAAAAATAGGATATATATTTAATGCTCTTCATACCCATTGCCCCCTTATTAGCCTAATTTCTCTTTTGAAATCTTATCCAAATTAGTAAAAAGGATATCCAATCCCGAAAATAAGAAAGTGATGAACAATGAAAGAAGCACTTCTCCGCCTTGAAATATAGATATGTTCTCAATGATATGATTGGAAACGTATTGAACTGAGAAGTAAACAGCAGCCCATGCAAAAATGAATTCAAGGATATAGGCTGACCAAGCAGGCAATGTCAAAACATGAGTCATTCCTTTAACAATTGCCGTAAGGATAAGCATATAAACTAAAGCTAAGATACTGACGACGACAGAAAATATGTATAAGTCTGAAAGAGAATCATATATGATGTAATCTCCGAAAAAATGATGTATTGTTACAGCTGCAAAACAAATAATCAGGCTGGGTACAGTTATAGCGAAGAACAGGGAGAATCCAATAAGCCCTATGAATGCTGTATGAGCTAAGCGGTTTGGCGGTGTATCCACGATCTCTTTTTTTAATAGAATCATAAAAATAAGAGATGAAATCACAAGGCAGCATAAGAAAGTGAGCAAAACAGTAAAAAAGACAGTCATGTGAAATCTCCAATGAAAAAGTGCTATTAGAGTGAATCTAACAGCACTTTGCATTACTTCATACGTATTTTCCTGCTGATCATTTATGAATGAGTTTAAAATGCTTTCATTGCTAAAGTTGTCAAATGAGCGAGGTTTTTAGCCTGGCTGTCAGAAAGTCCGGACTTTTTAAGTGAGAGATAAAGATTCTTTTCCACATCAGTCCAGCTTAAGGCGACATACTCGTTCAGCATTTTCTTTAAAACCGGTTCTATATGTTCATTGAAAACGGATTCGAGTTCATTTCTTATTTTCTTTCCTGCTAATTTTTCAACAAGATTGAATAATTTTGTTTTATTTTTCAGCACCTCTCTGATTGCATCTTTGACTGGTTTTGACACAGATGCATCGCTTTGTGCTTTAAGTCCGTAGGAAAATTGCGTATCAGTCTGATAAAAAAATGATTTTGTCGTTCCAGTGGCATTGGCAGTATTATTATGATTTTCTTTAGCTAAGGATGCGGGGACAAAAGCAGTAGTTACAAGGGCTAAAGATGCGGCAAACAGAATGCCTTTAGCTGCGTGTCTAATGGGAAATCCTCCTTTAGAAATGTAGTGTAGAGAGAAATGAAAGACTATGTATTTAGGCGGGACCTGTATGATCCGCTTTGAACATTTTTCCCTCTCAGATACCATTCTATCAATAGGTATTTTTTGGGTAAATAGGATTTTAATACGATATTTTTCTCGCAATTCAAAATCTTCTTTAGCAGGATTTATTTTAGCTGCAGTTTTGTGAAATAGAACATGGGCTGGAGCCTGCATGTACAGGCTGTTTGAGGCGGAATCACATTATCGGAGCGGTTAGGCTTAGGTAAAAAAATAAACAGGCGGCATGCCTGTTTATTTTCGTTTGCGTGAGAGAGCGAAGAAAAACGGGAAGGCGGAACCGGCCAATAACGTACCGAATAAAAACATGCCTCCGATGAACACATGATAGTTCACACCGCCGATCCAAAGCCCCGTGATTAAGGAAACGATACTTAATGCGATCATCACAAAGCCGGGAATCAGACGTTTCTTACCCGTTGTCCGATAAGCAAAAAGAGAACAGAAGATGCCGATGACAATCGGCACAATCCACAGATAAAAAAGGATAAATACTGACATAAGCAAAACTCCGATTTTTCTTCTATCATACCAAAAACGCCCGGAAAAAGATACGAACGGCACCCGGCGTCAAAAGAAAAACCGGCCGCTGATGGCCGGTTTTTTTCTAACGGAATGAATCGTAGATCACAAACAGATTAAGCGCGATCACCAAAACCGCAATCAGCCAGGCGAGAGCCGTCACCCATTTTCGGTTCGTCAGGGCGCCCATCAGGCGTTTGTTGCTTGTAAACATAATCAGCGGCACGAGCGCAAAGGAGATGCCGAATGAAAGAACGACCTGGCTCCATACGAGCGCTTCTGTGGCGTTGACCCCCGAGATAATGATGATCATCGGCGGAATGATGGTAATGAAACGCCGCAAATAAAGCGGGATACGGTAACGGATGAAGCCCTGCATGATAATATCGCCTGACAATGTGCCGACAGAAGAGCTTGAAAGCCCTGCGGCCAGCAGCCCGATCCCGAAGAGAATGGCTGAAGCCGGTCCGATATAGTGGCCGAATTGCTGATAAGCCACGTCTAAATCTTCTACATACAGCCCGTTCTTGAAGAAAAGCGCGGCAGCGACGATGAGCATGCTTGCGTTAATCGCCCCGGCGATCACCATCGCGATGAGAATGTCAATCGTCTCAAATCTAAAAATCTTTTTCCGCTCACTATCCGTTTTTCCGACGACACGGCGCTGTGTCAGTGCGGAATGTAAGTAAATGGCATGCGGCATCACGGTTGCGCCGAGTATACCGGTTGCCAAGAGCACACTGTCCATTCCGTCAATTTTCGGGATAAACAGCCCTTCGAGAACGGAGGCGGCGTCAGGTTTGGCAAAGAAGGTTTGCAGAGCGAAGGCGATCACCACGACAAACAGAAGTCCGGCGATGCCCGCTTCCAGCGCCCGGTAACCCCGGCGCTGCAGCTCTAAAATCGCGAATGATCCGATCGCCGCGATAATGGCCGCTTCAACCATCGGTATGCCGAACAGCAGGTTGAGCCCGAGCGCCGCCCCGATAAATTCTGCCAGATCAGTTGCCATAATCACCAGTTCACCCTGTATCCACAGCCCGGCGGATACCCATTTCGGATACCGGTCTCTGGCGATTTCCGGAAGGTTTTTACCCGTGGCAATGCCGAGCTTCGCGGAAAGAACTTGGATTAAAAAAGCCATCAAGTTTGAAAAGAGGATGACCCAAAGCAGCATATACCCAAATTTCGAACCAGCTGAGATATTCGTAGCGAAGTTTCCCGGATCAATGTAGGCAATCGCCGCGATAAAGGCTGGGCCTAAGAAAGGCAGAAGCCGCTTGAATCCCTTGCTTTTGCCGTCAAGTGCATCCTGCACGGCTTTTGCTTGCAGTGATTGTGCTGAGATGTCTTTGCTCATTATGTCTCACCTAAATTCTGATAGATTTTTAGCTAAATAACAAAAAGTTTCCTAGATGCAAATTATTTTATCTACATCATAAATCCGCTATTATGAGATGTCAAGTTCTTTATGTTCAATAAACTGGTACATTGATGCCCTGTTTTATCTATGGTATGTATCCCGCCGAAGAAAGGTCCGAAAATGAAAACGGCATCGTTCCGGGAAAGAAGCGATGCCGTTCGCAAAGCGTGTTTCCGCGTCCGATCATGCGCGGATGCGTTGAGCGTTCTTTTAAAAAGATGAAAAGAGGACACTTGCTCATATCACTTCACAACTTTCTGTCCGGTGCAACTGATCCTGAGAAAAAGACGCAGTATTTCCTCCGTTTTCCCGGGTAAATAGAATAATAATGTTTCTTTCCATTGGAAGATAAAACCTTTCTGTACCATTCAAATGACCTCCGGAAAAACTCCGGCCGCTCTGAATAAACGTTTGAATCAACGATATATCAGTGATTCCAGTCCAATAAACGGCTGTTATCTATCAAAAAAAGAATCAGCATGGTCACTAGTGAAGAAAAGAAGTTGGAGCATTAGACTTATTTCAGTTTCCCGGGCAAAAAAGTATAATAACGTCAGGAAAGCTTTCCAGCCATATGATAAAAGAGGGGGAATTTTCTTGGTACGTCGTTTGTCGATCATTTCTTTAGCCATGATTTTTGCTGTTTCTTTATTCGCTTTTGGCGGCTCTGCATCAGCAGCAGCTTTCAAACCTAAAGCTGAACCGGACGTTTCCATTTTAGCCAGCGGGGGTACAGTCGGCATTTACGGTGCTAATATGCGCTCATGCTCTAAGGTCAGCTGTTCAACGATCACAACATTCTCAAGCGGTAAAAAAATTACAGGTTCTTGGGTCACCGGAGAATATGTTCAAGGCCACTACACTAATTCCAATAAATGGCTGAAAGTCACGTATGCAGGAGCGACAGGCTACGTTTCAGTCACCACACTATCTTATTATTACGGTTTATAAGCAGAAAAACCTCGTTCTCTTGAGAGCGGGGTTTTTCCTTTATTCCGATTCAATTTCCGCGTTTCGTTTCATCATCGTGTTTCATCAGCTGATCGATTTCTTCTTTAGAAGCGTTTTTTTTCCACTCTTTCGCCTGACTTGTCGCAATGGGAATGGCCCGTCCTTCTTCATAACCCTCATCCACCATCGCATTCGCGATTTCGATCGCTTTTTTCTTCACAGGTTCCTCGAGATTCTTCAATGATTGCGGATAATCCTTCATAGACCAAGGCATGTCTATCACTCCTTTATGAAAAGTGTTTCCCGCCTGAAGAAAAAGAAAACCGCCTCATCAAAAAGAATGACAGCTATTTTTACGAGAGACCAGCAATTTCCGAATAAAATATAAAGGATAAAGAAGCAAGTACAGATTGAATGCCCACCACATAAGATCAAAATCACCGATAAATACCCAAAAGGCAATCGCTTGCAGGCCTGAACAAAAGGTCAGCACAAGTGATATTAATGCGAAAGGGCGCCATAATGCATGTTTCCGTTTATAAAGAAACAAGCTGTACAGCCCGGTTATCGAAATGAAAATATCTAAGGGAAAGAATGACCAGTTCCAGGCCATTATCATGGCGTTATCATAATCTTTAAACACCATGTTTTTTGGAATCCACTCAAAAAAAGTAACAATCCAATAAACGATAAATCCAATATCTGTAATGAAGAAGAGAACCTTTAACCCTTTCATCATCTGTTTCTGTCCGCATGAACGCTGATGCCGTTTGATGACGTTTCACTTTCAGAAATAAAGTTTAAGGAAACGACACCGATGATGATCAGAAGAACAGAGACAGCTTTTATAACAGAGAACTGTTCATGAAAGAAAAAAATTCCGATCACGGAAATCAGCACGATCCCCATTCCCGACCAAACCGCATACGCGATGGAGACACTTATATATTTCAAAGTCAAAGTAAGAAAACAAAGGCTGCCGATATAAAACAATATCAATAAAATACTTGGGACAAGTTTTGTAAATCCATTTGATCATTTCATGCTGACCGTACCCAATACTTCAAAAATGATCGCTAAACTTAAATAAATCCATTGCATACAGCATTCTCCTTCAATCGTATTATTCAAAATTATACAATATATAGAATTTGAAGAAAATTAAACAATGGAATGTTTTCCGGATAAAAAGTCCGGCCGGGTGTAAAAAGAAAACGCCATAAAGGTATACTATGTAGAAAGAAATCAGAAAGGACGTGCAGGACGGGTGACAGAAGAGCGGACAGACCTGGAAAAACAACTGAGAGACATTCAAAAATGGGAAAAGGCGCAGCAGAGGGCGATGTTCTGGCAAACATTCACCCGCTTGCCGTTTCAGCTTTTGGACAAGCTGACACCGCAATTTATTCAGAGGAAAATCGGACTCATACTCGATGAAACGGGAACGTTTATTCAGTCAGGCGGACAGTACCTTACATCAGAAAAGCGCATCATGAAAAAGTTTCAAAAACGGCTGCCGCACGGTACATGTCAAACGCTTCACGACATCCGCAATGCGCCGCTTGCCGTCATGGACGAAATCGCAGAAGCCATAGCGCGTACAAGCGTAAAGGCCGCGACGGTGCAGGGAGCCGCAACGGGAGTCGGCGGCGTGTTTACGCTTGCGGCAGACATTCCGGCGATGCTCGGCCTGTCCTTAAAGACGCTGCAAGACATCGCGGTTGCTTACGGCTTTGATCCGAAAGACAAAAAAGAACGCGTGTTTATCGTCAAATTGCTTCAGCTTGCATCCAGTGACGTCATCGGAAAAAAAGCGATCCTGCAAGATTTACGGCAATATGATCAAAACGACCAAACCTATCAGCGCGTCGCCTCGCAAATCCAAGGCTGGCGGGAAGTCGTTTACAGCTATCGCGATACGTTCGCCGCGAAAAAACTGCTGCAAATGGTTCCGGCCGCAGGCATCATCTTCGGCGCGTCCGCCAACCGTTCAGCTTTAGAAAGCATCGCGGAAACAGGCATCATGCTTTATAAAAAACGCCGGATTCTAAAACGCATGAACGATACAGAATGATAAAAAACCACCCGAAAACACATTCAATGTGTTTTCTTTGTTTAGCAGTTCTGAAATCGGGAAACCAACAACCAACACCAATTAAAGGAGGAATTCAAAAATGGCACAAGATAATAACAAAATGAGCAGAGAAGAAGCAGGTAAAAAAGGCGGAGAAGCTACAAGCAATAACCATGACAAAGAATTCTATCAGGAAATTGGTCAAAAAGGCGGAGAAGCCACAAGCAAAAATCACGACAAAGAATTCTATCAGGAAATCGGTGAAAAAGGCGGAGAAGCCACAAGCAAAAATCACGACAAAGAATTCTATCAGGAAATCGGTGAAAAAGGCGGAGAAGCC
>NZ_JAAMNX010000006.1:0-116902 GCF_011065565.1 Bacillus sp. EKM420B | reverse complement strand
ACAAGCAATAACCATGACAAGGAATTCTATCAAGAAATCGGTCAAAAAGGCGGAGAAGCTACAAGCAAAAATCATGACAAAGATTTTTATAAGGAAATCGGCCAAAAAGGCGGAAACAGACGAAGCAGCTAATAAAAGCATAAAAGGCAGACAACCTGCAGATCAAAAGCGATCCGGCACATCAGCTGGATCGCTTTTTATTTTGGGAAAATCTTGATCTGAGCCGCCCTTACGATACAATAAAATGAAAAAGGGGTTTTTCACTCGTGTCTGACATGCTGAATTTGCTCGCTATCGCCAATAAAGTCAAAGAAAAACACGACAATTTTTCAATCGCGGAGATCAATGACCACTGTGTGCGCCTCGCAGTGTTTACGGGAGAATATGACTGGCACCATCACCCTGACTCAGATGAATGGTTCATCGTTCTGGAAGGTGAGCTGCTGATCGATTTTAAGGACAAAGAAACCGCAGTGCTCAAAGCAAATGACAGCCTGCTCATCCCGAAAGGCACGATTCACCGCACCCGCTCATACGTCAGAACCGTGAATCTCTGTGTCGAGCATACGCATGCGAAAACAGTCATCACAGAGGAACGGTCATGCTGATCAAAAAGATTGTATGTGAAACAGACGCTGCAAACGCTGAAGCATTTGGGCAAGCACAGTCAAGGTGGGGAGCATTATCATGTGTAAATGGCTTCGTCAAACAGGCCGGCGGCTGGCGGAAAAACGCAGACGGCCTGTTCATCGCAGAGATCATCAGCGTTTGGGAGAACAGACAGGCCTATGATGATTTTATGGAGAACGAACATGACCGCATATACGAAGAAAACGAGCAGAAGGCTGCGATTCTTTCAATAGAAGTGATGCTGTACGAGGGGGATGAACCTGTCATTCACGAGCTGTTACATCACCCGGACATCCGATACGAACCGGACTGGACAGTTGTGCGCACATAAAAAAAAGCCCCTTTAGAGGCTTTTTTATTTTCGTCCGGGAAGCGTGTTGTGGACATACGGCGGGACGGGGTCCAGCTTAGCTATTTCGCCGTGCGCTTTCGGTTCCTTTTCGTATTCAAATGGTTCTCCGTCCGGCGCTGTTTCCTTCAGCCAATTTTGTTCAGCGCTTTCTGCTCCATCTGAGAAATGAATAAGCTTATGGGAGAATGACTGTTTTTCCAGCGCCTTCGGGAATGTGGAAGGAACGATCGGACCTTCCTGTTCTTCTAATTCTTTAATAGCCGCAAGCCATTGGTTTTGATGCATGGTATCACGGGCCAATAAAAAGCTGAGCATATCTTTCACGCCTTTATCATCGGTCATTTCATACAGGCGTGCGACTTGAAGCCTTCCTTGTGATTCGGCGTTCAGATTGGCGCGGAAGTCTGCCAGAAGGTTTCCGCTTGCGACGATATAGCCTGCGCTCCACGGAACGCCCGTGCTGCTCTCCGGCATTGCGCCGAGTCCTGAGACAATGGCATGATGCGGATTCATCCCGCCTAAAATGGACCCGATGACCGGATCATCAGCCGCTTTTTCCTGCTCTGCCAGCGGGGCGTCTTCTAACAGTCTCGCAATCATCGTCGCGATCATTTCGACATGGCCGATTTCTTCAGTCGCGGTATCCATCAGAAGATCCTTATATTTTTCATTGCCCCGTGTATTCCATCCTTGGAACAAATATTGCATGGCGACGGATATTTCCCCGTATTGTCCCCCTAAAATTTCCTGCATCTTTTTTGCGAACAGCGGGTCAGGACGATCCGGTTTTGCCGGATGCTGCAGTTTTTTCGTATGTGTAAACATGTCTCCATCTCCTTTTTTTGCTCTGTCCCTATTTACTTCCCCGGCGGGAAAAGGGATGAAACGGAGATGGGCGTATTGGTCCTGCTAAGGCTCGCGGCGCAAGGATAACAAATCCTGCACAAGCCCGCGGCCGATCACCTGTTCATATTGTCCGTAAATCGGGTCGAGGCGTTTCATCCATGTGTTCTTTTCCGCTTTGCTCAGCACATGAATATGAATGGATGAATTCTTCTTTATCTCTTCAAGCTGGTCTTTATTCATTTTCTCAGCGGAGGCTTCGTTCCATTCCGTCGTTTCTCTCATCGCCTCCGTTAAGATGGTTCTCGTTTTTTCTGTCTGCGAATTCCAGAAATGCTCGTCGGTCATCACGGCATAACCGAGGTACCCGTGATTGCTGATTGTCAAATAATCTTGAACATTATAAAATTTTTTAGAATAGATATTTGAAATCGTATTTTCCTCTCCGTCTACGAGATTGCTTTCCAAGAGCTGAAACGTGGAATTAAAGGAATCCTGCCGCGGGTGCGCGCCGAGCAGGCGGTACTGGTCTTCGATCACGCTGCTCGGCATGATCCTGAGCGCCTGTCCTTTCAAGTCGTCCGGAGTGAAGATCGGCCCTTTATTTGACGTGAGCTGCTTAAACCCGTTCGTCCAGTACGCCAGTCCTTTCAAATGATGCTTTTCTAATGAAGTGAACAGGCGCGTGCCGATTTTGCCGTTGAGGCCTTCTTGCACGGCTTTATAGTTTGTAAACGCGTACGGCAGATCCAAAACACCCCATTCGGGAGACAGTGATCCGAGCTTTGAGGTGGAGGGGGCGATGAATTGCACGTCCCCGTTTTGGAGGGCGTTTATTTCTTCATTATCTGAATAGAGGCTCCCGTTGGGAAATACCTCTACTTTAATGGTGCCGCCGGACTTTTGATAGACCAGGTCGGCAAATTTATTCGCCGCCCGCCCTTTAGGCGTGTTTTCAGCAACGACATGGCTGAACTTGAAAACCATTTGATCTTTCAGGCCTTCCTGTTCGTCATCATAATACGGTTCTTCCGTTGAGAAACGATCATGAAAGCCGATGAATAAAGCGGTTCCGATACCGAGTACCATCAGGCTGAGACAAGTCAGCAAGCTTTTCATCGAAAACCCCCTCCGCCATTTTCTATAACAAGCATAATCGGACGGGCCGTTTTCGTAAAGAGACGGAAAGGAAGAGGCCAATGACGAAAAAAAAGCTCACCATCCGCTGGAAAATCACCATACTTTCGTATATCGTCGTGCTTTTTACCTTTTTGATCGTCGGCATCGTGCTGATCGGCAATATCCAGCATACAGAGGAGCGCGAGCTGAAAAAACGGCTGATGAATACCGCGCGGACGGTATCTGAGATGACCGATGTCAAACGTGCTCTGGAGCAGAAAAAACAAAGGGAAGACGTGCGCCATGCGGTCGAAGAAATAAGGATCATCAATGAAGCGGACTACATCGTCGTCATGGATATGGATCATATCCGCTATTCACATCCCGTCAGCACAATGATCGGAAAGCGTTCAAGGGGTGAGGACGAAGCCGCGGCGTTCGCCGAGCACATTTATTTTTCCGAAGCAAAGGGAGAGATCGGCACCGCCGTCCGCGCTTTTTATCCCATCAAAGACCGGGATTTGAATCAGATCGGCGTCGTCCTTGCCGGTAAAACGCTGCCCGGATTCGGTGAAATTCTTCTTCAGCTGAAACATGAAATACTGTTTATCGTTCTGCTGGCGCTCGGGTTCGGACTGGCCGGCTCCTTTTTGCTGGCCCGCCACATCAAAAAACAAATGTTTTGGCTCGAGCCCCATGAGATCGTGAGAATGTATGAGGAACGGACAGCTACGTTTCATTCGATGAATGAGGGCGTCATTGCGATCGATAATCAGCATCACATCACCATTTTTAATGAAAAAGCGAAGCAGATATTCAATGTCAGACAAGAGACCGACGGCAGGCTGATCTGGGACGTGTTAAAAGATTCGCGGCTCCCTGAAATCGTCGAGCGGAACCGAGCCGTATATAATGAAGAAATCCAAGTCAGCGGAAAGGTGATCATGAGCAGCAGAATTCCGATCGTCATGAAAAAGAAGGTCATCGGAGCCGTCGCCATTTTTCAGGACAGGACGGAAGCGGCGAAAATGGCGGAAGAACTGACAGGTGTGAAAAATTTTGTCGATGCGCTCAGAGTCCAAAATCATGAACATATGAACAAGCTTCACACCATCGCGGGGCTGATTCAGCTCGGAAAATCAGAAAAAGCGCTCCAGCTTGCTTTTAAGGAATCATCAGAACAAGAAAGCGTCACTGATTTTCTTCATCAGACCATTCAGAATGACGCCGCGGCGGGGCTGCTGTTAAGCAAAATCAAAAGAGGAAAAGAGCTTGGCATTTCTGTGAAAATTGATGAAAACAGCAGTTTCTCGGCATTTCCGGAGCATGTCGACCAGCATGACATCGTCGTCCTGCTCGGCAATTTAATTGAAAATGCGTTCGGCGCATTCGAAACAGCGGACACGGAGGACAAACATATTGACATCAGTATCGAGCAAAATGATGAAGTGCTTGCTATATTAATAGAAGACAACGGAAGCGGGATTTCCGATCAGCACATCCCGCGCCTTTATGACAAAGGGTTTACCGTCAATAAAACGGGAGGAACGGGATACGGCTTGTACCTTGTCAAACAAATCGTCGACAAAGGGATGGGCGTTATTGAAGTCGACACACGGCAGGGACAGGGAACGGCATTTTCTATATTATTTCCGATGAAGGGGGAGGAATCATTCGATGGACATCAAGGTGCTGCTTATTGAAGATGACCCGATGGTGCAGGAGGTGAATAAAGAATTTATCACCGGTGTTTCGGGGTTCAGCGTCATCGCCACGGCCGCTGACGGAGACGAGGGAATCAGGCTTATAAAAGATCTGCGGCCCGGGCTCGTGGTATTAGACGTATACATGCCGAAAAAAGACGGAATTAAAACGCTCCAGGAAATCAGAAAACAAAAGCTCGAAGTGGACGTCATCATCGTCTCGGCCGCAAAAGACAAAGAAACAATCCAGCTTATGCTGCAAAACGGTGCGGCCGACTATATTTTGAAGCCGTTTAAGCTGGAGCGGATGAGGCAGGCGCTCGAAAACTATAAACAATATAAACGGAAAATTGAAGAGCATGACACCATGTCGCAAGAGCAGCTTGACATGCTGCTTAAAATTCCGCAAAATCCGTCCCGGGATCTGCCGAAGGGGTTAAATCATTTTACGATGAATGAAATTTTGACCTATATGAAACAGCAGACGGAGCCGCTTTCAGCTGAAGAAGCCGCCAAAGCGCTCGGAATTGCAAGGGTGACGGCGCGGCGTTATCTTGATTTTCTTGAGAAGGACGGCCAGATTAAGCTCGACATTCAATACGGGGGAGTGGGACGGCCGGTTAACCGCTATAAATTCGTCCGCTAGCCGAGACCAAAAAGACCAAAATGTCCGTTATGATCATAAGCTTCCCCTCTTTGTATGAAAACGCTATCATTTTTGTATAGACGCAGCGAGAGGCAAGGGGGAGTAGGGATGAAAATTTTCAAAAATCTTACGGTGCAGGTCATCACGGCGGTGATCATCGGCGTCATTGTCGGACTCGTATGGCCTGATGCCGGGAAGCAGATGAAGCCGCTCGGCGATACATTTATCAATGCGGTAAAAATGATTATCGCACCGATCATATTCCTGACGATCGTGCTTGGCATCGCCAAGATGGGAGACATGAAAAAAGTCGGCAAAGTCGGGGGAAAAGCATTTATTTATTTTGAAGTCGTGACCACCATTGCCCTTATTATCGGACTTCTGGTCGTCAATATCATGAAACCCGGTGAGGGCCTTGATTACAGCAAGCTTGAAAAAGGGGATGTCTCTCAGTACACCCAAAACGGGGGACAGGGGATTGACTGGATTGAATTTATCACTCACATCGTTCCGTCAAATATGGTTGACGCTTTCGCAAAAGGCGACATTCTTCAGGTCTTATTCTTTTCTGTTTTATTCGGTGTCGGCCTGGCGGCGCTCGGTGAAAGAGGCAAAAGCATTATTGATTTCTTCGATAAACTGTCGCACGTTTTTTTCAAAATCATCGGCTACATCATGCGCGCGGCGCCGATCGGCGCATTCGGGGCCATGGCCTATACGATCGGGCACTTCGGCCTTGATTCCATCAAGCCGCTGGCGAGTCTGATGCTGTCTGTATACGTTACGATGTTCCTGTTTGTATTTGTCGCTTTGAATATCATTTGCAAACTATTCGGTTTCAGCTTGTGGAACTATCTCCGTTTTATTAAAGATGAACTGCTCATCGTTCTCGGCACAAGCTCTTCTGAGTCCGTCCTTCCGCGGATGATGGATAAAATGGAGCGTTACGGCTGTTCCAAATCGGTTGTCGGCCTTGTCATTCCGACGGGATATTCTTTTAACCTGGACGGCACCTCGATTTATCTGTCCATGGCGACGGTTTTTCTGGCGCAGGTGTTCGGCGTTGACCTTACCATCGGCCAGCAGGTTACGATCATTCTCGTGCTGATGCTGACATCAAAAGGCGCGGCGGGCGTAACCGGAAGCGGATTTATCGTGCTCGCCTCCACTTTATCGGCGCTTCAGGTTATTCCGCTGGAGGGACTGGCGCTGCTCCTCGGCGTTGACCGCTTTATGAGTGAAGGAAGGGCGATCGTCAACCTGATCGGAAACGGAATCGCCACCATCATCGTAGCCAAGAGCGAAAATGAGTTTGACGAAGCGAAAAGCACACAGGCCGTAAAAGAAATGAAAACGGCGGTATAAAAGGAAAGGAACGGCATGCATCAGGCATGCCGTTCCTTTTTTTCGGCCGCCATGAGTAAAAAAGATAAATTTGTTTAAATTTATTAGGAGGTGGACAAAGACCTTAGCGTCATTTTGTTATATAATTTACAATTAGAGAGTGAAAGATGAAATCTAAGGGCTTTTTGTCCTAGCAGGAGTGTATAAATGGCGGCTATTTTTAAATTTTTTCAGCATCCGGGTGTCAGACGTTTTTCCGTTTTTCTTGTTTTGACTGGGGTGTTAGTTGTATTCCGAAGTATGATTAATTTGATTTTGCTTACGTTTATTTTTACTTTTCTGATGGATCGGCTGGAGACTGTCATCCGGCATGTGTTGAACCATTTTTTCCGGATCAGCCAGAGGGTGGTCATCACCATTTTATATATTGCGCTGGCTGTCGGGGCGACTGTCGGAGGCTTTGTCTTTTACCCGATTGTTGCCAAGCAGATTGAACAGCTGATTAAGCAGATCAAGCACATCGCGTATCATCCCGATGTCATTCCGTTTTATGATGAGATATCGAGCGTGTTCGGCGATATCAATATCGGTTCCTATGTAAAAGAAGGTTTTAATGTACTGTATACATACTTGGCCGATATCAGCACTTTCGGTTTGCAGGTCGTGATGTCACTGATTCTCAGCATGTTTTTCCTGTTCGAGAAAAAGCGGCTCACGGAGTTTATGAAAAAATTTCAGCACAGCAAGCTGTCTGTTTTTTACTACGAACTTGCTTATTTCGGCAGCAAATTTGCGAGAACATTCGGCAAAGTGCTTGAAGCCCAATTTATTATCGCGCTGGTGAACTGTATCCTCACCTTGATCGCATTGGCCATTCTGCATTTTCCGCAGCTGTTCGGCCTGTCCATCATGGTCTTTTTCCTCGGGCTCATTCCCGTTGCGGGTGTGGTGATTTCGCTCATTCCGCTCAGCATCATCGCGTATACGACGGGCGGTGCAGCGTATGTCATCTACATCGTGCTGGTCATTTTCGTCATCCATGCGATTGAGACGTACTTCCTTAATCCGAAACTGATGTCAGCGAAAACGGAACTGCCGATCTTTTTTACCTTTACGGTTCTGATTTTCTCAGAACATTTCTTCGGCATTTGGGGCTTGATTATCGGAATTCCGATTTTTGTGTTCCTGCTTGATATTCTGGATGTCGTCAATAATGAGGACAAGGAAAAAAACGGACCGGTCCCGGATAAGACATAACGTCGGCTCCGGCTCTTCACGAATATATGACTAATGTTATAATGCAGACAGTGCCTATGTACGGGCACTGTTTATTTTTTGTGAAAAAGGAGGAAGGCTGTATGACTGAGCCGATTTTACATATTGAAGGCCTTGACAAAACAATAGGCAAAAAGCACATTTTAAAAAACATCAGCATGGATGTCAGGCAGGGCGAGATCATCGGTTTGCTCGGTCCGAACGGGTCGGGAAAAACCACACTTATCCGAATCATCGTCGGCCTTTTAAAGAAAAACAGCGGCACGATTACAATTAACGGCTTTCAGCACGATGCTGATTTCGAAAAAGCGCTTGAATCCGTCGGAGCGATCGTGGAAAATCCTGAATTCTACCCGTACCTGACGGGGTGGGAAAATCTGAAGCACTTTGCCAACATGCACAAAAACATCAAAGAGGACAGGCTTCAGGAAGTCATCGAGCGGGTCGGGCTCACAAATGCCGTGCATGACAAAGTTAAAACGTATTCCCTTGGCATGCGTCAGCGTCTCGGGATTGCACAGGCCATTCTTCACCGTCCGAATCTGCTCATTTTAGATGAACCGACAAACGGGCTTGATCCCGGCGGAATGAAGGATTTCCGCGATCACTTAAAGGAACTCGCGGAGCTTGAAGGGACGAGCATCCTTTTTGCGACGCATTTATTGCGTGAAGTGGAGGACCTTTGCGACCGTGTCATCATCATTCAAAAAGGTGAGATCAAAACAGAGGTTGTTCTGCGCGGCGCTGCGGAAAAAGAAGAAAAAGCCATCCTCGACATTCAGCCGGCTGACGAAGCATTCGAATGGCTGTCCCAGCAGCAATTTGTTCCGGAGAAAAACGGCGGGAGCATTACCGTCACCGTAGCGAAGAAGGACATCCCGGCATTAAACCGTGCGCTCGTCGGACAAGACTTTCTCGTGTATTCCATCATGCCGTATGCGGAATCGCTGGAGGATGAATTCATGAAAGTGACGACGGCGCTTCAAGAGGAGGGGGAGACGAATGTTTAAATTGACAGCGAATGAGCATATGAAACTCTTTAACCGAAAAGTCTCATTAGTAGCGCTGATTCTGATGGCCGTTCTCCAATTTATTATGGCGCTTGTCATTAAACGGCTTGTCATCAGTTCCGGAACGGATGAGAATTTCATCGGCTATATGGCGTACGCGCCCGGGCTGAATATTCTGCTTGAGGCATTAACAATCGTGATCGCGGCAACGATCATTTCCGCTGAATTTGATAAGAAAACGATCAAATTTTTGTTAATCCGCCCGGTAAAGCGGGAGCGGATTTTTGTATCTAAACTCATTACCGTATTTTTGGTCAGCTTGTACCTGTACGCGGCGTACTATATTCTGTCTCTGCTGTTCGGCATGGCTTTCTTCGGAGTGTCGGTGACATCTGAATCAGGGACGCTTCTTATGAACACCCTGAAAGTAATCGGCACGAACTGGGTCGAGGCGTTTGCGATGGCATGCTTTGGCTTGTTGTGTTCTTCTGTATTCCGAAACAGCGCAACGGCCGTCATTTTGTCATTTATCGTGCTGTACGGCGCAAAATCACTCGTGACGATTATGTCGCTCTTCCAAAACAAATGGGGAAGTTTTCTGCTGTTCGCAAATACTGACCTGACGCAATATATGAGCGGGGCGAAGCCGCTGTTTGCGGGAATGACGCCGTTATTTTCCGCAGGCATTATCATTATCCATATCGTATTCTTTTTAGCCGTCGCTTGGTGGAGCTTTTGCAAACGAGATGTTCGGGTATAAAGTAAAGGAATGACATTTTTGTGAAAAAGATCACGATAAATCAATAATTTATGCTATTTTGATTTATAATAAAGGTAATGACGGAGGTGCTCACTTGAGAAATTTTATTACCGCATTACCGATTGTGTTATTGCTTGGTTTTTCCTTTGTGTCATTCATGTTTCAATTCGAACATCTTGTTTATTTCAGGCTTGCGCTGGGTTTGTTTTCTACAGTGGGGCTGTTTCTCTTATATAAAATGAAGACGGGATTCCGTTATTTCATCATCTACCTGTATGCAAGCTGGATCGTGCTTGCGGCGGTTACCGCGTTTGAAGAGCCGATTTTTTCAAGCTTTTTCTTTGGCGGGCTTGTGATGACGATGGGTTATCTCACATATATGCTGATTTATCTCGGGCTCAAGCAGGACCGCGGCCCGGAAGCAGTCTGAACGCGCTATTCCATGGAATAGCGTGTTTTTTTTGTACAGCCTCACAGTTGCGAAACGGGACTTGAATCTCTATAATACTTATTAACTTTATCGGAATTATAATGGGGGGATTCCAGTGTCTTTATGGATACAGAATGAACGGCAGCGGGAATGGATGGAAAAAATCTGCCTGCTTGCAGACGGATTTCAAAAAACAGCCGCGCTTGATGACGAGGCGGGCCGTTTTCCCGCCGAGAAAATTCAAAGACTGCGCGACGCGGGATATACGGCGTTAACGGTACCTGAGGCCTTCGGCGGTGCAGGCATTTCCGTTTATGATATGGTGCTGTTTCAGGAACGGCTGGCGCGGGGAGACGCGGCCGTCGCTCTCGGGATCGGCTGGCATTTATCCGTCATGGGTGAGCTCGGAGAAGGAAACAGCTGGGATGAAGATGTCTTTTCATTTATCACAGAAGAGGTGAAAAAGGGAGCCGTCCTGAACAGGGCAGCGACGGAACGGCAGACCGGCAGTCCGACGAGGGGAGGAAGACCCGGCACCTCCGCTGTCAAAAAAGACGGAAAATGGGTGCTGAACGGCCGAAAAACCTTTACAACCCTTTCGCTGACTTTGGATTATATGCTTGTGACGGCATGGATTGAAGAAAAACAAACGACCGGTGTTTTTCTCATTCATAAAGATCAGGCAGGCGTTTCAGTCGAAGAAACATGGGATATGATTGCCATGAAGGCGACCGGAAGCCATGATCTCCTTTTAGATCATGTCACGGTCAGTGACGAGCGGCTTGTGGAGCTTATCAGCGGGCCGAGAGCGGCGAAAGTGAATGGTTGGCTGCTTCACATTCCCGCTGCTTATCTGGGCATCGCTCAAGCGGCAAGGGACTATGCCGTCCGGTTTGCATCCGAATATTCGCCGAACAGCCTGAACGGACCGATTAAAGACGTGCCGGCCGTTCAGCAGCGTGTCGGGGAAATGGAGCTTGAATTGTTAAAAGCGAGACAGTTTCTCTTCACGGCGGCGCAAATGTATGATGACCCGAAACGCCGCCCTTTCATCAAAAGCGAGCTCGGTGCGGCAAAACATATTGTGACAAATGCCGTCCTTTCTGTTGTTGATAAAGCAATGAGAATCACCGGCGCAAAAAGCCTGGAGCGAAATAATCCGCTTCAGCGGTATTATCGGGATGCCCGGGCCGGCCTTCACAATCCGCCGATGGACGATGCGGTCATCGGCAAATTAGCGGCGGAAGCCTTTGAGCAATAAAAAAAGAGCCTGAAAAAGGCTCTTTTTATGTATGGCTGTTGTGCCGGAGCAGTTTTTGATGCTTGCGGTCAATTCTGTCATAGATCACATTCATCAGCTTCTGATTATTCATAATGGCCGCCTTGTTTTCTTTTATCAGCTGTTCGTATGTTTTTATTTTACGTTTCGCCATGAGCCTGCACCTTCCTTACATATTTGTATTCGCTTTCTAATTCTCCGAGCGATAATTCATATAAATGCCGTTCCGACTTTTTGTATATTCCGTTATTGATCAGCAAATGGATCAGATGTTTTTTTCGTCCTTCAACTGATGATCTGAGCTGAGGAGAAGACCTCATGATTACCCTCCTAATCAAATGATATTGAGAATCATTATCAGTTAATGAAAGTATACAATGGACATATTCATATGTAAAGGAAAAATACCGCCAATTTTTCGACAAAAAGTTTCCCGGGGAATAATGCTGTCGAATATTGCATTTGGTCAGATCAAAGCTGCTATTTTTCCGCTTTTCCATCCATACTATGAATGAGAATGGAGGAGTCCTTACATGAATGATCAAACGGCAAACTTAAAACGGGGCGAAAAAGGCGCGATTCTTAATATCGCCGCGTACCTCATCCTTGCCGCCGTCAAACTGGTGATCGGCCTTATT
Source organism: Bacillus sp. EKM420B (assembly GCF_011065565.1). NCBI lineage: Bacteria > Bacillati > Bacillota > Bacilli > Caryophanales > Bacillaceae > Bacillus > Bacillus sp. EKM420B. The sequence continues at coordinate 104,873 of NZ_JAAMNX010000006.1, read as the reverse complement.
TATCATTCCGAAGCGCTCAGAGCGGACGGGTTAAATAACGCCACGGATATTGTCGCATCACTGGCTGTGCTGATCGGGCTCCGGATTTCCCAGCGCCCCGCGGACAGTGATCATGCCTACGGACATTATCGGGCTGAAACAATTTCTTCATTAATTGCGTCTTTTATTATGATGGCGGTCGGTATTGAAGTGCTGATCGGAGGAGCAAAGGCGATTGTCAGCGGAACGGAGGCCGAGCTTCATTGCGGCATGGACGGCGCTCGGAAGCGCGATTGTCATGTACGGCATGTATGTATATAACAGCCGTCTTGCGGATCGGGTTAAAAGTTCTGCGCTTCATGCGGCGGCGAAAGACAGCCGTTCTGACGCCTATGTCAGTATTGGGGCGTTTATAGGCGTCTTAACGGCCCGGCTTCATCTGCCGTGGATTGATCCGGTCATTGCTTTTCTGATCGGAATCATCATCTGTAAGACGGCATGGGACATCTTCAAAGATGCTTCCCACTCATTAACGGACGGGTTTGATCTGAAAGATTTGGAGCCGTATAAACACACAGTGAAAGAAATAAAAGAGGTCAGCAGGCTGAAGGATGTGAAAGCAAGGTATTTAGGGAGCACGGTTCATGTGGAAATGGTCATTACGGTAGATCCGGGACTGTCTGTGAAAGAAGGCCATGAAGTAGCCGATGAAGTCGAATATGCAATAAAACATGAACATGATGTGACTCATGTCCATGTTCATGTAGAGCCTGAAGTCATAAACAAAGATCGTGAAACGAATTAAATATGCTGTGATAAAAACTCTGTGACTTCTTCGGGCGTTTTCGCGTTTGCGCTGTGAAGATGCGCTTTCTTTTCGCCGTTTTTAAAGATCAGAAGGCTCGGTATGCCCATTACCTGATATTTGTCGGCAAGCTCAGGGAGCTCGTCTCTGTTCAGCTCATACCAATCATTTTGATTATATTCTTCCAAAATATCGCCGATGAACATATTCATGCGCGTGCAGTCAGGGCACCAGTCAGCGAAAAATTTCACGATGATTTCCTTGTCGGATTGAATAAGTTCATTAAATTGTTCTGTTGTACTGATTTTTTTCATATGACACATCTCCTTTTCCATGCCATTTTAATATAAAATAAAAAGGAATTACATACAAATGCTTTCATATTCAGAATGCCCAAAAATAATTAGATCATTTTCTGAGGAAAGTGATAAGATAGTAAAGATGAATTGTTGTGGGGGGAATATCCATTGAAAACAAGTCTAGGATTGGTGTACGGCGGAAAGTCAGCCGAACACAATGTATCGCTGCAGACAGCATTAGCTGTAACAAAAGCGCTTAATACTGAGAAGTTTGATATACATCCGATTTACATCACTGAAAAAGGAGAATGGCAAAGAGGCCCGCTGCTGACTGAGCCGGTTTCCAACGTGAAAATGCTTCAGCTGGAACAAAACGGTGAAAGTTTCGCTCTATCAGCATTGAACCGGGAAATGTTTCCTGAAGCGTCGCCTGACGAAAAGGCGCCGATCGATGTCGTATTTCCGCTTCTCCACGGACCGAACGGTGAAGACGGCACGATTCAGGGTCTGCTGGAATTGCTGAACGTTCCTTATGTCGGCAACGGCGTGCTTGCATCATCAGCCGGCATGGATAAAGTCATCATGAAGCATTTGTTCGCTCAAGCGGGGCTTCCGCAGGCGAAGTACGCCGCTTTTTTAAAAAAGGACTGGAAACAGACGCCGGACAGCTGCTTACAGCAGGTTGAAGAGGAGCTGGGATATCCGTGCTTCGTCAAACCGGCGAACCTCGGGTCAAGCGTCGGAATCAGCAAATGCCGAAACCGTGAAGAGCTTGAAAAAGCCTTCGAACTGGCTTTTGAGTATGACCGGAAAATTGTGGTGGAAGAAGGAATCGCCGGCAGAGAAATCGAAATCGGCGTGCTCGGAAATGACGAACCGAAATGTTCCGCCGTCGGTGAAATCGCACCGAAAACCGACTTTTACGATTACAAAGCGAAATATGAAGACGGCGACACGGATTTAATGATTCCCGCGCAAGTGACGGATGAACAATATGCGGTAATCAGCGAGATGGCGATTAAAGCCTTCAAAGCGATTGACGGATCAGGCCTTGTCCGCGCCGATTTCTTCCTGACCAATGACGGTCAAGTGCTCATTAACGAAGTGAACACAATGCCGGGCTTTACGCCATTCAGCATGTTCCCGCTGCTTTGGAAAGAAGCAGGCGTAGATTACAGTGATCTGATCGAACAGCTGGTTGAGCTGGCAAAAGAACGCCATGCCGAAAAACAGCTGATTAAACATACATTTTAATGAAGACGGACACTGCCTGAAGGGGCAGTGTCTTTTCCCGTAACAGACAACATTTTCAGAAAGCGAGGTGCCACCTTTGATAAAGCGAACTGTAAAACGAATCGCCGACATGGTCAAAGGCACACTGACAAATCCTGTATTTGAACAAACAATGATTGAGGGCGCCGCAACCGATACGCGGACTTTGGAAAAAAATCAGCTGTTCATTCCTTTAAAAGGCGAGCATTTTAACGGCCACACTTTTGTGCCTCAAGCATTCGAAAAAGGCGTTTCCGCGGTGTTGTGGGACCGCTCTGAACCGAATCCGCCGGAAGAGCGTGCGGTCATCCTTGTCGATGACACGCTGGAGGCGCTGCAGACATTGGCAAAAGCTTATTTGAAAGAACTCGGCACACGGGTTATCGGGGTGACCGGGAGCAACGGAAAAACGACAACGAAAGACATGCTTCACGCCGTTCTCGGCACTCAGTACCGCGTTCACAAAACCGCCGGCAATTTCAACAACCATATCGGCCTGCCGCTGACCGTGCTTGCCATGCCTGAAGATACAGAAATCGCCGTTTTAGAAATGGGAATGAGCGCGAGAGGCGAAATTGATTTTCTGAGCCGTCTTGCTGAACCGGAAGCTGCCGTCATTACCAATATAGGCGAATCCCACATGCAGGATTTAGGCTCAAGAGAAGGAATTGCGGAGGCGAAACTTGAAATTATAAACGGACTTCGGGAAGACGGCGTTCTGTTTTATTTCGGGGATGAGCCGCTGCTCCGCGAAAAGGCGTACACTTGCCGGACAACGACATACGGCGCAGGCGCTGACAATGATCTCCGCCTGAAAGAAATAAAACAGGCGGAAGAAGGCACGTACTTCAATATCGACGGGATCGACCGTTCTTTCTTTATTCCCGTTCTCGGCAGACATAATGTGATGAATGCCATGGCCGCATACGCCGCCGGCATCTATTTCGGCATTACGCCGGAAAATGCCGCTCTGGGACTGAGCCGCCTGAAGGTGACGGGGATGAGATTGGAACTGGTCAAAACGGAAAACGGCATCTCGATCGTAAACGACGCGTATAATGCGAGCCCGACGTCAATGAAAGCGGCGGTCGAATTAATCGAAACGATGAAAGGCTATCGGAAGAAAATGCTCGTGCTCGGTGATATGCTTGAACTCGGTGATGAAGAAAAAGCATTCCACGAAGAATGCGGAGCTGCGATCAATCCGGCGGAAATCGACCATGTATTTACTTACGGCACACTCGGCGCATTCATCGCTGACGGAGCGCGCCGGCATTTTGAAGAAGGGCGCGTCAGCCATTATCTTGACAAAAAAGAACTGCTTTGCGCCATACAGGAAAAGACCGCTTCCGGTGATCTCCTTCTGTTTAAAGCATCAAGAGGTATGAAGCTCGAAGAAATCGTTAAAGATTTATTAGAGAAGAAATGAAAAAATACCGATCAGCATCATAAAAATATACAAAAATGAAGAAACTAATTCAGGGTGAAATAATTCTGTCCGTATGAAAAAGAAAGGCCGCCGGCTGGGAAATCCCGTCCGGCGCGGGGTCCGGCCTCGTTCGCGGGAAGAATCCGGTCAGGCCGCTTCCGGCCGCCTGACCATCTCGCCTTATTGAAAAACACATAGTGTAATGGTAAGATTAAACGTAAAGTAATTCGGGCTTTGTATACGTATGATCCTGTCCTTTGGATGAAAGGGCAGTTTTTAGTGGTAAATCACGACATTACTGAAACAGCAATCAGAAGGAGTTTGAATAATTTGACTATAACGTTTCAAGATTTCCAATTAAGTTCTGATCTCATGAAATCAATCAATCGTATGGGATTTGAAGAAGCAACACCGATTCAGGCACAAACGATTCCGCTCGGACTTTTAAATAAAGATGTCATCGGACAAGCGCAAACAGGTACAGGTAAAACAGCTGCGTTCGGTATACCCCTTGTTGAAAAAATGAACCCCGAGTCTCCTAATATTCAAGCAATCGTAATCGCGCCAACCCGTGAATTAGCCATTCAAGTATCTGAAGAGTTATATAAAATCGGACAAGATAAGCGTGCGAAAGTGCTGCCTATTTACGGCGGTCAGGATATCGGACGTCAGATCCGCGCATTGAAGAAAAACCCGCATATCATCGTAGGTACGCCGGGGCGTCTTCTTGACCATATCAACCGCCGCACGATCCGTTTAAACAACGTGAACACGGTTGTCATGGACGAGGCTGATGAAATGCTGAACATGGGATTCATTGATGATATTGAATCCATTCTCTCAAACGTGCCGAGCGACCACCAAACGCTCTTATTCTCAGCAACAATGCCTGCGCCGATCAAACGGATCGCAGAGCGTTTCATGACTGAGCCGGAACACGTAAAAGTAAAAGCGAAAGAAATGACTGTGTCCAACATTCAGCAGTTCTACTTGGAAGTGCAGGAGCGCAAAAAATTCGATACGCTGACTCGTCTTCTTGACATTCAGTCTCCGGAACTTGCGATCGTATTCGGCCGTACAAAACGCCGTGTTGACGAATTGACGGAAGCGCTGAACCTTCGCGGATATGCGGCTGAAGGAATTCACGGCGACTTAACGCAGGCGAAGCGTATGGTAGCGCTCCGCAAGTTTAAAGAAGGTGCGATCGAAGTGCTTGTAGCGACTGACGTTGCTGCCCGCGGACTTGATATCTCAGGTGTTACCCACGTTTACAACTTTGACGTGCCTCAAGATCCTGAAAGTTACGTTCACCGTATCGGAAGAACGGGACGCGCAGGAAAAACGGGTATGGCGATGACGTTTATCACACCGCGTGAGAAAAACATGCTTCGCGCGATCGAACAAACGACAAAACGCAAAATGGACCGCATGAAAGAGCCGACGCTTGACGAAGCATTAGAAGGTCAGCAGCAGGTGACGGTTGACCGTCTGCGCACGGCGATCAGCGAAAACAACCTGAACTTCTACATGACGGCAGCTGCGGAATTGTTAGAAGATCATGATGCAGTGACAGTTGTGGCTGCAGCCATTAAAATGGCGACAAAAGAGCCGGACAGCACGCCTGTACGCCTCACTGATGAAGCGCCGATGGTCAGCAAACGCTATAAAAACCAGCGTACTTCTAAGCGCAGAGACGGCCAAGGCGGCGGCTACCGCGGCGGCAAAGGGAAAAACAACAACCGTTCTTCCTACGATAAAAAACGCTCAAGCGACCGCCGTTCTTCAGGTGACAGACGCCAGAAAAAATCATACTAAAACACAGGAAGCGGACCCTTTTACGGGGTCCGCTTTTTTTGATATGCCGGAAAGTGAATCTTTTTTGCAAATCAGCCGTATTTGTATGTATGATAAAAAATGGGAGGTAGGTATGTTGAGAGCACAGCCAAAAAATCGAATCAGTCCAAGCGGCTTAAAAGTCTGGCGTCTTCAGGAAATCATCCTGTCCGCCTTCTGTCTTCTGGCCGTTATAGCAGCAGCTGTTTTAAGCCATTTCTTCCATTGGCCGTATTGGATCACCGGAGTCCTCGGCATCATTTGGGTCATCGGTTCAGTGATATCCGTCTATGCCATACCGAAAATCAGGCACAGGATCTGGCGCTATGAGGTCCATGAAAATGAAATTGATATTCAATCCGGCATTTTTATTGTCAAACGGGTCATTGTGCCGATGGTGAGGGTGCAGCACGTAGATACTTCACAAGGCCCGCTCCTCAGAAGGTACCGCCTGGCCTCAGTCAAAATCTCCACGGCGGCAACCGTTCATTCCATTCCGGCGCTTGATATGGAGGAAGCTGACCGGCTGAGGGATTCCATTTCCCGTCTGGCAAGGGTGACGGAAGATGATGTCTGAGCCGAAACGTCTGCACCCGGCGGCCGTGATTTTGAACTTATTCCATATTATTATCGAAACCATTAAAAACATTATTCTGCCATTTTTTCTCGTCTATATTGTTAATTCCAACCACTTCATCCGCTTTTACGGAGGCATTGCGCTCGCCGTCCTGCTTATCTGGCTGATTACGGCAAGTGTGATCGAGTGGAGAAAATTTACATACCGGATTGAGGATGGAGAATTCAGAATTGAAGAAGGCTTGTTTTTTACGAAAAAGAGATACATCTCCATTGACCGGATTCAATCAATGAATACGAGTGCCGGCATCATTCAGCAGCTGTTTAAGCTTGTTAAGCTTCAAATCGAAACGGCCGGCGACGGGAAAAACGCCGAGGCTGTCTTATCCGCCATTACTGTGGAAGAGGCGGAACGGATCAGAGCGGCTGTTTTTCAGCAAAAAGCGGAGCAAGAAGAACGAGGGGAGACCGCAGCGGAGCAGGAGCCGATGCGCGGGGAAGATGTGCAATCCGTTTACCGCCTGTCTGTGGGTGAGCTGCTTATGGCCGCCTCAACATCCGGGGGGATCGGTGTCATCATTTCAGCGGTATTCGCCCTCTTTTCTCAGCTTGATGAAGTACTTCCGATGGACTGGCTCTATGACAGGTTTTCCTTTCTCAAGCATGCGAGCATCGGCATATACGCCGTGATCATTTTCATAGGATTGTTCATCGCCTGGCTGTTAAGCATCGCCGGTATGATGATCAAGCATGCCAACTTTAAGATAGAAAAAAAGGAACACGAATTGGTCATTACGAGAGGAATTATTGAAAAACATCAAGTGACCATCCCGCTCCGTAAAATCCAAGCCATTAAAATGAAAGAAAATGTGATCAGGCAGTTATTCGGATACGCGACGGTTGCGATTGTCAGCGCCGGCAGTGCGGGGAATGAGAAAGAAGGAGCTCAGACGATTCTGTTTCCGATCATCCGCAAATCAAAGCTCGGTGTGATGCTAAATCGTTTCACACCGGATTACGTACTGGAAGAAAACCGGAATCATTTGCCGAAAAGGGCGCTGCGCCGGTATTTATTCCGCTCCGTTATCTTCTCGGTTTTCGTGATCATTCCGCTTTGTATTCTGTTTAAACCGTGGGGATATGCATCGCTCCTTGTGCTTCCCGTCGAACTGGTGCTGGGCTACGCCTCATTTAAGAGCGCGTCATGGTGCTTAAACGGCGGCCGGCTGCAGCTCACCACACGGCTGATCGGGAAGACGACCACGATTATGCTGAGAAGAAGAATGCAGATGTTTGAAGTCAGCCGCTCCTTTCTGCAAAAAAGAAGGCGGCTTGCATCTGTGGCTACCGCAGTGAAATCAGCTCACCACATGGAGCATGTCATGCTGAAGGACGTCAGCGAGGAAGATGCCGAACGCATCGGGCGCTGGTATTCATATGAAAAAGCGGACGGTTAATACCGCCGCTTTTTTTGCTGCACGCATAAAAAGGAAAGCAAAAATCCGCCTGCCAGTCCGAACAAATGCGCCATAATGTTAATATTAGAATTGATAAACGTCGACAGTACCGCGATGATAAGCAGGGTCATAATCATTTTCGACTGATCCCGGCCGATCAGCTCCTTGCGGAAAACAGTCAGAAACACATACACGCCGAAAAGTCCGAAGATCGCGCCGGATGCGCCGACATGCACATAATCAAGCGGTTCGGCAAGATACGTGCCGATATTGCCGATAATGCCCGATGCGATGTACACAATCAGAAAACGGACTTTTCCGAGCATCTGCTCCAGCGGGGGCGCGAATAAAAAGAGAGACATGGAGTTAAACAAAAGGTGAGTGAAATTCGCATGTAAAAACATCGGTGTCACCAGCCGCCACCATTCTCCCGAGGAAACGCCGTAATTATAGCCGGTCACTGCATCTGACCACATCATGACGGAATGAAGCGGCATACTGAAAAACAGCCACAAGAACGCCTGCAGCGCCAAGATACAGCTGACGGCCGGATAACGTCTGATAAAAGTCTGGAAATTTTCCGTACGTATAAACATCGCAAGCCCCTTTGCATCTGATTTGTTACATATATAGTAACACGTTTATGACATAAACCGTTTTTTAGTACGGACTTTTAGGAGGAATTCACATGATTTTCGGAATCGGAATCGACATCGTTGAACTGCACAGAATTGAAAACATGATCAGCCGGCAGGCGAGGTTTCCGCTAAGAATATTGACGGAGGCTGAATACGCCCGTTTTACATTGCTGTCGGACAAAAGGAAAATTGAATTTCTCGCGGGAAGATTTGCGGCAAAAGAAGCCTTTTCGAAAGCATACGGCACAGGTATCGGCAAAGAGCTCAGCTTTCAGGATATTGAAACCGGAAACGACACGGCGGGCAAGCCGGTGCTGACCTGCGCCAAGCTGGACGGCGCGGCGGTTCACGTCTCCATTACCCATACAAAAGAATACGCCGCGGCACAGGTCGTGATTGAAAGGTTGTCACGCTAGTCTGCATATTAGCCGAAACCCCTTCATATATTTGATAGTGCATTAAGGGAGACAAGTTGTTTGAGGCTTTTATGGTACGCGTCCGTCCGTTCAGGGCGTACCGTTAAAGTCAAACAAGCGATTTCTTCCCTTTACATCAATTGAGAAGAAGGGGTTGGAAAAAGGTGAGAAAAAGCTTTGTTTTGCTTTTAACGGGACTGCTTGCCGTCCTTATTCTTTCGGCCTGCGGCCAAAAATCACAGGAAGATATCGTGAACGGTTTAGATAAGAAGGCGAAAGAATACACCTCGTACAAAGCGAAAGCCAAAATGACCATTCAGACGGGGAGTGATCCGCAAGTATACAATGTGGAAATCTGGCATAAAAAACCTTCCCTGTACCGGGTCTATCTGGAAAATCCGAAAAAAGACCAAAACCAAGTCATTTTACGGAACGCCAACGGAGTCTTTGTCCTTACGCCGTCTTTAAATAAGAGCTTCAGGTTCCAAAGCGATTGGCCGAATAACAGCAGCCAAGTATATTTGTTTGAGTCACTTGTAAAGGACGTGCAGCATGACAAAGACGCCGTCTATTCCGCCAAAGATAAAAAGTACACGTTTGAAACAAAAACAAACTATCAGCACAACAAAATGCTGCCGACTCAGGAAATCACTTTCAACAAAAAGGACATGAGCCCGTCGCTCGTCAAAGTGATGGATACAGACCGAAAAGTGATGGTAAAAGTCGAATTCAAAAGCTTTGAATTCAACAAGCCGTTTGATAAAGACTCTTTTGACGAGAAGAAAAATATGACGCTTTCCCAGATGGACGTCGCCACAAGCGCCAAGCCGTCTGATTCATTTGCGGTCAAAACACCGCTTCAAGTGCCGGCCGGCGTCAAAAAGCTTGAAGAGAAAGATATTTCAACGGCGGACGGCAAACGGATCGTCATGACTTACGGCGGAGAAAAATCCTTCACCCTTATTCAAGAAAAAGCCCATATCGCAAAAGCCGCCTCTGCCGTCACGCTGAAAGGCGAACCGGTTAATCTCGGCTTCACGGTGGCCGCATTATCTGATACGTCTTTAACGTGGACATATGACGGAGTCGATTATCTTCTGTCATCACAGGATCTGACAAAAGATGAAATGGTGGCCGCCGCCAAAAGCATGCAGGGACAGTCGTCAAAATAATGTCAAAAAAGAGGCCGCCGCTGTCGGTCTCTTTTTTGATTCCATTTCACTTTGCAGAATAATTTTAGTATGATAATAACAATATGAATTGAAAATAATGCTAGGAAGTGTATCGAATGAACACAGCATCCTTTTACAGAGAAACGTGGGCGGAAATCAACCTGTCCGCGATTAAAAAAAATGTCACGCATATGAAAAAACACATCGGGCAAAATGTCCATCTCATGGCGGTTGTAAAGGCGAACGCTTACGGCCACGGAGATTTGGAAGTTGGGAAAGCCGCGCTTGAAGCGGGTGCCTCTTGTCTTGCCGTAGCCATACTGGATGAAGCGATTTCATTGAGAAAACGGGGCATTACAGCGCCGATTCTCGTGCTTGGCGCCGTGCCGCCCGAATATGTACAAGCAGCTGCCGAGTATGACGTAACACTCACGGGGTATTCTGTTGAATGGCTTCAGGAAGCTGCGCGCCACCTCGGAAGTGCGACATTGCCGTTTCATCTGAAAGTCGACACCGGCATGAACAGACTCGGAGTCAAAACGGAGGAAGAAATCCAAAGCGTGTTAAAAATCCTCAGCCAAAATCCCGGTTTAGTCTGTAAAGGCGTTTTCACCCACTTTGCTACCGCGGATGAGAAAAACAGAGATTATTTCCTCTTCCAGTTTGACCGCTTTAAAACATTGATCGCTCCGCTCCCTTTAAAAGAATTGATGGTGCACTGCGCGAACAGCGCCGCCGGACTTCGCCTTAAAAAAGGCTTCTTTAACGCGGTTCGTTTCGGCATCAGTATGTACGGGCTTCGTCCTTCTGCTGACATCCAAAGCGAAATTCCGTTTCAATTAAAGCCGGCTTTTGCGCTGCACTCTGTGTTATCCCATGTGAAAAAGATCCGCAAAGGGGAAAGCGTCAGCTACGGCGCAACATATACGGCAGAGAAGGATCAATGGATCGGAACGGTTCCCATCGGATATGCAGACGGGTGGCTCCGCAAGCTGAGCGGCACGTCTGTGCTGATCGGAGGCAAACGGATGAACATCGCGGGAAGAATCTGCATGGATCAATTGATGGTCGAATTAGATCACTCTTATCCGCCGGGCACCAAAGTCACCCTGATCGGCAGCCAGAAGGAAGAAACGATCACGATGGATGAAATCGCAGGGCGGCTTGAGACGATTAATTACGAGGTCCCTTGTACCATTAGTTCCCGCGTTCCCCGTATGTTTTTGGAAAATGAGAGTATAATGGAAGTAAGAAATCCTTTACTGCAAGATAATACAAACAAGTAGCCGTCATCCGGAAAAAGAGAATTTATAAAACAGCTTTGCTTGACGTTTGAATAATGGTATCATTATGTCTGGATGGATGAATTGGTCGTATCCGTAAGTTTGGTGGAGGTGTATGTTTTTTGTCTGAATCCAGCGCAAGAACCGAAATGAAAATCAGCTTGCCCGAAAACTTAGTAGCTGAATTGGATGGTGTAGCGATGCGGGAGAAACGAAGCAGAAACGAACTGATATCACAAGCAGTGAGAGCGTATGTCAGCGAACGGACAACTCGCCATAACCGTGATTTGATGAGACGCGGGTATATGGAAATGGCGAAAATCAACTTGAATATCTCTTCTGAGGCTCACTATGCTGAGTGCGAAGCAGAAACGACCGTTGAGCGCTTAGTCAGCGGAGGATAATCATTTTGATTGTAAAGCGCGGCGATGTTTATTTTGCTGATTTATCTCCTGTTGTTGGCTCAGAGCAAGGCGGCGTACGCCCGGTTTTAGTGATCCAGAATGATATCGGAAATCGCTTTAGCCCGACTGCTATTGTTGCAGCCATAACAGCCCAAATACAGAAAGCGAAATTACCAACCCACGTCGAAATTGATGCAAAACGCTACGGTTTTGAAAGAGATTCCGTTATTTTGCTGGAGCAAATTCGGACGATTGACAAGCAAAGATTAACGGATAAAATAACTCATCTGGATGATGAAATGATGGATAAGGTTGATGAAGCCCTGCAAATCAGTTTGGCACTCATTGATTTTTAGTCATATTTTGGTTGCTCATATAGAGCAACTTTTTTTGTTTTCGAAAAACATAAGCGCTATAATAAAGAGATAATCAAACAAAATTTGTTGTTTTGTGTCGGGAGGTCAGTGAAACCCATGTCGAATCAGAAAGTGTATCAGTTCATTATTGATCAGCATGATGAACTGCTTGATACTTGGACAGCCAAACTAAAAGAAGTAGGCAATCAGGAAGACTATCAGCTTACGAATCACATATGTGAAAATATTTGTAAAGACTATATAGACATTCTTTTATTATCGACTAAAAATGACGAGGCTACGGAAGAGCAGATCAGTGAACTCGCACTGCGCGCCGTTCAGCTCGGCCTGTCACTGAAACTTCTTTCAGCCACCCTGTCAGAGTTTTGGAAACTGCTTTACGAAACGATGGTCGACCTTAATATGGCCGATCAGGACAGAGCAGATTTGATTTTGGAAATAGACAGCTTTTTTAATCCGATCAACACGGAAATTTTAAATCAGTATTCTATTTCCTGGGAAAAAACGGTTACTTTGCAAAAAATCGCGCTTCAGGAATTGTCGGCTCCGCTGATCCCGGTATTTGAGCATGTAACGGTCATGCCGCTTGTCGGGACGATTGATACGGAGCGTGCAAAGCATATTATGGAAAATCTGTTAAACGGCGTCGTAAAGCACCGTTCACAGGTTGTATTAATTGATATTACGGGCGTGCCGGTCGTTGATACGATGGTGGCGCACCATATTATTCAGGCATCAGAAGCGGTGCGGCTTGTCGGCGCGAAATGTCTGCTCGTCGGAATCCGTCCGGAAATCGCGCAGACGATCGTTAATCTGGGAATTGATTTGTCGCAGGTTATTACGAAGAATACCCTTCAAAAAGGAATTCAAACAGCGCTTGAAATGACAAATCGAAAAATCGTTTCATTGGGGGAATAACATTGTGAGACATCCAAAAATCCCGATCCTGAAACTGTATAACTGCTTATTGGTATCCATCCAATGGGAGCTTGACGACCAGACAGCTTTGCATTTTCAAGAAGATCTGCTGAACAAAATCTATGAAACCGGCGCAAACGGGGTCGTCATTGACCTGACATCCGTTGACATGATCGATTCATTTATCGCGAAAGTGCTCGGCGATGTCATCACCATGTCTAAATTGATGGGTGCAAAGGTCGTATTGACGGGAATTCAGCCGGCTGTGGCGGTCACATTGATTGAACTCGGAATCTCACTTGAGGAAATCGAAACGGCGCTCGATTTAGAGCAAGGGCTTGAGACATTGAAGCGGGAATTGGGGGAATAGCGATGAACGACCAATCCTGTGTGAAAATCATGACAGAATGGGATATCGTAGCCGCCAGACAGCTTGGCCGCAACGTTGCGAAGGAATTAGGCTTCGGCACGGTGGACCAGGCCAGAATCACGACGGCTATCTCAGAATTGGCCAGAAACATTTACTTATATGCAGGCAAGGGCCAGGTCAGCATAGAACAAGTAAACGACAGAGGGAAAAAAGGCCTTAAAATTATAGCAGAAGACAAAGGACCCGGAATCCCCGACATCCGTAAAGTGATGGAAGACGGCTTTTCAACGTCAGGCGGACTGGGAGCGGGGCTTCCGGGCGTCAAAAGGCTGATGGACGAATTCAGCCTGCAATCTGTTGCAGAGGAAGGAACAGAGATTCAAGCCGTAAAATGGCTTCGGTAGGAGGTTAGAACGTGGATTTCAGGGAGGTTATAGAGCAGCGGTATCATCAGCTGCTTAGCCGATATATAGCCGAATTAACAGAAACATCTTTATATCAAGCCCAAAAATTCAGCCGAAAAACGATTGAACATCAGGTTCCTCCGGAGGAGATCATCAGCATCCACCGAAAAGTGGTAAAGGAACTGTATCCGGATCTGCCGGAAGATGTTTTTCATTCGCTGGATTTTTTAATAGAAGTCATGATTGGCTACGGGATGGCTTATCAGGAACACCAAAGTCTGCGAGATATCCAGCAGGAGCTTCGTTCAGAAATTGAAATTGCTGCAAATGTTCAGCAGACGCTGCTGGGCACAAAAATTCCTGAAGAAGAAGAGCTGGATATCGGGGCGATCAGCGTCCCCGCCAAGCAAATGAGCGGGGACTATTATCACTTTGTCAAAGACAAGGAATCGATTAACATCGCGATAGCCGATGTCATCGGAAAAGGAATACCCGCCGCATTGTGCATGTCGATGATCAAGTATGCCATGGACTCTCTTCCGGAGATCGGCATTCACCCCTCCCAAGTGCTGAAAAATCTTAACCGCGTTGTAGAACAGAACGTGGACTCAAGCATGTTTATCACCATGTTTTACGCAAACTACAATACGAAAAATCACCAATTTACATATGCTTCTGCGGGGCATGAACCGGGCTTCTACTACTCTGAAAAAGAAAAAAAGTTTTATGATCTGGAGGCAAAAGGATTGGTGCTGGGAATATCCCAGGATTTTGATTACAGCCAATATGAACAGCACATGGACGAAGGAGACATGATCGTTCTTTTTTCTGACGGCGTCACCGAATGCCGCACCGAAAACGGTTTCTTAGAACGCAGCGACATTCAGCGCATGCTGGAAGAACATATGGACTGCTCCGCGCAGGATATGGTCAAAAATATTTACGACAGCCTGCTGAGACTTCAGGACTTTCAGCTTCATGACGATTTTACGTTAATTGTTTTGAAAAGAAAGGTTTAAAAAAACAGCAGCACGGGTAAAAAGCCATTAGCACGAGTAAGGATAACTTTCAGAGGTGATACGATGAATTTAACGGTAGATATGAAGGAGAATCTTTCAGATATACAAATCAATATCGCTGGAGAAATCGATGTATACTCAGCTCCGGTGGTTCGTGAAAAGCTGATGCCCCTGGCAAACGAGGGGAAGGACATGAGAATCTGCTTAAAAGATGTAAATTATATGGACAGTACGGGTTTAGGCGTTTTTGTAGGCGTGTTTAAAACGGTGAGCAAGGAAGGCGGCTCTCTGAAGCTTGAGAATCTTTCCGAACGGCTCGTCCGTCTGTTTGAAATTACGGGGCTTAAGGACATCATCGACATTTCGGCAAAGTCAGAAGGTGGCGTGCAATGAGTACATCAGTTGATTATATAGAGATGAAAATTCCGGCCGAACCGGAATATGTAGGAATCGTCAGGCTTACGTTATCAGGTGTCGCAAGCAGAATGGGCTATACCTATGATGACATTGAAGATTTAAAAATCGCTGTCAGCGAAGCTTGTACAAACGCTGTCCAGCATGCATACAATGATGAAAATAAGGGAGAAGTATCCGTGCGGTTCGGTGTGTTTGAGGATCGGCTGGAGGTCATTGTCGCCGATCAGGGAGACAGCTTTGATTTTGATCAGAAGCAGCAGGATCTCGGGCCGTACACACCTTCGCACACAGTCGATCAATTGTCAGAAGGAGGGCTCGGTCTGTATTTAATGGAAACGCTCATGGATGAAGTCAAAGTTCAAAGCAACTCTGGCGTAACCGTGGCGATGACAAAGTATTTAAATGGGGAGCGAGTTGATCATGGCACAACCATCAAAAACTACGAAACTAACTAAAGATGAAGTTGATCGGCTCATACGCGACTTTCAAACACATGATAATAAAGAAGCCCAGGAAACACTCGTCGAGGTGTATACCAATCTCGTCGAAATGCTGGCAAAGAAATATTCAAAAGGAAAAAGCTTTCATGAAGACCTCCGCCAGGTCGGGATGATCGGACTTCTCGGAGCCATTAAACGGTATGATCCCGAGGTCGGCAAATCCTTTGAAGCATTTGCGATTCCGACCATCATCGGCGAGATCAAACGCTTCCTCAGAGATAAAACATGGAGCGTACACGTCCCGAGACGGATTAAAGAACTCGGGCCGCGCATTAAAATGGCGGTGGATCAGCTGACGACAGAGACGCAGCGGTCGCCGAAAGTCGAAGAAATCGCAGCCTTTCTCGATGTGTCAGAAGAGGAAGTGCTTGAAACGATGGAGATGGGAAAAAGCTATCAGGCGCTTTCTGTCGATCACAGCATCGAAGCGGATGCGGACGGAAGCACCGTCACAATTTTAGATATCGTCGGGTCGCAGGAGGAAGGATACGAACGCGTCAACCAGCAGATGATGATCAAAAGCGTGCTTCATGTGCTGTCCGACCGCGAAAAACAGATTATCGATCTAACATTTGTGCAAAATAAAAGCCAAAAAGAAACAGGGGACATTCTCGGAATATCTCAAATGCACGTCTCGCGCCTGCAGCGGAAAGCGGTGAAAAAACTGAGAGAGGCCTTGATTGGAGATCCCTCCATGGAGCTAATGTAATGATTCAGGTTGAAGAAAATGAACATGTTCAAACTCTCGTATACCAATTAAATAAAGAAGGCAAGTCCATATGCGGAGACAGCTTTTTTATGAAGGCGAATGAAGAAGAATTAGTTTGCGCGGTAGCGGACGGTCTCGGCAGCGGATCTCTTGCCAACGAATCCTCGTCAGCCATTAAAGACATCGTGGAAACGTATGCGGATGAGGATGTGGAAAGCATCATTGAGCGCTGCAATCAAGCGATGAAAAACAAAAGAGGGGCGACTGCCTCCATCTTGAAAATCAATTTCATCAAAAGGGAATTGACATACTGCTCGATCGGCAACGTCCGTTTCTTCCTGCACTCCCCATCAGGCGAAGTCTTTCATCCGCTGCCGATTTCGGGTTACCTCTCAGGCAAACCGCAAAGATACAAAACGTATACGTCATCATACGAAAAAGGGGCGACATTCATCATCTACACGGATGGGCTTGAGGTTCCGCATATCCGCACCTGCTTAAAGCAGGGACACTCAATAGAAGAAATATCAAAATCACTTCATCCGTACACAACATCCAGACGTGATGATTTGACCTATATTCTCGGGCAGCTTTTATCGTAAGGCTGCTTTTTTTATGTTCCGCCGTTTTTTGATACACTAGAGAAAGAAAGAAGAGATGGAGGCTTTTGTGATATGGAAACGTTAGCCCTTTTGAAAAAACAAATTGCTGAAGAAACAGCGTTATCCCAAAAACATGTCGAAAGTGTCATCCGCCTGCTGGAAGACGGCAATACCGTCCCGTTTATTGCGCGGTACCGAAAAGAGCAGACCGGCTCAATGGACGAGGTGCAGATTCAGGCAATCTCCGAGCGGTGGCAATACATACAAAACCTGACGCAGCGGAAAGAAGAAGTCATCAGATTGATCTCCGAGCAGGACAAGCTGACGGAAGGGCTGAAGCAAAAAATCGAGCAAGCGGTCAAGCTTCAGGAAGTCGAGGATTTATACCGTCCCTTCAAACAAAAACGGAAAACAAAAGCCACCGTCGCCAAAAGCAAAGGTCTTGAACCGCTTGCGGACTATATTCTTTCTCTCCCGAAAGAAAACCGCCTTCACGACGTCGCTGATCAATATATCAGTGCAGAAAAAGAAGTCGCTTCAAGAGAGGAAGCTATTGAAGGCGCGAAGCACATCATAGCCGAACAAATCTCGGATGATCCTCATTTCAGAAAGTGGATCCGCCAGGAAACGTATAAAAAAGGAATTCTCACTTCCGCGGCAGGCAAGTCAGCCGCAGATGACGAGAAAAACGTCTATGAAATGTACTACGAGTACGAAGAGCCGATCCAAAAGGTCGTTCCTCACAGAGTGCTTGCGATGAACCGCGGTGAAAAAGAAGGCATTTTAAAGATTGCGATCGAACCGCCCGCCGATCAGATAAAAGCTTATTTAGAAAAGCAAATCATCAAACACCGTGAAACACCTGTGAAAGAAACGCTGAAAGAAGCCATTGAGGACAGTTACAAGCGCCTGATCCAGCCGGCTATTGAGCGTGACATCCGCAAAGAGCTGTCAGAAAAAGCAGACGCCCAGGCGATCCATATTTTCGCTGAAAACCTGCGTAAGCTCCTGCTGCAGCCGCCGATGAAGGGAAAAGTCGTGCTCGGCGTCGATCCGGCCTTCCGTACGGGGTGCAAACTGGCAGTCGTTGATGAGACGGGAAAAGTGCTGAAAATCGACGTCATTTACCCGCACGCTCCCGTAAAAAAAACAGCGGAAGCCCGAAAAAAAATCAAAGAATTGCTGGACCGGTACGAAGTCGAGGTTGTGGCGATCGGAAACGGCACGGCATCACGGGAGACAGAGCAATTCGTCGTTGATGTGCTGAAAGAAACAGAGCGGGACATTTATTATGTCATCGTCAATGAGGCCGGAGCAAGCGTGTATTCCGCGTCGGAAATCGCCCGTGAGGAATTTCCGGATTTTCAGGTCGAAGAGCGCAGCGCCGTCTCCATCGCGCGAAGATTGCAGGACCCGCTGGTGAAGCATTTGCGATTCCGACCATCATCGGCGAGATCAAACGCTTCCTCAGAGATAAAACATGGAGCGTACACGTCCCGAGACGGATTAAAGAACTCGGGCCGCGCATTAAAATGGCGGTGGATCAGCTGACGACAGAGACGCAGCGGTCGCCGAAAGTCGAAGAAATCGCAGCCTTTCTCGATGTGTCAGAAGAGGAAGTGCTTGAAACGATGGAGATGGGAAAAAGCTATCAGGCGCTTTCTGTCGATCACAGCATCGAAGCGGATGCGGACGGAAGCACCGTCACAATTTTAGATATCGTCGGGTCGCAGGAGGAAGGATACGAACGCGTCAACCAGCAGATGATGATCAAAAGCGTGCTTCATGTGCTGTCCGACCGCGAAAAACAGATTATCGATCTAACATTTGTGCAAAATAAAAGCCAAAAAGAAACAGGGGACATTCTCGGAATATCTCAAATGCACGTCTCGCGCCTGCAGCGGAAAGCGGTGAAAAAACTGAGAGAGGCCTTGATTGGAGATCCCTCCATGGAGCTAATGTAATGATTCAGGTTGAAGAAAATGAACATGTTCAAACTCTCGTATACCAATTAAATAAAGAAGGCAAGTCCATATGCGGAGACAGCTTTTTTATGAAGGCGAATGAAGAAGAATTAGTTTGCGCGGTAGCGGACGGTCTCGGCAGCGGATCTCTTGCCAACGAATCCTCGTCAGCCATTAAAGACATCGTGGAAACGTATGCGGATGAGGATGTGGAAAGCATCATTGAGCGCTGCAATCAAGCGATGAAAAACAAAAGAGGGGCGACTGCCTCCATCTTGAAAATCAATTTCATCAAAAGGGAATTGACATACTGCTCGATCGGCAACGTCCGTTTCTTCCTGCACTCCCCATCAGGCGAAGTCTTTCATCCGCTGCCGATTTCGGGTTACCTCTCAGGCAAACCGCAAAGATACAAAACGTATACGTCATCATACGAAAAAGGGGCGACATTCATCATCTACACGGATGGGCTTGAGGTTCCGCATATCCGCACCTGCTTAAAGCAGGGACACTCAATAGAAGAAATATCAAAATCACTTCATCCGTACACAACATCCAGACGTGATGATTTGACCTATATTCTCGGGCAGCTTTTATCGTAAGGCTGCTTTTTTTATGTTCCGCCGTTTTTTGATACACTAGAGAAAGAAAGAAGAGATGGAGGCTTTTGTGATATGGAAACGTTAGCCCTTTTGAAAAAACAAATTGCTGAAGAAACAGCGTTATCCCAAAAACATGTCGAAAGTGTCATCCGCCTGCTGGAAGACGGCAATACCGTCCCGTTTATTGCGCGGTACCGAAAAGAGCAGACCGGCTCAATGGACGAGGTGCAGATTCAGGCAATCTCCGAGCGGTGGCAATACATACAAAACCTGACGCAGCGGAAAGAAGAAGTCATCAGATTGATCTCCGAGCAGGACAAGCTGACGGAAGGGCTGAAGCAAAAAATCGAGCAAGCGGTCAAGCTTCAGGAAGTCGAGGATTTATACCGTCCCTTCAAACAAAAACGGAAAACAAAAGCCACCGTCGCCAAAAGCAAAGGTCTTGAACCGCTTGCGGACTATATTCTTTCTCTCCCGAAAGAAAACCGCCTTCACGACGTCGCTGATCAATATATCAGTGCAGAAAAAGAAGTCGCTTCAAGAGAGGAAGCTATTGAAGGCGCGAAGCACATCATAGCCGAACAAATCTCGGATGATCCTCATTTCAGAAAGTGGATCCGCCAGGAAACGTATAAAAAAGGAATTCTCACTTCCGCGGCAGGCAAGTCAGCCGCAGATGACGAGAAAAACGTCTATGAAATGTACTACGAGTACGAAGAGCCGATCCAAAAGGTCGTTCCTCACAGAGTGCTTGCGATGAACCGCGGTGAAAAAGAAGGCATTTTAAAGATTGCGATCGAACCGCCCGCCGATCAGATAAAAGCTTATTTAGAAAAGCAAATCATCAAACACCGTGAAACACCTGTGAAAGAAACGCTGAAAGAAGCCATTGAGGACAGTTACAAGCGCCTGATCCAGCCGGCTATTGAGCGTGACATCCGCAAAGAGCTGTCAGAAAAAGCAGACGCCCAGGCGATCCATATTTTCGCTGAAAACCTGCGTAAGCTCCTGCTGCAGCCGCCGATGAAGGGAAAAGTCGTGCTCGGCGTCGATCCGGCCTTCCGTACGGGGTGCAAACTGGCAGTCGTTGATGAGACGGGAAAAGTGCTGAAAATCGACGTCATTTACCCGCACGCTCCCGTAAAAAAAACAGCGGAAGCCCGAAAAAAAATCAAAGAATTGCTGGACCGGTACGAAGTCGAGGTTGTGGCGATCGGAAACGGCACGGCATCACGGGAGACAGAGCAATTCGTCGTTGATGTGCTGAAAGAAACAGAGCGGGACATTTATTATGTCATCGTCAATGAGGCCGGAGCAAGCGTGTATTCCGCGTCGGAAATCGCCCGTGAGGAATTTCCGGATTTTCAGGTCGAAGAGCGCAGCGCCGTCTCCATCGCGCGAAGATTGCAGGACCCGCTGGCCGAGCTTGTGAAAATTGATCCTAAATCCGTCGGTGTCGGGCAATACCAGCATGATGTCAGCCAAAAACATTTAAACGAATCTCTCCGTTTTGTCGTAGAGACCGTCGTCAACCAAGTCGGGGTGAATGTCAATACAGCATCAGCCGCGCTGCTTCAATATGTAGCCGGGTTATCCAAAACCGTTGCCGGCAATATCGTTAAAAAAAGGGAAGAGCTCGGAAAATTTACAAACCGCAAAGAGCTGAAAGAAATCCCGCGTCTCGGCGCAAAAACATATGAACAGTGCATCGGCTTTTTGAGAGTGCCCGGAGGACGGGAGCCGCTCGACCGCACCGGGATACACCCGGAAAGCTATAAAGAGACAAAGGCGCTGCTCAAAAAACTGCAGCTCACTGCGGATCAGATCGGAAGCGCGGACGCAAAAGAGAAAATAAGCGCATTGCCGCTGTCTGAAACGGCTGAAGAACTCGGTATAGGGGAGATTACGCTTGCGGATATTTGCGGGCAGCTGACAAGGCCGGAGCGAGACCCTCGTGACGAAGTGCCGAAGCCTTTGCTGAAAAAAGACGTTCTGCAGCTTGAGGATTTAAAGGAAGGAATGGAATTGCAGGGCACCGTCCGCAACGTTGTAGACTTCGGCGCTTTCGTCGATATCGGCGTCAAGCAGGACGGGCTTGTGCACATTTCAAAACTGAGCAATCAATTCGTCAAACATCCTCTCGACGTCGTATCGGTCGGAGACATCGTCACCGTATGGGTCGAAGGGGTGGACGTGCAAAAAGGCAGAGTGTCGCTGTCTATGGTAAAATAAAAGCACTGCTTACGAGCAGTGTTTTTTTCTGTAGAAATACCAGCACTGGTTCAGCAGTTTGATTTGGTAATTGTCCTTTTCTAAAAACGCTTTTTGCATTTGTTTCATCAGCCAATTCGGCATGGCTCATTCCTCCTCAGCTTTTAGTTAGAGGTCGGTTTTAACACATTGTATGCGAACGGTGAATTGTCCCGTTCAATGTTTTTAAAGCGGGGTGCACATATGGATAACGAACAACTTCAAAAGCTGACGGAAGACATCTCTGCACAGGATTTCGGAAAGCTGTTCCGTCACCGGGCCTTTTTCAATGACCGGCTGAAAACGACAGGCGGCCGCTACATGCTGTCTTCCCATAACATCGAATTAAACCGCAAATATCTTCTCGAACATGGGCAGAGCGAGCTGATAGGCATCATCAAACACGAGCTGTGCCATTATCATCTTCATCTTGAGGGAAAAGGGTACAAGCACAGAGACAAAGATTTCAGAGACCTGCTTCAGAAAGTCGGAGCGCCGAGATTCTGCACGCCGCTGCAAACCAAAAAGACACAAAAGAAAACATATATGTATAGTTGCACGGCCTGCGGCCAACAGTATATAAAGAAGCGGGCAATGAACCCGGAAAGATATGCCTGCGGAAAATGCAGAGGAAAAATCAAAAGAATTTTTTAAAAAGGCTTGACTCATTTCAATGATCTGTGTTAAATTATAAAAGTCGTTGAGAGACAACGATACTTTCTCGAAAAAATAAATGTTGCTTCTTGACACAATATGTCGCATCATTTATAATGAAGAAAGTCTGATTATTCCACAGTAGCTCAGTGGTAGAGCTATCGGCTGTTAACCGATCGGTCGCAGGTTCGAATCCTGCCTGTGGAGCCATATGGAGAAGTACTCAAGTGGCTGAAGAGGCGCCCCTGCTAAGGGTGTAGGTCGCGTAAGCGGCGCGAGGGTTCAAATCCCTCCTTCTCCGCCAGATAAGTTCTCAACCAGACGGCCCGTTGGTCAAGCGGTTAAGACACCGCCCTTTCACGGCGGTAACACGGGTTCGAATCCCGTACGGGTCACCATTTACCTTCGTTGGGCTATAGCCAAGCGGTAAGGCAACGGACTTTGACTCCGTCATGCGTTGGTTCGAATCCAGCTAGCCCAGCCATTTTATTTAAAATTTTTGAATCACTTTTAGAGCGAGCCATTAGCTCAGTTGGTAGAGCATCTGACTTTTAATCAGAGGGTCGAAGGTTCGAGTCCTTCATGGCTCACCACTTGTCACGCGGGTGTGGCGGAATTGGCAGACGCGCTAGACTTAGGATCTAGTGTCTTACGACGTGGGGGTTCGAGTCCCTTCACCCGCACTTTCTTTTCAAAGTGATGATGATCATCACTAGCTTATATGCTTAGTGGAAAGACAGCTTCATAGCACGCGGTCGTGGCGGAATGGCAGACGCGCTAGGTTGAGGGCCTAGTGGGTGAATAACCCGTGGAGGTTCAAGTCCTCTCGGCCGCATCAATGATACCAAGGGTTTAGACGCCCTTGGTATTTTTTGTTTGCAGAAAATTTGTCTGTTACTGCCCACTTACTGCCCAGTTACTTATAGTAAGTCGTCTAGTTTGATGCCCTTCGTTTTTTATTTTACTTATCTTGGTGAGTGGTCAAGGTTTCTTTACTCCCATTTACTGTCCGGAAAATATGAAAAAACATCAAAAAAGGTGTAAATAATGATAATGAGCGCTGTATAACCCTTAAATATAGGACAGGATAATATTTCATAAAAGAGCAGGAAAAGCAGGAGCAGAAAATTGGAGAAAAGTAATTACTAATCGGTTTGATTTGCATCATATAGGATTTAATACAAAAACCTTTTATTTCTGGAAAAAGAGAAGATGAAAAACCTGGAGTGAATTTATCTCCAAAGTATAGAAAGTAAGGAATCTTTTAAAAAACTAAAAAATGATGAAATTACGGAAAGGTAATGAGTGATTACCTTTCCGTAATTTGTTAATTATTTCTTTGAGCAATTTTATATTTCATCTTAACACTGCCACCTTTAGCCGTTGGTGAAGCTGTAAATGTGTAATTGTATGTCCAACCAAACCAACCATTTTTAACCTCAGCAGAAATGTTGCCTTGCTTGCCTGGTGCGATGGTTCTTGAGACTTTTCCATCAATTGATATTTTTATGTCATTACTCCCGTTATTTGAAATCCAGAAGTTCACTTGTGCTCCGTCATTCTCATCTAATTCGAACTCCCGACTCCAGCTTGATTGATCAACAGAGCCCTCTGAAACCTCCTTGTCTAGAGCTTTGAATACCCCACTTGTAACTGCATAATTTTTCGGCGATACACTTGTAGTCGACTCCGCAAAAGCAGGTATAGTACAAGTTCCAACAATTACACCAGCTATCAGAGTCGATGTTACTCCTTTGAAAATGGATTTAAGATTCACGATCAAGCACTCCTTTTAATTTCATTTATTACACATACATATTCCGCATGCACAATACAAATAATACCATGTAAAATAATTACAGTAAACGTTCTTTTGGATAATAATGTTTGTAACTCAACTTTTGTACCCCAAACATCCCAAATCAGACAAGTAAACCTTGATATAGCTAGGTAAGTGGAAATTGCGATCTTCTTATTGAGGTACTGCTACTAGCAAAGATTTTAGATACCCGCAAAACGCAAAAACTATCGCACCTAGTGGGCGAGACTTCATTACTTCTCTTATTAGTGGTTTCTTAGGTCTTAGCTGAAATTACAAATTTAAAGGTAATATTTTCAGTGATTTTTGAAAACAGGTGGAAATGAAGATAAAGAATGCTTTATTTATAAGGTTTATGTAATACTTGATACGTTTTCATTAGGTTGAGAGCCCAGCGGGTGAATAACCCGTGAAGGTTCAAGTCCTCTCGGCCGCATCCCAATGATACCAAGGGTAATAGAGAGACCCTTGGTATTTTTTTGCGCTTATTTTTAAATGATCTACTGCCCACAAACTGCCCACTTACCTAAAGTTCAAAGTGATCAAAATACTCAAACTATCTGGACAATACTTTGCTTGGTTCTTATTTGTCGATAGTCGCAGTAACGAAAGCACTAAACAACACATTAAACAGATTCTTTTGATATGACGGACACATATGACAGTTTGCGATTGTCAAAATTCAATGTATTACCCTTGTTCAACTTACCAAGTTCAGTTAAAAGTTTGTTAAAATTGTGATAAATGTATGAAAGGATTAAATGTTCATGTCGAAACATTAGGATTACAGGGAAGGGGAACAAATACATGTCGATTTACCATAAAGTAATTGGAGATGGATATCCGATCGTTATGTTGCATGGTTGGACACTTGACCATCAGGTGATGTTAAATGCAATGGAACCGTTATTCGAGAAACGAAGCGGTTGGAAGAGAATATACATAGACTTACCAGGTATGGGACATTCTAAGCCACAACCGTCTATTCAGAACTCTGATGATGTTTTAGAAGCGATATTGCGTCTTTTGGACGAGATTATTCCTGATCAACAGTTTATTGTTTGTGGTAATTCATATGGAGGGTACATTGCCAGAGGTATCGTTCGTTCACGTAAGGAAACAGTTCGTGGATTACTGCTGATGGCACCATTAACTATACCCGAATTCGATGAAAGGGTAGTACCGCAGAAGACTGTTCTAAAAAGAGACAGCGACTTGATATCACATTTGTCTTCAGAGGAGGCGGATGAATTTTGCTCTATGGGGATTGTGCAAGGTAAAACTGAATGGGAGAGGTTTCGGGATGAAATTTTACTTCCATCTAAACAAACAAATTATGAATTCGTAAACAACATTCGTCAAAATGGATATGGGTTTACCTTCGATATTTCATCTAAACTTGAGTATCCCACGCTAATTATCACAGGGCGTCAGGACAATGTAGTCGGATACCACGATGCATGGCGGCTACTCGAAGATTACCCAAGGGCAACTTTTGCAGTACTTGATATGGCTGGTCACAACCTGCAAATCGAACAAACCGATGTATTTAATTCATTGGTTCACAACTGGTTAAACAGACTTGAGTCGGAAAATTTTTGGTTGGTATAACTTCCCACAAGTGTGAGTTTACTGAGTTTACTGTTACAATCACCAATTAATTAAACAATAATTAAGATAAGGAATATTGGGATTCCCTATAATGTTTAGTGATTATTGGTATTTACTGTCATTGAGGGTAATTTAATCATTGATCAAAAATAAAACCATTATTTCATACCCGGTGCTACTTATTTCTGTTGTAGTCTGTATACTGATTAATAGGTAAAGAAAGTCGAAAAGGTATACGAAATTCTTCATACAAATTAAAGTTTTGAATGAAAGAGCAGGAGTAATCCTGCTCTTTTTCTTTCTAATTGGGCTGGATTAAACGCAGACGGTTATTCCTTGGGAAAAACAAAAAAAATTCTTCTATCCATTGACTAGCTGGGCTTTAGCCGGGTTTCTATCACCCTGTTGAGCTTGTCAGATTTTAAAAAGATATGGTACGTTTATAGTGTTTTGTTTCACCTGATTGTGGGGTAATAAAGATAGAATCAGTAAATAAAGACGTAATGGAAGAACTAAAATAAAGGTTTAGGATACTTTGAAGAAATAAAAGTTTTTTTTCGATTGTGATAATATTCACAATAGAGCTGTATGAAGGGGAATCATTTCTCCAAATAGTCTGCAGAAAATACCAACCACAGCCCAAGGATATATCACTAACCGCTTTGCCTGGTATTATCTGTTGGATGTTTCTCTTTTTGTTGCTTTTTGTATTATTTTTAGTCCAATCGGCAAAAATAAGTTAAGGAAACCAGCGAAAAAACTGAATTTCATCCTTCTTTCCTGGTTTACAATGTTATTTGGCGCTGATATGGATATTAGTCGAGTCTTTTAAGATACAGTTGAACCAATCATCCACTATGCCGTTAGCTCTCCATCAGGTGAAACAGAAACCCCCAGACTTTAGAGAAGATTTACGCTATACATTCTGGGACTGCATGCTTGGACCGTTTATACGCTTGTATAATGTGGATTTGATAATTAAGGAGTCGATATTATTAAATGAAGTTTAACAAGAAAAAAATTAACGTTGTAGACATTCAAAAAGCGAAGAAAAGCGTGTTTGCTACAGGGATAGGAAACGCGATGGAATGGTTTGATTTTGCTTTATATTCTTATTTGGCAGTTATTATTAGTAAAAACTTTTTCAGTCCGGTTCAAAACGATGAATTAAAGTTAATATTTACTTTTGCTACATTTGCAATTGCCTTCTTACTTAGACCGGTAGGCGGAATTATTTTTGGTAAAATGGGTGATAAATTTGGTCGGAAAATGGTATTAACAATTACTATTTTAATGATGGCTTTATCTACTTTAATAATTGGTGTGCTTCCTACCTATGATCAGATTGGTGTATGGGCCCCTATATTATTACTCTTTGCCCGTATTCTGCAAGGCTTTTCTGTGGGTGGAGAGTACGCTGGGGCAATGGTATATATCGCAGAATCTTCTCCAGATAATAAACGTATAAGGTTAGGCAGCGGTTTAGAAATCGGCACATTATCTGGTTATATAGTAGCTTCTGTTTTAGTTACAGTACTTTTCTGGACTTTATCTGATGTTCAAATGAATAGTTGGGGATGGAGAATTCCTTTCTTCTTAAGTATTCCAATAGGATTATTTGGTTTATATTTGAGAAGTCATTTAGATGAATCACCAATATTTGAAAATGACATCTCTGAAAACCAAGAACAACAACCCGGTTTATTAGAAGTCATTAAAACATATAAAAAAGATATCTTTTTATGTATCGTATTTGTGGCATTTTTTAATATAACCAATTACCTATTGTTAGGGTATATGCCTTCTTATTTAGATGAGAACCTTGGTATAAGTGATAATATAAGTACACCGGTTACAGCAATTGTATTGATTATTATGGTACCGTTCGCTTTAACTTTCGGTAAACTAGGAGATAAATTAGGAAATAAAAAAGTTATATCAATTGGATTAGTATTAGGAATTGTATTTTCGATTATCTCTTTTCAATTTCTTAATATGGGGAATATAACATTCTTATTTATAGGACTTTTAATGTTAGGTATTGTATTATCTGTATACGAAGGCACTATGCCAGGATCTTTACCTACGTTGTTCCATACTGACATTAGATATCGTACATTATCCTGGACATTCAACTTATCAGTTTCTATTTTTGGTGGAACAACACCTTTAGTTGCTTCTTGGTTAACCCATGTGACAAGAAACAATTTGGCGCCGGGTTTCTATTTATTAGCAGTTAGTTTAATTGGCTTAATAGTTGTGTTAACCTTATTTAAAGATACTTCAGGTAAATCTTTAAAAGGTTCTTACCCAACAGTTGCGTCTAAAGCTGAGTTTCAAGAAGCTGTTGAAAATCCAAAAGATGCACTGTGGTGGAAAATGGAACAAACAGAAAAGGAATGAAAAAAACATCCATTTAATTGACCGGCTACTCGAAATACAGACTCAGAATAAGCTGGGATTATCCGAGCAGTAATGACTGCAGCTCTTTTATATTCTGGAGGGCTTACTGCTTTGCAAAAGCAGTGTTGCTATTTCGATCGTCATTATTTTATTGGTTTTGTCCTAATAATAAAACATTGACGCAAGAACGAAGAGAAATTAAAAGGTCCGAGCAATACAGCAAAATAAGAAGCAAGAAGCTTTGTTATGCCAGTTCTTCTCCCGAAGGAGAGCTGGCTTTTTATTTTCTATATGGAGTCCAAAGCAGAAAACGAGAACTTGTACGCTAATTAATAATCCTATTGTTTTTATCAATAAAGGTTTTTTGGATATGAAGAGGGTGAACTGGTGAAAAAATGGAGTTTGTTGTGGAGTTAGCTTTTCAATTAGGGGGACATCTCAACAACAAAATAATAACCAGCCCGATTAAAAAGCTCATCAAAAGTTCCATTATTCCAATATACGATCCACTCAATTATTTGAGTGGATCTGTTTGTTTTTTATTTATTTATTTGCAGCAGTCTCTATGTGACGAAACAATAAATGGATTAAAACCCTTTACGCAGCCAGGTTGCGGCGAGATCAATTGCTCCGCGCGCAGCTTCAGTTTTAGCTAAGGCGTTGAGCATCACGAAATCGTGAATGATACCTTGGAAACGTACGGCAGTGACCGGAACACCAGCTTCACGAAGTTTATTGGCATATGCTTCTCCCTCGTCACGAAGTACATCAGCTTCAGCTGTGATAATCAATGCAGGTGGAAGCCCTTGAAGCTGCTCAGCAGTTGCACGCAGAGGTGATGCTGTAATTTCAGCACGCTCATTCGAATTGGTTGTGTACTGATCCCAAAACCACATCATCGCATCCTTGCGCAAAAAGTATCCCGCAGCAAACTGCTGATAGGATTCCGTATCGAAAGAAGCGTCTGTTACCGGATAGAAAAGTAATTGTTGCCGGATATTCAAGTCACCTCGTGCTTTGGCCATTAGCGTGACAGCAGCAGCCATATTGCCTCCAACACTATCACCTGCAATTGTTAGACTCTCGGGAATCATGCCGTTCTCACGGCCATTTTCAGATGCCCACTTCACTACTGCATAGATTTCTTCAATGGCTGTCGGATATTTTGCTTCTGGAGATAAGGTGTAATTTGGAAAGACAATAGCAGCTTGTGCTCCGACTGCTAGCTCACGGATGAGCCGATCATGTGTATGCTCATTACCAAATACCCAGCCGGCCCCATGAATGTACACGATGACAGGAAGGTGCGCAGGCGCATTCTGCGGGCGCATTATTCTTACTGATACCTGTCCGCTCGGTCCTCCTGAAATCATAATATCTTCAATATCAACTGGCAGTTTATCAATTGGGTCAGATTGAACCTCATCTACAGCTTCTCGTCCTTTCTCAGGTCCAAGGTCGAATAGATAGGGTGGGTTCGCGGTTGCTTCTGCAAATTCTTGAGCTGCTTTTTCTAATTGTACTTTCTTTAACATCAATCTCACTCCTTATTTGAAGACTGGTCACCTATATGTTTTAATCAAATTTTTTTATTCTATTGCCTATTGATCTTGGCATCTTTCGTCTTACATTGCTGTTGTAATGATTTGTACATCAATATTTCCGCGAGTGGCTTTAGAATATGGACATACTTGATGAGCTGCATGTGTTAATTCTTCCGCTTGCTCTTGAGATACCCCTTGAATTTCCACCTCCAGAACAACTCCGATTTTATAACCATTATCACTTTCATCTTTTAATAAACTTACTTTACCAGTAACAGCTGATTCGATTTTTAATCGTTGTCTTTGGGCCACTAAATGAAGAGCACTGTCATAACAAGCTGAATAGCCTGCCGCAAATAATTGTTCTGGATTTGTAGCCGTGGATACTTGATTTGGTTTTGGCATAGCTAAATCCAAATCAATAATAAGATCATTAGATGTTACATGACCTTCTCTTCCGCCTTTTGTTGTAGCTTCTGCTGTAAAATATACTGTCATCATCAAACACTCCTATAAATTAAATTTAACACAATTGAATTTTAATCAATCTAATCAGCGTTGTCAATTAAATTTTTTAAAATTAAATTTCCCTCAATTGAAATTCGCATTTAAAATCCTCTAAATGATTGATTAGACTAAAATAAAGAAAAGTTCGGCAGTTTAAAGTTAGTGTACATAATAACCATATTGAGAAAATAGGAGATCATATTATTGGTGATAGATTCTTTCTGATTTTGCATAAGTTATGATTAATTAAATTGTCAGTCATTCAATTTCACTTAATGTAATTCTTATGCTATTATGTGTAGTAATGAATATAAATATTGTGAGGGATTTAACATGAAGAATGATGATAAATTACTGTTAAGTAATCATCTATGTTTTGCGATTTATGCAGCTTCCCGTGAAATGATAAAGTTATACCATCCTCTCTTAAAAGAATTAGGAATTACGTATCCACAGTATTTGGTTCTTCTTGTTTTATGGGAGAAGGAAAAAATATCTGTTAAAGGTTTAGGCGAAGAATTATATCTGGACTCCGGAACATTAACTCCAGTTTTAAAACGACTTGAGGAGCGAGGTCTTATTATAAGAGAGCGTTCAAAAGAGGATGAACGAAGTGTAATTATTACGTTAACAACTGAAGGGAATGAGTTTAAAGAAAAAGTCACAATGATACCTAATGCAGTATTTGATAAAACCGGTTGTAATGAAGAAGAAATTAAAAGTTATAACAAGGAAATTCGTAATTTACTTCACATGCTGACAACTGAGCAATAGTTTTATGAATATAGATGGCGGGCCCAGCGGATGAATAACCTGCGGAGGTTCAAGTCCTCTCGGCTGATCCTTATGATACCAAGGGTTTTGACACCTTTGGTATTTTTTGTTTATAGAAATTTATCTGTTACTGTCAAGTAATGCGAGCAGATTCAGATGAGTACAAAAGAGATAACGCCATAATTCGTGTATATGATGACGGGAAGTATATTCAGCTTGCGTTTTAGCAGCCAGAAGAAAATTCTCGCAAGCTTACTGCTTAAAAATCCATTTTTTTTTAATCAAAAAATCAATATCAATTCGGGGCTGGATTCAATATGATCCAGTCCCTTTTTGTTTTATTGATTTTTCTTATCCCCAGTCTTATAAAAGATTTTCTGTGAATCATTTAACAATTATCGGCCGATTTTTCTTTTTCGATAATATCCTTTACCACATCCTCAATTGTTATATGTCCAAGAGCTTTTTCCAAGGCAGATTGGGCGATTTCAAATATTGGACCAATTGTACTTTGAATGTTCCGACCTACAGGACATTGAGGATTGGGATTTTCATGTATACTAAACAATTCTTTATCTTGAACAACATTAACTGCTCTATAAACATCAAGTAAGGTGATTTCAGTTAAATCCTTCGCTAATTCAGCTCCTGCAATACCTGGCCGTACATTTACTAAACCTGCTTTTTTCAGCATTCCCATAATTTTTCTTATTAAGGCGGGATTTGTATTTACACTTCCAGCTAAAAATTCAGAAGTGCTAATTCCGTCTTCATTTATTTCAATAAGAGCCAATATATGAATTCCTACAGCAAAACGGCTGCTAATAGACATGATTTCTTCACCATCCTAATTACTTTACACTCTTTATAGTACACTTGTAACTGAATGTATTACAAGTTTATTTCACTCTAATATGCTCAATTAACAAGATGATAAAAGTATTGACAAATAAATAAGGTGTAACTAAAATTATTACATGTAATCAATATGGTTACATTTAAAATTTTGAATGATTAGGAGGACTTTAAATTGAAAATTGGAATCATTGGTGCAACCGGAAAAGCTGGAAGTCTTATCTTGAAAGAAGCGGTAAGCAGGGGACATGAAGTAACTGCAATTGTAAGAGATGCTGCAAAACTTAAAGAGGAAAAGGTTTCAATCATTGAAAAAAATATAATTGATCTTACATCGGATGATCTAAAAAAGTTAGATGTAATAGTTAATGCCTTCGGAGCTCCATTAGGAGAAGAACAGGCACATGTAGATGCTGGCCGGGCATTAATTAGGGCATTAAAAGGAATGGGTACAAGGGCCGTAATTGTAGGCGGAGCAGGGAGTCTTTATGTAGACGAAAATAAAACTGTCAGTGTAATGGATACACCTGATTTCCCGGAGATTTTTATTCCAACAGCTAAAGGGCAAGGTCGTAACTTGCAAGAGCTAAAGGATACTTCTGATATTAACTGGACATTTATCAGTCCTTCAGCGGTATTTGACCCAGACGGGAAAAGAACTGGGTTTTATCAGTCAGGAAAAGATCATCTTCTGGTGAATTCGAAAGGCGAAAGTTATATCAGCTATGCCGACTATGCAATTGCAGTATTGGATGAAATTGAAAATCCAAAACATATTAATGAACGCTTTACAGTTGTTGGAGAAGCTGAATAAGTTATTGAGTAAGAAACAAAGGGTGCCATTAGCGTCATCGCTAATGGCATTTTCCTTTTAAGAATGTACGCAGACATTGAAAACTTTGCAATCAGAGTAGCTGATTATTTTTATGAAAAAGGGGATTTATCATGTTCCAATGAATATTATCGAGCTGATGACAGAGCAGGTGCTTAGTGAGTTGGATCAAAAAAATACGTATAAATAGCTCTGACTAAAACCTTTGCGGGTTAGTTAGAGCTTTTGTAAACCCACTCGTTTTCATGAGTGGGCTTTTTAAAAATACACCTCTCAACATGATATTTATTATTAAGTACGGTAAGGGGTCCGTCAAAACTTCTAAATTACAAATGAAGGTTCTCACTAAAAAACCTGCCGCACGTTTAACAAATAAAACATGAATGAACATATTATTAATTTGCAGTTATTTCCGTTTCGTGCTATGATAAAGGAGAATTATTTTTGTTCGTGTAAAGGATAGTATGAATATCGACTTTTCGTCTTGATGATACTTTGGGCAAGGATAGTAATACAATGTGTAATACACTAGGAGGCAACAAAAATGGAACAAGGTACAGTTAAATGGTTTAATGCAGAAAAAGGTTTTGGATTTATCGAACGTGAAAATGGAGACGATGTATTCGTACACTTTTCTGCAATCCAAAGTGACGGATTCAAATCTTTAGACGAAGGTCAAAAAGTAACGTTTGACGTTGAGCAAGGTGCTCGTGGAGCTCAAGCTGCTAACGTTCAAAAAACTGCTTAATCTTCAATCGTTTATACAAACAGGCTCTTTATATAGGGCCTGTTTTTTTATGTTCTCTGTATCATACTGAATAAAAAACCCTACTCAACGTTCGAGTAGGGACAGATGCTACAAGGTAAGAAAAAGGTTTAAAACCTCAAAGGATTGTTTACAGTATAACATACCGGATTGACGATATGTGGAATATATATAAATGATTTGTTTTTATGTTCTCAAGGTAACTGTATGTTATTCTTTGTTACATTTCGCATATCTCTTCTATGAAAAGAAGATAAACAACTGCTATTCACTGTCGCAAGAGATGTAAGAAATTCTTAAAGATAAAGAGGGGAGTGGTTGTTTTTTCTTCCGGAAATAATCACTTAGACCTAAAACAATGAAAGCCCTGCCTCTCTTCCATCCTTACGGCTCCTTGTCCGTGCCAGTGTGAATCAGGATTACAAAAATCAAGTGACTATTTCATCGAGAATTCAAGTGTTCGTTGAAGAAAAAATAAAACAGATTAGATTGAGGAGTAATAAAAGCGGTTAATGTTTAAAAAGTAAGTTGAAGAAGTTGAATGTCTAATCGTAATATTCTGAAAAATTATCTATCATTAACCTTAACAGAAACTTTTTATTTGTTTTTCAGTGATTCCTTTAATGACTTCCAGTTCACTAATCAAAAATTCATATGCATTATCCAACATTTTTTTTTCGCTTGAATTAAGTGCTTTTTCTTTCTTCATTCGCATTAAATCACGTACAACTTCAGCACCTTCTTGTATTTCACCCGTTTTTATTTTGTTCGTGTTTACTATATACCTTTGCTTCCACGGCAGTAACCTATCTGATTCTCCATGCTGAAAAATGTGTATAATGTGTTTTAATGCACGTATATCAGTAACTGGCCGTATATTTGAACTCGATATTTTACGCGTTGGAATCATAACTGTCATATTACTGATTGACATTCTTATGACATAATACTGTTGTTTTTCCTCTAAGAATTGTTTTTCTTCTATGGCTTCAATTGTACCTGCTCCGTGCATTGGATAAACAATGTTATCGCCAATTTGAAACATATAATCCACCTCCATATATGGGAACTTAACTTAAGGTTACCATATATGGAGTGAGATATCAAATTTTTAATAATAACATGATCGTTTATTTGTGTCAATAACTTTTTTTAAAAAAACAACATCAAAACAAGAGGGAACCTGCGGGATTCTTAAAAAAGGGAAGGTCAATTGGTCGAGGTATATCTTGGAATCTCGACTAATTAACAGAGATCAGTTTTTCGTTGAAAATGAGTTATTAAATATCCTTTAGGAGTTCATGTCTTGACATCAATGACACGTTTACTAATCTATATGGGCACAATTTAATCACCGATTTTTAACCATCATTCATGAAAACATAGTAATGAAAACAAGCTTTCATAACCTTAGTGTATCTGCCATTCTTCTGCGTGCGGCGGAATTAGATATGATAATTCGATTAATGAAATGATAAAATAGGAGAAGAAAGCCAGAAAAGAAATGAGTGCAGATTCAGATGAGAAACACAAGAATAACTCATCATGATCGTATTCGTACACATTTTTACAGAGGAGGACAATTATGATTGGAATACTGGCAGGCATGGGGCCAAAATCTACTGGGCCATTTGTAGATAAAGTCGTAGACGAGTGCCAAAAAATATATGGAGCAATACATGACATGGATTTTCCTCATATGATGATTTATTCCTGTCCGACACCTTTCTACATGAATAAACCTCTCAATCATACGGACATGGAAAATGCAATTATTAAGGGTGCTGTAAAGCTTGAAAAAACGGGTGTTGATTTTATTGCCATTCCATGTAATACCGCACATCTCTATTTTAATCAAATAAAAAAATCGATTTCAGTCCCTTTACTAAACATGATTGATGAAACCATAAAAAAAATACCTAAAGGCTCAAAAAAAGCAGCTCTTTTAGCCACCGTTCCTACGGTTCAATCCGGAATATTTCAAGAAGCGTTAAACAGAGAAGGTTATTATTTTTTACATCAAGATAGTTGGCAAATCTATGTCAATCAAATAATAGAAAAGATTAAACGAGGTCAAATCGATGAGGCTGGTACATTATATGATGAATTACACCATAACTTAGCAGAAAAGGCTGATACGGTTATCATTGCATGTACGGATTTAAATATGGTTACGGATCAAAAAAGAAGCAGGCTTACCTTTGTTGATTCATCAGCCTGTCTCGCTCAAGCCATTGTAAATAAGTATGTATCATTAACAAAATAAGTCATCTGATTTATCAGCAAATTCAGGGCGCTTTTTTTCCTTTAAAGCGCCCGGCTTCGGCAGATACATGATCCTCAATTACTTCTTTGAATGGAACTTCCCCGCGTTATTGTTCTTTTAACCTTGAATACTTTCGATACGCTTTATAGAAACTGCAGCCAAATAGAACAGCCATAAGGGCGGGAAGCGATCTCAAAAGGACAAATGGAGTTTCAAATAAAAATGCTTTCCAAAACATTGCGCCTTCCATACTCCACAGACCTTCAGCTAAATACAAACCTGAATCCTTGTAAATCAAATAAGAATAAAACAAGCACAGTAACCCAAAACAAGATGAAAAACTCATTAGTCTTTTATAATAATTACTCTTTGACTGGCGATCCGAAAAGATTTCATTTTGATCATCATTTTCTTTTTGCCAATACCGAGTTCCGCTAAGCGATGGGCTGTTTATATAAACCCAGCCGAAGTCTTCATAGATCTCTTTGTAATCTTTAAATTTTTTCTTTGATAAATAATCTTGATAATCCAGTCTCATCACATATTTTTTGTCGGTTTTTTCGAAAGTGTATATTCCTAATCCGCTGATATTTGTACAGCGATAGCCTTTTTGTAATTGCTCGTTCAGCCATTGCTCCTCTTTTTCAATATCAAAAAACATCTTAAATTTCTTCATTCGATTCACTTCCTTCGTGCAGGGATAAAATATGCAGTAACCTGTTTTGTTCCATCTTCAAAATGGCGCTTCCTTCCGCAGTTATCTTATAGACTTTTCTCCGGCCTGATTCTCCAACAGGCTCAATCCAGCCATGCTTATTCAAGTTTTCAATCGCGCCGTATAATGTGCCGGCCGCTAAAATAACAGTTCCGTTACTCATCTTTTCGATCTTCTGCATGGCGGCATAGCCATGAAGCGGCTCACGCAGAGCTAATAAAATATAATGCATGGTTTCAGACAGCGGTAATAATTTATGTTTCATATCCTCATCCTCTATTCAGTTCGACTATATAGTTAAACTTAATACAGTACAACTGAATAGTCAATGGTCTTTTCAAAATTTGTAAAAGGAACTTGAAAATCAAATCTAAAAAGTCGCTTTCTTTACGTATGGGAAGCGACTTTTTGTATGTCCATATTAACGTCAAAAGAATGTATCCCGGTACGTAACTGTTTTCCGATGTAACAGTGTCGTTTATTTTCAATGTGTTTTTTTACGGTAAGAAAATCATCAAATTGAAAGGGGATGAAAATTAATAGTTGACTCAAGCAACTGTTTCGATTACGATGGAAAAAGTTGCTTAAGTCAATCTTTTGGAGGAGGTTCATCAATTTGGAAACAAAACGTGTTTTGGCATTCAGACAATTTAATAGATTTTATACAGATGTTTTGGGTTTTCTGAATGAACATATTTATGACAGTCCATTCTCTTTAACGGAAACCAGGATTTTATACGAAATTTATAATACGCCCGATTGTACAGCAAAAATCATTCAAGAAAGGTTAGACCTGGACAGAGGATATGTAAGCAGAATTATCAGAAAATTTGAAGAAGAAGGCTTCATTTACAAGCAAAAATGCAGAGAAGACGGACGCAACCATTTCCTTTATGTCACCGAGTCAGGGAAAAGTATTTATAAAAGCCTGGAGAAAAAAGCCAATCAGCAAGTTGAATATATCCTTGAACGCATAGACAAAGAGGAACAAGAAAAACTTGTACATTCAATGGAAATCATTCAAAACATTTTGCAGCATTCTTTTTATGATAAAGAATCTCCGATTTCAATAAGAGACTATTATACTTCAGAGGATGTCAAAAACATAATTGAGAAACAGCGATTATTTTATGCCGAATCCCATGGCTGGGATGAAACATTTTTATCCTATCTTCACGATACGTTTAAAGCGGATATTGAAAAAATATGGGTGGCAGAAAGCGGGAATCAATTTGCGGGTTGTATCGGCTTAGTGAATGACGATGAAAAAACAGGTCAGTTAAGGTGGTTCTTAGTCGATCCGTCATTTCAAAGAAAAGGTGTCGGCAGCCGTCTGATTAAGGCACTTGTTCAATATTGTAAAGAAAATGGATACGAGCGTATATTTCTTTGGACGGTAAGAGACATGTCAACAGCCCGGCCATTGTATAAAAAGAATGGATTCGAAATTACAGAAATTCATGAAGAAAAACCTTTATGGGGATCAAATTTAATAGAAGAGCGCTGGGATTTGGAATTATAAAGTGAGGGGGGATAGGATGCGAATAAAATATCACTATGCATGGATCATTGTGTTTGTCACTTTTTTCACCTTTTTAGCGGTTCAAGGCGCGCGTCTTTCATTTGGAGCTTTTGTTGAACCATGGGAAAAAGATTTTTCTATGAATAGAGGAACAATCTCACTTATTTCCACTCTGAGTTTTATCATATATGGCATATCTCAGCCCATAATAGGGAGGCTGGTTGATAAATTAGGTCCCCGAATGATTTTGTCAGTCAGCACTTTCTTGGTCGGGATCAGCTTTGTATTGACTTCTTTTATGAATCATCCATGGCAATTATTTATCCTTTACGGAATTGTTATCTCCGTCGGTGTCGGAGGGGCATCTAATGTAGCCGCAACAGTTGTTGTTACAAATTGGTTTAATGAAAAACGCGGACTTGCTTTTGGAATTATGGAGGCAGGGTTTGGCGCTGGTCAGATGCTTCTTGTTCCCGGCTCTCTCATTTTGATTCAATGGTTTAACTGGAAGTTAACTGTAGTGATTTTGGGTCTGCTTTTAATGGTTATTGTGTTTCCTGTCATACTGTTATTTTTACGAAATCATCCCGGCGAGATGGGGTTATCTCCTATGGGCGGTTTTATGAAAGCAGAAGCTGAAAGTGAACAGCATACGGCCCGCTCTTCTGTTTGGGCTGTGTTTTGCAAGAAACAATTCTGGTTTTTAATATTACCTTTTACTATATGCGGTTTTACAACTACAGGGCTGATGGATACTCACCTTATCCCTTTTTCTCATGACCATGGATTTTCAACAAGTGTAACCAGTGCTGCAGTTAGTGTATTGGCGGGATTTAATATATTGGGGATAATCATTTCAGGAATTGCGGCAGACCGTTGGAGCAGTAAAAAGATGCTTATTCTTTTATATGCCATACGCGCATTATCAATTTGTATCCTGTTATATAGTCATCATCCGGTCATATTACTTATTTTTGCCACCCTTTTTGGACTAGTTGATTTTGCAACTGTAGCCCCTACTCAAATGTTAGCCACGCAATATTTTAAACAATATTCAGTTGGTTTTATTTTAGGCTGGTTATTCCTGAGCCATCAGATAGGATCAGCGCTGGGAGCTTATGTACCGGGTTTTCTCTATAGTGAAATGGGTAACTATGATCTTTCTTTTTATTTCTCAATTATTATTTTGTTGGGAGCGGCAATATTTACTTTCTTACTGCCTGAAACGGTTAAAATAAAAAAAGAGCAAAAACCGACCGATTCAGCTTCAAATGAAACAGTATCCCAGCGTGTGAATAACCCGTGAATGGTCCAAATCCTCTCAGCCGCATTAAAAATACCAAGGGTTTGAGTCCCTTGGTATTTTTTGTTCATTGTATGATGATGTAAACTTCTTGCTTATTTAGCGCTGTCGTTCCAGTTTTTCTCTATAAATGTATTCGCAGGCTGTAAGTTGGTTTTGTTCGCAATATCAATGACAGCGGGAACCACGGAAGGGTCTGTTTTGGAGAAGTTAGGAATCCGCGGATCTAACCGGAAAAAGCGATCTCCCAGCAGATTCGCGCTGACCATGGATTCATAGTAGCCATTTCCGCCGGAGATCATCTGAAGAAATGGCAGTAAAGGTTCATTAGGCGACCTGTCCAAAAGGACTCCCCAATTTGGAGGAAGGTTCTTCAGATTTTCGGGACGTATGTTATCCGCACTTACCATTCCCCATCCCCTCGTATCTCTTCTTAACCGAGTCGGGGCTTCACCTGTCCCGATGGATAGCGCCGCAATTTGATCCAATGGCACGTTGGCTTTACCAACCGCAAACGCGATACTCGCCGTACTGGGGTTCGTTGCCACTACATATCCGTCCACGTAGTTTTGATAGGCGCGCTGTGTCGCGGGAGCACCGCTGCTCCGCAGTATGACATCACTCACTTTCTCATTTAAATAGGGAGAGCCGGGAAAGTTGTGAAATAATACGGGCGTCCAACGATCCAGTGCCGGGGAGTATAATTTGAATGAAGGGACAACAATTCGTTTTCTTACATCTTTAAGACGAAGGCCCGGCGGGAAAAAGTTTCGTACCGCTTTAATAAAACCGGAATATGGTAATTGCTGATTAAAAACAGGTCCGCCCGGCCGGGAAGTGCTGAATGCGGGCAGGATTTCATCCTCAAAATACTGAAGTGTTTCCTTCGGAGATCTTCCGCTTGCTAATGCCAGGGCAGTAAATGAACCGATTGAATTTCCCGCAAATACATGGGTTCGGCTTATTAATGCCGGATTTTCTTCAGCCAGTCTGTTCAATAGTTGTAAACTTAAAGCACCTAAGGTACCGCCCCCGTCAAAGGTCATGATCCGATATTTTGCCAAAGCTGATTTCTCCTTTCTGATGAAAACTATCATTCAGTATATGTTCAGCCAGAGTCTATTGTATGGATGAATGAATATCTCCTTATCTTAAAAATGGTTTGATTATCAATCCAGCGAGTCGGGAAAGAATATGTTTTTTATTTGAAGAGGTTTTTTCCGGGAAGAAGGAGAATTATTATTGAAAAATAAAAGGGGGAAAATACTTGAATACAATTGACCTTATTGTTTTACATTTTGAAGAGGTAAGACGGCGAAGCATCAAGTTATGGACAGCTATACCTGAGGAAAAAATGGACTGGCGCCCGGATTCCGAAGCAATGTCGTGCAAGGAAATGATAAGACATGTATTAGAAGCGGAATTTCTTTATCATCACATTTTACTAAAACAAATGAATGAGTCTTCATTGGAATCCGAAAACCCGTATGAATCAAAAACGTTTAACACAGTAACCGAAGAATTAGAATTTGCCAAACCGTATCGGGCCGCGTTTTTGACATTCATCAAATCGTTAAACGAAACAGATTTAACAAATATAAAGATTGACAGGTCTGATGTTGGATATATTCGCGGACTGGGAGACATGTTATTAAGAATCGCTTACCATGAGTCCGTACATACGGGTCAGCTTTTAGATTACCTCAGAACTGCTGAGGTTGACAGGCCTTTAATTTGGGACTAGTTAAATGATTGAGTTTTACATGGGAAGGGGAAAGAATGGAATATAAACCGATTAATTTCCAAGAGAAATTATCTGCATTCCAAGATCAATGGTCTCCAAAGGTAATCGCTGAAATGAATGATTATCAATTTAAACTTGTTAAAGTACAAGGGGATTTTGTTTGGCATAAGCATGACGAAACAGATGAAGTCTTTATTGTTATTAAGGGACATTTAATCATTGAATTTCGTGATGGAGAAGTAAAATTAAATGAAGGTGAAATGTTTGTCATTCCGAAAAATGTTGAACATAAACCTTATGCAGAATCAGAGTGTAACATTTTGCTTGTGGAACCTAAAGGTGTTGTGAATACCGGGCAGGAAATAACTGATCAAACAGCTGAAAATGATGTCTGGGTCTAGCCTGTAACAAAAAAACGATCAAAAATCCGAAAGACCGAATGACGATTAGAGAAAATGATCAAACCAATTAAGAATAATTTAAGGTTAAATATTGAAAAAATTTGTTAATATTATAATACATTGTTTGGAAATGCAATCATTTTATAAGGAGTTTTCTAATTGCGTTGGAGTAAATGGTTCAATATTTTTTGCATAGCAGCATTGGGATCAATATATGGCTATAAATTGTTTAGTAACCAAGAAGTCAGTACGGCTCGTGTAATCATAGCTGCTGCAATTATCTTGTGGAACATTGTCGGACTTTTTAGCAAAGAACCAGTAAAACAAACACAGCAAGCAAACTAAAAGCCAAAAAACACTTTCCAATCGTTCAATAAAAAGTTGGTACAGAAGGATGCTGCAGCGCGCAGCATCCTTTTTCGTAGTCTCCCTTTTTACGCTGCTTATTATATACGTCAAAATCATTCAAGTTTCATCAAGCATCCAGAATCTGTTGTATCGATAAATGAAAATTCCCTAAAATGTGCCGGTTCATCATCATACCAGTCCAAGCTGCAGTTCTTTCTTTACATAGTATGTAGAGATTAAAAAACGAGAGAAGGAGTGGCGGTAATGTATTATAACGAAGGTGAAGATCAACAGTACGTTCCGAAGAAAAAGCCATACAATGAAGCCTCTGACCTTGGTCATGATTTTGATATGGCGGACGACGCAGCAAGAGCGGAAGCGGCAAGAGAAGCAGAAGCGAGAGCCAGAGCGGAAGAGGCAATAGCAAGAGCGGAAGAAGCAAGAGCCAGAGCGGCAGAAGCAGCAAAAGCAGCAGCAGAAGCAAAGGTAGAAGCGGCAAAATTAGCAGCCAAAGCGAAATGTAAAAAACGTCATAAGAAAGAGAAAAAACATGATTGCAAACGTAAGCACAAGAAGAAAAAATAAGAGCTTTTAATCATGTAAAAGATAAGATTCAATGTGTATTGATTTTATCCGTACAGGGGTGCAAAAACGATAAAGATAAAGATTCTTGTCGGGGGATCAAACAGAAAGATTGCTCAGCCGGTGTCTCAGCAGAACCACGCATGGCAGGGCAAACATAATGTTCTATGGACTTCCATAGTCAGGTCGGGATATCACGCCGATAAATGTAAGTGCCTATCATGACAAAAAGGCAGGAGAGACAAGAGTTTCGGCAGGTTGCCGCTCTTGTCTTTTTTGTTTTTTTCTCATCTTCGCGTATATGTATCTATTTTTAAGTTTGCAGAACACCTGTCTAAGAATTTGTCCAATTCCTGCATATACTGGTATCGGAATCAAATGCTTATTGGGAGTGAAATAGATGGGATCAGCACAGTTAACGGGACGTGTCATCTTCAAAGGGGACCCCGGCTATACACAGGCGGTTAAGAATTGGAACCCTTATGTTGATGTCTGTCCGCTTGTCTTTGTTTTTGCACAAAATTCATACGATGTAAGTAATGCTATTAAATGGGCTCGTGAGAAGAATGTGCCTTTGCGTGTCAGAAGCGGCCGCCATGCTCTGGATAAAAATCTTTCCACGGTAAGTGATGGGATTGTTATTGATGTGAGTGACATGAATAACGTTTTCTTAGATGAAAAAAACGCGATAGCCACCGTTCAAACCGGCATTCACGTCGGCCCGCTTGTAAAAGGTTTAGCTCGGGAAGGTTTTATGGCCCCGTTCGGAGACAGTCCAACCGTCGGAATCGGAGGAATCACGATGGGAGGCGGATTTGGAGTGCTTTCACGATCGATCGGCCTGATAAGTGATAACCTTCTCGCACTGAAAATGGTAGATGCCAAAGGCAGGATCATTCAAGCAAATCATTCCCGCAATGAAGATTTACTGTGGGCTTCCAGAGGCGGCGGGGGAGGCAATTTCGGATATAACACCCAATATACATTCAAAGTTCACCGTGCGCCTAAAACCGCAACCGTCTTTAATATCATTTGGCCGTGGGAACAGTTAGAAACGGTATTTAAAGCGTGGCAAAAATGGGCGCCGTTTACAGACGAACGATTAGGATGCTACCTTGAGATTTACAGCAAAGTAAATGGTTTGTGCCATGCGGAAGGATTGTTCCTCGGTTCAAAACCGGAGCTGATTCAATTATTAAAACCTTTATTAAATGCCGGAACGCCGGCACAAACAGTAATCAAAACACTATACTATCCGGATTGTATAGATTTCTTAGATCCTGACGAACCGATTCCCGGCAGATCTGATCAGAGTGTTAAATTCTCCTCGGCGTGGGCGCTCAATCTTTGGCCGGAAGAACCTATTGCAGTAATGAGACAATTTTTAGAAAAAGCGACTGGGACAGAAACCAATTTCTTTTTTATCAATTGGGGCGGCGCGATAAGCAGAGTTCCAAGCAGTGAAACAGCCTTCTATTGGCGCCGTCCATTATTTTATACGGAATGGACGGCCAGTTGGAAAAATAAATCACAAGAAGCTTCGAATCTTGCATCAGTTGAAAGAGTGCGTCAGCTGATGAAACCATATGTAACAGGTTCTTATGTCAATGTTCCGGATCAAAATATCGAGAACTTCGGAAAAGCATATTATGGCTCAAACTTTGCAAGGCTTCAAAGAATAAAGGCGAAATACGATCCCGAAAATGTATTCCGTTTTCCGCAAAGCATCCCGCCATCGTATAAATAGGTTGATCGTTGTGGGAAACAAATTAAAAAACACACCAGAACATTCAGGTGTGTTTTTATTGTTGCTATAAAATTTGGTTATTCACTTGCATCCCAGTGCGGATTCCAAACGATTTCCCATAAGTGCCCGTCGGGGTCTTGGAAGTGAACGGCGTATCCGCCACAAAAAGTATCATGAGCGGGATCAGTTATCGTAACGTTTGATTCATGTGCGATGTCTTTGCGGTCCCAAAGGGCAAGTTTCCGTCACGTTTGCAAGTCGTTCAAATCTGTACCGGCTGTTCCTTCTGTAGGCAGACCCAAGCCATCGCGATAGAAGTGCAGCGATTTTTCTAAATTGTCTGCGCCTAAAGTAATTGCTGTAATCCGCGGCTTCATAGCAATGCAACCTCCCAAGCTAAGCTAATGATAAGAAACATTTTCATTGAAAATATTTTGACATTTCAGTAAAGAACCTATATATTCATATATGAGCACATAATCATATAAGGTTATTTTTGTGTCCGTGTTAGAATGC
Organism: Bacillus sp. EKM420B; assembly: GCF_011065565.1. Classification (NCBI taxonomy): domain Bacteria; kingdom Bacillati; phylum Bacillota; class Bacilli; order Caryophanales; family Bacillaceae; genus Bacillus; species Bacillus sp. EKM420B. The sequence continues at coordinate 60,269 of NZ_JAAMNX010000006.1, read as the reverse complement.
TTCATAGCAGAAAAGAAATAATAAATACAGTGTATGAGATAAGGAGGAGATTTTTATGGGTCACAATCACAATCACGCTGGCGGATCCAATAAGAAGGTTTTATTGATCTCTTTTATCATGATTACAGGTTATATGATAATAGAAGCGATAGGCGGATTTTTAACCAATAGTTTAGCGCTTTTGTCAGATGCAGGCCATATGCTGAGTGATTCAATCTCATTAATGGTTGCTCTGATTGCTTTTAAATTGGCCGAAAAAAAGGCAAGTCATCATAAGACATTCGGCTACAAACGATTTGAAATTCTTGCAGCTGTGATAAACGGTGTTGCATTAATATTGATTTCCCTTTATATCATTTATGAAGCAATCAAACGTTTCTCTCATCCGCCGGAGGTAGCAACAACCGGCATGCTGACGATAAGTATCATCGGGTTAGCTGTGAATATATTGGTCGCTTGGATTATGCTGAACGGCGGAGATACAAAGAATAACCTGAACATTAGAGGAGCTTACTTACATGTGATAAGTGACATGCTCGGATCTGTAGGTGCCATACTGGCTGCGATCCTTATCATCTTCTTCGGGTGGAGCTGGGCAGATCCAGTGGCCAGTGTCATTGTGGCTATTCTTGTTCTGAAAAGCGGTTACCATGTGACGAAAGACTCCATTCACGTATTAATGGAAGGAACTCCGGAAAATATCAATGTCACTGACATCATTCATACAATTGAAGAGACAGAAGGAATTCAAAGCATTCATGATTTGCACATATGGTCTATTACAAGCGGATTGAATGCTCTTTCCTGCCACGCTGTTGTTAACGATCAGCTGACCATTTCTGAAAGTGAAAGTATTTTACGCAAAATTGAACATGAACTTGGTGATAAAGGCATTACACATGTAACCATTCAAATGGAAACAGCTGCGCATAATCACGACAATACGATTCTTTGTCAGGCCCAAACTGAGAATCCGCGTGACCATCATCATCATTAAAGGAGGAGATAGGACTCACTTTGTCTGCTGACAATTAAGATAAAACCGGAGGGGGGATTCATATGTACGACACGATAGTAATCGGAGCCGGTCAGGCAGGAATCTCAGTAGGATATTATCTAAAGAAGTCGGAACAAAAGTTTATCATTTTGGATAAAAGTCATGAAGTGGGGGAAAGCTGGAAAAACCGGTATGACTCATTGGTTTTATTTACTTCTCGAATGTACAGCTCTTTGCCGGGAATGCAGCTTGAAGGAGACAAGCATGGACTCCCTTCAAAAAATGAAATTGCTGCTTATCTGAAAAAATATGTTGAAAGATTTGAAATCCCGATCCAATTACGGACAGAAGTAATAAGTGTCCAAAAATTAAACAACTATTTCTTAATAAAAACAAACCGGGAAGAATATCAAACGAAGAATCTTGTGATGGCCGCAGGTCCTTTTCATGCCCCTAACATTCCATCAATATCAAAGGATCTAGCCGGTCATATTCATCAATTACATTCTTCACAATATAAACATTCAAAACAACTGGCGCCTGGGAATGTACTGGTAGTCGGCGGCGGGAATAGCGGGGCTCAGATAGCTGTTGAATTATCCAAAGAAAGAGTTACATATTTGGCTTGCAGTAGTAAACCGGTTTATTTTCCTTTATGGATTGGAAAAAGAAGCATTTTTTGGTGGTTTGATAAATTAGGAGTTTTACATGCAAGTCATACATCAATATTAGGCAAGTTCATTAAAAAGAAAGGCGACCCCATATTTGGGTATGAATTAAAACATGCAATAAGACAGAAGAAGATCATCTTAAAACAAAGAGTCATAGCCGGAAAGCAAAATGAAATCATTTTTAAAGACTCATCTTCAATAGAAGTAAACAATGTTATTTGGGCAACTGGTTTTAAGAATCCGCTTTGGTGGATGAAAATAGAAGGTGTTTTGGATAAGGAAGGCCGAATTATACATCACCGGGGTGTTTCAGCTGCGGAGGGATTGTACTTTATTGGTTTGCCTTGGCAGCATAGGCGAGGTTCAGCGCTGCTTCAAGGTGTAGGAAATGATGCTGAATACATTGTAAAACAAATGAACGGTGGATAGACTGAGGAGAGCAGTAACTTACGGGTTTACTGCTCTTTTTTGTGTTGAATAAGTCCATTTATGTGACTGTGGCTGTTTTAATCGGCTTGTGGAACAGAAAACACAATATCTCTTGGTTGTCGGACTGGTGAGTGCATACCCCGGGCAGATTTAAGTTTCTCGGCTGCAACAGTGTTACCAAGAGTTACAGGCCTTTGGTATTTTTTATGCAAACGGGTTTTGTGGCCAAAACGATTCTGCTAACTTCAGTCTTTTAGGCTGAACAAGAGAATTCCTTAGTGTGGCACACTCTCATTACAAAACGCATAGGATAATATCACAAAAATTTAAAATTGCGGGGATGAAAAATGTATTATATACCTTTTTCGCATCAATGTTATTATTGTGTGAACGTACCGATGTATAGCGATGGAAGATCTGTTTATTGGACTGTTCCAAATAACTATGATCCTTCATACGAAGATAGAAACCTTCTCTTGAAAGATTATGGACCAAAACCATTTGTCGTGAATATCAATAAAGCCGCAAAACAAAACAATACGTTCCGTACGGCCCTATGGACAGGAAAGCATTTTCAAATTACTTTGATGAGTCTTGGTATTGGAGAAGATATCGGTTTGGAGATCCATCCTAACGTAGATCAATTCTTACGGATTGAGCAAGGCCGAGGGCTAGTTAAAATGGGCAAGAGTAAAGATCATTTAAGTTTCCGAAGAAATGTCTATGATGATTATGCCATTGTTGTCCCTGCCGGCACGTGGCACAATGTGATTAATACGGGTAATACGCCGTTAAAACTGTATTCAATTTATGCTCCTCCCAACCATCCGTTTGGTACGGTTCATGTGACAAAGGCCGATGCAGCGGCTGCGGAAGATTAGTATAGGATTTCAGAGGACTTTGCTGCTGCAAAGACTATAAAAAAATCGTATTGGGACAGCATGATCAAATATAGCGATTGAATGGCTGAAACACAAAATATTAACGTTTCAGCTTGTCATAGTGCAGTTGATGCGATGCTTTATTCCACAACTACTCAACAGCAAATGTGGTTTTTTGTCTGACCATTTTAATTGATTGGCAGTCAGTGAAAATGAGTTTGTAATAAATTTATCCTTGCTCCTCCTATAAGCGGCTTTAACAGCCAGGTTTCTGTTTCTCTTCAAACCATTTGCGAAGCTGATTAATATGAGCTTGATGATATCTATTATGGTCTGCCATATGCCATATTCCCCATTGAATGGTTGCTTGTTTATCTGCTTCATAATCTACTGTGTGATTCAGCTGATCGTCAGTTAGCTGATAACAAACAGACTTAAACATGCTGAATACTTCTTCATAATCAGTGAGAATTTGTTTTAATGAAACACCGGAAATGAAAGGGATCTTATTGTTCTGATCTAACATTGGTCCATACTTCTCTTCAAGCTGCTTTGGTATCGGTTCACCCTTTATTCTGAATATCCAGTTGAGATCAACATATGCTAAGTGTCTTATTAGCTGAGCTGTACTATTGTATGTTTGATTTGGTCCTTTATAATCGATCTCCTGCTGTGACATGTCTGACACAATGGATATTAAGCGGCAGTAATTTTCATTAACGGCAGAATACAGCATTCCCACAAGATGATCCATGTGCGGTTCACCTTTTAAATCTAAAATCATTAACCCCACCTCAGCATAATTTTTATATTCAGTTTGCCTTATTACTCATATTTGTCAAGCCATCCAGGGAATGGGCCGCTGTAAGACGAAGCTATGAAGCAGGCTCTCTTTGCCTGCTTTTTTTTGTGTGTCGGCCTTTACATCTGACATGTTGAGTTATCTGAAACTGTACCTTTTTAAATGTCAGACAGTGTTATATGATACTCTGCAGATATTCAAGAATATGTACTTGGAGGACATTCTCATGCGAAATTTTAATGTTGCTATCCCTACGCCTTTTCATGAAGATGAAAGTTTATATTTAGAAGGATTTGATGCTATTGTCGAACATTTGAAAAACAGCGGTATCCATTCGTTACTCATATGCGGCACGACTGGTGAACAGCATTCACTCAGCATAGATGAGCGTCTTCAGATCATTGAGTATGTTAATCAGCGAAAATTTGAAGATGTTGAACTGATGTTCGGTGTTTCAGCCGTAAGAACCAGTGATGCCGTCAAACTGATGAAACACATCGAGAAAACCAATATTGATTCTGTATTGATTGGTTTTCCTCCTTATATAAGACCGACACAGCAGCAAGCCGTTTATTACGTTGACGAACTTCTCAGTCATACCTCTAAAGAGGCTGTGCTTTATAATAACCCCGGCCGGACCGGTTTTAATCTGAGTGAGAAAGCGCTTAAAGACTTAATAAGCCGGCATCCCGGGATAAGGGGGCTGAAAGAAGGAGGAGACGTTCTGCGTCATAAACAAACAGAGTTCCCTGATCACTTTATTTTGTTTGCGGCAGGAGACGTTGAATTTCCGAAGATGCTGAGTAACGGGTGTAACGGCCTGTCAAGCATGGCCGGAAATGTCTATCCTGAAGAAATCAGAGAAAGCTTCAGCAGCTTATCAGAAAATAAACCGGTCAATCTGGATCGAATAAACGATCTGATTGATGAAGTGACAAATCTTCATACTGTCATGAATATAAAAAATCACTATAAGAAGATTGGGATTCCAGCAGGCAGCTGCCGGTCACCTATGATATCAAGTTAAGCGAAGTGTATTTTTGATCATAGGCATAATCAAAAGGAATGTATTCCGGCGGTGATACGGCTTCACGGAAGAAAATGACACGCTTTATTATGATTCATTCATCAATTGACTTCATATTATTTCATTTGATAACATAAAATGGTTATTGTCATTAAAAAAGGATACCCGTTTTTATAAGAAGGAGTCATAACGTTGCTGAAAAGGTTTTTTCTTGTTTTTCTTACGCTGATGATGTCTATATTTGCTGTATTCGCGGCTGCTGAAGAGTCTCCCGGCGATCATGTCATTTCTTTTGACGAGTCTATGATTTTATTGATCTCACTCGGAATCATTTTATGTTTGTTCATTCCGCCATTCGTCATGTCCTTTTTTAGCAGCTTGGTTGTAAGAATCATATCCGGAGTCTATCAATGTTTTATCGTTCTCACGTTTGCGGGCCTCATTCCGATTGGATTTCTGATTCCCAATGGCTTTTTGACAATTCTTGCTGCCGTTCTGGGGACTTTGGTCAGTTCAGCGAGTGTTGCCGTGACCTTATTCGTTGGCAGGAAAAAAGAGGCCGGAAGGTTTTAAAACTAGTGGTTAAGCTGCAAGGAAGGGAAATCCCAGAGATATCCGCAGCGCTTTTTGCCGGTCATTGTTTGACTATTTATATGGAATAGCATAGAATTAAAGTAAATATTTATAAAAAGTCACTGGGGGAGCTTTAATAGCTGAGAAGAGACAATACGTCCTGACCCTTTGAACCTGATTTGGTTAATACCAGCGTAGGGAAGTGAAAAATTAGAGAGATTCTTTATCTTATCTATATTTAAGCCACTTTCCATAGAGGAAAGTGGCTTTATTTATTTTGAAAGGGTGATATGAAGTGGCGACTAAAAAAGTTTTTCTGGCAGGGCCTTTTAAAAGTTTAGTAGATGAGAAAACTGGATTGATGAGTACGTATGAGAGGGGAAAGCTGGAATCATTAATTTCCTTTTTTGAGAATGAAGGATGGCTGGTTCATAATGCTCACAAGCGGGAAGGGTGGGGGAAAGATTTCATGACACCCCTTCAATGCACTAAAATTGATTTTGATGAAATAAGCACTTGCGACCTTTTTGCAGCATTCCCCGGATCACCCGCTTCTCCCGGAACACATATAGAAATTGGATGGGCTTCCGCCTTGAAAAAAAAGATCGTGCTATTTCTAGAAAAGGACAAGGATTATGCTTTCTTAATTCAAGGGTTAAATGCAGTGGCGGATGTTGAGTACATCAGCTATAAAGATACAGATGATTTATTAGAGAACATTAAAAATATCTTTGCAGCATATAAGGCGGAATCTCAATGAGAAAGAGAACTTTTCATGAAGCATATACGGAAACGCTGTATGACATCTATCACAACCCTGAATTTTTCAATTCACCGCGCGGACAAAAAAGCAGAGAACAATTGAACTACCATCTGACTCTGGAAAATCCAATAGAACGTGTCACTTATTTATCCTCAAGAAAAACCAATATCGTGTTTAATTTTGCTGAAGTGTTATGGTATTTATCGGGGAGTAACGACTTAGATTTTATCAGTTATTACAATAAAAAAATGCCTTCATATTCAATGAATAAAAAAACATTAACAGGCACTGCGTACGGGCCTAAAATATTTGAATTCGGAAATGCAAAACTAAATCAATGGAATCGAATAAAAAATCTTTTGACACAAGAAGATATTGATTCAAAAAGGGCATTTATTCAAATATTCGATGCTTCGGAACTCTTCGTTTCAGAAAATATAGATGTTTCCTGCACAATCGGTTTGCAGTTTTTTGTGAGGGAAGGCGAATTATACATGTCTTCTGTCATGCGTGCAAATGATGCTTTTCGCGGGATGATCAGTGATCTTTTCTCATTTACCTTCATGCAGGAATTAATGGCCAGAGAACTGCGTTTAGAAGTCGGAGAATATTTTCATAATGCGGGATCAATCCATATTTATGATTCAGATCATGAATGGGCGAAAACGGTGCTTGAAGAAGCTGAAAATCACCATGATATTCCGGAATTTGAATTTCCGAAAATGCCTGAGGGAAATAACTGGCCGTCCATTGAAACAGTCTTAAAGTATGAAGAATTACTTAGGAAAGATCACATTTCTATGACTAAAAACGATATTGAAATGCTCGATTTACCTGATTACTGGAAACAGATTCTTTTCCTTTTCAGTATATACCAGCATATTGCATATAAACGGGATATGGATCATTCTCTATTTCAAAGTTTACTTCCTATATATCAATTTTTCGTCAGGAATAAGTGGTTTCATTATTTCTCAATTGAGCAAAAGGAGGAAATTCAATGAAAACTTCATGGAAAGAAGACAGTGTTGCTGGTAAATTCGATGCTTATAATGACGTTTTAGAACAAACGTTAGGTTTTGAGTTTGTTTTTCGTACTTTTGATAAAGCGGAGATTAAAAAGGTGCTCGATTTCGGATGCGGTCCGGGAAAGGTAGCTTACAGGCTGGCTGACAGAATAGGCTGCAATGTGATCGCAGTCGATGAATCAAGGAAGATGTTAGATATAGCAAAGGCAAAAAGACAACATCCTCATGTGGACTATCATTTAATTGAACACGATAATCTTTCCTTCTTACCAGATCACTCGGTTGATGCTGCAATGGCCTGTTATGTTTTTATTAATACGGATAGTGACCAGCGTATCAAAGGTATCATAAATGAAATTTTTCGTGTGTTAAAACCAGGAGCTTCATTTGTCATACTCGATACGAATCCTGATTCAACCGGAATTGAATTTTCAACCTTCCGCAATGGAATACCGGGGAAAGAATATTCTTACGGAGAAGAAAGAAATGAATGGCTCCATGTTCCGGGACAAGCAGATTTAATTTTAAATGATTTTCATTGGCCGAAGTCAATGTATTATAAACTATTAACTCATGCAGGTTTTGAAAATGTAACTTTATCAGAACCAACGTTAAACGATATTGACCAAGAGCATGTAAAAGCCATAGAGAAAGAGTTTCAATTTAATAATTGGAAATGTGAAAAGGAGTATCCGCCTTTTGTCATTTTTAAAGCAGTGAAACCTGCCTGAAGGAGGAGTGTAAGTTGACGGATATTTATAAAGCGCTTTCGATTGCTGGGACTGATCCTTCCGGAGGGGCGGGAATTCATGCGGATTTAAAAACATTTCAGGAACAAAAGGTATATGGAATGGCTGTTATTACATCAGTTGTTGCACAAAACACACTTGGTGTGAAAAGTTTTGAGGAGATGTCTCTACAGAATATATCTCAGCAAATAGACTGTGTCATGGATGATATAAAACCGGATGCTGTCAAAACCGGTATGCTTGCAAGTATAGGAATTATTGAATTGCTGGCAGAAAAGTTAAAAGACGCAAATATTCAATCGTATGTGATGGATCCGGTTATGATTGCTAAAAGCGGACATCATCTGCTCCATAAGGACGCCATTGATCATTTGAAGAAATTATTAATACCCCAAACAACTGTTATTACACCGAACATTCCGGAAGCGGAAGTAATCATCGGCAAATCAATCGAGACTGTACAGCAGATGCGTGATGCGGCGAAAGAAATAGTGGAGGTATACGGGGCAAAAAGTGCTGTCGTAAAAGGGGGGCACCTGAACGGAGAAGCCCGTGATATTTTGTACTTTGACGAGGACTTCGAGGACTTTGTTTCTCCCCGCTTTGATACAAAGCATACTCATGGAACAGGATGTACATTTTCAGCTGTGATAACTGCAGAGCTGGCAAAGCAGCACAGCATACCGGAATCAGTGGCAACTGGAAAGGAATTCATTTCAGCAGCCATTAAACATCCCTTAGGAATCGGGAAAGGACAAGGCCCTACAAATCATTTTGCGTATCGCTCAACTATTAACCAAGAGACAACCGCTTAAGGAGTGTTACGATGATCTCCAAGAATTATGATGTATTTTTATTTGATTTAGACGGAGTGATATATATAGGAGATAAAGCTTTACCAGGAGCTGTGGCCTCTTTAAAACGACTCCGTGAAGAAAAGAAAGCCATTCGCTTTTTAACGAATGATCCTTGTGTTACAAGAGAAACGATTGTGAAACGCCTTCATAAACTGGGGATTTCAGCAAGTATTGGTGAAGTGTTTACTGCGGGGTGGGCAACAGCTGATTACCTTGTCAGTGAAGGAATAAAGAAGGCATATATATTGGGAAATGACCAACTTAAAAGTGAAATTCAAAAGGCCGGTATTGATCTTACGGAAGATCAGGCGGAGGCTGTTGTCATTGGATGGGATCAAAATATTACATTTCAGGATGTGCATAAGGCAGTAAACCTCATCCGCTGCGGGGCTTCATTTATCGCTGCAAACGGGGATAAAACATTTCCTGCCGCTAACGGACCAGCTCCCGCGACAGGCGCTATAGTCGCGGCTGTTAAAACAGCAGCTGCTAAAGAGCCGATGATAATTGGAAAACCGGCGTCTTCAATATTTGAAAAAGTACTAGAGCCTTTTGAGGATAAAGAGAGATGCGTTATGATCGGGGATACGCCTGAAACAGATATTGTCGGAGCAAACCAAATAGGCATAACTTCCGTATTAGTTTCTGATCAAAATACTTTATTTCCTGCAAAACATGATTTTAGAAATCCGGATGTTGTGATCCGCGATCTGAAAGACTTGTTCGATAATGAAATAAAGGCAGAAGTACGGAAAAAACCGGATTTCCAATGGACAGAACAAGTGAAAGCCGGAGTCGCTGGAATTATAATGAAAGAATCAAGTTCCGTTTTATTAATGAAGCGTGCTGATAATGGTTTATGGGGCATTCCTTCAGGACATGTGGAACCTGGTGAAACAGTTGAACAAGCAATTATAAGAGAAATAGAAGAGGAAACTGGATTAGTGGTGAAAGTCTCTAAAATGATAGGCGTTTATTCTGATCCGAGTTCACAAACCTTTATATACCCTGACGGCAGAGTCAGCCATTTTATTACCAATTGTTTTCAATGTGACGTCATCGGCGGCACTTTGAAAAAGTCCACAGAGGAAGCCATGGAAATCAGATATTTTAATATCCATGAATTACCTGAACATCTCTTGCCGATGCACCCGAGATGGCTGGATGATGCTTTGGAAATGAAAGAGGATGCTTTTATTCGATAAGGAACAGTACGCCAAAAATACTTTTAGAGGGTTATTTACAAGAGTTAACGGTTCTCAATCCGTATCTCTCGGCCGCGTTCCAAAAACACCAAGTGTCACAGACCCTTGGTGTTTTTTAATTCCGGCAGGACCTTAATGCAAGAGCGGCAGAAAAGAAGGTATAATGGGCGGAGAAGAGGTGTCAGCCAATGAAAATAACCAGAGAAACATTAGAAAAACAGCAAATTTGGATATATGGTGTGACTCTTGTGATCGGAGGAATAGCGGGGATCGCCGGGAAAGATTCAGGACTTCGCTGGGGATGGACGATATCACCGCTTATCGCTGTTCTCATGTATGCCATGTTTGCCCAAATCCCATTCTTGAAGCTGAGGGAAGCCATGTCAAATCTTAAGTTTATGGCGGCTTTACTGATCGGTAATTTCTTAGCTGTACCTGTCGTTGTATGGGTGTTAACCGCCATTTTTCCTCAATCTCCACCTATATTATCAGGGGTTTGTTTGGTATTGCTTACACCTTGTATTGATTACGTCATCGTCTTTACTCAGCTCGGCAAAGGAAATGAGAGATTAATACTGGCTTCCACGCCGGTTTTGTTCGCCGTTCAGATGGTATTGCTTCCGTTATACCTGTGGCTGTTTATCGGGAAAGAAGTAATAGGGACTGTTCATGCGGGACCGTTTCTGGAAGCATTCTTATTGTTAATAGCGGTGCCGCTGCTGGCGGCGGTGATGACTCAATTATGGGCTGATAAGAAGCCGGCGGGAGAAAAGGTGTTGGAATGGACGGCGTGGCTGCCTGTTCCTTTTATGGCTCTGGTCTTACTGGCGGTCGTCGCCACACAAATCGGCAAAGTCATCAATGATGCTGACATCATTATACGTGTGATTCCGATCTATCTGCTATTCCTGCTAATTATGCCGTTTGTCTCCCGTTTTATCGCATATGCGTTCCGTCTGGATACAGGTGAAGGAAGAGCATTGATCTTCAGCACGGGCACAAGGAATTCTCTCGCAGTCCTTCCGTTAGCGCTGGCTTTGCCGGATGCTTGGGCCTCATTAGCCGCTGCTGTTATCGTCACACAGACGATCATTGAATTGATAGGCGAATTGGTTTATATCAAAGCGGTGCCCGGATGGCTGCTGAAATAAAAAATAATCTGCGCTGAAAAAAAACATACCAACAAATATTGGTATGTTTTTTTATGTCGATTATAAAGTTGCAATATCAATAACGAAACGGTAGCGGACATCGCTTTGGAGAACCCGTTCGTACGCTTCGTCAACTTGATCGGCCGGTATCACTTCAATTTTAGGAGCAATGCCGTGCTCGGCGGCGAAATCAAGCATCTCCTGAGTCTGCGGAATACCGCCGACGAGTGAACCCGCAATGCTGCGGCGGCCCGTGATTAAGGAGAACACACTGTATGAGTCCGGCTTAGCGGGCGCTCCCACATTTACCAATGTACCGTCAATGCGAAGCAGGGATAAGTAGGCATCTACGTCAAGGTTCGCGGATACTGTATTTAAAATAAGATCAAATCGTCCGGCCAGCTCAGTGAATGTATTCGGATCGCTTGTCGCAAAGTAATGATCAGCTCCAAATTCAAGCGCTTCGTCTTTTTTGTTCATTGAGCGGCTGAGGACGGTGACCTCTGCGCCTAAAGCGTGCGCGAATTGAACGGCTAAATGTCCGAGCCCGCCCATTCCGACAATCGCCACTTTTTTGCCGGGACCGGCATTCCAGTGTTTCAGCGGAGAATAGGTGGTAATGCCCGCGCACAATAGCGGACTGGCAGCATCCAAATTCAGCTGATCGGGAATCCGGACAACGAATCTGTCAGTGACAACTATTTTCTGGCTGTAGCCGCCGTACGTAGGATTTCCGTCGTAGTCCAGGTTATTATAAGTCTGAACAACGCCTTTTGTGCAATATTGTTCGTCTCCGTTCAGGCAGTATTCACATTCCCCGCAGGAGTCTACAAAACAGCCGACACCCACACGGTCGCCGGCGGCAAATGTGGTGACTTCTTCACCCACGGCTTCCACAACTCCGGCAATTTCGTGTCCGGGAACCATCGGAAAGATTCCGCCGCCCCATTCATCGAATGCGCTGTGGATGTCTGAGTGACAAATCCCGCTGTACTTAATATCAATCAGGATATCGTGCGGCCGTAATGCTCTTCTCTCAATCGTCGTCCGCTCAAATTTAGCTTTTGCATGCGGAGCGCTTAATACACGAGTCGGATGATTATTGCACATGGTTATCTTCCTTTCCAAGATAAAGTGATGAATCCTCTGTTCGGTTTTACTTTAAATGTTAAAGCGGACTTTAAGTCAAGGGGTTTGGTTTATTTTTCTATGAAATGATATTCTATAATGGACGCTTATGAAAGGTATGAAGGATGGGTGGTAAGAATATGAAGATTGCGCAGGCTGCAAAGCAGGTTGAGTTATCAGCCGCGACGCTTAGGTATTATGAAAGTATAGGACTGATTCCTCCGGTAAAACGCGATGAAAGCGGCATCCGCGATTATGACGAAGATGATGTGAATTGGATTCAATTTATAAAATGCATGAGAAGTGCCGGGCTGTCGATTGAGGCGCTGATTGAATATACCGCTTTATTTATTGAAGGAGCCGATCATACGATCGAACCCCGAAAAAACATCCTGATAAATGAAAGGAAAAGGCTGACGGAGAAACAGAGGGAAATTGATGAAACCATAAAACGATTAAACAGGAAGATTGAGGATTACGAAGATATCCTTGAAAATGAAGCGAAACTTAAAAACAGATTGAAAGCTGAATGTATTTCTGAATGAAGAGAAGGGTGTCCCGGGCGCCGGGCCGCATGAAATGTACCAAGGGAAACGAGCCTTGGTTTTTTTATTTTCTAAAGAGAGGAAACAAAACAGCTTTTTCTATCTTATCAATCATTACTTATCCTTTTTTCAGCTTGACTTTTTTACTGCAGACTTTTAAAGTGTGAAATGTTGCTTAGACTGTGATTAGCGACTTTAATGCTGAAAAGAGGTGGTTTACCCAGATGAACAATCATAAGAATCCTTGGGCGTTATTGCCTTTAGTCTTATTCGTAGGGCTTTTTGTCGGCTCTGGTCTGGTGACCGGAGATTTTTATAAATTGCCGATCTTGATTGCCGCGATCATTGCGTCAGCTTTTGCGCTGTTATTTAACCGGAAGAAATCGCTCAATCAAAAAATAGAATGGTTCGCTTCCGGTGCGGGACATCCTGATATTATCATTATGGTTATGATTTTTATATTGGCAGGTGCCTTTGCTTCAGCGGCTGAGGCGATGGGAGCGGTGCATTCAACTGTCAATCTTGCTTTGAGCATAATTCCGCAGCAGTTTTTGCTGCCGGGGCTGTTTATCATTGCTTGTTTTATTTCTATATCGATGGGAACATCAATGGGCACGATTGCGGCGGTTGCGCCGATCAGCGCGGGTCTGAGCGGAGAGCTTGGCATCTCCGGCGCGATTACAATGGCAGCTGTGGTCGGCGGAGCTATGTTCGGAGATAATCTTTCTTTTATTTCCGATACGACCATTGCGTCAGTCCGGACACAAAAAACACAAATGATGGATAAATTCAAAACGAACTTCCTGATTGTTTTGCCCGCTGCTATTTTAACGGTTATTATCTTATTTTTTATTCCGGCGGGCCACGCGGGCCATGCGGGCGCTGCATCTTACAGCTGGATTAAGGTGCTTCCTTATGTCGCCGTGTTGGTTTTTGCGTTAATCGGTTTTAATGTGATGGCTGTCATATTCGGCGGATTGGTTTTGACGGGGATCATCGGATTGGCGGGCGGCAGCCTGACGTTTGACTCTTATTTTAAGGCGATTACGGATGGAATCGCCGGAATGAGCGATCTGATCATCCTGTCCATGCTGATCGGCGGGATGGTCGGCGTAATGAAACAAAACGGCGGGATCGACTTTTTACTGGAATTTATCACGAAACGAATCCGTTCCAAAAAAGGCGCCGAAGCCGGCATTGCCGGACTGGTCAGCGTGACGAATCTGGCTGCGGCCAATAATACGATCTCCATTATCGCAGCCGGGCCGATTGCAAAGAATATCGCTGATAAATTCAGCATCGACAACAGAAAATCGGCAAGTATTCTGGATATCTTTTCGTGTATGATACAAGGATTGATTCCTTACGGCGCGCAGCTATTATCAGCCGGGAAATTCGGGAATATTTCACCCGTCAGCATCCTGCCATACTCTTTCTATCCCGTTTTAATCGGAATCTGCGGCATCGCCGCCATTATGTTTGGACTGCCGAAATTCACAAGAAATACGAAATAAAAGATAAAAAAAGGCGCCGTTCGGCGCCTTTTTTCTTTCATGACAGCCAAGCATTTCTCAAAAGCTGTACGCCCTGTGTGATCTGATCCGTATCGAGATGGGCGAAACCTAACTTTATGATCGGCGGTTCAGGCTTTCCGGCAACGAAATAAACGGCGGTAGGATATACCTTCACTCCGTACTGAAAAGCGCGTTCGATTAATGTTTCTTCTGTATAGTTCAGGTGAACTCTCACCAATATATACAATCCCGACTGCTCGCCGATGATCGTCACCTGCTCGCCGAACTGCTGCTTAATATGTGAAGTCAAGTGCTGCATCTTACGCTTGTAGACAGTGCGCATGCGCTTAATATGGCGGGTCCATTCACCGGCCTTCATCAATTCAGCCATGGTCAGCTGATTAAGCGAAGAAGCGGTGCTTTCGAAATGAATAAACCGTTTTTTATACCGGTGCAAAAGGCGCTGCGGCAAAACCATATAGCTTATGCGGATGCCCGGTAGAAAGGATTTTGAGAAATTCCCTAAATAAATCACCCGGTCTGATTGAATGGAAGCAAGAGCGGGAAACGGCTGCTGTGTATAACGGAATTCACTGTCATAATCATCCTCAAGAATATAACCCTCTCTATGATTCACCCAATTGATCAGTGTTTGGCGCTGCTGAATGGACATGCTTACGCCGTAAGGGCTGTGATGGGATGGGGTCACATAGATTAATTTTTCTTTCATTGCATGCAATTGAGAAAAATCAGCTCCGTTTTCATAGACAGGCATCGTTTCCAGAGATAGCCCGTGAAATTGAAATGCCGCTCTGGCCCCGTCAAACCCAGGGTCTTCAACGATAATTCCGGAAAAATCCTCTTTCAGAATCCGGCTGAGATATATCAGCATCTGCTGGGTGCTGCTGCCGATGATAACCGAATCCGCATCTGTTTTCACTCCGCGTGATTCCAAGAGATAAGCGGCAATTTGTTCACGCAGGTCTCTCTCGCCGAACGGTTCACCGTACAGGAAGCTTTTCTCTGATGTCAAAACTTGATTGTATAATTTTCTCCATGTTTTCAGAGGAAAATGTTTTTGATCGACGGCTCCGGCGCGAAAATCAATCAGGGCCGGCTGAGTTGATTCGGTTTTCTCAGCGTAAACAACATCGTTTTCTTTTTGAAATAAAGAAGGTTCTACTTCATTTGCAAAATAACCTTTGCGCGTTTCCCCGCGAATGTATCCCTCCGCTAAAAGAAGATCATAAGCCATCAGCGTTGTATTGCGGCTTACCCGCAGGGAATCCGCCAGCTCCCGAATCGAAGGCAGCCGCTCATCTGCCTGAATATTTCCCTGCTCAATCAATGTTTTAAATTGCTCGTAAATTTGTTTGTATTTCGGGGTGCCGCTTTCGAAAGCGAAAATCATATTTTTCATCAGATGTTCTCCTCTGACATGTGTATTTGTTTGAAACTGTATCTTTTCAAATGTCAGTTGATATCTTATTATAGCGGAAAGCGCTTTATCAATCCATGTTCAGAGAGGAGAGTTTTGTATGTATATTCCGGCTCCATTTCAGCTGAGTGAAGCTGAAGCGTGCGATGTAATCAAAAAGTATGGTTTCGCAGCATTGTTTTCAACGGCGGAAGGCATGCCGTATGCAACCCACCTGCCATTGATGATGAGTAAGAATAACGAATGCTTATACGGTCATTTTGCATTGCCGAACCCCCAATGGAAAGAGATTGATGGCCAAAACGTGTTAGCCGTTTTTCAAGGGCCTCATTGTTATATCTCGCCTAAATGGTATGAGACGAATCAGGCTGTTCCCACATGGAATTATGTGGCGGTTCATGTATACGGAGAGGCGGAGCTTTTGGATGAGGAAGAAACCGTGCAATCGATGAGTGATCTCGTATTGAAATACGAAAGCCCCGACAGCCCGTACAAATTAGAGGATGTCGATGCGAAATTGCTGGCAGGCATGAACAAAGGGGTAAAAGGTTTTAAAATCAAAATCAGCAAAATAGAGGGGAAAGCAAAGCTGAGTCAAAATCATTCAGCCGCAAGACAAGGGCTGGTCGTACAACAGCTCAAACAGATTCCTCATACAAACGAACAGCTCATTTCCGGCTTGATGGAAGAAAACATCAAACGGATCACCGCGGACAACTGACAAGCATGTTAAAAACATACCGGCAGCAAGCGGTATGTTTTTTTCTGATTATGAAGCTTTTCTCAGGATGAATAAAGACTCAAACAGCACATAAATTAACGGCGCCGATAAAACGAAGAAAGAACGAGAAATAGCATACGTTATGAGTAAGTAAACGATTAGTTTCAATAGAATGGAAGACGTTTTATTCAATGTCCAGCGATTCTTCAAGATATCAGTCATACAAGCTGAAACAAGGCCGACCGTCAAATATCCGGCTGCTATGTACAGATAAATAAAAAGGTAAAACCGGTCAGACAACGGCGGTGTGTCTTCTTGTGTCACTTTTAAACTCACATAAAAGACCAATAAAAAGCAAACGGACGAAATCAGAGCTAACAAAAGGTGTTTATATAAATACTTCTTCATGTGTTTCACCTGCCTATGGCGCAATTATTTCTTAACATATTATGACATGGTTTTACCGCTGCTGAAAGAATTGGAAGTCCTGCTATATGAGCGGGGCGTAAAGAATCAATATCATCTTTTCATGAATCCGGATGTTTTGTTCGGATGGATGTAAAGAAGAATACACCAAAAAAAAGCTGTCAGCTTGGTCCTGACGGCTTATTTTTGGGGAAAGGCTTATTTCTCCGTGGTGAAATAAAGCAATGCTATGACCGGAAAAGCGATTCCAATCCATAATGTGATACTCCACCCGCCTGAGGCGTATGCCCATCCTCCGATTGATGATCCTGCAGCGCCGCCCAGAAAGAAGATTGCCATAAATAATCCGTTTAATCGGCTGCGGAATTCAGGTGCCAACGAAAAAATGGCACGCTGACTGAGTACGAGATTGGCAGATACCCCCATATCCAACAGGATAGCTGCGGCCACCAGAACTGCTACTCCGACGGGGGAGCTGCTCTGAATCATGAGCGGGAGTAATAAAGAAACGATGACAACACCGAGAGCGATTCCGGTGGCAAGCCGGGTTAAGCCGCGATCAGCCAGACGGCCGCCTATCGGTGCAGCCGCTGCACCCGCAATGCCCGCTAATGCATACAGCGCGATTGCCTTCTGAGAAAAATGAAAAGCAGGCCCGGACAATAATAAAGGTACAGTCGTCCAGAATAAGCTGAAAGCTCCAAATACAAACGCATGATAAATGGCACGGCGGCGTAAGACCGGAGTCGTGCGCAGCAGCTTCCACATTGAACCGAGTAAGACGGTGTAGCTTGTGTTTGCTGTTGGTTTTCTGGCAGGAAGCACTTTTGATAAGACGATTGCCAGGACAACACTTAACGCGGCGGATAAAGCAAATATGGCATTCCACCCCCATATATCAGCGACCAGGCTGGATATCGGACGTGAAAGCATAATACCGAGAAGCAGGCCGCTCATCACATTGCCGACAACCCGGCCTCGTGCGGCGTCCGGTGCAAGGTATGATGCGAACGGAACTAGCACTTGGGCTGCGATGGATCCCAGTCCGATGAAAAACGCAGCGGCTAAAAACAGTGTTCCATGCTTCACACATGCTGTCAGTGTTAAAGCGGCTGCGCTTAGAAGGAGCGATACCACGACAAGTTTTCTGTTTTCGATAATATCTCCCAAAGGGACGAGAAACAGCAAGCCGGCAACGTATCCGATTTGAGTCAGCGTGACAATCAATCCGGCACTGCTTGGAGAAAGCCCGATTGCCGCACTGATGAATCCTGCCAAGGGCTGTGCATAATAAAGATTAGCGACAATGATACCGCATGCCGTTGCGAGAAGAAGGGTTAAACCAGGTGAAATCCCCTGATCCGCTGTTTGTTTATTTTCTTTAGCCATATGAATGAACTCCTTTTTAATGATTTTATGAGGTTTGATAAATATTTTGCTGATTCATCTCCTCTCCATAGATTTTTAATGCTAAGGTTTTGCGGAGTGTTGAGTATTTACTAAACTGTACGTTTAGTTTTTTATAAGTAAATAATATACTGAACGTTCAGTTTTGTAAATAGGCTTCTGTTTTATTTTTTTATCATGTTAAGTATACTGAACGTATCGTTTATAATTCGGGAAGGAATGATTCATGTGCAGAGTAAACGAGGACGGCCGCGTGATGAAAGAACACATAAGGCGATTCTTTCTGCTGCCTATGACCTATTGTTGGAAAATGGCTTTGACGCGGTGACAGTCGATAAAATTGCAGAGCGTGCCAAAGTGAGTAAGGCAACGATTTATAAATGGTGGTCAAACAAGGCTGCCGTTATCATGGACAGCTTTCTTTCGACCGCTACGGACAGACTGCCTGTGCCCGATACAGGATCAACAGTGCAAGATATATTGATCCACGCCGCGAATTTAGCAAAGTTTTTGACAAGCCGGGAAGGAACCGTTATTAAGGAATTAATCGGTGCGGGACAGCTGGATGCAAAATTGGCGGAAGAATATCGCACGCGATTTTTCCAGCCCCGCCGCCTCCAAGCGAAAGGCCTTCTGGAAAAGGGAATTCAGAAAGGTGAATTAAGAGAGAATCTTGATATTGAAGTAAGCATCGATCTCATTTACGGACCGATTTTCTATCGCCTGTTGATCACAGGTGATGAGGTGAATGATTCATATGTGCATGATCTTGTGATGAATGCGTTTAAGGGAGTTCAAGCTACGTGAATAATTGAAAAGGCAGAACAATTTGTTCTGCCTTCTCCGCTATGCCCGGCGGCTGCCACGCACGCATTCACCGCCGCAAGCCCCAATAACAGCCCGAAGAAAGGCTGGAGAAGCTGCAGAGCTGATTCGCGGGGGTTTCGTTGCCTCTGTAATAGGCAGCTCTCAGTTTGACATCCTGAAGCTTGAGCCAGAGGTGCTGTCTCAGCAGGAAAACATTTATAGGACGGGCAGGCGGAGCGCCGTATCAATATTTTGTAAATTAAACCGGACTTGTTCATCTGTGTTCCACGGATGATACCAGCCTTTTTCCATCATATAGCGTGAGATTTGCTCGTGCATGTCGATGGCTTCTTCTAAGTGACGGGTAAGGATCGCTTTCACTTCAGGCGTTCCGGCTTCCGTCGCTGCCATCGCATAGTTTCTGACTCCGCTTTTAGCCGAATTCAATAAATCCATTGCGACAACTTGGTCTGTCAGTGCATCCATCCCCGTCAAGTATTCAATAATCGGATTCATTCGTCATTCATCTCCTATTCATGCTTTGCCTCAGATAAAATCGAGGCAAATTCCTGCAATTGCCTTGTTGATGTATCCGCATCCTGCTGCATGATTTCTTTCAGCTGCGGATCGGATACGAGCGCTTTCATGGTTTTGGATTTCGTCAGGCAAAGTGACTTAAAAGAAGCCATCTCCTGAATTTCGAGTAATTCATGTAAGGCGCTGGCCATTTCTGTAGCCTCCGTTCTCTAAGGTTTGAGTACAACTTTAATACAATCATCTGTTTTCGTGTCAAACATCTCATAGCCGTGCTTCGCTTCACTAAGCGGAATGACATGGCTTACAACATCGCCCGGATCAATTTTGCCGGTTGACACCAGTTCAAACATATACGGCATATAATGGATAACCGGAGCTTGTCCGGATCGGATATTGACGTTTCGCTGCATGATATCGCCAAGGGGAAACCCGTTGTATCTGCCGCCGTACACACCCGTAATCTGGATCGTTCCGCCTTTTCGCACGGCTTGGGACGCGATGACCAATGCGCTCATCGCCCCGCCTTGAAGTTTTAATCCGCTGGCGAGGAACTCAAGATCTGTCATTTTTCCGTCCATGCCGACGGCGTCAATGACAACGTCGGCGCCGCCTTTGGTGATTTCCTTCAGGTAGCTGCCCGTATTTTCGTGGTCTTCGAAGTTCACGATTTCCACTTTATTCGTCCGTTTCGCATGCTGGAGACGGTAGTTAACATAGTCTACGGCTATTACGCGTTTCGCTCCCTTTAACCAGCAGAATTTTTGAGCGAAAAGGCCCACGGGCCCGCAGCCGAGAACGATGACCGTATCGCCTGCTTTTACGCCGGCATTGTCAACGCTCCAAAAACCGGTTGTCATCGCATCGGCAATAACACTCAATTTCTCATCCGGTTCTTCGCATGTTTCGGGGACTTTAAAATGGGTAAAGTTCGCAAAAGGGACGCGCAAATATTCGGCCTGGCCGCCCGGATAGCCGCCGGTACTCCCTGAATAGCCGAAATAAGCGCCCATATCGCCGTTTTCATTTGATTGATCACATTGGCTTTCCAAGTGATTTTTACAATAAGTGCATTCTCCGCAGGCGATATTAAAAGGAATAATGACGCGGTCGCCTTTTTTGACTTTCGTCACGCCGGGACCGGTTTCTTCCACGATGCCCATCGGTTCATGCCCGATGATGTAGTCTTCCTGCAAGTTCGGGATGAGTCCGTGGATTAAATGTAAATCTGATCCGCAAATTGCCGTACTTGTGACTTTTATAATCATGTCATCGTGTTTTTCAATCTTCGGATCAGGCACGTCTTTGACTACGACGTTTTTCACTCCTTGATACGTTACGGCCTTCATGCTGTAATACCTCCAGTGTTAGTGTTCATCAGGTGTGCGGTCAAACATCCCTTTTCTGTTCGTTTCAACGGGAAACAGATTCATGTTTCCGACCATGAGGGTATTTTTCGCAGAGAGCTGGTCCAGTTTATACTGTTCGCTCAGATCATGCGGGTGAAACCACTTTTTGCTGACCATCAAGTCTGTAATTTCCTGATGCATCGCGATTCCCTGCATGAGCTGTTTGCGCAGCAAAGCTCTTACATCAGGTGAAGCGGTTTCTGTCAAAGCGACGGCGGTATTTCTGACGCCTTCTTTTGCCCTTATGAGAAAATCCATTGCGAATGTCATATCTGCGAGTTCAGGGACGTGTAATGAATTGATTGGATCTAAATGGTCATGATTCAACGATGCTTACCTTCCTTTCAATTGATGATCGAAGTCGGCCGGTTTTGAGGAACAGGAGCCTGAAAAGATGCCCGTTCATAAACCGCCTGCAGATCAGCCAGGTCTTGCGAGGCTTGCTGAACATCTTTCTCCATTAACGTTTTCAGATCCTGATCAAACACAAGCCCTTGCATGAGCTTGGATTTCGCTACACAAAGCGTCTTGAAGTTAATCATTTCATGTAAGTCAAGCGACTCGTGAGCCGCTAATTCACGCTTTTCCATAATCGTCTTAAACCTCCTCTTCTCAATTACATAATTAATTTCCCCTGAGAAAAGAGCTCTAGTCTTACAAATTTTGTTTATCAGAAAAAGCGGAGAAAAAGCCTGACGTTGCATCAAAAAAAGGAGGAAGCACAATCGCTTCCTCTTGTTCACATGGAACGGCTGTTGGTGTCATGAACATTTTTCTGATGCGGGCGGTTTTGTCGCGCGGGAGACGAGACCGCTGAAACCCGGGAAAGGTCATAAAAAAGATATGAACAAAAGCAGCTTGCGCACAATCCCGCAGGCTGTTTTTTCTTTCACCCGTCATGCAGGAACAGAAGGGGAAGGTGAGAAGCAGGCACTTATGGTATGATGACAAATAGAATAAAACCTCGTGAGGCCGGTCGGCTAAAAGGAAGTGGACAGAGATTGTTTGGTACAAAACATCAAGAAGACTATGTCTCCCGTGACAGACGCTCATTGCATATGCTTGCGCTTCGGATGCCCGGTCTGGCGTTTATTTTTATGGTATATGCCGCATCAGTCTCTTTGCAGTACATTTATGAAAGCTGGACGGTTTTATTGCTGCTGTTATTCACGATATTGATCGTCATTTTTGCCGTGCTGCACTGGCATTCCTATCGCTGGGTCAAGAAAAAAACGTTTCTTTATTTCATCATACAGGGATTTATCATATATACATCGGCTGACTTGATGACCGGGGGCTATATCGCGGCGGTCATCGGTCTCTATGCCTTTTTAATCGGGCAGATTATCGGAATGGCGGATAAGGGAAAAACGCTGCTCATACTCTATCTTTTCATTTTAATGTCCATAGCAGCCCTGCATCAGGAGCATCCGCATCATCTGCTTCGTTTCATCGTTATCGCCGCTCCCATCATGATCGTGATTATCACGTATGCGGCAACATTTTTCGCGCAAGTTGATGAAAAAATAAAAACACAGATGACGCTTGAAAAATTAGAACTCGCTCATCGGCAAGTGAAACAGCTGACGCTTCAGAATGAAAGGCAGCGGATGGCGAGAGACTTGCACGATACGCTTGCACAAGGGCTGGTCAGCTTGCATATGCAGCTTGAAGCGGTGCATGTTCATCTTTCAAAGGGTAACACTGACAGAGCGAAAGACATCATCAGCCAGTCAATGGACAGAGTGAAGGGCACATTGGCTGATGCGCGCTCGGCCATTGACAACCTTCGCAGCAAATCAGAAGAGATCGGGTTCTTAAAAGAAAGCATCACTGAACAAATCAACCATTTTACAGAAGCCTCCGGGCTGTCTTGTTTTTTAGATTACAGCGTGCATCATGTGCTTGACGTTCATACGGCGGAGAATTGCCATTACATGATCGGAGAAGGCCTGACAAACGCCGCCAAGCATGCAGAAGCCAAGAATGTCTGGGTGTCCGTTCAGGAAGAAGAGGGACAGATCCGCATAACCGTCAAAGATGACGGGAAAGGCTTTGATGCCGGAACAGAAATGAGAAAAAGCGGACATTACGGGCTGCTTGGGATACAAGAACGCGTCAATATGATGAATGGCACTTTCCGTATAACAAGCGCCAGATCAGCGGGAACTCAAATTGAGATCATCATACCAATTCAAGGAGAAGCGGAACATGTATAAAGTGTTAATAGCAGATGACCATCTTGTCGTCAGAGAAGGTCTGAAGCTTTTGATAGAAACAAATGACCATTACACCATAACGGGAGAGGCGGAAAACGGGAAAACCGCCGTCCGCCTCGCAGAGGAACTAAAGCCCGATGTCATTCTCATGGATCTGTACATGCCGGAAATGAGCGGGCTGGAAGCCATTAAACAGATAAAAGAGCATTCTGATGTGCCGATCATTATTTTGACGACCTATAATGAAGATCATCTGATGATAGAAGGCATCGAATCAGGCGCGAACGGTTATCTGCTGAAGGACACAAGCTCAGAAACCTTATTTCATACGATGGATGCGGCGGTGAGGGGAGAAGTGCTTCTGCAGCCGGACATCTTGCGCCGTTTCCGGGAAATCAAAATGGAACGGGCAAATGCCAATGAAACACAGCTGACGGACAAGGAAATCATAGTTCTGCAAGCCGTTGCGAAAGGACATAAAAGCAAAGCGATCGCCTTCGATTTAGGAATCTCAGAGCGGACGGTAAAAGCGAGATTAACATCGATTTATAACAAATTAGGCGCTGATTCGCGGACGGAAGCCGTCACCATTGCCATGCAAAAAGGCATTCTGAAACTGAATATATAATGAAAAACTGCCCAAACGTACATGCCCCTATGTACGTTTTTTTTATGTGAATGTGAACTACAATTAGGCAGAAAGTAATGATTGGAGAGGAGTATTCGATGTCTGGTTTTTTATATAAATTAGGGGGATGGTCTGCCCGCAACCGATTCAAAATGATCAGTGCGTGGCTCGTGATACTGATCGCTTCGATTGTGATCGCCATCTCGTTAAAACCTGCTTTTTCTGAGGATATGTCAATTCCCGACACACCTTCTGAAAAGGCGATGGATGTGATTCAAAAAGAATTTTCAAAGGGGCCCGATAAAGGAAGCATACGGGTTATTTTCGGAGCTGAAGACGGGAAGAAATTGACGTCAAAACCGGAAAAACAAGCGATTGAAGAGACATTAAAGAAGATCAAAACAGATCATTCAGTCGCTTCGATTGCAAGTCCTTTTGAGACAGGAACCATTTCTAAAGACGGATCAGTGGCATATGCCGATATTACGTACAAAAAAGCGGCGGATGACATTACGGAGGCGTCTGTTTCACATATTAAACACAGTCTGTCCGCCGCCGGAGACAAGGGCCTGCAGACGGAGCTCAGCGGTGATGTGCCGGGGGCCGGTGTTGAAGTCGGCGGTGTCTCTGAAATTGTCGGCGTTGTGCTGGCTTTCGTCGTTCTGGCCATTACGTTTGGTTCATTAGTTATAGCGGGGCTGCCGATTGTCACGGCCCTGATTGGGTTAGGCGTAAGCGTCGCGCTGACGTTAATCGGAACACAGGTCTTTACTATAGCCTCGGTCAGTCTCTCATTATCCGGAATGATCGGCCTGGCCGTCGGGATTGATTATGCGCTGTTTATCTTTACGAAGCATCGTCAGTTTTTGGGCGAAGGTGTACAAAAAAATGAATCGATCGCTAAGGCTGCGGGAACGGCTGGCAGCGCCGTCGTTTTTGCGGGACTGACCGTGATCGTCGCGCTTTGCGGATTGACCGTTGTCGGCATTCCGTTCATGTCTGCCATGGGATTGACTGCGGCGCTCAGTGTGCTGATGGCTGTATTGGCATCAGTAACGCTGGTGCCTGCGGTGTTATCAATCGCAGGAAAACGGATGATTCCGAAATCAAACAAGAAGAAAGAAAAGAAAAGCGCCGACACGAATGCCTGGGGGCGCTTCGTTACAAAGAAGCCTATTCTGTTAAGCATTTTCAGCATTATTCTTTTAGCCGTCATCAGTCTGCCGGCCATGCATTTAGAGCTGGGGCTGCCTGATGCGGGAATGAAAGCGAAAGACAGCCCGGACCGCCGCGCCTATGATCTGTTGTCTAAAGGATTCGGCGAAGGCTTTAACGGCAAGCTGACAATTGTTGCCGATGCAAAAGGGGTCAAGGGGAACAAAAGTGAAGCATTTCAAGACGCCGTGAAAGAAATAAAGGACTTGCACAATGTGGCGAGCGTCACACCTGCCATGCCGAATCAAAAAGGGGATTATGCCATCATTACGGCAGTGCCTGAAACCGGGCCGAATGATAAGGCAACGAAAGAGTTAGTGCAGGATATACGGAAACGATCAGACAAAAACGGCATCCGCCTGCTCGTCACCGGGTCAACAGCGGTGAATATTGATATTTCAGACCGGTTAAATGATGCGATTCCGGAATTCGCCATTCTCATTGTCGGGTTTGCGTTTGTATTGCTGACCGTTGTTTTCCGCTCGCTTCTCGTGCCGCTTGCCGCCGTCGTCGGCTTTTTGCTGACGATGACCGCTACACTCGGGTTATCGGTATTCGTTCTGCAGGATGGGAATTTCACCGGCTTGCTCAGCATTCCGGAAAAAGGTCCGATTCTCGCCTTCCTGCCTATTTTAGCCATCGGTATTCTTTTCGGGCTGGCGATGGACTATCAAGTATTCCTTGTCAGCAGAATGAGAGAAGACTATGTCAAAACAAAAAATCCGGTACAAGCCATCCATGCCGGATTGAAACATAGCGGACCTGTCGTAACAGCGGCGGGACTGATCATGATTTTCGTCTTTGCTGGATTCATCTTCGCGGGGGACTCTACGATCAAATCCATGGGATTGGCAATGACTTTCGGTGTTCTTTTCGATGCGTTCATTGTAAGAATGACCATCATTCCGAGTGTCATGAAGCTGATGGGACATGCGGCCTGGTACTTGCCGAAGTGGCTGGATAAAATCATTCCGAACGTGGATATCGAAGGCCATAAGCTGACACAAGGCAAAACACCGGAGAAACCGGAAGAATAAAATGAAAAAGCAGATCGTTATGATCTGCTTTTTTTTATGTTCTGACCGCATTCATGAACAGAGAAAAAAGCTTTTTCATGTCTTCGTGCTTTTTTGTCAGCATTTCGGGATGCCATTGCACGCCGACGACAAATAATTCACCCGTCCGTTCAATCGCTTCAATGGACCCGTCTTTCGCATAAGCCGCGGCTTTAAACGAAGGCGCCGTCTCTTTTATGATCTGGTGATGGAATGAATTCACCCGCGCTGAATCGCCAAACAAGGAATGGAGACGTGTCCCTTTTTCAAAAGAAACATGATGGGTTTTTAACGGCGGATCTTTTTCTTGATCGTGCTTAATGTCAGCAAACGAAGCGTGTGTCAGGTCTTGATATAAAGTTCCCCCGTAAGTGACGTTTAACATATGCATCCCCCGGCAGATTGCCAGAATCGGCTTTTCTAAAGCAACCGCCGTGAGAATCAGCTCCTTCTCGTAGGCATCCCGATCAGGAAAGGTCTTTCTTAAAGCCTGTAAAGGTTCTTCGCCGTAAAACAGCGGGTCTATATCCTGGCCGCCGGACAGAATGATGCCGTCAACATGAGAGACCTGTTCCTTTACAAGCGCCGTCTCTTGAATCACCGGCAATATAAACGGCACACCGCCGGCCTCAGAAACAGACTGAATATAATCATTATTGACATATGCCCGATTATAACCCGGGAAAGGGCCTGATTGATCAGCCATAATGTTTCCCGTAATTCCGATGCGTTTGGCCATCCTGCGTTCACCTGAACCTTTCTTTCTGAACCTTCTCGTATAAATCTGAACGTAGGTTGTACAAATCAGTTTGAAATTATTCCTCATGGTACGTGAACTTTCCAAAACAAAACCCGTGACAATCACGGGTTTTTACATTCATTTCAATTTCTTGATTTCTTCCGTCAGCTCTTTGAATTTTTGATCGAGCTCACGATATTGTTTATCAGCCGGAGTCATGAAGCTGAGTTTTCCGAGGACTTCCTGCCGTTCGGTTTCAAGCTTTAATCGCAGTTCTTCAGCATCATCCCTGACGGAGGGAGATTCTTTCCATTGTTTTCGGACGCTGCCATTTGAGATATCAAGCCGGATGTCCGTCGTCTTTTCGAGAAAGTAACGATCATGAGATACGATGATGAGCGTTCCGTCGTATCGGGCCAAAGTGTCTTCAAGCTGCTCGCGTGACGGCAGATCAAGGTGGTTTGTCGGCTCATCCAGAATCAGCACATCTTTCTCCTCTAAAATAAACGCCATCAGTTTGCATTTGACCCGCTCTCCCATGCTCATCTTGCCGATGGGTTCCGTCCATTGCGCTGCGGTAAATCCTAAATGCTTCATGAGGGATTGCACATTGCCCCTAGCTTCGAACGTTTCTTTGTAAAAAAGCTGTTCGGGGGTTTTATCAAGCGGAAGGTCGAATACTTCCTGGGTTAAATATCCGACGTTTGCAGTCGGAGAAATCCATATGCCGCCCTGCGCTTTTTCCTGACCGAGGATGACCTTCAATAATGTTGTTTTCCCGCTGCCGTTCGGGCCTGTAATCGCGATCTTTTCACCGTGCATCACAGTGAAATTTACGTTTTTAAAAAGCGTTCGGCCGTCATATGACTTTGTGACATCACTTACTTCTAAAAAACGCTTTCCCGCTTTTTTGCGGTGCTCAATGGAAAAACGGACTTCATACTCCGCTTCAACCGGTTCTGCTTTCGCTTTTTCAAGCTCTTTTTCAAGACGCTTCTGCTTTGATTTAATCTGGGCGTCCGTGCGTTTTGCTTTTACGCGGTGGTATTCTTTAAAGCCTTCTATTTTCGTTGATTGGGCGTGGGCTTTTTTCGACCAGGCGCTCAGCTCGTTCATTTGAGCTTCAATCCGTCTGATCATATTTTGCTGATTCTCATATTCCCGCTGCTGTGTCAGCCTTCTCTGTTTGCGGACCTCCATATAGCTTGAATAATTCCCTTTATGTTCAATGAGTTTCTTTCCTTCGATGGCCCAGATTTTTGTCGCCGCTGCATCTATAAAAGCACGATCATGCGAAACGAAAATAATGGTGCCTTTGTAATTCTTGATCTGATTCAGCAGTATTTCTAAACTGTGCTGATCGAGGTGGTTCGTCGGCTCATCTAATAACAAAAGTCCGCTTGAGGAGGAGAAACCTTTGGCAAGACGGGCTTTCAATTTTTCTCCGCCGCTTAATTGCGAAAAGGCGCGTGCGGGCACGTTCCACTTTTCTAACAAGGCTGCCTCCGCAGGCTCCGTGTGGCCGGAATCATAAGCTTCCGTTTCTTGTTCCACCATATATATGTTCACATCTTGCATCATCTGGATCTGTCCTTGTGACGGCGCTTTTTGATTGCAGATCAATTGCAGCAATAAAGATTTGCCGGCGCCGTTTTTACCGATAACGCCGATGATGTCGCCTTGCTGAACACTCGCGCTGATCTGTTCAAAAAGGGGAACACTGTTGATTTCGTAACTGATGCCGCTTAACTTTAACATTTCTTTCATATGTCAATCCCTCGCTTTAAAGGGAGGACAAAAAAATCCTCCCAATTGATTTGGAAGGATTAGCCGTACCTGTGCATGATCAAATAAGCTATTTTTACATAGCTTTCTCGTATCGTATAGAAAATGGGCAGACTAATCCTATTTTTTCTGATTTGAAATATTTGATTTCAAACGGTCAAAATAAGATTAGTTAATCATTGTCCACCCATCATCCCTTCGTATTTGTTACGAACAGTGTAGCACATACTTATCTGTAAAAGCAAAGGGTATAAGCCTTTTTATTCCAGATTGGAGGCTTCCCACTCTTCTTCTAAAACGGCATAATAATATTCATCCCACCATTCATTATCATGGGGGATGCATTTTTTAAAAAAGCCTTCCCGCCTCATCCCGATCTTTTCCATCACCCGGTGCGAAGCCATGTTTTCCGGCTGACATGTCGCAATGATCCGGTGTAATTTCATCTTGTTAAACCCGAATGCCAGCACGGCGCGCGCCGCCTCTGAAGCATATCCTTTGCCCTGGTATTCCGGGTGAAACACCCAGCCGATTTCATACGTATGATCGCCAAAATACTGAAAAAAAACAATGTGGCCAATGACCGTTTTCTCATCCTTCAATAAAACGGGAAACTTCCCGGCATGTTCACCGCTGTTTTCAGTAACGAATTTCCTGGCATCTTCTTCGGTAAAGACACCCTCTGGTATATATTTCATGACACTCGGATTTGAGGCGTACGCATAGACATCCTGCCAATCTTCCGGTTCAAAAGTCCGAATGACAAGCCTTTCAGTTTTGATATTCATTTTTTTATGTTCCTCCATCAAAAAAGGTTTCATTTACTACTTCGATTGAAAGATGTAAAAAACCTTTGAGCGGGGAAGAGCCGGATAAAAAAAGCCTGCAGCTATACACTGCAGGCGGTTATTTTTCATTTGCGGCGGCGGGCAGGTTTGTAAACCCAAATTGCCCTCCGACAGCTTCTTTTACTTCATGAATAACGATAAATGATTTCGGATCAATTTTTTGAACATGTTTTTTGATTTTCAGCAATTCATTCTTTTTAATGACAACATAGATAATGCGCTTGTCTTTGCTGCCGTAATACCCGTATCCGTAAAAAATCGTCGCCGCGTTGCCGTACTCGGAGGTGATGGCTTTGGCGATTTCTTCGTATTGGTCAGACATAATGGTGAGGGCTTTTTTATTATGGAAACCCTCAATGACAATATCGACGATTTTGGCGCACAGATAAACGAATATAAACGTATACAGCATATGATTGATTCCGATCGCTAAAACGGATGCGAAAATGATGACACAATCCATATAAAACATGCTTTTGGAGATGTTAAAGCCCTTTGTGTAATTCAATAAATACGCCAAAAGCGTGGTCCCGCCGGTAGATCCGTCAGCGATAAAGATCAATGCCAGCCCCGCTCCCATCAGCAGAGCGCCGAATACGATCCCGAGCACCATGTCGTGCACGCCGAATGGAATAAAGCTGACGATGCTGAGAAAAACAGAAGTCATTCCCGTACCGAGTATCGTGTATAAAATCGTTTTTTTTGTTAAAAATTTATAAGCCAACCCGATAAAAATCAAATTTACAACCAGAGTCGTAATACTTGCAGGTATATGGAAAAGATAATATAAAACGAGAGCGATTCCCACGGTGCTGCCGTCCCCTAAATGATTCGGGATGACGAAAAATTCCACGGACGCCGCGATAAGAAAGGCTCCGGCCATAATCATCAGTATATCCTTGCAAATGTTCTTCATATGCAAACCTCCTCCGCAGTCAAAAATATATAAAAAACAAAAACGCCTCAAAAATTATCCAGCAGAACTAAATAATTTTTAAGACGAATCATTCACAATCTCGTTTGTTCATTCAGTAAAGAATGATCAGCTTCAATATCGAAGATTATATAGACACCTTCACATCTTGTCAATGCCGTGAAAATTGATTTTTCTGCAGTGTATATGAGGTTTGAATCAAATCAAAACGAGGAATGATATCAGAAGAGTTTTCATTTCTGCTCTATCAATAAGAGAAATGTAATGAGAGACAACGAAGAAGGGATGATGACATTGGAACGAATTTTTATCAGTCCGGCCAAATACGTGCAGGGAAAAAACGCCATTGAAACAATCGGCGGACATCTGGAGGGCGTTGGTGAAAAAGCCGTCGTCATCGCGGACAAAACCGTATGGGATATCGCGGGCCATAAAGTGACGGCTGAATTAAAGAAAAGCAATATTTCTTCTGAAGAAGCGGTTTTCAACGGCGAAGCCTCCCAGGAAGAAATGAAAAGAATTGCCGGCATCGCAGAAAAAGCAGGGGCGACTATTGTCATCGGAGTCGGCGGTGGTAAAACGCTTGATACGGCCAAAGCCGTATCAGATGAAATAAACGGCTACACCGTTATCGTGCCGACGGCCGCTTCAACGGATGCTCCGACAAGCGGGCTGTCTGTCGTGTATTCTGAACAAGGTGCGTTCGAAAACTATCGTTTTTATCATAAGAATCCTGACTTGGTTCTGGTCGATACGAAAATCGTCGCGGAAGCTCCGCCGCGCTTTTTAGCGTCAGGGATTGCCGATGCGATGGCGACGTGGATAGAGGCGCGCAGTGTCATCGCCAATGGCGGTAAAACGATGGCAGGCGGAATTCCGACAATCGCCGGAGAGGCTATCGCGGAAAAATGTGAAGCGGTATTATTCAAATACGGCCGTCTCGCTTATGAGTCTGTGAAAGCGAAAGCCGTTACGCCCGCATTGGAAGCGGTGGTTGAAGCCAATACACTTCTGAGCGGACTGGGATTTGAAAGCGGCGGCTTAGCTGCGGCACATGCCATTCATAACGGATTTACCGCGCTTGAAGGTGAAATCCATCACTTGACTCATGGTGAAAAAGTGGCATTCGGCACGCTTGTTCAATTGGCGCTGGAAAAACGTTCGCTTGAGGAAATTGAGCGGTATATCGCGTTTTATATCAGCTTAGGGCTGCCTGTCACACTTGAAGACATCAAATTGAAAGACGCATCTAAAGAGGACATTATGAAAGTGGCAGAAGCCGCGACGATTGAAGAAGAAACGATTCATGCCGCTTTTGACGTGACGGCTGACGACGTGGCGGATGCCATTATAGCGGCTGATCAATACGCAAAAGCATTTAAAGAAAAACACGCGTAAAACCTTTTACCGCGTGATCCGGGACCAAGGGCTGTTACAGCCCTTGGTTTTTTTATGCCCTTTGAAAACTTTTAAAAATAAAGAAAAAATTATGATACAATAAACAAATGTTTTGAGAGATTGACAAAGGAAAGGTGGGAACGATATGCTGCATAATCCGACCGGTAAGGAGCGGCTTGCGCTGGCTTTTCTACTCGGAATGCTTGCGATACTGGGGCCGCTCAATATAGATATGTATCTGCCGAGCTTCCCTGAAATCGCCGAAGATTTAAGCGCCCGCGCTTCGCTTGTCCAGCTCAGTTTAACCGCTTGTCTGATCGGACTGACAATCGGACAGGTTGTTGTCGGCCCGTTAAGTGACGCGAAGGGAAGAAGAAAACCGTTATTGCTATGTATTTTTTTATTTGCTTTGTTTTCTCTGTTTTGCGCGCTTGCACCGAACATTTCAACACTGGTGATTGCCCGTTTTCTTCAAGGATTCACCGCTTCGGCAGGACTCGTTTTATCCCGGGCAATCGTCAGAGATGTGTTTACGGGAAGAGAGCTTTCTAAATTTTTCTCGCTGCTGATGGTCATTACCGCCGTCGCGCCGATGGTGGCGCCGATGACGGGAGGCGCGATTTTATTGCTTCCGTTTGCATCATGGCATACGATTTTTCTCTTTTTAACGTTTATCGGGTTTTTGCTTGTTCTCATCATTGCGCTCAAGCTGACAGAAACCCTGCCGCCGGAAAAGCGGATTCCGAGCTCCATCGGAAATTCCGTGCGGACAATGGGAAGCCTGCTGAAGGATCGGTCATTTATCGGCTATGCGCTGACGGTCGGTTTTATTCACGGCGGGAGCTTTGCGTATGTCTCCGGAACGCCTTTCGTGTATCAGGATATTTACGGAGTATCGCCTCAGGTATTCAGTGTTTTATTCGGCATAAACGGTCTGGCGATCATTACCGGAAGCTTTATCATCGGCCGTTTCGGCGGGATTATTCACGAAAAAAGCCTGCTGAGAATCGGCGTGATTACAGCGATGACGGCGACTGCCGTTCTGCTCGTCATGACGATCATTCACGGGCCGCTGGCGGCACTGGTGATTTCCATTTTTATTTATATGATTACGATCGGCATGACGCTGACAAGCACCTTTACATTGGCGATGGAAAAGCAGGGACACCGCGCGGGAAGCGCAAGCGCACTGCTCGGCATGCTTCCGCTTCTTCTCGGTTCCATCGTGTCGCCGCTTGTGGGGATGAATGAAGCGACGGCCGTGCCGATGGGGGCAATTATGTTCACGACATCCGTTATCGGTTCCATCGCTTTTTTCGCCTTAACAACAAAACCGGAGAAAGCAAAAAAGGAGTGAAATGATTCACTCCTTTTTTTGATGCCCGCTATTCATATTTCTTCAGCACGATCGCCGAATTATGTCCGCCAAAGCCGAATGAGTTGGAAAGGCCGATCGTTAACGATTGATGGCGGGGCCCGTCTGTCACATAGTCCAAATCACATGCCGAATCAGGGTGCTGCAGATTGATCGTCGGCGGGATGATGCCGTGTCTCAGGCTTTCTGTCAGAGCGATGGCTTCAACGCCGCCTGCCGCGCCAAGCATGTGGCCGAGCATTGATTTGTTGGCCGTAACCGGAATGTCATACGCAAGCTCCCCGAATAATGTCTTGATGGCCAATGTTTCAGAAAGATCTCCGGCTTTTGTGCTTGTCGCATGGGCGCTTACGACATCAATGTCTTTCGCTGAAACGTTCGCCTTTTTCAAAGCGTTTTTCATCGCCAGGTATGCGCCCGTCCCTTCCGGATGGGAGGCCACCATATGATACGCGTCAGAGCTTGCGCCGTAGCCGAGCACCTCACAAAGGATCGGGGCATTTCTGCCGATTGCGCTATCCAATGATTCCAATACTAAGATGCCTGCGCCTTCACTCATGACAAACCCATCGCGATCCGCGTCAAACGGCCGGCTTGCCGCGGCGGGGTCTTCGTTTCTCGCTGACAGCGCGTGGGCATTGCCGAAGCTGGCTAATGACAAATTCGTAATCGCCGCTTCCGCTCCCCCGGCAAACATGATATCTGCGTCATCATTCCGAATGGCGTTGAATGCTTCCCCGATCGACGTATTGCCGATGGAACACGCGGTGACGGGCGAAAGTGAGGGGCCGAGCGCGCCTAATCTGATGCTGATTTGAGCGGCGGCCGCGTTTGAGATCATCATGGGGACAAGGCTCGGGCTCACTTTTCGCGCTCCCCGTTCATTTAAAGTATGAACGTTATCAATCAAAGTCGTGATGCCGCCGATTCCCGAGCCGACGTACACGCCGAGGCGTTCACGGTCAATCTGATCGAGCTGAATCCCGGAGCTTTCAAGCGCCTGTTCCGCTGCCGCTAAAGCAAACTGGCTGAAACGGTCAAGCCGCCTCGCTTCTTTTCTGCCCCATCTTTCTTCTGCGTCAAAATCACGGACGGTGCCGGCTATTTTTGTCTTGGAGCCGGAGACATCAAACGAATCGATGAGAGAGATTCCCGATGTTCCTTCCGTCAGGTGTTTCCAAAATGTATGCACATCATTGCCGAGAGGTGAAATCACTCCCATTCCGGTGATCACAACTCTTTTCATGGTCATTCCTCCTTCGGTATGTATTTATTGTAACTTGCAATTATCCTATTACAAGTTGTTGATTATCCTAGTATAATGAATACCAGGGTAAGAGAGGAGAGATTCGGTATGATACCAGAAGGAAGATTGCAGGCGCTCTCAGAGTTTTTAAAAATGCAGCGGGCCAAAATTTCTCCGCAGATGGCCGGGCTGCCGATGGGCACACGGAGAAGAACGCCCGGACTCCGAAGAGAAGAGGTCGCGCAATTAGCCGGCGTAAGCACCACGTGGTATACGTGGCTGGAGCAGGGCAGAGACATTAAAGTGTCCGCAGCCGTGTTGGACGCGGTTTCCGATGCGCTGCAGCTCAATAAAGATGAGAGAAATTATTTATACGCGCTTGCCATTGAGGAGGGCGTGAAGCAGCCGTTTACCGCGGAGGAAGAAGCGGTTATCAGCCCGTCGCTTTCAAAAATCCTGCAGGAGCTCCGTTATTGTCCCACCATTATCTCGGACAGGCGGTGTCATATCGTAGGATGGAATCAGGCCGCGGCTCACGTGTTTTTAGATTTTGAACAAATTCCTCCTGAAAAACGGAATCTCATAGAGCTATTGTTTTCCAGAAAAGAATTAAGAAGTTTAGCCGTGAACTGGGAGCACTTTGTGAAAGGATTCATCGCCATTTTCAGAACGTATTACGGCCAGTATGTAGCTGATACGTGGTATTCTCAGTTTATAGAAGAAATGGAGAAAACGTATTCGGAATTTCATACGCTGTGGAATGAGAGCGAAGTCAGCTCGGCACCCGAAGTATTAATTGAGTTCCGCCATGCGAAGGCGGGAAAAATGGTCTTTAACCTGACTTCATTTCAGGTTCAGGGCAACAGTGATCTGCGCTGCAGTGTGTATACGCCGGTAGATCATACCGAAACGGAAGCAAAGCTGAAAAAGCTCTTCGAAAACAGGTGAAGAACAGAAAAAAACGGGAGGCCGCCGCCTCCCGTTTCAGTTTAAAATAAAAGCATCAAACCGGCGATGGCCGGTGTTAAAAAGATGGCTGATTTCAGAATAACTTTCGGCACGAGGTTGGTGAATTTCGCTCCGACATATGCGCCGCACATCGTTCCGATCAGCACTTTGACCAACAGCATATAATCGACAAATCCTTCCGTCACATAACCGAGTCCTCCGCCGACCGCAAGCGGGATAATGACAAGCATGGTGGTGCCGACCGACTGGCGGATGGATAAGCGCAAAAGAATCATTAAGCCGATTTGGATAAAAGGGGCAGAGCCGATACCGAACGTTCCGGACAAGATTCCTGCGATGATACCGAGTACAACGGCTTTCACCCATATGTTCAGGTTGCTTTGCCGTCCGGAATCTTCTTGTGTTTCTTTTACAATAAATAACCGGACTAAAATAAGCAGAGCAGATAAAAACAGCATGCCGGCCGTCAAGTAATGCAGCAAATCTGCGGGGATAAGGGAAGTAAGCCTTGCCCCGAAAAACGAACCGAATGCCGCAAAAACGCCGACGATGAGGCCGATCTTCATCTGAATATTGCCTTCACGGTAGTGGCTGAAAGCCCCCGATAAACTTGTGAAAGCCATTCCGGCGAGGGAGGTGCCCAAAGCCGTATGAATCGGTACGTGAAACAGTATAGTTAAAAGTGCAATGACAAAACCGGCTCCCCCCGCGCCGATAAACCCGAGAATAATCCCGAGAAGAAACATAACGAGTATAATAAGCACAATCTTCTCCTCCATTTAGATGCCTGATCACCATGTTCAGATCCGCTTTATCAGGTTTTTAACAATCGACCGTAGTCCGTCGACCGTCGTCCAATATCTTTATGTTACCTCAAATTTAAGGGATTGGCAAGAAGACGAATCGCTTTTATACAGAGGGTTTACAGCTCTTTCACCATCACTTTTTCTCCGTTTGAGTCCAGCTCTCCATTGAATAAGAAGCCGAATTTTTGATAAAGCCGCAATGCGTGCACGTTATCTTCAAACAGGCTTAAATAAATCCGTCTGCAATCATATATTCGAACGAGATGGCGGATAAGGGCATCAAGCAACAGCCTGCCCAATCCACGTCCCTGATAACGTTCATCAATAAAAAAACGGTCAAGCCACACTCTGCCGTTTTCATTTTCCTCATCATATTCCGGAAACCATCCGTACATGGCAAAGCCGACCAATACCCCGTTAACATAAAGACCGGCCGGCTGATAATGCCGGTAATCCTCAGCATCTTGTAAGCACTCTTCCGCGGTTTCAATAAATGAAGTCTGGCTTTCCTTTACATGAAGCGCCAGTATATCGGCACGGTTCTCTTCCGTGACTGCTCTGATTTCAATCGTCATACTTGATACTCCTCTTCCGCTTTTTTCTGAGACGGTAAAGCTTTCATTGCGTAAGCCATTTGTGAATCAGCCTTCTCTCGGATACAATGATCATCATAAAGGATATGGTTACCGTATAGTCAAGGAGGCATTATGAGCGAAGACGTCAGAAAATACTTCACAACGGGTGAATTTGCAAAACTGTGCCACGTAAAAAAACAAACCCTGTTCCATTATGACGAGATCGGCCTGCTTTCTCCGGAAATCAAAAAAGCGAACGGATACAGATACTATTCCTATCATCAATTCGAACTGTTCCAGGTCATCGGTCTGTTTAAGGAGGTCGGCGTGCCCTTGAAGCAGATCAAACCGCTCTTAACAGACAAAACCCCCGAAGGTATCATCACGCTTTTAAAAGAGAAATCTTCAGAAATCGAGAGCAAAATCAAAAAGCTGAAGCACCTGCAAAGAATGATTCAGACAAAGGTGAAGCTGACCGAACAAGCCTTGGAGACAGACTTTTCCTCCGTCTCATTGCAGCGATTAGATGAAGAGACACTTATGATAGGACGACCCGTACTCCATTTGCCAGAACGGCAATACACTGCCGCCATTTCCGAATTGATCCGCTATATGCGGGTACATGAACTCGATCAGGGGCATCCGGTCGGCGGACTGTTTGCGCGGGAGCAGATTCTGAAAAAAGAATTCTACAACTACACCCATTTTTATATGAAGACAGAAGAAGGCATAGAGAATAGAGACCTCCATATCAAGCCGAAAGGGCTTTATGCCGTCGGGTACCAAATAGGGGATGAAGCGGAATCGGCGTACCGCAGCATCATGCAGTTTATTGAAGAGTATGGGCTGGAAATGGGCGATTATGCATATGAAGAATATATGCTTGATGAGGTTGTGGCGGACGGGTTTGACAATCAGATCACAAGAATCCAGCTGCAAGTCCGCAATCGATAAAGCCGATGACGCCGTTCGTTTACGTCTTCTGACAAACCTTGTATAATGAGAAAAATCAGATTGCAATTGAGGTGAAAAACGATATGTTTCTAGCGCCCTTATTTGAACATGATGTACCGGCAGCACTTCTCCGCCCTTAATGGAGGAAAGTGACTGAGCTTCTCTCCGTTAGGGCATATGACGTGACCTAATATGATAACGGAGGGTGCATCAAATTGAAAAATACATTGTTCGGTTCGATTTATTTGGCATTGGCCGCCAGTATCTGGGGCGGTATGTATGTCGTCGTAAAAGTAGTGGTAGCGGTCATTCCGCCGCTTGAACTGGTATGGCTGAGATATGCGGTGGCGCTTCTTTCGCTTTTGATTCTCAGTTTATTTTCACGCCAATCCTGGAAAGTTCATAAACGTGATTTATTACTGATCGCTGCGATCGGATTGATCGGCAACACGATTTCGATCGTCACGCAGGAAATCGGCACGAAATTATCAACCGCGCAGATGGGTGCGATTATTACAGCATCCACTCCCGCATTTATGGTTGTATTTGCCCGGTTGATTTTAAAAGAACGGTTAACGCTGAAAAAAGGAATATCGACAGGGCTGGCGACGATCGGAGTATTGCTCATTGTGGGGAACGGAGATCTCGATATGTCGAGCCAGCTCGGCGGTCTCTCGCTTCTGGCTGCGGCGCTGACATGGGCTTTGATGTCCGTGCTGATGAAACGGGTTCCCGGCCATTACTCACCGCTTGTCGTCACAACGTATTCCATTTGCGTCGCATTTGTCATCCTGACCCCGTTTACAGCGGGCCCGCTTCGGGAGATTCCTTTGTCTCAGCTTGCCCGGCCTGAGATATGGGGCGGACTTTTATATCTGGGTGTGATCTCAACCGCCTGCGCGTTCATGCTTTGGAATCGCGGATTGCAATTGCTGAATGCGGCAAGCGGCGGTCTGTTTTTCTTCTTTCAGCCGCTTTCCGGGACATTGCTCGGCTGGCTGCTGCTGGGAGAGTCGATCGGTGGAACCTTCTGGATCGGCGCGGCCCTTATTGTTTCAGGCGTCGTTCTCGTCATGAAAGAAAAATAGAAAATGAAAAAAAGCCATTCAGCAAATGAATGGCTTTTTTCTGATTTTCCGGCAGGATTCGCTCCGCCATACACAGAAAACAAGGAGCAGAAACGGATCATGGGCACCGGTACTCTCAAGGTGCAATTCGGGGGTTCGTCAATTAACATAAGGCGGTGAAAAAATGGAGCCAAAATGGCTTGAATGGGCAAAACAGCTTCAATCCGCGGCGCAAGCGGGGCTGGCTTATTCCAAAGACATATATGATATTGAGAGATTTGAAGAAATAAGAAAAATAAGCGTGGATATCATGGCGCATCATACCGGCATCGACAAAAGGATCATCAAAGACGTATTCGCCGGTGACACGGGCTATCCCACTCCGAAAGTTGATATCAGAGCGGCAGTTTTTAAAGATCAGAGCATATTAATGGTAAGAGAGAAAAGCGACGGCAGATGGGCGCTGCCGGGCGGGTGGGCTGATATCGGGATTTCACCGGGCGAGACCGCTGTCAAAGAAGTAAAGGAGGAGTCGGGAATCGACGTAAAGCCCGTTAAACTGTTAGCTGTAATGGATAAGAAATGCCATTCCCATCCGCCGTCCGCCGCCCACGTTTACAAAGTGTTTATCAAATGCGAGATCATCGGCGGCCGGCTCAGGGAGGGAACGGAAACAAGCGCGGCCGGCTTTTTTGCGGAAACGGAACTGCCGCCGCTATCTGCCGCCCGCAATACGGTAAGTCAGATTGAAAAGATGTTTGCATATCTCAAACATCCGGATGAACCCGTTTATTTTGATTAAGGCAGCAAGCAGGAAGAAAAGGGGGCCCAAGTATAATGGAGGATTCAATTAAACAGCAGGCGCAGCGGCAATTTGCCAAAAACGCCGCGAAATATGTGACTAGCCCCGGACACGCCGCAGGAGAGGATTTGGCGTATCTCATTTCAGCTTCCGGTGCCGAAAAGCATATGGACGTGCTGGATATCGCGACGGGAGGCGGACATACGGCTAACGCTCTCGCTCCTCTCGTACGCTCTGTTATCGCATATGACCTCACGGAAGAAATGTTAGCAGCCGCTGAAGCATTTATAACCGGAAACGGATGGACGAACGTGTCATTCGAAAAAGGCGATGCTGAAAAGATGCCGTTTTCCGATGCTGCTTTCGATATCGTCACATGCAGAATCGCGGCGCATCATTTTCCCGATGTCAGAGCCTTTGTTCATGAAGCGTTTCGGGTTGTCAAACCGGGCGGCAGACTGCTTCTCATTGACAATACCGCACCTGAAAAGAATGAATATGACCATTTTTATAATGACATTGAAAAGAAACGGGATCAGAGCCACTTTCGGGCGTGGAAAAAAACAGAATGGCTTCGTTTTCTGGAGACAGCCGGCTTCCGGATGGAATCCGCTGTCTGCTTTTTGAAACCATTTCAATTTACCGTCTGGTGTGAACGGGCAGGCCTGACTGAAGAGAAAGCCGCATTACTGGAAAAACAGATGCTGGATGCTCCTCGTGATATACAGCGGTTTTTTTCTGTAGAAAAGGATCAATCAGGCCGTATTGCGGGCTTCACAGGTGAATCGGCCTGTTTCTGCGCGCTCCGTCCCGTCTGAGACGAAAAAACCGCTGTGCAGTTTTCCTGCCCGCGGTTTTTTCGTCTTATCTGTTCTTGATTTGAGAAATAATAGCGGAAGTGACATCTTCCGTTGAATGCTTTCCGCCGGCATCAGGAGTCAGAATACCGCTGTTTGTGAGCGCGTTTCAATAGATTGTAAGAGGAGATAGCCCAGTTCCTCTTCTCCGAATGAATCGAGCATTAATTTCGCCGTCCATATTTGGCCTATAGGATTGGCAATTCCTTTTCCGACAATATCCGGGGCGGAGCCGTGAACAGGCTCAAACATGGAAGGATATTTGCCGTTTACATTGATGTTGGCTGCGGGAGCGATTCCGACGCTTCCCATAATCGCCGCGCCTATATCTGTCAGCACATCTCCGAACAGATTCGAAGCGACAATGACATCAAAGCGTTCCGGCTGCGTGACAAAGAAGGCCGCCAGTGCATCGATGTGCTGGGAATCCGTCTCAATCCCGGCGTACTCCCGGCTGACCTCTTTAAAGATGTCATCCCAGAACGGCATCGAGTGAACAATACCGTTTGATTTCGTCGCGCTTGTGACGTGTTTCCGCCGATTGAAACAAGTTTGTTTGAATGCTGACTGAGTGAGTCAACTCCTTAATCCTCCCTGCAATCCGCATACCATTGACTCACGCTAGGAACGCATCATCACACAGGATCCCATGCAGATCGATTTCCACTTCAGTTTTCCTTTTTCATTTTGCACATTTCTCTTGTAATAAAAAAAGCAGGCCATCGCCTGCTCATTATGTATTACTTAGTCTTATCTATATTTATATTTTACTCCAGATACCTTAGTAGATGCATTTGACCACTTATAAACGGTAACCGTGTAAGAAATCTCTAAACCCTTTTTCTTAGAATTAGCAGTTTTAAAAGGCTTAATCATATTATTAGCTCCTACTTGATACATTAAAACACTTAAACCAGTAGAAGGGTGTACCAACCCAATAATATAACCGAGAATAAGCCCTTTATTAGACCCCATGCTGTTATATCTAGAAACCACTTTTTTTACCTGATTTTTTGTGTAATAAACCTTTACCCTTTTTTTAAGAAGAACATCATTATCACACTGAGTCCCAAGATTTGTCCGTCGACAAGCTGCTTCAGAACTTGGAGCGAAAGCAGACAACACAGTAGCGAGAATACACCCCGCTATAAATAATTTAGTAACCTTCTTTAACACTTTTTTCTCTCATCACCTTTACTCCGTTTCGCAATGCTATAAATCACTAATGCACCAACGAATATAGCAAACAAAACAGTTAATAATACATTACTCAAGTCAAATACAGAATTAAGTAATAATACTATAATTATATATAATATCAAAAAAAAGTAAAATATTTTTTTCATATTTTTTACCTCTCTACCTTTTTTGTGTAAAGACATATTTGCGGATATAAGATGCCGATAGACCGTCTTCAATCGACCTGTCTTGTAGGTATATCCTCTTTTTTCACCACAATTAAAGGAGTGGTTACCGGCGTATCTTGATGGGCAGTCCCCACTGCTCCCAAAAACAAAGCATCAAAGTGCTGTAACGTTTCTCATCCACCATCCGGCATCAGATTCCCGTGCTCCAAATAATACTCGCAGCTCCACGGAAAAGAAGTGAAATCAAAGGCAATGCCTCCATGTAATTCGGCGATCGCGTTCAACACCCGTTCCGCTTGCGGAACTGTTTCTTTCCCCACACCGTCCCCCGTCCCCCGGTATGCTGACAATCTAGTATGTCTTCATGTTTCCGTCACCTCCGAATGAATTGTTTTCGGTTTACGGAATACCCTCGACCAACTATACTTCCATATTACGGCACCTCCGTTATGCTGACAAGCTCGGGTATGTTGCTTCCATAGATAAACTGTTATATGATCTTGGTAACAATAAGGCCTAAATTGTATGAAGAGGTAGGAAAGATGGATAATTTTAAATTAGATAAGCCAATCCCGTATTATCTGCAATTTTATTCCCAATTGAAAAAAATGATATTTGACGGGATTTTTAAACCGGGTGAACGGCTGAATGAGACTCAGCTGGCTAAGGATTTCGGAGTCAGCCGGTCGCCGGTCAGAGAAGCCATGCGGCTCCTTGAAAAGGACGGGCTTCTGACAGCAGACGATCGAAACGGCTTTGTCATTTATTCTTTGTCCGTTAAGGATGTTGAAGAGATTTATCAAATCAGAATGTCACTTGAATCACTGGCGGTCGAACTGGTTATTGATGAAGCGGCTGAGAGTGAAATTGACCTCATTGAAAAACAGCTGCGGGAGACGGAAGAAGCCATCAATAAAGGCGTCAAAGAGACTGAGATTATTTCCTTAAACGAGTCGTTTCATCGGCTTCTTGTGGATTTCAGCCGCAACAGCCGGCTGGCCATGCTGCTTGAGCATGTCAATGTGCTGATTCATTTTTGCAGAGTTCTTAATTTTAAAGGAGATGACCGTGCGGAAGTGATCTTACATGAGCACCGGAAAGTCTTTGAAGAAATAAAAAAGGGCGATAAAACAAAAGCCGTGCAATATATGACGGAACATCTCAAGCATGATGAAGAACATCTGAAAGGCGTGCTCAAAGCGGGAGAAACAGACGAATCATCACGATAGACAAGGTGAAAAGCCTTGTCTTTTTTTTGCCGATGTCATCGAACCGTCATAAAGACCTGACGGATGTTCCTTGCATGATTTTTTCCGCGTCATTTATGATGGATATGGAAGAGACGCAAAAAAGGCAAAGGAGTTTGAAAAATGGCGAAACATATTCTGATGATCAATTTTCCCGCAGAAGGACACGTAAACCCGACTTTGGGTATGACAAAGGCCTTCAGCGAACGGGGCGATCACGTTCATTATATCTCAACGGAAAAATACAAAAGCAGACTGGAAGGAGTAGGAGCGAAAGTTCACCTTCACAGCGATCTGCTCAGAATGACACCCATTGATCCCGGCAGTCCGTCCGGCATACTTGCATTTTTAAAGGTTCATATCAAAACGTCACTGGAGATTTTACATATTGTGCAGCGGCTGGCAGAGGACATTCAATTCGACGCCGTCTATTATGATAAATTCGGTGCGGGAGAGCTGGTGCGGGATTATCTCAACATTCCCGGCATCTCTTCTTCAGCATCCTTCCTGTTCAATGAAGACCGTCTGAAAATACTGCCGCTCCATCCGGAATCGGGCGTGCCGTTTCAGCCGGACAGGGAATGTGAAGAGCTGTTGGCCGAGATGAAAGACAAATACGGTGTCGCCCCTGACAGCATGGTTCAATTTATGAACAACACAGGTGAATTGAACGTCGTCTATACAAGCAGATATTTTCAGCCCGAATGTGAGACATTCGGAGATGAGTATTTATTTATCGGTCCGAGTTTTCCGAAGAGAAAAGGGCGCGTCGACTTCCCGATTGACTCATTAAAGAATGAAAAAGTCATTTATATCTCAATGGGAACGGTGCTCGGGGACACGGAAGCGTTTTTCAATCTGTGCATAGACGCGTTCTCAGATTTTGAAGGAAAAGTAGTCATTGCCGCCGGGGAAAAAGCCGATCTGTCGAAAATCAAACAGGCGCCGGAAAACTTTATCATCGCCCCGTACGTGCCGCAGCTTGAAGTGCTGGAGCAGGCCGACGTGTTTGTCACGCATGGCGGAATGAACAGTGTAAATGAAGGCATTCATTATCAAGTGCCGCTGGTCGTTATTCCGCATGATAAAGACCAGCCGATGGTTGCGCGCCGCCTGACTGAATTGGATGCAGGCT
Source organism: Bacillus sp. EKM420B (assembly GCF_011065565.1). Taxonomy (NCBI): domain Bacteria; kingdom Bacillati; phylum Bacillota; class Bacilli; order Caryophanales; family Bacillaceae; genus Bacillus; species Bacillus sp. EKM420B. Next base: position 15,986 of record NZ_JAAMNX010000006.1, on the reverse strand, counting down.
ATACAGTGCAAAAAGATGAAGTGAGCGCTGAAAAGGTAAAGCTTGCCGCGGAAGAAGTGCTGCATAACGGAAAATACAAACAAGGCATTCAAGCCATTAATGAAAGCTTTAAAGAATGTATGGACATGAAGGATGTTCTGGCCCGGATCGACCGGTTTATTGAACAAAAACATGCTCAATAATACATGGAAAAAGCCTGTTTCCTCTGCCAAAGGGAAACAGGCTTTTTATAATGGCTTTTAGATGATGTGATGTTCTTCATTTGCAAGTTTCACAAGAGTCAGAAGAGATTCTGCCTCACGTGCGTCGAGTGTTTTTGCCAGACGGTCTTTTTCAAAGATCTGCTGGCCGAAGACATTCACTGACGCCTGGTCAACCGCCGTGTGCCAGTTCTTTTGTGAATGATTCTCAGAAAAAGAGAAAACAAACACGGCAAAGACCGCTATAAGCATCGCCATGACCCAAAATTTTTGCCGATTTCCTGCTGCTGACATAGGCCGCCTCCTAACGTTCATTTTACTGGTATTAGATCATATATGAGCTGTTTTTCATAGAGTAAAGAAGTCATTATTTCAGGTAGTCCAAATGAAACGGAGCACAGCCGAAAGCCCGCCGGTCAGGCCGATGAGCCAATTCATATTTTGTTCATATTTTATTAAAAGTTTATCCAAGCCTGTCCTTTACAGTGGATATAACCACAAAACGCTGCTGAAAGGGGCCTTGAAAAATGCATATTCATATGATCAACAAAAACCAGTTTGAGAGTGACTTGGAGGCGGCCGGCTTCATCCGTCAGGCAGATGATATTATCGGCAAAATGAAAGAATACGTAACGGAATACGCCTCTTCATCCGAACGGTTTCTGATTGAAATTCAAACCGTCATGAACGAATACAAAGCCGTCGTCTGTGCGATGTTTTCGACTATGGAAATTGCCGGCGCAAAAAAAGACGAGAAGCATGTTGAGTTCGAAGCCTGCACAGTGTTGTGCGAATAAAAGACCTTCATTAAACCTCCGCGGCTGCCTGAACGGCAGTTTACTGACTGGTGTTCAGGGAAGGGAAAATATTGAAACTTCTAAAGCGGCTGTTCGTATAAAAGAGTAAATCAGCTTGTATATGGAGGTTCGTGAAATGAACGATAAGAAAAAACAAGCTTTTGAACAGCTTTTCAGCACTTTAGACGAAAGACATGAAATAAACGGAGCTGTATTGGCAGCGGAAAACGGCCGCATCTTATATCAGGGTTCATTCGGCGCTGCAGAACTGAAAACAAAGAGGATGCTGAATGACCAATCGGTCTTTGAATTGGCCTCAGTATCGAAGCCGTTTACAGCTTTAGGCGTTATCATTTTAGAGCAGCAAGGGAAGCTGCGTTATGACGATATGATAGAGCGGTGGCTTCCTGATTTTCCTTATCCGGGCATTACCATTCGGCATTTACTCCATCATACGTCAGGATTGCCGGACTATATGGAGTTATTTTTAACACATTGGGACCGGGACAGAATTGCCGTTAATCAAGATGTGATCGATATGCTTAAGCAGCATAAACCGGATGCTTATTTCCCGCCGGGCAAGGAGTGGCTTTACAGTAATACGGGGTATGCGGTGTTAGCGGTTATTATAGAAATTGTATCAGGCATTAGTTTTGCTGAATTTATGAAACAAGCCGTATTTCATCCGCTTCGTATGCACGATACGCGGATTTATAACAGAAGGCTGAGTAAAGAAAACATTCCGAACTATGCATATGGCTATGTGTATGATGTTCATTCCGGAGAATATGTGCTGCCGGATGAACTTGAGGAAACCGATTATGTCGTCTTTCTTGACGGGATTCAAGGTGACGGAACCGTTAACTCCACTATTAGAGATTTATATCTGTTTGACCAGGCTCTTTATACGGAAGAAATCATCGGCAAAGAGTCTAAAGATCAAGCGTTTACACCGGGCTATTGGAATGAAGAAGAGCAATTCGGATACGGATTTGGCTGGATGATTCAAAACAGCCCCCAAAAAGGGAAGGTTATCAGTCACGACGGAGGCTGGCCGGGCTATTCAACTCTGATGATCCGGTATATTGACCAGAACAAAACACTGATTTATCTCAGCAATATGGAACAATCGTATCAATTTGAACAAGCTGTGATTGCCGCGGCCGTAAACATCTTATTTGATCAGCCGTACGTGATTCCGAAACGTCCGGCGGATCAGAAAAAAGCAGATATCGATCCTGCGATTTACAGCAGATTTACCGGCAATTACTCATTTCAGGATGACACACATGCATCGGTGACGGTAAAAGAAAACCGATTGTATCTTACAATAGACGGGCAGACACCATTCGAATTATTCCCAATGACGGAAACCCGTTATTTTGTCAGGGCGCTGCCGCTTGAAATTGAATTTGCAGGTGATAAAGCACAAACAGCCCCGCATTTCGTTTTATATCAGGACGGCACAGAAGAAACGGCTTTGCGGATAGACTGAGTGACATGCAAAACAAAACCGCCGTCCTGAGAAGACGGCGGTAATAGAAAAGTCAAACCCCTTTGATGACGCGAAATTTTCTTTTCGGCTCTGACATAAATATAGAAGAAAAAATCATAGCTCCGACCATTGTGATGTATTCCATATAAAGCGAAACTTCTGCCAAAACCAACCCCGCAATCATTAAAACAGCGCCCAATACCACCGCAAAAACCTTCGTTTTCATGATGAGTTCCCCCTATTATCTGATAATTGAATTATACTGCATCTCCATTAATGTGTACATTTTGTGAACAATTTCACCTGATAAAAGGCAATAAAGAGAGAGTTGAAGAATTAGGAGAAATGACAGGCCATCTTTTTGTTTTACCGAAGAAACGAAAGGGAAAATGAAAAATCAAAAAGGCAAAGGAGTTCTTGAAATGAAAGCGAGACTATTTTTATTCAGCATGTTTCTCCTGATCCCCGTTCTGGCGCTTGCCGGATGCAACAGCCAATCTTCAGGAGGAAGCGAAAAAGCGAAAGACAAAGAAACGCACTCTCACGAAGACATGAATCACTCAGGTTCATCCGAGGTGCCGAAAGGTTTAAAGAAGGCCGAAAATCCGACTTATAAAGTCGGCAGTGACGTCATGATTTTAGCTTCTCATATGAAAGGCATGAAAAATGCGCAAGGAACCGTAAAAGGTGCTTATGATACAACGGTTTACAGTGTATCTTACACTCCGGAAACGGGAGGAAAGCGCGTCGAAGATCACAAATGGGTCATTCAGGAAGAGCTGAAGGGCGCCGGTGATCAAACGTTAAAACCGGGTGACAAGGCCGTGATCGAGGCATCCCATATGAAAGGCATGAAGGGTGCCGAAGCCGTTATTGATTCAGCCAAAAAGACAACCGTTTATATGGTCGACTATACACCGACTGACGGCGGCCAAAAAGTAACCAATCATAAATGGGTGACAGAAGACGAGCTTGCTGCCGCAAAATAAAAAGACCGCCAAAGCCGAAGGAACTCCTTTGGCTTTTTTGCGGTCTCACATTTATGCGGATTTTCTTTTCAAGGCAGGTCTCGTTAAAGAGAATACAGCTAAAGCGACAGCGATAATGACAATCAAACCGCCGCACCAGGCTGTTGCTGTGACAGAACCGGTTTGTCCGATCACGCCGCCGCCGATGGCTGACCCGAGCGCGATGCCGATCTGCAAAGCGGACGTGTTGAAGCTTTGCTGAATATCAGAAGACTCAGGCGCAATTTTGATTAAATAGCTTTGCTGCGCCGGCGCAAGGCTCCAGCTGAGCAATCCCCAGATCACCATCGCAGGCAGGAAAATGATTAAAGAAACCGTTGTCAGCGGAAGAATAAACAGGATCAGAGCGAAAGAAACGGTCACAAGCATGATGCTTTTAAATGCTCCTAAACGGTCATACAGCCAGCCTCCGAACGGGCCGCCGCATACCGCTGACAGACCGAACAAAAAGTAGCATACACTGACCCAAACGGAACTCAAATGAAGCGTTCTTTCCAAAAAAGGCGCAAAGTAGGCATAAAGTGTGTAATGCCCCGCCAATGTAAACAAGGTGACAAGATGTGCGCTGGCAATTTTGGCGGTCCCGATCGTCTTGATCTGCTCACGAAACGGAATCATTTTTTCAGCAGGTATTTTTTCAAAAAAGACGCTGATAATCAGCATGGAAATGAGAGATAATACGCCGATTCCCAAGAACAGAACACGCCATCCGAAGGCATTGCTGATGATAATGCCGACAGGCACGCCTAAAGCGATTGCGGAGCTGAACCCCATGAAAATGATGCCGATCGCCCGCGCTCTGTATTCAGGCGCCACGATTTTAGGAGCAATCGTTAAAGAAAGGACGACAATCAGCCCTGTGCTCATGGAAGCGAGCACCCGTGACACCATAAGAACGGCGAAATTGGGACTGAAATAAGCGACCAGATTACTTAGGAAGAAAATAAACAGTGCGATTAAATAAAGCCGCTTTCGTTCAGCCTTTGCCGTCACTGCCAAAAGCAGCGGGCCGGATACCGCGTAACCGAGCGCAAACACGCTGATCAGCTGCCCCGCGCTGACAATGGATATATCTAAGTCGGAAGCGATTTGCGGAAGAATACCGCCCACAATTAGTTCAACCAATCCGACTGCGATGGTAGATGCTGCAAGCAGAAATACTTTGAAATTCATGTACAGATACTCCTTTTTTTATTTTTTATTTTTTAGAAAATAAAAAATCCTGATTACAAAAAGTGTACGGGACAATTTTTGTAATCAGGATTTTACGGTTCCTGGTAGACACCCTCAAACCATATCATTGAGGTTATACAATATATTGCAATATTCGGTTGTGTCCGTTTCTGCAAAAAATTCTACCATAATAGTGAGGGAGATTCCATAGAAAATTCGAGGAAATCCTTTCAATTTCAATATCGGCGGCTGTAACGTCATTGATGAAGCAGGGAAAAAAATTTATGATAACCGTAAGGAGTCTATACAGATCAAACATTATACAGCCGGAGGAAACCGATGAATAAGTACGAAAAAATCGCCAACGAAATGAGAAAGAGGATTAAAAGCAGTGTATATGACATAGATCAGCCGATCCCGGATGAAAAGACGCTCGCTGCGGAGTTCGGGTGCAGCCGGATGACGATGAAGCGGGCGCTTGATACACTTGCGGCTGAAGGGATGCTTTTCAGAAAAAGAGGGCACGGCACATTTATCATCCAATCAGCCATGCAGGATGAGCACGTTCACGTAGTCAGCAACGAAATTCTCGGCTTGAGCAATTTGTTAAAAGGCAAAAATATCAAGAGCAAGGTCATCCGGTTTGAAGTGCAGTTTCCGTCTCAAGATGTCGCCGCACATTTGGCCATCGATGAAAAGACTCCCGTCTATTATGTAGTGAGGCTCAGAATTGTTGAAGGCGAACCGTACGTTCTTGAAAAAACATACATGCCGGCGAGCCTTATACCCGGCATTAATGACGAGGTGCTCAACCATTCCATCTACGATCATATTACGCGGGAACTGCAGCTCAAAATCGCAGGCTCACACAGAAAAATCAGAGCGTGCAAGTCGGATGACATGGATCAGCAATATCTCGGCTGCCGGCCGGATGACCCGATACTTGAAGTCGAGCATGTAGGCTTTTTGGACAACGGCACTCCCTTTGAATATTCATTTTCCCGCCACCGTCATGACAAGTTTGTCGTGACCTCAGTCAATATAAAACGTTCATAAAAGCGCCGAAGAGTGAGAGAAAAACTCACTCTTTTTTTGTTGCCGCTGATTTACATCGTCGCTTCTTTTATGTTATATTACCCAATGATAGAATCATCCTACAAATTTCAGAGGTGTTTTGATGGAGATATCCAAAACAAGCAGACTGTCGCTCGTAGAACAAGTGGTGGCGCAAATTGAATCGTTAATTCAATCGGATAAATGGCCGGTCGGGACGCGCATTCCCCCTGAGCTGGATTTAATGAAGCAATTTGATGTGAGCCGAAACACGTTGCGTGAGGCCATTCGGGCGCTCGTACATGCCGGCCTGCTGCAGACAAGGCAGGGGAGCGGTACGTATGTCAGCTCATCCAGTGTTCTCGGCGCGGCATTTTACCGCCATATTAAAAAATCAAATTTGCTTGAAACATTAGAAGTCAGATACGCACTCGAAAGAGAAGCTGCACGATTGGCGGCGGAAAGGCGTAATGACGAAGACCTGAAAGCACTGAAGGCATGCTTGGATGAATGTGAAGCGGCCTTGCAAAATGAAGATCGAAAACGGTATGCCGAAGCCGACATTAAGCTGCACAAAACAATTGTACAGGCGGCCCATAACAATATGCTTTCTGATCTATACGAGCATATGACGGAGGCGCTTTGTGCGTCAGTCCATAACCTGTTGGAAATCACCCCTGCTATCCGGATCCACACCCAGCTTGCCGCCGCGATTATCGGACAGAAACCGGATCAGGCCATGGAGGCCGTCAACCAATACATCACAGTATTTAAAGATACAATACACATGGAGGATGAACATGAAAATTGAAGACGAACATCAAATTCTGCAAGCAAGTCATCGTAAAAAACTGATATTGCTGGTCATCGGAGTCATATTGATAGGGGCCAACCTCAGAGCGCCTCTGACATCGGTCGGGCCGCTCGTTTCCTCAATTCGGGACAGCCTCGGCATGACCAATGCGGCTGCCGGCACCATTACGACAGTGCCGCTTTTGGCCTTTGCATGTCTGTCGCCGTTTGTTCCTTTATTGTCCCGGCGCTTCGGGACCGAGATTGTCTTACTGTCATCATTAATTGTCCTGACAGCCGGAACTCTGCTGCGCTCCATCGCCGGAATCGGCACTCTCTTTTTCGGAACGATCCTGTTGGGATTGTCGATCGCCGTATGCAACGTCCTGCTGCCGAGTCTCATTAAACATAAGTTTCCCGGAAATTTAGGCATCATGACCGGCGTCTACTCGGTTTCTATGAATCTGTGCGGTGCGATTGCATCCGGCATCAGCGTGCCGATCGCCTCTTCAGCGGGGTTAGGCTGGAAAGGCGCGCTCGGCTGCTGGGCTATCCTTTCTTTTATTGCGTTCGTCATGTGGATTCCGCAAATGCGAGGACGCGAACTGCCCGTCCGCACGACTGGGACAAATGGAGAGAAGAAAAACAGTCTGATGCGGTCTCCGCTGGCTTGGAAGGTGACGATGTTCATGGGGCTGCAATCCCTTATTTTTTACACCGTCATCGCTTGGCTGCCGGAAATTCTTCAGCAGAATGGACTCAGCTCAAGTAAGGCGGGATGGATGCTTTCATTAATGCAATTCTCAGTCCTGCCGATTACTTTTATCGTGCCGATCGCTGCCGCTAAAATGAAAAATCAGCGCGCACTCGCCGGACTGACGGCTTTATTTTTCCTTATCGGCATTGCCGGCGTTCTTTTCGGAAGCCCGGCTCTCACTCCGCTATGGGTCATTTTGATCGGAATTGCGGGAGGCTGTGCGTTCAGTCTGGCGATGATGTTCTTCAGCCTGCGGACCCGGCATGTTCATGAAGCCGCGGCGCTTTCCGGCATGGCCCAGTCATTCGGATACCTGCTTGCCGCGTTCGGGCCGCTCGTATTCGGTTTGCTGCATGACATCACGCACGGCTGGACGGTTCCGTTATTCATGCTGATCGCAGTCTCTGTTCTGATTTTCATTTTCGGAGTCGGAGCGGGAAAAGCGGAACAGATCAAAACAGCATAAAAAAACAAAGGGCCCGTTTAGGGTCCTTTGTTTTTTATTTAAAAAGCTGTCTCAGGCCGTCACGTTGTCAGTTTTAAGCCGATGACACCGATGAGGATAAGCCCCAGAGACACCAATTGTGACAGATTGAATTTTTCTTTAAACCAAAGTATGCCCACGGCCGAAACGCCGATGCTTCCCATGCCGGTCCAAGCCGCATACGCGACACCTGTGGGAAGAACCTGCATCGCGCCGGAAAGGCAAAAGAATGAAAGCATAAAGCCTGTTACCATGACAATCAGCGGCCACTTTTTTTTAAAACCGTCAATATGTTTCATGGCAACGGCCGCTACAACTTCCTCCGCTCCGGCAATAAATAACAGCAGCCATGCCATTAATGTTCACCCCTTGTTTCAGTTTCTTTCGTAAATACCTTCATTCCTAAAATGCCGGACAACAGCAAAGCCAAAAAGAATATTTGCCCGATTGAAAACGATTCGCCTAAAATGACGCCCGTTACATATGTGCCGACGGTGCCTATTCCGACAAAAACGGTATATGCGGCAGCCATCGGAATTTTTTTATAAGAGCGGATCAGCATCAGAAAGCTGACGGCAATCAAAAGGAAAATACCAATCCAATCAAAGAGCGAATCCGCATGCTTCAGGGCGGACGCCCAAACTACTTCTAACAGTCCGGCTATCAATACAAGCAGCCAATACATGATACAGTCACCTCAGTTATGAATGAATGTCAGTCATTTTTACGGCGGTCAAAAATGATCGGTCTCCGCCAATCATTTCTGCAAGCTTCTTTTGAGAAAGCTGAATATTTCTTTTTTATATACTTCGAGATCGACATCCTGTTCACAGCCGATATAAAACCGTTCAGCCGCGTTCTCGACAACGTTGATAATCGTTCTGGCCGTCCATCTGACATGAATGCCGCTGTGGACCTCACCCTGTTCAATGGCCGTATTGATCACGCCTTCCAGCCAGGAATAATAGGGCTGATAAATGGCTTCCCATTTCTCCATTGAATGATCGATGGCAAGACCGGAATAACAGAGAACGATAATATCTTTATGAAGCCGGGTGATGTGAAATGTCTCATCTACCAAAATGTCCAGCAACGTCCAAAAATCTTCAGAACCGTCCGTTTTCCCTTTTATTCTGTCCAGCGTAGTGTCGAGCAGGTTTTCTGCAATCGCGGATATCAGTGCGTTTTTAGAAGAAAAATATAAGTAAAACGTACCTTGGGCCGTTCCGGCTTTTTTGACGATTTCTGAAATGGATGCTTTGTCTAATCCTTTTTCAGAAATGACTTCAATCGCGGCTTGCAGGATCTTTTCGTATTTTCCCGAGCTTTGTTTTGCCAATAGAGGGGTTCCTCCTTTTATGAATGACTGTCATTCATTTTAACGTATGTTCGCTTTTTTGTCATCCCTTAAAATAAAAATACCGGAAAGAAGACCATACTTCTTTCCGGCATTCGTCATTTATCACTGTCGATCATAGCCTTCGGCAGACCCGTATATTTTGCCCAGTAATAAATACCGAGCGAACCGATGGCGATCAGAATCAGGTCAAGCGGATTGCTGATAATGCCCAATCCGTGGCCGAACGAGCCGAGATAGGAGAAAATCAGCATCATGACATAAAAGCCGACGATCCACCATGCTGATTTCAGCTGCTGGCGTATGCTGACATCATCTTTGGGAGCATATTTACTGAAACAGAGATAGATCAGAAACATGACAATTTGAGAACCGAGAAGCCAGGATACGGTGCGCCATCCGGACCAATATACAATATAAGAGGTAAAAATAAACGACAGCGGCCCGATGATGCTCATCCCTTTTAAATAAAACGGTCTGTTAATGTTCTTCGCGTTGACTCTCAGCGCCGCAGAAGAAATCGGCGCAATCGCATAAGACAGAATCAATGCGACGGAGCATACGTTGACAAGAGCGTTCCAAGAAGGGAACGGAAGCGTCCAAAAAACAGCCAGACCGAACGAAAGCCAAAGGGAGGCGCGCGGTGTCCCGGTTTCTTTATTGACTTTAGAAAAAATGCTGAATAATGTTCCGTTTCTGGCCCAGGCATAGACGAGACGTGAAGTCGTATTCATAAAGATATTTCCGTTACCGCCCGGTGATAAAATCGCATCTAAAATGACCAATGTCGCCAGCCACCCCAAACCGAGCAAAACGGCGATATCTTTGAACGGAAGGGAGAATTCAGTCCCGATAGCCGGCCATCCGTGCTTCAGGGTATCCGCCGGGATCGCCCCGATAAAAGTGAGCTGCAGTACGGTGTAAATAATAGTAGAAACGATAATACAGACAATCAATGCGATCGGAATGTTCCGCTTCGGATTCTGCACTTCACTCGCGACAGCCACAATCGGATGCAGCCCAAGGTATGCAAACATGACGCCGCCTGTGGAAATCGCGGCCTGAATTCCGGTGAAACCAAAAGGCGCGAATCCGTGAACGGTCATATTGCCCGGGTGAAAATGAAAAATCAGTACAACAATTACCGTAATCGGTACGACATATTTAAAAATCGAAATAATGAAGTTTGCTTTCGCAAAGGTTTTGACACTCCAGTAATTGAGGAGGAAGAACAGGCAGAGCAGCGCAAATTGCAATATCCATCCGGCAATTGTCGGCGAATCAGAGCCTTTTACGGTCAAACCGGGAAACCAATACGCTACGTATTGGCGGACTGCCGTGACTTCTATTGAAATAAGACTCGTGTATGCCACAATGGTGACAAAGGAAATTAAATATCCGACCAGGTGTCCGTGTGAATATACGGGATACCGGATAATCCCCCCGGTCCGCGGCAGCGCGGCGCCCAGTTCCGCATAAACCAAGCCGATCAATAAGATGATTCCCCCGCCGATCAGCCAGGAAAAAACGCCTGACGGGCCCGCTTTAGAGGCGACGTTACTGACGGCAAACAGCCATGCCGAACCGAATATGGCTCCCATGCCGATTAAAATAAGATCAAAAAGTGACATAGTTTTCTGGAAGTTTCCTTGCTTAGACATTCGCTGCCTCCTTAAAAAAGACATTGTTCTCTTTACATAATTCCCATTATCATTCAAACATACCCAGCCGGCCGGCTGGAAAATTAGGACAACTTTCGAAACGAAGTATGTACCGCAATGTGCTCACATCAAAATAACGGCCGTATGGCAAGATCTCCCGGCTTATATTCCCCGTTTTGAACACATTCAAACCTCATATTCAGAAAAACAAAAAACGCCCGAAACAGGCGTTTTTTGTTACAAGTTCATATCTTTCAGTCCGGGGCTGTGCTCATTCGGAAGCTCGGGAAGTTCCGGCACGGGGAAACCTTTAGGAGGCTCGGACACACTTAATTCGCCGCCGTTTCGGCTCGGCGCCGTTCCCTGCAGAATTTCTCCGATCCGTGTCGGATCCAGTCTGAAATTAAATTGGGTATTATGATAACCCATTTCAACGAATTTCCGGCATTCCGGGTATTTTTCAATATCATAATTCGGCACGGGAAATAATTTGCCCCATTCGACACCCAGTGTTTCCAGCGCTTTTGTAAATGCATTTTGATGGGCGTTGTCACGGACGATCAGAAAACCGAGTGTTTCTCTGAACGTCTGATTTGAACTCATTTCATAAATGCGCGTCTTTTGCAGCACGCCGGTTGATTCCAGCACGACATTGTCCAATAGATCGGAAATCAGATTCCCGTGGTTGTATACCCAAGACCCGTTCCATGGATTGCCGCCGGCGTCTACAGGAAGAGAACTTTGCGCCCCGATGATAAAATGGTGCGGATTGGCGTGTTTAACCGCTTCGTCAAGCGGCGCCTGATCTGCTGCCTGATTTCCGGCGCCCTCAGCGCCGCTTTCATCGAGCAGCGCATTAATCGTATGCTGGACGAGCTCAACGTGTGCGATCTCTTCTAAAAATACACCGCGAAGCAGGTCACGGAACTGTTTTTCTTTTCCTCTGAAATTAGAGCTTTGGAAAAAGTATTGCATCATCGTCCGCATTTCCCCGTAATGCCCGCCTAAAATTTCCTGAAGCACCTTGGCCGCGGCCGGGTCCGGCTTGTCCGGTTTAATGATATTGATCAGCTCTTCTTTGTAATAATACATAAACAGCGCCCCCTGAAAGAAGTTTTCGGTTCTTCTGTTAGTGTCTTTGCAAATTCAGTTTTTATGTATCGGCATCAAAAAAAGGACGGAAACCGTGTCCGTCCTTTTGTGTTAAGCCTCAACCGCCCTGCGAAGTTTCGTGTTGACAAGCCCGTTCCATCCTTGATCCATCGTACTGTGAATCTCGGAGCTTTTCCGATTGACTTTATTGATGACGGCTTCCGGCTCTTTCCATCCGCCGTGAATGAGAGTGAATTCCGTATCCCCGCTTTCCGTTTCCTTTAAGACAAAAGAAACGATCCAGCCTTCCGTATCCCACGAAAAAGAAAGGCGGTACGGCGCTTCAATATCCAGCAGCTTGCACGGAGACGGACCGAACGGAGATTCCAGCTGAAACTCACTGTCTTCTTGAGGTGTGAAATCATTCGGCATAAACCAGAGAGACAGGCCGTCCGCCGTAGAGACCGTATCCCAGACAACTTGTATCGGCGCCTTGAAAACGGCGGTATGAATAATGTCCGGTAATGGCTGATTGCTGTTGTTGTTTTTGTTATCTTTGTTTTGTTTATCAGACATGATGCGTAACCACTCTTTCGCTGTTTTTACTTTTGATCATACTACACAGGACAGGACATTTGAAAACAAATCAAACTTATTTTATGCTTTTCCAAAGCCATTCAATTCATTTTAAGGAGACGTAGTGATGACAGATCAATTTAAAGCGTTAGTAGTCGATCAACATGAAGACCGGTTTTCAGTCAGCGTACGGGAGCTGGCGGTTCAGGACCTTCCCGAGGGTGAAGTGCTGATTAAGGTTTGCTACTCAGGGGTGAATTATAAAGACAGCTTGGCTGCCATTCCTGACGGCAAGATCGTAACCTCGTATCCTTTCGTGCCGGGAATTGATTTAGCGGGAATCGTCGTTTCTTCAGAGGACGCCCGTTTTAAAGAAGGGGACAAAGTCATTGCGACAAGCTACGGCATAGGCGTTTCCCATTTTGGCGGCTATAGCGGGATGGCCCGCATTCCGGCAAATTGGATCGTGCAGCTGCCTGAAGGTCTGACACTTAAAGAAGCCATGACGATCGGAACCGCCGGCTTCACTGCCGCATTGTCCGTCCAGCGTCTTGAAGAAAACCATGCCGCTCCTGAAAAAGGGAAGGTGCTGGTGACGGGAGCGACAGGCGGCGTCGGAAGCTTTGCCGTCTCCATTCTTTCAACCTTAGGTTATGAGGTCGAGGCCAGTACGGGAAAAGAAGAAGAAAGCGGCTATTTGAAGAGCCTCGGAGCAAAGACGGTCATTCACCGTGACGAAGTGTATAACGGCACGTTAAAACCGATGCAAAAACAAAAATGGGCAGCGGCCGTCGATCCGGTCGGAGGTGAGCCGCTTGCTTCAGTTCTCAGTCAGATTCAGTACGGCGGATCAGTTGCTGTGAGCGGACTGACAGCGGGAACGAAACTCCCGGCTACAGTCTTTCCGTTTATATTGCGCGGCGTCAATCTCTTGGGAATTGATTCCGTATTCTGTCCGATGGAGACAAGAAAGAAAATATGGCAGCGTTTAGCTGATGACTTCAAGCCTGCAGATCTGGAGGCCTTTATTCAAAAGGAAATTACACTTGAAGAGCTGCCGGATACGCTTCCTTCCCTTTTAAAAGGAGAAGCGAGAGGGAGAACGATTGTTACAATAAACGAAGAATAAAACAAAAACCCCCAATCAGCAGTTGGGGGTTTTCAATATGTAATCAATTATTGATTATAATAGGGGTAATTCATTGAGTATGTTATGGAAATAAATTGATATAAAACGAAAATTGATTATATATAGGTAATATAAAGGTGAGTTATAAAATTTTATGAAATATTTATTGACTGAAAGCGCTTTTAAAATTATGATAATAACATAAGTGCCAATAATATCATTATAACTTCACTACAAAGTAACTATAAAATAACAATATGACGAGAGGGGGAGAGCGAATAATCACTATAAATGATAACGCTTTCGGAACATTTTCTTCTTATATAACTGTTTTGGACGGTCAGAACTTGTATGCAGATGTTAGAGGTGTAAATATTGATAACTGAATATTCGGATATTATCTCTGTGTAAAAACTAGGAGGATTTGAAGATGAATAAAAATAGCAGCCAGCATTCATTTTTGAGAACCATCATTTTAGTATCGACATTCGGGGGACTTCTTTTCGGCTACGATACCGGTGTGATTAATGGGGCGCTGCCGTTTATGGCGGAAGCTGACCAGCTTAATCTTACCGCTTTGACTGAAGGGATGGTGGCGAGCTCCCTGCTCTTGGGGGCTGCGATCGGCGCGGTTTTCGGAGGGAGATTGTCGGACTATAACGGCAGACGTAAAAATATCCTTATCCTTGCCGTTTTGTTCTTTGCAGCGACGCTTGGATGTACACTGGCGCCTAACGTATCGGTTATGATCATCTCCCGTTTTCTGCTGGGGCTTGCCGTCGGGGGAGCATCCGTAACCGTACCGGCATATTTGGCTGAAATGTCGCCGGCGGAAAGCCGAGGGAGAATGGTTACCCAAAATGAATTGATGATTGTAACGGGTCAGCTGCTTGCCTTCACGTGTAATGCTATCATCGGCAATGTGCTTGGTGATACCTCTCACGCTTGGCGCTATATGCTCGTTATCGCGGCCCTTCCGGCGGTATTCTTGTTTTTCGGTATGCTGAAAGTTCCTGAAAGTCCGCGCTGGCTGGTTTCTAAAGGAAGAAAAGAAGATGCTTTGCACGTTCTCCGGCGAATAAGGAATGAAGAGAAAGCGAAGTCTGAGCTCGCTGAGATTGAATCTGCCTTTCATAAGGAAGCTCAGATGGAGCAGGCGACCTTTAAGGATCTTGCCGTTCCGTGGGTGCGCCGCATTGTGTTTATCGGGATCGGAATTGCGGTAGTGCAGCAGCTCACCGGCGTGAATTCAATTATGTATTATGGAACTCAAATTTTAAAAGATGCCGGTTTCGAGACAAAAGCCGCATTAATCGGCAATATCGCTAACGGTGTGATTTCAGTGCTCGCGACTTTTGTGGGAATATGGCTTCTCGGCAAAGTCGGCCGCCGCCCGATGCTGATGACGGGGCTGATCGGAACGACTGCGGTGCTGCTTTTGATCGGAGTTCTGTCTGTCGTGCTGAAAGGATCGCCTGCTCTTCCTTATGTGGTTCTTTCATTAACAGTCACTTTCCTTGCGTTTCAGCAAGGGGCTGTCTCTCCGGTGACCTGGCTGATGCTGTCGGAGATATTCCCGCTGCGATTGCGGGGGCTTGGTATGGGGGGCACTGTCTTCTGCCTCTGGATCGTGAACTTCATTGTTGGTTTAACTTTTCCGATCCTGCTCGCAAACATCGGATTGTCTGCAACCTTCTTCATTTTTGTCCTGTTAGGGATAGCGTCCGTTATATTTGTGAAAAGGTTCCTTCCGGAAACGAAAGGTCTGTCGCTCGAACAGCTTGAACAAAACTTCCGTGCCTATGAAAAAACAGATCGTAATAGCGCAGAAGCCGAGGTGAGCGGGTAATCTGAATAGACGCGGGGTTCCTGGGAATCCCGCTTTTTACTATTATATAGAAGGGAATAATAAGCGGGAAAAAAGTTTCGTAAAAGTGTTGACCTAATTTAAAGTGCGTGGTATATTATTAAACGTCGCTGATGAACAAAGCGATAACGACAAATGAGAAAATGATCTTTTTAAAAAAAGACTTTACAAATTCTCAAAAGCGTGTATAATAAATGAGGTCGAGAAAAAAGACTTCGTAAAGAAATAAAAAAACACTTGACATCATAACTGATTGGTAGTATGATAGTTAAGTCGCATGATAAGCGCCCGTAGCTCAATTGGATAGAGCGTTTGACTACGGATCAAAAGGTTAGGGGTTCGACTCCTCTCGGGCGCGCCAATTCATATGCGGGTGTAGTTTAGTGGTAAAACCTCAGCCTTCCAAGCTGATGTCGTGAGTTCGATTCTCATCACCCGCTCCATTATAATGATCTTTGAAAACTAAACAAGACAAAACGTACCTGTTAATTCAAAGTTTTAAATAAATCGCACAGTGATGTGCGT
>NZ_JAAMNX010000059.1:0-242 GCF_011065565.1 Bacillus sp. EKM420B | reverse complement strand
AAGATGGGGCCGATAGGAGGCGTGATACACGCAGCGGGAGCCGTAGATCTCGATCATCCGGCCTTTATCCGCAAAACAAGAGAACAGATGATGACCGTGCTTGAGCCTAAAACAGACGGACTGGACCTTTTGTATCAAGCGCTGCATAAGGAGCCTCTCCGGTTTTTTGCGCTGTTTTCTTCAGTGTCCGGCGTGGTGCCGGAATTAGGATCGGGACAAAGCGATTATGCCATGGCTAACGC
>NZ_JAAMNX010000058.1:0-243 GCF_011065565.1 Bacillus sp. EKM420B | reverse complement strand
AAGACAAAAATAAACTCATGTTGTTTGGAGCGGATAACGGTAAGCCACAGTATCCCACATCTCCAAATACCTGGTGGCAGAAATTCACTAAAAGACATAACATAAAGCCGGGACGGCTGCATGACTTGCGACATACACATGCAACCATGTTAGTTAACCAGCTTGGTACAGTACCTGGTTTAAATATAAAAGATATCTCTGAGAGACTTGGTCATTCAAATATACAAACAACCTTAAACACAT
>NZ_JAAMNX010000057.1:0-244 GCF_011065565.1 Bacillus sp. EKM420B | reverse complement strand
ACGCCTGGGCAACCGTGTATTTAATGCTCTCCACTTTGCTTCTTTCTAAATTGTCATCCACATCGATACCGACAACGGAGTATCTTCCGAGTACAACCGCGGTGGCATCTGAAATGCCGGGGATTTTTTCGGTTACCTCGACGAGATGCTCAGCGATGTCTGTCCGGCCGGGATTTTCAGCTGTCTCAGGAGCCGTATTTTTCACATGGATCGGTTTTGCATCGCGCTGATCGGCTGATTCGTT
>NZ_JAAMNX010000056.1:0-247 GCF_011065565.1 Bacillus sp. EKM420B | reverse complement strand
TTTCTTAAACAGTTTTTTCGAATATTCAAACAGTCCGTGATAGTTGTCGCGGTCCGCCTGAATCGACAAGGTCAAATCGAATTTGGCAACCGGATGATGAAATGGATACGGCTTGAGTTGAAGGGAATCGAAAGTCAATTCAGCATGATCAAGATTTTGCAGCACAAACATCGTATCGAATAAAGGATTACGGCTTGAATCTTTTGGAAGATGCAGATGCTGAATTAATTCTTCCAATGGATAGTCT
>NZ_JAAMNX010000055.1:0-247 GCF_011065565.1 Bacillus sp. EKM420B | reverse complement strand
TGTGGGGAGGCTTTCTCAGCGTTACGGCCGCCGGACAGGTCTTTCAGCCGGATTTATGATTGGCGGACTGGGAGCGATAGGAGTCATCATTGCGGCTATTTTAAATAGTGTGTTTCTGCTGTTTGCTTCTTTGATTATTTATGGTGCGGGAACAGCGACAAATCTGCAGGCCCGTTATGCGGGTACGGACTTGGCAAATCATAAACAGCGGGCGACTGCTGTCAGTATGACTATGGTTTTTACCACA
>NZ_JAAMNX010000054.1:0-247 GCF_011065565.1 Bacillus sp. EKM420B | reverse complement strand
GGTAGCGGCGGAGGGGATCGAACCCCCGACCTCACGGGTATGAACCGTACGCTCTAGCCAGCTGAGCTACACCGCCAAAAACAATTAAAATCAAGTGGAGCCTAGCGGGATCGAACCGCTGACCTCCTGCGTGCAAAGCAGGCGCTCTCCCAGCTGAGCTAAGGCCCCAAAATGGTCGGGAAGACAGGATTCGAACCTGCGACCCCATGGTCCCAAACCATGTGCTCTACCAAGCTGAGCTACTTCC
>NZ_JAAMNX010000053.1:0-249 GCF_011065565.1 Bacillus sp. EKM420B | reverse complement strand
GGCGGTTGTGGCGAAGTGGTTAACGCACCAGATTGTGGCTCTGGCACTCGTGGGTTCGATTCCCATCAATCGCCCCAAACAACATGCGGGTGTAGTTTAGTGGTAAAACCTCAGCCTTCCAAGCTGATGTCGTGGGTTCGATTCCCATCACCCGCTCCATTTTTATATTGTCATGGGCCTGTAGCTCAGCTGGTTAGAGCGCACGCCTGATAAGCGTGAGGTCGGTGGTTCGAGTCCACTCAGGCCCAC
>NZ_JAAMNX010000052.1:0-250 GCF_011065565.1 Bacillus sp. EKM420B | reverse complement strand
CGGAGACCAGCTTGTTTACGCGTGCAGCTTCGGGATTGAAGGCATCGTCCTGATCGATTTAATTTCTAAAGTAAAGAAAGACGCGGAAATCGTGTTTCTTGATACGGGTCTTCACTTTAAAGAAACATATGAAACGATCGAAAAAGTGAAAGAGCGTTACCCGGGGCTGAACATTATCCTGAAAAAGCCAAGCCTTACTCTTGAGGAACAGGCCGAGGCTCACGGAGATAAACTGTGGGAAAGAGAACCG
>NZ_JAAMNX010000051.1:0-251 GCF_011065565.1 Bacillus sp. EKM420B | reverse complement strand
TTATTAATGAAAGTTTCATATTTTCTTTATCTAAAGTCATTAAACCTTTAACTCCGCCTTTTTCTGCTGTGATTACTAATTTCTCTTCATCGTTTGTTACAATTTGGTAATCCTTATTGTTTAATGCCTCAGCTTTTGATTCATTATGTAAAATAAAAGTGAAAGTTAATACTAGGCTTAAAATAACTGCAATACTCTTTTTAAAACATTTCATTCAAATTAACCCCTTTACTTAAAAGATAAAAAACCTT
>NZ_JAAMNX010000050.1:0-252 GCF_011065565.1 Bacillus sp. EKM420B | reverse complement strand
AAACGACATCTCCGTAATCTTCCAAGCAACGCGACCAGAACGCTGACGTTTCTTCTTTATTCCGGCTTCGGAGCCATTTGATATAAGAGCTGTAAGGAGCCGGACTGCCGAGGTTTACAGGCCGCCCGTTTCGGATCGCATAATACATGCTGAAGAAATCTTTCAGCACAATGCCCAAGCTCCAGCCGTCCATCATAATGTGATGATGAGTCCAAACGCATGTATGGCGGTTTTCTCCTGTTTGAAAAAGAG
>NZ_JAAMNX010000005.1:116857-275068 GCF_011065565.1 Bacillus sp. EKM420B | reverse complement strand
CGGTAGTTCAGTTGGTTAGAATGCCTGCCTGTCACGCAGGAGGTCGCGGGTTCGAGTCCCGTCCGGACCGCCATTTTTATTGTAAACGAAACGATCATGTTTTCGTTTTTTTTTGTGTTTTCTTTTAAATGATGGCAGCTTGGTATCTAACCAAGCTTTCTTTTATATCGTTAAAGTCTTGGATATTGAAACATAATCCGATACACTAGAAAGAGCTGTATTTCACAAGAGCGTCAGAAAGGGAGACGGGAGATATATGGATGAGTTTGAGTTGATTCACAGTATTACTCCGCATTCGCATTATCATCCTTCCGTCGATGTAGGGATCGGTGATGATGGTGCGGTTTATACAGCGTCACCCCACATGCAGCAAATTGTCTGCCTTGATACAATGGTGGAGAATGTCCATTTTAAATTAGAGTATTCCTCTCCTCATGATATCGGTTATAAGGCGCTTGCTGTTAACATTAGTGATGTGGCGGCGATGGGAGGCATTCCGAAGTTTTATTTGGTGTCTCTAGCGGTTCCTTCCTGCTGGCAGAAAGCTGACGTCCAGGCAATGTATGAAG
Source organism: Bacillus sp. EKM420B (assembly GCF_011065565.1). Lineage (NCBI taxonomy): Bacteria > Bacillati > Bacillota > Bacilli > Caryophanales > Bacillaceae > Bacillus > Bacillus sp. EKM420B. The sequence continues at coordinate 274,499 of NZ_JAAMNX010000005.1, read as the reverse complement.
GGATGGCGGAACTGGCGAAACTATATCAAATGGATTTGATCGGGGGAGATACCGTCTCCGCTTCCGGTCAAGCCGTAATTACCGTTACTGTCATCGGTGAAGTTGAGAAGGATTGCGCTTGTCTGCGAAGCTCGGCAAGACCCGGAGATGTTGTGTTTGTTACGGGGGATATCGGCTCGTCCGCAGCAGGACTGTCTCTTTTGTTGGGAGAAACACTTCCTTCTGCTTTTCACACGAGTGATTATTTTATCCGAAAACATAAACGGCCCGTTCCGAGAGTTCAAGTCGGCCGCTTCTGCTCTCAGCTTCAGCGCGCGGCTCTGAATGATATCAGTGACGGATTGGCCAGTGAGCTGCATGAAATAGCTGCGGCAAGTTCAGTTACGATAGAAATTGAAGAACAACTTCTGCCGGTGCATCGGGATTTGCCTGAGGCAGATTCTGAATGGAAGAAATGGGTGTTATTCGGCGGTGAAGATTTTGAATTGGTTGGAACGGTTTCTCAGCAAGAGTGGACCTCTCTGCTTGATTACTGCTCTCAGTCAGACATTCCGATAGCGAAGATAGGGGCGGTGTCTGAACGGAAGGAAGCATGTGTTCTTTTGACAGCCAATGATCAGAGACAAATCGTCCTTGAGAAAAAAGGATACAATCATTTTAAATAAGACGGGTGACTCACTTTGAAGACATTACAATGGAGAACGAAAAACCCCGAAGAAACGAAAGCCGTAGCCAAGCTTGCCGCTTCTTTGGCAAAGCCGGGAGACATTTTGACACTGGAAGGCGACTTAGGCGCGGGAAAAACGACTTTTACAAAGGGTTTTGCCGAAGGACTGGGAATCACGAGAGTGGTAAACAGCCCGACTTTTACAATTATAAAAGAATACCATGACGGTTCGATTCCTCTATATCATATGGATGTGTATCGTATGGAGGATGAAAGCGAAGACTTAGGGCTTGAAGAATATTTTGAGGGACAAGGCGTCTGTTTAATTGAATGGGCTCATTTAATTCAGGATCAGCTGCCTGCTGAACGGCTGCAGATCGTCATCAAGAGAGCCGGTGAAGAGGCAAGGGACATTACCTTTACGGCTTTCGGAATACGGTATGAAACGCTTTGTGAGGAGATAAATAAACATGACAATACTGGCAATTGATACGTCAAATTACACGCTGGGTGCCGCGCTCGTTCGTGACAAAACGGTGATGGCGGAGTATATTACATATTTAAAAAAGAATCATTCCGTGCGGGCGATGCCTGCTGTCAATTCATTGCTGAAGGATTGCGGCCTGACACCGCAGGACCTTACGAAAATAGCGGTGGCGAAAGGACCTGGATCGTACACAGGTGTCAGAATCGGTGTGACGCTGGCAAAAACATTGGCATGGTCGCTGAAGCTTCCGGTTTCCCCTGTCTCGAGCCTGGAGGTGCTGGCGGCTAACGGACGGCACTTTCAAGGACTGATCTGCCCGTTATTTGATGCCCGGCGCGGACAGGTATATACGGGGCTTTATGAATATCAGGACGGCCGATTACAATCCGTTCTTCCTGATCAGAATGTCCTTTTGACTGATTGGCTCGGCATGCTGAAAGAAAAAGCGTCTCCGGTTTTATTTTTAGGGCACGATACAGCCATTCATGAAGAAACCATTCTGCATGAAATGACATCTCAAGCAGTGATAGGAACGGCTGCACAGCATAATCCGCGGCCGTCAGAGCTGGCGTTTTTAGGCTTGGAAAAAGAAGAAACGGATGTCCACAGCCTTGTTCCGGATTATTTGCGTCTGGCAGAGGCTGAAGCGAAATGGATGGAATCTCAAAAATAGGGTGATAGGGATGAAAACGAAAACGGCGATTCGAAGCATGCGGCCGGAAGATATTGATCAAATTTATGAAATTGAAACAGCATCCTTTACTTCTCCATGGACGAAGGATTCATTTTATCATGAGCTTTTGGAAAATCCGTATGCCCACTACCTTGTCATTGAAAAGGACGGCTGTCTGGCGGGGTATTGCGGAATCTGGATTATTATAGATGACGCGCAGATTACGAATATAGCCATTAAGCCGGAATATCGGGGCCAATCGTTGGGAGAAGCGCTGTTTCGCTCTGCAATAGAATTGTGCAGAGAAAAAAAGGCAAGAAGGCTCTCTCTCGAAGTCAGGGTCTCAAATCATCCCGCCCAATCCTTATATAAGAAATTCGGTCTTCAGGCCGGAGGAATCAGAAAACAATACTATACAGATAACGGGGAAGATGCGTTATTAATGTGGGTGACATTACATGAGTGAAAAACAAGATATTTATGTATTAGGAATCGAAACGAGCTGTGATGAAACTGCGGCCTCAGTCGTGAAAAACGGAAAAGACATCATTTCAAACGTTGTCGCTTCTCAAATTGAAAGCCATAAACGTTTCGGCGGGGTCGTGCCTGAAATAGCGTCCAGACATCATGTGGAGCAGATTACCCTTGTGATTGAGGAAGCTCTTTCAAAGGCGGAGATGGGCTTTGATGATCTTGATGCGATTGCTGTAACGGAAGGACCCGGACTTGTCGGAGCCCTGTTAATCGGAGTCAATGCGGCAAAGGCGTTAAGTTTTGCCCATCAAATACCGTTAGTCGGCGTCCATCACATTGCGGGTCATATTTATGCAAACAGGCTGATAGGAGAGCTTCAGTTCCCGGCGCTTGCTTTGGTTGTGTCAGGCGGACATACGGAATTGGTTTATATGAAAGAGCACGGTTCATTCGAGGTTATCGGTGAAACGCTGGATGATGCCGCAGGCGAAGCTTACGACAAAGTGGCAAGAACGATGGGGCTTCCCTATCCGGGAGGGCCGCAGATTGATAAGCTGGCTGCTGCGGGAACGGATTCCATTCCGCTTCCGCGTGCTTGGCTGGAAGAAGGGTCTTACAATTTCAGCTTCAGCGGCCTGAAATCAGCCGTGATTAACACGCTTCATAACGCCTCGCAAAAAAATGAGGTGATTCCTCCGGAGGATCTTGCCGCAAGCTTTCAGCAGAGTGTCATTGATGTACTGACGGCAAAAACCTCTAAGGCCGCGAAAGAATACGGGGTTAAACAAGTGCTGCTTGCAGGGGGCGTAGCCGCTAACAAAGGGTTGAGAGCCGCACTGCAGCGGGAATTCAGCCATTCGGGAGATCCCGAGCTTGTCATCCCGCCGCTTTCTTTATGCACGGACAATGCAGCGATGATTGCGGCTGCCGGAACCGTTGCTTTTGAAAAGGGGATCCGGGGCTCGTACGATATGAACGGACAGCCCGGTTTGGAATTAACATCCTTTGATCGTCTCACGTTGTAAAACGTGAGGCTTTTTTTACTTATTAACAGATAATTCTAACATATCCACAGGATTGTGAATATATTCAGAAATCCAGTCTGGATAAGGGACTGTAAGTTGTTAGTAAAGTGGATAAAGTCAGAAAATTTTGTGGATAGTGTGTATAAAGCGCTTACTTAAATGGCTGACAAGGAGGATAGCTGTGGATAAAAAAGCACCCCTTAAAGAGGTGCTTGACTTTTTCTATTCTTCTGAGGAGAGTTCCTCCCATTCTGCTAATAAGTTTTCGAGCTCTTGATTCAGGGCTTCATTCTCCGCGTGAATGGTCTGTACTTTTTCATGATCCTGATACACGTCAGGGTCGCACAGCAGCTCCTCATTGGCACTGATTTTCTCTTCGGCGGATGAGACGGCCGCTTCGATTTCTTCAATGCGTCTCAGGCGCTGCCGTTCTTTCTTCTTCCATTCTTTTTCTTCCTCGTAAGTTCTTTTCGTATCCTGTTTGACCTTGCCGGCAGGCTGAGCCTGCTCCTTTTCCTGCCGCTTCATTTCTTCCAGTTCCAGCTGCTGTGCTTTTTTCTCGGTGTAATAGTCATAGTCTCCCAAATATTCTTCTGCATGATCAGGTGACAGCTCCAGCACTCTTGTGGCGATCCTGTTAATAAAGTAGCGGTCATGCGATACAAATAACAGAGTGCCCGGGTAGTCGATCAGGGCGTTTTCCAGCACCTCTTTACTGTCCAGGTCAAGGTGGTTTGTCGGTTCATCAAGGATGAGAAAGTTTGCTTTTTGAAGCATCAGCTTGGCAAGCGCGACTCTTGCTTTCTCCCCGCCGCTTAACGAACGGACCGGTTTCAGGACATCGTCTCCGCTGAACAGAAAGTTGCCGAGGCATGTTCTGATCTCTTTTTCCGGCATGTCCGGATATTCATCCCACAGCTCGTCCAGCACGCGTTTGGACGATGTCAGTTCAGCCTGCTCCTGATCGTAATAGCCGATTGTGACGTTGGAACCGTACGTGATCGACCCGGATTCCGGACTGATTGTATTCATAATCGTTTTCAGCAAGGTTGATTTGCCGATTCCGTTCGGTCCGACGAGGGCGGCGCTTTCACCTCTTGTGATGCCGAAGGTCAGGTTTTTCAAGAGCGGAGGCTGGCCGTCATAGCTGATGGAAACATCCTGTACGCGCAGGACGTCGTTTCCGCTCTGTTTTGTAATGTCAAAACGGAAGGCGGCTGATTTTTCATCCCCGAGCGGCTTTGCCATGACGTCCATCCGTTCCAGCTGTTTTCGTCTGCTTTGGGCTCTTTTCGTTGTAGAAGCTCTGGCCAGATTGCGGTCGACAAAATCTTGAAGCTTGGCGATTTCGTCCTGCTGTTTTTCGTACAGCTTCAGGTCTTTCTCATACTGCTCGGCTTTTTGTTCTAAATAGGCGCTGTAGTTGCCGAGGTATTTTTTGCTTTCTGTCCGTGAGACCTCGTACACTTGGCTGACGACTTTATCAAGAAAGTATCTGTCGTGGGAAACGATCAGGATTGCGCCTGAATATCCCTGTAAATAATGCTCAAGCCATGTAAGCGTATCGATGTCGAGATGGTTCGTCGGTTCATCCAGAATAAGCAGATCAGGCTGGGTCAGCAGCAGTTTTCCGAGCGCAAGCCTTGTTTTCTGACCGCCGCTCAGGCTTTGCACTTTCACGGAATCGTCAAATTTTCCGAAGCCGAGTCCGTGAAGGATAGATCGGACGTCCGCTTCATATTGATAGCCGCCTTTATCCTTGAAATCCTGCTGAAGCCTGTCATAGGTTTTCATCAGCGTCTCAAGCTCCGCCGGGGCGGCCGTGGCCATCTTTTCTTCAATAGAGCGCATCTCTTTTTCCATTGCTTTCAGGAAATCAAAAACGCTCAGCAGTTCTTCTTTTATGGTAAGCTGGGATTCCAAGCCAGTGTGCTGGGCAAGATATCCCATCGTTAATTCTTTCGGTTTGATTAATTCACCCTTTTCATATGAAAGGTGACCTGCGATAATTTTAAGGAGAGTTGATTTGCCGGCTCCGTTTCTGCCTACTATGGCGATGCGATCCCGAGATCTGACTTCAAGCTTTATATTGTTTAAAATAGGATCAGCGCCAAAAGATTTGGATAGCTGATTAATTTGTAAGATCATCATATTATTTCACCTCTGTTATAATAAGTTAAGTGTAGCTTATCAACCTGCTGTCAGCAAACAATACATCAGAATTGGAACATTATAGGATAAGACATCAGGGAGAAAATAGTGTATGATCAGAAGTAAGGAGAGTTTAAATATGAATGGATTTTCTCATTTTAATGAAGAAGGCCGTGCCCGCATGGTGGATATAAGCGATAAATCTTCAACAGTCCGTACTGCCGCTGCGATATCCAGCGTACACATGAAGCATGACGTGTACAGCAGAATCAAAAACCGCGAGATCGGAAAAGGTGACGTGCTGGCTGTCGCACAGGTGGCGGGAATTATGGCCGCAAAGCAGACGTCAGCGATTATCCCGATGTGCCACCCGCTTTCTTTAAGCAGCGTCGACATTTCATTCGGCTGGGAGGAAAAGGATTCCGAAGCCGTTCTTCATATACAGGCAAGCGTAAAAACGAAAGGGAGTACAGGTGTGGAAATGGAAGCGCTAACTTCCGCTTCAGTCTGCGCTTTGACCGTGTATGACATGTGCAAGGCGCTGGATAAAGGAATGGTCATCGGCCCGACCTGCCTCATGGAAAAAACAGGAGGAAAAAACGGTGATTTTAAAAGAGATGCATCTGAGTATAAAGTGGAGGACCAATCATGAACAAGGATCAATCAAAAATTCCACAGGCGACGGCAAAACGGCTGCCGCTTTATTATCGCTTTTTAAAGAATTTACACGCCTCAGGAAAGCAGCGCGTTTCATCAGCTGAACTGAGCGACGCGGTAAAAGTCGATTCGGCCACGATCCGCCGGGATTTTTCCTATTTCGGGGCGCTCGGCAAAAAAGGATACGGCTATAATGTGGATTACCTGCTGTCATTTTTCAGAAAAACACTGGATCAGGATGAAACGACGAACGTCATTTTGATCGGTGTCGGGAATTTAGGGACGGCGTTTCTTCACTATAATTTCACAAAAAATAATAACACAAAAATATCTATGGCTTTTGATGTGAATCAGAGTAAAATAGGAACTGAGGTAGGCGGTGTGCCTGTCTTTGATCTTAATGATTTAGAGCTTCACATAAAGGATGAACCCGTGGCGATTCTTACCGTTCCGGCGGTTGCCGCCCAGTCAATCACCGATCGGCTCGTGTCGCTCGGAATCAAGGGAATCCTTAACTTTACGCCGGCCCGTTTGAATGTGCCGGATCACATTCGAATTCATCATATAGATTTAGCAGTAGAGCTTCAATCATTGGTTTATTTCTTAAAGCATTATTCTGTTTTGGAAGAAATTGAATAGCGAAAGGAGGAGCTGCACATGATCGGTCCTGGAAGCCTGGCGGTTATCGGTGTGGTGGCGGTGATTATTTTCGGTCCGAAGAAGCTTCCCGAATTAGGAAAAGCGGCGGGGGACACGCTTCGTGAATTTAAGAACGCTACTAAGGGATTAGCCGGTGAAGAAGAGGAAAAAAAGAAAGAAGAACAGTAAGATAGGATGACGCGTATGAGAGTGAATCAAATGACGCTTGTGGAGCATATTGCCGAACTTCGGAAACGATTGCTGATTGTGGCGTTATCCTTTACGGTTTTCTTTATTGCCGGCTTTTTTCTGGCAAAACCTATCATTGTGTATCTTCAAAAAGCCGATGAAGTAAAAGAGCTCACCCTTAATGCTTTTAACCTGACGGATCCGCTGTTTATCTTTTTGCAGTTCGCGTTTATCATCGGCATCATTTTGACTTCGCCGATTATTCTCTATCAGATTTGGGCGTTTGTCAGCCCGGGTCTGTATGAGAAGGAGCGCAAAGTAACACTCAGCTATATTCCGATTTCGATCGTGCTGTTTGTCGGCGGTGTGTCGTTTTCTTATTATATTTTATTTCCGCTGGTCGTTGATTTTATGAAGCGGGTCTCGAATGACCTGGATGTCAACCAGGTGATCGGGATCACCGAATACTTTCATTTTCTGCTGCAGCTGACGATTCCGTTCGGGCTGCTGTTTCAGATGCCGGTGCTGATCATGTTTTTAACGAGACTCGGTGTTATCACGCCGATGTTTTTATCGAAGATCAGGAAGTACGCATATTTTGTGCTGCTCGTGATCGCCGCGATGATTGCGCCGCCTGAGCTGCTGTCTCACTTGATGATTACCATTCCGCTTTGCATTTTATATGAGATCAGTATCCTGATTTCAAAAGCGGCGTATCGGAAAAGGCAGACCGGCAGTGAATCTGACCAGGACGTATCAGCATAAAAAAAGCCATTTCTCAATGATGAGAAATGGCTTTTCTTTTATTATTTTTGATTTTTCTTCACTTTAAATGAGAAGGCGAACATTTTAAACGAGATGCTGATATTATAAGCGGCGAAAACCATCAGCAGTATGGAATAAAAAGACCACATGCTTCCCGGAGAGCTTGCGGCCAAATACGTAAAGATACAGCCGACTGCGAAATAAATCAAGCCCCAAGTCATTGGGTTCCTCATACAAACAATCCTCCAATAATTAATTGCATTTGCTCACTATGCTGTTCAATATATTTTTGGGCGGGGCCGAGCTGCATGACCACGACAATGGTATTCATCATGACATGGGCGAATATCGGCACAATAATCCGTTTCGTCTGCACATACAAGAACGCAAAGGTAAAGCCCATGGCCGTATACAGCAGCAGGTGCGTGAGGTCTTGATGCACAATGCCGAAAATGACGGAACTGATCAGTCCGGCGATAAAGAAATTCGTTTTTTCATATAATACACCGAAGATGATCTTCCGGAAAATGATTTCTTCAAGAATCGGCCCGACGATAGAAGAAACGATAATCATGAGCGGCATGGCTTTAATAATGTTGAGAATGGCTTTCGTGTTTTCGGAACCGCTGTCCACGTGAAAGACATACTGCTCAATCATCCCGGCGATTCCCTGAGAAAATAAAGCGAGCCATATTCCCGCGACCGCCCAGAGAACGGACATGCCGGCGGATGCTTTCTTCCCGTTTCTTAATGTCTGTTTCGGCGCGGTTCTCAAAATCAAGAGAACGATAATCAGGCAGATAAAAAAGCTTACGACGGAATAAATCCCCTGAGCCATGGTGAGATTCGCATTCGTAGGGTGCCCGCCCGCATAGCCGAATTTGTACATTAAAGGAATGCCGATCAAGGCGGAAAGCTGCATGATAACATATGTCAAAATGATATACCAATACTGTTTTCTCAAATGATATGTACTCCTTTATCCTATAAAATCAACTTATTTGTTCTTATTGTAACACAAGTGAACTTGACGTGAAAAAAGGAGAAAATCAGTGTGAGAGAGAATCATGTAAGCGTGAAAATTTTTTATTCTTATGACTTGAAATTGGAAGTGAGATTCTTTATTATAATAACTGTGTTAGCACTCTTTAGAGCTGAGTGCTAAAATTACATATTCATACTATTGAGGAGGTTATTACATTGTTAAAGCCATTAGGTGATCGCGTTGTCATTGAACTCGTAGAATCTGAAGAAAAAACTGCCAGCGGAATCGTATTACCGGATTCTGCAAAAGAAAAGCCGCAAGAAGGCAAAATCGTGGCAGCCGGTTCAGGTCGCGTGTTGGAAAGCGGAGAGCGCGTTGCTTTAGAAGTAAAAGAGGGCGACCGCATTATCTTCTCAAAATACGCCGGTACTGAAGTGAAATACGAAGGTGCTGAATACTTAATCTTACGTGAAAGCGACATTTTAGCTGTAATCGGCTAAGCAAATAAATATTTTTAAAAATTCGAGGAGGTTTCGTTAACATGGCAAAAGATATTAAGTTTAGTGAAGAAGCACGCCGCGCTATGCTTCGCGGTGTCGATGCGCTTGCTGACGCTGTAAAAGTAACTTTAGGGCCAAAAGGACGCAACGTGGTTCTGGAGAAAAAATTCGGTTCTCCGTTAATTACTAATGACGGTGTAACAATCGCAAAAGAAATTGAACTTGAAGACGCGTTTGAAAACATGGGTGCGAAGCTTGTAGCTGAAGTAGCCAGCAAAACAAACGACGTTGCCGGTGACGGTACAACAACTGCAACAGTTCTTGCGCAGGCTATGATCCGTGAAGGCCTTAAAAACGTAACTGCGGGAGCTAACCCTGTCGGCGTACGTAAAGGTATGGAACAAGCCGTAACTGTTGCAATCGAAAACTTAAAAGAAATTTCTAAGCCGATCGAAGGCAAAGAGTCTATCGCTCAGGTTGCTGCGATCTCTGCTGCTGATGAGGAAGTGGGAAGCCTTATCGCTGAAGCAATGGAGCGCGTAGGAAACGACGGCGTCATCACAATCGAAGAGTCTAAAGGTTTCACAACTGAGCTTGAAGTTGTGGAAGGTATGCAATTCGACCGCGGATATGCGTCTCCTTACATGGTAACTGACTCTGATAAGATGGAAGCGGTTCTTGACAATCCTTACATCTTAATCACAGACAAAAAAATCACAAACATTCAAGAAATCCTTCCTGTGCTTGAGCAAGTTGTACAGCAAGGCAAACCGTTGCTTCTGATCGCTGAAGATGTTGAAGGTGAAGCTCTTGCTACACTCGTTGTCAACAAACTTCGCGGCACATTCAACGCTGTTGCCGTTAAAGCTCCTGGCTTCGGTGACCGCCGTAAAGCAATGCTTGAAGACATCTCTGTTCTTACAGGCGGAGAAGTAATCACAGAAGACTTAGGCCTTGACCTGAAATCTACTGAAATCGGACAATTGGGACGCGCTTCTAAAGTTGTGGTAACGAAAGAAAACACAACAATCGTAGAAGGCGCCGGCGACACTGAAAAAATCGCTGCACGCGTCAACCAAATCCGCGCTCAAGTGGAAGAAACAACTTCTGAATTCGACAGAGAAAAATTACAAGAGCGTCTTGCGAAACTTGCCGGCGGCGTAGCTGTCATCAAAGTCGGCGCTGCGACTGAAACTGAGCTGAAAGAGCGTAAACTTCGCATCGAAGACGCCCTCAACTCAACTCGCGCAGCTGTTGAAGAAGGTATCGTATCCGGCGGTGGTACAGCGCTTGTCAACGTATACAACAAAGTCGCTGCAGTGGAAGCTGAAGGCGATGCGCAAACAGGTATCAACATCGTGCTTCGCGCGCTTGAAGAGCCGATCCGTCAAATCGCACACAATGCAGGTCTTGAAGGATCTGTCATCGTTGAGCGCCTGAAAAACGAAAAAATCGGCGTAGGCTTCAACGCTGCAACCGGCGAATGGGTAAACATGATCGAAAAAGGTATCGTTGACCCGACAAAAGTTACACGTTCAGCCCTGCAAAACGCAGCTTCTGTAGCAGCAATGCTCCTGACAACTGAAGCCGTTGTCGCTGACAAACCGGAAGAAAACGCCGGCGGCGCAGGAATGCCTGACATGGGCGGCATGGGCGGTATGGGCGGCATGATGTAAAAAAATTATGATCCCTGTTTGGACATAAGGGGTTGCCAGATGTAATGCCATATCGAGGTCTCTCACAAGTTCAATGAATTTGTGAGGGACTTTTTTTATTTCTATCATTCATCTTAAATTACAAATAAATGATTCTAATTTATTCAAGTTAGCATCAAGGCATATGATTTTGTTATAAATCTTTTAAAAGGATTTATGTTCATTGGCGCTTTGCTGATTTTTATTCTTTACATCTTTTGAAGTAAGAGCAGATATTCTTATTTTGTCATACGTTTGCCACTTTTAAATGAAGTACCTTACTAACAAAAAATAAGGAGTGGAAACAATGGATGAAATGGTACAAAAAGTTCAACAATGGGTAAATCTTGTTTACTTGAACAAGCCAGGTTATGTGAAAATTGATGAAAATGGAAAAACAGGGTGGCCTGTGATTGAAGCTTTGATTACAGGATTACAAATTGAAGAAGGAATTACGTCAACTACTGGAACATTTGGACCAGCTACTATGGCAAAATGTCCTACATTATCAACTAAATCTAATTCTTCGAATGAAAAAACAAGAAATGAAATTATGATTCTTCAAGGTGCATTGTATTGCAAGGGATATAATCCAACTGGTTTTACAGGAACCTATGGTGATGGTACAAAGGCTGCTATAAAAAAATTTCAAACTGATGCAGGGTTGTCTAATCAAGATGGAATTGCAACTCCTATAATCTTTAAAGCGTTATTAAATATGGACGCTTTTGTAAATGTAGGAGATGCCAAAATTCGTAATATTCAACAAGAGTTGAATCGGAAATATTATAAGGTCACTGGCCTTAATCCATGTGACGGTAGATACTCCCGACAAACTAATGAGGCTTTAATTTATGCACTCCAGGTCGAAGAAGGAATAGCAGAACCAACTGGAACATTTGGACCTGCTACAAAATCAAAATGCCCGACAATCTCAATGGGTAGCACAAAAGCTAATTTAGTAAAGCTCTTACAATATGCTTTGTACTGTAATAATCGTGATCCAGGAAGATTTGATGGTATCTTCGATGAAAATATGAGAACAGCACTTATTAATTTTCAAAAGTTTTCAGCATTACCTGCCGATGGAGTAGCTGGAATGCAGACCTGGGCATCTCTTTTAGTAAGCAAAGGTGACGAAGATAGGAAAGGAACAGCTTGTGATTGTGCCACACCAATTAATGCTGCCAGAGCAGCAACTTTGAAAGCCAACGGGTATACAACGGTTGGGAGATACCTTACTGGATCGTATCAGATGACGTTGCCTGAATTAGAGACTATATTTGCTGCAGGGCTTAGCGTATTTCCAATTTACGAGAGAAACTCAATTCAAGCTTCTTATTTTACAGAAACTCAAGGGGTATTCGATGCCAGAGCAGCTGTTGGTGCGGCTAAGGGATTTGGTTTTAAAGAAAATACTATTATTTATTTTACTGTAGATTACGACGCTATTGACGGTGAGGTTACCAGTCGCATACTCCCTTATTTTAAAGCAATTAAAAGGACATTTGCCCAACTCAATAGTGGTTATCAAATTGGTATTTATGGCGCGAGAAATGTTTGTAGTCGCGTGGCCGCAGCCGGTTATTCGGTCAGCAGTTTTGTATGTGATATGTCTTCAGGATTTAGCGGTAACCGTGGCTATTCACTTCCCACCGATTGGGCATTTGACCAAATAAAGACAAGGAGTATAGGGGACGGACCTGGGAAAATAGAGATTGATAATAATATCTCATCAGGCAAGAATAAAGGCGTTAATTCTATAGTTTATAATAAAGAAAATAGTAATAATTTTGTTTCCGCAACAAATAATAAGTTCTTCGAACAATTAAAAGTTTTATATAATACAGCAGTAGATTATGTTACTGAAAAGGAAGGAAATAAACCTAATCCGGTTGGCAATATTACTCAACAGGCAAATGAATTAGTTGCCCAGTATCTAAGAAAAGATGAATATGATGGTTTATTGTGGATTTTAACAGCGGATTTTATTGACACAGATTTTGTTAAAATAGCTGATAACGTATTGAAGGGACAAGAAAAGAGAATCCTGATAGATCCATTTTCTAAACTGACACTAGATGTCGCACATATGATGGCCACTTTTAATGCAATAATTCATAGTTCTGTAGGAATGATACAAGATCTTGCAGGATGGGCAGGTGATTTAATTACAGTAGGGGGAGACACTGTTCGTTATAATGCTAATTATAAAACAACTTATGATGCTGCAATAGATTTAATAGGAGGTCAAATTGGTACATTTGGAATTCAAGATTTATTAGGAGATGTAGACGCTGTTAACCTTGCTATGAATACAAGAACAGGGATTACCTCACAACCAGTTTACAAGGTATTTGAAGAATACTATACTACCGGCTATAGTAGAAGATACTCTCAATTCTTCAAAAACAGATTTAATAATTCATTTGAAGCAGTTACTAAGGATGCAGAGTACTATTTAAACACCAACAATCCTGTATGTTTGGAATTTAAACATCATTTTAATGTTAAGAATTATACCCAAGAGGATGGTCAAGTAATTGCACAAGCATTTGCAGATTGCCTTAAACAAAAAATAAAATTTGAATAATTAATTCTTCCCAAAAGTAAATCGCTGTTTTGATTTACTTTTGGGAAAAGCGTTATAATGCATATTGAGGGGGCGCATATCATTGTGATACAGTTAAAGATTATATATAAGGCAGTATTAGTAATTTTAATAAGTGCCTTTTTTTTATTGTTTAATGGATGGTATTTTCATAAATGTATTATTGATCCGCATTACTACCAATTAACAGATTTTTCGGAAGAAGATATTCAAATTTTTGAGCATTTTTATAATATTGATCTACCTTCAAATACGAAGTTTATTAAAGCTGAGCAATTTGAAACAGGGATAGGTAATTACTCTGCGATTTTGTACGTATCATTACCTGCCAAAAAGGTAAAGCCTTTAGTTTCTGACTATTCTTATATGCCTATCTTTTATAACAATAGGTATACAGTATTTTATGGTGTTAATATTACAAGTAGCAATAAGGAAACAGCACAAATTACATTTGGAGCAGACGATAGTTCGCTGAATGGTTCTTTATGGAGTAAACAAGTAAGGAATCTCTTAGAATCGAAAGGGAAGTATATTGGCGTTTCAGATGAAACTTATGTTATTTCTGCGTTTATATTTAATGTCGTTTTTATTGCATTACTTGTTTGGATCTTGAAAAAGGGCAGAAGAACTAGAGTTTGAATTAAGAAATATTTGAACTCAACAGCATAATGTTGATTAGGAATACTTAAGGGTATATCGGACAGAAAGAGTTTTCATTGCACAGATCTTTATTAAATAATAACGGTAAGCCAAATTTAAATGCAGTTCAAGGGTATTATAATAGTCTTGTTTTCTCAAGATATAAGCTATTATAAAAATAAATTTAATAGTATGGAAGGAAAGAGAAAGGGGGAAAACATGAGGAGATATTTAGGGATAGTGTCACTTATCATGCTGTTATTCACATTGTGTTTTCTACCCCATATCCATTTTAGAACTGCACAAAATCAAAGCTCCGTCGAAAAGTCATCACCCTGCATGTATGGGAAAACCAAAAGAAAAGAAGAGGTTGGAAAAATCACTTAAAGTTTCAGGAAAAAAATCCTATGAAAAAATAGAACGCAATTTTGGAGATGAAACCAATCACTGATTCGTTGTTTCGAGCAGGCAAATAAAATGCGCGCGAACAAATTCTCCTCGCATCCGCCGGCTAGAATGGAAAAAATAAAATTTTTTATAAAAGTGTATTTGTTTAGCACTTTGTAATCTTTTATTCGTGTATATGGGTTTATTGGATACCTTGGCAAAGGTTTTATAGATGATACTTCAAATTTTAAGCTTCATTACACAAGAATCTTAAATTTGCATTAATATTAATAAATTTCTATCATACTTATTCATTTCTCAGAAGAAAGATATGGAAAAACCTCTGTTTTTTTAGGAAAATATGTTATTATAATTGTGAATTTAAAATATTAAAAAGAAAAGAGGAATTCTAAAGATGAAAAAGTTAGTAATGACCCTGTTTACAGCAGCACTTTTGGGAGTTGCCATTTTCGCAGGCGGGTCAGAAGCATTAGCTATGGATTCGAAAGGTACAATCAAATTTAAAACAGATGCTAATACATATACGAAAAGAGCTACTTCCATTGTGGTTACTGGTACTTTGGCTAGGGATTTAGATAATGGCTTTTCAGTAATTATATTAAATAATAAAGGTAAGGTAATTGCCAGAAAAGATATTTTGCATAGTATTGGTTCACGTAATTTTCGTGTGAGTTTTTCAACGAAAAATCTTCCTGCAGGTAAGTATGATGTGCAAGTTGGACAGGATTGGGGAGGAAGATATTGGTCAGGTGAACTAAAACATTATATTACAGTACAGCATTAATACGGCTGTATAAGTATTAACCTCTTGTTGTTAAAAGGTTTAACTTTAGAAATTTGTTTTCTGTGAAATAATAATTTTTCAATCAAGGTATCTTAATCAATTTACTGTACTGATAAAGATACCTTTTTATCTTTAAAAACAACAAGGTCATGAGTGTTTTTCAAAGCTTGTACCGCTAGCCGCAATGTAGTTGTCTTTTAAATGAGAATATCCATTTGCTCCACCTCACCCCGAATCCCAATCCCAGGCTCCCACGAATCAATCAGACGAATGGCTTTCTGATTCGATTCCATCGCTTTCTTATTTTCTCCTTTTCGGTACAACAGCTGTGCCATTCCGTAATAGTAATAGATCAACTCAACTTGATTGGCGTTGTGTTTGTCATAGAGCATTTGTTCAAAGGCTTTTTCCGCTTTTTCGAGCTGATCACACTTGACGTAAGCCATGCCCAGGTTGAAATAGGCTTCTATCGTTTTTTCGCCGCCGTATGCGGCGCTGGTTGTGTTCGCCGCTTCGTATAATGTGATGGCTTCTTCGTAGTGAGAGCGGGCGAAACTCAGGTCGCCGCGGACCAGAAGAACCCTGTGCCGGATAATGGGGGAGACGGGCTGATCTTTGATGCCATCCAGCATTGCTGCCGCTTTGTCCGGTTCTCCGGTTTTTAACAGCAGCCTCGATTGCAGGGCGGTTCCCCATACTTTCAAGTCGTCGTGATCCGGCCCACCTGATTGTTCGAGTATCTTCAGGCCTGCTTCTATTTGCCTGAGGGCTCCGTCTGAATCGTTGACTTCCATCAGCGCCCAGCCTGCCGTGTCGATCCTGAAGTAGGCTTCCCACATGTGTTCGCCTGATTGACGGGCGGCATCGGCGGCTTTTAATCCATATTCGATTCGCAGGGACAGATTGATTCTGCTTAGAAAATGGCTGATGCGGATGATGAGTTTGATCAGGATGTCATGTTGTCCGGTTTCACTCGACCATTCGATGACCTTTAGGATGTTCGGCCATTCTTTTTTCATTTGCTCTAAATTCCGTCCCAGCAGGTAGCTCCAATAGACGGAATTCGGCCGTTCCCGTTTTATATGGGTTTCCGCATAATCAATATAATAATGCGCCCAGCGGCTGCGGGCTTCTTTTGCAAATTCTTGATTTTCTGATAAGTGCTGTTCTCCGTAAGCGACAACGGTTTGATGGGCTGCGTATTGAATTCTTCCTTCGCTTCGTTCCGGCTGTATTAAAGCATATGACCGCATTTGCTCAATCGCGTAATGAAACCGCCGGACGTCTAATCCGGCCGCTTGAGCCAAGCTTTTCTCATCAGGGGGCTTAGCGAAAAAGCAAAGCGTCTGCCATAGTTTTCGTGTGTCTTCATGACATCTGTCCCATGTGCGGCCAAAGAGAACCTCAAACAATTCCAATAATGAGTAACCCGCTTGTTTAAGCTCTTGTATGAGCTGGGGAGCGGGGATGTCGTCGTCTGACATGTATGCAATGCTCAGTGCCATGGCCTTCGGGTTGCCGGCGGCTGCCGAGATGAATTCATTCTTAAGGTCAGGCGATAGCCGCAGCAGCAGCTCCAGCTTTTCCCGTTTTTGCGGGAGGTTGCATGTTTGCAGACAGCGGTGCACTTCTTGATGGAAAAATTCAAGGGCATCCGTTTGTTCAAGGCCGCTCAGCTGGATGGCCGCCAGTTCCCCGAGGCCGTCCCGGTATGTCTGTTTTACGTTTTCCCGTGCCGTAAGGAGGACTTTTACGCCTTGCGGAAGACCGATGATGAATTCGTGAATGTCACGTTCCGCTGTATCAATGCTGTCAACGATCAGCAATACCGGTTTTTCGTTTGAATGAGCGGCTAATGCATTGCGGACGACGAACCGTTTTTCGTTGATGGATTTGTCGATTTGTTCTGCGCGTCCGAGCTGATAGGCGATCGTGTTTAAAAAATCGCTGAAGCTCAATCCTTTCCAATCCGCGCTGATCCAGATGATGCTGTTGAATGCCGGCCAGTCTGGTGAACCGCCGGCACAAAGGTAGGCTGCTTCAAGAGCGATCGTTGTTTTCCCCATGCCGGCCCAGCCTGTGATTAAACAGACCGGTGACGGGGACAGCATCCATTGCCGGATCGCTTCCATATCAAAGCCGCGTCCGATAAAGTTCCCGGTCCGGCGCGACGGTAAGTTATGCGTGACGGACTTTCTTGTAAGCGTATTCGTTTCATGGCCGGGTCTGTCATGAAACAGCCGCTTCACTGCTTTTTCAACATCTTCATCAGTCGGCGCTCCGAATGATCCGTCTCTCCGGCGTATTTTTGCTTTTTTTAGACAAGACGCCGTCCAAACGGGCAATGCGGGTGTGATGACGGGAATGGTGGTGGTTTCCAGAAGGCCGGTCAGCCATTCAGGATCCATGTCAGTCTTTTCGATAATGATCCAGATCATGCCGAACAGCTTTCCGTCGTCAATTCGTCCGGGAATGTAGTTTGCGCCCATCTGTCCGATCCAGCTTTTGATCGTGTTAGAGGAAACGCCTAATCGGAGTGCGATTTGATCTATATAAGACTTTCCTGCTTTTACGTTCTTTGTCCTTTTGATTTTGTAATCAGGATGAAGTTTCAGCGATTTGACGGCAGGTGCCAGCAGTTCTGCAAATTGTGTCCGGTTTTCTAGTTCAGCCATTAGCCTGCACCTCCTATTAGTACTATTTTATCAATTCAGTGTTTTTTGTATATGAAAAAATAAAAAGTACAGTGCAGCTGTCCTTTTATACAGCAGGAAAGGCTGTTGAACGTATGGAAAAGCAGATAAAATAGGGGCAGTAATAGAGAAAACAAAAATGTATGCACTTACATTTCAAAGCAGAGAAAGGATTTTGCCAAATGACTCACACAGTGCCTCAAAACATGAAAGCGGCGGTTATGCACAGCACGAGAGAAATCAAAATCGAAACATTGCCCGTGCCTGACATCAATCATGATGAAGTGTTGATTAAGGTGATGGCTGTCGGAATTTGCGGATCTGATCTGCATTACTATACAAATGGCAGAATAGGCAATTATGTAGTGGAAAAACCATTTATCCTCGGTCATGAATGCGCGGGAGAAATTGCCGCCGTCGGATCGGCTGTCGGTCAATTCAAGGTGGGAGACCGTGTCGCCGTCGAACCCGGTGTCACATGCGGACGCTGTGAGGCGTGCAAAGAAGGGCGTTATAATCTTTGCCCGGATGTACAGTTTTTGGCGACACCGCCGGTTGACGGCGCGTTTGTCCAATATATCAAAATGCGTCAGGACTTTGTTTTTTCGATTCCGGATTCACTTTCCTATGAAGATGCGGCTTTGATCGAACCGTTTTCTGTCGGCATTCATGCGGCCGCGAGAACGAAGCTTCAGCCCGGTTCAACGGTTGCGATCATGGGCATGGGTCCTGTGGGGCTGATGGCCGTTGCGGCAGCGAAAGCATACGGGGCAGGCACAATTATTGTGACCGACTTGGAGCCGCTGCGGTTAGATGCCGCGAAAAAAATGGGCGCGACGCATGTCATCAATGTCCGGGAACAGGATGCCGGTGAAGAAATCAAAACGATCACGAATGGCAGAGGCGTTGATGCTGCCTGGGAAACAGCGGGGAATCCGGCGGCATTGCAATCCGCACTGGCTTCCGTGCGCCGGGGCGGAAAACTGGCGATTGTCGGTTTGCCTTCTCAGAACGAGATTCCGCTCAATGTGCCGTTTATTGCAGATAACGAGATTGATATATACGGAATCTTCCGTTATGCGAATACGTATCCGAAGGGAATTGAATTTCTCGCTTCCGGCATAGTGGACACGAAGCATCTTGTAACGGACCAATACCCGCTGGAGAAGACGCAAGAGGCGATGGAACGCGCCTTTCAATACAAAAATGAATGCTTAAAAGTGATGGTGTATCCAAATCGCTGAGTGAACGGGGAGGATCTTTGCATTCTCCCTCTTGCTTATCAAAAATGAAAACGGATTCTTGGGGTGGGAAATGATGATTGAAACAGAAAAAGCAGCGGCAGTAAAGACGAAACATCGCGGCCTGTCCTGGATGGAACGGATCGGCTACGGATTCGGCGATATGTCGTACAATATTATCTTTCAGTTTGTAAACGCATACTTATTATTCTACTATACAGATGTCGGCGGCATTAAGCCTGCGGTAATCGCAGCTTTGTTTCTTATCGTAAGGGTGCTGGACGCTATTTTTGACCCGATTATGGGGGTGATTCTAGACAAGACGAATACAAGGTGGGGAAAGGCAAGGCCGTATCTTTTATGGGTGGCGTTTCCTTTTGCGTTATTTACGTTCTTATGCTTTACGACTCCTCATTTCGGCGAGACGGGGAACATGGTTTATGCGTACATCACTTATATTCTGCTTGGGATGTCCTTCAGCATGCAGACGATTCCGGTCAACAGCTTAACGGGACGGATGACGAATTCCGTGGAGGAACGGACGGTTCTGACGACGACCCGGATGATTTTGGTTTATATCGGAATTCTGTTATCGATTTCCTGTGCGACACCGCTTGCGGACGCCATCGGCGGGAAAGATCAGGCGTTCGGATTCCAGATGACGGCGCTTATCTATGCGGCGGTGAGCATCGCATTGAATCTGTTCAGCTTCTTTACCGTGCGGGAACGGATTCAGCCTGAAAAAAGAAAAAAACAAGGAATGAAAAAGACGTTGTCTGTTTTGTTCCGAAACAAGCCTTTGCTCATTTTGGTTTCTTCATTTTTAGCTTTTGCGATCGGGTTTAACATTAAGCTCAGCACGATGGTGTACTATTTTACGTATAACGTCAACCATAAGGAATTTGTGTTTTTAGGAACCGTGTTGTTTTTCGGCGCCGCGCTGATCAGCAATCTGTTTATTCCTTTCTTTTCTGAGAAGCGGGGCCGGAAGCAGGTCATGATCATCACGGCGGCGTTATCGCTGATTTCTTATGCGGGCCTTCAGTTTACATCGTATTCCTCGATTCCCCTTATTTTCTTTTGGCTTTTCGTTTCGGGATTTTTTACGACGCCTTTAAATACGCTTGCTTGGGGAATGGTTGCCGATTGTGTCGATTATGCGGAATGGAATACCGGAGTCCGGGCTGATGGCGTGGTGATTTCGAGCATGAGTTTCATCAATAAGCTCGGAGTTGCGTTAGCCGGGTCATTTTCGGCCGTTTATCTCGGAATCGCCGGATATGCCGCGAATACCGATCAGACCGCCTCGTCATTGAATGCGATTAAAAATATGAATGCGCTCATTCCGGGATTGTTCATTCTGCTGTCTATTATTCTTATTTCTTTTTATCCTTTAACTGAAAAAAAATATCAGCAGATGATGTCTGATCTGGAGCAAAGGGCTGCAAGATGAGTATACGTAAAATTTAAAATATTCTATGTAAACGGTTGTATTTATGACTGAAAGCACTATACTGAAACTATAATCGAGAATTGATAAATGAGTGTGATAATGTGGGAAGCCAATCTGTTATTTGTATTGGAGAATTGTTAATTGATTTCTTTTGTACCGATGTGGATGTTGATTTGACGGAAGGACGCAATTTCTTAAAAAGTGCCGGCGGCGCACCGGCGAATGTGTCGGCAGCCATTGCTAAGCTGGGCGGAGACGCGGCTTTCAGCGGAAAAACAGGCAAAGATCCGTTCGGGTATTTTCTGAAGCAGACATTGGACGCCGTACACGTCGATACGTCTATGCTCGTCATGGATGAGAAAGCGCCTACCACGCTTGCGTTTGTTTCATTAAAACAAAACGGGGAGCGCGACTTTGTGTTTAACAGAGGAGCGGACGCTTTGTTTACGCTGGATGATATTGATCTGGAAAAGGTAAACGATGCGAAAATCCTTCATTTCGGATCAGCGACGGCATTGTTATCTGATCCGTTTTGCTCAGCCTATTTACGGCTGATGTCAATTGCGAAAGACAATGGACAGTTTATCTCCTTCGATCCTAACTACCGTGAGGATTTATGGAAAGGAAGAGTTTCAGAGTTTATAAACACCGCAAAAAAAGCCATCGCCGTAAGTGATTTTGTGAAAGTCAGTGACGAAGAGCTTGAGATCATCAGCGGTGCGAAGGATCATAAAGAAGGCGTTGCGGTTCTTCATGAGCTCGGGGCCGGTATTGTGGCGGTGACACTCGGGAAAAGCGGCACCCTTCTTTCAAATGGGAAGGATATTGACGTCATTCCGAGCATTCCGGTGACATCAATAGACTCAACGGGAGCGGGAGATGCGTTTGTCGGCGCGGCGCTGTATCAGCTGGCGCGCACGGCTGAGATTCAGACGGCAGCCGAAGATTTTGCGAAGCTGCGTGATATTGTCTCATTTGCCAATAAGGTGGGGGCGCTCGTGTGCACCAAAATCGGTGCGATTGATGCTTTGCCGAGCTTAAAAGAGGTTGAAGTATCACTGTAAAGTATGGAGGATGTTTCTTGAAAGTCATCGGACTTCGGGAAGCATCCTCTTTATTTAGGTCTGAAACCCTTTTCGATATACGGTATACTTTAGAAAGGCATCCAGTAAATTGAACCGCTGTGAAGTACATGCAATAATGTTTTTATCCGTTCTGAGTAAAACCAAGTTTCTGCTGCTGCCGTCATGTACAGTGTGACGGCCTGTGATATTGAACCGCGGAGGAATTTTTTTTATGAAACATGTTTTTCTTATTGTGCAATGCGCGTTTTCTGTTTTTTGTTTTCTTTGTCTCGCCGCTGTCAATTGGTATCAGGGGAGTGAGCTTGTTTCTGATTCGTTTGATTGGAATGATACGGCTAAATTCTCAAAGCTTTTGAATGGGACGGATACGATTACAAGTCCGGAACAGATTTCGCAGCTGGATTTCTTTGTGTATGCTGCGAAGCATTATCCGTTAGTGAGCGGGTTGATGATCGGGGTGTTTGTTTATTTTTTGTTCTCACTGTATCTGCTCGTGAAGAATTTCCGCCGGCACAAATGGGCTGAATGAGACTATTTTCATATAAAATACATAAATTCATGAGAAAATGAAACTTTTTTTAAAAAAAACAGTATATATAACTATGAACTTGTTACTATTTAATTTTGGGAGGAAAATGAAAAATGAGTATTTTAGGAAGATTTAAAGACATCATGTCAAGCAATATCAATGCGCTGCTGGATAAAGCTGAAAACCCTGAAAAAATGGTTGATCAATATTTGCGGAATCTGAACAGTGATTTAGGAAAAGTGAAAGCGGAGACGGCTTCTGTCATGGCTGAGGAACAGCGGGCGAAAAGAGCGTTAACGGAATGCCAGGCTGATGCCGAAAAGATGGAAAGTTATGCGATGAAAGCGTTGCAGGCCGGCAATGAAGCCGATGCGCGGACATTTTTGGAAAGGAAAGCGGCTGTTGAATCAAGACTGACTGAGTTGCAGACGGCTTATCAGCTCGCTTCTTCCAACGCGTCTCAAATGCGCAAAATGCATGACAAGCTTGTCGCTGATATCGGAGAGCTTGAGTCGCGCCGAAATGCCATCAAAGCGAAGTGGTCTGTGGCAAAAACGCAGGAGAGAATGAACAAATTGGGGTCCTCTGTGTCAAATGCGGGCCAATCGCTGACAGCTTTCGGCAGAATGGAAGACAAGGTCAACCGGGCACTTGATCATGCCAATGCGATGGCTGAGCTGAACGCGTCTCCGAAAGACGATATTGACGAGCTGACAGCTAAATATGACAGCAATCAAAGCAGTGTCGACGATGAGTTGGCGGCGCTTAAGCAGAAAATGCTTTTCAGTAAAGATCAATAGACAGCGGGCTGCAGTTTTGTCCGATATAAAGAGAAAGTGAGAGAAACAGAATGATCATTTCTTATAAATGCCCGAACTGCGGCGATGATATGGTCTTTGACAGTTCATCCGGCACGCTGACATGTCACAGCTGCGGGCGGCAGGATCAGATTGAAAGCCTGCCAAAAGAGTATATAACGACGAGATTTTCCGAAAATGAGGCGAACGAGTACCGCTGTGAGAACTGCGGCGCAGTATTAATGACTGAGGCGGAAACGACGGCCACGACGTGCGGGTTTTGCGGAGGAGCCGCCGTTCTCGCCGACCGATTATCGGGAAATCTCGCGCCTTCGATGGTGATTCCTTTTACGATCAGTAAAGAAGAAGCCATGAGCGCTTTTAAAAAGTGGTGCCGAAACGGCCGTCTGACACCGAAAGGATTTATGACTGCCGATCGGGTGAAGAGCATAACCGGCATGTACGTGCCGTTTTGGATGTTTGACTTAAACAGCAAGGTTCAGGTCAATGCCGTTTGTACGAGAGTGCATCACTATGATGATGGAGAATACCGGGTGACGGAGACCGAGTATTACAACGCGTACCGCGATATCAATCTTGATTATCTCAAAATTCCGGTCGACGCTTCAGAAAAAATGAATGATGAATTAATGGACAAATTGGAGCCTTACTCATACAGTGAGCTGAAGGAATTTAATACGGCCTATTTAGCGGGATATATAGCGGAAAAGTACAATTATACCGATGACGATCTCTTTCCGCGGGCGAAGGATAAAATCAGCCATTATATTGATTCTTATATCAGATCCACCTTCTCCGGATATACGACGGCTGACATTACGGATGAGCAGATTCAGACCGATAAAATCAGCAGCTTTTACGTACTGCTTCCGGTCTGGATGGTCAGCTACGACTATGAGCGGGCTGAGCACATTTTTGCGATGAACGGGCAGACGGGCAAGGTTGTCGGCAAACCGCCGATCAGTGCCGGAAAAGTGGCCGCGTGGTTCGGCGGCATAACCGCCGGTGCGTTTTTAGCATTAAGACTCGTCTCACTTATGATAGGAGGCGGTTTTTAATGAAAGTATCGATGAAAAAAGCGTGTCTCTTCTGCTTTGTCCTTTTTCTGATGCTGTCTTTTTCTTTACATACATCGGCGTCTGCCGCGGAACAGAAGCAATATGTTTATGACAATGCTCATTTATTAACGAAGGATGAAACGAAGAAACTTGAGGAATTGGCCGGGAAGCTGGGAGAAAAGCGCCATACCGATTTTATCATTCTTACCGCAAACGGAACGGGCGGTAAGGAGATCGAACAGTATGCCGGTGATTTTTATGACAGTCATTTTAGCGGAAGCACGGCGATATTGACTATTGATATGAAGGATCGGGAAGTATTTCTCTCCGGATATAAAAAGGCGGAGACGTATTTGAACAGCAGCCGGCTGAATACGATCAGAAATACGATCTCGTCAGATATTTCCGCAGGCCATTATGAAAAGGCGTTTCAGACCTACATCAAGATGGCTTATAAAGATATGGGGAAAAGTCCGGACGACAAGTCTGACAATCTGCTGCTCACATGGTGGTTTCAGCTGATTATCGCTGCAGCCGCGGCCGGAATCGCCGTCACCGTGATGGTGTACAATTCCGGCGGCAAGGTCACCGTCACCGGCAGCACGTATATGGATCACGATACGTCTGAAGTGCTGAGCCAGCACGACACATATATCCGAACCGACATTACAAGAGAAAAAAAGCCTGATAAAGATAATGACAATGACGGCGGAGTCACGAGGGGCGGCACGAGTTACAGCGGAAGCAAGGGAAGTTTTTAAATTATATGTAAAGGATTTGAGCATACATGGGTTTTTTCAGAAATCAGTTAGCAAATGTGGTGGAATGGGAAGAATTCAGAGACGACATGGTTTTCTATAAATGGAACAACCGTGAAATTAAAAAAGGCAGCCGTCTGATCATCCGGCCGGGACAGGATGCCATCTTTTTATACAACGGGAAGATTGAAGGGATTTTCCGTGATGACGGCGATTATGATATCGAATCAGAAATCATTCCGTTTCTATCGACACTAAAAGGGTTTAAGTTTGGCTTTAACAGCGGCATGCGGGCGGAAGTGCTGTTTGTGAATACGAAGGAGTTCACCGTGAAGTGGGGCACAAAAAACGCCATCAACATTCCGGCGGCAGGTATGCCGGGCGGTATGCCGATCCGCGCAAACGGCACATTTAACTTCAAGGTCATTGACTACATCGGATTGATTGATAAGATTGCGGGTGTCAAAGACAGCTATTTAGTAGAGGACATTAAAATCCGGATTACGTCTATTCTCGATCAGCTTTTGATGAAATGGATCACCAGAGAAGGAAAAGACATGTTCAATCTGCAGTCGAATTCATTTGAAATCGGAAAAGGGATTCAAGAAGATCTTGATATGCAGCTGATCGGAGACGGCATGTCGATTACGGGATTCAATATTATGAGCTTTAACTATCCGCAGGAAGTTCAGGATATGATTACGAAAAACGCTTCTTACGGCATGGTGGGGGATGTGAACCGCTATCAGCAGATTTCCATGACGGACGGAATGTCATCCGGCAAAATGAGCGGAAGCGGCGCCGCTTCAGACATGGCGGGCATGATGATGGGAATGAATGTGGCAAATCAAATGATGAACCAAATGAATCAAAATCAGCAGAACCAGCCGCAGCAGGATCAAAGTCAGCAGAATCAGGGGACGGCGCCGGCAAACAGCTCGGAAGGAGCGGCTAAGCCGAAATTCTGTCCGAACTGCGGAACGAAAACGGAAGGCGCGAATTTTTGCCCGAATTGCGGACAGAAGCTTGCCTGACGATATACGAAAAAGAGGCCTTTTTTGGGCCTCTTTTTTTGTCATGATTTCATTGTTTGAACGATGAGGGATGTCAGCGCTTTTGATCCCTCAGGTATGAGATGGACGCCGTCCGGTGTGAAGTATTCAGGGTGCTGCAATGCTTTTGCGTGCCAATCGACAAGCGTCACATTTTTGCGTGACTCGGCCTGCCGGCGCAATGATTCGTTTACTTTGCTTTCCCACTGCCGCGGTACACGCGTGTTGACAAGATAGATATCGGCTTTTGAAAAGGAGCTGATCAGTGATTCAATTTGGCTGTTTGTGAAATAGCCATTCGTCCCTAACTCGATGATGACCGCTTTGTTCGGCTGATTAAATGACGCATATTCCGAAGTGAGCTGGAGTGCTTGAGAGACTTGTCTTCCTACCTTTCCGTCGATGGTGACATGAGGGAGGGACTGCCGCAGGTATGACGCAATGTCCAGCATCACCGAGTCACCGATGGCCAGCACGTCTTGCTGAGGCTGTGTTTGTTTTGGATCAGCCGTTTTTTGAGATGACCGTTCCTTTTTCTCGTCGTTTTTCTTCGTATCTGATTTGTCTGCTGGTTCTTTCTTGTTTTTGTCTGACGCGGTATCCGTTTTTTCGCCGCCGTGTTTTTTCTTGCTGTCTTCTTCTTTTGCAGGCTGATCGTGATCGGCCGTTTTGTGCGAAGAGGCGGCGGTTTCTTGCTGATCATTCTGCGCGTACGTCCATTGCGGCTGTTTTTTCTCTTCGGCTATCCCTGACAGCCCGCCCGCAAATACGAGAATGGCGGCAAGAATGAGGCCGAGCGACATTCTGCTGATGACAGAGGACGTCTTCCATTCTTGAAAGCGGTTCAGAAACACGCGGCGTAAAAATGGCCGGAATCCCGCAGTGCGGATCGGCTGTTCAATGAAATGGTAAGATAGCTCGGCAAGAATGAAAGTGGCGCCGATTCTGACGGCGCAGTGCCAATAAACCGGATTTCCGATTTCCTGCACGGGTGTGCTCAGTACGAAAACCGGGTAATGCCAAAGGTAGATTCCGTATGATCTCGTTCCGATCCAGCGAAGCGGCTTCCATGAAAGGACATGTCCCAAAAAGCTGCTCGGATGGCATAAACATGCGACAAGAACCGCTGCGGTGATGCTGATCAAAAGCATGCCGCCCTTGTACAGGAAGGGTTCATATTCATCCGTGTAAAAGACGCAAAGCAGCAGCGCGGCAAAAGCGGCAAGCTCCGTCCCGTGAAGCAGGTGTTTCATGCTGCTCGGCAGCCGTTTGGAAGATAATCGTTTCATCGGCCACACTAAAGCTAAAGCGCAGCCGATCAGCAATTCAAATGACCGGGTATCCGTCCCGTAATAAACGCGGCTCGGATCTCCGCCGGGCACATACATCATACTCATTACGACTGCCGAACATAACGCGAGGAACATGACCGCGGCCGCAAGCCGGGCCCGTGTTTTACATATGTACATTCCCGCAAGCAGCAGGAAGGGCCATATGATATAAAACTGTTCTTCAATCGCCAGCGACCAAAGGTTTTTTAATGGCGAAGGGGAGCCGAAGCTGTCGAAATAAGAAAGTTGATGAAAGATAAACCACCAATTGCTTATGTAAAAAAGTGAGGAGACCGCATCTCCGCGTACGGTATGCAGGAGCTCGCTGTTAAACAATACGACCCAAATGACCGTCGTGATAATCATGAGATAAGCCGCCGGCAGAAGCCGTCTGATCCGGCGCACCCAAAAATCACGCAAATCAAGGGTGATGTCATTGCCCTGGGCAGGCAATATAATAGATGTAATTAAATACCCCGATAAAACAAAAAAGATATCAACACCAATGAAACCGCCGTCGGCCCAGTTAAAATTCAGATGATATGCGATAACTGCGAGGACGGCAAAGGCGCGAAGTCCATCCAGTCCGGGAATATAGCGGTGATGCAGTGACTTGTCTGACATGGTATTCCTCCAATAATGTGTGCGGAAATTCTCGCTGTTTTGCGGATAGCTATAGCTGATTTCTGTACAGTCTTCCATTTGTTCCGTTAATTAGACGCATTCGGAAGGGGATTTTGTTTCAGAAAAAATGAATGAAATGCTGTGATTTTCTTAAACTTTTCAGCCCCCGTCCGGCGTCTGTTATATGAAAAGGGTCCCTTATGCATCTTGGCTGTTGCGGGACGAAAGAAAAAATCCATGATCTGCGGATATCATGGATTTTTTTCTTTCTTTATCTGATGTAGCGGTCTCCGACAAGCAGCTTGGAGATGACCGAGGTCGGTATTGTAAACTCTGTAACGCCCATATATCCGGGTGCCGCTTCGTATTCATCAAATGAAATAACAAGTTTGTGCTTATCTGTAATATAAAAATTCTGGTCGGCGCGGATGGCTTTAAAAGGCTCCGTCATATCATCTTCTTCGACCCAGTATATTTTATTCGGATCTTCTTTCATCTGTTTTTTCATTTGTTCTTTAATATTTTCGCTGATGACTTTGATATAACGGTCATCTTTAAATAAACTCTTTAACGTAAGCACGGCCTCATTCTTTTTATCAATCGTGATGTAACGGCTTTGCGTATAAGATGAAGCTTGCGTTTTTTCGATATCACGGCGGATTGAGATCAGATCCGCTGTGTCAGTAACGGTTTCATAATCGCTGTAAATACTGAGGTGGCCTTTTTTGCTTTTTGAGGTCGCCTTCATAAATTCCTGATACAGCTCTTTGCTTTCTTTCATATAATGCCGGTTGATGCTGTCTTCGAGTTTATGATCGGAAAGTCCGGACAGAGCGGGCGTTTTCACATCAATGCTTGATTGGTTCTTTTCTTCCTTCACCTCCGTGAATGTGATGGCTTGGACGACTTTGCCGATGACGGGGATTTTAGACATGGCTTGTGCGGCATCCGGGTTGATATTGACAACGGCGGTAAATAAGACGGCCGCAGCTACTGCCGCGGATGTCGGCCACATCACGATTCGTTTTTTCTTCGGTTTTTGCTGAAGGGCTTTTTCGACAATGCTGTCCAGTTCCTTAGGAATGGGCACACTTTTATACTCTTCTCTTAATTGTTCTAATCTCTTTTCCATTAAGAAAGATCCTCCTTCGTCAGCTGAATGCGCATGAGCTTCAGCCCCCTGTAAAGGCGTGTTTTGACGGTGTTGATGTTTTCCCCCGTGATGTCCGCGATTTCTTCTAATTTCAGGTCTTCAAAGAAACGCAGAATGATAATGGTTTTATATTGATGCGGCAGGTCATCAAGCGCTTCGTGAAGGTCTGTGTCTTTGTAGTGATCTTCCTTTCCTCGGCTTAAAAACTCGATCGTTTCATCATCCATCACTTTCAGTTTTTTCTGTTTGCGGAGAAAATCAATGGCCGTGCGCACTAAAATTTTATAAAACCAGCTTTTGATCACATCGGGGTTTTTGACGGATTCGACCGATGTCAGCGCTTTTTGAATTGATTCCTGAACAATATCTAACGCGTCATCCTTGTTCTTTACGTAACTGTACGCAAGCCGGTAAAAGTCTTCCTTGCGCTCAGTTATGCACGTCACAAGCGACGCTTTGGCTGTTTCGTTCTTCATTGCTTCAAAGGGCTCCTTTTTAAAAAATACGTATCATAGGCTGCTGCCTAAGGATAGACGGGACAGGGTGAAAAATAGTTTGCGCAGAGGGGATCATTTTTAAAAGGAAAAGGAAGGAAAGACGATGAGATGAAAAAAAGAGCCGGAACGGCTCTTTTTCGGATGTGTCTGATATTCAGCTGAACGGTTTAGTTCGGTTTGACTAAGATTTTTACTTGGTTTTTCTCTTTGATTAAAGCGCCGAAGCCTTCTTCAATCAGATCGTCGAGCACGATTTTTTTCGTGACGAGCTTATCTGCTGAGAAGTAGCCCTCTTTCATCAGTGCAAGAACGGAAGGGAAGATGTCACGGTATCCGATAATGCCTTTTACGGTCCGTTCTTTGATGACGATATCGTTCGGATGAATTTCCGCTCCTTTTTCCCAGATGCTGACGATAACCGTTTCACCGGCAATGTTTGTTGACTGGATCGCCTGGCGGAGAACGACAGGAACGCCTGTTACTTCATAAGAAACATCAACGCCGCCGTTTGTGCGTTTAGCGATTTCTTCAACGACATCGTCCGTTTTTGACGGATCAATGATGATAGCGCCGAGTTCTTTCGCTTTTTCCTGACGTTCCGGTGAAAGTTCAACCGCGTAAATATCTGTGGCGCCGGCCGCTTTCAGGGCTTCAATCACAAGCAGCCCGATCGGTCCGCAGCCAAAAACTGCCGCCTTGTCGCCCGCTTTTAATTTGCTTTGGCGGACGGCGTAAAGCGCTACCGCTGACGGCTCAACAAGCGCGCCCTGTTCGTAAGAAAGCTCTTCAGGAAGCTTAAACAGCAATTCTTCGTCAACGGATACATATTCAGAAAATCCGCCGCCGCCTCCGGCTAAGCCTAAGAATCCCATTTGTTCATCAAGGTTATAGGCTCCCTGATGTCCGTGTGTGGCAAAAATCGGTTCCACGACGACACGGTCGCCGACGCTGTAATTTTTGACGCCTTCGCCCACTTCCACGACTTCTCCTGAGAATTCGTGACCCATCGTGACGGGCGCCATTTCGTTTGTTAACGGATGAGGTTCGCCGACCGGAATAAAGATCGGGCCTCCCAAATATTCATGAAGGTCGCTTCCGCAAATCCCGCACCATTTGACTTTAATTTTGACTTTACCCGGTTCTGCTTTAGGTTCATCAATGTTTTCGATTCGAATGTCTTTTTGATTGTGCCATCTTGCCGCTTTCATTGATTATCACTCCTAGTCTGATTGAAACGAGTATAGGTACATGATCAATATGAACCACGGTTAAAAGGAATAAAGTGCTTCCTAAAGCCTGATTTCTCAAAATATATCATATTATGCAACTATCAATAGGCCTTATAAAAAGTCCATATTGAATGCAGAAATACTCTATGAATATTATAACGCTAATGAATTAAATTTTGTAGTATAATTTACCATGGAATTATATAGAACAGGTAATTGTGCCGTCGTTATGTGCATGTCTCATCACGTTGTAATGAACATGTAAAGTGATTGAAATATTATAATCGTCTTCTTGGTGTATAATTTTGCCTAGAATAAAGAATCAGGAGGACGAAAGCTTGAAGAAGTTATTCTTAGCCTTATTGATTTTAGCAGGAAGCACGCTGGGAGCGATCAGTTTCTCTTCTGATGCAAGTGCTAAAAAAGTGAACGGAAATATTACATGGTATAATGGAGTCGGTAAAAAAGGATCTTCCGGTAAAAAACTGGGACACTGGGATTGCGCGACAAAATTAGGATTTGACGTTCCGAGAAACGGAACGAAAATCAGAGCTTATGCGAAAGCAAAACCGAAAAAGGTTATCACAGTATACAAAAATGATGTAGGCCGTCTGCCGAATGCCGTATTGGATGTCAGCCCGAAAGCGTTCAAAGCGCTCGGATATCCGTTAAGCAAAGGAAGAGTATCCGGACACTACAGCTATTAAAATAGACCATCTTAAAAAGCAAGGACTCTGATTCTTGCTTTTTCTGATTGACGGAGAGATTGATAATGAAGAAGAAACGATGGATCTGGATGTTGCTGGCCGCCGTTTTGGCGGCGGCGGTCATCGCGTCCGTTTTACTGATTAAAGGAAAAAGCGACGGCGGCGGAAAAGCCGTTGTCTCCGGCGGCCATGACAAGCTGCTAGTTTCCATTACAGACAAAGATCTGATGACGAAATATTACGAGGACGGCCGCGTGCTGTACGAGGAAAAGCTTTCGGCATATCCGGCGTTTGCACTCGATGACGCCCATCAGGTGCTCTATTTTGTCGGGAATAATGACCAAAATGAGATGCGTCTTTATAAGCTTGATCTGAAGTCGAAAAAGAAGACGGTGCTTTATAAAGGAACGGCAAGCGCTGACAGTCTGTTTTTATCAAAGGATCTGACGCACATTTATTTCCGTCTCGGAAAAGCGGATGAAGATATTTTCCGTCTCGCATCTTTTGATTTGAAAACGAAACGTTATGAAAATCTGTATCCTGCCGCCGATGAGAAAGACGACAGTGTAAGCAGCTTCTTTTATAACCGCAGCCAAAACGATTTTGCGCTTCTGCATTATTCCGTCAAAGAGGATTATCAAAAAACGGATGAGGCAAATGAGAAGGGGATTGACCCTGAACCGACGAATATCCGGTTTGCAGCAGGAGCGGGCGAACACCTTCAGGACCTGACAAACCTTGAACAGTTTATCAGCGGCGTGGCGGTGTCACCGGACGGAAAGAACCTTGTCTTTACATCTTATACACAAAAAGGGACGGAACAAAAAGCGTCCATCCGTCTGATGAATGTCAAAACGAAAAAAGATGAAACGATTATCTCAAACGGGAAGGATTTCGCTCCGCTGATTGATGCCCAGCCTCAGTTTTCTAAAGACGGCAGCATCATTTATTTCATGGCGGAAGCAAAAGGCGCTAAGCGTCTGAAGGATGAAACGGGGCGGAATGCGAAGGTCCGGACCATTTATGCTTATCATTTGGATACGAAAAAATGCGAGAAAGTCTGGGAAAATGATAACGGCATTATCAACAGTTTTTCCGTCATCCAATCATGAAAAAAACACTCAGCGCCCGCTGGGTGTTTTTTAATGAACAAAGCTGGCTGCGGCTGAGGCGAGCCATTTGAAAAAACGGAGAATCGGAACGGCAAAATGAAGCGTTTCGATGAATGACTGTGCGGCAAGGTTTATTTTCCGCCGTTTTGCCATTTCCTTCAGATCTTTCTGCTGCCGATCGTTTTTCATGTTCATTGCTCCTTTGCATCGTAAAAGGACATGATAACGCAAAGGCCTCTCATGAGACATGGAGGCCTTCTCTATGTTGAGACTCGTAAAAGGGAGGTCTAACTTGATGCCGTTTGATTATTGTTTTGGAGATTTACCAACGAACGGACGCCGTCGATCATTTTACTGCCGCAAAGGGGGCAAGTCGGGGTATCACTGCCGGCAAAATTCTTTCTGCTCCAGCCGATACAGTCCTCTTTTGTGCATTCCCACGTACTGACATCTTCTTTAGGCAGCGGTTCCTGATTACGTTTGTTGTAGTAAGACATAAAGTCACTTCTTCCCTTATGAATTTTCGTGCACTCCTTCATTGTCTCATACTTTTCCCTAATCTCCTAATTCCTTTTTCTATCCAGATTTCCAATGAGGGTGCATCGTCTTCCTGTTATTACAGTATATGCAAATAAGCGCCTTCTTATTTTTTATTTTTGGATAAATAAAAAAAGCCCCTTCTGGAGAAAAGGGGGGATGTTTGTTTACTGCTTATCCGTGACGTCCATAGGTCTCATCATGTCGTAATCTTCGTGCTCTAAAATATGACAGTGCCATACGTAGCGTCCGCTGTAAGGAGCGAAAGTCGCCGCGATTCTGAGGACTTCCCCCGAGTGCGCCTGCACGGTGTCTTTCCAGCCTTTTTCACTTGGAGGAGGCGGGACGGCGGGGCCTGTATACACAATGTCGCCGAATTTGTTATAACGCTCTAAGTCAAAAGGACGCCGGTCAAGGATTTGGAAGGAAACAAGGTGCAGGTGTATCGGATGGGTTCCCCCCATCGGATTGATAATCGACCAGATTTCCGTTGTGCCGAGCTTCGGCGCTTCTGTCACAGGATCATGCCATCGCTTGTTATTCAGCGTCAAAACGGGCCGGCCGTATTTGTCTTGCGTATTTGTGAGTTTAAGCGTCCTGATATTGTGTATTCTTTTTGATGTCACATTAGGCATTGTTGAAAGATATTTAGGCTTCCGGCTTGTGTCTTCTCCCTTCAGCGGTTTTGTGACGCGGAATTGCATCACATTGGCGTCTGTATCCGGATCGACGTCGCCCCCGCAGCCGGTGCCGTTCGTTAAAATGATATGTTCCCCGTCAAAGGCGGAGAAATCGATGAGCACATCATACCGCTCGGCCGGGGCTAAGCTGATAGATTGTGTTTTGACAGAGCGGGGAAGCAGTCCGCCGTCAGAACCGATTTGGATAAACTTCCCGCCGTTATTGAGCGAGAGAGAAAATGTTCTCGTATTGGAAGCATTAAGGATGCGGAAACGATATGTCCGCGGTTCAACTTCCATATACGGCCACGCTTTACCATTGACGAGAATGGTATTTCCGCAAAAAAACGGGACGATGGAAGGGTCGGGCAGCGTTTCGGAAGGGTTAGCAGGTCCGCTCGGATAAGACAAGGAACCGTCGTCATTTAACGTGCGGTCCAAAATCATAAGCGGTACGTCGTACTCTCCGGAGGGAAGCTTCAGCTGCTTTTCTTTTCGCTCGCGGATGATATACATCCCGGCAAGCCCGGCGTACACATTGAGCCTCGTAATCGCCATGGCGTGATCGTGATACCATAACAGAGCCCCGCGCTGTTTGTTTGGATAATGGTATACCTCTTTCTCAAAATAAGGACCCGTTTCCTTAAAATCCTTTGTGAACCAGGCTTCCGGGTAGCCGTCGCTGTCCGGCGGCGTTGCTCCTCCGTGTAAATGGACGACGGTTTTGACATCGGGTTCCTGATGGCCGCTTTCTGAATGGTGAATGGTATGATCCACGGGCAGAAAATGCTTATCCGGCAGGTCATTCATCCATTTAATATAGACGTTTTCATCTTTGTTCACGTCGATCGTCGGGCCGGGAAACAAACCGTTATACCCCCAAAGCCGGGTCGGCGGGAGATCGCGGTGCAGCTTGTGAAAGCATTCCTTCATGGTGACTTCATAATACGTGCTGCCGTCTGATTTCTTCTGCGGCTGGAGTGTTTCGATAATCGGCAGTTCATCTGCAAATTTTTCTAGTGCCATTTTTCATCCTGTCCTTATCATTTATTGAAATCCTGTACTACAGTTAATGCTGCCTGGAACAGGTTGGTTAAAAAAACACCCGCCCTTTTTTGAGGGGGGTGTCTGCGGTTATTGCGCAACCCGGCTTTCGGAAGCGCTCTCTTTCGGTTTTTGTTTTTTGCGGAATACATATGAGGCAAGTACCAGCAGAGTAATAAATCCTGTCAGCAGAAATTCAGACCGCATTGAACTGATAAACAGCATAGATAACAAGATGGCGCAAATGGCGATGATCGTCAGGTAGGTTAAGTACGGATAAAACCACATTTTGATTTTAAGAGATTCAGGGTTTGTCCGTTCGATTTTCTTTCTCATTCTCAGATGTGAGACGGCGATGACGAGATAGACGAGCAGTGCGATCGCCCCTGATGAATTGACCAGGAACAAAAATACGGAGTCGGGAGAAAAGTAGTTCATAACAACGGCAATGTAGGAGAAAAAGGTGCCGGCGATAATGGCTTGAACCGGTACGCCTCTTTTACTCAGTTTCATAAAACGCCGCGGCGCTTCATTTCGCTCTGCCAGTGAATACAGCATCCGTGACGTCGTATAAAGCCCGGAGTTCAGGCAGGACAGAACGGCTGTCAGGACGATGAAATTCATGATTTGAGCGGCTGCGGGAACCCCGATATGGCTCAAAACGGCAACGAAGGGGCTTTCCAAAATATTGGCTGAATCCCACGGCAGCAGTGTGACCACAACCGCAATGGAGCCGACGTAAAAAATAATGATCCGCCAAACGACTGAGCGGGTCGCCTTTGTGACGGATTCGACCGGATTTGACGTTTCTCCCGCTGCGATTGCGACGATTTCAGATCCCATGAAAGAAAAAATGACAACGACGATGCCGAGCAGAACGGAACTTGGACCTTTAGGGAAAAATCCGCCGCTGCCCGCCAGATTTTCCAGCCCGACCGGCTTGCTGCCGGGAACGATTCCGAAAATGAACGCAAATCCTGCGATTAAGAAGACAACGATCGTCGCTACCTTTACTAAGGAAAGCCAGTATTCAAATTCGCCGAACGATTTAACTGAATAAATATTCGTCAGTGTTAACAGCACGGTCAGAAGCAGACTCGTCAGCCATAACGGAATGCCCGGGAACCAGTACTGTATGATTCCGGCGCCTGCAATGGCTTCAATGGCAATGACGATGACCCAGAAAAACCAATACAGCCATCCGATCGTAAAACCGGCCCAAGGACCGATGGCGTCATGCGCGTACTGTGAAAACGAACCGCTTGTCGGGTTGACGGAGGACATTTCCCCCAGCATTCTCATAATAAAAATCACTAATAATCCTGCTAAAGCGTAGGAGACAATCGCTCCGGGTCCGGTGGAATGAATGACGGATCCGCTTCCGACAAATAATCCGGCGCCGATCACGCCGGCAATTGAAATCATGGTCATATGCCGGGTTTTTAATCCCTTAGATAAAGAGTTAGGCTGATTCATTCTTTGCCTCCTTTTGGTTTGTTTATGCTGAATATTCCGACAAGTATTATTCTATCATAAATGCTATAGACAGTTGAAAATGATGTAAGAAAATATGACATTTTTTTCTCATCCGTACAGCAGAAGGTGCCGGGATGAAAGAGGAACATGCCTTTGACCATTCACACGTTCATATGGAGCCTCTCCAGCTGAAATAAAGCTTCCTTTCTAAAGAGAGAGCTTTTTTCCTTTTTCGGACTGGAAACAATTCGCTGGAAACGTTTTTTTATACTGTTTATATTTTGTGGTAAAGTTAGGTTACGATAATTGAAATTTGAGAGATGACTAGGAGGAGAAGAATGGCTTATAAAGAAGAGCTGCATCCGCTGCTGGAGAAAGCCGTTGAGCATATTGAAAACATCATCATAGGAAAACGGGATATCGCCATACTCAGTCTGGCCGCCATTCTCGCAAAAGGGCATGTGCTGCTGGAAGACGTGCCGGGAGTCGGAAAAACGATGATGGTCCGGGCTTTGGCCAAGCTGATCGGAGCTGACTTTAAGAGGATTCAGTTCACGCCGGATCTTCTGCCGTCAGATGTGACGGGTGTCTCTATTTATAATACGAAAACAATGGAATTTGAATACCGCCCGGGACCGATCATGGGGAATATCGTGCTGGCTGATGAAATTAACAGAACCTCTCCGAAAACGCAGTCTTCCCTGCTTGAGGCGATGGAGGAAGGGAATGTCACGATTGACGGAAAGACAATGCGGCTGGCTGAGCCGTTTTTCGTCATGGCCACACAAAACCCGGTTGAATATGAAGGAACGTATCCGCTTCCCGAAGCCCAGCTTGACCGGTTTTTATTTAAGCTGCGCATGGGCTACCCGACTGCCGAGGAGGAGCTTCGGGTTCTGTCTTTGCAGGAAGGGCGCAATCCGCTTGAAACAATCGAGCCCGTCATTTCTAAAGAACAGTTTATCAGCCTTCAGCAAAAACTGGAGCAGGTGCGGGTGGATGATGGAATTAAAGCGTATATCGTCGGCATCACTCAGCATACCCGCCGGCATCCGTCCGTACATCTGGGCGTCAGCCCGCGCGGTTCAATTTCATTAATGAAAGCCGCGCAGGCGTACGCGCTGCTTCATGACCGCGATTACGTCATTCCTGATGACGTCCAGTATTTGGCTCCGTATACGCTGCCGCACAGAATGATCTTGACCGCCGAGGCGAAATTTAACGATGTGACGGCGGAAGCGGTTATAGAAGACATCATGCAAACGGAAAAAGTTCCCGTTCAAAGGATGTCGGTCCGCTAATGAGAAAGAAGATGCATTGGCTTCTATATGGCTGGAAGCTGCTTATGTTGGCCGTACTGACGGCGGCTGTCTTTTCTTATGCCATGTTTCAGGGCGGATTTGTGAGCTGGTTTTTATTTTATGCGTTTTTGCCGTTTACCGTTTACGCCGGGCTGATCGCTGTGTACCCGCTGCGGGCGTTTCAGGTGACGCGTGACGTGTCCTCCGCCCAGTTAACCTCAGGCGACAGGCTGTCTGTCACCATCAGGCTGACGAGGCGCCTGCCGTTTCCGCTGACATATATGGTCATTGAAGATGTGATGCCGGAAACGCTTGGTGAGAGGCGCAGTGCGAAACAGCTTGTGTTTCCGTGGTTTCAAAGGAAGCTGATGTTACAATATGAGCTGCCGCAGGTGCCGCGCGGAGAGCATCATTTACATACGATCAGAGTGCGGACGGGAGATGTTCTCGGGCTTTTGGACAAGACGGCGTCGTTTTCCGTAACGGATACGGTTCTGGTTTTCCCGGCGTACGGGCCTGTTCACTATAAGCCGCAGGCTGCATCAGGAGAAGAGGGTGCGGGTGCCGGCGCTCCGTTTCAGGTACACCGCACAGCAATGGCCGCGAGCGTCAGAAATTATCAGCCGGGCGACCGGTTTTCCGCACTTGACTGGAAAACATCGGCGCGGCGAAATGAGCTGATGACGAAGGAATTTGACCCGCTGCAGAGTATGAATATGATTCTCCTTTTGGACTGCAGGCCGTCCCCTTCGTTTGAAGCCGCGGTGTCAGCTTCGGCATCCCTGCTTTACACGGCGCTTGTGAAGGGCTCTCCCGCAGGATTTATTTCATTGGGGAGCGACCGGACTGTATTTCCCGTCCGGGAGGGAGACCGGCATTTCAGAAAGATGCTGCGTTACCTGGCATCAGCTTCAGAATCGGAAGAAGCCGATGCAGGCGGGCGTTTAGGGAAAGAACTGGGTGAAGCTTCCATTGCCGTCGTGACGGGCAGTCTTACAGAAGACCTTCTCAAACAGGCTGAGCCCGGCCGTGCTGACATGACGGTGTTTTTGGCGAAAGAAACGAATGCCGCGCTTTCGGAGAAAGAACGGAAACTCGCTCTCATCTTCGCTCAGAAAAATATTAAGGTGCAAATGATCAGGGACAAACGGGTGTCCCATGTTGTTTAGAAAGAGAGGTGGCGCGCCATGCCGCATGACGAGAACCAGGGAAGCAGGCTGAGTCTGCTGCTGTTTTATTTTCTCGCTTTTTTATTGTTATGGGAATGGCTCAGGCCGCTGCACAATTTTACGGATACAAAACATACCGGTTTTTTCATCGTTTTTATCGGTTTGGCATTTCTGCTGTCATTCTTCCGGATGAGGTGGTACGTCACCGTGCCGTCCTGCATTCTGTTTACGTTGATCAGTATTCACATCCTGTTTTATAAAGGTTCTATTTTTCAGCCGGAATGGCTCGTTTCTTTTTTGCGGGACGTGATGCAAAATGCCCGCCACATCGGGACCGGAAGATGGAATGATATGAATCCGTCATTCCGCACGTTGCTGTTTTTTGTGCTTTTATGGCTGCTCGTGTATTTGCTGCATTACTGGGTGATCTATCAGCGGAAAATCTTATTCTTTTTTATCATGACGGTGGCGTATATCACCGTGCTTGATACGTTTACTCCTTATGATGCCGCATACGCCGTCATCCGGATCGTCTTTATCGGCTTTTTAATGATGGGGCTTTTGTATATGGAGCGCATCCGGCTTACGGAACATATAGCATTTAAAAAAAGATTGATACTCAAATGGTTTCTGCCGCTGATGCTGTTTATCTGCGCTTCCGTCGTGTTCGGTCTGGCGGCTCCGAAATCAGACCCGAACTGGCCGGATCCCGTGCCGTTTCTAAAAAAAATAACAAACCACAAAGAAGTGCCCGCCGCCGAAAGCAAAATCGGCTACGGCAATCATGATGAAACATTGGGCGGCCCTTTTCAGGAGGATGATACGCCGGTTTTTACATGGAAGGGAAAAGAACGGGCGTACTTCCGGGTGGAAACGAAGGATACATACACGGGGAAAGGCTGGGTGGAGACCGATCAAGGCATGTCCTATAAACTGAACGGCGGCAACGTGGAAGATATATGGTTTGACCGGAGTGTGCAGACGAGACGGTATACGGCACAGGTGTCCATTGATGAGAATTATCTCTATAATCACGTCATGTATCCGATCGGCGTCTCCAATATTAAACCGAAGCACTCGATTCAGCTTGAAATGAACGGAAACACCGAGCAAATTACGCCGGTCAGTGAACAAGTGGGCAACATCCGCAATATGGGACGGTACACGGTGACTTTTCAGGCGCCCGTCTTTAAGCTGAATGATCTCAGAAAAGTGAAAGTGAAACGATACCGTGAGCAGAATCAATTCAATGACCGGTATTTACAAGTCCCCGACAGCCTTCCGAAAAGAGTGAGACAGCTTGCGGACAGACTGACGCGGAATCATCATAATATGTTCGATAAAGCGAAGGCGATCGAGGATTATCTCGGATCTTCCGCATTTTCGTATAATACACAGGATGTCGCGGTTCCGGAGCACAATCAGGATTATGTCGATCAATTTCTGTTTGAAACGAAAAGAGGATATTGTGATAACTTTTCATCGGCAATGGCCGTGCTGCTCCGCTCTGCGGGAATTCCCGCCCGTTGGGTGAAGGGCTATACATCCGGCGAATATAAAGGGGCAGGCGACCATAACGGCCACATTTATGAAGTCACAAACAACAACGCCCATTCGTGGGTAGAAGTGTATTTTCCCGATCAGGGCTGGGTGACGTTTGAGCCGACAAAAGGCTTCACCAATCCGACGGAGTTTACGTCAGAGCAAAATCATACCGCAGCAAAAGACAGCGGAGGCTCAGCGGGGAATTCGGATTCACCGTCTGACAAGCAGCGTCAGGAAACAAAGCCGGAAAAAGAAGAAACGCCGAAAAAGCGGGATCACAGCGCGGCACCGCAGCCTGTGATCCGCAACAAAACCGCGGCACACCTGTGGCCGTATGCAGCCATCGTCATCGTGATTTCAGCCGCGGCGGCACTCGCCTGGCTGCTCCGGGCGCGCTGGATTCCGCACGTTACAGCAGCCAGATTGAAGCGGCGAACGGATGAAGACGTCTTTTTCGACGCATATGCCGCGCTGCTCCGCCAGCTGAAACGAAAAGGATTCAGCAGGGGAGACGGAGAAACACTCCGCGATTTTGCCGCGAGGATTGACGAGGCGCACCATACAAACGACATGTCCGAGCTGACGCTGCGCTATGAGCGGGCCTTATACCGCAGGGATAATGCCGCGGAGCTTTGGAATGAATCGGGACAGTTGTGGGAAAATATAATTAAAACAAGATAGTCTTGACCGCATATCGTCCTGTTGTTAGAATAAATGAATGTTAAATGGGAGCCCGGGAGCGTTAAAAAGCCGGGCTTCCGGACAAGTCTTGCGCGACAGAGGGCTGAACGTTTGTCCTCCGTTTTTTCTGTGTCAAAAACTTAGAGGAGATTAGGTGACAACCATGACGAAGTTAGTGAATGAAATGATTCTTGTTCTTGATTTCGGCAGTCAGTATAACCAGCTGATTACCCGCCGGATCCGTGAATTTGGCGTATATAGCGAGCTGCACCCCCATACGTTGACAGCTGAGGAAATCAAAGAAATGAATCCAAAAGGAATTATCCTTTCAGGCGGACCGAACAGTGTATATGATGAAGGATCTTTCCGCTGTGACGAAAAAATCTTTGAACTCGATATTCCTGTATTAGGCATCTGCTACGGCATGCAGCTGATGACTCATTACCTCGGAGGAAAAGTCGAGGCGGCAAGCCAGCGCGAATACGGAAAAGCCAACATTCAGATTCAAGGAACTCCTGACTTGTTCAAAGATCTTCCGGAAGAACAAGTTGTCTGGATGAGTCACGGCGATTTGGTTGTAGAAGTTCCAGAGGGCTTCACTGTTGACGCAACAAGCCATCACTGCCCGAATTCAGCGATGAGCAAAGCGGACAAGAATTGGTACGGCGTTCAGTTCCACCCGGAAGTGCGCCACTCTGAATACGGCAATGATCTTCTGAAAAACTTTGTATTCGGCGTTTGCGATTGTGAAGGCAAATGGTCAATGGAAAACTTTATCGAAATCGAAATGCAAAAAATCCGTGAAACAGTCGGAGACAAGCAGGTTCTTTGCGCGCTAAGCGGCGGTGTTGATTCCTCTGTTGTGGCTGCTTTAATTCATAAAGCGATCGGCGACCAGCTGACTTGTATTTTCGTAGATCACGGCCTTCTCCGTAAAGGCGAAGCGGAAGGCGTCATGAAAACGTTCAGCGAAGGCTTTAATATGAATGTCATTAAAGTTGATGCGAAAGACAGATTCTTAAACAAGCTGAAAGGTGTTTCTGATCCAGAGCAAAAACGCAAAATCATCGGCAACGAATTCATTTACGTATTTGATGATGAAGCGGACAAGCTGAAAGGCATCGATTATCTTGCGCAAGGAACGCTTTATACGGATATTATCGAGAGCGGTACTGCAACGGCGCAAACGATCAAGTCGCATCACAATGTCGGCGGACTTCCTGAAGATATGCAGTTTGAACTGATCGAGCCGCTGAACACCCTTTTCAAAGACGAAGTGCGCGCGCTTGGCACAGAGCTCGGCCTTCCGGATGATATCGTATGGCGTCAGCCGTTCCCGGGCCCTGGACTTGGCATCCGCGTACTCGGCGAAGTAACGGAAGAAAAACTTGAAATCGTTCGTGAATCAGACGCGATTCTGCGTGAAGAAGTGGCGAATCACGGCCTTGAGCGCGACATCTGGCAGTACTTCACGGTTCTTCCTGACATCCGCAGCGTCGGCGTCATGGGAGATGCGAGAACGTATGATTACACAATCGGTATCCGTGCCGTAACATCAATTGACGGCATGACATCTGACTGGGCGCGTATCCCTTGGGATGTGCTTGAAGTGATTTCTACACGGATCGTCAACGAAGTGAAACACATCAACCGCGTCGTGTATGACATTACGAGCAAGCCGCCTGCAACGATTGAGTGGGAATAAATGAAGATAAAAAACGTCTCTTTTTAAAAAAGAGGCGTTTTTTTTTATCTTTTTGAAACCGTTTTGCCCCGATTTATATCTAACAGCATAGGAGGTGGATAAGGTGAAGGAAGAACGATTGATCAAAAAGGCGAAAAAAGGCGATGCCGCAGCCTTTGAAAAACTGATCACAGCACACCAGGATACTTTATATAAAACAGCTTATCTCTATTTGCATCACAAAGAAGATACGCTGGACGCAGTGCAGGAAACGGCTTACAAGGCTTTTCTTCATATCGCGCAGCTGAAGGAGCCGAAATATTTTAAAACGTGGCTGATCCGGATTCTGCTTCATACGATTTTTGCGATGAGGAAAAAGCACGGAGACGTCATTCCGTTTGAGCCGCAGCATGATACGCGCGCGGAGAATAAGAACATTGAAGAATACATAGATCTTCGGAATGCCCTTGAAACGCTTGACGAACATATACAGCTGACCATTCAGCTTTATTATTTTCAAGATTTCTCGATTGCTATGATCGCTGAACAGACCGGTATGGCGGAAGGCACTGTAAAAACGCATCTCCACAGGGCGAGAAAAGCATTGAAGCAGGAACTGGAAAAGGAGGATAAACACATATGGAAAAGCATCAAATGAAGCAATTGTATCAGGACATTGACGTGCCGAAAGCTGAGTTGAAAAATGTGATACACAGCGCTGCTGTCCGTGCCGGAAAAGAAGGCGCCGTCAGACGGAGATGGGGACGAAAAGTGATAAACGGCCTCGCGGTTGCTGCTGCTTTGTTTATTCTGTATCTGTCCTCAGGCTTGTTCATGCCCTCCGTTAACACGGCTATGGGAAACATTCCTGTTGCCGGACAAATTTACAGTCTGTT
Organism: Bacillus sp. EKM420B; assembly: GCF_011065565.1. Taxonomy (NCBI): domain Bacteria; kingdom Bacillati; phylum Bacillota; class Bacilli; order Caryophanales; family Bacillaceae; genus Bacillus; species Bacillus sp. EKM420B. The sequence continues at coordinate 230,798 of NZ_JAAMNX010000005.1, read as the reverse complement.
TCAGGATAAGGCAGGTTCTGCGCTGTTTAAAAGCAATTTGGTGACAAAACTGAACGAAAAAGCGGAATCACGCGGAATCACGGTGACAGTGAAAAGTGTGTATTACGACAGCGGACAGCTCGTTTATAACTTTATCGTTGATAATTTGAAATCAGATGAGGAGAGCATCTCTTTTCAAGTCGATTATAAAGATCCACGGAATATGTTAGCAGAGGATTATGACAGCAGTGATATGAAAAAAATGAAAGACGGGCGGTACGCGGGGCAGCTTCGCCTGTTCATGGACGGCTCAAAGCTGAAAGACGGTGATAAGCTTCCGCTTGTCATTACACAAATCAAGGATATCCCCGGAAACTGGCGCTTTACACTCCCTATTAAAAAACAAAAGTCCGTTTCTCTTGAAGGAACGAAAGCTGTGAATGTAAATCACGGATTATACCGCTTTTTCGATATCCGGGCGGAAAACGGAACGATGGGATCGGCCCTACTGTATTCTATCGACTTCTATGATGCAGCCAAAAATGATGCCATCTCGATTTACGAAGCAACGGATGATGCTGGAAACCATTATGAAATGACGATGTCGAATATTGAACTTGGCGGCAGGAAGAATCTTCCCGGCGGTGGGAAAAGAATACGCGGCCAAACTCAATTCAGCAAACCGATAGACCCGAAAGCGAAAACACTTTTCATAACGGGCGATATAAAAACAGAATCAGAGCCGGGAGAAATCGTGCCTCTGAAAACAAAACTGCCCGTCAGTTATAAAACGAAACATCATCATGTCGGCATCACCATCAAAAAGATCAAACAGCAAGACAGACGGGTGATCGTCGATTATCAATTCACAGGAATTAATTACAGCAAAGCGGATAAAGATCAGCTGATGAATGTCGGTGAATCAATCGGTCTCGGCAATACGAAAAAAATGAAAACTTGGCCATCGCTTAATGAGTATGAAAAAGGCTATTATCTGAAAGGGAATAAGGCGAAAGTCACGAATCTTAAAACGGGTGAAATGGAATCCGTTTTTGAATTGGATGATTCATCAAATAAAGATTATTCATTGCGCGGTTTCTCATTCGATTCATATGCTTTGTACGTCAATCAAACGGTTATGAACTTGCTGGCGGATGACAAGGGGATTACATTCGCGGTGCCGGTTCGGCCTGCGGACGGAAAATGATGCCGGGAAGGCGGCTTTTGCCGTCTTCCATTTTTGGTCAATTAACGAATAAACCAAATTTTTTTAACGGGATTGTTCGTTTTTTTTATTGAGTTTTCAAAATTGAATTGATACAATAGACTCAGAAATCAAATATGCAGATATCGTATAATGGCGGGGATATGGCCCGCAAGTTTCTACCAAGCTACCGTAAATGGCTTGACTACGGATCAATCTCAATCGTTTGATATAAATAATCCATTCTTATTTATTCAGACTGAACGTATGTAGTCAAGCGTCCCAAAATGTTATTTGGGGCGTTTTTTATTTGGCGGATAACGGGCAGAATAAATGGGAGAGAATGAAGGAGGCAATTGGCTTGAAGCAATTTTTTCAGTTTGATGAGCTGGGGACAAGCTATCGTAATGAAATCATCGGCGGTTTAACGACCTTTTTGTCAATGGCGTACATTCTGTTCGTCAATCCGCTGACATTGTCTTTAAACGGTGTGAAAGGATTTCCCGAAGCATTGAAAATTGATCAGGGCGCGGTGTTCACCGCTACAGCCTTGGCATCTGCGGCCGGCTGTATTTTAATGGGGCTCATTGCAAAGTATCCGATCGCGATTGCGCCGGGTATGGGATTAAATGCGTTTTTTGCTTTCTCTGTCGTACTCGGCATGGGGATTTCATGGCAGGCTGCGCTTTCCGGCGTCTTGATTTCCGGAATTATCTTCGTGGCGCTTTCACTGACGGGATTGCGGGAAAAAATCATTAATGCGATTCCGCCTGAGCTGAAATTGGCGGTCGGCGCGGGTATCGGTTTGTTTATCACATTTGTCGGTTTGCAGGGTTCGGGCATTATTGAAGCGAACTCATCGACTTTGGTGTCTATCGGCAATATTCACAGCGGCCCTGTGCTGCTGACGGTTTTCGGTGTTATTGTGACGGTCATTCTGATGGTGCTTCGCGTAAACGGCGGCGTGTTTATCGGAATGCTTCTGACGGCGGTTGCCGGTATGATCTGCGGGCTGATTCCGGTTCCGACACACATTGTCGGCAGCGTGCCGAGTCTTGCGCCGACTTTCGGACAGGCGTGGATGCACCTTCCGGATATCTTCTCCGTACAAATGCTGATTGTCATTTTAACTTTCCTGTTCGTCGGATTTTTCGATACGGCCGGTACGCTGGTAGCTGTAGCGACACAGGCCGGACTGATGAAGGAAAACAAACTTCCGCGCGCGGGAAGAGCGCTTCTGGCAGATTCAACATCAATCGTTATCGGAGCCGTGCTCGGTACGTCTACAACGACTTCTTATGTTGAATCCAGCTCAGGCGTTGCGGCGGGGGCGCGCTCCGGCTTCGCGGCTGTTGTGACGGGCATTCTCTTTTTGCTGGCGATGTTTTTCTCGCCGCTTCTGTCAGTTGTTACCACGAATGTGACGGCTCCGGCTTTAATTATTGTCGGCGCGCTGATGGTGGCGCCGCTCGGTAAGATCGCCTGGGATAAATTCGAGGTGGCTGTTCCGGCATTTTTAACGATGATTATGATGCCGCTGACGTACAGTATTGCGACGGGGATTGCGATCGGTTTTATTTTCTACCCGATTACAATGATCTGCAAAGGAAAAGGAAAAAGCGTTCACCCGATTATGTACGGGCTGTTCGTCATCTTTATTCTGTATTTCATCTTCTTGAAATAACGGAAAAACCGGCTGAGGACAGCCGGTTTTTTGTTTTTGTCCTATTCCGTAAAACCAATACATACTATAAAACGTCATGTGGGTGTCCGGGTGAAGAAAACCGCTTGACTGTTTAAGGCCGCTTCGGTACCTTATATAAGTGTTTTATTTTCTTGCTAAACAAATTCCGCCGTATTTTTTTGATAGGAGTTGCTGACATGACGGAAGAAAGAAAAGAAACGTTGGAAGAAGAAAAACAGCATCAGGGAACTGATGAAGAACCGCTGTCGAGAATGTCCAGAAATGCGGGACGTTATCAAAAGCAAAAGAAAAAAGAAAAGGAACGGCGCCCGGCTCCGGCTTTTACGGAAAAACTCGCTTCTGCATGGGCCGCGGTCAAACGTTATTGCCGTTTCGCGCTGCGCATTTTGACATCACCGGTGAAGGTCGTTGGGGAAGACGGCTTTTCCCGCTTTAAATATGCTCTTATTTCAATGCTTGTATTCAGTATCTTTTTCTCAATCGGAAATTGGTTTCAGCTGAGGGCAAGCCAGCAAAGGCCTCTCGGATACGGGGAGCGGCATCATACGTTTTTTGACGGCTTTACCGTCGTTCTCGTGTATACGCTCGTCTTTTTTGCCGCTGCGGCGGGAGCGGTCTGGCTTGTATCACGTTATATGATGAAGCAGAAAATTACGATGCGGGATGCGGCCGCGGGGGTCGGATCGCTTTTGGTTCCGGCTGTCGCCTGCTCTATCGTGTGGATGATTTTCGCGATATTGAATCTGCCGGTCATCACCGTGGTGTTTACGGCGCTGACCTTGTTTCTGGCCGCCTCGGCGATGGTGCAGTTTGTGCAGATTCTATACAAATCGGCTGAAAAGCCTGCGGCTGACGTGATGTACTGTATTTCCGCGGCGGTCATCATCATGCTCGTTTTTACGGCTGTGACATGGCCGCTCATTTCCGAGTACTTTACTGCTTCGCTGATTCCTTTATAAGTCGAAATTTGTCTTTCACAATGTTTACAAATTTTTCTAATGAAGCGTGTTGTTTTGAGGACCCGGCCGAGATATGATGAGAGCAACAGCAATTCGAAAGCGGCACTACTCTTTATGATTCGGAAAGGGATGATGAAGATGGCCCCGTTGTTGCGAGAAGCCATTAATCGGAAAAAACAGCACCTGAGGACAAAACTGATCCGCTCTGGGTTTTATCAAGACCATGTTCAGGAACTGTCCGGATACACGCTGAGTGAACTTGAGAAGGAATATGAAGCTGTCAAACGATTGAAAAAAGCCGAGCTTCACTGATAAGAGCTTGAAAGTCTGCCTTGCGGGGCGGGCTTTTTTTTCTTTTGAAAATGATGAAAAGAGGGTAAACTATCCTTAATTGAAAGATTGGCTTTTCAAAGTCAGAGGAGGGGAATCAGTGATGCAGACAATTTTATCCAACAGTATAGGTATGGTTCTCATTATTCTCATCATTAACATTATATATGTCTCTTTCTTTACGATCAGGATGATTCTGACATTAAAGGGACAGCGCTATTTCGCCGCAGGCATCAGTACGATTGAAATCCTTGTGTATGTGACCGGCTTGAGTCTCGTTCTCGGCAATCTGAATCAAATTCAAAACGTCATTGCCTATGCGCTCGGCTACGGCCTCGGCGTCATAGTGGGAATGAAAATTGAAGAAAAACTGGCGCTCGGCTACATAACAGTCAACGTCATTACGAAAGAGCTTGATCTGGACCTGCCGAAACAGCTCCGGGAAAAAGGATACGGTGTTACAAGCTGGGTTGCGGGCGGACTTGAAGGAGACCGGACCGCCATGCAGATTCTGACGCCGCGCAAATATGAGCTTCAGCTTTATGATACGATTAAAACGCTTGATGAAAAAGCGTTTATCATCGCCTTTGAGCCGAAAACGATCCACGGCGGATTCTGGGTGAAAGCAGTGAAGAAGAGGAGAATTAAGGAATGACAAAGCCAAAAAAGAAACGGTTTGAAGTAACGGAAGATGAAACGATTGACACCATTCTCACTTTAATGAAGGAAGAGGGTTATATGCCCGTCCGGCGGATGGAAGAGCCGATCTTTACAGAAAAGAAAGAAAATGGATCAATTCAAGTCGTTCCTTGCGGGAAAAAAATCGTATTTGAAGGGAAATTGATCTAAACACGAACATTAAAAGAAAGAATTTTTATATCGTTCGATAATGTCGTTGACATTATCCAAGTCCGTTGTTAAGATAAACATGAAATCAAAACACGACCTCATATAATCTTGGGAATATGGCCCATAAGTTTCTACCCGGCTGCCGTAAACGGCCGGACTATGCAGGAAAGTGATAAACAGCTGACATGGATATCGCAGAAGCGAACGACTGACGATACGCGCGCCATGCCCGGTTTGTATTGCTTCCTCATAGTTGCAATATAAGCCGGGCTTTTTTTTCTGAAAAACAAAGCATGAGAAGGTGGGAACAGAATGCAGCCGCTAGCAGGAATCATCATGGGAAGCACCTCCGATTGGGAGACAATGAAACATGCATGCGACATACTTGACGAACTTCACATTCCTTATGAAAAACAGGTAGTATCCGCGCACCGGACGCCTGATTTGATGTTTGAATATGCAGAAAGCGCCAGAGACAGAGGCTTAAAAGTCATTATTGCCGGAGCCGGTGGAGCGGCGCATCTGCCGGGTATGACGGCGGCCAAAACGACACTGCCGGTGATCGGCGTACCGGTTCAGACAAAATCGCTTAACGGGCTTGATTCTCTTCTGTCTATCGTACAGATGCCCGGCGGCGTGCCGGTCGCGACGACGGCGATCGGAAAAGCGGGCGCAGTGAACGCGGGTCTGTTAGCCGCGCAAATTTTGTCGGCATTTGACGGTGACATTGCGGATAAACTAGAGGCGAGAAGAAATGCGACAAAACAAACGGTGCTGGAAAGCAGTGATCAGCTTGTCTGATAAAAAAACGATTTATCCCGGCGCCGTCATCGGCATTATCGGAGGCGGACAGCTCGGAAAAATGATGGCTGTCGCCGCAAAACAGATGGGCTATAAAGTCGCAGTCGTCGATCCCGTGAAAGACTCGCCATGCGGACAGATCGCCGATATTGAGATTACCGCCCAGTATAATGACCGTGAAGCGATTCAAAAATTGGCCGGAGTCAGTGACATCATTACGTACGAATTTGAAAATATCGATTACGAGGCGCTCAACTGGCTCAAAGAACATGCATATCTTCCCCAGGGAAGCGAGCTGCTGCTCATCACCCAAAACAGGGAAACGGAAAAAAAGGCGATCCAGTCAGCAGGCTGTCAAGTCGCTCCTTATCGGATCGTGAACAGCGGACGGGAGCTTGAGGAAGCTGTTCAGGCACTGGGGCTCCCGGCTGTGCTGAAAACATGCCGCGGCGGATATGACGGCAAAGGCCAATTTGTCATTAAGGAAGAAGGACAGACAGACGAAGCGGCCGCGCTGCTAGAAAACGGCACGTGCATACTGGAAAGCTGGGTATCATTCCGGATGGAGCTTTCCGTTATCGTGACGAGATCGGTGCACGGTGAGATTTCAACCTTTCCGGCTGCTGAAAATATCCACAAAAATAATATTCTGTTCCAAAGCATCGTGCCCGCGAGAGCGGAGGAAACGGTTCAAAAGCGGGCAGAGGCGCTTGCCGTCCAGCTCGCGGAGAAATTGGAGCTTGTCGGGCCGCTTGCGGTGGAAATGTTCGTCACGGAAGACGGAGACCTTTTGATCAATGAACTGGCGCCGCGTCCTCACAACTCCGGGCATTATACGCTCGACCTTTGTGAAACGAGCCAGTTCGAACAGCACATCAGAGCGGTCTGCGGACTTCCTCTCGGCAGAACCGATCTTCTCAAACCGGGAATGATGGTGAATCTGCTCGGTGATGAAGTGAAGCTTGCGGAGGAGCATACGGAGCTTTTAAAAGAAGCCAAACTGTACCTGTACGGAAAACATGAGATTAAAAAAGGCCGCAAAATGGGGCATATGACATTTTTGCGGAAGCCTGATGAAACATGGATTCAGGACATCACGAACATATGGATGAAAAGAGACGGAGGACGAGCATAATGATCGAACGTTATTCAAGACCTGAAATGTCCGCGATCTGGACGGACGAAAACAGATACCAGGCATGGCTGGAAGTCGAGATTTTAGCCTGTGAAGCCTGGGCTGAGCTTGGCGTCATTCCGAAAGAAGACGTCAAGGTCATGCGCGAAAACGCGTCTTTTGACATCAACCGCATTTTGGAAATCGAGCAGGATACGCGCCATGACGTCGTTGCATTTACCCGGGCGGTTTCAGAATCATTAGGCGAAGAAAGAAAATGGGTCCACTACGGCCTGACGTCAACAGATGTCGTGGATACCGCTCTTTCCTATCTATTAAAACAGGCGAATGAGATCTTGCTCAAGGACATTGAGAGATTTGTTGACATTATAAAAGAAAAAGCGAAAGAACATAAATACACGGTCATGATGGGCCGCACGCACGGCGTACACGCGGAACCGACGACTTTCGGCCTGAAACTCGCGCTTTGGCACGAAGAAATGAAACGCAACCTTGAACGTTTCAAGCAGGCAAAAGAAGGGATCGAAGTCGGGAAGCTTTCCGGCGCGGTCGGCACATATGCAAATATTGATCCGTTCGTAGAGCAGTATGTCTGCGAAAAGCTCGGCCTGAAAGCGGCGCCGATTTCCACTCAGACATTACAGCGCGACCGTCATGCGGATTACATGGCGGCACTGGCTTTGATCGCGACGAGCATTGAAAAATTCGCAGTGGAAATCCGCGGTCTGCAAAAGAGTGAAACACGTGAAGTGGAAGAGTTTTTTGCAAAAGGACAAAAAGGCTCATCGGCTATGCCTCATAAACGGAATCCGATCGGGTCGGAAAATATGACGGGCATGGCGCGCGTGATCCGCGGGTACATGCTGACGGCATACGAAAATGTACCGTTATGGCATGAGCGTGATATTTCTCATTCATCAGCTGAGCGCATCATTCTTCCTGACGCGACAATCGCGCTGAATTACATGCTGAACCGATTCAGCAACATCGTCAAAAACTTAACGGTATTCCCGGAAAATATGAAACGCAACATGGACCGCACACTCGGTTTGATCTATTCTCAGCGCGTGCTGCTCGCTTTAATCGACACGGGTCTGCCTCGTGAAGAAGCATATGACACGGTTCAGCCGAAAGCGATGGAAGCGTGGGAAAAACAAGTGCCGTTCCGCCAGCTTGTCGAAGCGGAGGAAAAAATCACGTCCCGCCTCACACCGGAACAGATTGCCGATTGCTTTGACTACAATTATCATCTGAAAAACGTCGACTTGATCTTTGAGCGTTTAGGTTTATAGAAGAAGCCAGCCGGAGGCGGCTTCTTCAGCCGCCGCAGATTGAATATTCCCAACATTCGGGTTAGGAGGCCTTCCGTGAATATTGTGAACAATAATCTTCTTTATGAAGGAAAAGCGAAACGAATTTATCAAACTGAAGACGAACAGATTCTCCGCGTGGTCTACAAGGATTCCGCAACAGCCTTTAACGGTGAGAAAAAAGCGGAGATCAGCGGAAAGGGCCGTCTGAACAATGAAATTTCAAGCCTGATTTTCAAACATCTGCACGCCAAAGGAATTGACAACCACTTTGTGGAGCGTGTTTCAGAATCAGAGCAGCTCATCAAAAAAGTGAGCATCATTCCGCTTGAAGTCGTGGTCAGAAACATTGCCGCCGGAAGCATGTCGAAACGTCTCGGCATCCCGGAAGGAACAGAGCTTCCGCAGCCGATTATCGAATTTTACTACAAGGATGACGCACTGGGCGATCCGCTCATCACAGAAGATCATATCCGGCTCTTGAAAGCTGCGGCTCCTGAGCAGGTCGAAACGATCAAATCGATTACAAACCAGGTGAATCAAGAACTGCAGCATATTTTTGAAGACTGCGGCGTCAGATTAATAGATTTTAAGCTGGAATTCGGCTTAGACGCAGAGGGACGGGTGCTTTTAGCGGATGAAATTTCTCCTGACACGTGCCGTCTGTGGGACAAAGACACAAACGAAAAGCTCGATAAAGATTTGTTCAGACGGAACCTGGGAAGCTTAACCGACGCATATGAAGAGATTTTCAAAAGACTGGGAGGCATTTCATAATGTATAAAGTGAAAGTTTATGTCAGCTTAAAAGAAAGTGTGCTCGATCCTCAAGGAAGCGCAGTGCAGCATGCATTGCACAGCATGACCTACAATGAAGTGCAGGATGTGCGCATCGGAAAATACATGGAGCTGACGATCGAAAAATCTGACCGCGATCTTGACGCGCTCGTGAAAGAAATGTGTGAAAAGCTCCTTGCCAATACAGTCATTGAAGACTACCGATATGAAGTTGAGGAGGTTGTCGCACAGTGAAATTTGCGGTGATTGTGTTACCCGGCTCCAACTGTGATATTGATATGTTCCACGCCGTAAAGGACGAACTCGGCGAAGAAGTCGAGTATGTCTGGCACGAGGAAACAAGCCTTGACGGATTTGACGGCGTGCTCATTCCCGGAGGGTTTTCATACGGCGACTACTTGAGATGCGGCGCCATTGCCAGATTCGCAAACATCATGCCGGCCGTGAAAAAAGCGGCTGCCGAAGGAAAACCGGTTCTCGGCGTCTGCAACGGATTCCAGATTCTGCAGGAGCTCGGACTTCTGCCAGGCGCGATGAGACGCAACAAAGATTTAAAGTTCATCTGCCGCCCGGTTGAATTAATCGTGCAGAACGGCGATACGTTATTCACATCTTCATATGAAAATGGACAATCGATTACGATTCCGGTTGCCCACGGCGAAGGCAATTTCTACTGTGATGACGAAACGCTTGAAAGATTAAAAGAAAACAATCAAATCGCCTTCACATACGGCGGCGATATTAACGGAAGCGTCAGCGGCATTGCCGGCGTCGTGAATGAGAAAGGCAACGTATTAGGCATGATGCCTCACCCTGAGCGCGCAGTCGATGAACTGCTCGGCAGCGCAGACGGTCTTACATTGTTCCGGTCTATCGTGAAAAATTGGAGGGAAACTCATGTCGCTACTGCTTGAACCAAGTAAAGAACAAATAAAAGAAGAGAAACTCTATCAGCAAATGGGTGTCAGTGATGACGAGTTCGCACTCATTGAATCTATTATCGGAAGATTGCCGAACTACACGGAAATCGGGATTTTTTCCGTGATGTGGTCAGAGCACTGCAGCTATAAAAACTCAAAACCGGTTTTACGCAAATTCCCGACTAACGGCGAACGCGTGCTGCAGGGTCCCGGAGAAGGCGCGGGAATCGTTGACATCGGTGACAATCAGGCGGTCGTGTTCAAAATTGAATCGCATAACCATCCGTCAGCGCTTGAGCCATACCAGGGTGCTGCGACCGGAGTGGGCGGTATCATCCGTGACGTTTTCTCAATGGGCGCCCGTCCGATAGCTGTATTAAACTCTCTTCGATTTGGTGAGCTCACTTCACCTCGTGTGAAGTACTTGTTTGAAGAAGTAGTGGCGGGAATCGCGGGATACGGAAACTGTATCGGCATCCCGACGGTCGGCGGAGAAGTGCAGTTTGACGCTAGCTATGAAGGCAATCCGCTTGTCAATGCAATGTGCGTCGGCTTGATTGATCATAAAGATATTAAAAAAGGCCAGGCGAAAGGTGTCGGCAACACGGTCATGTACGTCGGCGCTAAAACGGGCCGCGACGGCATACACGGCGCTACTTTCGCATCAGAAGAAATGTCAGATTCATCTGAAGAAAAACGTTCTGCGGTGCAGGTCGGCGATCCTTTCATGGAAAAACTTCTCCTGGAAGCATGCCTTGAAGTCATCCAATGCGACGCCTTAGTCGGCATTCAGGATATGGGGGCGGCCGGTCTGACAAGTTCGAGTGCTGAAATGGCAAGCAAAGCCGGCTCCGGCATTGAAATGAACCTTGATCTCATTCCGCAGCGGGAAACGGGTATGACCGCTTACGAAATGATGCTTTCCGAGTCTCAGGAACGCATGCTTCTCGTCATTGAACGCGGACGTGAACAGGAAATTGTCGATATTTTTGATAAATATGACCTTGAAGCGGTTTCCGTAGGTCATGTTACGGATGATAAAATGCTCCGCCTCCGCCATAACGGAGAGGTTGTTTGCGAACTTCCGGTCGACGCACTGGCGGAAGAAGCGCCTGTATACCACAAACCGTCAGCAGAACCCGCGTACTACCGCGAGTTTCAGGAAACGGAAGTTCCCGCGCCTGAAGTGAAAGATGCGACAGAGACGCTTTTTGACCTGCTGCAGCAGCCGACAATCGCCAGCAAAGAGTGGGTGTATGATCAATATGACTACATGGTGCGCACAAATACGGTGGTCGCTCCCGGCTCTGACGCGGGAGTGCTCAGAATCCGCGGCACGAAAAAAGCGCTGGCGATGACGACGGATTGCAACGCCCGTTATTTATATCTTGATCCAGAAGAAGGCGGAAAAATCGCCGTTGCCGAAGCGGCGCGCAACATCGTATGCTCCGGCGCCGAACCGCTTGCGGTCACGGATAATCTGAATTTCGGAAACCCGGAAAAACCTGAAATTTTCTGGCAGATCGAAAAAGCGGCCGACGGCATCAGCGAGGCGTGCAATGTTCTCAGCACACCCGTCATCGGCGGAAACGTATCACTTTATAATGAATCGAACGGAACGGCCATCTACCCGACGCCTGTTATCGGCATGGTCGGCTTAATTGAAGATACCGCTCATATTACGACACAGCATTTCAAACAAGCGGGGGATCTTGTATACGTGATCGGCGAAACAAAACCTGAGTTTGCCGGAAGCGAACTGCAAAAAATGACAGAAGGCCGCATTTACGGCAAAGCGCCGCAAATCGATCTTGATATAGAGCTGTCACGCCAAAAAGCATTGCTTGACGCGATTAAAAAAGGCTTCGTTCAATCCGCGCATGACGTATCAGAAGGCGGCTTAGGCGTAGCGATCGCAGAAAGCGTCATGACGACGGAAAACCTTGGCGCCAACGTGACTGTTGCAGGGGAAGCGGCGTTATTATTCTCTGAATCTCAATCCCGCTTCGTCGTTTCGGTCAAAAAAGAACACCAAGCGGCCTTTGAAGCAGCTGCGGCTGATGCGGTTCATATCGGTGAGGTAACGGCTGACGGACTTCTGGCGATTCAAAATCAGGACGGACAACAATTGGTTCACGCGCAAACGAAAGAACTTGAGCGCGCGTGGAAAGGAGCTATTCCATGCTTGCTGAAATCAAAGGCCTGAATGAAGAATGCGGTGTGTTTGGCATCTGGGGACATGAAGAAGCCCCGCAAATTACGTATTACGGCCTCCACAGCCTCCAGCACAGAGGACAGGAAGGCGCGGGAATTGTCGCGACTGACGGTGAAAAACTGACGGCGCACAAAGGCCAAGGACTGATCACTGAAGTATTTCAAAACGGCGAGCTCAGCAAAGTAAAGGGAAAAGGCGCGATCGGGCACGTTCGTTACGCAACGGCTGGAGGGGGCGGATATGAAAATGTTCAGCCGCTCCTGTTCCGTTCGCAAAACAACGGCAGCCTCGCGCTCGCCCATAACGGCAACTTGGTCAACGCCACACAGTTGAAGCAGCAGCTTGAAAACCAAGGGAGCATTTTTCAGACTTCCTCCGATACGGAAGTGCTGGCTCATCTGATTAAACGCAGCGGACACTTTTCGCTGAAGGATCAGATCAAAAATTCGCTATCTATGCTGAAAGGCGCTTATGCCTTTTTAATCATGACAGAAACAGAGATGATTGTAGCGCTTGACCCGAACGGACTCAGACCGCTGTCAATCGGCATCATGGGCGATGCTTATGTGGTCGCTTCAGAAACGTGCGCATTTGACGTCGTCGGCGCAACGTACCTTCGCGAGGTAGAGCCGGGCGAAATGCTGATCATCAACGATGAAGGCATGAAATCAGAGCGCTTTTCCATGAATATCAACCGTTCCATCTGCAGCATGGAGTACATTTATTTCTCAAGACCTGACAGCAATATCGACGGCATTAACGTGCACAGCGCCCGGAAAAACCTCGGGAAAATGCTTGCCCGGGAGTCAGCGGTTGAAGCGGATGTCGTCACAGGCGTGCCTGATTCCAGTATTTCTGCGGCCATCGGCTATGCCGAGGCAACGGGCATCCCGTACGAACTCGGTCTCATTAAAAACCGTTATGTCGGCAGAACGTTTATCCAGCCGTCACAGGCTCTCCGTGAGCAAGGCGTCAGAATGAAGCTGTCCGCCGTCCGCGGTGTTGTCGAAGGAAAACGGGTCGTCATGGTTGATGATTCCATCGTGCGCGGGACGACAAGCCGCCGGATTGTCACAATGCTCAGAGAAGCGGGGGCGACAGAGGTGCACGTCAAGATCAGTTCACCGCCGATCGCTCATCCGTGCTTCTACGGCATCGACACATCAACCCATGAGGAGCTGATCGCTTCCTCTCATTCCGTGGAAGAAATCCGTCAGATCATCGGAGCCGATACACTTTCTTTCTTAAGTGTAGACGGATTGTTAAAAGGAGTCGGCCGAAAATTTGAAGACACCAATTGCGGACAATGCCTCGCTTGTTTTACGGGCAAATATCCGACGGAAATTTATCAGGATACAGTGCTTCCTCACGTAAAAGAAGCGGTGCTGACAAAATAAAATGTGAAAATGACATAAAGGCAGCGGGAATTCAGGCTGCCTTTCTCTTTCTGCCTTTTAAGGAGAAACGAATTGACAAGGAGTGATAGGGATGTCTGATGCTTATAAAAATGCCGGAGTTGACATCGAAGCCGGATACGAAGCCGTCAAACGAATGAAAAAACACGTGGAGCGCACGAAAAGGCTCGGCGTTATGGGAAGCCTGGGCGGTTTTGGCGGAATGTTTGATCTGTCAGAGCTTCCGTATCAAAAGCCTGTTTTAATTTCCGGAACAGACGGTGTCGGCACCAAGCTGAAACTCGCATTTTCAATGGATAAGCATGACACGATCGGCGTCGATGCGGTCGCGATGTGTGTAAACGATGTGCTTGCCCAGGGAGCGGAGCCGCTGTTTTTCCTTGATTATTTGGCGGTCGGCAAAGCTGATCCTGTGAAAATTGAGCAGATCGTTCAGGGTGTGGCGGACGGATGCGAGCAGTCAGGATCAGCGCTTATCGGCGGTGAGACGGCGGAAATGCCGGGGCTTTATACGTCTGATGAATACGATATTGCGGGCTTTTCAGTCGGCGTCGCGGAAAAAGACGAAATCGTCACCGGTGAACATATCGAAGAGGGGCATCTCTTAATCGGACTTACTTCAAGCGGCCTTCACAGCAACGGATTCTCCCTTGTGAGAAAAGTGCTTCTTGATGACGGCGGACTAGATTTGGATACTGTCTATGAACCGTTTGCGCGTCCTCTCGGAGAAGAATTGCTGGAACCGACGAGAATATATGTGAAGCCGGTGCTCAAGGCGGTGAAAAGCGGTAAGGTGGACGGCATGGCGCATGTGACAGGCGGAGGATTCATCGAGAACATCCCGCGGATGCTGCCGGACGGATTGAGCGCGGAAATTGATCACGGATCATGGCCGATCCCGCCGATTTTTCCGTTTCTGCAGGAGCACGGCAAGCTGAAAGAAGAAGAAATGTTCAATGTTTTTAATATGGGCATCGGTTTTGTCCTTGCCGTTAAAGAAGAAAACCTGACAGACGTCATCGGCACGCTTGAAGCTCAGGGCGAGAAGGCTTATCTGATCGGCCGGGTCAAGCGGGGCGAAGGCATTTCTTTCGGCGGTGCGGCTCTTTCATGAAAAAGTTTGCGGTATTTGCTTCAGGAAACGGATCGAACTTCGAGGCCATTGCCAAACGCATGAGAGAAGAGAAGTGGGATGCGGAGCTCTCGCTTCTCGTGACGGATAAGCCTCAGGCAAAGGCGGCGGAAAGGGCGGAGGCTTTACATATCCCGTCATTCGCCTTTGAACCGTCATCTTTTGAAAACAAAGCGGCCTTTGAACAGGCCATTATTGAACAGCTGCGCCTGCACGGGGCGGAATTAATCGTTCTCGCCGGCTATATGAGACTGATTGGAGATACGCTGCTTGAAGCATACGGGGGCCGCATTATTAATATACATCCCTCGCTTCTTCCGGCATTCCCTGGGATTGACGCTGTCGGACAGGCGTATCGGGCCGGTGTGAAAGTGGCCGGCATTACCGTTCATTACGTCGACGAAGGCATGGACACCGGACCGATTATCGCGCAAAAAGCATTCGAAATACAGGAAAACGATACGCTTGAAGACATAGAGCATACAATACACGAGCTTGAGCACAAATGGTATCCGAGCGTTGTGAAGCGGCTGCTGGGACTAAATAACAGAGGTGAAAAGGCATGACAATCAAACGCGCACTAATCAGTGTTTCTGATAAAACAAATCTCGTACCTTTCGTAAGGGAACTGACAGAGCTCGGCGTCGAAGTCATTTCGACCGGAGGAACAAAAAAACTTCTTCAGGAAAACGGTGTGGATGTCATCGGCATTTCAGAAGTGACCGGATTTCCTGAAATTATGGACGGACGGTTAAAAACGCTCCATCCTAATATTCACGGCGGACTGCTTGCCGTAAGAGATAATGAAGAGCATATGGCGCAGATCAATGAGCACGGCATTGCACCGATTGACCTTGTGGTCGTCAACCTTTATCCGTTTAAAGAAACGATTTCAAAAGAAGACGTAACATACGATGAAGCGATAGAAAACATTGATATCGGCGGTCCCGGCATGCTGCGCGCCGCATCGAAAAACCATCAGGATGTGACGGTCATCACAGATCCGGCCGATTACAGCTCCGTGCTCAATGAGATGAAAGAACACGGCGGCGTTTCGCTCAAAAGAAAACGCGAGCTTGCGGCCAAAGTATTCCGCCATACCGCGGCATACGACGCTTTAATCGCTGATTACTTAACACGCGAGGCCGGTGAGAAAGACCCTGAGCAATTCACCGTTACATTTGAGAAAAAACAATCGCTCCGCTACGGTGAAAACCCTCACCAAGAGGCTGTTTTCTATCAAAGCGCACTTCCTGTCTCCGGTTCCATCGCGGCGGCAAAACAGCTTCACGGCAAAGAGCTTTCTTACAACAATATTAAGGACGCGGATGCGGCCGTTCAAATCGTCCGGGAATTTACAGAACCCGCAGCTGTTGCCGTTAAACATATGAACCCGTGCGGAGTCGGTACGGGAGCTTCAATTGAGGAAGCATTCAATAAAGCGTATGAAGCTGATAGAACCTCCATTTTCGGCGGCATCATCGCGCTGAACCGTGAAGTTGATCAGGCAACGGCTGAAGCCCTTCACGGCATCTTTTTAGAAATCATTATCGCCCCTTCTTTCAGTGAAGAAGCGCTGAACGTGCTGACGGCGAAGAAAAACCTTCGTCTGCTCACGCTTGACGTGACCGCATCAGGAAAGAAAGAAAAACAGCTGACTTCCGTACAGGGCGGTCTTTTGATTCAAGATTTAGACGTCCATGGATTTGATGACGCCGACATCAGCATTCCGACAAAAAGAGAGCCGAGCGAGCAGGAATGGGAAGATTTGAAGCTGGCCTGGAAAGTCGTCAAACACGTGAAATCCAACGCGATCGTCCTTGCAAAAGACCATATGACGGTCGGTGTGGGCGCAGGACAGATGAATCGCGTCGGTTCAGCCAAAATCGCCATTGAGCAGGCCGGAGAAAAAGCAAAAGGCAGCGCGCTCGGATCAGACGCGTTTTTCCCGATGCCGGATACAGTCGAAGAAGCCGCAAAAGCCGGTGTCACGGCGATTATCCAGCCCGGCGGATCGGTCCGCGATGAAGATTCAATTAAAAAAGCGGATGAATACGGCATCGCCATGGTATTCACCGGCATCAGACATTTCAAACATTAAGGGGAGGGGAACGAAGCGTGAATGTATTGATTATCGGAAAAGGCGGCAGAGAGCATACATTGGCTTGGAAAGCGGCGCAAAGCCCGCTTGTTGACACGGTGTACGCCGCGCCCGGAAATGACGGTATGGCAGACTGCGCGACACTGGTCAACATTGAAGAAAGCGATCATGCCGCACTCATTGCGTTTGCGAAAGAACATCATGTCGGCCTGACGATTATCGGCCCTGAAGTTCCTCTGATTGAAGGGATAGCCGACCAGTTTGAAAAAGCCGGACTGCTTGTTTTCGGACCGTCTGAAAAAGCGGCTATTATTGAAGGAAGCAAACAGTTTGCCAAGGATTTAATGAAAAAACACGGCATTCCGACGGCGGAGTACGAGACGTTTACTTCATTTGAAGAGGCGAAAGCATATGTACAGCAAAAAGGCGCGCCGATTGTCATTAAAGCGGACGGACTTGCCGCCGGAAAAGGTGTCACGGTCGCGATGACGGAAGAAGAAGCGATTGAATGCCTGCACGATTTTCTTGAGGATGAGAAATTCGGGGAGGCGAGCGCATCTGTTGTCATTGAAGAGTTTCTCGCCGGCGAAGAATTTTCTTTAATGGCGTTTGTAAAAGGGGAGACCGTCTATCCGATGGTCATCGCTCAAGACCATAAACGCGCCTTCGATGGAGACAAAGGGCCGAATACGGGCGGAATGGGCGCCTACTCACCGGTGCCGCACATTTCCGATAATATCGTCAGAAGCGCAGTCGAAACGATTGTGAAGCCGGCGGCAAAAGCAATGGTGAAAGAGGGGCGCTCCTTCACGGGCGTGCTGTACGCGGGGCTGATTCTGACGGAAGACGGATCAAAGGTCATTGAATTCAACGCGCGCTTCGGAGATCCGGAAACACAGGTCGTCGTGCCGAGAATGGAATCTGACCTCATTCAGGTGCTCTTAAATCTTCTGCATGAGAAAGATGTTGACCTAAGATGGAAGGATACGTCCGCGGTCAGCGTTGTCCTGGCTTCTGAAGGCTATCCGGAAGGCTATGCGAAAGGGACGCCGATCGGCAGTTTGACGTCCGCTGAAGACGGGATCGCCGTTTTTCATGCCGGAACGAAAAAAGACGGCGGACAATTTGTTACGAACGGCGGCCGGGTCGCCAATGTCACGGCATTTGCTGAGACATTTGAAGCGGCGAGGGATAAAGTGTACAGCGCCGTTTCAGGGCTGACAAAACCCGGACTGTTTTACAGAAGCGATATCGGCGCCCGTGCGCTGAAAGCATCGCAGCGATAAAGAGGAAACCCCCGCGTCTTAAAAGATGCGGGTTTTCTTCTGAATGACGACTAAGATTGTCATGCAGTCTTGAATTCTGTCCCGGCTTTTGTGATGCCGGGATCGCCGGCAGATTCTTCTCATACTCGCGGGACAGGAGAAAAAAATAACAAGCCGAAACGGCTTGTTATTTTTCTTGCTGATGGCTGTCATCATGATTCATTCCGGCTTGGAACATATATGTCACCGGACAGAAGCGGAGGATGCCGGACGCCGCTTTCATCGCGCCCATCATCATACAGAAGAGATGCATCTTGCACCAAGGTTTTCTCGTGTATTTCGCTGAAGCGGCAGACAAAATGGTGAGGCCGCAAGTGATACGCATAACGGCGTTTAATAAACTGATATTCGGTTTCATCATTTCAGCTCCCTTAGAAAAAGTTTTTCATTCATCTTCAATAATTTGTAACGTTTTAGCCGTGCGATAATTGTGCGGATGTGATACGATGGGTCTAATATAAGCGAAGGAGAGTATGTGAATGTCCGAACGTACCTTTAACTGGAAAAATAAAGACATCAGATCACAGGCGGATGTTGTAGACTCAAAGCTGCTTCCAACGCTACTTTTACGGGATGCTCTCGTATTAAATCCTTTTTTAAAACAATGGCTGAAAAAGAACGTCTGGATTTACGGAGACCGAATTGTATATGTTGGTCATGAGCTTCCTGATGCAGCAGAGCACATTCATACCATAAATTGTGAAGGAAAATACATTGTGCCAGGTTACATTGAACCGCATACACATCCTTTTCAAATATATAATCCCCAAACGCTCGCCGAATATGTGTCTCAATTCGGAACAACGACGTTTGTTAATGATAACTTGTTTTTTCTTTTGCACAGCGGTAAAAAGAAAGCGCTTACTATATTGGAAGAACTGAAAAAACAGCCGGTGCAATATTTCTGGTGGTCCAGATATGATCTGCAGACTGAAGTGCTGAATGAGGATCAGCTCCTTTCTTTTGATGTCCGCAAGCAATGGATTGAGCACCCGGATGTCATTCAAGGCGGAGAATTGACCGGATGGCCGCGCCTCATGGACGGCGATGACTTGATGCTTCATTGCATGCAGGCGACAAAGAAACTGCGCAAGCGGATAGAAGGGCATTTTCCCGGAGCCTCTGAAAAAACACTGACGAAGATGAAACTGTTCGGGGCTGATTCTGACCACGAGGCGATGAATGGCGATGAGGTGATGAGACGGCTTGAATTGGGTTACTATGTTTCGCTCAGACATTCATCCATCCGCCCTGATCTGAGAACGATTTTGCAGGATCTCCATCAAAAAGGCTTCCGGCATTATGATCATTTCTTTTACACGACGGATGGAGCGACGCCGCATTTTTATAAAGGCGGCATGACGAATGAATTAATCAAAATCGCTTTGGAGGAAGGAGTTCCGGCGATTGACGCCTACAATATGGCCTCCTTTAATATCGCGAAGTATTATCAGATGGACGACTTTCTCGGTGTGATCGGTCCGGGCCGGCTTGCTTCATTGAACATTCTCGATGACCCGATGAATCCTGACCCGGTCACGGTGATCTCCAAAGGTATCCTGGTGAGGGAAGACGGCCGAAATATGAATGCGTTTACAGAAACGGATTGGAAAAAGGGCGGTCTTGTCCCTCTTGAGCTTTCATATGATATGACGATGGATGATTTACAGTTTTCAATGCCGATGGGTGTGTCCATGCGCAACGCGGTCATTATGGAGCCGTATATGATTGCGATTGATAATTCTGTTGACCAGCTTTCTTTTGATCATGATGAATGCTATCTCACGCTTCTCGATAAGCATGGAAAATGGCGGGTTAATACAATGCTGAAAGGTTTTGCCGATCGGGTGCAGGGCTTTGTCAGTTCCTACACGACAACAGGAGATATTATCGCTGCCGGAAAAAATAAGGAAGATATCCTGCTCGCTTTCTCACGGATGAAAGAAATCGGCGGCGGAATCGTGCTTGCCGAAAACGGGAAGATTCTGCATGAGATTCCCCTCGCCTTAAACGGTTCTGCATCTGCGGAGAATTATGAAGAAGTGCTTGAGAGAGAGCAAAAACTGAGGACGTTGCTGGAGGAGCGGGGCTACCGATTCTGCGATCCGATCTATACGCTGCTCTTTTTGCAGAGCACACACCTGCCTTATATCCGCATTACGCCGAGAGGAATATTCGACGTGATGAAAAAAACTGTACTCTTTCCGTCGATAATGCGTTAAAATATAAAAGCAGGGAGCCGACATATGAAAAGATGGAAAACCGTTTGTATGCTTTGTTTTGCGTTTTTGCTGCTTGCCGCCTGCCGGCAGAACAATGCCGATCAGGTGCAGCCGAAAGAAGCGGAAGCTCCTTTAACGGGGCTGAAAACTGAGCAGAAGCTTGCAGAACGCCGTCCGATTGCAGTCGCAGTGAACAATCATCCGAAGGCGAGGCCCCAATCCGGGCTGTCAAAGGCGGATGTTGTCATCGAAGCGCTCGCGGAGGGCCGGATTACGCGGTTTCTCGCGATTTTTCAAAGTGAGATGCCGGAAACGGTCGGGCCTGTGCGGAGCGCGAGGGAATATTTTGTCACGCTCAGCAGCGGGTTTAACAGCATATTTGTCCATCATGGCTGGAGTCCCGGCGCTAAAAAGCAGCTGGAGTCCGGAACTTACGATTATATAAACGGTTTGGATTTTGACGGAAGCCTGTTTTGGAGAGCCGATTTCAGCAAGCCGCCCCACAATTCCTACACGTCGTATGACAATATCAGGAAGGCGGCGGAACAAAAAGGATACAAGCTGAACGGAAAAACAGAACCGCTCCCATTTCAGACATCAGATGCAAAACCCGGAAACGAAACCTACAACATTCGGATAGATTATGGAACACAAAACGTTACAAATCTTGTCGAATACGATTATGATAAAAAAGCTGATGCTTATACAAGAAGCTCTGATGGTGTGAAAGCGACAGACCGGGAGACCGGAAAGCCTTTAGCCATGCACAACATTTTTATTGTTGAAGCCGGCCATCGCATGACAGACAAAGATGGAAGGCGGGCCATCGATATTCAGTCAGGGGGGAAGGGCCTCCTGCTTCAGCACGGCGATGTTATGGAGTCAGACTGGGAATATAAAGACGGCCGTATTCTGCCCGTAAAAGGCGGTGAGATTCTTCCGTTTGTGCCAGGAAAGACATGGATTAATATCGTGCCTGATCTCGATGCAGCTTCCATTAGTAAAGGAGAAGGTGTTTGACGATGCAAATCGATAAATTACGCGGAAAAGAACTGGACCAGTTATTTTTATCTATTTTATCGCTAAAAGATCTGGAGGAATGCTATCGTTTCTTTGATGATCTTTGTACGATTAATGAAATCCAATCGCTGGCGCAGCGTTTGGAAGTGGCGAGAATGCTCCGCGAAGGAAATACGTATCACAAAATAGAAAGCGAAACGGGTGCTTCCACAGCGACGATTTCCCGGGTGAAGCGCTGCTTAAATTACGGTAACGACGCCTATGAAATGGCGCTTGACCGCGTAAACAAAGGAGAATCCTCCTCAGCTACGTAAAAAACCGCTCTGCCGATGACGGCAGGCGGTTTTTTTATGCGTGCTGATTCAAAAGGCCGGAAAGTTCCCTCAAGCTTCCGTCTTCCTCCCGGTATACGATGTGTTCAGCTGAGAAATGAATCGGCGAGCTGATACCCGCCGCCGCGGCAAGGTGAAACAGCCCTTCACGCAACGAGAGCACGTAGTTGCAGACGCGGTGCTGTTTATCCTCGATACTGAGCGCACGCTGAAGTTTTGGATCGGTTGTCGCCACTCCGACAGGACAATGATTGGTGTGGCATACTTGAGCGCGGATACAGCCGACTGAAAACATCATTCCCCGGGCAATATTGACAAAATCCGCGCCTAACGCGAGGGCAACGGCAATCTTATCCGGAGTGAGCAGCTTTCCGGATGCGAAAATTTTCAGCTTATCTCTTATACCGTATGTCTTCAAAAGGCCGTCAACAAGGGGGAGGCCGGTCAGAATCGGCAGGCCGACGGAATCCGCCAGTTCATGGAAAGAAGCTCCCGTTCCCCCTTCACTGCCGTCAATCGTAATAAAGTCGGGAAGTTTGCCTGATGAACTCATACAGGAAATAAGGTCTTCAAGGTCTTTGCGGCTGCCCGGGACAATTTTGATGCCGACCGGTTTTTCACCGACAGTTCTTAATTTCTCAATGAAATCAAGCATGTCCGGAACATTTGAGAATTCGTTGAAGCGGTTTGGGCTGTCAATGGATTGTCCGGGCTGCACATTTCTGATGGCGGCAATTTCTTCGGTCACCTTTGAACCGTCAATATGACCGCCTCTTGCTTTCGCCCCTTGCGCAAGCTTTAATTCAAAGGCTTTAATCTGCTCGAGGCGGCTTTTTTTCTTGAATTCTTCCCATGAAAATTCTCCATCTTCAGTGCGCACGCCGAACAGCCCGGGGCCGATTTGGCAGATAATATCCGCGCCGCCTTTCAAGTGATACTCAGACAGGCCGCCTTCGCCTGTATTCATCCATGTGCCGCCGGCCTGGTGCAGCCCTTTTGACAGGGCGGTGATTGCCCGGTCGCCAAGTGAGCCGTAGCTCATCGCTGATTGTCCGATTAACCCTTTTACATAAAACGGTTTCTTGCATGTGTCGCGGCCGATCACTTGCACATCGTCCGGATGCAGGTAATAAGGGTCCGCTTTTGCTTTTTCGCGGTGTTCGCTGCGTTTCAGCAGGTTGTCTTTGTCAATCTTGTATACCATCGTGTCGATCTTCGGCGTCTGATCTGCGCGCAGCTCCTCCCTTTGTTTCGGGAAGAGGGCGTTACGGATATAATAGCCCGGCTGATCGAAATCCCGTTCTGAGCCGAAGCCCATCATTCTGCTTTTATACTTTCCCGACATGACCGTCTGTTCATATTCTCTCCGGGAAAACGGCTGTTCTTCGTTATCATTGCTGAATAAATACTGCCGCAGCTCAGGTCCGATTTTTTCAAATATATAGCGCAGTTTTCCCGCTGCGGGATAATTGCGCAGCACTGAATGTTCTTCCTGCTTTTCGTCTCTTATGTATATCCAGAGAAACAATGCGGCGGGAACTAAAATAATAAAAATCAATATACAAATCAGTACGATAATGGCTTGTTCCATTGAGACCAGACTCCTTGCCTTTTTTCTCTTTGACATTCCACATATTGTCTGTTTTCAAACATAGACGTTTCCCGTCGGGCGGAGCGCAATCTTTTTTTGTGAATCAGGTGAATGACGTCTTTTTCCGTTTTTCCGGGCCAAACGAATTTGTTATAATGTTTAAATGGCAAGAAACGAATGGAGGAACGAAAACGCATGTACGATGTTAACGAGTGGAAGCATGTTTTTAAACTCGATCCGAATAAAGATTTACCGGATGAACAGCTGGAACGGCTTTGTGAATCAGGGACTGACGCCATTGTGATCGGAGGAAGCGACAATATCACCGAGGACAATGTGCTGAGACTGATGTCAAAGGTGCGGCGGTTTTTAGTGCCGTGCGTACTTGAGGTGTCGACGATTGATTCCATTGTGCCCGGGTTTGATCTTTATTTCATTCCGAGTGTGCTCAACAGCAAAAAGGCGGACTGGATTGTCG
This sequence comes from Bacillus sp. EKM420B, assembly GCF_011065565.1. NCBI lineage: Bacteria > Bacillati > Bacillota > Bacilli > Caryophanales > Bacillaceae > Bacillus > Bacillus sp. EKM420B. Next base: position 206,978 of record NZ_JAAMNX010000005.1, on the reverse strand, counting down.
GCATGCATCATCAGGCGATGAAAGAATACGGAGAGCTCATGTCAATGGAGGAAATCGTGACGGAGGGCTACTGCATCGTCAACCCTGATTGTAAGGCGGCCGCTTTGACGGAGGCGGATACACATATAGAAACAGAAGATATTCTCGCCTATGCGCGGGTCGCGGAACATTTGCTTCATCTCCCGATTTTTTATCTGGAATACAGCGGGATGCTGGCGGACATAGAAACGGTGGAGAAAACGAAGGCTGTGCTGGACAAGTCCGTCCTGTTTTACGGAGGCGGGATTAAAGACGCGGAAACGGCGGAACGGTTCGGCCGTCATGCCGATGTCATCGTTGTCGGAAATGCCGTATATGAAGATTTTGATCAGGCGCTCAAAACGGTGGCGGCTGTAAAGACAAAGTAGCCAAGCGGACGAAATTGATTTATGATAGAACATATGTTTGATAGGCGGTGAACGGATATGAATTACATTAGCAATCAATTATTAAGCGGATTAAATCCCGTTCAGCAGGAAGCGGTCAAGACGACGGACGGTCCGCTGCTTCTGATGGCGGGCGCGGGAAGCGGAAAAACACGTGTGCTGACGCACAGAATCGCATACTTAATGGCGGAAAAACACGTGGCGCCATGGAACATTCTGGCGATTACCTTTACAAATAAAGCAGCCAGAGAAATGAAGGAGCGGGTGGAGAGCATTCTCGGACCCGGCGCGGATGAAATCTGGATATCCACCTTCCACAGCATGTGCGTGCGGATTCTGCGCAGGGATATTGACAGAATCGGCATCAACCGAAATTTCTCCATTCTTGATACGGCTGATCAGCTTTCCGTTATTAAAGGGATTTTGAAAGAGCGGAATATCGATCCGAAAAAGTTTGATCCGAGAAGTATTTTAGGCTCCATCAGCAGCGCAAAAAACGAGCTGATCGAACCTGAGGAATTCGCAAAAACGGCCGGCGGCTACTACGATCAGGTCACGAGTGACGTGTATACCGATTATCAGAAAAAACTGCTGAAAAACCAATCGCTCGATTTTGATGATTTAATCATGACGACGATTAAGCTTTTCGATCGTGTGCCGGAAGTGCTTGAGTTTTATCAGCGCAAATTCCAGTACATTCACGTAGACGAGTATCAGGATACGAACAGGGCGCAATACCTGCTTGTAAAGCAGCTTGCGGCCCGCCTTGAAAATATCTGCGTCGTCGGTGACTCCGACCAGTCCATTTACAGATGGCGCGGGGCGGATATCGCGAATATCCTTTCCTTTGAAAAAGATTATCCGAGCGCAAACGTGATTCTGCTCGAGCAAAACTACCGCTCAACAAAGCGGATTCTGCAAGCGGCTAACGAAGTGATCAAAAACAACTCAAACCGCAAGCCGAAAAACCTGTGGACGGAAAATGACGAAGGCATCAAGCTTTCTTATTACAGCGGCGACAATGAATTCGGCGAAGGCCAATTCGTCGCGGGCAAAATTTATGAGCTGCACAGCTCGGGCCGGCGGAAGCTTTCCGATATCGCGATTTTATACCGGACAAACGCCCAGTCGCGCGTCATTGAGGAAACCCTTTTAAAATCCGGTCTGAACTACAATATCGTCGGCGGAACCAAGTTCTACGACAGGAAAGAAATTAAAGACATTCTTGCATACCTGCGCCTTGTGTCAAACCCGGACGACGACATCAGTTTTACGCGGATCGTCAATGTGCCGAAGCGTGGCGTCGGCGCCACTTCGCTAGAAAAAATCGCGTCATATGCGGCGATGAACGGAATGTCAATGTTCCAGGCGATCAAACAGGTTGATTTCATCGGAGTCAGCGCAAAAGCGGCAAACGCGCTTGACGGCTTTGGCGCGATGATTGAAAATCTGACGAACATGCAGGATTATCTGTCCATTACGGAACTCACGGAAGAAATTCTCGAGAAAACGGAATACAGAGAAATGCTGAAGGCTGAAAAATCAATCGAAGCCCAAAGCCGCCTTGAAAATATCGACGAGTTTCTTTCCGTGACGAAAAACTTCGAACAAAAAAGCGAAGACAAGTCTCTCGTCGCGTTTCTGACTGATCTGGCGCTGATCGCGGATATTGACCAGCTCGACCAGAAGGAAGAAGAATCAGGCGGAAAGGATGCCGTCACTTTAATGACACTGCACGCCGCTAAGGGGCTTGAATTTCCTGTCGTGTTCTTAATGGGCATGGAAGAAGGCGTGTTCCCGCACAGCCGCTCCCTGATGGAAGAAGCCGAGATGGAAGAAGAACGCAGGCTCGCATATGTAGGCATTACGAGGGCGGAAGAAGAACTGTATTTAACGAATGCCAAAATGCGAACCTTATTCGGCCGCACCAATATGAATCCGGAATCCCGCTTTATCAGGGAAATACCTGGCGATTTATTGGAGAACCTAAATGAGAAGAAAACACCTCGCATGCAGCCGGGACGAAAAGTGCAGCCGAAACGCGGGCCCGTATCCCGTCCCGTTTCCTACGCGAACAAAACAGGCGGCGACTCGCTCAGCTGGGCGGTCGGCGATAAAGCGGGCCATAAAAAATGGGGCACCGGAACGGTTGTCAGCGTAAAAGGAGAAGGCGAGAGCACCGAGCTTGATATCGCATTCCCGAGCCCAGTCGGCGTGAAGCGTCTGCTTGCCGCTTTTGCGCCGATTGAAAAGCAGTAACCTGAAGAGGAAAGGAAGAACATGATGGACAAAGAAACAGCGAAACACCGGGCAGAAGAATTGCGCCGCACCATCGATCAGTACAGTTATGAATATTACACCTTAGATGAACCGAGCGTGCCGGATTCCGAGTACGACAGACTGATGCAGGAGCTGATTGCCATAGAGGAAGAGCACCCGGAGCTCAGAACGCCTGATTCGCCCACACAGCGGGTCGGGGGAGCGGTGCTTGAATCTTTTCAAAAGGTGCAGCACGGCACGCCGATGCTCAGTCTCGGCAACGCATTTAACGATGATGATCTCCGCGATTTTGACCGCCGCGTCCGTCAGGCTGTCGGTGACGGCGTCGCTTACAATGTGGAGCTGAAAATAGATGGTCTTGCTGTTTCTCTCCGTTATGAAGACGGCTATTTCGTCAGAGGCGCGACAAGAGGAGACGGAACGACGGGCGAAGATATCACGGAAAACTTAAAAACGATCCGCAACATTCCGCTGAAAATGAAACGTAATCTTTCCATAGAAGTGCGCGGAGAGGCGTACATGCCGAAACAGTCATTTGAAGCGCTCAATGAGGAAAGGCTGAAACATGAAGAGGAGCCGTTCGCCAATCCCCGGAACGCGGCTGCGGGCTCACTCAGACAGCTCGATCCGAAAATTGCAGCGAAACGAAATCTTGACATCTTCGTCTACAGTATAGCGGAGCTTGACGAGATGGGTGTGGAAACACAGAGTCAGGGCCTGGATTTTCTGGATGAGCTCGGTTTTAAAACAAACCAGGAACGGAAAAAATGCGACACGATAGATGAAGTCATTGAAATGATCGAAGAGCTGCAGGCGAAGCGGGCCGATCTCCCTTATGAAATTGACGGAATCGTCATCAAAGTCGATTCGCTCGACCAGCAGGAAGAACTCGGGTATACGGCAAAAAGCCCGCGCTGGGCGATTGCTTACAAATTCCCGGCGGAAGAGGTCGTGACAAAACTGCTCGATATCGAACTGAATGTCGGAAGAACGGGCGTTATTACGCCGACCGCCGTTCTGGAACCGGTAAAAGTCGCGGGAACGACGGTCTCAAGAGCATCCCTTCATAACGAAGATTTAATTAAAGAGAAGGATATCCGCATTCTCGATAAAGTGGTCGTCAAAAAAGCGGGCGACATCATCCCTGAGGTCGTCAATGTCTTAATTGAACAGCGGACCGGGGAGGAAAAAGAATTCAATATGCCGACCAGCTGCCCTGAGTGCGAAAGCGAACTTGTCCGCATTGAAGGGGAAGTCGCGCTGCGCTGCATCAATCCGGAATGTCCGGCGCAGATCAGAGAAGGCCTGATTCACTTTGTCTCACGCAACGCGATGAATATTGACGGACTCGGAGAACGTGTCATCACACAGCTTTTCCGTGAACATCTCGTCCGTAATGTCGCTGATTTGTATAAGCTGACGAAAGAACAGGTCATCCGGCTTGAGCGGATGGGGGAAAAATCAACTGACAATCTGATCAGCTCCATCCAAAAGTCGAAAGAGAATTCGCTGGAACGCCTGCTGTTCGGTCTCGGCATCCGTTTTATCGGCTCAAAAGCGGCCAAAACACTGGCCATGCATTTTGAAAGCCTGGAAAATCTGAAACAAGCCACGGAAGAAGAGCTGCTTGCGGTAGATGAAATCGGCGAAAAGATGGCCGATGCTGTTATCACCTATTTCCGCAAAGAGGAAATGCTTGAGCTTTTGAATGAACTTGAGGAACTCGGTGTGAACACACTCTACAAAGGCCCGAAAAAAGTAAAAGCGGAGGACAGCGACTCTTATTTTGCCGGCAAAACCATCGTGTTAACCGGAAAGCTTGAAGAGCTGTCCAGAAATGAAGCCAAGGCGCAGATTGAAGCGCTCGGCGGAAAGCTGACGGGATCTGTCAGCAAAAAAACAGACTTGCTGATTGCCGGAGAAGCGGCCGGAAGCAAGCTGACAAAAGCGCAGGAATTAAACATTGAAGTATGGAATGAAGCACAGCTATTGGGAGAGCTAAAGAAATAAGAGGAGTGTTTTCTATTGAAAAAGATGTTGGCATTGGCGGCGACGGCAACGGCGGCAGTACTCATGCTGTCGGCCTGTTCGCCGAGTTTCGGGGGAAAAAAAGAGGAAGAGATCACGCAGAAAACGGCAAAGTCTTCTGAAAAAGCGATCATACCGAAATATAATATCTCTGATTCCTACTATAAAATGGTGCTCCCGTTTAAGGCCGGAAAAGCGCGCGGCCTGACCGCGGACCGGCTGAACACGAGGCTGGACATCGATGAATTCGAGACGGGGCTGATGCGGCTCGCTCAAGACACGTTCCCGACGGATGACTATTTGTATCAGGAAGGCCAGTATTTAGATGAGGACACGGTACTCAGCTGGCTTGACCGCAAAAAAGAGGGCAGTGATCTGAAAAAGGCGAAAAAGGCAGACGCCAATTTCCAGAATCTCGGCTTAAACCCGGTGCTGCCAAGCTCGGGATCAGCAAAAGAGAAAAACGAAAACAGCCCGATTTACTTAGCGTCCATGCTTGAGCAGGATTACTTAGTAAGAAAAGATAAAAATTCCATCCAGCTTGGCGGTGTCATGATCGGTCTCGCTCTCAACTCTGTATACTATTACCGCGAAAACACAGGTGATCCGCAGCAGGAAGTGGAGCTCAGCGACAAAACGATCCGCAGCCACGGTGAAGAAATCGCACAGGAAGTCGTTAACCGCCTTCGGAAAATGGATAACCTGAAAAATGTGCCGATTACCGTCGCCCTTTATAAACAAGCGCCGAAAACATCAATCGTACCGGGGAATTACATTGCGAAAACAGAAGTCAAGGCCGGCTCATCCACCATTTCAAACTGGGATGATGTCAAAGAAAAGTACGTCTTCTATCCGGCGGATACAGACACGGCAAAGAAATACCCTGATGATTCCGAAGTATTTAAACGCTTCAAAAACGCCATCGACAGCTACTTCCCGAATTACACCGGAGTCGTCGGAACGGCAATGTACGAAAACGATGAAATGAGAAAAATGAAGATTGAAATCCCGATGCAATTTTACGGGAAAAGCGAAGTCATCGCCTTTACCCAATACTTAACAGGTGAGCTGATGGATTATTATTCAAAAGGCTCAGTTGATGTCGAAATTAACATTACCTCGTCTGACGGGCAGGAAGCGCTGATCGTCCGCAATGCGGGTGACAAAGAACCGACCGTCCATATTTACGATTAACCAAGATGCCCTTGTTCATTTCTGTATGAGCAAGGGTTTTTTATTGTGAATATCGTTGGAGAGAGGAATGAGGTATGTTAAGATATTTGTATAATTAGGAATTAACAGGAAAACACATTTCATTTCTAAGCGGATGTTACGAATCTGCTGTGAAAAAAGAAGGGCAGGAATGTTGATGAATGACATTTGCTGAGTACACACACCGCCTACAAACGTTATGAAAAGGGTGAATCAGCATGCATAAAGATATTAAAGCGATTTTTGAGGAAGATAAGGTGCTCGCTGAAGCAGGTGAAATATACGGATTTACCAAGTTTCAATTTATCGCGGACGCAGAGAACTACGTATATGAAATTGTGAAAGATAACGAACCGTATATCTTAAAAATTACGCATACGATCAGAAGAACGCCGGAATATATTCTCGGAGAAATGGAATGGCTTCATCATCTGGCAAAGGGAGGGCTTTCAGTAGCAAAGCCGATTCCTTCATTAAATGGCAGAGATGTCGAAGAAGTGCCGGACGGAAAAGGCGGAGCGTTTTTATTAAGAGTCTATGAAAAAGCGCCCGGACGCAAAGTGGAGGAATCAGACTGGAACGGAACTCTGTTTTACCAGCTTGGAAAGTACACGGGGAACATGCACCGGCTGACGAAAAGCTACCGTCTGAGCGATCCGGCATATAAAAGGCAGGAATGGGATGAAGAGGAGCAGCTGAAGCTGAGAAAATACGTGCCCGCAGATCAGCATCTCGTATTTGAGCGGGCGGATGCTCTAATGGAAAAACTGCGCCGTTTGCCGAAGAATCCTGAAAACTACGGCCTTGTGCACGCCGATCTGCACCATGGCAATTTCAATTGGGACAACGGAAAAATCACTGCATTTGATTTTGATGATATCGGCTACAATTGGTTTGTGAATGATATCAGTATTCTGCTGTACAACATGTTGTGGTATCCGGTCATCCCGTATGAAGACAAGGCCGCGTTTACGGGTGAATTCATGACTCACTTTATGAAAGGCTACAGGGAAGAAAATGACCTTGATTCCGCATGGTTTGAACATATCCCGGATTTCCTCCGGCTGCGCCATATGCTGATCTACGGATTATTGCATCAGGCGTTTGACCTCAATTCACTCGGGGACGAGGAACTCGGGATGCTGAAAGCCTTCAGGCGCGATATCGAAAATGAAACACCGATTACGGAGTATCAATTTTCTGCATTCGTATAAATAGAAAAACGCCGGCTGAATCCAGCCCGGCGTTTTTTATAACGTATCACATTTCACTCCGACGACGCCCTGAATTTCTTTAATATCATAATAGACGTCAGTGGTGTAGCGGTTTTTATGAACACTGACTTTCACTTCCATAATCGGAAATTCTTTTTCACCCAGATCATCAATCCGGACGGAGTGAATGCGGAGCTGTTTGCTTTTCATTTCCTTTAAAATCTCAGTCATTTTGTCTTTATCGGAAAGAGACATTCTCACGCGGATATCCTTTTCCTTCAAGCGGTTGGGACCGATTTTTCTGATCAGCCACGGAAGAAATTCGACACTGATCAGGATAAACAAGAGGCTTGCGAACGCCTCTTTATAAAAGCCGGCGCCTGTAGCCAGACCCAGCCCGGCCGCGCCCCAGATGATAGCCGATGTCGTCAGGCCGGATATGACGTCATTGCTTTTACGCAGGATCACGCCCGCGCCGATAAAACCGACGCCGGAAATGATTTGGGCGGGAAGGCGGAGCGGATCCATCATGATACGGTAATATTTTGGGAAATGATATGCCGCATTAATGCTGACGATCGTCAGCATACAGGAGCTGACGGCGATGACGATACAGGTTTTCAGTCCGAGCGGTTTGTTTTTCAGTTCGCGTTCAAGACCGATGATCATGCCGATCAGCGTGGCAATGCCCAGCTTTAATAAAATGTCTGGTTCGATAGGCCAGCTCAATTTGCACAGCACCTCCGCAATTTTTCTTATAATAAATTGATATGATTTTCTCACAGTATTTATAGCAGGACAAGTGCGGAAGAAAAAAGCCGTCAGGGATAAAATCTGACGGCTTTTTGTCTATTTCTTGTTTTTCAAAAGAGCTTCCATCCGGCTGAACAGCTGATAAGAAGCATCGGCCGGTTTTTTGGTCAGCAGGCTGACGGCAATACCGGCAATCAGACTGAGGAAGAATCCCGGAATGATTTCGTATACGCCGGTTGAAGCGGCAAGCCCTGTGGTGATCCAGATTAAAACGGCCGCTGCCCCGGTAATCATCGCCGCAAGCGCTCCCCATTCATTCATCCGTTTCCAGTACAGACTGAGCAAGAGCGCCGGGCCGATAGCCGAACCGAAGCCAGCCCACGCATATCCGACCAGATCAAGAATGGTGCTGTTCGGATTCATGGAAAGCAGGATGGCGATAACGGCCACGATCAATACCGACAGGCGTCCGGTCATGACCAATTCTTTATCGCTCGCTTCCCGTCTGAAAAAGGCGCGGTATAAATCTTCCGTAATGGCGCTTGCCGTTACGAGAAGCTGTGAGGAAATGGAACTCATGATCGCCGCTAAAATCGCGGACAGCAGGAAGCCCGTAATCAGCGGGTGGAACAAAATTTTAGAAAAAATAATGAAAATCGTTTCCGGATCTTTTACGGAGACCCCGAAGTGATGAGAATACGCAACCCCGATAATCCCGGTCAGCAATGAACCGACAACTGAAATAACCATCCAGCTCATCCCGATTCTGCGGGCGGGTTTTAAATCTTTCACTTCTTTAATCGCCATAAATCGTACGATGATATGAGGCTGGCCGTAATAGCCGAGTCCCCATGCCAAATAAGAAATAATGCTAATGACGCTCGCGCCTTTAAAGATATCCAATAGTTTCGGGTTAACGGCGTTGATCGAATCAATCATCGTTGAAACGCTCCCGAGCTGGGTAAAAGCAACGATCGGCACAAGCACTAATGCCGCAAACATGATCGCTCCCTGTACAAAGTCAGTCAGACTGACAGCGAGGAAACCGCCAAACAGCGTGTAAAGGACAACAACACCGGCCGTTAAAAACAAACCGAATTTGTAGTCGGCGCCGAATGCCGATTCAAATAACCTGCCTCCGGATACCATCCCGGACGATGTGTACAGTGTGAAAAAGATCATAATAATCACGGCGGAAACAATTTTCAGCAATGATGACGAGTGGCGGAATCGTTTATCGAAAAAATCGGGAATCGTAATCGCATCATCCGCAACTTCCGTGTAAGCGCGCAGCCTCGGAGCAAGCAGCAGATAATTTGAATACGCGCCGATCGTCAAACCGAGCGCCAGCCATAAGGTCGATAACCCCGTTGCGAACATTGCGCCGGGAACTCCCATCAGCATCCATGCGCTCATATCCGCCGCACCTGCGGACAGCGCCGTTACGAACGGGCCGAGCCCTCTTCCGCCCAGCATGTAATCATTAATATTCGTTGTCTTCCTGAATGCGTACCAGCCGATTAACAGCATGGCAGCAAAGTAAATGCCAAGAGATATAATTAATTCAATACTCACGTTTTTGGACCCTCTCTTCTTTCATGTAAATGTTGCATCACCTCTGTAGATTAGTAGTGCCGGAATATGCGCCGGCGATCCAGCCTTTAGTCATCATTCCATGCGAATCACATATTTAGTGCCGGCTATGGTTACTAAACCTAACAAAGTATCCCCGATCAATCAACTCTCGAAACCTGGCCCGCTCAAGGAAAAAATCCCCGCCAACATAGAACAGCTTAGAGATGAAAACGCTACCAATAAATTATAAAAGTAAAAATTTTCTGACATATAATTCGTTTCTCTTTCTCCCCGATTTAGGATAAAATAGAAAGGGTTTCATCATGCCTCAGAAGGCGGCGTTTTGTTGCTTTAGAGGGCTCGTTTTTGATATGATCAGTATTATATGACGAAACGGAGAATTATGCGGAGGTGGATCTTATGTCACGAATTTCTATAGAAGAAGTAAAGCATGTCGCTCATTTGGCGAGACTCGCCATTACGGATGAAGAAGCTGAAATGTTCACAGAACAGCTTGACAGCATCATCTCGTTTGCCGAGGAGCTTAATGAAGTGGACACGGATAACGTGGAACCGACAACACACGTGCTGAAAATGAAAAACGTAATGAGAGAAGATGAAGCGGGTAAAGGCCTTCCGGTCGAGGATGTCATGAAAAATGCTCCCGATCATAAAGACGGCTATGTCCGTGTGCCATCTATTCTGGATTAAAGGAGGGAGACAGTATGTCATTATTTGATCACAAAATCACAGAACTGAAACAAATGATACATAAAAAAGAAATCAAGATTTCCGATCTTGTTGATGAATCTTACAAACGGATCGCATCCGTGGATGATAAGGTGCAGGCATTTTTACAGCTTGATGAAGAAAGAGCCCGCGCTTACGCGAAAGAACTTGACGAAGCGGTTGACGGACGGTCTGAACACGGTCTTCTCTTCGGAATGCCGATCGGCGTCAAAGACAACATCGTGACCAAAGGGCTTCGCACAACATGCTCAAGCAAAATCCTCGAAAACTTCGATCCGATTTACGATGCGACGGTTGTGGAGCGTCTTCAAGCCGCTGAAGCCGTCACGATCGGAAAGCTGAATATGGATGAGTTCGCGATGGGTTCTTCTACTGAAAACTCCGCGTACAAAGCGACGAAAAACCCTTGGAATCTCGATACGGTTCCCGGCGGATCAAGCGGCGGTTCCGCAGCTGCGGTTGCAGCCGGCGAAGTGCCGTTTTCACTCGGATCTGATACGGGCGGCTCCATCCGTCAGCCGGCTTCTTTCTGCGGCGTCGTCGGATTAAAGCCTACATACGGACGCGTGTCACGTTACGGTTTGGTCGCTTTTGCGTCTTCACTTGACCAGATCGGACCGATCACAAGAAACGTAGAAGATAACGCATTCCTGCTTCAGGCGATTTCAGGACCGGACAAAATGGACTCTACGAGCGCCAATGTCGAAGTGCCGGACTTTCTTTCTTCATTAACTGGCGATATTAAAGGCTTAAAAATCGCCGTGCCGAAAGAATATCTCGGAGAAGGCGTCGGCAAAGAAGCGAAAGAATCGGTTTTAGCCGCTTTAAAAGTGCTTGAAGATCTCGGAGCGACATGGGAAGAAGTATCTCTGCCGCACAGCAAATACGCGCTTGCGACATATTATCTGCTGTCTTCTTCCGAAGCGTCTGCAAACCTTGCGCGCTTTGACGGCATCCGCTACGGATACCGCTCAGACAATGCGGACAACCTGATCGACCTTTATAAACAGACACGCTCAGAAGGCTTCGGCAACGAAGTGAAGCGCCGCATCATGCTCGGCACCTTCGCGCTCAGCTCCGGCTACTATGACGCGTATTACAAAAAAGCGCAAAAAGTGCGCACGCTTATTAAAAAAGATTTTGAAGACGTATTTGAGAAATACGATGTCATCGTCGGACCGACAACGCCGACACCGGCATTCAAAATCGGCGAAAAAACCAGCGATCCGCTCACAATGTACGCCAACGATATTTTAACGATCCCTGTCAACCTCGCGGGTGTGCCGGGAATCAGCGTGCCGTGCGGATATGCGGACGGACTGCCGCTCGGACTGCAAATCATCGGAAAACACTTCGATGAAGGCACTGTATACCGCGTCGCTCATGCTTTTGAGCAGGCAACAGATCATCATAAAGCGAAACCTGAACTGTAAGGGGTGAAATGAAGTGAACTTTGAAACGGTAATCGGACTTGAAGTCCATGTGGAATTAAAAACAAAATCTAAAATTTTCTCAAGCTCACCGACGCCATTCGGCGCGGAAGCGAATACCCAAACAAGCGTCATCGACCTCGGCTATCCCGGCGTGCTGCCCGTTTTGAACAAAGAAGCGGTCGAATTCGCGATGAAAGCCGCAATGGCTTTGAACTGTGAAATCGCAACGGATACGAAGTTTGACCGGAAAAACTATTTCTACCCGGACAACCCGAAGGCATATCAAATTTCTCAATTTGACAAGCCGATCGGCGAAAACGGCTGGATTGAAATCGAAGTCGGCGGAAAAACGAAAAAAATCGGCATTACCCGTCTTCACCTTGAAGAAGATGCGGGAAAACTGACGCATACGGGCGACGGCTATTCCCTCGTTGACTTCAACCGCCAGGGCACGCCGCTTGTCGAGATTGTATCTGAGCCGGATATCCGCACACCGGAGGAAGCTTACGCATATCTCGAAAAGCTGAAATCAATTATCCAATACACAGGCGTTTCCGACTGTAAAATGGAAGAAGGTTCACTGCGCTGTGACGCCAACATTTCCCTCCGTCCGATCGGCCAGGAGAAATTCGGCACAAAAACGGAGCTGAAAAACCTGAACTCCTTCGCGTTCGTGCAAAAAGGACTTGAGCATGAAGAAAAACGCCAAGAGCAGGTGCTTCTGTCAGGCGGAGTCATTCAGCAGGAGACGCGCCGCTACGATGAAGCGACGAAAAAAACCATTTTGATGCGTGTCAAAGAAGGTTCGGACGACTATCGTTATTTCCCTGAGCCTGACCTTGTCGAGCTCTGCATTGATGACGAATGGAAAGAACGCGTAAGAGCAACCATTCCTGAGCTTCCGGACGAGCGCCGCAAGCGTTATATCGAAGAGCTCGGTCTGCCGGCTTATGACGCAATGGTTCTGACGCTGACGAAAGAAATGGCTGATTTCTTCGAAGAAACGGTCAATAAAGGCGCGGAAGCCAAGCAGGCATCAAACTGGCTGATGGGTGAAGTCTCAGCTTACCTGAACGCCGAACAAAAAGAGCTTGAGGATGTCGCACTGACTCCTGAAGGCCTTGCCGGCATGATTAAGCTGATTGAAAAAGGAACCATCTCGTCAAAAATCGCGAAGAAAGTCTTTAAAGAATTAATTGAAAAAGGCGGCGACGCAGAAAAAATCGTCAAAGAAAAAGGCCTCGTGCAGATTTCTGACGAAAGCGTGCTTCTGAAGCTGGTAACAGATGCGCTTGACAGCAACCCGCAGTCAATTGAAGACTTCAAAAACGGAAAAGACCGCGCGATCGGCTTCCTTGTCGGGCAGATTATGAAAGCCTCAAAAGGACAGGCCAACCCGCCGATGGTCAACAAGATCTTACTTGAAGAAATCAAAAAACGATAAAAAAAGCAGCCGCCTCTAAGGGCGCTGCTGACACGGAGACCGGTAAGCGCCGGTCTCTTTTTTATAAGCTGAAATAGGTTTCAATGGAAGCCCGCAGCGTTTCAATCTGCTCATTTCCGCTGCCTGCCAAGTTGGACAGCATTCCTTTAATAATCGGTTTTCGCGGCTCTTCCTTTGCGTATTCCTCTTCAATGACTTCAAGCGATACGAGGACGTCCTCAGGCAGCCCCTGCTGTGCTTTTATCTTTTGAATATCCGCCAGCAGTCTTTCTCTGTCCGCCGCAGGCTGAGTGAAGATATCCTCCGGCAGCAGCGGATCGGGATTGTCTCTTATCAGTCCCGTAATCAGATCATCGATTCTGGCAATCAGAAAGGCCGCCACGTTTTCCGTCCGGAATGCCGTATGTTCATTAAAAATCAAGAAATGAATATAGGAGCTCACTATTCCTTGCGCCATAACGGACGCATCCGCTATAAACGGTATGACGGCATCTCCGTAAACGGAGAGCAAAGCATCCCGGTACAGCATGTTAAATTGAATATTGGCCTCATGAAAATACTGTTTGACCTTTTGATTTTCAGGAATGACCTTTTCGCTCAGCAAGAGAATGATAAAGTCCTTGTGCTCCATAAATTCCTGGAATTGATAAGCGATTTGTTTTCGGAATACGTCCTTAGGCGATTTATGCTGATGTTCTGTTTTGATTTTCTTTATTTCTTCCATAGACATGCCGATGTAATACTCACATGCTGAGAGCAAAAGGTCTTCTTTTGATTTAAAATGAAGATAGAAGGCCCCTTTTGAAATTCCGCATTCACCGGCGATTTCCTGAATGGTTGTTGAAGAAAACCCTTTTTTGGCAAATAAATGGATGCCTGTTTTTATGATTTTCTCTTTTTTTTCGTTCATGACGTGCTTCCCCTTAATCCTGAAAAATTTAGAAAAATTTACTGCCTTATTAGTTGACGATGTTGAGTTATACCGTTTAGTATTATATAGAATGACCAGTCAGTCAATAAAAATTAACGGAGGACATGATGAACCACATTATTAACTTTGTACTGAAGAACAAATTCGCAGTTTGGCTGATGACGATTATCGTTACTGTAGCAGGGCTGTATGCCGGTATGAATATGAAGCAGGAATCCATACCGGACGTCAACATGCCTTACCTCTCAGTAAATACGACTTATCCCGGAGCTGCTCCGAGTCAAGTTGCGGATGACGTGACAAAACCGATCGAGCAGGCGGTCCAGAATTTAGAAGGAGTGAGCGTCGTAACGTCCACATCTTCTGAAAACGTCTCATCGGTTATGATTGAATATGATTACAGCAAGGATATGGACAAGGCGAAAACCGAAGTCGCTGAAGCGCTGGACAGTGTAAGCCTTCCTGACGACGCGAAAAAACCTGACATTTCCCGTTACAGCCTCAACTCTTTCCCTATTTTGACGCTCAGTGTGACAAGCGGCAAAAGCTCGCTTGAAGACCTGACCAAAAATGTGGAAAACACTCTCGTTCCTAAGCTTGAAGGCATTCAGGGCGTTGCGTCCGTGCAAGTTTCCGGACAGCAGGAAGAGCAGGTGGAGTTCTCTTTCAAAGACAAAAAAATGAAAGAGTACGGACTCGATGAAGATACCGTCAAGAAAGTGATCCAAGGCTCTGACGTCAATACGCCGCTTGGATTGTACACATTCGGCAACAAAGAAAAATCAGTTGTCGTTAATGGAAATATTACGTCAATTAAAGATCTGAAAGATATGAGAATTCCGGTCACATCTTCTTCTGCCGCTCAAGGTCAAGCGGGCGGAGCCGGTGCGGCATCTGCGGCGGACGCTCAGGCTATGCAGCAGGCACAGCAAAGCGCGGCAGCAGGGGTGCCGACAGTCAAGCTTTCTGACATTGCCGACATTAAAGATGTGAAAAAAGCTGAATCCATTTCCCGCACGAACGGAAAGGACAGCATCGGAATTAATATCGTAAAAGCCAATGACGCCAACACGGTAGAAGTGGCCGATGCGATTAAAGATGAACTGAATCAATACAAAAAAGACCACAAAGGGTTCAAGTACAGCTCGACTCTTGATATGGCAGAGCCGATTACAGAGTCGGTGGATACGATGTTAAGCAAAGCGATTTTCGGCGCGATTTTTGCGGTCGTGATCATTCTCTTATTCTTAAGAGATATTAAATCAACGATGATTTCTATCGTTTCCATCCCGCTGTCACTGCTGATTGCGCTTCTTGTGCTGAATCAGCTTGATGTCACATTGAACATAATGACGCTCGGTGCGATGACGGTCGCCATCGGACGGGTAGTCGACGACTCGATTGTCGTGATTGAAAACATTTACCGCCGCATGAGGCTGAAAGATGAACCTTTACGCGGGAAGCAATTGGTGCGTGAAGCGACGAAAGAAATGTTTAAACCGATCATGTCATCAACGATCGTAACCATTGCCGTATTCCTGCCGCTTGCCATGGTCGGCGGACAGATCGGCGAACTGTTTATGCCGTTTGCCTTAACAATCGTCTTCGCGCTTGCCGCATCACTGTTGATTTCGATCACACTGGTGCCGATGCTTGCGCACAGCTTATTCAAAAAATCGCTCACAGGCGCGCCTGTTAAAGCGAAAGAGCATAAGCCGGGCAGATTGGCCAATTTCTATAAAAAAGTGCTGAATTGGTCATTAAGCCATAAATGGATTACATCTATCATCGCGGTTCTGATGCTTGTCGGCAGTTTGTTCCTCGTACCTCTGATCGGCGCGAGCTACCTGCCTGCGCAAGCGGACAAAACAATGCAGCTCACATACACGCCTGAACCGGGCGAAACGAAAAGCGAAGCTGAAAAAGCTGCGCAAAAAGCGGAAGACATGCTGCTTAAACGCAAACATGTCGATACCGTTCAGTATTCTTTAGGCTCGCAAAGTCCGCTCGGCGGAAGTTCAAACGGCGCATTGTTCTACGTGAAATACGAGGATGACACGCCTGATTTTGACAAAGAAAAAGACAATGTCTTAAAAGAAATCAAAAAAACATCGAGCCGCGGCGAATGGAAATCACAAAATTTCAGTTCGTCAGGCAACAACAACGAATTAACGTACTATGTGTACGGAGATTCAGAGTCTGATATTAAAGGCACGGTCAAAGACATCGAAGGCATCATGAAAAAGGAGAAGGATCTGAAAGACGTCAACTCAGGCCTTTCCAGCACATATGACGAGTACACGTTCGTCGCTGACCAGGAGAAACTCAGCAAGCAGGGCCTGACGGCTTCGCAAATCTCCCAAGCCCTGATGTCCCAAACGTCACAGTCTCCTTTGACAACGGTGAAAAAAGACGGCAAAGAGCTTGACGTCAACATCAAAACAGAAAAAGACCAGTATAAGAGTGTAAAAGAATTAGAGGATAAAACCATCACATCGCCTGCAGGCCAAGAAGTAAAAATCGGCGATGTGGCGAAAGTGAAAAACGGCACGACATCCGATACCATTTCCAAACGCGACGGCAAAGTGTACGCTGACGTAACGGCAACCGTCACTTCTGACAACGTCACGAAGGTGTCATCAGCCGTTCAAAAGAAAGTTGACAAACTGGATAAGCCGGACAATGTATCGATTGATACCGGCGGTGTATCAGCGGATATTGCAGATTCCTTTACGAAACTCGGGTTAGCGATGCTTGCCGCAATCGCCATCGTATACCTCGTTCTTGTGATCACGTTCGGCGGAGCATTAGCGCCGTTTGCGATTCTGTTCTCGCTTCCGTTTACAGTCATCGGCGCATTAGTCGGACTGTATGTATCCGGAGAGACGGTCAGTCTGAATGCCATGATCGGTATGCTGATGCTGATCGGAATCGTCGTCACAAACGCGATTGTCTTAATTGACCGCGTCATCCATAAAGAAGCGGAAGGCCTATCGACGAGAGAAGCGCTCCTGGAAGCCGGCTCTACGAGATTGCGTCCGATTCTGATGACGGCGATCGCGACAATCGGCGCCCTGCTTCCATTGGCATTGGGCTTTGAAGGCGGAAGCCAGGTCATTTCTAAAGGACTCGGTGTCACCGTTATCGGCGGTTTAATCAGTTCGACTCTGCTGACTCTTCTGATTGTGCCGATCGTATATGAAGTATTAGCGAAATTCCGTAAGAAAAAACCTGGAACGGAAGAAGAGTAAGACAGCGGGCCTTGGCTCCTTAAACGGAGCCGGGGCCTTTTTTCTTCTGGCAATTCCTGTACATATTGTTGCGATTTTCTCAAGTCATAGTATAATTAAAGGTTGTTAGTGTTAATAATGGATCGGATACTCTTAAGTAGGATGATGAGATAATGAAACGTGCACGCATAATATACAATCCGACTTCAGGACGGGAGCTTTTCAAGAAAAATCTTGCCCAGGTCCTGCAAAAATTTGAACAAGCCGGTTATGAAACCTCCACCCATGCCACCACATGCGCGGGGGATGCCACCCACGCCGCAAAAGAAGCCTCTTTGCGGGAGTTTGACCTGATTATCGCAGCCGGCGGAGACGGAACGATTAATGAAGTCGTCAACGGTCTTGCGCCGTTAGACAAACGCCCGACACTCGGCATCATTCCGGTCGGCACGACAAATGATTTCGCCAGAGCGCTGGGCATTCCGAGAGAGAATATACTGAATGCCGCTGATACCGTCATTAACGGCGTGGCCCGCCCGATCGACATCGGACAGGTGAATGGTCAGTATTTTATCAACATCGCCGGCGGAGGCCGTCTGACGGAGCTGACGTATGATGTGCCAAGCAAACTGAAAACGATGCTCGGCCAGCTTGCTTATTATTTAAAGGGAATGGAAATGCTGCCTTCACTTCGACCGACAGAAGTCGAGATTGAATATGACGGCAAGCTGTTTCAAGGCGAAATTATGCTGTTTTTAGTGACGCTGACCAACTCGGTCGGCGGATTCGAGAAGCTGGCCCCTGATTCCAGCCTGAATGACGGCATGTTTGATTTAATTATTTTGAAAAAAGCCAATCTCGCGGAATTTATCAGAGTCGCGAGCATGGCGCTCAGAGGCGATCATATTAACGATCAGCACATTATCTACACAAAAGCGAACCGTGTGAAAGTCAATGTATCAGAAAAGATGCAGCTGAACCTGGACGGCGAATACGGCGGCATGCTGCCCGGCGAATTCGTGAATCTGTACCGGCATATTCACGTCATCATGCCGAAGGAGAAAGCGGAACAGCTGGATGACTAATACGCGGACAAAATCCTAAAACAGTATTCGTTTTAGGATTTTGTCATCTTTTCAGCGTGATCGGAAACCTTTGAAGGCTGACATTGAATTTGAAGGTTTGCCAGCACGCTGAAACAAGGCTTTTGGTAAAACGAGAGGTGATTATAGATGAAAATGAAACCCCCGATAGAAAAAAATGAATACTATGACGTGACATTTGAGGATTTGACGCATGAAGGAGCGGGCGTCGCAAAGGTTCAGGGCTTCCCGATCTTCGTGCCGAACGCCCTGCCTGAGGAAAAAGCGCAAATCAAAGTGACACGCGTCAAAAAAGGCTTCGCTTTCGGCCGCTTGATTGAGCTGAAGGAAGAAAGCCCGCACAGAACGGATGCCCCGTGCCCGATCTACAAGCAATGCGGCGGCTGCCAGCTTCAGCACATGACCTATGAAGGCCAGCTCTTGTTTAAACAGAAACAAGTCAAAGACGTCTTAGAACGGATCGGCAAGCTG
Source organism: Bacillus sp. EKM420B (assembly GCF_011065565.1). Classification (NCBI taxonomy): domain Bacteria; kingdom Bacillati; phylum Bacillota; class Bacilli; order Caryophanales; family Bacillaceae; genus Bacillus; species Bacillus sp. EKM420B. The sequence continues at coordinate 188,129 of NZ_JAAMNX010000005.1, read as the reverse complement.
GACCTCTCAAAAGTCACCGTGCACCCGACGCTCGGCATGGAAGACCCGTGGAATTACAGAAACAAAGCGCAGGTGCCGGTAGGAGAAAGAGAAGGCGGGCTCGTCGCCGGATTCTATCAGCAAAGAAGCCATGACATCATCGACATGAGCGCCTGCCTGATTCAGCAATCCAAAAACGACGAAGCCGTCCAAGCCGTCAAAGACATCTGTGCAGCATACGGTGTCAAAGCCTATAACGAAGAACGCCACAAAGGCTGGCTCCGTCACATCATGGTCAGATACGGCGTCGTCACGGGCGAAATGATGATCGTCTTCATCACAAGAACAAGTGATTTTCCGCACAAAGCGAAGATCATCGAAGACATTACGGCGCAATTCCCGCACGTTAAATCAATCGTGCAGAACATCAACCCAAATAAAACAAACGTCATCTTTGGGGACGAAACAAACGTCATCTGGGGAGAAGAATACATCTACGACCTCATCGGAGACGTCAAATTCGCCATCTCCGCCAGATCATTCTATCAGGTCAACCCGGAACAGACAAAAGTGCTCTACGACAAAGCGCTTGAGTACGCAGAGCTGCAAGGAGAAGAAACCGTCATCGACGCCTACTGCGGCATCGGAACCATTTCTCTCTTCTTGGCGAAGCAGGCGAAAAAAGTGTACGGCGTCGAAATCGTGCCGGAAGCCATCGAGGATGCGAAACGCAACGCTGAGCTGAACGGCATCACAAACGCGGAATTCGCCGTCGGAGAAGCGGAAACCGTCATTCCGAAATGGTATGAAGAAGGCATCACGGCCGACACCCTCGTCGTCGACCCGCCAAGAAAAGGCTGTGACGAAGCCCTCCTGCGGACAATCATCGAGATGAAACCGAAGCGGGTGGTGTATGTGTCCTGCAATCCAGGAACGCTTGCAAGAGACCTGCGGGTGCTTGAGGATGGCGGGTATCAGACGCTTGAAGTGCAGCCTGTGGATATGTTCCCGCATACGAATCATGTGGAGTGTGTGGCTGTGCTGGAATTAAGAGAAGGCAACTAACCCTTAGGGATGGTTGCCTTTTTTAATCCGCATTTTTTTGTATTCAGGACGAACTCGTGACATGAGAGGAGTACCAGAAGATGTTTGGTTAACGTCTATAATATAGCTTTCTATACATCTCTTTATTAATATTCACTCTAGAGGGGCAGCTTTTTTAATACACTTTCATATCTTGTTTTTTCTCCTTACTAATCATTACTTTTTCTAAATAACTCTTAAGAAATACATTATCTATCCTATCCGGGATGTAACCCAGACGTTTATTTAATATATTCTCTATGATATACATTTTCTTTGTGTAATATTGGTAATTATCCGTTGCGATTTGAACACTTTCTGATTCATTTCCCTTTTCTGATTCAAGTCGAGATTTATATAGTTGATCATACTTCTGTTTGCGTATTTTTCTTGAGAGCCGCAGTAAATGAAATAATTCAATTGTTGGCATAGTCATTAGTTCTGGTGTAGACTTATCCAAATCTAATTCAGAAGTATGCTCACGATAATCTATGATTTCACGTTTGCCATCTCTCTGAACATTATGTATGTACATTAAGCAAAAACTACAGTAATACTGATTATCCTTTTGAATTGAAGTTGCACAATAAGGGCATGTTTCCATTATGTTCTCCTTTCTTAATGTTCTAAGATAGTATGTATTTCGGTTATAAACAGGAGTTTTAAATAGTATTGAAATTCTTAACCAATAAAAACCCTTTTAATGATAAAGAGTTTATTGAATACAGCATGTATAAATTTCCTGCAAAATCAATAGTGATCCCCTTGTATAGAAAATCCACCGATCCCTAAATCCAATAACAAAACCCGAAAATAATAAATTATATCGTTATATTTAAGATAATTATTTATAAAAAGATATAAAGTTGGATAAAAATGAGGAAAATCCTGGCGGGAATGACGATATAAAGTTAGTGAACAACGGTATAGAATCTTACTTTTCGAGGTGAACAGAATGGGAGAAGAACAAGACATTATTACAGTAACCGATCTGCGCAAAAAATATGGATCATTTGAAGCAGTGAAAGGGGTATCCTTTTCTGTCAAACGCGGCGAGCTGTTTGCATTTCTGGGAACGAACGGTGCAGGGAAATCGACCACTATCGATATTCTCTGTACGCTGATTAAAAAGACATCCGGAAAAGTGGTAATAGACGGTTATACGCTTGGTGAGGGGAAAGAGAATAATCATATCCGCAAAAAGATCGGAGTCGTTTTCCAAGAGAGCATTTTGGATGAACGATTGACCGTTTATGAAAATATCATGAACCGCGGACAATATTATCATTTAAGCAAGGTACAAGTGCAAGAGAACTATCAGTTTGTAACAGACTATTTAAAATTGGATGATATTAAGGAGAAAAAATACAGCGATTTGTCAGGCGGACAAAGAAGAAGAGCGGATATTGCCCGTGCCATCATCCATAAACCGACTATATTATTTTTAGATGAGCCTACTACAGGTCTTGATCCGCAAACGAGAGTATTTGTTTGGAATGCGATTAAAAGGCTGCAGGAAGAAACAAACATGACGATCTTTTTAACGACCCATTACATGGAGGAGGCCGCTGTGGCTGATAACGTTGTGGTCATCAAAGAAGGACGCCTGATCGCAGAGGGCACACCGAGTCAGCTGAAAGATCAATATGCGTTTGACAGTCTGCATATGATGTTTAAGCAAGGCGTTGATCCGACGGCATGGTTTGAAAATAAACAACTGGATTTTACGGTTAAAAACTCTATTTATTCCCTTCGTGTTGAGTCTACTCTCCATACGCTGGACATTTTGAAAGGTCTTGAAGGAAAAATTGAATCTTTCGAGGTGATTAAAGGAAATATGGATGATGTGTTTATCCATATTATCGAAGAACAAGGAAGCAGTTTGCCAGTAAAGGGGAGCATTGCATAAATGAAGTCTTTATCCAGTTTAATCAGCAGAAATATAAAAATATACTTCCGTGATCGAACGCTTTTGCTTCTTTCTTTGCTGTCAGTATTTATCGTTATTCTGTTATATGCCGTGTTCTTACAGCAGACACAGCTGGACGCCATTAAGGCCCTGGTCGGTTCGACAGATGATTCCAAAGCAATGGTGAACGAATGGATGGTGGCGGGATTGCTGTCCATTACAGCTGTGACAACGACTTTAGGCGCTTTCGGAATTATGGTGAAAGATAAAGAAAGCAAGAGAACGTATGACTTTTTAACAGCTCCTTTATCAAGGGCGACCATCCAATTGAGCTATGTCATTCATTCATTTGTCATCGGCTTGATCTTTTCTTTCATCGCCTTTTTAGGCTGTGAAATTTTTCTCGTTTCAACAGGCAGCAAGCTTTTAAGCGGTACAGATATACTTGAAGTATTGGGGATCATTATTCTTTCAGTTGCACTCTCAAGTTCCATAAATTTATTTTTAACGCTGTTTATTCACACACAAAATGCATTTTCGACGTTAAGTACGATTGTCGGAACAGCCATCGGTTTTTTATGCGGAGTATATGTACCGATCGGGGGCGTACCGGTGTTTGTGCAGAAGATTATTATGTATTTCCCTATCAGCCACACCGCCGTTCTGTTCAGAAAAGCGTTTATGACAGACTCAGTTGATAAAGTGTTTAAACATGCTTCTGCGGACCAAATACAGGAATATGAAAAGCATTACGGGATCGTCTACAAGTTAAACGGCCATTTTATCAGTACGGCTGCGAGCTTGTGGGTCATTGTCATTACAGCCATCATATTTACCGTCATATCTATTTTCATATTTAAAAAACAAAATAAATGACTTCTTCAGACGATACATAACGATGTAACAGGCAGCATCCGTTTACTGGATGCTGCCTGTTTTGTTTATCATTATTCTTTTTGTGCTCAATTCTTAATTCCTCAAAAAGTTCTCGGATTTCTCTTAAAAAAGTGTTGAAGATATCTTTATTTACACTGTATCAGGCTGGTAGATCTTGCGAATAAATCAGTTGACGTTTTTCTGGTGTCTTGAAGTGAAAGAGAACCATGGTAGAGTCATCTAATACTTCTGCATAAAGATAAATTTTTGTCCATTCACAAGGTATGATGTCATTTAATTTCTCACCAATAATCTGGTACAGATCTTGCATTTTCCAACCTTTTCACCTTCAATCGTCGAGAAATCCTAGTTATAAAAAATAGCCCAGCAAGGAAGTGCTGAGCCATTATTGTTTTATAGACTGCAGTAGCTTATTACAAATTCTTTATCGTCCTCATCTTCAGGCAAAATCCCCAAGTTTTGATATTCCCATACCACTTGCCGTTGTGTTCCGTTTAAGTCTGAGGAGATGACATCGGTGTAATCGTAGTCAATTGAGAATTTACCGGTATTCTCTAGTTTAAGCGTTAAATTGGTCCAACAATCTGGGTTATTTGCTTTAAATTCTTCTCTTAACTCCTCGAATAACTCTTGAAGTTCAATTAATAAACTCACGTAATCAGAAACTAATTTAAATTTTTCCTTCGTTAGTCTTAATATAATCCTCTAAAAAGTCTCTGACCGTTTTCCTTTTTGGCAGTAAACCCAGGTTTTTATACACCCAAATAGCTTTTCTTTGAGATCCATTTAGCTCTGAAGCAATTACATCTTCATAGTTATAATCTATAGAAAACTGGCCTGTCCTATCTAGTTTCAAAGTCAAGTTTGTCCAAATTTGCGGATTATTTTCCTTGTACTCTTCGCGTAATTCTTCGAATGATTCTTGAAGTTCGATTAATAAATCATCATAGATATCTTCGCTTACATTAAAATGGTCTGGAATGTTATGTGAATATAAGAATTCACTCTCGCCCGGTATATTAAAATAAAAATATACTTCGGAAGAATCCTCTAATATCTCGGCGTAAAGATATACTTTTTCCCATTCAGATGGAATCATTTCATTTATCTGAGTTGCTATTCTTTGATACAATTCACCCATTTTTGGTGTGTCCATGACCTCAACCTCCAGATTGATTTTTTATTGTTACTTTTTCGAAATCAGCATCTCCAATGCTGTACTTAACGATGAATTTGTCTGGTCTTAGTGAATCACCTTTATATATGGCTTTTATATTAACGTTAACTTTTTGCGGTGGTTCTTCTTTAAGAGCCTTTGCCCATTCTTGCTCCATTTCATACCATCTGCCGCCGCTCCTATTAATCTGAGAATTCATTGGCACGATGTTGTCGAATTGGCCTGAGCCTTTGAATTGGGTGGCGATTAGGTGGCCTCCGTCGTCATCTGTCAGACGGTCTGGTTTACCTGCTTTTGACTGTGCATATTGGTTGCGTTTTGCTTCTCCCAGCTGCAAGTCTGCTTTGACACTTGTAATTCTACCATAGTTGTCAGTGGTGTACGTGTAGCCTTCTTTTGTTTTGTAGATGACATTCGGCTTTAATACTTTCTTTCTGGTCCATTTCGCAAAATGCTCGCCGTATTTGACCGTTACCGGCGGTACATGCGGTGCCGGTGTCCGTCTGCCGCTTGCGGAGGTTCCGTACGGTTTCGGCAGGATGACTTTGGCGAATTTCTGCAGTCCCTCTTTAAGTGTGACCCCGTTGACTGCGTTGTAAGGCACGCCCGCCGGCACTAAGTCGTGACGCGGATGATACGGGAGAATATCAGCCAGGGTGAGATCTCCGATTTGATTTAACTTGGTTTTGACACGTTTTTTTGATACTTCCATGCCTGTGTTGACCTTTTGCTTGATGTGGTCAACGGTTTGTTTTGAGACCGTTATCGCTTTTTGTGCTGCGGCGGATTTGCTTGCTGCTGTTTTGACTTTGGTTGTCACTTTGGCGGCTGTGCCTGTTTTTGAGACGGCGCCGACGCCTTTTGTGCCGACGACTGATGTCACAACGGTGCCCACTGCATATGATACCCATCTTGCTCTGGAGTAGGTGTCGCCATTCACCATATCTTTTTGGTACGATTCTTCGATTGCCGCTGAAATGGCTTCATACGTTTTGATCGGGTGAGCCACCGCTCCTGTAATGGCTTCAACCGTTCCGCCCGGATCTGTGACCATATCCCATAAGCCTGTGACCGCGTCTTTTCCGGAATCATAAAGGCCGACGGCAACGCCTTTGAATCCGTCTGTGAGTTCACGCGTGTTTTCAATTTGAGTGAAGTAGCGCTTCTGTTCTTTTGTCAGGTTTTTATAGCCGATTGTTTTGGCCATTGAGTAGAATTCATCGGCATTCGCATAATCGTAGTTTTTCAGTCTTTCTTTCAGTTTTTCAATCTCTCGTTCTTTCGCTTCCTCTTTCTTCATCTTCAAATAAGCATCCGAATGTCTTGCAATCTCGCCTTTTTTCTTATGGATGTCGCTTTCTCGGTACGCCTTGGCATTGTAGTGAAGCGGCGTGGCGTTTTTTCCTTTGCCCGTAGCGTTTTGGAGCTGCTGAAAGTCGGTTTGAATGAACTGTTCGTTCGCTTCGGTTTCTGCGTATTCTTTCGTTAGATCGTGATCAAGTTTGCCGAGCTTATGTATCGTTTCGCTTCTTTTTTTGTCAGCTGAAGACAGCTTTTGATCTGTGCTTTCGGTTGAAAACAGATCAAGCGAGATGATGTCATCGATCTCACCGAGGATGGAGCGCATGTCCTTTTTCTGCTCTTCCATAATCGCTTTTGATTTACTGAGGGCATGGGTGAGCTCATGCTCCAGGAAAGATTCCTCCACATGCGAACTGGAAAGTCCGGCATCTTCGACCTTGCCGGGAAGGCTTGTGAGAAATGCGATTTTCATATCGATCAGATCAAGCCAGCTGTCAGTAACGCCGGCGTGGTCCTGGAAAAAAGCTTTGATGTTATTTGCGCCCCGGCCTGAGAAATCATTGTCACCAAGATCAGCCATACCTTGAAACGCTTTTTTCAGATTGACCATCTGGCCGCGCAGTTTTTTGTATTCACCCGCGCGCTGTTTGGCGGCGGCCAGGAGGGTGTTTGCTTCAAAAACTTTCATGACCATATCCTTTCATTCGGGGTTATTTTTTCAGTTTATAGAGGGAAAGATTAAGAAACTTATCAGAGACTGTGCAAACATAGGAATAGGGTTTCTCTGAATCTATAAAGCCTCAATATTCTTTTCGATTTTTTGAATGACTTGTCCGAGCCATAGTATTGGGGATATTCCGTAACTATTGATATCTACACCATCTGCAGACTCATCTATAAAATTATTTTTTTCTTCATCTGGGTAATCGCTATTTATAAATGTTTTGAGTGCTACTACATCGTTTTCTTGTTCTTTTTTAGGTATCTCTGCTAAGTATTCTTCAAGAGCTGACTCAGGAGTGTCTATATCTTGATGGAAAATACCTCCTAAAAATTGAAATACAGGTTCAGAAATATTTGTTTCAATCATTGATTTCACCTCGTGGGATAGCCTGTTAATATAAAGCTACCATCATTATTCTTTTTCAATATAATTTTAGCATTAGTTAAGTCAGAAATTTCGTCTGAGCCTTTGGTAATTCCTCTGCCTAACACTTCTGATCCTTTATAGGAGAGTACTAAAGGTTTTTTCACATCATAATTATTTAACCATTTTTCTATTTTATCTTTATTAGTTGATAAAGTAATATTAGCAACCTTTTCTGCAGTTGCTCTATCCTTAAAAGATGATGATCCGGATATTTTCTTGTTACTCATTTTGCTTTTTTCAAGCCTTTTCAGGAGTTCTTGGTCAGTCTTCCCAACATGCCTTTCTATAAGGTGTCCGCCTTTTGCTTCGTGAGCAGCTAAGCCACCGCCCGGTGCGAGAGGACTGCTGTCTCCTTGTTTAACACTATGTATGCCGTTATTGTCAGAAGTCACAGATTTTCTGAGCACACTTTCTTTCTGATCTTCAATAATACTTTTCAACAAAGGAGTATTCTTCACATTGTGAGTATTTTCAATATCCTGTGCTATTCCGGCAAGCGCGGGTTCATATTTGTTTTTCGAAACGGAATTAATATAGTCTTTTCCTTTTTCAATCCTGGTTTTTACATGTTTTGCAGCCGCTTTTTCACTGGCTTCCAAGACGTTATCCACTTTGGCGGCGCCTGTTTTGGCGAGCTTGCTTGATACTTTTACAGCTGAGCCGGAACCTTTTAGTCCGACGATGCTCCCGATGGCGTAAGTGATGTAATGGGATCTTGAATACGCATCCCCGTTAACCATTTTATCATTCCACGAATCCGCCAGGTTTGTCCATATGATTTTTGCGTAGGAGGGCGTGTTCAATACACCCGATATGGTTTTAGCGACTTTTTGTTCATCAGAGAGATGGTAAAAATCCCATGCGCCGACAGCGAGATCTTTGACGCCTGTTATGGTGTCTTTCCCGACATCATAAAGGCCGACGCCTATTCCTTTGACGATATCCCAAGCCGTTTCTCCGACTTCTTCGAGCTGTTTTGCTTGTTCAAGCTGCAGCACATATTGCACCTGAGCGGGTTCAAGGTTTTCATAGCCGATCTTCTTCGCGATTTCCAAATACTCATCCGGATCGGTGACACCATCGGCCAGCTTTTTCTTTAGGTTCTTAATCTCCCGCTCTTTCGTCTCTTCCTTCTTAATCGTCAAATAAGCATCCGAATGTCTTGCGATATCGCCTTTTTTCTTATGGATGTCGCTTTCTCGGTACGCCTTGGCATTGTAGTGAAGCGGCGTGGCGTTTTTTCCTTTGCCCGTAGCGTTTTGGAGCTGCTGAAAGTCGGTTTGAATGAACTGTTCGTTCGCTTCGGTTTCTGCGTATTCTTTCGTTAGATCGTGATCAAGTTTGCCGAGCTTATGTATCGTTTCGCTTCTTTTTTTGTCAGCTGAAGACAGCTTTTGATCTGTGCTTTCGGTTGAAAACAGATCAAGCGAGATGATGTCATCGATCTCACCGAGGATGGAGCGCATGTCCTTTTTCTGCTCTTCCATAATCGCTTTTGATTTACTGAGGGCATGGGTGAGCTCATGCTCCAGGAAAGATTCCTCCACATGCGAACTGGAAAGTCCGGCATCTTCGACCTTGCCGGGAAGGCTTGTGAGAAATGCGATTTTCATATCGATCAGATCAAGCCAGCTGTCAGTAACGCCGGCGTGGTCCTGGAAAAAAGCTTTGATGTTATTTGCGCCCCGGCCTGAGAAATCATTGTCACCAAGATCAGCCATGCCTTGAAACGCTTTTTTCAGATTAACCATCTGGCCGCGCAGTTTTTTGTATTCACCCGCGCGCTGTTTGGCGGCGGCCAGGAGGGTGGTTGCTTCGAAAACTTTCATGACCATATCCTTTCTTTTGTTCGATATCAAAATTTTACCACGTGAGTCAGGATATACAGTGTAGGAAATAGGTAATAAGAATAAAATGAATCTTTTGGCTTGCGACTTCCTTCCTGTATGAAGGGGGCTTTTTTATGTTTTGTACAATAATCCTCAAATTCGGCTTACTGCGCTCCGGTGATTTTAAGCGTGCCTGTTTTTTCTAATGTCTTACACTCGAAACAACCCAACCGCTGAGGTATAATAGAAGCAGAGTATTTATCATACAGATTCAATTCGTGAAAGAGAGTGGAACAAAATGGGCCGTAAGTGGAACAATATTAAAGAAAAGAAAGCATCAAAGGACGCAAATACGAGCCGGATTTACGCGAAGTTCGGCCGTGAGATTTATGTGGCGGCAAAACAAGGCGAGCCAGATCCGGAATCGAACCAGGCGTTAAAAGTGGTGCTTGAGCGCGCAAAGACGTACAGTGTGCCGAAAAATATTATTGAGCGTGCGATTGAAAAGGCGAAAGGCGGCGCAGAGGAGAACTTTGACGAGCTGCGTTACGAAGGTTTCGGGCCGAACGGTTCAATGATCATCGTTGATGCGTTAACGAATAATGTAAACCGCACGGCACCTGAAGTGCGCGCCGCATTCGGGAAAAACGGCGGAAATATGGGTGTGAGCGGGTCTGTCGCTTACATGTTTGATGCGACCGCCGTTATCGGCGTTGAAGGCAAGACGGCGGATGAAGCGCTGGAATTGCTGATGGAAGCTGATGTGGACGTGCGCGATATTTTAGAAGAGGATGACAGTGTTATCGTGTATGCTGAGCCTGATCAATTCCATGCCGTACAGGAGGCATTCAAAAATGCCGGCGTTGAAGAGTTCACGGTTGCGGAGCTGACGATGCTTGCGCAAAATGAAGTCGAGCTTCCGGAAGATGCGAAAGCTCAATTTGAAAAGCTGATCGATGTGCTGGAAGACCTCGAAGACGTACAGCAGGTTTATCACAATGTGGATTTAGGCGAATAAAGACAAAAAGGCCGGGACGGCATAAGTTCCGGCCTTTTTATTTTGCTTATGAGGCCGGTCTGTATCGTATTTCTCCGTAAGCAATTATTGATTATTTCACCAAAACTGGGCGGATGCCCATACGTTTCCTTCCGCATGTCATAAACTGGACTGTAACCTATGTGAAGGAGCGATAAATCATGAATGAAAGAAGACCGATTTACGGCGGCTATGGAGGCTACGGAGGCTACCCGGGGTACGGTTTTGGCGGCTACGGAGGCTACGGTGGCTACGGCGGCTTCGGAGGATATCCGGGATACGGTTTCGGCGGAGGCTACGGCTACCCGGGATACGGTTTTGGCGGTTACGGCGGTTTTGGCGGCTACGGCGGCTTCGGAGGATATCCGGGGTACGGTTTTGGCGGCTATGGCGGAGGCTACGGCGGCTACCCGTTCCATCATCATCATCATCGGGACAGCCAATATATCTGACCATTCGGGAAAAGCACTCTTGGAACAAGCAAGAGTGCTCTTCTCATGTTCTTGCAGCTGTGTTACGATTGGAGCAAAATCATCAAGTACATAGGACTTTTCTGTAAATCATGAGCAAGTTGTTTATAAACTGAAAAGCATGATCTGTAAAAATCTCTTTATCGGGAGGTTTTACATGTGAGAAGTGAAGACGAAATGATGAAATTGATTCTTGATATTGCGATGAAGGACGAGAGAATCCGTCTTGTCACTTTAGAGGGATCAAGAACCAATAAAAATGTACCGAGAGACAAATTTCAAGACTATGATATTTCTTATTTTGTGACCGATATGGACTCTTTCACATCTGACGAAAGCTGGCTGGATCAGTTTGGCGAAAGAATGATGATGCAAAAACCTGAAGATATGGAACTTTTCCCTCCGGAACTCGGAGACTGGTTCTCCTATCTCATGCTTTTTAAAGATCATCATAAAATCGACTTAACTTTGATCCCTCTGAGTCAAACAGAGGATTATTTTACACAAAGTGATGGTTTGGCGGAAATATTATTAGACAAGGATGACCGAATCAACAGTAAGATGATTGCGAGTGATGAACAATATCATATAAAGAAACCGACCCCCGGAGAGTTTGATGATTGCTGCAATGAATTTTGGATGGTTTCAACCTATGTGATTAAAGGATTAATGCGTAAAGAAATACTGTTTGCGCTGGATCATATGAATGACATTTTAAGGCCTAATATTTTGCGTATGATTGCGTGGAATATCGGGATAGAGTATCAGTTTTCATTAAGTGTAGGGAAGAATTATAAGTATATTCAACATTACATGAATGCGAAAGATTGGGAAATTCTGCTGAATACTTATGTCGGCAATACTTATGAAAGCGTGTGGAAGGCATTATTTGACTGCCAGGATCTCTTCAGAGCATATTCAACGTCAGTGGCTGTTTTATTGAGATATGAATATCCTGAATATGATCAGCAAATTACGGAATATACAATTAAACATTATCAGCGCTTTCAATCAGATTTTTCATTATGATTTTTTACTTCAAATTCCAGATGAGCTGCATTGAGTCCGTTTTTAACGGGCTTTTTTTATTTTCTTACAGGGCATAAATGCCGATACGGATTCATACCTATTAAGGTCATGTGTTTAGGAAAGGAGGATCGTAATGAAAGAAAATCAGCCGTTTACACCGGTCAAATCCTATAAACCCTTCCACAGCCGGTTTGATCCCTGCCCGCCGATCGGAAGAAAATACTACAGAACGCCGCCGCATCTTTATATGCGGTTTCAGCCGTATCACTTGGAGCAGTTTTCTCCGATGGAGGCATTGAGAAAAGGAACCCTTTGGAAGGATCTTTACGATTTCTATGATAATCCTTATCGGGGGGGAATCGAATATGGCGAAAAAGATTGATGATGAATACTATCGGCTGCTGGAACAAATCCAGGCGGCGGACTTTGTCTTGGTGGAGCTGACGCTTTATCTGGATACGCATCCCCATGACCGTCTCGCGCTTCAGCAGTTTCATGAATATTCCCGGTACTCAAGGCAGCTGAGAAAACGGTTTGAACCTGAGTACGGACCGCTTCTGCAATTCGGCGTGAGTCAGGCTGGCGCTCAATGGGACTGGGGCCGCGGTCCTTGGCCATGGCAAGTATAAGGAGGGATCTGTAAATGTGGGTATATGAAAAAAAGCTGCAGTATCCGGTTAAAGTGAGTACATGCAACCCGATGCTGGCTAAGTTTCTCATTGAACAATACGGCGGGGCGGACGGCGAATTGGCCGCAGCGCTCCGGTACTTAAACCAGCGCTACACGATTCCTGATAAGGTGATCGGCCTGCTGACGGATATCGGCACGGAGGAGTTTGCGCATTTAGAAATGATTGCGACGATGATTTATAAGCTGACAAAAGATGCGACACCGGAGCAGCTGCGTGATGCAGGGCTCAGTGATCATTACGTCAACCATGACAGCGCGCTGTTTTATCACAATGCGGCCGGAGTTCCGTTCACAGCGTCTTACATACAGGCGAAGGGAGATCCGATTGCTGATTTATATGAGGATATTGCGGCTGAAGAAAAGGCGAGAGCGACGTATCAATGGATTATTGATATTTCCGATGATCCTGACCTGAATGATTCACTCCGTTTTCTGCGTGAGCGTGAAATCGTTCACTCTATGCGTTTCAGGGAAGCGGTTGAGATTTTAAAAGAAGAACGTGATAAGAAGAAAATTTTTTAAACGGCCCTCAAACATGACGGCTGTTTTTTTCCTTTCTGCGTTTGGTCTATAATAAAGGTGTCGAATATTCTGATTACAGGAGGATTTTATGACACCATTTACGATTACGGAGGAGAAGGCGGGGGCATTCCGGGTCACCTCCGCCCGGAAGGATGATGAAGAAGAGGTTATGGATCTGCTCGTGCAAGCGGCAGAATGGCTTCGCGATAAAGGATCGAACCAGTGGAGCGGCCTTCTGCAAGGGGAAGATACCCACAATATGCGGGAGGCGATCGCCAAAGGGTATGTTTTTTTATTCAGGCAGAATGAAGAGCTGGCAGGCGTCGTCATGCTGCTTCCCGAAGCAAGCGGGTGGGACAGACGTCTATGGGGCGATGAAGGACATGAGGAGTCCGTATATCTCCACCGGCTGGCGATTAACAGGCGGTTTGCAGGCGCGGGGCTCGGCCGGACAATCATGACTTGGGCGGAGACGGGTGTGTCTTGTCCGGGAAAAACGAAAATCCGGCTCGACTGCGTGGCCGAAAACAAGGCGCTTCAGTCGTTTTACAGCGGAATGGGGTACGAATCAAAAGGACTCGCGCCGGGTTATCATTTGTTTGAAAAAAAGGTGAGTAAATAAAAAGCTCCTCATGACGGAGGTGCAAAAGACATGGGGTTTTTTTATCTGATCTGTCTGGCCGCATTTTGTCTTAACTTTGCCGTATCGGCTGTGCTCCGTAAGAAATGGCCGAAAAAGATGTGGCCTGAGTGCCTTTTGGCGGTGCTGGGCCTGACTGCTTTCGGTACGGTTGTTTACAGCATTTTCGGTGTCGGCGGCTGGGAAGGAATGGGCTTGGGGCTTGCCGCGATGTTTGCGGGTTCCGGAGCGGCAGCCGGTTATGCCGCTGAGGTGTGCTTACGGGTCGTCAGATCGAATCAAAAACAGTAAGCAGAAGTGAAAAAACGCGGCCTCGGCTGCGTTTTTTTGTGTATTGCCGGCCGCTGTATAGAAAACAGGCGGATGTCCATAATGGTAATGACTTTTAAGAAGAAGGTGCGAATATGGGACATTTACTTACAGTGGCTTGGGAGTTAGTATGCGGCTTGGGTATTTTATTTGTGATTTTAAAATTGCTTGGAAAAACCCAATTCTCGCAAATTACGCCGTTTGATTTTATTTCCGCGCTCATCCTCGGCGAACTGGTCGGAAATGCGGTGTATGATAAAGGCGTCAGGATTATTGAAATCATTTTTGCTTCTCTGTTATGGGGGGTTTTAATTTATCTCATCGAACTGATTACGCAGAAAGTAAAAAGCTCCAGAAAGCTGTTGGAAGGCGAGCCGAGTATTATCATACATAAAGGAAAACTGAAATATGATGTGCTGAAAAAGAATAAGCTGGACATTAATCAATTGCAAAGCCTTCTCAGACAGGCGAATTGCTTTTCCATACAGGAAGCGGAGTACGCGATTTTAGAAACAAACGGGATGGTCAGCGTCCTGCCGAAATTCCAATATGACACGACGAAAAACGGCGACATGCAAATAAAGCCGAAGCAGGTCTCTTTACCGGTCACGCTGATTATTGACGGTGAAGTGCTGTATGAAAATCTGAAAGAAGCCGGGCTGGAAGAAAAGCAGCTGACTCAGGAGCTGAAAAAGCTGAACATCAAAAAAACGGAGGACGTGCTGTATGCGGAATGGAAGCCCGATAAACCACTGTTTGTCCTGCCGTATGAGGAGAAAAAATAAAAAGAGCATTGCCCTGGGGCAAATGCTCTTTATTATTTTTCGTGTACGCCTGTTTTAACGGCTCTGACATGATACATACCGACATCCGTTCCAAGCATATAATCAGGTTTCGGCTTGCCTTGGTTTGCTTTGTGGGCCGCGATGTGGTCTTCGCTTTTTTCCCATTGTTTCCAATGGTCTTCAGACTCCCAGCGGATTAACACGACGACTTCTTCATCACCGCGGCGGACTTTTTTTTCCAGGACTGTTACGTCTATCAAACCTTCCTGCTTTTCAATCACGCCTTCTGAACTGAAGCGTTCGATTACTTTGTCGGCATGTCCTTCTTTTACGGTCATTTTTCTGATTTGCACAAACATCTGGCAGCTCTCCAATCATTTTCACGCTTTATCAACATTTTAAATGAAAATGATTCTCAAAGTCAATTGAGATGCCTGACGGATTACGATTTCAGGAGAAAGACATGACCATCCTCATCTTTAAATTGCACGAAGCTGCCCCATTCCATTTGTTTCGGTTCATCTAAAAAGGTGATGCCGTTCTTTTTCATCTGTTCGTATGCGGCAAAGACATCTTCACACTCAAATACGATAGAAGCCTTCATATGCTCGGCCCCTTTCATCATCGATTTCGGATAAATAACCAAATGAGTGGCGGCCCCTTTGGGCGCTACCTCAAGCCAGAAGGCGCCCGGTCCCATCGGATGCTCGGCAACGGTTTCAAACCCCGCTTTTTCCGTCCAGAATGTTTTCGCTTTTTGCTGATCATCAGTGTATACGGCGACTGTCGCGATTTTTTTGATCATCATACTGACCTCCTGTTTCATTTCTTTTATAGTGTATCCTCCTGCCGGAAAAAGCAATCAAAAGCTTTAATGTGCCGGCTTTTTTTAATTTCTCTAGTGCGATCGGCGATTCCGATTTATAATTTAGACAAAAGTACATTCTTGAAAGAGGAGACGGCAGTGAACAAAGACCAATTACTTCATGATTATATTATTACACATTCGGCAGAGCTGACGGAAAAATGGCTCAAGCTGAGACGGAAGCTGAGAGGGCGTTTTTATTCTGCGGATCAATTAAGTGAGGAAATGAAACGGCTGCTGATCGAGCAGCATACCTTTACAAACACGGTCATCGCAAGCGCTTTTTTGGAAGATCCGGCCGTTTTTCAGCATAATAAAGAAAAATGGGCCGCACAGGTAGCGAAAAGCAGAGTGGAGCAAGACGCGGAGGTTCATGAGGTCGTTGAGGCGATCGGCAATTCAAGAACTGTCTTTTGGGAGGCGGTCACCCGTTTTATGGATGAGCATCAGGACATCGTAACAAACGAGGATGCCCGCCGCTGGAATCACCTTGTCAACGGCTCGTTTGATCAGCTGATGACGGATTTTACTGAACAGTTTCAGAAATTAATGATCGCGAGGCTGTCATCTCAGCAGGAGCTTATTTCCGAATTGAGCTGTCCGGTTATTTTGATCGCGGATACGATCGGCACTCTGCCGCTCATCGGCGCGATTGATACGAGACGGGCGCGTGTGATTTTGGAGTCGGTGCCGGAAAACTGTGTCGCCAAACGGATCACAAACCTTGTGATTGATCTGTCCGGTGTGCCCATTGTCGATACGATGGTGGCGCAGCAATTGTATATGCTGTCGAAAACGTTATTTCTCCTCGGCATCAGAACCGTGTTTTCCGGCATTCGGCCTGATGTGGCACAGACTTCTATCCAATTGGGACTTGATTTTTCAGAGTATCAAACTTACGGCTCCCTGGAGCAGGCGCTCGCCAGCATGGGTGTCACATGTGTGATCGAGGAAGCAAAAGCATAGAAAAAAGGTGCTCCGGCCAGAGGCGGGGCGCTTTTTTTTGTCAGCGGAAAACAATTTAAATATTCTAAAACTTAGTTGACAGCTAGGGATAGTTTGAATTATTCTTATACACATCGAACCGGCACAAATAGCTGATCGTACACAAACGAAAGCTGGCCGTTCTGCCCAAATCTGATACCGGTATAATTGCCCATCAGTCAACTGAAGGCATATTATTTCCCTTTTTTGAAAGGGGATAATATGCCTTTTTTTATGCGGAAAAAGAGAGGAGAAATCAGGCACATGAAAAAAACAGCGGCATTTTTAGTATTGATCTTATTGGCAGGGGCGCTGTCAGCCTGTCAATCTGAGTCCGGCAGCGCGTCATCAGACGGAAAGACCGTTCAGCTGCTGAATGTATCGTATGATCCGACACGGGAGCTGTATAAAGAGTATAATCAGGCCTTTTCTTCCTACTGGAAAAAGAAAACGGGTCAAGATGTAACCGTTCAGCAGTCACACGGAGGTTCGGGGAAGCAGGCCAGATCCGTAATAGACGGACTCGATGCTGATGTCGTAACGCTTGCTTTAGGTTATGACATTGATTCGATAGCAGAAAAAGCCCGGCTCATTGATCAAAACTGGCAGTCACGTCTGCCGGATCAATCAACTCCTTACACGTCAACCATCGTATTTTTAGTCAGAAAAGGGAATCCGAAACACATCACTGATTGGGCTGACTTGGTGAAAAAGGACGTTTCGGTCATTACGCCCAATCCGAAAACATCGGGCGGAGCCAGATGGAACTATTTAGCGGCATGGGCATATGCCGATGAAACGTATCATCATGACGACACGAAAATCAAACAGTTTATGAAAGACCTCTACGGCAATGTGGAAGTGCTTGATTCAGGGGCGCGCGGAGCCACGACCAGTTTTACAGAAAGAGGGATGGGGGATGTGCTGATCGCCTGGGAAAATGAGGCCTATCTCACACTGAAGGAATTCGGCAAGGAGAAATATGAGATTGTCAATCCTTCAATCAGCATTCTGGCTGAGCCTCCTGTCTCTGTTGTCGACAAAACCGCCGATAAAAAAGGAACAAAAAAAGCGGCTGAAGCATATTTGTCCTACCTCTACAGCAAAAAAGGGCAGGAGATCGCCGCGAAGAATTTTTACCGGCCCCGCGATAAAGAGGTTCTGAAAAAGTATGAAAAACAATTCCCGCAGATTAAAACGGTGACGGTCGAAAAGGAATTCGGCGGCTGGAAAAAAGCGCAGGAAACCCATTTCAATGACGGCGGAACCTTTGACAGCATCTATGAGAAATAGAAAGAGGAAACGAGTATGAGAACGTTACTTTTCAAAAAAACAAAACCGTCCGTGATTCCGGGGTTCGGATTAACGATGGGATTTACATTTTTATATATGGCCGTTTTGGTTATCGTGCCGCTGTCCATGGTGTTTTTTCATACGATGTCAATGGGGCCCGGGGGCGTCTGGCATATCATTTCTGAGCCGAGGGCCGCGGCTTCCTATCGGCTGAGCTTCTTGACGGCGGGCTGCGCCGCTTTGATCAATGCGGTTTTCGGCGTTGTCATCGCCTGGGTGCTGACGAGATATGACTTTCCGGGGAAAAGGCTGGCTGACGGCCTGGTTGATCTGCCGTTTGCCCTGCCGACCGCCGTCGCAGGCATTACATTAACGGCAATGTATTCACCGGACGGCTGGATCGGACAGTTGTTTCCTTTCCGTATTTCCTTTACACCGATCGGCATTGTCATCGCATTGACGTTTATCGGGCTGCCTTTTGTCGTCAGGATGGTTCAGCCCGTCTTAGAAAATCTCCAAAAGGAAACGGAAGAAGCATCTGCGTCACTTGGAGCTTCGAAATGGAAAACCTTCCAAAAGGTCATTCTGCCGGAGCTTTTTCCTTCTATTATATCGGGTTTCGCATTATCTTTTGCCCGCGCCCTCGGGGAGTATGGTTCTGTTGTATTTATCGCGGGCAATATGCCGTTTAAAACCGAGATTTCCCCGCTGATCATTATGACGAAATTAGAGCAATACGATTATGCCGGGGCAACAGCTGTTGCGGCAGTCATGCTTGTCATCACATTTTTCATTTTATTCATCATCAATGGATTGCAATGGCTCACCGCGAGAAAATACGCAGGAAGGTAGGGGATATGCCATGCAGCTGGAAACAGCGAAAACAGCCGTGCCTAAGCGGGAGATACGGGAATCACCCGTTGTGAAATGGGTGCTGATCTCAGCAGTTCTGCTCTTTTTGTCCATATTTTTAATCATGCCGCTTGCATTCATATTTATTGAAGCTTTTAAAAAGGGAGCGGAAGCATATATCCTCTTTGTCACGCATCCGGATTCCCTTGCCGCGATGAAATTGACGCTCCTCGTCGTTTTTATCACGGTTCCGCTGAATACGCTGTTCGGCGTCGCCGCGGCGTGGACTGTGACCAAATATGAATTCAGGGGGAAAAGTCTGTTTATGACACTGATTGATCTGCCGTTTGCCGTGTCTCCGGTAATCGCGGGCTTAATCTTTGTCCTTTTGTTCGGGCTTCACGGCTGGCTTGGTCCATTTTTACTTGATCACCAGATAAAAATCGTATTCGCAGTCCCGGGAATCGTGCTTGCATCCTTGTTTGTGACGCTCCCTTTTATCGCCCGGGAATTAATACCGCTTATGCAAAGCTTGGGAAATGCTGAAGAAGAAGCGTCCGTCACCCTTGGTGCTGGTGGCTGGAGAACGTTCTGGCATGTGACGCTGCCTAATATCAAATGGGGGCTGATCTACGGCGTGATTTTGAGCGCGGCCCGGACAATCGGCGAATTCGGCGCCGTATCAGTCGTTTCCGGTCATATCAGGGGTGTTACCAACACGCTCCCGCTTCATATCGAAATTTTGTACAACGAATATCAGTTTACGGCCGCTTTTGCGGCGGCCTCCGTCATGTCGGTTTTTGCGATTGTGACACTGTTTTTGAAAAACATCATTGAATGGAAAGCCGGTTATCGTTCTGTCAAAGCCGGATGAGGAAGGAGTCATTATGGAGATTACGATCGACAGTATTTCTAAGCATTACGGAAACTATCAGGCATTGCGGGATATCAATCTTCACGTCAATAATGGCGAGCTGGTTGCGCTTCTCGGCCCGTCAGGCTCAGGCAAAACGTCATTATTGAGAGTCATTGCCGGCCTCGAGCAGGCAGATGGGGGACGTGTCCTGTTCGGAAAACAAGATGTGACGGATACGCATGTAAAAAGCAGGCATGTCGGTTTTGTGTTTCAGCACTATGCGTTATTCAGCAAGATGACGATTTTTGAAAATGTCGCCTACGGATTAAAAGTCCGTCCGCGAAAGCAGCGTCCCGCCAAAAAGGAAATTGCCGAAAAGGTGAGAGAGCTTCTGGCGCTTGTGAAACTGGAACCTTATGAAAAGCGCTATCCCTCGCAGCTGTCAGGCGGACAAAGACAAAGAGCCGCCCTCGCACGCGCCTTGGCCGTAGAACCGAACATTCTGCTGTTGGATGAACCGTTCGGCGCGCTTGACGCCAAAGTAAGAAAAGAGTTAAGGCAATGGCTCAGACGGCTTCATGATGAATTCGGCATGACAAGTATTTTCGTCACTCACGACCAGGAAGAAGCGCTTGATGTGGCCGACCGCATTGTCATTATGAATGAAGGTGCGATTGAACAGATCGGAACGCCGCAGGAGGTGTATGATCACCCCGCAAATCCGTTTGTGTACGACTTTCTCGGCAGTGTCAACGTATTTGAAGGAAGAGTGGAGGAAGGAAAGCTGATCACCGGAAACGCAGCAATACCTGTCGGGCATGCTGATCAGGACAAGGGGATCGCTTATGTGAGGCCGCACCATTTTACCGTAGAAAAAAAACCGTCCGGTCTGCATTCATTTGAAGCAAAGGCGGCTCATATCCGTGCCATCGGACCGTCCGTCAGATTGGAAGCCATCCGTACCGACACAGGCCAGCACTTGGAGATTGAGCTCTCAAAAGAGCAATATGACGCCTTGGGGGCGGGCGTCGGCGACACGGTTTATGTCAAAGCGAAGGAAGTGAAAGTTTTCGCAAAGAAAACATATCCGAAAATTGTGTAAATGCTGTTGATTTCTGAATGAAAACATAATAGTATAATTATATATTTCTTATCAGAATAGTATGAATTAAAACACTCATTGTCAAAAGACGAACGGCCAGACATAAAGGGGGAGCATGATGACGTCCAAAGGAAACGTAGATCCGCATGTGATCGAAAAGATTATCAGTGCGCTGGAAACGCTCGATTTCGGGACTGTTCAGATTACGGTTCATAATTCCCAAGTGACACAAATTGATAAGGTGGAGAAATATCGATTTTCCCTGAAGAGCAAAGAATTAAAACAATCTTAAAAAACAGCCAATGACAGGAGGCGGTACATATGAAGCATTCAACTGTTCCTTTCCGGGAGAGCCGGTATCTGCACCTGCCCGAAGTGCGCTTTCTGCATTGGTGCACGAAGCAATACGGCATAAATAAAGGCGTGCTCAATACAATTGACGGCTGGTTTTATGATGCGGGCGTCATTCCGATTCCCGTCAGGCGTCTTTATGTGCTGGCATTCCTTGATTTCGTGAAAACGCCGGGGCAGAAGGGGAATATCCGATTCGGGCACGGCGGATTGACGAAAAAACTGCATGATTTCATGGATATGCAGGAGTGCGCAGCAAAACGTCAGGCCTGACATCCTTAAAATCTTCTTAAAATCATGCAAATTTCTCCCATTTTATTTATAATAGACCTATCACGATCATTTTTTGGGAGGACTTTTGACATGCAAACTGCTGCTTATGAGAGCAAACAATCTATTATGCAGCGCATTATAACGGTATTTGTGTTTACACTGTTAGTTGCGACAATCGGCCTGTATACGGGCCAGTTCATTCCGCCGGCATTGATACTGCCGCTGTCGATCTTAGAGGTCGTCATGATCATCGCCGCATTTTGGCTGCGCCGAAAAAAAGCCGTCGGATATGTGTTTGTCTTTTCATTCGCTTTTATTTCCGGAATGACGCTGTTTCCGATCATCAGCCATTATGCGTCCGCAGCCGGAGCCTATGTCGTATTGGAGGCATTCGGTTCTTCGTTTGTGATTTTTGCGGTGCTCGGCACGATCGGCGCTAAAACGAAAAAGGACTTGTCGTTTTTATGGTCCTTCTTGCTTGTCGCTGTTATCGCGCTTCTCGCAGTGGGGATCTTTAATATTTTCAGCCCGCTGAATTCCGCCGCCATGATGGCGTATTCCGTCATCGGAACGATTGTGTTTTCAATGTACATCTTATACGATCTGAACCAGATCAAGCACCGGGACATCACGGCTGACCTGATTCCTTTGATGGCATTGACGCTTTATATCGACTTTATCAACTTGTTTATCAACCTGCTTCGGTTTTTCGGGATTTTAAACAGTGATGATTAACCGCGCGAAAAAGGCGCCCTGCTGAGAGGGACGCCTTTTTATGTTCTGTCTCCGGAAAACAGCAGAAGCTTATCAAATAAAACTTCAAGCATTTTTGTCAATTCCGCTTTTTCTCCAGCAGTGAAGCTTTCCATGACTGCTGAAATGTTGGAGAAGTGGCCGGGAAGAAACAGCATCAGCTTTTCTTTTCCTTCCCTTGTAAGTTCGATGCTGATTTTTCGTCTGTCACCGGTATGCCGGCTGCGGTTTACAAAGCCGTCCCGTGCGAGTCCGTCGATCAATCCGGTGATGGTCGCTTTGGTGACATTGGATTTTTTCGCCAGCTCCGTCGGACTCAGGCTGTGGCCGGGTTCGTCAAACAGAAACATTAAAATTTTGAATTTCCCTTCGGACAATCCGTGACTTGAGAAATAATGCTCCATGACCTGATTCATTTTTTTAGACATATCAAATAACGTCAAAAATGTTTTCAATGATTCAGCATCCATACCGGCGTAAATCTCAGCGCGTCCGGCAATCTGCGAGTAATCCGGCAAATGTCTCAACTCCATTTTTGTAAGCCTCCGTACCATTTTAGTGATTCAAAGTATAAGCTTGCCGGATTCAAAAGGCAACCTATAAAGATTGACAGTTTTTCAGCCTGTATAGTAAGGTGGCTAATAGTTAATGAATGATAAATAAATAGAGAAGGCGGTATCGTGATGAACCATGAAGTGAAAAAGATCATCATAGCGGGCGGAGGGATCGGCGGCCTGTCCGCAGCGATTTCTCTCGGCAGAGCGGGTTTTGAAGTGACCCTTTGCGAGGCGGCGTCCGACATGCGAAAAAGCGGAGCGGGCATTCTTCAGCCTCAAAATGCGCTTCGGGTGCTTCGGGAAATCGGTGTGTATGATGAATGCTGTCTACACGGCTTTCAAACGGAATGGCTGAAGCAGCATGATGAAAACGGAACGCTGCAGTTTAAAGTGAGTGAGGCGTTTTTAGATGATACATTGCCGGGGCGGAATAATATATTGCGGCAAACATTAAACGATATCCTCAGCAAGCATGCTGAAGCGGCGGGAGTCACGATTCTGCCCGGTAAAAAAGTCGTGTCTTACGAAGAAACGGCAGATGAAATAACGGTGCATTGTGGAGACGGAACCGCGATGACGGCTGACATTCTCGCCGGCTTTGACGGCATCCGCTCCGCTGTCCGCGATCACATGCTGCAAAGGGAAGTGAAAACAGAGTATCTCGGCATGGGAGCGCACAGATTTTACATTTCTTTTCCCGAGCCGGTTTTTCATGATTCGACACTGATGTATAAAAAGGGGCAGACGCAGGTCGGGGTCGTGCCGCTCTCTGAAAAAACAGGATACGTATTTATCATCCGGCCGTATGACGCTGACTTCAGGGATGACGAGGACACACGTTTTGAACGGGTGAGAGACTTGCTGCGCGGAATTCCGGGAGTAAAGTTTGTGACAGAGAATATGTCAAAGGAATATCCCGTTTTGTTTCATAAGATTGAGCAGATGGCGGTCAAAGAACCGTGGCACAGAGGCCGCGTCGTTCTGGGCGGGGATGCCGTCCATGCAGGAGCGCCGACATTGGCGCAGGGAGCGGCAATGGCGATTGAAGACGCGATTGTGCTTAGTGAAGAACTGCAAAAACACGAAAACCATGAAACTGCATGTCAAGCATACTTTGAAAGACGGGCGGAGCGGGCATTACAGGTGCAGAATCTCTCATCTGAAATCGTCCGCCGCGAGATAAAGGGAACGCCTGGCGTCCAAGACATCATCGGTGAATGCTATCGATTGCTCAAAGAGCCTTATTAAATAAAGAAAGTCCAGAACATGGCGTCTGGACTTTTGTCAGTCTTGTTCAGCTTTATTCCGTATCCGCTCAATCACCTCATGCAGCCCCTCAGGCTTGTGAAACTCCACCGGCGAACTGCCTTTTTCAAACGAGATCGTCTCCGCCTCAATGAGCGCGACATAGCGCCCGTTCACTTTTGCGAGATGGATGGATTCGCCGAAATCAGCCAGTAATCCTTTAATCTCTGTTTCTCCGACTTTCATTTTCAGCTCGGCTTCCGGCGTGTGTTCAATGATCTGCGCGGATGCCTCGATGACTTGATGGGTGTCGAGGCGCTCCTGAATTTCCCGCTTTTCACTCGCTTCCCAAATTTCAATGTCGTGCTCAAACTGCTGAAGCTCTTCGCTGTTTTCTTCAAAAGTTTCATACACGTGTTCCTGCACCATGTTCATGACTTGGTTTTTCATGATTTCCGGCATCGATTCGCCATATTCGACAAATTTGAGAAAATCTTCGAAATAACGGGCGTGCGAGGCCTGGTGGATTTTCAGCTCATGCTCTTCCGTCATGCCTTCTTCCGGCATATACGGATATTGAATGCTTTTCATGTTTTTTGTCGTGATGGCCATTTCGACCTTTTTAATGAGAGACGAGGCGTCTGAGATGCGGGCGACCTTCGGCTCGAAATCGCATTTCATCATAAAGACGAATTTGTCCTCAAAATATTTACGCGGAACGGCCGATGCCACGATAAAAACACCGCCGCGCACGGCGCTCGTGTCAAGATAAGTACGGACGAACTGCTCGCTTGCCTCGATAAATGCTTCCTTCGTATCCGCAAGTCTGGCGCGGTTGAAAAGGTTGTAATTCGGATTTGAATCAAGCTCATGGCCCGGCTCCGTGATAAAATGGCCGATTTTTGTGGGGACCTGCTCGGATTGCGGATGCCGTTCGGCTTTCCGTTTGACGATTTTCTTCAATTCCCCGTCAAGAAAATCCTTCAGCTCGCTTTCTTCAAATTCTTCCGTGTCAAGGGTCTGGAAATGTTTGAACTGTTTATTTGCCTGTTCGTCTTTTCCTTCCACTTGAATGACATAAAACGATAAAAACTTGATTTCAAAATCCATATGTGAACTCACCTTATTTCTGTATTTAACAAGCCTCTCCAGTATAGAAAAAACCGTTATTGATCGTCAATCCGGGGATTGATCCGTAACGGCGGATAATCGGCCGGTGAAAAGGGCACTGTAGTTGGAAGGAACGCATCAATGTGTAAGAAAGGGTGTTATTCATGAAGGAAACAGGTCCGATTCCGCAGCCGAAGACATTCGGTCCGCTCGGCAATCTTCCTTTGCTTGATAAAGACAAGCCTACAATGTCGCTGATCAAACTGGCAAACGAGCAAGGGCCTATTTTTCAGCTGCATACCCCGGCGGGCGCCATTATCGTCGTGTCCGGACATGAACTGGTGAAAGAGGTTTGTGATGAAGAGCGGTTCGATAAAAGCATTGAAGGGGCTTTGGAGAAAGTCCGGGCGTTTTCCGGTGACGGGCTGTTTACAAGCTGGACGCATGAGCCTAACTGGCGAAAGGCGCATAATATTCTGATGCCGACCTTCAGCCAGCGCGCGATGAAAGATTATCATTCGATGATGACTGATATCGCGGTGCAGCTGATTCAAAAATGGGCTAGGCTGAATCCGGATGAGGCCGTTGATGTGCCTGCTGATATGACCCGCCTGACGCTTGATACGATCGGGCTTTGCGGCTTTAACTATCGGTTTAACAGCTATTACAGGGAAACGCCTCATCCGTTTATCAACAGCATGGTGCGCGCCCTTGATGAAGCGATGCACCAAATGCAGCGCCTTGATGTTCAGGATAAGCTCATGATCAGGACGAAGCGCCAATTTCATCATGACATTCAGGCGATGTTTTCGTTAGTAGACAGTATTATCGCAGAGCGCCGGTCAGGCGGACGGGATGAAAAGGATCTGCTGGCCAGAATGCTGAATGTGGAAGACCCGGAAACGGGCGAAAAACTTGATGATGAAAATATCCGGTTTCAAATCATCACGTTTTTAATTGCCGGCCACGAAACGACCAGCGGCCTGCTTTCCTTTGCCATCTATTTTCTGCTGAAACATCCCCGTGTTTTGGAAAAAGCCTATGAAGAAGCCGATCGGGTTTTGACCGATCCCGTTCCTTCTTATAAACAAGTACTGGAGCTTACTTATATCCGAATGATTTTGCAGGAGTCATTGCGCTTATGGCCGACCGCTCCTGCGTTCAGCCTTTATGCGAAAGAGGATACGGTGATCGGCGGGAAATATCCGATCACGCCGAAAGACAGAATTTCCGTCTTAATTCCCCAGCTTCACCGTGATAAAGACGCGTGGGGAGACAATGCGGAGGAATTTTATCCGGAGCGGTTTGAACATCCTGGTCAAGTGCCTCACCATGCGTACAAGCCGTTCGGAAACGGTCAGAGGGCGTGTATCGGTATGCAGTTCGCCCTGCATGAAGCAACTCTTGTTCTGGGAATGATTCTGCAGCATTTTACCTTTATCGATCACACCGATTATGAGCTCGATATTAAACAGACCCTGACGATCAAGCCCGGCGACTTTCATATCCGGGTGCGGCCGAGAAACAAAGGAGCCGTTGCGGCAGCTCTCCCGGCGGCTGAAAAAGCGGCGGAAGACGTCGAAAAAGAAAAACGGGAAACAAAAGGCGCATCCATTATCGGGCTTGATAACCGACCGCTTCTGATTTTGTACGGCTCAGATACGGGAACCGCAGAAGGCGTGGCGCGGGAACTTGCCGATACTGCCGGGATGCACGGCGTCCGGACTGAAACGGCGCCTTTAAATGACCGGATCGGAAAATTGCCGAAAGAAGGAGCTCTCTTGATCATTACGTCCTCTTATAACGGAAAGCCTCCGAGCAACGCGGGACAATTCGTTCAATGGCTTGAAGAAGTCAAACCCGGGGAACTGGAAGGCGTCCGATATGCCGTCTTCGGCTGCGGTGATCATAACTGGGCGGCGACATATCAGGCTGTGCCGAGACTGATTGATGAGAAGCTTGCCGAAAAAGGGGCGGAACGCTTCTCCTCCCGGGGTGAAGGGGACGTCAGCGGCGATTTTGAAGGAAATCTTGATGAATGGAAAAAAAGCATGTGGACGGACGCCATGAAGGCATTCGGTCTCAAGCTGAATGAAAATGCCGAAAAAGAGCGAAGTGCGCTGGGCCTTCAATTTGTCAGCGGGCTTGGCGGGTCTCCTTTGGCAAAGACGTATGAAGCGGTTTACGCATCCGTTGCGGAAAACAGGGAACTTCAGGCGCCGGAAAGCGGCCGGAGCACAAGGCATATCGAAATCACTCTGCCGAAAGAGGCTGCCTATCATGAAGGGGATCACCTCGGCGTGCTGCCGGTAAACAGCAAAGAGCAGGTCAGCCGTGTTCTCCGCCGGTTCAATCTGAACGGGAATGATCAAGTGCTGCTGACGGCCAGCGGACAGAGCGCGGCTCATCTCCCGCTCGATCGGCCGGTCAGGCTGCATGATCTTCTGAGCAGCTGTGTCGAATTGCAGGAAGCGGCATCAAGGGCTCAAATCCGGGAAATGGCCGCTTATACGGTCTGTCCGCCGCACAAACGGGAATTGGAAGATTTTCTTGAGGAGGGCGTCTATCAGGAGCAAATCTTAACATCGCGCGTCTCGATGCTCGATCTCCTTGAAAAATATGAAGCGTGTGAACTTCCGTTTGAGCGATTTCTGGAGCTTTTGCGCCCGCTGAAGCCGCGGTATTATTCGATTTCAAGTTCGCCGCGGAAACATCCCGGGCAGGCCTCAATTACCGTCGGTGTCGTTCGCGGCCCCGCCCGGAGCGGTTTGGGTGAGTATCGCGGAGTTGCTTCGAATTATTTAGCGGACCGCCGCCCTGAGGATGGTATCGTGATGTTTGTCCGCACTCCGGAAACACGATTCCGGCTGCCGGAAGATCCGGAAAAACCGATTATTATGGTCGGTCCCGGCACAGGAGTCGCCCCGTTCCGCGGATTTCTGCAGGCCCGCGCGGCGTTAAAAAAAGAAGGAAAAGAGCTGGGCGAGGCTCGTCTGTATTTCGGATGCAGAAACGATCATGATTTTATTTACCGTGATGAGCTTGAAGCTTATGAAAAAGACGGAATTGTGACGCTTCATACGGCTTTCTCCCGCAAAGAAGGCGTACCGAAAACGTATGTGCAGCACTTAATGGCGAAAGACGCCGGCGCTTTAATTTCCATCCTCGGCCGGGGAGGGCACCTCTACGTATGCGGCGACGGCAGCAAAATGGCGCCCGATGTAGAGGCAACGCTGCAAAAAGCGTATCAGTCAGTCCACGAAACAGACGAACGGCAAGCGCAAGAATGGCTTTTGGACCTCCAGACAAAAGGCATTTACGCAAAAGATGTTTGGGCGGGGATTTGACCGATGTGATGAAAAGGACTGGATGACTCCGGTCCTTTTTCCTTCAATAAAATGAATTGCTTTCCAATCGATATACATTCGGCTTGTCCAACCACACCTGGTCAAGATATCTTCCCTGCTTGACTCCCGGACCTTCTATTTTGGTCATTTCTAAAACCTGCAAAAATTGTCATCAGAAGTGTGGCTTAAAAGTTTTACCGTATGTTCCTCCGTTAGCCAGAAATTCAGACAGCCATTGCATGCTATCTATTGAGTTGAAGATCAGCAGGCTTCTCTTTTTTATTAGGATGCTTATATAAAGGACGTCTCATGCTGTAATGGAAGCATACCGGCGCAAAGAGTCCCATCTGCTGTTCCCAAGACTAAATAGTTGCGCCTATTTTGAATAAAACCTCTTTACAAATATATGGAATTAGAATATACTCTGTTTCACAAAGTACTTTGCGAAAAGAGGAGCCTGTCTTATGTCAAATCAGAATTTTCGTGAATCAGAGATAGCTGAAAACTTATCTCATATCAAAGTCTTGACGAATTACAAGACTGAGTACTCAAGGCAAACCAGTCCATATTTCATTATTTGGGGCTGTATATGGATTATTGCGTATTCCGTTTCTTTATTTAAGGTACTTTCTGTAGTCCTTGCTTGTGTCTGGTTAATACTGGCAGTACTAGGATGGATACTGACTTTGAAGACATATCTTAAGCAGAAACAATTTGATCCTATGCCCACTTTCTTAAAGAATCAATTAAAATATGCTTGGATTGGATTCATATTAGTGGTATGCATTTTTGTTTTCCTGTTTTTAATGGGATTATTGCCGCGAACAGGAGAATTTCTATCGTTTTTGATTGTTTTAATGGTGTCTATTATGTACATATTCTTAGGCATCGTGTTAACAAAAGAGATTTTTGTTATGGGATTTTGGCTGAGCATACTCGGTATGCTTACATTCTGTCTATTTCCTGATGCAATGAATATTGTTTTTGCATTTATTGGCGGAGGCAGCCTATTACTTACAGGAATGATTTTGAAAAGAAAAGGGCAAGGAAATGAGTAATGTTAACAATATCAATGATTTAATACATGCCAAAGTGCGGTTGGGAATTATGAGTTTATTGATGACTTATGATCAATGTGATTTTACTTTCCTGAAAAAGTCATTAGACATCACAGATGGGAATTTAGGTTCGCATCTGAAAAAGTTAGAAGATGCAGCTTATATAGAACTAACCAAGAAGTTCGTATCCAAAAAGCCGAAGACTATTGTTCAGATCACGAAAGAAGGGAAAGCAGCCTACAAGGAGTACATTAATACGATTGAATCCATATTTAAAATAAATAACAGTGGGGGCATGGTGTAAATGCTGCAAGTTGAACTTATAAGTAAGCGCTATGGCACGACTCTGGCTTTGGACAATGTTGCTTTAACAATTCCGAAAGGAGTCTGCTATGGACTTGTTGGACCGAACGGATCCGGCAAATCTACCTTAATTAAGATCATCTCGCGCATCATCCGGGAATATGACGGTAAGGTTGAATTTGTCGGCAAGGAAAATGGCAGGCTGGGTTATGTTCCGCAGGATATCAGCCTTGAAGAAAAATTAACCGCAAAAACCAATATGGAATTTTTTGGAAAGTTACACGGACTGAATGGCTTAAAACTAAAGCAAACAACAAAAAAACTGTTAGAAGATATCGGGTTGTTAGAAAGGGCAAACGACGTTGTGGAGAACTTTTCTGGAGGAATGAAGCGCCGTTTAAATATCGGGTGTGCATTAATGCACGATCCAGACTTAATTATTCTAGATGAGCCGACGGTAGGTGTGGACCCGCAATCACGCCGCTACATTTTTAAAATCGTAAATCGACTCAAAAAAGCCGGTAAAACCATTATTTATGTGAGTCATTACATGGAAGAGATTGAAACTCTTTGTGACTATGTAGCTTTTATCGACAGAGGGCAAATTATCGATGAAGGAGAAATAAATGAACTGCTTAAACGACATGAAGAATCATCTATTATGTTTAACTCCTCATTGTCTCCTGAATTAATAAAGAGCCATGGTTTTGAGTTTTCAGTCGTTAATTCGGGGTTGATAATAAAAACCAAAGAACCTTTAGAAACCATGGAGCGCTTAATTAGGGTCAGTAAGGAAAACAATATTGTGCCTCATCAGTTGTTTTTATATAAGCCAAAATTAGAAGATGTATTCTTTAAACTTACCGGCACTGATTTGCGTGATGAAGAATAAAGGGGGAATTTATCATGTTACCGCTCGCTCAAATTGAAACGCTAAAACAGTTAAAGGATAAGTCTCTGTTTTTTTGGACGATTATATTACCCATTGTGTCCATCATATTGCTGATTGAGCTATTTACGACAGACAGTGCAAACAAAACTTTAGTAGCTTCTCAATCTGTAACCGGCATGAGCGTATTCTTTTCAACATTCATTATTATCTCCATCGTTATAAGTTTTGTAAAGGATCGGGAAAAAGGAATTGTATCAAGACTGGCAAGTACTCCTTTAAAGCCTTATAACTTCTTCTTAGGAAAAAGTATCCCTTTTTTAGTCATAACTTTTATGCAAATTCTTCTCCTTTCCGTTCTGGGAATATTTCTGTACGATATTGAAATTAATAATTTTCCGGCGTATTTGTGGGTTGTTGTGTTGATATCTTTACTAGTTACATCCTGGGGAGTTGCTATTTCAGTCTTTGCAAAGACTGAAAATACCGGCTTGGTCATGACAAATGTGATTGCATTAGGTACCGCTGTTGTATGTGGTTTATGGACTCCTTATGATCAATTGCCAAGCTATCTTCAAACTATTGGAATGCTCTTTCCTCAGTACTGGGCGCAT
Organism: Bacillus sp. EKM420B; assembly: GCF_011065565.1. Taxonomy (NCBI): domain Bacteria; kingdom Bacillati; phylum Bacillota; class Bacilli; order Caryophanales; family Bacillaceae; genus Bacillus; species Bacillus sp. EKM420B. The sequence continues at coordinate 156,869 of NZ_JAAMNX010000005.1, read as the reverse complement.
CAAGGGTTAATTCAATCGGTCTCGACGATATCGGGAGGAGAAAGTCTAGTATGGGTAACATTTGTTGTACTGGGCTATACAATACTAGGATTTATAGTTTCTCTAATTGGATACAGACATTACATTAAAATGGCGAGAAATTAAACCTCCGTGAGAATTAAGATATTAAAACGCAGCTGGGACTAAAAGGAGAGCGGGAAATGATTAGTGAAAAACTAAAACTGTATGTCGAGGCTCAATTTAAAAAGTATGAAAAAAACTCGTTATTGAACAGAAAAAAAACGGAGCTTTTAACTAAGATTCATGATAGAAGTATTAGCCTGGAAGCAGAGGGTATGACAAAGCTGGACATTGAGAAGTTGCTTATACGCGAAATAGAATCCAAAAGCTTGGCGATCGATACCAGTGACCTGAATATAGATAAATCCAATGTATTAAAACTCAAAAAAAAGACGTTTGTAAATAAGAATTTGCAAAAAACGGAGGATTTTGAGCCGGTAAATGCCGAGTACTATCTCAGTGACTTTAAAAGTGCAACTCTTCAGAATATCGATGTCAAACACTCTGTCTTCAAAAACTGCTACTTCAAGAATTTCTCATGTGAAGACTCCGCCATCATAGAATCGACATTTAAAAAAAGTGATCTCAGCCAGTCAAATTATGACACATGTAAACTTGAGTATATGCTTTATACTGGTTGTCACCTGCCAAAAGTCAGTTTTACAGACACCTCCATCCTGCATACGTTCTTCAAGAACTGCTATCTAAAGAAAGTATCCTTTACGAACTGCAATCTAATTAATATTCGATTTGAATCTTGTGATATTGCAAACGTTAAAATTACAGGAGGCAAAATGGATAAAACAACATACCGTATACTGCAAGAAGAGGGGGCTTCATTACATTCAGTAGAATTAATTGAAATTTAATATAAAGAAGCATAGACCAATAAGAATCATCTTATTGGTCTATTTGTCTTAGAGGTTAGAACGTAGATGAACTAGAGATGATTGTGGTACAGGTACAGCGTGCAGCCATTGGCTCGAATAGATGTTGACCTTCTCCGTGTACACTTGCAATTAGAGCAGTTGGCACTTTAATTTGAGTCATGATTGTTACCTCCTCCATAAAATTTATCGACAAAGAATTCATCGATATGTACCATATTGTGATTTATATGGACAATATTGTCAACCTAAATATGGAATTTTGTTGTGACATAGATAATGAATTTATAATGAGCAATTTGGTTTAAGAAGCTGAATCACTCTAAATTTAGTTAAAAATGAAAATTAATAATTCTGAATTTTATATTTGATCAGAGAGATAGTATGTGTTTTAATAGGGTTATGGGAATAAATACTATTTTTAAGTAGGATAACCCAATTTGTTAGGAAAAAGGAAACGTTGTTTGAAGTTAAAGCAATGCCAATTCAGGCGAATCGCATAGGCTGATCGGGTCTCTGGGAGGATTTTTAACAGGAAATGTAAAACTTCAAGGGAGCTTGAGCTTTGTCTGTTGGACAAAAGGGGGGGCTGCCCGACTGCTCAGAAAAAAGCTTAGGTTTACTCAGGGATTTTTGCACCCCCATTCGTATTGTAATGATTCTGGTGTCACCTACGAAAGGTTTACTCTTCTTTGTATTACCTCAGCAAACTTCCGAAGCTTCTTCAGATAGTATTACAAAATTAATAATTGATCTAATGATATTTTGTGTATTCGTAACTCGTTGTATTATCTCGTCGTAGAGGTATGACCAGGCCTGATCCTGGGGATTAGGGTAGGAGGAAGTGATACGCTATTATCTTATTTGTTTTTTTAGGACACCATCCCTTTGTTTGCTTTTAAGAAATTCTAAACTGTATGATTATGGGTATTTATCTTCTAATCCTACTAACTTAACCTTTTATGCTGATTTATATTCGCTGCATTGTCCCAACTGCTATGATTCAACCTACCTTTTGTTAAGACAGTTGTTTTAAGGGGACTTATCAAAACTTCTTTTTCCATATTAATGATTTTTTTGATCATATTTACTTTTCGCTTATCTTTTTGAAATAAATCGAGTGAGATTATTGATTAGGAGGTATTGGACGTGAAAATTCACTACATGGGAGTCAGGGAACCCCTAAAACAAATATTGGAGGATAAGGCGGCTGAGCTCCATGATTATCCATTGCAGATTGTAGATTTAGGCGGATCAATAAAGTACGAAAGTGATTCTTTCATCAACTCTTTTGACTTGGATGCCGAAACAATCATACTTTCAAACCGGAGATATAATTTAAATGATGAATTAGGTTACGTGGAAACAGAGTTACTACAAAAATATAAAAAAAGTATTTTATACAGAACATCCCCTTTGGATATCGGAATCGAGTTGTATAGAGGATGGGCCGCAGCCACAGGAATACTGCTCACTGCTTTTTCTCCGGTAGGCGTAAATTGGATTTCCACTCAAGATGTTGCATCTGCATGCTTAATCTCAAAAAAAGATGTAAATGTTCGCGCAGGGAAAGCCTTTGACCTAACCGGAGCGGAAGTTATTAGTATGGAAAGACTCAAAGATATATTTGAACAAGATTTGGAGATGCAGATAGATTTACAATGTAAAAATAAAGAGGAAGCGATTAGTATGCTGATGCAAAATAACATGCCATTGGATCTAATAGAATGGTTGGTAGATTATCAGATACTGTCTTCCGATGACCGACTAGAACCAACTACTAATATTCTGGAACAGATAATTGGGCATCCGCCAAATGCAGCTCAATTATTTGAAAATAAACAAATTAATTAAGGAGGAATACACATGTCTCAACAAACTCAATCCATTCAAACGTTTGTAAGGTTCAAATTAGCTCCCCATATTACTTTGGGAGAATTGGAAGGAAGCCTGTTAAGCTTTAAAGCACAATCCATTACAAAAGTTGATGGAGAAGGAATCGTTGAATTCTTTGAGGCAATTTCAGAATACCTTATATGTGAGAATGGAGTCTCAATTGAAGAGCTGCATCAAAGGTTTAATCTCGAGAAAGATCAGTTAAGAAACGTCTTCGATTTCCTGCTGACGAATGGATTGTGTATACAATCAACTTCGAATTTTGACATGACTGCTTTTTTGGCATATGAGAGGGCAGGGGGACAAGTGGAAGTCAACCAGATTTTACATAGATTAAAGACAGGCATGGTGGAAGTAGTAGCCCATGGGGAAAATAACCTAGCAATGACCCTTACTAATAGCTTGCAGGAAACAGGGTTAAACATAGCTCGGAAAGAAAAATTAGATAATGAGAAGCCTTCTATACGTATTGCTGTAGCAGCTTCGCATTTGGACCCGCTACTAGAACAAGTAAATGATCAGTCATTAGACGATCATGTCCCTTGGTTGTGTGTTATTCCATACGATGGTCAGACAGCTTGGGTTGGTCCATTTTTCATCCCGCACAAGTCTGCATGTCTCCATTGTTATAACCTACGTAAATCAGCAAACTTTTCAGATGAGGTATTTCGTTCAGAATTGATGAAGGTCAAGCCAGTCAACGCTGCGAAACAACCGGTATATAATCAGCCAGTTCATTTGGTACAGGCAGGAATAGCGAATAATCTTGTCACAGAGTGGATTACACTAAGAGATTATGCACCAAGCGCCGTTCCAGGTGGTTTTATAACTGTCAATTTGGATGACAGGGGAGTTTCAGTTGATAATCATCGTGTATATAGAGTACCAAGATGCCAAAAGTGTTCTCCTGCCGCTGACACAGGGTTTCCTCAAGTATGGTATCACGGCGAGGTGGCCAAATAATTATGATAAGTAAATGGACGACATTAGAAGATTCATGGAAAATCCTTGATAGTCTGGCTGATCCATATGTAGGTATAGTGAGAAGAGAGTATCGGAAATTACGCGATGTGGATGACGTTTGGGGACACTCGTACGGTGCTCATGGGACAGATAGTGAAATTTTATTCGGAATCCCTTCTAATTCTTATAATGGAGGCGGATCGGATAATGCTGCTGCGGCAAGACTAGCTGCTATTGGGGAAACGGTGGAAAGATATAGTGCAGCTTATCTTCCATTGGATTCCGATGTTGTATGTTTTGGCTCACAAAAGGAATTAGAGAAGGAGAATAAGCGTTTCATTGGATATAAAGATTGGGAATTGTACGCTCCAACTCAATTCAAAGATCCTATATTTCCTCATGAAGTTTGGAATGAAAATACTAAGCTGTGGTGGAGAAAAGGGACATATGCGAAAACAAATGAAGAAGTATGGACCCCTGGGCAACTAATCCATATCGCCAATCATACGGAATGGCCTGGGGACACTAATATAGGTCATGCTACAAGTAATGGTCTTGCTTGCGGAATTACCTTTGTAGAAGCAGCAATATCCGGTTTATTTGAAACGATTGAACGGGATGCTTTTATGCTTACCTGGTATAACAAGCTGAGCTTGCCTCAGATTGATGTGAATTCTTCTCCAAGATTAAAACGCTTTTATGAAAGATATATTAAACCAACATCATTGCGGCTGCACTTAGTTGATATGACTGTATTTTCAGGTATTCCTTCTGTGCTGGCAGTTGTCAGAAACCCTCATACGAATTTAGCCCCTTTTGCAATTGGAGCCGCCTCCTCCTATTCGATAGAAAAGGCTTGTGAAAAGGCAGCAATTGAAGGTATGTATACAAGAACTTGGGTCAAGACAGAACAGCGCTTAGGTAACGCATTAGTGAATGCGGATTTTAATAGGGATATCAATAGTTTTGAGGACCATATCAAGCTTTACGCAGGAACCGATATCGTTAAGGAAGCGGATTTCCTTACAAGCAACAGCACTTTAGTTGATGTAAACCAATTTGAATCATTCGATGATAGTTCTCCAGATGCACTTTGGAATAATCTAAATATTCACCTATATGAAAAAGGTTTTAAAGTAGCCACATTTGATTTAACAAGTCCTGATATAAAAGATGCCGGAGCTTATGTAGTAAAGTCCATCATTCCAGGGTTTAAACCTATAGATGTTCTTTACAGAGGACGAATGTTGGGTGGAGAACGTATATTAAGACATTCTTACGATTTAGGGTTAGTACCAGAGCCGTTTACAATCGAAACACTTAATCCAGTACCTCATCCATTCCCGTAAATCCTAAGGTGAAAGGGGTTAACAAAATGAAAGAGATTGAAAGGCATGCCACTAATTTGGTTGATGTAGTCTATGGCAACGAAAAACTAAGATTTGATGATCCTTCTGAGAACTGGTTTGAGGCTTCGAAAGTTTATCGAAACTCTATGGCGTGGGACGCGCCAGGAGTAGCAGGCCTAATGAGATCTACAACATTACAGAAAATCGCTACGCATGCAGGTAAACGGTTTGATGACTTGCCATTGATTACATTACCTTCCCCATTAAGGACAAGTGCATCATTAGATGAAGTTATTCAAAATAGGAGAAGTATCGAACAGTTTAACGGCGGTAGTACAACATTAGCACAGCTTTCTACCATTCTGCAGGGAAGTTATGGATTAGTAGAGCGTCCTGAAGGTCCTAGACGCCCTATTCCTTCTGGCGGAGCTCTTTATCCGTTGGATCTGTACGTTGTTAGCAACAAGGTGGATTCTTTGGAAAAAGGTTTATATCATTTTGATCCCTATCGAAAGGGTCTAGTTCATCTAGGTGAGTACTCTGAAGAGGATTTCGGAGGAATAATGTTACAAGAAGAAGCTGTAAAGGACTTTTCTTTCGCTGTAATCATATCGGCTAGCTTTTGGAGATCAAGGTTTAAATATGGCCATCGTTCATATCGCTTTATATTTATTGAAGCGGGTCATCTGATGCAGAATATGATTTTATTGGCTACAGCCCAATGTATCCAGAGCCGGCCATACGGAGGGTTTATAGATGATGAACTCATGGATCTTATTGGTGGCCACAATGGAGTAGACGATGCCCCTATATATACTTTAGTTGCAGGAACATGATGGAGTTAAGGGTATGCATCTTTATAGGGATCCTGATTCATTTGATGGGTCCCTATGTTTCTAAGCTAACAGTTATGTATCAAATCAAGCATAGAACTCGGGAATATAAACTGACGCGTCATATAACACCGCAGCGCAGTTATGATATTGTCACCATTGTTGGTGGAATTATATGTTTCAGCATCTTCTTCTTAGATGGTAACTATTTTTTAATACATAGCAATAATCCGTACGGTGTTTTATTATTCAGTGCCCTAGGTTTCTTTTTTCCTTATGTTATCTGGAAGAGGAAAAACAAATCTGTTGTATTTGTTAAAAGAAAAGTAAATAAACTTGATACATTGATGTTCCTTCCTTTGTGCGCAGTTTCAGAGGAATTAATATGGAGAATTTACATTCCCTTTCTATTTGAATTACACTTCTTTGATTCTGTCTTATTGTGTACGTTTATAAGCTCAATAGGATTTTTACTGCTCCATATTCCCCTTGGGGGTGTAAAGTCAGCCCCTTATATGACTGTATTTACTGTAATAGCAGTAATAGCTGCACACTTTGATTTTTTATCAGCAGCCGTGTTCCATATTGTGCATAATTTAACTATCCAGTATTTTCGTCCTGTCAGCAAAAAGAAAATAAATACATCTTCGCCTACAATGTCTCAAGCAGAGTGGTAAACTCTTTGGAGGTGTCACGGTTATATGGAAATTGAAACAATAGTCAGAGAATCAGAAGCCAACAGAATTCAAGCACAAACATGGTTTTCTCATCCTAAGAAAAGTAAAGTGAGCTTTCGGTATGATGAGAGGGAAACCTCATCCATTAGAAGTATTTCAATTGAAACATTTCTGTCATTTTACTCCAGTAATTTTAATAGAGAGCCGTATTCAGTATTAGATATTGGTTGCGGACAGGGGCAAGTAATCCAATATTTGAACAGTCGGCTTCAAAAGATCGAACTGACAGGTATTGATTCCTCTGCCCAAGCAATTTCTTCAGCAAAAAAACTCGGTATTAATGCATCTTTTATATGTTCAAATGCAGAAAATATTATGCAATATGTGTCTAAGAAGCAAGACATTATATTCATACATCTATGTTTTGGACTCTTTAAGAATCCTATTGCTATTGTAAATACACTCATCCATCTATTATCAGATCAATCATGTATCTATATTGTAGACTTGGACAGGGACTGTTTGGGAGAGGGCCTTAACACAGCGCAATCTCGTGAGGAAGAAGCCTATTTAAAAGATCAATATCGTGCTTCTTTAACACTGGAAGAATTTAAACAGCTGCTGCATAGTGTGACCAAAGACCAACATGGGGTGTCATTTCATGTAGGTAATTCCTTTATTGGCGGGTTTGATGAAACCAGTTCACAATTTTTTTCGCTAATGAGAAACAGAAATTTGCAAGACGCGTTAAGGACCAGTGTTGGAGAACAGTTTAAGCAGTCACAAATGCCAGCTCTGCTGCATGGTTGGATTATAAAAAACAAAAGGTATACGTGAAGAAAGCATTTTTGTATATCTTTAGGGTCTAAGCGATAATTTGACAGGGAAAGGACTGGATGACTCCGGTCCTTTTTTACATCAGCCAAAAAAACCTTCAAGTTTTTCAGTCCCTTTGCATACAATAACTTCAGCCCGCCTGTTGGGCGGCTGTCTTTGATATTCATTTTTCGTTTTTAGAAGTTTGTGTTATTCTTATATTTGGTATCTCCTATTTTCAGACCGGGTCTGATACGGTACCTTTTAATGCCAGAAAAAAATGTGAAACGAAGAACGGATATCCTGCGTCTAATGGCTGGCGGGATAAGATGTTCAATGGGCATGACACGAATGATAAATATATCGTTTTTTAAAATGGTGTGTTTATGGGGCTGTGTGATGCTTTCGTTTTGCTCGGAAAGCAGGAATTGAAGCAAAAAGTAAGAATACAGATTTAAAGTGTTTAGGAAAGTAGAGGTTGCCATGAAGAAATTATTTTCTTACAGACTTAGTTTTTTTGTACTGGCTATTATTTTGTTTTGGGCCAAAACGTATTTAGCCTATCATGCTGAATTCAACCTTGGGGTGAAGGGTCCGACGCAGCAGTTTCTGCTTGTGATCAATCCGTTCTCAAGCGCCATTTTCTTTTTAGGACTGGCATTGTTTGCGAAAGGCCGCAAATCAGCGATTATCATGGTGATTATTGATTTCATCATGACGTTTATTTTGTATGCAAATATCCTATTCTATCGATTCTTCGATGATTTCTTGACATTCCCGAACTTAAAGCAATCCGGTAATGTCGGAAATATGGGAGACGGCATCTTCAGCATTATGTCCGGCCATGATATTTTATACTTTGTTGATATTATTATTTTAATCGCGCTTCTGGTGTGGAGACGTGAGCTGAAGGAATTCAAGCTGAAAAAACGGTATACGTCATTAATTATCGTGACGGGTATTGTGTTGTTCTTCGTGAACCTGGCGATTGCCGAAGAGGACCGCCCGGAGCTGCTGACAAGAACGTTTGACCGCAATTACATTGTAAAATACTTAGGCCTTTATAATTACACGATTTATGACGGCGTACAGACGGCGCAGACGGAATCACAGCGGGCATATGCCAGCAGCGATGACCTGACGAGCGTTGAAAACTACACATCGTCGCATTATGCGAAGCCGAACGCCGAGTATTTCGGCAAGGCCAAAGGCAAAAATATCATTAAGATTCACCTGGAGAGCTTCCAATCATTTTTGATCAATTACAAACTTGACGGAAAAGAAGTCACGCCGTTCCTGAATAAACTCGCCCGCGGCGGAGAGGACATGACGTACTTTGATAACTTTTTCCACCAAACAGGCCAAGGTAAAACATCTGACGCCGAGCTGATGATGGATAACAGCCTGTTCGGACTGCCTGAAGGGTCAGCCTTCGTGACAAAAGGGGAAAACACGTATCAATCGCTTCCTGCCATCCTTGACCAAAGTGAGGGCTATACAAGCGCCGTTTTACACGGTGACTACAAATCATTCTGGAACCGTGACCAGATTTACAAACATATCGGCTACGATAAATTCTTTGACGCCAGCACATACGATATGTCTGATGACAACCTTGTCAATATGGGACTGAAGGATAAACCGTTCTTCAAAGAATCTATACCGAAGCTTCAGTCGCTGAAACAGCCGTTCTACGCGCATCTGCTCACGCTGACGAACCATTATCCGTTTACGCTTGATGAAAAAGACGCAACGATCGAAAAAGCGAAAACGGGCGACGCGACTGTGGATGACTATTTCCAGACGGCGCGTTATCTCGACGAAGCGCTTGAACAGTTCTTTAAAGATCTGAAGTCATCCGGTTTATATGACAACTCGGTGATTATGCTTTACGGAGACCATTACGGAATCTCTGAAAACCATAACCGCGCGATGAAAGAAATTCTCGGCAAAGAAATTACGCCTTATCAAAACGCGCAGAATCAGCGTGTGCCGCTTATGCTTCGCATCCCCGGCAAAAAAGGCGGGGTGAACCATACGTACGGCGGTGAAATGGACGTTGTGCCGACGATCCTTCACTTGGAAGGCATCGATTCTAAGAAATATATTAATTTCGGCACCGATCTCTTCTCGAAAGACCATGATGATACGGTGACGTTCCGCAACGGAGATTACGTCACGCCGAAATATACTTCCATCTCCAATGTCGTATACGATACGAAGACAGGGAAAGAACTGAACGGCAATCAGGAAACGAAAAACCTGAAAGCCAGAGTCACAGAGCAGCTGAAGCTGTCTGACAGCGTGATGTACAAAGACTTGCTCAGATTCCACAAATTGAGCGACTTTACGCCGGTTGATCCGTCTAAATATCATTACGGCAAAGAAAAGCTGAATCAGGATAATAAATAATAGAAAGAGCCTTACGGAATTTCCGTGAGGCTCTTTTTTTGTGTGTATCTTCACCAATCTGAAAAAAGAGAGAGCTTTTGGTCACAAAGGGCGCCAATCTCTCATATCTTACAGTAGATTTTGAAACCGGTGGTAGAGAATCGGACAAATTATCGGGTTGGTTTCTCTTATACGGGCGGTTTCGAATCCAATATTCACAGAGAAGAGGGGTAGAGATGAAAGCAGTCATTCTCTGCGGCGGAAAAGGAACGAGAATGAGCGAAATCACCAATGAACGTCCCAAACCGCTCGCCATGATAGGCGGCAAACCGATTCTATGGCATATTATGAAACTCTATCAATACTATGGCGTGAACGAATTTATCCTGCTTCTTGGTTTCAAAGGAGAGATGATTAAGGAATATTTCTTAGATTATGACTGGAAGAATCACAGCATGACGCTGGACAGCTCTACCGGAGAAGTGCGGATATTGGGAACATCCGAGCCGTGGAAAATCACTTTTTTAGACACGGGGGAACACACGCAGACAGCGGGGCGGCTTCTACAGGCGAAGGACATCATCGGTGATGAAACCTTTCTTATGACGTACGGGGACGGACTGGCCAACATCAACCTGTTTCATCTGATCAGCTATCATCAATCAAAAGGGGCTGCGGCGACCGTCACCGGTATAGAAAAGACCTCGCAATTCGGAACGCTGACGGTTGAAGACGGTATGGCGAAAAGCTTTTCTGAAAAAACCTCAAGTGACGGCATCATCAACGGCGGATTTTTCGTGCTCAGCCCGAAGGTATTTGATTATCTGCCGAAAGACAGGGACGTCATGTTTGAAGAAGAACCGCTGAAGGAGCTGGCAAAGGACGGCGAATTGGCGGTATATCGGCATTACGGTTTCTGGACGGCGATCGATACGTATAAAAACCTGCTGGAAATCAACAAGATGTGGGACCGGGGACAACATGTATGGAAGGTATGGTGATCAAGTTTGAGTTTCTGGAAAAATAAAAATGTGTTTGTGACGGGATGTACAGGTCTTTTAGGAAGCTGCTTGGTGAAGGAACTGATCGATCAGGGGGCTAATGTGACGGGACTTGTCCGTGACACTGTGCCCAAGTCGAACCTGTATCAGGGAGAACAAGTGAAGCAAATGAATATCGTGCAGGGCGCGCTTGAAGATCTGGATGTGATTGAGCGGGCGCTGGGCGAATATGAAATTGACACGGTCTTTCATTTAGCCGCTCAGGCGATCGTCGGCGTCGCAAACCGCAATCCGATTTCCACATTTGAAGCCAATATTCTCGGAACATGGAACATCCTTGAAGCGTGCCGCAGGCATCCGCTCATCAAACGGGTGATCGTCGCGTCCAGTGATAAAGCGTACGGCGACCAGCCGACACTGCCGTACGATGAAAACATGCCTCTTCAGGGCAAACATCCGTATGACGTATCAAAAAGCTGTGCCGATTTGTTAAGCCACACATATTTTAATACGTACGGACTTCCGGTCTGTATTACGCGCTGCGGCAACTTGTACGGCGGCGGAGATTTGAACTTCAACCGGATTATTCCGCAGACGATTCAGCTCGTGCTGAACGGTGAAGCGCCGGAAATCCGCAGCGACGGCACATTTATCCGTGATTATTTTTACATCGAGGATGCGGTCGAGGCATACCTTTTGCTGGCGGAAAAGATGGAGGAGCTCAATCTTGCGGGAGAAGCGTTCAACTTCAGCAATGAGATTCAGCTGACGGTGCTGGAACTTGTAGAAAAAATTCTTAAGGCGATGGACAGTGACCTCAAGCCGAAAGTGCTCAACCAGGGAAGCCACGAAATCAAGCACCAATATTTATCAGCGGAAAAGGCGAGGAAGCTTCTGAATTGGACGCCCGCGCATACCATTGATGAAGGATTGGAAAAAACGATCGAATGGTATAAAGCCTTTTTTCAAAAGTAACAGAAACAGAGGTGAGAGAAAGACGTGACAAGCGCATATTGCACAGTTTTATCAAAAGGAAGGCTGTATCAGGCTATCGCTTTGTTCGGCTCATTGAAAGCGGTTCAGGCGGACGCCCCCATTTTTACTTTGTGTATGGATCAAGACACCTATGACGTGCTTCAGGCAATGCGCCCGGATAATGTCACCTTGATTCAGGTGTCCGCACTGGAAAATGAGGAGCTCCTTGAACTGAAGCGGACGAGGAATCAGAGCGAATACTGCTGGACGGTGAAGCCGGTATTTCTCGAATTCGTGCTGGACGGACATCCGGAATTAGAGCGTGTCACGTACATTGATGCCGATTTGTTTTTCTTCGCTGATCCGCGCGCGATTTTTGACAATCAGCCGGATTGTTCGGTGCTTCTGTCACGGGGTGATATCGTCATTCCCTCATTTGAAAAACAGGAAATCGACATGCTGCAGCGTCTTTTAGGCCGGTATAATTCCGGTTTTCTCAGCTTCAAAACCGACAGTGCCGGAACAGATTGTCTCAGATGGTGGAAAGAACGCTGCCTGGAAGAATGCAAAAATGCGCCGGGCGAAGGAAAATTCGGAGATCAAGGCTACTTGGATTACATGTCCGGCCTGTTCCCGAATGTGTGTGACATCACCACGCCCGGCGTGAATATCGGCCATTGGAATTACGGCCGCCACACGTTTTCATGGAAGGATGGGCGTCTTGTGCTCGAAGACGGAAATCCGCTGATTTTCTATCATTTCAGCGGATACCGGATCGTCACAGCCGGCGACATTCGGCAGATTCATGAGACGGACCGGACCGACCTGCCGTTTGTCCATCAGCTTTATCAGGACATTCTGAAGCGGGTGATCGGGACGGTCAGCGCCGTCTGCCCGGAGTTCAGCGGCTTTGCATCTGAGGATGATAACAAATAAATGATCATATACAGGAAGTGAACGAAAAGTGAAGGCAAGCGTCATTGTTCCCGCATATAATTCCAAGGAGAGGCTTTATAACAGCCTGCTGTCCCTGAATGAACAGGAATGCACAGAGCCGTTCGAAGTGATTGTGGCTGACAACGGTTCGGAAGACGGAACCTTATCCATGCTTGAATCATTCAGCGCGAATTTTCCGCTGATTTTTGTGAGAATTAAAGAAAACAGAGGGATCGCTTACGGCCGGAATCAGGCGGTCCGCAATGCCAGAGGCGATATTTTGATTTTCCATGACAGCGACATGCTTGCCGAAAAGGATTTGGTGGCGAAGCATATCAAGGCTCATGAGAACCGGGACGATCTTGTCGTATGCGGTATGTTCTGGAAGCGGATTTACAGCTTTTATTATGACCGTTTTGAAAAAGAGCATAAGGAAAAACTCGCCGAACTGTATGAAGAGCTGCCGGGCGATAAAGAGCCGCTCCTTGATGAAAGTCACATCAGAGATGGAAGCTTTCTTGACCGATGCTTTGATTTAGATACCGACTTTATCCGGGTGCTGAAAAGCATTTTGGAAAAATACGGAGATGATTTGAACGGCTACCGTCTGCCGTGGCGTTTTTTCATTACGAACAATTCATCAGTTAAGAGGCAGCACGTGGCAGATCTCGGCCTGTTTGATGAAGGCATTGTCAGATACGGCTTTGAAGATTATGATCTCGGCATCAGGCTTCATCAGTCGGGAATGAGCTTTCAGCTGCGGCGCGATATCATGAGCGTCCATCAGGAGCATCCGAGCAACTGTGCTTCCGTTGATGACATCAGGGCGAATATCGCGTACATGTGCGACAAGTACAATGACATTCATTCGCTTGACGTGCACCTCGCGTTTAACGGCCCGTTTGACGCGGAGTTAACCAACAGTATAATGGCAGACATCGAGGTGCTGCTTGATTATGAGAAATATGAAAGCCTGCTGCACATTTTTCTCGAGCTGCTGCACGCGGTTAAAGACCGCAACCTCGATCCGGACTGGAAGACGAAAAGCCCGCGGATCACGGCGAACAGCTTCCAGCTGCCGGAGGTCGGAAAGCTTTTGGCAAAAGCGGAAAAAAAGCTGGGCGTCACGCACTTTGCAAGGGCGTTTAAAGCGCTGACTGCTGATTTACTGCATGTGGATCTTAAATAAATTGGATGTGATATGGTGAGTAAATATCATTTTTCAACCATTGTTTCCAGAACGCATATCTTTAAACTGATGCCGATGATTCATTCTCTCCATGAGCATTGCCGGGATTTTCATCTGTATGTGCTGTGTGTCGATCAGAAAGCGTACGAACTGCTTCAGCAGGTGCCGTGGGAACATGTCACGGCGGTTCAGCTCCATGAAATGGAAGACCCGGAGCTGCTTGAAGCAAAGGGCGGCCGGACGTTTCATGAATATTGCTGGACGCTGAAGCCGGCTTTTCTGTTTCATGTGATGACGGAGTATGATGAAGCCGAATATTTTGCCCATTTGGACACCGATCTCTTTTTCTTCTCAGATGCGGGCGAGCTGTTTGCGGAAAAGCCGGATGCTTCCCTTTTTCTGACGGATCACCGCAATTCAGAACGGTTTGCGTCTTATTACAAGCTGACGGGGCAGTACAACACCGGGTTTGTCGGCGCGCGGAATACCGGGGAAGCGTACCGGGCGGTCTGGCAGTGGAGACAGGATTGCATCTCCTATTGTACGGTGGAGATGAATGAAGAAAAAAAGACATACGGTGACCAAAGGTATGTTGAAAAGTGGCCCGCGCAGTTTGAACACGTTCATGTCACGGAGTCGATCGGCGCGAATGCGGCGCTGTGGAATATTGAGCAATATGACGTCAGCCTGCGCGACGGGGCTGTATATGTCAATGACACCCCGCTGATTTTTTATCATTTTTCAGGCTTTACGCTCGTCACGGAGAACGAATTCAATCTCTGCTGGTACTATCACATTGATGACGAGGCGACAGTCAGTATGATTTACGTCCCGTACATCAAAAACGTAAAAAAATGGATTGATGAAATTCAAAAAGCGTTTCCTGATTTCAGAGACGGGTTTATTCCGAAATATGCGGTTCCTGACACTCATTTTTATACGGTTGAAACATAAAATCCCTGCCTTTTCGGCAGGGATTTTTTTATGAATGCCATTCTTTTAATGTTTTGTCGCTCGGCAGGACAAAGGCGAGCAGACCTAAAACGGGCAGAAAGGCGACGGCTGTCATGGTCGGCGTCAATCCCGCTGAATCAATAAGAGCTCCGAGCGCAACCGCTCCGATCGCGCCCATTCCGAAGGCGAGCCCGACCGTAAGCCCTGACATCGTTCCGATTTTGCCGGGAACAAGCTCCTGCGCGTAGACAACCGTCACGGAGAAGCTGGACATCAGAACAACGCCGATCAGCGCCAGTACGCCATAGGCGATGACAGGTCCCGCAAACGGAAGGAAAATCGTCAAGGGAGCCGATGCTGTCATGGAAACGATGATGACGTTCCGCTTTCCGAAACGGTCTGCAAGCGGCCCGCCGAGAAACGTTCCGACAGCTCCGAAAAATAAAAAGACGAAGATGTAGCTCTGTGCCTGCTGAATGCTGACATGATAGGCATTCATCGCATAGAACGTATAAAAGTTGCCGATCGCGCTCACATACCAGGAGCGCGCGAAAATTAAGAAGATAATCATGATAAGTGCGAGAATAATCGGTTTTGTAATGACGGTCTGCACAGCGGCGGCCGATGATTTTTTACTTGCGGCGCGCAAATGAATAAGGCGGCCTTTATACCATTTGGCGATATAAATGAGAAACAGCACAGCGATTGCGGCGACTAGCGTAAACCAGACAGAGCCGAATTGACCGAGCGGAACGAGAATCAGCGCGGTAATCAAGGGCGCCATCGCCTGGCCGGTATTCCCTCCGACTTGGTAAATCGATTGCGCCAATCCGCGCTTTTCGCCGGCGGCCATGTAAGCGACACGCGATCCTTCAGGATGAAAGACGGCGGAGCCAAGGCCGATAAAAAAGACACAGCATAAAATCGTCAGAAAAGACGGGGCGAACGCGAGACCTAAAATGCCGAGCATGCTTGCGGTGAGTCCGAGCGGCAAAGCATACGGCATCGGGCGTTTATCCGTATACCAGCCGATGACGGGCTGCATCACGGAAGACACCATATTCAGCGTAAAGGCGATAATTCCGAGCTGCGTAAATGTAAGATTCATGGAACGTTCCAAAATCGGAAACATCGCCGGAATCACCGCTTGCAGTGAATCGTTCAGCAGATGACAGATCCCGATAATGAACAGAATAGAATACATGGTTGTCTCGGGACGATGGACAGGTTTTTCTTTAAGCGGGGCGGCAATTGCCAAAGTGATTCTCCTCCTTTTTATGTAAACGAAGCATACACCATATTATTCATAAGGTGAATGAATTATCAAGTGCAAAAAAGGCTCTTCTTTCTCAAACAGAAAAAAGAGCCTCCCTTTTTATTTATTTAACAAACTGTGTTTTCTCGAATACATCATATAAACGACGATCCCGGCGGCGATCCAGATGACAAAGGCGAGCCATGTCACACCCGGCAGGCTGCTTGCGAGATACAGGCATAAGCATGCGCTGATGATCGGCACAAAAGGCACGAAAGGAACACGGAAGGAAGATTTGATCTCCGGATGTTTCTTTCTTAAAACGATGACGGCGATCGCAATGACCGTAAAGGCCGCCAAGGTTCCCATATTGACGAGATGCGCCAAGGTTCCCAGATCAATAAAACCTGCGATCCCGGCGGCAACGATCCCCGTCACCCATGTGTTTTGAAACGGTGTTTTAAAACGCGGGTGAACCTTGGAAAACATGCGGGGCAAGAGGCCGTCTCTGCTCATCGCAAATGTAAGGCGCACCTGAGCGTAAAGCAGAGCGAGCATGACCGTTGTAATCCCGATAATCGCGCCGACGGAAATAATGCCTGCTATTTTGTTCTGGCCGACAAATTGGAGCGCGAAAGATACAGGGTCTCCGACATTCAGCTTGGTGTACGAAAGCATTCCCGTCAGGACAAGCGATACCGTAATGTAAAGGACGGTGCAGATGGCAAGCGCGCCGATGATTCCGACCGGCATTGATTTCTGCGGGTTTTTCACTTCTTCCGACGCGTTTGACACGGCATCAAATCCGAGATACGCGAAGAAAACGGTCGCGGCGCTCGTGATGACGCCTTTCATTCCGAACGGCATAAACGGCGACCAGTTTTCCGGTTTCACGTAGCCGAAACCGACGACGATAAACAGCAGAATGATCGCAATTTTCATCAATACAATGACATTGTTAAAGCGGGTGCTTTCTTTCACGCCCCTGGAAACAATCGCGGTAATGACCAAAATAATGATAACGGCCGGCAGGTTGAACCCGGCACCCGTTTTGCTGCCGGGTGCGGCGGTCAGCGCCTCCGGAAGATGCAGCCCGAAGCCTGCAAGAAGCGACTGGAAATAAGATGACCAGCCGGTTGCGACGGCGGCGAGCGCGATGACATATTCAAGCATTAAGTCCCATCCGATTAAAAACGCGAGACACTCCCCGAGAGTGACATATGAATACGTATATACGCTGCCTGAAATCGGAATGGATGAAGAAAATTCCGCATAACAAAACGCGGCGAGCGCGCAGGCAAGGCCCGCGAGCACAAACGACAGAATCAAAGCCGGTCCTGCGCCTGTCGCGGCCACAGTCCCGGTAATCACAAAAATCCCCGTGCCGACAACACAGCCGATTCCGAGCAAAACCAAGTCAAAAGCGCTTAACGAGCGGGACAGGCTGGTCTGTTTGCTCTGGGCCTTTAAGTCGGCCAGCGGCTTTTTCCGAAATAGTAAAGACATATGGGTCCTCCTGAAAATTCATAATATTCTTATCATTATATACACTGACGTTTGTATTATATTGTCGAAATTTCCCGCAGTCAATTAAAGAATTTTCCACTTTAAAAGGACAAAGCTAAAAAGCGTCGATGCACGGAAGGAAAGGGAATTTTATTGTGAAATAGTTCAATTTTCTCACCTTAAGACCGATACAAAAGATGACTCATCAACTAATTTCAAGTTTCGGTGAAAGGGAGATGTTTACATGTTTCAATATGAAGAACTAAATAAGCAGTTTATCGGCGGCCGATGGAGGGATGGGAGCAGCCGGAACGTATTGGAAAACAGAAATCCTTATACTCAAAAAGTCATCACCTCATTCCGAAAAGCGACGCCTGATGACGTGGATGCGGCATATCGCGCCGCGGCTCTTGCGAAACAAGAATGGGACAAAGTAAACCCTTTTAAAAAGCGGGCCATTTTGGAAAAAGCCGTTTCTTTCATTGAAGAGCACGAAGAAGCGATTATTTACTTAATCATGGAGGAGCTTGGCGGAACACGGCTGAAGGCTGAGTTTGAAATCGGACTTGTCAAAAATATGATAAAAGAAGCCGCAACATTTCCGGTGCGGATGGAAGGGAAAATTCTCCCGTCCACGATTGACGGAAAAGAAAACAGGCTGTACAGAATACCCGCCGGAGTCGTGGGGGTGATCAGCCCGTTTAATTTCCCGTTTTTCCTTTCGATGAAATCTGTTGCGCCGGCACTCGGCGCGGGGAACGGCGTCGTGCTGAAGCCTCATGAAGAAACGCCGATCTGCGGCGGAACGCTTATCGCGAAAATTTTTGAAGCGGCCGGCGTACCGGACGGGCTGCTGAATGTCATCGTGACGGATATCGGGGAGATCGGCGACAGCTTTGTTGAGCATCCCGTGCCGCGGATAATCTCATTTACAGGTTCAACCGGAGTGGGCAGCTATATCGGACAGCTTGCGGTCAAACACTTTAAAAAACCGCTGTTGGAGCTTGGCGGAAACAGCGCGCTGATCGTGCTTGAGGATGCTGATCTTGAATACGCCGTCAATGCGGCCGTATTCAGCCGGTTTACGCATCAAGGCCAGATCTGTATGTCGGCGAACCGCGTGCTCGTTCACACATCTGTATATGACAAATTTACAGAGCTTTACGAAGCGAAAGTGTCATCGCTGAAAGTCGGCGATCCGATGGACCCTGATACGGTTATCGGTCCTTTAATCAATGAGAGACAGGCGAAAGGTCTGAGACGGTCTGTCGAAAAAGCGATAGAAGAGGGAGCGGTTCCGGTGCTGTCCGGCCGATTCAGCGGAACGATCGCTGAGCCCGTCATTTTAAAAGATGTGAAACCTGAGATGAGCATCGCGAAGGAGGAGCTGTTCGGACCGGCCGTCTGCATCATGCCGTTTGAAACGGAGGATGAAGCGGTAAGCATCGCAAACGCGACACCGTTCGGTTTAAGCGGAGCCGTGCATACGGCAAACGTGGAGCGGGGCGTTGAGTTTGCTAAGCGGATCGAAACCGGCATGATTCACGTCAACGATACGACCATTAATGATGAACCGAACGTTGCGTTCGGCGGCGAGAAACAATCAGGTCTCGGCAGGCTGAACGGCGAATGGAGCCTTGAAGAATTCACCACGCTGAAATGGATTTCGGTTCAGCATGAAAAACGTCAATTCCCATATTAAGAAGGAGTGAAAGAAATGAGTATACAGACGGAGCAGCAAACGCACAGCCTGCTTGACGCTTTTGTCAAAGTTGCGCCTTTTTTAAACAGCCTGATCCAAGATGACATCACCATCGGAATTTATGATACAGAAAAATTAATCGTGAATATTCCGGCTAAAACGTTTTCTCTTAATGTAAAGCCGGGAGATCCGCTGCAAAAAGGGGACATCATTACAGACGCGATCCGCATGAATCAGAAGAAGACAAGCATGGTGCCGAAAGAGCTGTTCGGATTTCCGCTGATCGCCAGAGCGATTCCGCTTCATGATGAAAACGGAAAAGTCATCGGCGGCGTCGGTCTCGGCACGAGCCTTGAAAAATCAGCCAAGCTTCATGATGTCGCTGAAAGCCTGTCCGCCGTCGTGGAACAGACCGCTTCGGCGATCGCGGATATCTCAGAATCTATCAGCGGTTTCTCAGCACAGATGACCGGAATTTCCGCTCAGGCGAAACAAGTCAGTGAAAGCGCGGGAGAAATCGCCGACATTTCCGTCACTGTCAAGGGCATCTCGGATCAAAGCAATCTGCTCGGTTTGAATGCGGCCATTGAAGCCGCGAGAGCAGGAGAATCCGGCAAGGGCTTTTCCGTGGTGGCGGATGAGATCCGCAAGCTTGCCACTCATTCAAAAGACAATGTCGGCCAAATTGACCAGATTACGAAAAAAATCCACAGCCTGCTGAAAGGGCTGGAGGACTCAATTGAATCCATCAACCAGAACACGGACGGCCAAGCGGCGGCGGTTGAACAAATTTCTGCCACGATGCAGGAGATTTCAGGAAGCGCCCAGCATTTAGCGAAAATGGCTGAAAACGTTCTCGGAGAATCATAAAAAAAGGGGAGCTTACGGGCTCCTTTTTTGTTTTCCCTTTATCAAGCGGAAACTGCACTTACACGTTTGATCCGTCATGCTCAGGGGTACACATACGAATACATCACCAATGATAAAGGAGAGTCTTGTATGTCTGATGTAAATCTGCACAACCCGCTGACGAAATATGATCATGATGAATTTCCAAAACAATATCAAGAACCGCCCGGTTTGCAGAAAGAGATGAAGCCTGTGCCGGATTGCGGTGAAACAAGCTATAAAGGAGCCGGCAAGCTGAAGGGAAGAAAAGCCCTCGTCACCGGCGGCGATTCAGGTATCGGCCGGGCCGCCGCAATTGCTTATGCCCGGGAAGGGGCGGATGTGGCCATTAACTATCTGCCTGAGGAACAGCCGGATGCAGAAGAAGTGAAAGCGTTAATTGAAAAAGAGGGAAGAAAAGCCGTTCTGCTGCCGGGAGATTTAAGCGATGAAGCGTTTTGCGGAGAATTGGCGGAAAAAGCGTATCAAGAGCTTGGCGGTCTTGACACGCTCGCTCTTGTCGCCGGCAAACAGCAGGCAGTGGATGATATCAGCGATCTTACTACAGAACAAATCTATCAAACATTTGAAGTCAACGTATTCTCGCTGTATTGGCTCGTCAAAGCCGCGCTTCCGTATCTGCCGGAAGGCGCGTCTATTATCACGACAACGTCCGTAGAAGGGTATAATCCAAGCCCGATGCTGTTGGATTATGCCGCGACGAAACATGCCATTATCGGCTTTACCGTCGGCTTAGGAAAGCAGCTGGCGAATAAAGGAATCAGAGTCAACTCTGTAGCGCCGGGGCCGATCTGGACGCCGCTTCAGATTTCCGGAGGACAGCCTGGTGAAAACATTCCGAAATTCGGCAAGGAAACACCGGCCGTGCCATTACAGCGTGCCGGCCAGCCCGCGGAGCTTGCAGGGATTTATGTCTTTTTGGCCTCAGAAGAATCGAGCTATGTGACATCTCAGATCTACAGTGTCAGCGGAGGTATTCCGACGGCGTAATGAATAAGGAGCTGCCCTCTTACAGGGGGCAGCTCTTTTTTTGATGTTATGTGCCGAGCACGTTTTGATTATACAGGACGCTCGGATGTGACGGGTGATAGGAGGCGGCTTTGTCGTTATGAATCTTCGCTTTTTCTCTGTCGCCGAGCTGCCAGTGGCAGACGCAGAGCTGCAGATGAGGATACCAGGTGGAATATTCGAGCTGGGTAAAGCCTGAATCGCTGTATGTGGCGGATAGGGCGAGCTCATACCAAAACACGCCCTGCCGGTATTGCCGTTTCTCCGCAAAATAGTCGCCGAGCCTGCAGCAGAACTCCGGCCGCGGACAATCAATCAAAAATGATTTTAAGAGAGACGTCATGGCGGCCTCTTCATGGCCGACCGCCCTGTAGCAATCGAATAGATATTGGCACGTTCTGATCTCGTCTTCGATCCAGCACTGTTTAGTGGAAAGAAAATGATGATAATACGTAATGGCGCGCTGATACTGGCCGTGATCCTTTAATTCATTCGCGAAATAAAATAAATCGCGAGGTGTCATCGTTTCACTGTTTTCCGCCATTTTCTCGTAAATCCTCAGGTTGCGGTCTGAGGGAGGCGAGTGCTTTTTCTCGGATTTGCGGTGTGTGACGGCGATATCGGTTTCTATAATGTTTCCGTATACTTCCAGATACTCATGCACGGCTCCGATCCAGCGGAACCCTTTTTCCCGCTTGACGAGACGGTTGCGGCGGTATCTGAAGCTGACCTCTCCCCGATCATCAAAGCCGACGTGATAATACATGGATACCGCGTCCACCTCTTTTGAAAGCGACGCCTTCAGTTCAATCAGCTTTTCACGGTCCTTTTCCGTCAGCATATCGTCGGCGTCCAGCCACAGAATATAATCCATTTCCGCTTTCGAAAACACAAAATTACGGGCGGCCGCAAAGTGATCGATCCATTCAAAATCATAAATCTTATCCGTATAACGGGCCGCGATTTCTTTCGTCCGGTCGGTCGAGCCCGTATCAGCAATCACAATTTCATCCGCAATGTCTTTGACGGAATCAAGACAGCCCGCAAGCACCTCCTCTTCATTTTTCACGATAACGCACAAACTGACGCTGATCATGTCATCACCTCTTCCCCTCCAGTGTATAAAAGGAGAGGCGGAAACATTCTTCGGACAAAATGATCGCTTCCAAGAAATTTGTCTGTCCTTTTACTAGTTTTATTCCAGCGCCTGATTTAAAATGAACACATGAACTTACGTGAGGATTGATAGGAACCATGAGCATCATAAAAGCGGAAAACCTTTATAAAACATACGGAGATAAGACATTATTCGACCATATCTCCTTTCATATTGAAGAGAATGAAAGAATCGGTTTAATCGGCCCGAACGGAACGGGGAAGTCTACGCTTCTGAAAACCATTGCCGGCCTTGAATCAACGGAGGAAGGCGGGATTACGGCTTCAGGAAACGTGAATATTGAGTTTTTGCATCAGGACCCTGAGCTTCCGGCCGGACAAACTGTCCTTGAACATATTTATTCCGGCGGATCAGCCGTCATGAGAACGATGAGAGAATACGAAAAAGCGCTTCAGGCGCTGAATGAAGAACCGGAAAATGACCAGCGCCAGAAACAGCTGCTTGATGCGCAGGCCCGAATGGACGCGAATGATGCGTGGGAGGCGAATACGTTAGCCAAAACGGTTTTAACCAAACTTGGCGTCACCGATCTGATGAAGGATGTCAGCGAGCTGTCCGGCGGTCAGAGAAAGCGCGTCGCGATTGCGAAAAACGTCATCCAGCCGGCTGACCTGCTCATTTTGGATGAACCGACAAACCACTTGGACAATGAAACGATTGAATGGCTGGAAGGCTACTTATCGCAATATCCGGGCGCCGTTATGCTTGTCACGCACGACAGATATTTTCTGAACAGGGTGACGAACAGAATTTACGAGCTTGAGAGAGGCAGCCTTTATACGTATAAAGGAAACTATGAAGTATTCCTGGAAAAACGGGCCGAACGGGAGGCGCTGGCGGAGCAGAAAGAAACAAAACGTCAAAACCTCCTGCGCCGCGAATTGGCGTGGCTCAGAAGAGGAGCGAAAGCGCGCTCGACGAAACAAAAAGCGAGAGTGGACAGAGCGGAGGCGCTCAAGGAGCAAAAAGGGCCGGCAGTCTCCGGATCACTCGATTTCGCGATCGGTTCCCACCGTCTCGGAAAACAAGTAATCGAAGCCGATAACGTCTCCATTACCTATAACGGCCAAGCGCTGATCAGCCGGTTTAATGAGCTTGTCATCCCGGGGGAACGAATCGGCATCATCGGGCCGAACGGAATCGGGAAAACGACACTTTTAAACAGCCTCGCCGGCAGAATTCAGCCTGACAGCGGCAATATCACCATCGGGCAGACGGTCCGGATCGGCTACTACACCCAGGATCACAGCGAAATGAACGGCGATATGAAAGTCATTGAATATATAAAAGAGACGGCTGAAATCGTCAAAACGGCGGAAGGCGATGTCATCACCGCGGAACAAATGCTTGAGCGTTTTCTGTTCCCGCGTCCGATGCAGCAGACATATATCAGAAAGCTGTCGGGCGGGGAAAAGCGCCGTCTGTACTTGCTGAATGTACTGATGCAGGAACCGAATGTGCTGTTTTTAGATGAGCCGACCAATGATCTGGACACAGAAACATTAAGCGTGCTCGAGGATTATATCGAACAGTTCCCGGGCGTCGTCATCACCGTATCCCATGACCGCTATTTCCTTGACCGCGTCGTGGACCGCCTGATCGTATTTGAAGGACACGGTGTCATTTCCCGTTTCCAAGGTTCGTACAGTGAATACATGGAACAAGCAAAAGCGAAGAAGACGGCGGTAAAACAGCCGGCCGAAGAGAAAAAGGCGGAAGAGGAGCCGAAGAAAAAGCGCAAAAAGCTTTCATATAAGGATCAGATCGAATGGGACGGCATCGAAGACAAAATCGCCGGCCTTGAAGAAAAGCATCAGCGTCTGGAAACGGAAATCGCTGAAGCGGGAAGTGATTTCGGAAAGATACAAGAACTGATGGCCGAACAGGCAAAAACGGCTGAAGAGCTTGAAGCGGCGGTGGAGCGCTGGACCGAATTGTCACTGATGATTGAAGAACTTGAGAATTAAGAAAAGCCGGTACGGCCCCCGAGAAGATGGCGGGTCATACCGGCTTTTTGTTTTAAACAAATGTCTCCCGGCGCTTTAAAGACAAAGGTCAAGTTTATCCGGCATAGAAAGTTTACGTTTACGTTAAGGTTCAAATGGTGTATAATAGAAACAGATACGACAAGAGGGGGATTCACCTTGGAATGGATGAAGATTGATCAAGTTGCCAAGCGAAGCGGACTGACAAAACGAACCATTCGTTTTTACGAGGAGATTGGTTTGATTCCTGCTCCTAAACGGACAGAAGGCGGCGTCCGGCTTTACTCTGAAGATGATATGGAGGAGCTCGAAAAAGTCACCAGCACAAAAGAAGTGCTCGGTTTTTCCCTTCAGGAACTTCAGCAGTTTATGGAGATGAGCCGTCAGCTGGAATTAAACAAAGAGGGGTACTTGTTGTCACTGGATCCGAAGGAACGGAAAGAAAAGCTGGAAGAGATTCAGCACGCTTTGAACCACCAGCTTGAGATGATTGATGAGAAGATCAGCACATTTCAGCATTTTAAAACGCGCCTTAACGGAATGAAAGAAAAAGCTGACCGCGCCATTCAATCAATCGAATGATTTTGCTGTAAACGCTATGGATATAGCGTTTCTTTTAATGGATAAAACAGGAGGTCTGGTCAAATGGATACATCATCACAACAGAAAACAGGCTTATTCAGCCAGCCGAAAGCCGTTTGGGCGGTTGCGTTTGCCTGTGTGATTTCTTTTATGGGAATCGGTCTTGTCGATCCGATTCTTCCGGCAATCGCCGCACAATTACATGCTTCACCTAGTGAAGTATCTCTGTTATTTACAAGTTATTTGCTCGTTACCGGTTTTATGATGTTTTTCTCCGGCGCGATTTCCAGCCGGATCGGCGCAAAATGGACGCTGCTTCTCGGACTTATTTTTATCATCGTGTTTGCCGCTCTCGGCGGAAGCTCAAGTTCAATCGCTCAGCTTGTCGGCTATCGCGGCGGCTGGGGGCTTGGGAATGCTCTCTTTATTTCAACCGCGCTTGCCGTCATCGTCGGGGTATCTGTCGGCGGCAGCGCCAAAGCTATTATTCTGTATGAGGCCGCGCTCGGACTGGGAATTTCCGTCGGGCCGCTTGCCGGCGGAGAGCTGGGCAGCCTTTCATGGCGCGCTCCGTTCTTCGGAGTGTCTGTCCTGATGTTTATAGCGCTTTGCGCGATTTCACTCATGCTGCCGAAGCTGCCGAAACCGGCGAAACGCGTCGGTGTGTTTGATGCGATGAAGGCGCTCAAATATAAAGGCCTTTTGACAATGGCAGTATCTGCATTCTTATACAACTTTGGATTTTTTATTTTGCTAGCTTATTCTCCGTTCGTGCTGGATTTAGATGAACACGGTCTTGGATATGTCTTCTTCGGCTGGGGCCTTCTGCTGGCAATTACGTCAGTCTTTACGGCGCCGCTCGTGCACAAAGCGCTGGGCACAGTGCGTTCGCTCGTCGTTCTCTTTATCGCCTTTGCGGCCATTCTCGTTATTATGGGGGTCTGGACTGACCATCAGACGTTGATCATTACATGTATCGTTGTTGCCGGTGCCGTTCTCGGTATGGTGAATACGATCATGACAACCGCTGTGATGGGTGCTGCGCCGGTTGAACGTTCAATCGCGTCTTCAGCCTACAGCTCAGTCCGCTTTATCGGCGGTGCGCTCGCTCCGTGGATTGCGGGAATGCTGTCAGAACACTTCACCGCAAGCACACCATATACAGTAGGCGGGATTGTCGTTTTTGTCGGCATGCTTGTCCTTCTCATGGGACGCAAACATCTCGCCGGAATAAAAGCCGGACATTAAGAAAAAAAGGAACTTCCGCATGGGCGGGAGTTCCTTTTTGTGTTTACAGCACTTTCGTCGTCCAAGATTCACAATTCCATGTTTCCGTCGCGATATCCATGTAGAACTCGGGTTCGTGGGAAATCAGCAGAATGGAGCCTTTGTATTCTTTCAGCGCGCGTTTCAGCTCTTCTTTCGCATCGACATCCAGGTGGTTTGTCGGTTCGTCAAGCACAAGTAGATTTGTTTCTGAATTGATCAGCTTGCACAGTCTGACCTTCGCTTTTTCTCCTCCGCTGAGAACGGAGACGCGGCTTTCAATGTGTTTGGTCGTCAGGCCGCATTTGGCGAGGGCGGCGCGGATTTCGTACTGGGTAAAGGAAGGAAATTCGCTCCACACTTCTTCGATGCACGTATTGTTATTGGTTTCTTTCACTTCCTGCTCGAAATAGCCCGTGTATTGATGCTCGCCGCGCTCCACCGTGCCTTCCAGCGGCTGGATTTCACCGAGCAGGCTTTTTAACAGCGTCGTTTTCCCGATGCCGTTTGCGCCGTACAGGGCGACTTTCTGTCCGCGCTCCATTCTGAGATTGAGCGGGCGTGACAGCGGAGTATCGTAGCCGATGACTAAGTCCTTCGTTTCAAAAATGAGCTTGCCTGACGTTCTCGCAGGCTTGAAATGGAATTCCGGTTTCGGTTTTTCGGCCGCCAGTTCGATCATATCCATCTTATCAAGCTTTTTCTGACGGGACATCGCCATATTTCTCGTGCTGACCCGGGCTTTGTTGCGGGCGACGAAATCTTTCAGCTCAGCCACTTCCTGCTGCTGTTTTTTGTAGGCGGCTTCGAGCTGCTGTTTTTTCACTTCGTAGACTTCCATAAACTGATGATAATCACCGACATAACGCGTCAGCTCCTGGTTTTCCACATGATAAATCAAATTGATCACGCTGTTTAAAAACGGAATGTCGTGAGAAATTAAGATGAACGCATTTTCATATTCCTGCAAATAGCGTTTCAGCCATTCAATATGCTGCTCATCAAGGTAGTTGGTCGGTTCGTCCAACAGAAGGATTTCCGGTTTTTCCAAAAGCAGCTTGGCGAGCAGCACTTTCGTCCGCTGTCCGCCGCTTAAGTCAGTGACGTCGCGGTCAAGGCCGACTTCCTGCAGGCCGAGGCCGCGGGCGATTTCTTCAACTTTGCTGTCAATCACGTAGAAATCATTGTTTGTCAGGGCGTCTTGAATGACACCGACATCTTCAAGCAGCTGCTCAAGCTCATCAGGGTCCGCTTCGCCCATTTTGTTGTAAATCTCGTTCATTTCTTCTTCCATCGCAAATAAGTAATGGAACGCATCTTTCAGCACGTCGCGGATCGTTTTTCCTTTTTCAAGCACGGTATGCTGATCGAGATAGCCGACACGCACGTTTTTCGCCCATTCAACCTTACCCTCATCAGGCTCAAGCTTTCCGGTAATAATATTCATAAACGTTGATTTACCTTCGCCGTTTGCTCCGATTAAGCCGACGTGTTCCCCTTTTAAAAGACGGAACGATACATTGTTAAAAAGCGCACGGTCACCGAAGCCGTGGCTTAAATCTTTTACGGATAAAATACTCATCATTACACCTCTATCGTTATCAGACACGCTTTTTTTATCATGTGTCTTTCTCATTTATGATTATAAAGGAGGAGACCGTTTGTTAAAAGGCTTGGAAGGAAAAAGAAAATTGCGTTTGGCGCGTGCATTTGAGATACTATGGAGTAGATTTTAAGAATTGAGGAGAACGACATGACCCAAACATGGCCATTTTTACAGCATACACAACCATTTATCGTCGAAAACTGGGAGGCGTCAGGCTTTCAGGAGCCGACCGTTATTCAGGAAAAAGCCGCTCAGGTGATTATGGAAGGGAAAGACGTCATTGCCGAATCCCCGACGGGAACGGGAAAAACATTGGCGTACACGCTTCCGGTTCTGGAGCGGATCAACCCGGAACAGAAACATCCGCAAGTGATCATTTTAGCGCCGTCCCGCGAGCTTGTGATGCAGATTTTTCAAGTGATTCAGGAGTGGAAAAAAGGCTCCGATCTTCGCGCTTTGTCTTTGATCGGCGGGGCAAACGTGAAAAAGCAGGTGGAGAAGCTCAAAAATAAACCGCATATCATTGCAGGCACACCGGGCAGGGTGCTCGAATTGATTCAGGCGAAAAAGCTGAAAATGCATGAAGTCAAGACGATCGTTCTTGATGAAGCGGATCAGCTCGTGACGAAGGAACACCGCGAAACGATGAAAAAAATCATTAAAACGACGCTGAAAGACCGACAGCTTCTAAGCTTTTCCGCTACGCTGCAGCCGGAGACAGAAGAGGTGCTGAATGCCATCGCACATGAACCGGCCGTTTTGAAAGTGGAGCGGAATACGGCGGAAAAAGCGCGCGTCACGCATCAATATCTCGTCTGCGATCAGCGGGATAAAGTGAAGCTTTTGCAAAAGCTGTCACGGCTGAACGGCATGCAGGCGCTCGTGTTTGTCAGAGATATCGGAAATTTAAGCGTCTATGCGGAAAAACTCGCCTATCACCATGTGGATCTCGGCATCCTGCACGGAGAAGCGAAAAAAATGGAGCGGGCAAAGATATTATCAGCGTTTGAACGGGGAGAATTTCCGCTGCTTCTGGCGACTGACATTGCGGCGCGCGGACTCGATATCGATGATCTTCCGTACGTCATTCACGCGGACATCCCGAATGAAGACGGATATATCCACAGATCCGGCCGGACGGGGCGGGCCGGTAAAGAAGGAACCGTACTCAGCCTTGTCACGCCGATGGAAGAATCCAAATTGAAAAAAATGGCCAAATCACTCGGAATTGAGCTGAAAGAGGCGGTTTATTCAGGCGGAAAATTATCTGAGAAATAAGAAACGGAGGGCGGGAAGCCCTTCTTTTTTTATTGTAAAATAATAGAAAAGGTTCGGGCGGGGGAGTGGGAAGATGGGTTCAATAGACCGATTTCAAATATTGAAGGAACGTGAGCTGAAAATACTTGAACACTGGTTTAAGAACGATAACATCAGACGGAGAATGGATGCGATGCTGCCATTAGACGCGTGGTATGCACGATTGAATAAAGATGAAGACGATACTGTGATTATGGCATATGACGGGCAGCTTCCGGCAGGAATGGTCTCTAGAGTTTGTGGAGGAACGGGCGTATATCGGATTGATCGTCAATCCTTTGTACCAGCTTCAAGGGTACGGAAAACAGATTTTGCAAAAACTGCTGACTGATCCTAGGTTTACCGGCGTGCGGGAATGGGCGGCAAGCATCGAAATAGACAATCAAATCAGTTTAGCCTGCTTTCAAGCAGCGGGATTCACTTTGGAAGATACGGAGCCTGATGAAGACGGTTTTCTGACTTTGATTCTTCGCGGCTGATGCGAAAAAGCAAAAGGAGGGGACAAAGCCCTCCTTTTTTCATCATCATGTTAACTTAGATCACTGACTTTGATGATCTGTTTGCCTTTGTTTTCTCCTTTAAACAGGCCGAGAAAGGCGTCTGGAATATGGCTGAATCCTTCCGTAATCGTTTCTTCATAATGAAGCTTCCCGTCCTTGAGCCATTCGGCCAATTGTTTCGCGCCTTCGGAAAAGCGGTCAGCATAATCACCGACGATGAATCCCTGCATCAGCGCTTTTGTTTTGATCAGCTTCGGCTGTACGCGGGGGCCCATGTCTTCCTCTTCACTTTCGGTATTATATGAAGAGATCGCTCCGCATACCGGAATGCGGGCGAATTCATTCAGCAGGTTTATCACCGCATCTGAAATCGGTCCGCCGACATTGTCAAAATAGACATCGACGCCGTCAGGGCATGCCTGTTCAAGCGCTTTTTGAATATTATCCGCCGTTTTGTAATTAATGGCTTCATCAAATTGAAGCTCCTCTTTCAGGTACGCGATTTTTTCGTCAGAACCGGCGATGCCGACAACCCGCGCGCCTTTGATTTTTGCAATCTGCCCGACTGTTGAGCCGACGGCGCCCGCAGCCCCTGAAACGACGACGGTTTCGCCCTTTTTCGGACGGCCGATATCGAGCAGCCCGAAGTAAGCGGTCAGTCCGGTCATCCCTAAAATGCCGAGATACGCCTGGGCGGGTGCAATATCCGTATCCAACTTGCGGAGGGCGGACTCATTGACGGCTGAATATTCCTGCCATGCGAGATTTCCGATCACAACATCTCCTTTTTTCAGCTTATCGCCGTCTGTCAGAACTTCGGCAATCACTCCGCCTGTTATGGCTTCATCTAAAGCGAACGGCTCTACATATGATTTTGTATCCTGCATCCGTCCGCGCATGTACGGATCAACGGACACATAACTCGTTTTCACAAGCACTTCGCCGTCTTTCGGTTCGGGAACGGCAATCGTTTCAAAGCGGAAATCGTCATGGACGGGAACGCCTTTGGGGCGTCTTGCCAATTGAATCTGCTGCTGATTTTTCGGCATGATGCATCCTCCTTCAACATGAGTGTTTGTTCCAAATGTAACACGAACCATTTCCCGAATACAAAATCAAACCGTCCGCCGGCAACAAAAAAAGAAGGGCCAGGGCCCTTCTTTCCTTATATGCGTATTTAAAAGAATAACCGGTACACATCGGTGTTTTTCTCATGTTCCAAATATTCATAGGCATTCGTTTTTGAAGAATGAAGCATGTCAGCGGTAATGACGGGCTGAAGCGCGGTCAGATAAGAACCCAGCTTATTTTCAATTTCTTTCGGCAGAACGGATTCGATATCACCGATATTGATAATGATAGAGAAAACGAAATCGATATTAATATGAAAAGTATCTTCAGCAAAGACCGTAAGCTCTTTTATTCCATCCGGGCAGCGGGTATGCCGGCGGAATACCTGCTTCACTAAATCACTGACAACCCAAGCGTTAAATCGCTGTTCCGGTGAAAAGTAATGAATAGGAACCACCTCCCTGCTTAATCGGCTCATGAAGATTTTTATTTTTCTGATAAATGTAGCTTTCCCTACTGTAACATGTCCCGCCGGAAAATATCCACCGACAATCTGCCCGTTTTTTCCCGGAACTCTCTTTCTTTTGTTTGACCTTTGGTTGAGCGGGTAAACATCCAATATACAAAAACAAAAGGGAGGACTTATCAATGAAACCGGTAGTAAGAGAATATACAAATGATCAAAAACTGATGCAGGACGTAAAAGAGCTTCAGCAATTGGGTGTCGCAAAAGAAGACGTATATGTGCTTTCACATGATGACGACAGAACGGACCGCCTGGCAGATAATACTGATGTCAATACCATCGGAGCGAAAGAAACGGGCATTAAACACGCGGTCGGCAATATGTTTAATAAAAAAGGCGACGAGCTCCGCAACAAAATTCACGAAATCGGCTTTTCAGAAGAGGAAGCATCACAATTTGAAAAGCGCTTAGATGAAGGAAAAGTTCTTCTGTTTGTCACGGATAACGAAAAAGTAAAATCATGGGCGTAAGCTGAACAGATCCCAAGGGGTTTTCGGTCCCTTGGGATTTTTTTGCGGTTTCCGCAATAAAACCGAAAGGCACATGCTGTACATTTTCGGTGCCGTTTCTCAAATGATTTGATAGAATTCAATTGTAATAAATTGGAATGAAAAATCAGGAGGAGCACAATTCATGAAAAAAATGTTATTTATGCTGGCGGTTTGTTTATGTATGATCCCTGCGGACGTCTATGCCGCTGACCTGGGACGGCAGACGTTAGGAACAAATGACGGCTGGGGAGCCGCTTCCGGCGGGACAACCGGCGGCGCGAAAGCCTCTTCGTCGAATGTCTACACCGTATCAAACAGACAGCAGCTCGTTTCTGCATTAGGGGGAAGCGCCAACAGCACGCCGAAGATTATTTACATACAAGGCACAATCAATATGAATACGGACGACCGCAATAAAACGCTCGGCTTTAATGATTATAAAGATCCGGCATATGATCTCAACGCTTATCTGAAGGCGTACGACCCGGACAAATGGGGGAAAAAAGCGCCGTCAGGCACCCAGGAAGACGCCAGACAGCGATCTCAAAAAAACCAGAAAGCACGGGTCGTGATTGACATTCCTTCCAATACGACGATCATCGGTTCGGGTTCAAATGCCAAAGTGACAGGCGGAAGTTTTAATATAAAGAACGGCGTCGACAATGTCATCATCCGCAACATTGAATTTCAAGACGCTTACGACTATTTTCCGCAATGGGACCCGACGGACGGCAGCAGCGGCAACTGGAACTCGGAATATGACAATATCACCATTAACGGCGCGACGCATATCTGGATCGATCATTGCACCTTTAATGACGGATCGAATCCCGACAGCGGTTTTCCCTACTATTACGGCAGAAAATATCAGCACCATGACGGCCAGACGGATATAGCCAACGGGGCGAATTATATTACATTGTCCTATAATAAATATCATGACCATGATAAAGGCTCCGTCATCGGAAACAGCGACAGCAAGACGTCGGATGAAGGAAAACTGAAGGTGACCCTTCACCATAACTATTACCAGAACATCGTCCAGCGCGCACCGCGGGTCCGGTACGGGCAGGTTCATATTTATAATAATTTTTACGCAGGCTCTAAAAGCGCCGCATACCCGTTCAGCTATGCGTGGGGCGCGGGCCACGCGTCAAAAATATATGCCCAGAATAATGTCTTTGAAGTGCCGGGACTGGCTGCTGATAAAGTCATCAGCGTCTTCAGCGGCGGAAAAGCGCTTCATGAAGACGGCACTCTTTTAAACGGCGCCTCCATCAACGCGTCAGCCGCCAACGGATTAAGTCAGTCCGTCGGCTGGACACCGTCATTGCACGGTTCCATCGGCTCATCATCAAATGTAAAATCAGATGTTATATCTAAAGCCGGGTCGGGTATATTAAAATAATAAACAAGAAGCACAAAGGAAAATATTCCTTTGTGTTTTTTTAATTAACAAAAACGTTTATTAACTTAGTTAAGTAGTAAAATGGGATAGGGGATGGAAGACAACAAAATAGGAGGAGACCTGTAATGGCTTCAGAAAAAGACGCAAAAAAACAGCAGGCAGTAAAAATCATTCCTTTGCTTATTACTGTTGCTGTGGGATTAATCATTTGGTTTATTCCCGCGCCGTCCGGACTTGAACCTAAAGCATGGCATTTGTTCGCTATTTTTGTCGCAACAATTATCGGCTTTATCTCCAAGCCCTTGCCAATGGGCGCAATTGCAATTTTTGCATTGGCAGTCACCGCGTTAACGGGAACGCTATCTATTGAAAATACGTTAAGCGGATTTGGAAACAAGACAATCTGGCTGATTGTCATCGCCTTTTTTATTTCCCGGGGATTTATCAAAACCGGGCTCGGCGCCAGGATTTCTTACGTATTCGTACAACGGTTCGGGAAGAAAACACTCGGCCTTTCTTATTCACTGCTTTTCAGTGATTTAATTTTATCACCTGCCATTCCGAGCAACACGGCACGGGCGGGCGGCATTATTTTTCCTATTATCAGATCATTATCCGAAACTTTCGGATCAACGCCGGCAGACGGAACAGAGCGGAAAATCGGCGCTTTCTTATTAAAAACCGGTTTTCAAGGAAACTTAATTACGTCTGCGATGTTTTTGACGGCAATGGCGGCGAACCCGCTGATCGCCAAGCTGGCCCACGATGTCGCAGGGGTGGACATCACATGGACAAGCTGGGCAATCGCGGCCATTGTACCGGGATTGGCGAGCTTAATCATTACGCCGCTGGTCATTTATAAGCTGTATCCGCCGGAAATTAAAGAAACACCGGACGCGGCTAAAATCGCAACGGAAAAATTGAAAGAAATGGGTCCGTTTAAAAAATCCGAACTCTCCATGGTTATCGTCTTTTTATTGGTGCTTGCGCTGTGGATTTTCGGAGGAAGCTTAAATATCGACGCAACGACGACGGCCCTGATCGGATTATCCGTTTTGCTTTTGTCACAGGTATTAACATGGGAGGACATCAAAAAGGAACAAGGTGCATGGGATACGCTGACTTGGTTCGCGGCGCTTGTGATGCTGGCGAATTTCCTGAATGAGCTCGGCATGGTGTCTTGGTTCAGCGATATGATGAAATCATCTGTTTCCGGTTTTTCATGGATTGTGGCATTTATGATTCTGATTGTCGTGTATTATTACACGCATTACTTCTTTGCGAGCGCAACCGCGCATATCAGCGCCATGTATGCGGCATTTCTCGCCGTCATCGTGGCGGCAGGCGCTCCGCCGCTGTTGGCGGCGCTCAGCCTGGCGTTTTTCAGCAACCTTTTCGGTTCGACGACGCATTACGGATCAGGAGCGGCTCCGGTCTTTTTCGGAGCGGGTTATATATCGCAAAGCAAATGGTGGTCCATCGGCTTTATCCTGTCAATCGTCCATATTGTGACATGGCTTGTGATCGGCGGATTATGGTGGAAAGTATTAGGGTCATGGTAGAAGAAAAAAGGCAGACTCAGGTCTGCCTTTTTTTATTTCTGTAAGGAATGGGAAGGGCCTGCACATGATGACTTCAGTGCGAATAGAATATTGCCGGGGTGATAATATGAGCAGCGGCCGTAATCAATACATGATATTGAAACAGAAACCTTACAAATATATGAGCAGACATATGAAACGCCGGTATGAACAATTACCATGTGAACTTGAAAGTCCGGAAACAGGGACGGAAAAACGGTTTCCGTCTTCAGATGAAAATCGATCTGCCTTGTGCGTACCCGGGCTGCGAGGTCCGGAAGGCAAAAGAGGACCCGCCGGCTCCCGCGGTCCGCAAGGGGAGGCGGGTCCGCCCGGTCCCCCGGGGCCTGAGGGGCCGCCGGGAGCGGTTCCTGCGGTAGCTTTTCAAAATACAGCAGAACTAATGACGATTCCGTTAGAAGGAACACCGATAAACGTGTTAAGCGCAGTGATAGCTGCGCCGACAGATCAATTGGTGAAAACGGATGCCGTCATACAAGTAAATGTGGAATTAGATCCGCTCGCGTCTCATTTCTCATTGGTCTTAGCTGTCGAGCTGCAAAGAAATGGCGTATCGATACAAACACAGAGACAAGAGAGGAACCTCTTTTCTTCAGGCGGGCAAATCATAGGAATTCCTTTTACGTACATCGACGAAATGAAGGCGGATGAAACAGCCGCGTATCAGCTCTATTTATCCGTCCTTTCTTCGAACTACGTAACACAAGTCGCAGCGGCAAACCGCTCCCTCATTGCGACGGGATTCCCCATTCAAGGATCGGATTAAGGTGATGAAAAGAAATCACCTTTTTTATTTAGGTTGTCAAAACACAGCCCGTATTAATATGCTGTCTTAATAAGTAAGACGGTCAACAACGGGAAGGAGAGGGAAAAAGATTGAATGAATAATCCGATTATAAACGGGAGCTTTGAAACCGGCACATTAGCGGGCTGGAGTTCGGCAAATACCCAGATTAACAGTTTGTTTGCACATTCAGGGAGATATTCTGCGCAATTTATTGGAGCTCAGCCATATGCTTACCTCAGTCAAATCGTTCCCATTTCAGCCAAGTCAGTGACTCTATTCGTATCACTCGCAACGCTCGGAAATGAGCCAAGTCCCCAAGTCACTCTCCAGATCATCTATGTCAGCGCAGCAGGTGAACAAATCAGTTCCATTCAAGAAAATATCACACCCGGAAATTTGCCGAACGTGCTCTTTCACACATGGTCTGAAATCTATAAAACAAGCAGTGTGCCTTCTGGCACGGCCTCTGCCGTCATTGTATTAAGTAAAGTTTCTTCCGGAACGGTTTTAATAGATGACGTTTCATTGGCGCAAACCGGGGGTGAACCTGGCGTAACAGGAATTACAGGTCCCACAGGAGTGACGGGTCCCACAGGAGTGACGGGTCCCACAGGAGTGACAGGAGCAAGAGGAGCGACCGGAGTAACTGGTGCAACGGGATCAACTGGTTCAACCGGGGCAAGAGGAGCGACCGGAGTAACGGGTCCAACTGGCGCGACTGGCTCAACAGGAGCAACCGGTGCAACGGGATCGACAGGAGCGACTGGGGTAACTGGGACAACAGGAGTAACTGGGGCGACAGGCTCAACCGGCCCAACCGGTGAAACGGGTGTAACGGGAGTAACAGGAGCGACCGGAGTAACTGGGGTAACGGGTGTAACGGGAGAAACCGGTCCAACCGGATCTACAGGCTCAACCGGAATAACAGGGGCAACGGGATCTACAGGCTCAACCGGCCCAACAGGGGCAATGGGTGTAACTGGAGAAATCGGCGCAACTGGAGAGACCGGTCCAACTGGATCTACAGGCTCAACCGGAGCAACTGGTGTGACTGGCCCGATTGGGGTCACGGGAGCGACAGGAGAAACCGGGGCGACGGGGATAACCGGCTCAATCGGAGTAACAGGTCCAACGGGAGTGACTGGCGCAACGGGAGTGACTGGAGCAACAGGTGTAACTGGCTCAACAGGCCCAACTGGTATAACCGGATCAACCGGCCCAACCGGAGCAACGGGGGTAACAGGCGCGACGAGCCCAACCGGTGTGACTGGACCAACAGGGGTTACTGGCTCAACAGGAGAAACCGGCGCAACGGGCCCAACAGGAGTAACAGGCCCAATCGGTCCAACGGGTGTGACTGGAGCAACGGGAGTAACTGGGGCGACCGGAGAAACCGGCCCAACCGGAATCACGGGTCCAACCGGAGTAACCGGGGCGACCGGAGAAACCGGAGCAACGGGATCGACAGGCACAACCGGCCCAACCGGTGTAACGGGAGTGACTGGGTCAACGGGTCCAACAGGAGAAACCGGCGCAACCGGAGAAACTGGCTCGACCGGGGATACTGGAGCTACTGGCGTAACCGGCCCAGCAGGAGCAACGGGATCAACAGGAGAAACCGGAACCACGGGCTCAACTGGAGTAACTGGGGTAGCAGGAGAAACCGGTCCAACTGGAGTTGCTGGGGCAACCGGTGTAACTGGAAAAACCGGTGTAACAGGGCCAACAGGAGAAACAGGCTCGACCGGGGCAACCGGAGCTACTGGAGTAACCGGCCCAGCAGGAGTAACGGGCTCAACCGGCCCAACTGGCGCAACAGGAACAACCGGAGTAACAGGAGCAACAGGATCGACTGGCATAACGGGTTCAACCGGCCCAACAGGTGTAACAGGTTCGACCGGAGCAACCGGCCCAACTGGAGTAACAGGTTCAACGGGAGAAACGGGTCCAACCGGAATCATGGGTCCAACAGGAGTAACAGGTTCAACGGGATCGACAGGCTCAACCGGAGCGATCGGTGTAACTGGGTCAACAGGAATAACCGGAGCGACTGGCGCAACAGGAGTAACAGGTTCAACCGGAGCAACTGGTGTAACGGGAATAACTGGTGTAACAGGACCAACTGGACCAACTGGAGCAACGGGAGTAACAGGAGCAACGGGGATAACCGGAGCGACTGGTGTAACCGGCGCAACAGGGCCAACAGGAGAAACCGGAACCACGGGCTCAACCGGAGTAACAGGGGCAGCAGGAGCAACCGGTGTAACTGGAGAAACCGGCCCATCAGGGGCAACGGGGGTAACAGGATCAACAGGAGCAACCGGAACCACGGGTTCAACCGGAATGACTGGAGTAACAGGCTCAACCGGTTCAACTGGTGTAACCGGTGCAACGGGAGAAACTGGCCCAACAGGAGTAACAGGTTCAACGGGAGAAACGGGACCAACCGGAGCCACGGGAGTAACTGGTTCAACTGGAATAACCGGAGCGACCGGTCCAACCGGCCCAACAGGTGTAACAGGAGAAACCGGAGCAACGGGATCGACAGGCACAACCGGCCCAACCGGTGTAACGGGAGTGACTGGGTCAACGGGGATGACCGGAGCGACTGGTGCAACAGGGCCAACAGGAGCAACCGGAGAAACCGGAGCGACCGGTGTAACTGGGTCAACAGGAATAACCGGACCGACTGGCTCAACGGGAGAAACCGGTTCAACCGGAGCAACGGGTGCATCCGGGGCGACCGGCGCAACGGGAATAACTGGAGAAACCGGAGCAACAGGATCGACTGGGGTAACTGGTGTAACCGGATTAACAGGCTCGACCGGAATAACAGGGGCAACTGGTGCAACAGGGTCAACTGGTTTAACGGGAGTGACTGGTTCAACCGGAGAAACCGGCCCAACTGGGGTCACGGGCTCAACTGGTGTAACAGGTCCAACTGGATCGACTGGCGCAACCGGAGCGATCGGTGTAACTGGTGTAACAGGTCCAACTGGATCGACTGGCGCAACCGGAGCGATCGGTGTAACTGGTGTAACAGGTCCAACAGGAGAAACAGGCTCGACCGGGGCAACCGGAGCTACTGGCGTAACCGGCCCAACCGGAGCCACGGGAGAAACTGGCCCAACCGGCGTAACAGGTTCAACCGGAGTGACTGGGTCAACAGGAGAAATCGGAGCGACCGGTGTAACTGGCCCAACAGGAGAAACTGGGGCAACGGGAGAAACCGGAGCAACCGGTGTAACTGGAGAAACCGGCCCATCAGGGGCAACGGGGGTAACTGGAGAAATCGGCCCAACGGGAGAGACCGGTCCAACCGGAGTAACAGGATCGACTGGCATAACGGGTTCAACCGGCCCAACTGGTGTAACAGGTTCGACCGGAGCAACCGGCCCAACTGGAGTAACAGGTTCAACGGGAGAAACGGGACCAACCGGGGCAACAGGAGCAACCGGCTTGACCGGTGTAACAGGCCCAACAGGTGTAACAGGATCAACAGGAGCAACCGGTGTAACTGGAGAAACCGGCCCAACCGGAGAAACGGGTGCAACAGGACCGACAGGAGCAACCGGTCCAACTGGAGTTACTGGGTCAACCGGAGAAACTGGCTCGACCGGGGATACCGGAGCTACTGGAGCAACCGGAACCACGGGTTCAACCGGAATGACTGGAGTAACCGGCTCAACCGGTTCGACTGGTGTAACCGGTGCAACGGGAGAAACTGGCCCAACCGGCGCAACAGGGGCAACGGGGGTAACTGGAGCAACCGGCCCAACGGGAGAGGCCGGTCCAACCGGATCAACAGGCTCAACCGGAATAACAGGAGCAACCGGAGAAACTGGCTCGACCGGGGATACTGGAGCTACTGGAGCTACTGGAGTAACCGGCCCAGCAGGAGCAACGGGATCAACAGGAACCACGGGCTCAACTGGAGTAACAGGGGCGACTGGAGAAACCGGCCTAACCGGAGTAACGGGTCCAACTGGTGTAACGGGATCAACCGGTGTAACAGGGTCAACAGGTGTAACAGGTTCGACCGGAGCAACCGGCCCAACGGGAGAAACTGGCCCAACCGGAGAAACGGGTCCAACTGGTGTAACGGGAGCAATAGGTGTAACAGGAGAAACCGGTGCAACTGGAGCGACTGGCGCAACCGGTACAACCGGAATGACAGGCCCAACAGGAGTAACAGGCCCAACCGGTCCAACGGGTGTGACTGGAGCAACGGGAGTAACTGGGGCGACAGGAGAAACCGGCCCAACCGGAATCACGGGTCCAACCGGAGTAACAGGAGCAACGGGAGAGACCGGTCCAACCGGAGTAACAGGAGCAACGGGAGAGACCGGTCCAACCGGAGTAACAGGAGCAACGGGAGAGACCGGTCC
>NZ_JAAMNX010000005.1:113652-116757 GCF_011065565.1 Bacillus sp. EKM420B | reverse complement strand
AACCGGAGTAACAGGAGCAACAGGATCGACTGGTATAACGGGTTCAACCGGCCCAACCGGAGTAACAGGAGCAACAGGATCGACTGGTATAACGGGTTCAACCGGCCCAACAGGAGTAACAGGAGCAACCGGTTCGACTGGTGTAACTGGTGCAACAGGAGAAACTGGCCCAACCGGCGTAACTGGTGCAACAGGAGTGACTGGGTCAACAGGAGAAACCGGCGCAACCGGTGTAACCGGGTCAACAGGAGAAACCGGAGCAACTGGAGTGACTGGAGCAACGGGGATAACAGGAGCAACAGGTGCAACCGGGCTAACTGGAATAACAGGCGCGACTGGCCCAACCGGTGTGACTGGACCAACAGGGGTTACTGGCTCGACAGGAGCAACCGGATCGACAGGCTCAACCGGTACAACCGGAATAACAGGCCCAACGGGATCGACAGGCACAACCGGTCCAACCGGCCCAACAGGAGCAACCGGATCAACAGGCTCAACCGGAATAACAGGAGAAACTGGGGCAACCGGAGTAACCGGAGCAACCGGAGTAACCGGAGTAACAGGTGCAACCGGCTCAACTGGAGTAACAGGAGCGACAGGTACAACAGGCCTAACGGGTCCAACAGGAGCAACAGGAGCAACCGGCACAACCGGCTTGACAGGCATAACCGGCCCGACTGGTGTAACCGGTGCAACCGGAGTAACGGGCCCAACAGGCCCAACCGGCGCCACAGGCAGTACACCAACCTTGCTCTTCACAAGAACCAACGGGCCGCTCACTGTTTATCCGCCGTTAAATACAGAGGTTCCCATTGCTACGCTGGCAATCTCGGTTAACGCTTTGCAGAATGTAAAGCTTGATTATGCACTCAGTGTCGCGCTAACAACTGCAGCCAATTCAAACTTTGTTTTTGAAGTGAGATTATATAGGGGAGCAGTGCAAATTCATACAAGAACTCTGTCGCGAACTAATACTACCGCAGCTACGGATAGTTTTTCGATTGCTGATACAACAGTGGATACAGCGCCGACCGCAGGAACAAATACGTACCAGTTGAGAGTTGTTTTCACAACTGCAAATAATATAACAGCAGCGTCAGCTCTCAATATCGATTTTAACAGCATTCGTTTCCCGACAACCTAATGACAATAGCAGACTGATATTTTAAAGATGAAAGACCTGACTTATGCACAGTTAGGTCTTTTTTCTCTAAAAGCTGTGCATGGTGCAGCCTTAAGAACATTTGAAAATTCGCCCAATAGAAATGGGATTTTGCCACACCTTTTTCTTTTGCGGAAATATTATGCAAGAAGAGGTGGTGTAATGAGAAAAGGAGATACTTGGTATAACAGATACGACTCTTGGGATTACGACTGCCGGAATTGTAATGAGTGCTGCTGTCATTTTCAACATAAAAGAAGAAATCAAAGGCGCAGTTATCAAAAACGGGCCCATTGCTGTGAAGAATTCTGTTGCAAAACCTCTTGCTGTCATGAAAGATGGTGTCCATGCTGTCATCCAAATCATTTTCATGTAAGAGGATTCACCGGAGCAACGGGGTGCACCGGAGCAACGGGGCTGACCGGAGCAACAGGGCTGACCGGAGCAACGGGGTTCACTGGAGCAACGGGGTTCACTGGAGCAACGGGGTTCACTGGAGCAACAGGGCTGACCGGAGCAACGGGGTTTACCGGAGCAACGGGCTCGACCGGGAATACCGGCGCGACTGGGGTAACCGGTGCCACGGGAGCAACCGGCGTCACTGGAGATCCCGGCACGACTGGAGCAACTGGCGCCACGGGAGTAACGGGAGCCACGGGAGTAACGGGCTTGACCGGAGCAACCGGGATCACCGGAGTCACTGGAGTAACCGGGGTAACGGGAGTAACAGGAGTAACAGGCGCCACCGGAGCAACAGGGCTGACTGGAGCCACTGGGATAACTGGAGCCACTGGGATCACCGGAGCTACCGGAGTGACTGGGGTAACCGGAGTGACCGGAGTGACCGGAGTGACCGGAGTGACCGGAGTGACCGGAGTGACCGGAGTGACCGGAGTAACAGGAGCAACCGGGGTAACAGGCGTAACCGGAGCGATTGGAGTAACGGGAGCCACTGGAGCAACTGGGATAACAGGCGCTACCGGAGTAACGGGAGCCACCGGGGTAACCGGAGCTACTGGAGTAACTGGGGTAACCGGAGTGACTGGAGTAACAGGAGCCACCGGGGCTACTGGAGCTACTGGAGCAACTGGGATAACTGGAGCCACTGGGATCACCGGAGCTACCGGAGTAACTGGGGTAACCGGAGTAACTGGGGTAACCGGAGCGATTGGAGTAACGGGAGCCACCGGAGTAACAGGCGCCACCGGAGTAACAGGCGCCACCGGAGTAACGGGAGTAACCGGAGAAACGGGAGTAACCGGAGTAACAGGAGCGACAGGAATAACGGGAGCCACCGGGATCACCGGAGCAACCGGAGCGACCGGGGTAACGGGAGCCACCGGGATAACGGGAGCCACCGGAGTAACAGGCGCTACCGGAGTAACAGGCGCCACCGGAGAAACGGGAGTAACCGGAGAAACGGGAGCCACTGGAGTAACGGGCTTGACCGGAGCAACCGGAGATACTGGATCTACCGGAATAACAGGCGCTACCGGAGTAACCGGATCAACTGGAGTAACCGGGGTAACTGGAGTAACCGGAGCAACAGGCGCCACCGGAGTAACAGGCGCCACCGGAGATACTGGATCTACCGGAATAACAGGTGCAACCGGGGTAACAGGCGTAACCGGAGCGACAGGAGTAACCGGGGATACTGGAGCAACAGGCGCCACCGGGATCACCGGAGTAACCGGAGTAACAGGAGCGACAGGAATAACGGGAGCTACCGGAGTAACGGGAGCCACAGGTGTAACTGGGGTAACGGGAACAACCGGAGTAACAGGCGCCACCGGAGTAACAGGGGCTACCGGAGTAACGGGAGCAACTGGAGTAACCGGAGTAACAGGCGCCACCGGAGTAACAGGCGCCACCGGAGTAACGGGAGTAACCGGAGTAACGGGAGTAACCGGAGTAACGGGAGCAACTGGAGTAACCGGAGTAAC
>NZ_JAAMNX010000005.1:0-113552 GCF_011065565.1 Bacillus sp. EKM420B | reverse complement strand
GCCACCGGAGTAACGGGAGTAACCGGAGTAACGGGAGTAACCGGAGTAACGGGAGCAACTGGAGTAACCGGAGTAACCGGAGCGACAGGAATAACGGGAGCCACCGGAGTAACGGGAGTAACCGGAGTAACGGGAGTAACCGGAGTAACGGGAGCAACTGGAGTAACCGGAGTAACAGGCGCCACCGGAGTAACAGGGGCTACCGGAGTAACCGGGGATACTGGGATAACGGGAGCCACCGGAGTAACGGGAGCAACTGGAGTAACCGGAGTAACCGGAGTAACAGGCGCAACCGGGATCACCGGAGCAGGCGCGATCATTCCTTATGCTTCAGGTCTTCCAACTGCCGTGACGACCATTGCCGGCGGATTAATCGGAACGGTGAGCCTTGTCGGGTTCGGCAATTCTGTGACGGGCGTCAATGTCGGAGGGGGAGGTGCAATTGATCTTACCGGGGCTGGAGGAACTCTGCTGAACTTTGCTTTTTCTGCTCCGAGAAGCGGAACCATTACATCAATTGCCGCTTATTTCAGTACAACCGCAGCATTGTCGCTTGTCGGCTCGACTGTTACGATAACCGCACAACTATACAGTTCTACTGTGCCGAACAATACGTTCACGCCGATCCCCGGAGCATCCGTCACTTTAGCTCCTCCCCTCACCGGCGTATTGTCAATCGGCAGCATCAGCAACGGAATCACGACAGGGCTGAACATTGCGGTAACTCCTCAAACCCGGCTGTTAATGGTATTCTCCGCCACTGCGACAGGCCTTTCGCTTATTAATACAGTGGCGGGATATGCAAGCGCGGGAGTTACAATTTCCTGATAGATTGCAGACTGACTTCGGTCAGTCTTTTTTATGTGTTATATCAATTGTGTAAAAGTAAATATATACCTATCATCACCTTTTTGGTAAGCCGCAAGAGAAAAAGATCACGAAAATTCTCAAAAATGAGAAATAAAGATTTGAAAA
This sequence comes from Bacillus sp. EKM420B, assembly GCF_011065565.1. Taxonomy (NCBI): domain Bacteria; kingdom Bacillati; phylum Bacillota; class Bacilli; order Caryophanales; family Bacillaceae; genus Bacillus; species Bacillus sp. EKM420B. Next base: position 112,577 of record NZ_JAAMNX010000005.1, on the reverse strand, counting down.
ATGGTATGATTTTAGGAGGAAAGGACGGCTGGTGCTGTGTTGGAAGCGAAGCGGTTTTATGTCTCTCTGCAAATGAAAATCGCCGGATTAATTACGGCTTTATTAATACTTGTTATCGGAACGCTCACGGTTATATTTGCCTTTCAGCAATTAAAGGAAGGGCAGAAGCAGGCTGAACAGCTGGCGGTGCAAACGGCAAAAACCATTTCATATATGCCTCCCGTAAAAGAGGCGTTCCGGCTTGCGGATCAAGAGGCTTTTACAAAGTTAGACGTCATTGAACAAATGAAAGAACAGGCAGGCGCGCACGCCGTCTACATCACTGATCAAAAAGGGCATGTTGCATTTCATTCGGCTCGAAGCAGTATTCCGAAAGAAAATCAAAATCTGCAAAACAAAACCGTCATGTTCGGCGGGTCTCCGGTTTCCGACGGAATGAAGGCCGTCCGGGGAAGCGCCCCGGTTATTTTGGAGGAAAAAAATCATAACGAAGTCGTCGGAACGGTGACAGTCGAGTTTCTACAAGATGAGATAGAAAAAGATATGAAAGCGCATCTGCGGCATTTAGGCTATTTTGCATGTTTGGTGTTTCTTATCGGCATCGGGGGAGCGGCGGCGCTCGCAAAAAGCATCCGTAAAGATACACTCGGCCTTGAACCGCATGAAATTGCAGCGCTGTACAGGGAACGCAATGCGATGCTCCTTGCGATTAAAGAAGGGATTATCGCCGTAAACAAAGAAGGCGCGGTAACCATGATGAATTTATCTGCGGCTGATATGCTGAATCTTCCGGAACCGATGATCGGAAGGCATATAAAAGAAATCATGCCGGGCGCAAAGCTCATGCCGGTGTTGGCAGGGGGAGAAATACCGCCGAACGTGGAGGTGCGTGCCGGAGATAAAGTATTTATCTTAAATGTGAAAGAAATGAAGCAGACCGGACAAGTATACGGAGCGGTGATCAGCTTCCGCGAAAAAACGGAGCTCAAGAAACTGATCAACAAGCTGACTGAAATGAAAAAATACTCTGAGGATCTCCGGGCGCAAACGCATGAATTCTCGAATAAGCTTTACGCGATACTCGGTCTGTTAGAGCTGGGAGAATATAATGAAGCCATTGAACTGATAAAAGAAGAGTACGCCATCCAGAATGAACAGCATGAAATCCTCTTTCAAAACATTCATTCACAGCGGGTTCAGGCAATACTATTAGGAAAAATGGGAAAGGCGTCTGAGAAGAAAGTGAAGCTTTCAATAGATGAAAACAGCTTTTTAGAATCGCTGCCGGAGCATGTGGGTTCATCCCAGCTCATTACGATCATCGGAAATCTTATTGATAACGCTTTCGAAGCCGTCGCCGAAAAAGAGAAAAAAGAGGTATCCTTTTTCATGACCGATATCGGCAGGGATATCGTCATCGAAGTGGCGGACTCAGGAGACGGCGTGCCTCAGGAAAAAACAGAAACGATATTTGAAAAGGGCTACTCTTCAAAGGGGACAAGGAGAGGATACGGCTTAGCCAATCTGAAAGAAGCCGTCAGTGAATTGCAGGGATCGATAGAGATTTCGCAGCAAAAGAGCGGCGGTGCTGTATTTACGGTGTTTATACCGAAAGAAAGGCCAAAGGGGGAATCGGTGTGATTAACATCGCGATTGCAGAGGACGACTTTCGAATAGCGCAAATCCATGAAAAATTTATCGAACATCTTGATGGATTCAATGTCATCGGCAAAGCAATCAATGCCAAAGACACTATATCGCTGCTTGAGAAACGGCAGCCTGATCTGCTGCTTTTGGATATTTATATGCCGGATGAGCTGGGGACAGATCTGCTCCCGCTTATCCGCGGCCGTTTTCCTTCCGTTGATATCATCATTATTACGGCTTCTGCCGAAACAAGGCTGCTGCAGGAAGCGCTCAGATCAGGCGTTTCCCACTATGTCATAAAACCGGTGTCGGCACATAAATTTACAGAAGTGCTTTTGCAGTACCGTGAAAAAAGAGAATGGCTGCACTCACAGCCGGAGCTCAGCCAGTCTGTGATCGACATGTTTTTCGGAAGCGGTCAGAAAGAACAAAAACAGCACAATGATCTGCCGACAGGCATTAATTCGATTACGCTTCAAAAAATCAAAAACGCGCTCAGAACGGCCCAAAAAGGGATGACGGCTGAAGAACTGGGAGAAAAAATGGGCGCCTCCAGAACAACGGCGCGGCGCTACGCCGAGTTTCTCGTTTCTCGGGAAGAAGCGCTCGCTGAATTAGAGTACGGCATTATCGGCAGGCCGGAACGGAAATATTATTTAGCACATGAATAAGGGATGGGAGAAATGAAGCGGTTGGGAGTGCTTCTTGTCATGCTGGCGGCGCTGGTTTCTTTTGACGGACGGCAGATGGAGGGCTTCCGCTCAGCTGAAGGGCCGGTTGAAATTGTCGTCCCGGCAGCGCCTCAAGGGGGCTGGGACGTAACGGCAAAAGCTTTGCAATCGGTAATAGAGCGGAAGCAAATATTAGGCCGGCCCGTAAAGATCATCTATAAACCCGGCGGAGGCGGAGACAGCGGCTGGAAATATGTAAACGAACGAAAAACGGATGTCATCAGTATGAATTCAAGCCTGCTGTTAAGCAATGAAATTTTGGGACAAAGCCGGCTGAAGGCAGCTGATTTTACGCCTTTGGCCATTATCGCAAAAGAGTGGCAGACCGTCGCTCTTCCGAAGGATTCAAAGATAAAAAGCGGAAAGCGGCTGCTCGGCGATATTAAAGCAAATCCGGGCGGCATAAAAATCGGATTTGCGCCCGGCCTCGGAAATGATGACCAGCTCTCCTTTGCGAGAGCGGCGGAAATGGCCGGAATTTCTCCGTTTGATATCCGCTTTTTTCAATACGGAAGCAGCAATGAAGTCATTGAAGCTCTTATCAGTCACGAGATAGACGCCGCCTCAATGACCATTTCAGAAGCGAGAGACGCCTATCGGAAAGGGAAAATCACATTGGCGGCCGTTACGTCTGACAAAAGGCTCTCCGGCTTCAGCGATGTGCCGACATGGAAAGAGCAGGGGGTGCCGTTTGTCTTTGCGCACTGGAGAGGCATCATGGGGCCGAAAGACATGACCGAAGGCGAGATCGCCTATTGGGATCAGGCTTTGAAACAGATTACTTCATCCGCGGAGTGGAAGCAAATGTTGAAAAAACGGGATTGGGAGAGCTTTTATAAAAACAGCAGCGGCGCAAAACGCTTTTTAGAAGAGCAGACCGAGTTCTATAAAGAGATGATGAGCAGCGAAAAATAAGCCTTCCGCATATTTGCGGAAGGCTTTTGATTTATAAATGAACAAAATGAACGAAAAGGTTATAAAAAATTAAAAATCTTTAAAATCCAAAATATTTACTTCAATATCCAATTCTCATAAGATAGCAAAAAGGCGGATAAAGGGGATCGGGCCTTTAAAATGTAAGCGTATTCATAATAAGGGGGACATACTGTGTTAGCAATCTTAGGCTTTCTTATGATGCTTGTTTTTATGGTGCTGATTATGACAAAACGGCTTTCAGTGTTAACGGCGCTCGTATTAACGCCGATCGTGTTTGCGCTGATTGCCGGGTTTTCTTTTAACCGGGTCGGCGAGATGATGATCTCCGGCATTGAACAGGTGGCGCCGATCGCAGTGATGATTATGTTTGCGATTCTTTATTTCGGCATTATGATTGATACCGGTTTATTTGATCCGATGGTGTCGCGTATTTTAAAGCTGGTTAAAGGCGACCCCCTCAAAATTGTAGTCGGAACAGCCGTTTTGACCATGCTTGTCGCACTGGACGGAGACGGCTCGACGACGTATATGATTACGACAAGCGCAATGCTGCCTTTGTATATCATGCTCGGAATCCGTCCGATTATTTTAGCGGGAATCGCCGGGGTCGGCATGGGTATCATGAACACGATACCATGGGGCGGCGCGACGCCGCGTGCGGCGAGTGCGCTCGGCGTTGACCCGGCAGAGCTGACGGGGCCGATGCTGCCTGTCATTGCCAGCGGAATGGTGTGTATGATTGTGGTCGCTTATGTACTCGGAAGGATGGAAAGGAAACGGCTCGGGGTGATCGAATTAAAGCAGCCGTCCCATACAAATGAAACGGCTGCGGCTGCGGAAGATGAATGGAAGCGGCCGAAACTGTGGTGGTTCAATTTACTGTTAACGCTTTCTTTAGTGGGATTTTTAGTGTCAGGAAAAGTGAATTTAACCGTGCTGTTCATCATTGCGTTTTGTATCGCGCTGATTGTCAACTATCCGAAACTTAACGATCAAAGGGAGCGCATTTCAGCCCATTCGAGCAATGTGCTTGCGATCGGTTCGATGATTTTTGCCGCAGGCGTGTTTACCGGAATTTTAACGGGGACGAAGATGGTTGATGAAATGGCCATTTCCCTCGTATCGCTTATTCCGGAACAGATGGGAGGTTTTATTCCGGCGATTGTTGCCTTAACGAGCGGTATCTTTACGTTTCTGATGCCTAATGACGCCTATTTTTACGGCGTGCTGCCCATTTTATCTGAGACCGCCGTGGCGTACGGTGTAGATAAGGTGGAAATCGCCCGCGCTTCGATTATCGGCCAGCCGATTCATATGTTAAGCCCGCTCGTGCCGTCGACGCATTTATTAGTCGGGCTTGCCGGGGTCACCATTGATGAACACCAGAAATTTGCGATGAAATGGGCGGTTCTTGCCGTTATCGTCATGACGGCCTTTGCGCTCATCATCGGCGCAATCACGATTTTTTAACATAAAACACCCGGTTCGTCGCACACTAAAGGCATCAGAGGAGGTGCCATGATGAGTGATCCGTTTATGCCGCTTTTTTCAGTGAGAAGCGGCGCCGGTTTTAAAGCGGCGGACGGCGTTTACGGACTGACCGTGCAGATTGCGAATGTTTACTTTATCGAAAATCCCTCAGCTCCGCGGGAAATCATTCTGGTTGACGCGGGAATGCCTCAATCGTCGGAGATGATAACAGAAGAAATGAAACGCCGATTCAAAGAGGGGTATGAGCTGAAGGCGGTCATTTTGACACACGGTCATTTTGATCATGTCGGTGCGATTGAAGAACTGCTTGAGCTTTGGGATGTGCCGGTTTACATTCATGAAAAGGAGCTCCCGTACGTCACGGGGAAAGCGGATTATCCGCCTGCCAGGCCCGATGCGAAAAAAGGGCTTGTCGCAAAGCTGTCACCGCTGTTTCCGCGCCATACGATCCGCATTCCGTCCGTTCAGGCACTGCCTTCAGACGGTACCGTTCCGTTTCTTGAAGAATGGAAATGGGTGCATACGCCCGGTCACACACCCGGCCATATTTCATTATTCCGGGATAAAGACCGCGTGCTGCTTGCCGGTGATGCCGTGATCACTGTTGAACAGGAATCGCTTGCGGACGTTGTCATTCAAAAGCAAGAGCTTCACGGTCCGCCCGCCTATTTTACAGCGGATACGCAGACGGCGGCCGCATCCGTTCAGAAATTGGCGGAACTGGAGCCGGAAGCGCTTTTGACGGGTCACGGAATTCCGATGACGGGAAAAAACTACCGTGAGGATTTGCTTACACTGGCTGAAAAACTGCATTCCGTTTTGTGAAACACCTGCGAAAATCACAGGTGTTTTTTCTTTGCAGTTTCCAGTATGATACAAAAAAACCATTGTGTTCACACCTAAAAACGATACAATGGGAAACAGATGTAAATTGAAGGAGAGAGTTTTTTGAAACATACGGAAATACTTTGGGATGAGGCGAAGGATTTTATTGATGTCTGCTATCACGAACTCGGAATGGAATCGCAAATCAACGCGCGACTGCACGCGATAAAAGATGAGATAGAGCGGACGGGAAGTTACGTCCATACGGCGGAAGAGCTTGAACACGGGGCGAAAATGGCGTGGCGCAACAGCAACCGCTGTATCGGGCGTCTGTTCTGGCAATCGCTGAACGTCATTGACCGGCGCAATGTGAACACGAAAGAAGAGGTGCGTGACGCATTATTTGAACATATTGAAATCGCCACGAACGGCGGAAAAATTAAACCGACGATTACGATTTTCCCTCCTGAGAAGAATGGGGAGAAACAAGTGGAAATCTGGAATCACCAGCTCATCCGCTATGCGGGATATGAGACTGAAAAAGGAAGAGTCGGTGATCCGGCATCATATGAGCTGACGGCTGTCTGCGAAAAACTCGGCTGGCGCGGGAAGCGGACCGATTTTGATATTCTGCCGCTGCTTTTCCGAATGAAAGGGGACGGGCAGCCGGTCTGGTATGACCTGCCTCAGACGCTCGTGAAAGAAGTGCCGATCACCCATCCGGATATTGAAGAGTTTGCCGATTTAAATCTCAGATGGTACGGGGTTCCGATTATCGCCGATATGAGGCTTGAAATCGGCGGACTGTCGTACAACGCGGCGCCTTTTAACGGATGGTATATGGGAACCGAAATCGGCGCAAGGAATCTTGCTGACGAAAAGCGGTATGATATGCTCAAAAAAGCCGCTTCGGTCATGGGGATTTCCGCCAGCCTGAATACTGACCTGTGGAAAGATCAGGTGCTGGTGGAACTGAATAAGGCAGTGCTCTATTCATACAAAAAACACGGTGTCAGCATTGTCGATCACCATACGGCGGCGAATCAATTTAAACGCTTTGAAGAACAGGAACAAGACGCGGGCAGAAAGCTGACGGGCGACTGGACCTGGCTGATTCCGCCGATCTCGCCGGCTTCCACCCACATTTTCCATAAATCATATGACGATACGATTGTGAAGCCGAATTATTTTTATCAGGACAAGCCTTATCAGTAACTGATGGAAAAGGTGCGGTACCCTTTCAGACGGTGTGATTCTTCGATGGTTACGTTTGTGACATTTGAGAAGGGGCTGCCTTTTCTGACCGCTTCGGCAAATTGTTTTAACGACTCTTCAGGGCCTTCGGCAAGGATTTCCACCCGGCCGTCATCACGGTTTTTTACCCAGCCGGCTATCTTATATCTGTCGGCTTCCATCTGGACGAAGTAGCGAAAACCTACGCCCTGAACCCGGCCGTCTGCAATCATATGATACTGAAGCATGGAAAAACCACCTTTTTCTTACTATGATAAAGGAAAGATAGGATATTTCGCAAAGGATGTGAACGAGATGACGCAAGACTATTCTGTCTTATCTATCAATCTCGGAAAGCCCGCAATTCATGAATTTGCCGGCAGACAAATCAATTCAGGCATCATCAAGCGGCCCGCAGATTCTCCCGTCATGCTGTATAAAACCCATTTTGACGGGGACGGGCAGGCTGATCTGAAGCATCACGGAGGTCCCGATAAAGCGGTGTGCGTGTATCCCGCCGAGCATTATTCATATTGGGAAACAACGCTCGCGAGAAAACTTCCCGCCGCCGCGTTCGGAGAGAATGTAACGGTCAAAGGACTGGCCGAACAAGACGTGTGGATCGGCGACGTCTTTCAGCTGGGGGAAGCCGTCGTTCAAGTAAGCCAGCCGCGCCAGCCCTGCGTCAAACTCGCGCTCAAATATGGCATCAAAGATATGGTGCTCCGTGTACAGCAGACGGGATTTACCGGCTTTTATTTCAGGGTGCTTGAAGAAGGATATGTCGATCCGCGTCCCGTCCTCAAGCGTCTGTCGAGAGGCAAAGAAAGCATTTCCGTCTGGTATGCGAACGAAGTGAAATACCGTGATTCAGGCAATCTGTCAGCGATTGAAGAAATACTGCGGGAAGAAGCGCTGTCAGAAAGCTGGAGGGAGTCCTTCCTTAAAAAAAGGGACAGGCTCACTAATGTATAGAAAAAAAGCCGTGCTGCACTGACAGCACGGCTGATTTACGTTATGCTTGTTTCTTTGTTTCCAGCAGATTGGCAAGGAAGTACTTTTTGAAGCTTTGAAGCTTTCTTCCTTCATAGTGGGTAATTCCTTTTTTCTTTAACTCTTCTACATACCAGCCTTTACTGCCATAATGCATGTCAGAAAACTCCTTTCTCCGTTCTCCCCTGGGGAGAGTTTCTTCAGTTTTTGCCAAACTTTTGGCATTGTAACATCTATAAAAAGACGCTGAAAAGGGATAACGCAAAAACTGAGCCTTTCGATTCAGAGATGTAAAGCTTTCTTACATATATATGTAAAGGGCGGTCTTTTCATGCTTAATGGCCGGTTAATTTTAACAGCACCGTTCCGAGTGTCATGATTCCGAAAACGACGCCGAAATAAATCAGCATCCCCTTCTTTTTCTTCACCCCGTAAACGGTAAGAATGATGCTTTCAATAAAGAAAATAAACCCGAAGATAATAAACCACATGTTGAAAAATGGCTCCTTTCACAGACATATGTCCAGTGTAGCACAACTCTTATAACGGAGCATAAAAAAGCCGGGCACTGTATCAGTGTCCGGCAAGTTTGACGAGAAGCTGGGCCAAATGCTGTTTTTCATTGTCATCCGCAATGTCCCACAGTTCTTGTAAAAGTTTTTCTTCCGCATTGCGGGGCTCCTCGTGTTTGGCGAGATAGTCCCCGAGGATGGCGGCGCTTTTAATGATTTTGCTGTCATCCAGACCCAGTTTTTTTCCGGCGGAAATTTTCTGATGAAGGTACGCCTTAAATTCCTCGAAATCCTCTAAAATCTGCTGTTTCGTTACGCCGTGCATGGCGTGTATTTCGTTTTCGATTTTGATTTTTTCTTTATCTTTTTTCATGCGTCTCCCTCCTTCGGGTTAGTTGTTGTATACCTGTTCGGGAGGGAGATGAAACATTACAATGCAGTTAAAATAATCGGTTTGTCTTTTGTAATCACGATGGTGTGTTCCACTTGGGCGACAAGGCTTTTATCCGGGGTTTTATACGTCCAGCCGTCTCCCGCTTCTACAATCGTTTCCGCTTTCGTGGAAATAAACGGCTCAAGCGCGATCACGGTTCCGTTTTTAAACAGCGCGTTATCAAACGGATCGTAGTAATTCATGATGTGGTTCGGCGCTTCATGGAGGTTTCTGCCGATTCCGTGGCCCGTCAGCGTTTTAATGACGGTAAATCCGTTGGAGCGGGCCTCATGGTAGACGGCTCTGCCGATCTGGTTTTGACGTTTGCCGGCTTTTGCCTGATCCAATCCTTTCTGAAATGCGGATGCTGCGCAGTTACAAAGCTTTTGCAGACGTTCATCGCCTTCTCCGAGCACAAATGAAATGCCCGTATCGGAATAAAAACCGCCGAACTCCGCCGAAATATCGATATTGACAAGATCTCCGGCTTTTAAGATTTTAGAGGCGCTCGGAATGCCGTGAGCGACTTCGTCATTTACGCTGATGCATGTCACGCCCGGGAAATCGTATTCCTTCTCCGGAGCGGAAGCGGCTCCGTGCTCGTCAAGCACCGCCTTTCCGATCAGGTCAAGATCTTTCGTGCTCATGCCGGGCTCGGCTTTTTTCTTCATTTCTTCACGCGCCAGCGCGACGATTCTGCCGATTTTTTTAAGGCCTTCTAATTCTTGATCGTTCGTTACAATCATTGTCATTCCCGCTTTCTATTTTTAATCATCTGATTCAAGCTTACCACAACTGGTTTATAAATAGAAAACCAACAAGCCTTATGTGAATAAATGAAGGAAAATTGGTATAGATCACTAGATAACTTATGTGGTATATTTAAGAAAAAAGAAGGGGGATGGGTAAAATGCTTCAATTTTTGCAAAAACTCGGAAAGTCTTTTATGCTTCCGATTGCCGTTCTGCCCGCCGTTGGTATTATTTTGGCCATCGGCAGAGAGGACTTATTAAATATTCCGTTCATTTACGCGGCGGGGACCGCGGTATTTGATCATCTGCCGCTGATTTTCGCGATCGGAATCGCGATCGGGATTTCCAAAGACAGCAACGGGGCCGCCGCTCTGTCGGGAGCCATTTCTTATATCATGCTGGACGCGGCTGTAAAATCAATCAATTCGACAAATAATATGGCCGTTTTCGGAGGGATTATCGCGGGGTTAATTGCGGGATACACGTATAACCGCTTTAAGGATACGAAGCTGCCCGAATATCTCGGGTTTTTCAGCGGGCGCAGGCTCGTTCCGATTGTAACGGCGCTGATTACCATTATTTTGGCGGGGATCTTCGGATTTGTGTGGCCGCCGATTCAGTCGGTGATTACGTCCTTCGGGGAATGGATGATCGGGCTTGGCGGGATCGGCGCCGGGATTTACGGGATTTTTAACCGGCTTTTGATTCCATTCGGTCTTCATCATGTGCTGAATAATATTTTTTGGTTCCAGTTTGGCGATTTTCACGGAAAAACGGGAGATCTGGCCCGCTTCTTTGCGAAGGATCCGACGGCGGGGACTTATATGACGGGATTCTTCCCGATTATGATGTTCGGGCTTCCGGCCGCATGTCTGGCAATGATTGCCGCGGCTAAGCCAAGTAAGCGCAAAGCGACGGCCGGAATGATGATCGGTCTCGCGCTGACGGCATTTATTACCGGAATTACAGAGCCGATTGAATTTGCATTTATGTTTTTATCACCGCTTTTGTACGGGGTTCATGCTATATTAACCGGGTTCTCTTTATTTATCGTGAATGTTCTCGGAATCAGGTCGGGTTTTTCATTCTCGGCGGGGGCGATCGATTATCTCCTCAGCTACGGCATTGCCGAAAAACCGCTTTTGCTGCTCGTTGTCGGGCTTTGTTATGCGGTGATCTATTTTGTCGTCTTCTACATGCTCATCAAAACGTTAAACTTGAAAACACCGGGACGGGAAGATGATGAGGAAGAGGAAGAAGTGCTTAGTGAAGATACGGCCGGTTCCGTCGAAGAACATGCCATGCTCAAGGGGCTCGGCGGCAGGCAAAACCTCGAAACGATTGATCACTGTGCGACCCGCCTCAGGCTGACCGTGCAGGATACGTCTCTCATTAATGAGGCGGCGCTTAAAAAAGCGGGAGCAAAAGGGGTTATCAAAACGGGGAATAAAACGGCGCAGGTCATTATCGGGCCGAACGTCGAATTTGTTGCGGAAGAGCTGAGAGAAGCCGTCCGCCTTGACGATCAGAAGCAGACTTGAAAAATCCGGATCACCTATGTGATCCGGATTTTTTTGAACATATATCAAGTTTCACATAATGTACAAAAAACAATGTTTTCTTCTATGTTAAGATTCATGTAGAACAAGTATGGAGATGATGTAAGGTGACATGGATTGCAGTTGTTTCAATTGTTGTCATAAGCCTGATTAAGATTGTGCTGACATGCCTTCCTACCGGAGCGGTGGAATGGATCCTCCGCAAGTTTGAAACCCATTCAAAGCTCAGTGACGAGTCCGCTGCCGTTTCCCTCGGCGGAAAACGTCTGGAAGGCGAAGACAAACGACGGGTGATTGATGATTTTAACGAAGCCGTGTTTATCGAACGGCATTATATATACCCAGGGGATGAAGAGCGTTATCTTCATCCGCAAAACGGAGCCGATCCGCTTGTCATTAAGACGAGAAAAGGAAAAAAAGATGTGACGGTGTTTGTATACAGCTACGAAGATCATGTAGATGTCGTCAAACAGCAGAAAAAGAAAGTCGTCGCTTATTCAGTTCTTTCCGACAGCCTGCAAAAGCGCACTATGGCCGCCGCCGGGAGCTGAACATAAAAAAGCCAGATCATATCAATGATCTGGCTTTTGTTTATTCTTTTTGATCGTCTGCTGAGGAATCTTCACGCTTCGTATAATCGAATTGTGACGGATCCACTTTCTTGAAGCCTTTCGGCTGATAGAAACGAAGCAGATCGCCGTTGATGATCTTATCAGACATTTCAAGCTCAGTCTTGACGAGAGAGTCTTCTTTTTTGTCGACTTCTGAATCATCTAAAAGTCTTCCGGTTTTCGTATCGTAATACTTGCCGGACACTTTCGTATAGTTCGGCGAGATGAAGTCTCCGTTACGGAACGGAATGACTTCTCTGTGCTCTTTCGATAAGATATCAGAACCTGACATGAGATAATCTTTCGTATCGACGCCGAGCAGATGAAGAACGGTCGGCGCGACATCGACTTCACCGGCAAATTTATGATTGCGGCCGCCTTTCACGCCGGGAGCGTGGATAAAGAGCGGCACCCGCTGAAGCTGGGCATTGTCGTATTCAGTGATCTCATCTTTGCCGAGCACTTTCGCCATCGCTTTATTATGGTTTTCGGAGATGCCGTAGTGGTCTCCGTACATCACGATAATCGACTTATCGTACAGGCCGTCTTTTTTCAGGTCATTAAAGAACTGTTCAATTGATTCATCCAGATAGTTCGCGGACTGGAAGTAATTATTGACGACTGAATCGCCAAAGTCTCCCGCCGGGAAGTCCGTGTCTTCTTTATCCATTCCGAACGGGAAGTGGTTGGACAGCGTAATGAACTTCGTATAGAACGGCTGCGGCAGGCTCTTTAAGAGCGGCATGGATTCTTTGAAATACGGTTTGTCTTTCATGCCGTAATTTTTCGTGTTTTCTTCGCTCATGTCATAATAAGCGGAATCGAAAAACTTATCGATGCCTTCCGATTTGTACATTTCGTTACGGTTCCAGAAAGTCTGCGTATTTCCGTGGAAAGCGGCAGACGTGTACTTTTTGCCTTTTAAGATCGCAGGAACGGACTGCAGCGTGTTTTGCGCTTTATTGACGAAAACCGAACCTTGCGAAAGCGGGTACAGAGAGTTCTCCATCATAAATTCCGCATCAGATGTTTTACCTTGTCCCGTTTGGTGGAAAAAGTTATCAAAGTAGAATGTTTGATTATCGTGCGCCAGTTTGTTTAAAAACGGCGTCACTTCCTTGCCGTTAATTTTGTAATCAATGATAAAGGACTGCAGAGACTCTAATGAGACGTAGATGACGTTTTTTCCTTCGGCTTTTCCGAAGTAGACGTTATTCGGCACGTCATAGTTGGCCTTCATATAGTTTTCCACATCCGTTACATCGCTTGAATCGGCAAGCGCGCGCTGGCTGTTTGATTTCACATTCTGCACGGCATCGTAAATCGTAAAGTTGTACGTGCCCAGGTATTTCACCAGATAGTTTCGGTCAAATGAGCGTGTCAAAAGCTCAGGACGGTCTGATTCCGCGACGGCGAGGTTGATCAGGAACACAAGCACGGCGGAAGCCAAAACGATTCTGAATGATTTCTTCGCCGGTTTTTCAGCCGGTTTTTTCATCTTAAGGGCCAAAATAATCAAAATGACGGTATCCAGGAAGTAGAAGGCGTCTGTCCATCTCATTAACGAGAACGCGCTGTCTCCGAGCTGGCCGCCGTTTGTCTTTGCCTGCATCATGACCGGGATGGTAATGAAATCATTAAAGAATCTATAATAGACGATGTTTGCAAAAAGCAAAAAAGACAATAAAAAATGAATCACAATAATGGCTGTCTGCTGTAATTTTTTCTTGAAAAGAAGCCCAAATCCAAGAAAGAACAAGCTGGAGCTCAGCGGATTCACAAAAAGCAATATTTTCTGGATCGTGTTGTCTATGCCGAGGTTAAAGTTTAAAATATAAGCGACATATGTTTTCACCCACAATAACACGACCGCTATCAAGAAGAAGGCAAGTCCTCTTTCTTTTATAAATGTTTTCATTGTTACACTCCTTTTTTCCGATCACGGTTTAAACGGAACGATAGAAAAAACGAACGTAATCAATATACCATGAAACCAGCAAATAGAAAAGGTGGAAAAGGCTCATCGGAAAAAGGGCGAAAAACGCTGTCGCAACGGCGGTTCATCTGTTGAATGACAGCTTTAAAAAACACAAATGGCACAAACTGGGATGTGAATTTCCGTATGATCACACCCGGTTCTATTGAAAAAAGAGGTGAACAGTGATGGATATTGCCCATATCGTGGCTGAAGATAAAATCAAGCGCGCCATTAAGGATGGAGAGTTCGCCGGCATCAATGGAATGGGAAAGCCCCTGCCGAAATGGGAAAGCCCCTGCCGAAAGACGATGCCGCACATCTTCCGGAGTCGCTCAGAATGGGCTACCGCATATTAAAAAACGCCGGGATCGCCGAGGATGAGGGCGCGCTGAAGAAAGAGCTGATGACGCTCGATTATTTGATCGCCAAGTGCCGCAATGAACAGGAGCGGGATCACCTGCGGAACAAACGGACGGAAAAACAAGTCAGACTCGACAAACTGACCGAGGAGAAAGCCATGTTCTCAAAACCCGCATCTTCTCATTATAAGGAGAAAGTGTACAGACGGCTGGGCCGCCCGTAAGCCGGCTCTTTAGATTTTTTTCTGAAAAGGAATGTGCTCCATAAGGCGCGGGTAGGAAATGTGGAGCAGGCCGTTTACGCACTGCGCCTGTAACAGGTGCGGCTCAGCCGGTTCAGGAAGCTCAATCGTCTCATCGATTTCCCCGTAATACCGGTTTTGGCAGACGCCCATGTTCTTCGGAAAAAGGGGTGTTATGTTTCCTCTTATATGCAGCCGTGTTCTTGACAGCAGCCTCAATGTCAATTCTTCTTCGTAAACGCCGGGCATTTCCACAATGACAAATGTGTGCTGTTCATCCTGATAAATATCATAAGTCAGGGTGTTTTTTTGTAAGGAGAAAAAATCTTCGGGAGATTTCCGTTTCAGGACATTGGTCCAAAAGTCGCTGGGCTTGTGCTCGTTCGTAATCTCAAGCCACTTTCTCATTTTTTCGATATCCACTTCGGCAGAACCTCCCTATATTTGATTTGCGATCGGCATTGACGGGTTGGCGATCTGATCCTGATCGCTCACGTCAGGGTCAAGATGGCCCGAATTCAAACATCCGGCGGCCGGCGAAAAATCCCCTAAAGAAAAGTTCGCGCCGACAAATTTGCTGTTGGCGGTGTGGCTGTTTTGTACGGTCTGACCGATATCGACGTTTCCGTTTTGCGTTGCTCCGTTTACTTTTATATTGACGACGTTAATTTGGTAAGGCATTCATAAAAACCCCTTTAATCTATAATGGGCGGCACCGGCGTAATATTTGCGGTATCTGCGGTTCCGATGGCTGTCTGGTCGTTGACATCAGGATCATTTAACAAGTTCTCCATCATCGATTCTATAGGTGACGTATCGCCGAATGAAGAGTTCAGTCCTTGTGATTTGTTATTTGTGGTGGGACTGTTGTATGCCGCTTCCCCAATCGTAATAGATCCGTTGCCAGAAATACTGTTAATCTTCAAATAGTACAGGTTGATAACAGTGGATGGCATCTCTTCACACCTCTTTAACTTAGTTGTACAGTACTGTATGCTTTTTGTGCTCCTGTTGTGAATTTCGCCCGGACATGTTCCCGACCAAACAAGAAGTCAAGGCCCGGTTCCGGCGGGGCTTTTTTTGTTTCAGGGTCTTTCGCAGTATATTTGTGATGAAAGCGCTATAAAAATAGATTGACGACATGTATATACATCATTACAATAGAGTCGTAAACATGTATATACAAGTTTTTTTGAGACAAAATGAAAACGGTTACGGAGGGGTTGGCATGGGTGAGTTTAACCGGGCTGCGCGGCAGATCGCTGAAGCTGTCGGCGGAATTGAAAATATTGAGGCGGCGACTCATTGTGTGACGCGTTTGCGGTTTGCATTAATAGATGAAACCAAGGTAAACCAAAAAATGCTTGATGCAATAGACATTGTCAAAGGATCTTTTGCGGTAAACGGGCAGTTTCAAGTCGTGATCGGGCAGGGGACGGTCAACAAAGTATATGCGGAATTAGTGAAGGAAACGGGGATGGGTGAAGCGTCCAAGGATGACGTGAAGAAGGCGGCAGCGCAAAAAATGAATCCTTTGCAGAGTGCTGTGAAAACGCTTGCGGACATCTTTATTCCGATCTTGCCGGCGATCGTTACGGCCGGGCTTTTAATGGGTCTGAACAATATCTTAACGGCGGAAGGCATTTTCTACAGCACGAAATCGATTGTCCAAGTGTATCCGCAATGGGCGGATCTTGCCAATATGATTAATCTGATCGCAGGGACGGCCTTCGCTTTTCTGCCGGCTTTAATCGGCTGGTCGGCAGTGAAGCGGTTCGGAGGAAGCCCGCTTTTGGGCATCGTGCTCGGGCTGATGCTGGTGCATCCTGATCTGTTAAACGCATGGGGCTACGGGGCCGCCGAGCAGAGCGGCGATATTCCGGTGTGGAACCTGTTCGGCCTTGAGGTGCAGAAAGTCGGGTATCAAGGTCAGGTGCTTCCGATTCTGCTGGCGTCTTATTTACTTGCCAGGCTTGAGCTCTTTTTGACGAAACGGACGCCGGAGGGCATTCAGCTGTTGGTCGTCGCGCCGGTGACGCTTTTGGTCATCGGTTTTCTATCCTTTGTTATCATCGGTCCGATGACCTTTGCGATCGGTAACGCGCTGACGGCGGGATTGATTGCCGTTTTCGGCCAATTCTCCGCCATCGGAGGCCTGCTGTACGGAGGGCTGTATTCGGCGCTTGTGATCACGGGGATGCATCATACGTTTCTCGCGGTCGATCTTCAATTAATCGGATCAAAGCTCGGCGGCACATTTTTATGGCCGATGCTCGCATTGTCAAATATCGCTCAAGGATCGGCGGCTCTGGCCATGATGCTGATTACAAAAGATAAAAAACAGCGGGGGCTTTCACTGACGGCCGGCATTTCCGCATATTTGGGCATTACAGAGCCGGCGATTTTCGGCGTGAATCTGCGTTACAAATTTCCGTTTGTGATCGCCATGATCAGTTCGGGGATCGCGGGGATGTTCATCTCCGTCAAAGGCGTTCTCGCAAGCTCGGTCGGAGTCGGCGGCGTGCCGGGGATCTTCTCCATTATGAGCCGGTACTGGGGTCCGTTTGCGATCGGAATGCTGATCGTGCTGATTCTCCCGTTTGCGGGAACATACGGGTATGCGCGGCTGAAACGGCAAAAATAGAAAACCTGCGGGGCGCCTTCTAACAGGCTGTCCCTTTTCCCTTTCCATTCAAAACAATACAGGCGGTGAAGAAAAATGAAAACAGACAGCACACCATGGTGGAAAAAGGCAGCGGTATATCAAATTTATCCGAAGAGCTTTAATGATACGACGGGAAACGGGATCGGTGATCTGAACGGTATTATCGAGAAGCTTGATTATTTGCAGAAGCTTTTGATTGATGTCATTTGGCTTACGCCGATTTACGATTCGCCGCAGAATGACAACGGTTATGACATTCGCGATTACTGCACCATTTATGAAGAATACGGAACGATGGAGGATTTTGAACGCCTTCTTGATGAAGCGCACAAAAGAGGAATCAAGGTCGTCATGGATCTTGTCGTAAACCATACATCAGTCGAGCATCAGTGGTTCAAAGAAGCGGTTTCGTCACCCGACAGTCCGTATCGGGATTTTTACATTTGGAAAGACGGAAAGGAAGACGGCCGGGCGCCGAACAACTGGGAATCAAAATTCGGCGGTTCCGCTTGGGAGCTCGACCCGGCGTCAGGCCAGCACTATCTGCATTTATTCGATGTGTCGCAGGCCGATTTGAACTGGGAAAATGAAGAGATGAGAAAACAGGTTTACGACATGATGCATTTTTGGTTCCGAAAAGGGATCGACGGCTTCCGGCTGGATGTGATCAACCTCATTTCTAAAGACCAATCGTTTCCTGATGCCGAGGATGGCCGTGACGGGCGCCCTTATTATACGGACGGGCCGCGCGTGCACGAATTTCTTCATGAGATGAACCGGGAAGTGTTTTCGAAATATGACAGCATGACGGTCGGTGAAATGTCTTCGACAACGGCGGACCACTGCATCCGGTACACAAACCCTGAAAATAAAGAACTCGATATGACCTTTAACTTTCATCATTTAAAAGTGGATTATCCGAATGGTGAAAAATGGGCGCTCGCTCCGTTTGATTTTCTGAAGCTGAAACGGATTTTAGCGTTTTGGCAGACGGAGATGCAAAACGGCGGAGGCTGGAACGCATTATTCTGGTGCAACCATGACCAGCCGCGGGCCGTATCCAGATACGGAGACGATGGCGTATACCGGACGAAATCAGCCAAAATGCTGGCGGCGGCCATTCATATGATGCAGGGCACGCCTTACATTTATCAAGGTGAGGAGATCGGCATGGGCAATCCGAAGTTCGATGACATCGGCTCATACCGCGATGTCGAATCACTGAACATTTACAAAAAGATGAAGGAAGAAGGCGTGTCAGAAAAAGACATTATCGCCATTTTAAAAGAGAAATCAAGAGACAATGCAAGAACCCCCGTTCAATGGAACAGCGGACCGCACGGCGGCTTCACGACGGGAACGCCTTGGATTCCGGCGGCGGATGATTATCGGGACATTAACGCGGAAGCGGCTTTGCGGGACCCGGATTCAATTTTCTACCATTATCAGAAGCTCATCAAGCTCAGAAAGGAATATGACATCGTGACTGAAGGAACGTTTGAGCTGCTTGCTGAAGATGATCCGGCGGTTCTGGCGTACGTCAGACACGGCAAGGATGAAAAACTTCTGTGCATCAACAACTTCTACGGGAAAGAAGCGGACTTTACGGTTCCGCTTAAAGACACGGACGGCTGGCGGTTTACGATGCTGCTGACGAATGATGAACCGAGGGAAGGGCGGCCGGAACGATTGACGCTCCGTCCGTATGAATCGATCGTTTATCATCTGACAAAAGCGTGATACACTAATCTGGGTGGTCATGAATGAAAGTGAATAAATATATCACAATCTATAAAGATATGGTGCGGCAGATTGAAAGCGGCCAGCGGAAGGCTGAAGACGTTCTTCCGTCTGAAAATGATTTGTGCGATCAATACGGCACATCACGAGAAACCGTCCGTAAAGCGCTCAATATGCTGGCGCAAAACGGCTACATCCAGAAAATCAAAGGCAAAGGCTCCGTCATATTAGACAGAGAAAAAATGCGCTTTCCCGTCTCAGGCCTGATCAGCTTCAAGGAGCTTTCGGAAACGCTCGGAAAAGAGACGAGAACGGAGGTTCACCGTCTCGGGCTGATCCTGCCTCCCTCAGAAGCCGCAAAAGAGCTTGGTACAGAAGCGGATGAAAAGGTGTGGGAAGTCGTCAGATCAAGACGGATTGACGGAGAACATATTATTTTGGACAAGGATTACTTTGTGAAAAAACATGTGCCTCAATTGACCAAGGCGATTTGTGAAGATTCGATCTATGAGTATCTCGAAGGAGAGCTCGGCCTGTCCATCAGCTACGCGCAAAAGGAAATTGTCGTGGAGCCGGCGGGGGAGGAAGACCGGAAGTATTTGGATCTCAGCGGGTTCAGCCATATGGCGGTCGTGAAAAACCGCGTCTTTTTGGAGGATACCAGACTCTTCCAATATACGGAAAGCCGGCACAGGCTCGATAAATTCCGTTTCGTCGACTTTGCGAGAAGAGAAAAATAAAAACGGACTGCCGCGGCAGCCCGTTTTTTTTGTCAGTATCAAAATGAATACTATCCAACAAAAATGTGCGTACTGGTACTTTCAAAAATAATGGCTACAATAGTACATAACGAGATGAAAAGGAGAGATCATGAATGTCAGATAAAAAACAGCAGATCATCGAAGCGTATCAATTCAGACACGCCACAAAGGAATTTGATCCTGAGAAAAAAATTTCAGAAAGCGATTTTGAATTCATTTTAGAAACGGGAAGATTATCCCCAAGCTCACTCGGTTTGGAGCCTTGGAAATTTGTCGTCGTTCAAAATCCGGAGCTTCGTGAAAAACTCCGCGAGTTCACATGGGGGGCGCAAAAGCAGCTGCCGACCGCAAGCCATTTCGTACTTCTGCTTGCCCGGACGGCAAAGGATATCCGTTTTGACGCCGACTATGTCAAAAACCACTTGCGGGAAGTCAAAAAAATGCCGGAAGATATGTATGAAGGCTATATCAGCAAAACGGAAGACTTCCAGAAAAATGATTTCAATCTGCTTGAATCAGATCGCGCGCTGTTTGACTGGGCATCCAAACAGACTTACATCGCCCTCGGCAATATGATGACAGCCGCTGCGCAGATCGGCATCGATTCCTGCCCTGTTGAAGGCTTCAACTACAAAGAAATCCACCGGATTCTTGAAGAAGAAGGGCTTCTGGAAAACGGAAGTTTCGACATCTCTGTCATGGCCGCATTCGGCTACCGTGTCAGAGAACCGCGCCCGAAAACAAGATCTGCCTCAAAAGACGTTGTAAAGTGGGTATAAGATAAAAAAAGCTGCCGGGCGTGTCCCGGCAGCTTTTACTGTTTATTTGGTTTTGCTAAAAAACAGGCGGTGATCCAGGACGTAACGGGAATGATGATGCCGATCCCGATTCCGGCGCAGAGAATGGTGACGGCTTCCGCACTGAATACTTTTGAATTCACTATTTTTTCAGCTGAGTATGATAAGTCTTTAAACCAGATAATTAAAGCCAAATAGCTGCCGAAAAAAGCAAAGAATAACGTATTCGTATTCGTTCCTAAAATATCTCTCCCGATGCTTAATCCGAATGTGTACAGTTCTTTTCTGCTCATGGACGGATTATGACTGTAAATTTCCCGCATGGGTGAAGTAATGGAAATCGCGACATCGGTAATCGCTCCAATCGTGCCCATGATGATCATAGCTGCGGTAACCTTCACAAAATCCACCCCGACAAACAGTGTGAATATGCCGATATCCCCCAATTCTTCTTCACCGAATCCCTGAATCGAAGTATGTTTTGTTACGGACATAATAAAAAACAGCAGCAATGCAATGGTCAGCATTGCAGAAATAAAGGCGGTTACGGTTTTGACGTTTCCTCCATTAATATAAAAAAGAGTAATGCTGCAAATCACGGCGGAAGAGAGCAATGTTAAAACAATCGGATTGATATGCGGGTCTGTCATGAAAATAATGGTGAGAAAGAGAACACCGAAATTTAAGAATAACGCAATAAAAGACCTCGCTCCTTTTTTTCCGCCGATGATGACCATTAATAGAAATAAAATCGCCGCGAGAATTACGATGACATTCATGAGCTTGCCTTCTTTCGTTTAATAAAAAAGACAGAAGCATACAGACTGGCGGGGATGGTCAATACAATTCCGATCCCTCCGGCCAATGCTCTGGCTATTTCCAAGGAAATGTTCATAGAAAGAGTGAATCCTATCGGGGAATCATTTTTCAAATACAAAAGCATCATCGGAATAGAGCCGCTTATATAAGCAAAAAACAGAATGTTGGTCATCGCCCCCATGATGTCTTTTCCGATCTCCATCCCGGAACGTCTGAGAGCTTGTAATGAGATACCCTTGTTTTCTTCATATAATCCGAAGACAGATGATGTCATGGTAATGGCTACATCCATGACCGCTCCCAGTGATCCGATAAATACCCCGGCCATGAACACCGTGTGATAAGGGCGGGTTAAATACTGCATTTCCTCATATCTGAGACCTTTCTCTCCGGTTGCCAGCATCACAAGATACGTAATCAGCAGGGAAACGAAAGTGCCTGCGAGCGTCGCGGCAATGGCAGCGTATGTTTTCGCGTGAAAACCGCTGACAAGCAGCAATGAGATGACAGTAAAGATGAGAATACAGATACCGCAGATGAAAATTAACCCTATATTAGGATGCTTCCTGTACAAATCTAATGCAAACGACAGTAAAACGGCGTTAAACATCAGGCTGACGATCGAAAAGAAGCCTTGTTTTTTGCCGACGATAAGCAAGGTGAAGATGAAAACCCAAGCGATCAGCAAAAGCTGTTTATCCCGTTTTTTATCTATAATGCTTCCCGATATATCCTTGTTTGATGGTTTCCCTTTATCAATAGAAACGAATACTTCATCGCCAATCGAATATTTCTGATCATTCGCTCCGGATGATGAATACTGATTGGACAAATGAATGAGCTGTCCTTTCTGACTGCCGTTTTCAAGTCTGGCAGTGATCGTCTGATTGAAAATCTTATCTTTGTTTTTATGCATGTCCTGTACGTCAGACTGATGTTCCAATGTTGTTTTCGTCACTTTGGCAATCGGCCGCTCATAAAAAGAAGCGTTGTGAGTGACGAAAATGAGCGAGCTGATAAAACAGAGCGCTGTTATCACGTAAAACAGCTTTTTCCTGTAAGACATGCGGTTTCGTTTGTGTCCTGTTATCTTCAAAAAAAGTCCTCCAAACAGGCGGCGCCGTATGAAAGAGAGGCCCTGCCGTGAAGTGTTAGACGATGCGGATGCAGTCTTTCGCAAATAACGTTCATATTTTATCACTCGGCCGTACGGCTGTCGACTCAGAGGGGGACCGGCAGAAAAAGCTCTCCTGATATCAGATCAGGAGAGCTTTTGGGATGAAACGCCCGTTAAAAGCGGTCTTTTTATGCTTCGTTCACTTTTTTTGTTTTTCTTCTTTGGTACAGATACAGTGCCGTTCCGAGCGCGCTGATGAGTAACCCGGCAAGAAGGATGGAATACATCGTTGTGGCCGTATCAGGAAGCAGGCCGCCCGGCGATACTCCGTCCTGCGCAGGGCCGGATGACGGTTTTTGTCCGCTTGGCTGCTTTCCGGAGCCTTGGTCTCCGCTTGGCGGCGGCGCGCTCTTCGTGTTTGCGTTTAATATGGTGTATTCACTGAAATGATTTGTATAGCCCGTGACGAGATCGTGTGAAACCGAACCGTTGTCTGTTTTTGTATAGACGTTCTTTTTCCGGTCTACATGGTAAATGCCGGGCTGCTTCGCCTTTTTCGTATTCTCAATGCGCAGGGTGAGCTTTACCGGCGCTTTAAATGTTTTGATGTCTTTGTTTTTCTGCTTCATTGTAAAGTCGTATACATTTGAAAGCGCCCCGCTTACTTTTCCTTTCGGCGTCACGCCGAATCGTGTATCAGCTGAAGCAGCGTTTGCCATCGGCATTTTCATGCTGAACTTGTCATGCAGGATCGTAAGGGAAGAATCCGATGTTCTGTCCTTTAACAGGCCGATTTGTTTTTTGGTCACGCTGAGATCAATCGGCTTTTTGGCGCCGTCATTCTTATCGTAATACACGATCGGCGTGTTTGCGTTTTTGGCATAGGCGGCAAATGCGCTGTCATCTTCAAGCGTCCACGAACCGTTTTTTTGTTTCGTCGGCAGGTACACTTCCTGCACGCGGCCGTCAACTTTCGGTTCCACCGCTTTTCCCGCTTTTTCAAGCTGCTCGGTGAAGACCTCATAGTCGACAAAGCCAAGGTCTTCTTTATGGGACGCTTCGTTAAAGACGGAATATCCGTCTCCGCCTTCACCGACAAAGTTACTGGTGGCGACTCTGTATGTCTTCTTATCAGAAATCGGCTTTACGCTGCCGTCATCCTGTACGGCCGCAGCTTGAAGAACGCGGTGTCCCGGCTTTTTATTCAGTGTAAACGTGTATGTTAAACCGGCAACTTGAGGGAAGGCGCCGCCTTGAGCCTCAATTCCGCTTAACCCTTGTTCCAAGGCTTGTTTGATCTGTTTTCCGGTTAAATCCGCGACGTAAAGCGTGTTGCCGAACGGCATCACATTCAGCACATCGCCGAGTGTGATGTCTCCTTTATCAATGCCCGCGCGGATGCCGCCCCCGTTTGTGATCGCGATTTGGGCGCCGGCCGCTTCCTTCGCTTTTTGCAGCATGCCGTCCGCGATGAAGTTTCCGAGATTGGTTTCTTTGGAGCGGACATGCTCGCGCTGGCCGTCAAGTGCGACCTTCGTTGAGCCGACTTTTTCATTTTTGACTGAGACGAGCTCTTTTTTAAACGGATCAAGCTCTTTTTTCAGATCCGGGTCTTCTTTCGTCTGCTCGTTCACCGGAATCGCCTGAAGAGAGGATTGTTCCGGCAGGACGACGCCGTTTTTGTCAAATGCGAGATCGACACGGCCTAAATATTCGCCGTATTCTTTTGCCTGGGCGACGATGGTCGGCTCTTCGTTTTTGACAACTTCCATTTTATCTACAAGCGTATGCGTATGTCCGCCGACGATCAAGTCGATGCCTTTTACCTTTTTGGCAAGATCGAGATCACGCTGATGCCCGATATGGGTCAGGGCGATAATTTTATTGACATGTTCCTTGTTCTGTATTTCTTTTACCGTATCTTGTGCGGATTGGAAGGCATCATGAAAGACAATGCTTTTTCCCGGGCTTGATGTGACGGACGTATCTTCTGTCGTTAAGCCGAATACGGCGACTTTTTCTCCGTTTACATCAAGCAGAATGTATGGATAGATGCCTGCTTTTTTCTTTTTCCCTGCAGTAAATGTGTCTGCTTTTTTCATGAATGGTCTGAGTTTTGACTCTTTGGACACATCGACATTTGAGCTGACGAGCGGAAAGTCAGGCGCTTGAAAATTGTATTTTCCGGACGGGTCAGCCGCGCTACCGTTCCCGCTCAGGAAGCTGGCGAGAGCACCCGGTCCTTTATCAAACTCATGGTTTCCGAAGGTCATTGCGTCGTAGCCCATGCTGTTCATCAATTTTAAATCAGCCAGCCCCTGCCACTTTGTGAAATAGAGATCGCCTGAGAAAACGTCTCCCGCATCCAGCAAAATGCTGCGGTCGGTTTCGCTTCTGATTTCTTTGATTTTCGTCATCCGCCTCGCCGCGTTATCAAGGTGGGCGTGCGTGTCGTTTGTATGCATAACGGTGAGTTTCCATGCGTCATCTTTCGGCGGATCTGTGCCCGGTTCATCATCTTTGAATTGGAGCTTGTACTGTCCGTAGCCCGCGTTTTGTGATTCACTGATATAGGCGACGTCATCTGCGCGGTCGGCAAACGGCTTTGCGGCCAAGGAAGATTCAAATGTCAGGTTTGTCCCTTTGACCGGAAGGATGGACCAGTTATGATCAGCCTGCGGATTAATCGTTTTCTGCTGGATGATGTAATCCATTAAGACCTGCCTGTTCTCATCGGCAGAAGAGTATACGATTTTATCATTGCTTAAGTGAGGGAATCCTCCGCCGCCTGAAGCGCGGTAATTATTTGTGACGATCAGAAATTCCTGCTTGGCGCTGACGGGCTTTCCTTGATAAGAAAGGTTGACGATCCGGCTTGCATCGGGATGAATGACTGTTCCGTTTTCGTTGTATTTCGCCGGTTTTGTGACATCGACCTGATAGGTGACACCGTCAATGACATCAAAATTGTATGAGCGGTAGGCGTCATTTAAAAGCGCTTGGCTGCCGCCTTTTGCCTGATCGATCTGATTAAATTGCCCCGCGGACATTTCGAGCCAGTCTTTCACTTCGCTTCCGTTCAGCTTGACGATCTGAACCGTGTTGTCATACAGGTACAAATCGCCGATGTTTTTGATGGCGAGGTCGCCAGCGGAAATGTTTGTATAGTAGTTTGAGCCGTTCCGCCCGCCGGCTTTAAACGGGGCGCCCGCCGAGAGGATAGGCAGATCTTTGTATTCCGTATCCTTCATCTTATTTTCGGCGTACCATTTTTGCGCATCCGTTACGATTTGAATGGACGGATCATCTTTGACTTGGGCGAAGAAACTGTTGATATCGGCTTTTGTCTGGCCGACGGGTTCTCTGATGTATTTCAAAGTGCCTTCGTGCGCTTTTTTGACGGTATTGACGACGGTTGCGTTTTCCGAAGTCACATTGCCGGCAATCGGCTCGATGCTGCCTTTTGCATCTTCCACATGCCACGCGCTGTCTGTTTTTTCAAGCCTAAGGTCGATGACGCCCGCATATTTGCCCCAGCTGCTTGACATAACAACGGGGATGCCGTTAATCGTGCCTTTATCGACGTCGAATTGAGCAGCGCCTTTGTATTCGGCATCAGGGAAAAGCCCGTGCTGATGGCCGGATACGATCGCGTCAATTCCGCTGACTTTCGTTGCCAGGTCAAAAACGGCGTTTTCCGCTCCGGAAGACTGCGCTTTTTTTTCGATACCGCTGTGGGCGAGGGCGATGACGATATCGGCTCCTTCAGCTTTCATTTTCGGAACGGTTTTCTTTGCGGATTCCACAATGTCCTCGACCTGAACGCGGCCTTCGAGATTTTTCTTATCCCACGTCATGATCTGAGGAGGAACAAAGCCGATGTAGCCGACTTTTAGCTGATGCTTGCCGCCGTTTTCATCCGTGACGGTTTTGTCTTTTATGACATAAGGCGTATAACGGTTTTCGCCGCTTACTGTTTTCACATTAGCATTAACGATCGGATAATCAGCGCCTTTGATTGTCCCGTCCAGGAATTCAAGCCCGTAATTAAATTCGTGATTGCCGAGTGTTCCTGCGTCATAATGCAGACTGTTCATCACTTCAATGATCGGATGGGTCTTTGCGCCTGAAATGATATCATTTTTCTCATATTTTACGGCGTATTCTCCGAGGGGATTGCCCTGAATCAGATCTCCGTTATCGACAAGCAGCGTATTCGGGTTTTCGCGCCTGTGCTTCTCAATAAGCTGAGCCGTTCGGGCCAGCCCGAATTCCGTTGTCGGTTTGTCGCTGTAGTAATCGTAGTCCATCATGTTAGCGTGAACGTCAGTTGTGGCTAAAATGCTGAGATTCACACTGGAGGATTTGTTTTTTTCTGCTTTAATGGGTGTGATTGGGAGGATTAGACTAAGTATCATAACTAGGGGCAGCAGAATACGGAGTGTCTTATTGACGCTGCATCGTCTTTTCTGTATTCTCACCTGTTCTCCACCTTTCAACAAATTTTGTCATGCAGTACCATTGTAAGAATATTTTGTGAAAGTTTGTATAGATTTCATGATGATTCTTGTAAAAAGATAAAAAATGAGGATAATGACCTATGTAAAACAGGCGGGCGGTAAACGCGTTACCTATGTTTGATGTTAGTGTGGCTGGGGTACATGGATTTATGTAGACTTCATCAAGCAGGAGGTAGTAACTATGGGTAAAAAAATTGCAGTTGTATTAACGGATTACTTTGAGGATGTCGAGTATACTGAACCTGCGAAAGCTTTTAAAGATGCGGGTCATGAATTAACCGTAATTGAACAGGAGAAAGGAAAAACAGTCAAAGGCAAACAAGGGGAAGCGGAAGTGAAAGTGGACGCGTCCATCGATGATGTGAATCCGAAAGACTTTGACGCATTGCTGATCCCGGGCGGATTCTCTCCTGACATGCTGCGTGCGGATGACCGTTTCGTCCAATTTGCCAAAGCGTTTATGGATGATAAAAAACCGGTGTTCGCTATCTGCCACGGACCGCAGCTTCTCATCAACGCGAGAGCATTGGACGGGCGCAAAGCGACAGGGTTTACATCAATCCGAATCGACATGGAAAACGCGGGCGCGAATGTTGTGGATGAAGAAGTCGTCGTCTGCCAGAACCAGTTGGTCACAAGCCGCACACCGGATGACATTCCGGCATTCAACCGCGAATCATTAAAACTGCTTGCGTAATATAAAAGCGGAGCGCCGTATCAGGCGTTCCGCTTTTTTTGTGAAGATTCCCGGATGACCAGCTCAGGCGCCAGAATAATGCGTTGTTTTTTGTGCTGGGCATTGGTGATTTTATGATGCAGCAATTGAGCCGCTTCTTTTCCCGACTGCCGCGGAAAGGAAGAAACGGTTGTAAGCGGGGGATAAGAAATTTCAGCTTCCGGCACGTTATCAAAGCCGACAATGTCAATATCTTCGCCCGGAACGAGCCCGGCTTTTCTGATCCCTTGCATGACGCCGAACGCGACCAAATCACTGAAGCAGAAAATCGCGGTCGGGCGCTCAGACCGGCGGAGGAGCTCCGTCACGGCCTCACAGCCTGCTTCGCGGGTCGGCGCGCTGTCAATGACATATTCATTTTTCACTTCCAGATCCGCTTCACGGAGCGCTTTTTTAAACCCTTTCATACGCTTCGTCCATGTTGATGAGTGCTTCACGCCGCCCAGAAACGCAATCTCCTGATGGCCTTTCTCAATGAAATGACGCACTGCCTTATAAGTGCCTTCTTCATAATCGGCTCCGACAAAATCACAGTCTGCATCGGCAATCTCCCTGACGGCGAGCACGACCGGAATGTCAAGCTGCTCAAGACGGGAAAGGGTTTCCTCAGCCGCACCTGAAACCGGACACAAAATCAATCCGCCGACCCTGTGCTCCAGCATGGTCGAAATCAGCTGCTCCTGTTTGGCGACGGAATCAAATGTCGTGCCTAACAGCACCGTTAATCCGACTTCCTCAAGCGTATTCTGAACGCCGATCAGAAACTCCGAGAAAAACGTATTGGAAATGTCAGTGATAATCAATCCTACCGTTGTGGACGTCTGTGATCGTAAATTCGCGGCGACCCGATCATATACGTACCCCAGCTCCCGCATGGATTGCAGCACTTTCTCACGGGTCGCTTCGGAAATTCGGGGATTGTTGCGGACAATTAATGAAGCGGTGGATGTTGAGACGCCGGCATGTTCGGCGACCTGCTGCAATGTCACCCGGCGTTTTTTTTGCTGTTTCATACGTCGCATTCCTCACTTGGTTTTTATTCGTTACATCCATTATAAGCGTTTTGGCGCATGAGAAGAAAGAGAGAGGAGGGGGAAAAAGATAAAGCGCCGGAAGACGGATTGTCCTTCGGCGCTTCTGTCACAATAGGTTATTCAAACATTTGCTCTTTAATATACTGAACCGGCATTTCACGGCCTGTCCAATATTCAAACGCCATGGCGCCCTGCCAAAGCATCATGCCGAGACCGTTAATGGTTTTGCAGCCGGCCGCTTGAGCTTGTTCAAGCAATTTCGACGTAACGGGGTTGTAAACGACGTCTGTCACAATCAAATCCGGACGGAGCATGGATGTATCTTCAATAACGCTCAAGCCTTCAAGCGGTTTCATGCCGACACCTGTTCCGTTTGTGAAAATATCGCTTGAAGCGATTTCAGCACGCAGCGCATCTTGATCTTCGAGCGGGAAGACTTTCGCTTTACAAGAAGATCCCTTCATTTCTTCATTGATGATGCGGACATTTTCTTCCGCTTTTTCGAAAAACGCGTCATTGCGGGCGAAAATAGAGATTTCTCCGAGGCCTTCCAATGCGGATTGAATCGCTATCGGAGTGGCGGCCCCGCCGGAACCGACCAGCGTCATTTTTTTCCCTGTGATATCGATGCCGTGTTCTTTTAAGTTGCGGACGTATCCCATACCGTCAGTGGAGTGTCCGATCAGTCTGCCGTTTTCATTAACGACTGTATTTACCGCGCCGGTGAATTTCGCTGAATCCGCGAGTTCATCGAGATAAGGGAGAATGTTCATCTTGTTCGGCATCGAGACATTGAAGCCTCTGACGTTTAAGGCACGCATTCCCGTTACCACATCTTCCAGCTGTTCATTGCCGACTTCAAACGCGAGGTAAGCGTAGTTCAATCCTAATTTTTTAAACGCCAGGTTGTGCATCGCCGGAGATAAAGAGTGTCCGATCGGTGTCGCGAATAATCCGATAAGCTGAGTTTTTCCGTTAATCCGTCCTAATTCTTTCTTCATGATGTATTCCTCCGTTAGTCCATTCATTTGTTTTTCAACCCGCTTTGAGGGCAGAAAAACGCTGATTACATATGTTTATTTAAAATGCTGAGTACGCTGCGCAATTCCTCAACGGGAATCTGCCCGGGCGCTGATGCTTCTTTGCCCGCGCCGAACGTGCACGCCGAGCCGAAGACTTCGCCGGCCAGGCGGCTGATCAGGCCTGTTCCCGCCATTGACATCGTGATGATCGGCCGGTCCGCGTATTGTGTTTTCATCGTGTGAGTGGCATCCAATAAGACGAAAACATCTTCAGTGCTTTGCGGCATCACCGCGATTTTCGGAATGTGCGCGCCGTACGCCTGCATGTTCCGCAGCCGGGAAATGATTTCTTCTTTTTTCGGTGTCTGATGAAAATCATGATTGGACATGACGACATATACGCCGTTATCTTCAGCGGTTTTCACAATGGATTTGACTTCCGCTTCTCCCGTAAACAGCTCAACGTCTGCAAGGTCAATGTGTTTTGTTTCGATGGCGGTTTTAAGCAATTCAATGTAAAAGCGGTCATCAATAACTTTATTTCCGCCTTCTTTATGGGTTCTGAATGTGAAAAGCAGCGGTGTTGCGCCTGCGGCTTTCCGCAGCTTTTCAAGCATGCCTTTTACGGCGTCCAGGCTGTCAACATGCTCGTATACATCCGCCCGCCACTCAATGATATCCGGGCGAAGCCCGTTGACGGCTTCAATTTCTTCGAGCAGTTCTTTCTCTCCGGCCGCCATCAGCGGCACAATGATCTTCGGAAGCCCTTCGCCGATGACCGTGTTTCTGATCGTGATAGAATGCATGATAAATCCTCTCCCTTAAAAAATAGTCAGGCTTTCATCACTTGCTTAAAGCGGATTCCGATAAACAATGCGAGAAGGGCGCTGACGGCCGCAATTCCGATATCAAGCAGAAAACAGGCGTCAGGCCGGCGGCTTTGGATATCGCTCCCGTTACAAGCGGAATGACAATAAAAGATAAGCTTGATGCTATATTAACAAAAGATGTGATCGTACCTTTATTTTTAGGGAATAAAACAGCCATAACCGTCATCGCCAATTGCAGAATGCCCGCAGTTGAAAGTCCGATGACAAAGGAACTGATGACTGATACGGCCGGCTGATGAATGAAAATCAGAGCAAGCAGCGCGATTGCCGCGATTACAGGGTACAGCACCATTACCGTAATCGGCTGAATCACTCTGTTTAACAGCACAGCCAGCAATAACACGGACACAAGCGCCCCGATGCTGTAATAGCTCAACAATTTGACGGCCTGCACCTCAGGCATGCCCAAAACGGATTGCCCGAACTTAGGAAGCCATACTTGAACGAGCATAAACAGCGCCGTTGATGAAAAGCCTAACAATATAATGGCAAGGCCTTCGCGCCATATCGACGGCTGTGATGTGAACGCGTCATCAGACGGAGAGGCTTCCGTCCGGCCGCCGTCTTCTTTTTGCTTATGATTCGGAAACGGAACTTTCAACAGGAAAAAGCCGTTCAGGAAGAAAATAATGCCCGGTACGAAAAACGTCCAGCCGTAAAACAAATGCCTGTCCGCAATAAACGCGATAAAAAACGGAAGCACTGTCGCGCCGATGGATACAAACGCTTTGATTAACACGGTTGCAGAGCTTGCGTTTTTCGGAAATCCTTCAATAAGCGCCGGATATGTCCCGGAATCCAAAAAGGAATTGGCGATCCCGGCGAAAATGGCGAAGATAAACGCGGCCGTATAGTTTGTCGAAAGCGGAATTCCGATTAAGAAAATCAGATACAGAAAGGCGCCCGACACGATAAACGGCCGTCTCCCGAATGTATCCGAAAGCTTCCCGGCAAACAGAAGCGAAATCAGCTTCCCGATCCCGATGGCGGAGACCAAATAGCTGACTCCGGCTGCGGAAGTATGAAGCTGTTTTGATAATGCCTCCATATTGGATGCGATAATAATATTGATCATGCCCAGCAGGAAATAGTTAATATAAAGACCCGCTGCCATTTTGGTGTATATGTTTTTCATGATGACATCCCCTAATGCGGTTAATAAAGAATTAAATTATTTTTTTAATTGATAAAAGCACAGCACCATTCCCCTTTATTGAACCACTGCCTTTCTTTGAAAACTGTTTGATAAAACGGTTGCATAGACAAACTTGAATAACGCTGATATCACAATGAGTATATCGTTCTACTAAACAAAAAAAGATAAGCAGCCCGCTCATTTAGTATATCGTTCTACCAAGTTCATAGTTACTATACTCCTTCTTTTTATATGTGTCAAACCGATGAACTTTTATTTTTTACTTTTTTAAATCAAAAAAGACCCGCCGTTTTTCGGCAGGTCTGACATGGGTTTATTTTCTGAGAGAGGCGAGCTCCTCGGCAATGGCCTGCATTTCACTCGGGCTGAATGATGCTTTTTTCATGACCATTTGATGAAGGTATGTAAGATCTTCTATTTTTTCATCACTGAAATCTTCCGCTCTGATGACGCCGACATTGAGCATGTTGAGCTTTTGCGAAATGTCTTCAATCATTTTGTTTAACGTTTCTGTTTGTTGGCTCGGCAAATTCATGCATCCTTTCATGACCGTTTTCGTACCCTTTATTCTAACAGAATTCATTTAGAATAAAAGCTTATTTCCACAGCCGCAGAAAAATTGCTAAGATGTTGATAAGGTTTTTGATCCTCAAAATGCGGGGAAAGAATAGGGAGGTTATCGATATGATACATGTGCTGTTTGTCTGTCTGGGAAATATTTGCCGGTCGCCTATGGCAGAGGCGGTATTTTCTGATATGGTGAAGAAAAACGGGCTGAACGGGCAGATTAACATTGATTCAGCGGGAATCGGCGCCTGGCATGCGGGAAATCCGCCGCATGAAGGGACAAAGGAGATCCTGAAGAAGAAAGGGATCAGCGCAAGCGGCATCACGGCGAGGCAGGTCCGTGAGTCTGATCTGACCGATTTTGATTACGTCATTGCGATGGATGCAGAAAATATCGGACATCTGCGCAGCATGGCAGGTTATAAAAAAGCGGCGCCGCGTATTGCAAGGCTGCTTGATTATGTACCGGAGTCGGACCTTGCCGACGTTCCCGATCCGTATTATACCGGAAATTTCAGCGAGGTGTACGCTTTGGTCGAGTCCGGGTGCCGTCATTTGCTGGAGACAATAAAGAAAGACCATCATTTATAAGGGGGATTGACCGATGAAGCAGACACGCATCATGGCAAAAGCGATTCTGATCGGCGCTGCCGCCGGCGGAGCACTGTCCTTATTACATAAGCCGACGAGAGAGGCATGTTTCCGGAACATGGACGCGTACAGGCGGCGTACGGCATTTTACCGAAAACATCCTGAAGCCCTGAAACAGCAGGCTTCTGCAAAACTGGATCAAGTGAAAAGCCTCGCCAATACCGTATCGGACGATCTGAGTTTTTTAAACGGGCAGATCACCAAGCTGAAGCAGACGACGCCGCAGGTCATTGACCTGTTAAAAGAAACGAAGGAGCATTTTTCGAAAAACGATCATTGAGGTGGGATGTCATGAGTTTTATAAAGGAGCTGTTTGCAAGGTTTTCTCTGCATGAAGGACAAAGTAAATCGGCGGAGCTGGCGTATTTTTTCCTGCTGTCATTGTTTCCGTTAATGATTTTCATGCTGACGCTCACCGCCTATCTTCCCATATCGGCAGAAGACGTGCTCGGGGCGGTCGATCAATAC
This sequence comes from Bacillus sp. EKM420B, assembly GCF_011065565.1. Classification (NCBI taxonomy): domain Bacteria; kingdom Bacillati; phylum Bacillota; class Bacilli; order Caryophanales; family Bacillaceae; genus Bacillus; species Bacillus sp. EKM420B. The sequence continues at coordinate 79,332 of NZ_JAAMNX010000005.1, read as the reverse complement.
GCGCCCGACAGCGCCATGTCCATGGTGAAATCCATAACGGAGCAAACGCTGAACAAGCGCAGCGGTGGACTTTTGTCATTCGGGATTATCGCCGTCATCTGGTCGGCTTCGAATGGTATGAACGCGATTGTCAGAGCATTTAACCATGCCTACGAAGTCGAGGAAAACCGCTCATTTATCATCATTCGCCTGACCTCAATTTTTTTAACCATTGCGATGGTGGTTACGATATTAATCGCATTGCTTCTGCCGGTGTTCGGCAGAGAAATCGGAATGCTGGCCGCGGATTTTATCGGCGCCTCCGGCCTGTTTTTGCAGGTGTGGTCGGTTGTCCGCTGGGGTATCAGTCCGCTTATCCTGTTAATCGTGTTTACCGCGCTTTACATTTTCGCGCCGAATAAAAAGCTTTCCCTCCGTTTTGTGCTGCCGGGAGCCGTATTCGCGGCAGCCGGCTGGATTATCGTCAGTATGCTGTTCTCATTTTACGTCGGCACCTTTGCCAACTACAGCGCCACATACGGGAGCATCGGGGGAATTATCGTCCTGATGATCTGGTTTTACCTTACGGGAACCCTGCTGATTTTAGGAGGAGAAATCAACGCGCTTTTACATAAACGTAAAAAGCTTCCTGATGAAAATCCGTACCGCGGGAGCAAGCTATAGAGGAACGGATGACGTTCAAGCTGAAAAACGGAGGGAATCGGCTATGACCAAGCATACGAAAAAAGGCGGAAGCCATAATAAACAAAACTCAAAAAACGGCCCGAAGAATAAAACAAGCGGAAGCGCCAACGGGCAGAACGGATACCACTAGAAAGAAGCCGCCTGGCTCAGATCAGGCGGCTTTTTTATGTGGCCGGAAAAGAATGGGATTCGGAAGCGGGGCTGTGCTTTGTTTTCCCGAAGACGAGCGCAAGCCAAATACAGACCAGAATCACCGTAATAAAGTAAAACAAGTTGGCGCTTTCAAACCGCTGCATATACCAGCCGCCCGCCACCGGGCCGATCATGCTTCCGAGGCTGAAGGAAATGCCGCAGAGCAGGTTGCCCGCCGGCAGCAGATGGGACGGCAGCAGATCGCTCATATAGCTGATGCCGAGGGAAAACATACTGCCGACCGCCATCCCCGCCGTGAAAAAGCAGCAGCCGATGACAGAAGGCGACGGAAACAGTCCGGCCGTCAAAAAGCAAAGGGCACCCGTTAATAAGATGACGAGCAGAACACGTTTTCTCCCGAATCGATCGCTTAATAAACCGAGAGGGAACTGGAATACAATACTTCCGATGGCAAAAGCGGGCAATATCAGCGCGACGGCATCAACGGATATGCCTAAACGAAGGGCGTACACGGGAAAGCTTCCGTTCAGCGCCGTTTCTAAAAAACCGTACCCGAAAGCCGGGAGAAAAGCGACCCAGCCGAAAAGAAGGGCGCGGTAAAACCGTTTTGCGCTGTTGTCCCCGGATGTTTCATCCGGACCTTGCGCCGGGTACTCGTTACGTAAGGCAAACACAAACAGCCAGGCACAAAGACTGATACATCCGGATACGATAAACGGAAGGGACGGACTTGTTTTCACAAGAGGGACCATGAAAGGGCCGACAGCGAATCCAAGCCCGAAGGACAGTCCGTACAGCGAAATGTTTCTTCCTCTGTTTCGGGGCGTTGACTTTGAAGTCACCCACGTTTGGGTTGAAAAATGCAGCATATGATCCCCGATTCCGATAAGCAGCCGAAGAAAAAACCATAACCATATGGATTGAAGCCAAATAAAACTGAATAAGCTGATGATAACAAGAAATCCGCCCATGACCATCAGAGGTTTGAATCCGAGCTTGCGCAGCGGGGCCTCCATAAACGGCGACGCCAGAAGCACGCCGATATAAAGGCCGGTTGCGTGAAGTCCGTTTATGGCTGCGGATTCTCCGTTCGTTTCAAAAATGACGGAGATCACCGGCAGAAGCATGCCTTGGGAAAATCCGGAGATGGAAACAAGCAGAACCAAAATAAAGAAGTACAGTCGGGACATCGCGTATTTCTCCTTCTTCAGTATCTTTCTTGATCGTACACGGATTTTCCGCGTCCGGCAACCTGAAAATGCCAATTCGGGCTGCCGAGGAAGTGTAATTGAGGGAGTTTTTGAGAAGGATATAAAAAGACTTATTCGAAAAAAGGAGCCAGGCAGATATGAATCGGATTTTTTTCTTTACGGCTGCGGCGGGAGTTCCGCTTTCAGTCATCGGCGGCCTGATGCACTGGCCGTCAGCGGTTTTGTTTATTATTTATTGCTTGACGATTATTGCGCTTGCAAGTTATATGGGGAGAGCGACTGAATCTCTTGCCATTATCGCGGGACCGCGGATCGGCGGCCTGCTGAATGCCACGTTCGGCAATGCGGTAGAGCTGATTATATCGATTTTCGCCTTAAAAGAAGGGCTGACGGGCATCGTGCTTGCTTCACTGACCGGTTCGGTGCTCGGCAATCTTCTGCTCGTCGCAGGATTGTCGTTTTTTATCGGCGGTTTGAAATACAAGCGGCAGGAATTCAATATTCATGATGCACGGCATAATTCAGGCCTGCTGATTTTTGCCATTATCGTAGCTTTTGTCATTCCCGAAGTATTTTCCATGGATATGGGGGAGAAAAGCAAGCTAAATTTGAGTGTCGGCATCAGCATTATCATGATCCTTTTGTACGTGGCGGCTCTTTATTTCAAGCTCGTCACCCACCGCGGTGTTTATCAGCCGAATCAGCCGGAGGCAAAGAAAGAAGAGGAGCAGCCTGAGTGGTCAGGGAAAAGAGCGACGGCCGTCTTATTTATTTCAACTATTATTGTCGCCTACATATCTGAAAACCTTGTCCATACGTTTCATGCGGTGGCTGAACAGTTCGGCTGGAGCGAGCTGTTTATCGGGGTGATTATCGTCGCAATTGTCGGAAATGCCGCAGAGCATGCGTCGGCGATTATTATGGCGTACAAAGACAAGATGGATGTCGCCGTTGAAATCGCGGTAGGTTCGACTTTGCAGATCGCCATGTTTGTAGCCCCGGTTCTTGTGATCTGTTCCATCTTTTTTCCGGTCAATATGCCGCTTGTATTCACATTGCCCGAGCTTGTGGCGATGATATCATCCGTCCTTTTGATGACGATGATTTCAAATGACGGTGATTCGAACTGGTTTGAAGGGGCTACGCTCCTTGCCGCTTATGTCATTATGGCGATCGGTTTTTTCCTGCTTTAACCTGTAAAAAATGCGGATAACAACGATTGCGGAGGAAAAGACTAAAGGAAAATGCTATAGAAAGAGTGATATGATGAGAAAGCTGTTTCATGCCACACTGATTCTGCTGTTATCCTTTAGTTTTTTCGCAATGCCGTCTGCCGGTGCAAAGAAACCGTTTAAGGTTCCCAACTCTGTCGTAAGCATTTCAAAGGAAAATACGTATCCGAATGCTTCACAGGACCAGCCGATGCTTCAGCCGAGCAAACTGGCAAAGGAATTGTTAGATACATCCGAGATCAACATCGAAAATCCGCATCTGATAAAGATGCTGAATGAATCCTCGGTTTCCGGTTCACCGCTTGCCATCGGATATCGGGCGACAATATTTCTCGGGAAATGGGCGCTCGGCTATCAATCGAACGAAACGGTCGCCAACTGGGAATATAAAAAAATTAACACAAACAGAGCGGATAACCGGGGCGGACAGCAAACCGCGGTTATCTCATACGCCCAAGAACAGCAATACAAAATCAAAGGCGGGCTCACAGCGAAGGTGCCGAACGCAGAAGACGTAAAAAGTATGATGATGCAAAAAGCGATGAAGAAAACAAAACTGCCGCTCGCTTTTGAAACGGTTATCGGCGCAGGCACAAAACGCGATCAAACCTACAAAATTTCTCCGCAGCGGCTCGGCTACCTGCACGCCTACGCTCCGGCCGTTAATGAAAAAGGAAAAGTAACATACGGTGAAGTGTATTTGGTGCTGAAAGGAAGCAAGCGGAAACTTGTCGTCAAAAATGTGACTTCGCAAGGAATCGGGGCTTGGATTCCGGTTCAGGATCACGTCACATTCGGTTTTCAAATGACAGCGCAGCCGAGATAAATAAAAAAAGCTGATTCCGGTTCGGGAATCAGCTTTTTTGTGTATGATACATTTCCTCAAGCAATTGCACATTGTTGTTGTACAGCTCCCGGGCAAGAACGCGTCTCACCGCAAGGCTCGCCGAGAAGTATTCTTTATCTTGAACCATGCCTTTGACGGTAAATTCAATGCCTCTCGTCAATTTGTTCAGGCTCATGATTCCATGCACTTGAAACGGCTCCGTCGCATTGAGAAATTCATCCCGCTTCAGTGAATCGCGAAGCTCATCATTGAGCATGTCGCAGGCTTTTTCTAAGACGGCATATACCCGCTCGGGATCTTCCTTGTAACTGATCACGACGGACTCGGTAATCCGCATAAAATCAATGTTATAGTTTTGAAGCTGTCTGACCTCACCGTTTGAAATGGTAAGCAGCTTGCCGGTCCACTCACGGATCTGAAGGGAACGGAGCCCGATTTCTTCGACTGTGCCGTTGAACAGATTGTTAATCGTCACGTAATCGCCTTTATGAAGCTGGCGTTCGTATATCAAAAAGACACCGGCCAATATGTCCTTGATTAACGATTGGGCGCCGAAACCGATGACGATACCGGCAACACCCGCCCCGGCTAAAATTCGGCCGAAATCATGAACGAATAACGAAATGACGTAAAAGATAAAACCGATCGTCGCCGTATACTGGGTGATGGATCGGACGAGGCTTTCAATCGTTTTCCCTTTCCGTTCCTCCAAGAAATCTATGCGTTTAAATAACACCTGGACAAAGCGGTTGATCAGAAAAACACCGGCGTAAAGCACGAGAGCGACGATGATGATCTCAACCACTTTGCTTTTCAAAATATCCGTAATTGTCGTTTCCATCTTCTGTTAACCTCTGGCTTTTCGTAATGAAAAATCCGTGTCCTGATAATAACTGTTTTTGACAAGGACGTTCGGTCCGAGGCACCGGACGTTTGTGCAGCGGCAGTTCAGCTCTTTGCTCAGCTTCGTCTGTCTCCACTTGTCATATGCATCGGGAAGGCTGTCTGTTTTAATATTGCCGAGCGGCGGTGTATCGCCGAAATCCGTGACAATGATATTTCCGTCAAAAATGTTCACATTCAGGCGGGAGCGGCCGTCAGGGTCGTTTCGCACCGTAACGTTTTTCGCTTCCCGCAGGCGGCGGAGGAGCTTCTGGTCTTCTTCATCAGGGCTGCATGCGTAAAACGGGAGCGTGCCGAACAGCATCCATGTCTCTTCATCGCGAATGTCGAGCAGATGATGAATGGCCTGTCTCATGTCCTTCAGGCTGAGTGATTCAAGCGCGCTGGCGAAATCACTCGGATACATCGGATGGACTTCGTGCCGCTGGCATTTCATTTCTTCCGTAATCTGCCGGTGAATATGTTCAATATGCGGCAGCGTGCGTTTGTTCAGCATCGTTTCCGCTGAAACCATTACGCCTGCTTCGACCAGCGTGCGGCTGTTTTCAATCATTTTGTCAAAATAGCGCGCCCGCTGTTCAAATGTCGGTTTCTTCTCCATCATCGCAAATCCGATATCGGCAAAGTCCTCGACCGTTCCCCAGTTGTGGGAAATGTGAAGAACGTCCAAATAAGGAATAATCCGTTCGTAGCGCCCGATATCAAGCGTCAGGTTTGAATTGATCTGTGTCCGCACGCCGCGTTCATGCGCATATTTTAAAAGCGGGACGACGTATTCCTTTACCGATTTCAGCGAAAGCATCGGTTCGCCGCCCGTAATGCTGATCGAGCGCAACAGAGGAATTTCATCAAGCCGCTTTAATAAAAGGTCGATCGGCAGCGCATTCGGGTCTTTCGGCTGGAGCGTGTACCCGACGGCGCAGTGCTCGCATCTCATATTGCACAAAGTCGTCGTTGTGAATTCAACGTTCGTCAGTTTCATATCTCCATACTGGTCGACATCCATGTACGCTTCCCAAGGATCGTACTCCGGTGTGATCGGACGCAGTGTTGTGTTTTGTGTCATGACTATCTAACTCCTTTATAAATGGGGCATACTAACGTCTGCCAACTGTTAATTTTAGACCTGATCTGCCAAGATCGCAAGTAGCGGAACCATTGAAAAACGCCAAAAAATACGCTACCATTATAAAAAATGAATGGAGTGGAAGTATGGGGAATGCAGTAAACAGCAAAGATCAGCAGCTCGATTACTTAAAGAACAGACTCGATATGTTTATGAATGTCATTGATTCATTAGACCCTGAATCAACGGACGTTGAAGATATAGACCGGCTCATCGGCATGCTTGATGATCTGGAAGCAAAATACGAACGCTTTAAAAAGGATTGGGAATAACCCCCGGCGGATGCCGGGGTTTTTCTTTTTCCATAATGCGGCTGTATAAAAGGGCAGGGCCAACTGCAAAATAAGGAAAAATGCAGAAGGAGTGCTGGTCATGAAATGGTTTTGTTCAATTTGCTGCATGGCCGTTTTACTTGCGGGAGGCATCAACAGCGCAGAAGCCGTGCCGAATGAACGGATAAACTGGGGATTTAAACGCAGCGTCAATCATCAGCCGCCGGATGCCGGCAGACAGCTGGACAATCTGGTCAAAAAATATGATGCCTTTTATTTGGGCAATACGAAAGAAAAGACCATCTATTTAACGTTTGATAACGGATATGAAAATGGGTACACCCCGAAAGTGCTTGATGTGTTAAAAAAACATCACGTCACGGGCACTTTTTTTGTCACGGGTCATTTTGTGAAAGAGCAGCCTGATTTGATTAAACGGATGTCAAAGGAAGGCCATATCATCGGCAATCATTCTTTTCATCATCCTGATCTGACGACAAAAACGGGCGATCAGATTCAGGACGAACTCGATTCCGTCACGGAAGCTGTGTACAACATTACCGGAAAGCGGGACAATCTGTATCTCCGTCCGCCGCGCGGCGTATTCAGCGAATATGTCCTCAAAGAAACGAAGCGCCTCGGCTACCAAACCGTTTTCTGGTCCGTCGCATTTGTCGACTGGAAGGTTAACGAGCAAAAAGGGAAACAATACGCCTATGATCACATGATAAAGCAGGCGCATCCCGGCGCGATCTACCTTCTTCACACCGTTTCAAAGGACAATTCAGAAGCTCTGGACGATGCCATTACCGATTTGAAAAAAGAAGGCTACACGTTTAAAAGCATTGATGACCTGATGTTTGAGAAAGAAATGAAGCTGCCGCGCCTGTAGAAAACACCTCTCCTGGTAATGGAGAGGTGTTTTGTTATTTGACACATTTAATCAGTGCCGCCCAATCCAGATCCCCGAAGCCTTGTGCGATCCCGCTTTCAAAATGGCTCTTGGCCAGCTCGGCAAGAGGGAGTTTTGCGGAAACCTGTTCAGCGGCGGCGAGCGCCAGATTGGTATCTTTCAGCCCTAAAGACATTTTGAAACCGGCAGGCTCAAATTTCTGCTCGGCCATGATGGTTCCGTAATTTTGATAGACGGGAGAGCCAAAGAGCGCATTGGCGATTTCTAAAAATTGTTTTTGTTCTAAACCGAACTTCTCCATCATTAAGAATGATTCAGATAACGCCTCCAGCATAGAAACGAGCAAGAAATTGACGCTGATTTTCGCGGCATTGGCCGTTTTTGTTTCTTCACCCGTATCAAATACTTGCTGACTCAGGATGTTAAGCAGCGGTTCGGCCTTTTTCTTCGCTTCTGCCGGTCCGGCTGTGATGATGCGAAGCTCGGCCTTCTCGGCGGCATCGGGGCGGCCGAGGACGGGAGCGGCAATAAAGGACTGCCCTCTGCCCGAATGTGCGGCGGAGAGCTGTTCTGACAGCGCCGTACTGATCGTGCTCATTGAAATATGAATGCCGTTTTCAGATAACCCGGCAATAATGCCGCAAGCTCCGAACGTCACGCCTGTTACGGCTTCATCGTCTGACAGCATTGAAAGCACGATGTCCGCATGTTCAGCTGCCTGGCGGGGCGTTTCGGCATATTCGGCCCCTTTATCCAGCAGGTCAGCCGCTTTTTCTTTCGTCCGGTTATATACAGTCAGGCTGTATCCGGCTTTCATGATATTTTCGGCGATGGGGCGGCCCATATTGCCGAGTCCGACGATGGCGATCTTCATTTGACAGTCCCTCCAATGTAATGTTTTCCGCTATTATACATGCGAAATGGTTATTCTGCTGGGTACAGGATTGCCACTTTCAGTTCAGGTTCTGAAGACCATCCGGAGTCTGAGGCGGCTTTCCCCTTATAAAATCCGCTAAACCGCGTTTTGATGATTGTTTTTGAACGGGGTTTTACAGTGAACGTTTTTGATTTGAATGTGACGTCCTTTATGTTTTCTGATAAATCCGGCGTGACAGAAATGGTTTGTTCCCCTTTTCCATAATGATTGATATAAAGCGTGCAGCTCATGCCCGCTCTTTTTCGCTCAATCAGATGGCTGCATTCGCTGCGGTGCTTCAAATATTCGACAGCCTCTTTTTCGGGCGCGAACTGTTTTAAGGAAAAAGCGGCATATTCGGTGGCAGGACTGATACCGGAAGCGACCCCCATACTGAGAAAGATCAGAAACAGCCCCGCCGCGGGAAGCGTCCGCCTGAACGCGGCGGCACACCAGATTAACGCCGCAAAGTAAAGGACGACCCCGGGAATGACGGAGATATGGGCTCCGTCTTCAGACCAGGAAGAAAAGCCGAGCGACTCAAAGATGTAATCAGACACCGTACAGCCGTTATACAGCGGGGCAATGGACATGACACTGAATAGCAGGAGGACAGAAGAAATGATTTTGTGAGAAAAGATGGTAACGGCGCACACCTCTTTACGTTTTTTTCCAACATATCATGTTTTCTCAAAAAAAAGAACAGCCGGCAGCCGTTCTTACTTGAAAATATTAAACCAGCCTTTGCGGGCGAACCAAAACAGCATGGCGGCCACAAGAACGGCCATGACGCCCAAAACGATAAAATACCCGTATTTCCAATGAAGCTCAGGCATGTTATCGAAATTCATGCCGTAAACCCCCGCGATGAACGTCAGCGGGATAAAAATGGTCGAGACGATGGTTAATGTCATCATAATGGCGTTCATCCGGTTTGAATTCAGCGTCACATAGCTGTCCCGCAAATCTGACGTCATATCACGGTTTGACTCGATCAGCTCGGCCAGTTTTAACAGGTGGTCATAAATATCGCTGAAATACGCCTTCGTTTCACGGCTTTCTTTTACATGGTCAAGGCTCAAAATCCGGTACATTAAATCGCGCATCGGAATGATCGTCCGTCTCAGGTTCAAAAGATCAGTCCGCAATTCAAACACTTCATTCATTAAAGTGCCGTAAGATTTATGTGTTCTGCTGTCTTCAATTTCATTCAGCCGGTCTTCTATTTTGTACAGTACGGGGAAATATTCATCGACAAGCTGATCCATAATCATATAAGTGATGTGCCCCGGCCCTTTTTTGGCTAACCCCGGAGAAGCGAAAAACCGTTCTCTCACCCTTGAGACGCCGGGCGATTCGTGCAAATGGAAGCTGACGATGAAACGGTCGGACTGAAAAATGTCCACCTCTTCCATTTCCAGTGTATCCGGGTTCAAGGCGTGGAGCACATAAAAACGGTAGCCGTCATAATGGTCGATTTTCGGCCGCTGCATGTGCTGAAAGCAATCCTCGATCGCAAGCGGATGAAAGTGAAAATAATCCCGCAGCAGCTCGGTTTCATGCATCTCAGCGCCGAAAAAATCGATCCAGTACCATGCGATGTCCGGTTGTTCTGTACGTGATAGGGGGATATTATCTAATATCTCATTATGTGTTGTGATTGCGGTTATATGTATCATAAACAACCCTCCGCCTGCCATTATATCATGCGGCGTTATGAAGAAAAGTATACGAATTGCCGCCCGCCCGCTTCATGATATACTTGGACAAAAAGGGGTGGAGCATATGTGGAAGGAAACGGTTTCGGTCACGCCGCCGTATCATTTTGATAAAGTCCTTGAGAGGCTGTCGCTCGATCCGCTGAATGCGGTCGATCTTCATGCAAGATCAATCAAAGTGCCGCTCAGAACACGGGACGGCAACCTGTCCGTCATCACGGTTCAAGCGGAAGGCACCGCCGCAGACCCGGTCTTCCTCGTCAGCGGAGAAAGTGACCGCGAGGAGATGATTGAACGGATCAAACACATTTTTCAATGGGAACAGCCCCTTCAGCCTGTGCTTGATCATTTCTCAAAAACAAATCTGTCGGCGCTTTTTGAGGAGCATGCGGGAACCCCGCTCGTCTTGGAATATGACGTCTACAACTGTCTCATGAAATGCATCATCCACCAGCAGCTCAACCTGTCTTTCGCATTTACCTTAACGGAACGGTTCGTCCATGCCTTCGGTGAACAAAAAGACGGCGTCTGGTGCTATCCCGAACCGAAAACGATCGCGGCGCTTGATTATCAGGACTTGCGGGAGCTCCAGTTCAGCATGAGAAAAGCGGAATATGCGATTGACATTTCACGGATGATTGCAGACGGAGCGCTCAATCTGGCGGAACTTACCCATTTATCGGATGAAGACATTATGAAAAAGCTGATCACCATCAGAGGCATCGGCCCGTGGACCGTCCAAAACGTGCTCATGTTCGGCCTCGGCCGCCCGAATCTGTTTCCTTTGGCGGATATCGGCCTGCAAAATGCCATCAAACGCCGCTTCGCCCTTGAGGATAAACCGTCAAAAGACGTGATGCTTCAGGTAAGCAGCGAATGGGCGCCGTATTTAAGCTATGCGTCCTTGTATTTGTGGAGAAGTATTGAATGAAAAACCGCTTTGAGGATTTTTGGAAACTTCCAGTGAAAAACATGAAGGAACAGCCGGCTGCATGTTATACTGAAAAGATGTGATATTTCAAATCAGCCGTTTTCCCAGGAGAAAGGCTTTATATAGAAACGGAGAGAAAAAAACGTGAATCAACATCAAAAAAAGGCGCCTGCCGAATTGAAAATCGGGCAGACATTTCCGCTGACCATCAAACGTCTCGGCATTAACGGAGAGGGCGTCGGCTATTTTAAGAAAAAAGTTGTCTTCGTTCCCGGCGCTCTGCCCGGGGAAGAAGTCGTTGCCGAAGCGACAAATGTGCAGCCGAAATTTTCAGAAGCACGCGTCAAAAAAATCCGCAAGCCGTCTGAACACCGCGTCACGCCGCCATGCCCGGTCTACGACCAGTGCGGCGGCTGTCAGCTTCAGCATCTGGCATACACCCAGCAGCTTCGCGAAAAACGCGACATTGTCATTCAGTCTCTGGAACGTCATACGAGATTCAATGTCGAAGAAATGAACATTAAAGATACGATCGGAATGGACAACCCTTGGAATTACCGGAACAAAAGCCAGTTCCAAGTCGGACGCTCGCAAAGCGGCAGCATCATTGCCGGCTTATACGGACTTGATTCCCATAAAATCGTCCCGATTAAGGAATGCATTGTCCAGCATCCGGCGACAAACAAAACAACGGGTATCGTCCGCCGTATTTTGGAAAAACACAACGTATCCGTTTATAACGAACGGACCAAAAAAGGCGATGTCCGCACCATCGTGACGAGAGTCGGTTTTGAAACAGGCGAAGTGCAGGTCGTGCTTGTCACCGCGAAAGAGACACTGCCGAATAAAGATGAGATCGTCAAAGCCATTCAGAACCGGCTGCCGGAAGTGAAATCGATTATTCAAAACGTCAATGGCGCGCGCACATCCGTCATTTTCGGTGACAAAACAAAAGCGCTGGCCGGAAGCCATGCCATTCAAGAAGTGCTCGGTGACGTGTCATTTGAACTGAGCGCCCGCGCCTTCTTCCAGCTCAACCCTGAGCAGACGGTCAAGCTGTATGACGAAGTGAAACAAGCGGCTCAGCTGACAGGAAAAGAAAAAGTCGTAGACGCGTATTGCGGCGTCGGTACGATCGGCATGTGGGTTTCAAGCGGCGCAAAAGAGATCCGCGGCATGGACGTCATTAAAGAATCAATTGACGATGCGAAGAAAAACGCCAAAAAACACGGCATCAAAAATGCGGCATATGTCACAGGAACAGCCGAACACTGGCTCCCGAAATGGACGAAAGAAGGCTTCCGTCCTGACGTGGTCATCGTCGACCCGCCGAGAACGGGCTGTGACAGAACATTTTTAGATACCATCAAAAAAGTAAAACCGAAACGCTTCGTCTACGTATCCTGCAATCCTTCCACACTGGCGAAAGACTTGCAGACGCTGTCGAAGGACTATCGCGTCGAATATATTCAGCCTGTGGATATGTTTCCGCAGACGGCTCATGTGGAAGCCGTGGCGAAGCTTGTGTTGAAATCGTCTAACTAAAAAGAACATTTCCCAGTCATAAAATAGTTTACCTATTAAGACCTGGATTTCGGTAAAATAAACAATACCGATTTCCGGGTCTTTTTCATGTGCAGACCTTGTCCTGACTGTCTTTTCTCGAAGATCATTATTTTAACTGATGAAAATATTTGGAAAAACGTGAGATAAGCGAATGAAAACAGCTAATTTTGAACAGAAAAAGTATGAAAATGGGGGTTTGGGAGGAAAAGTCTAATATAAGTTAAAAAGAATTTATGTTTGCTGCAGTTTATTTGTAACTCCATCTTACAATTCTTTGTCTCTCTGACACTTTCTCGTTCTCTCAGCTAAAAAGACGGGGTCAAAGTTGTGTAAGGATGGGAAAAAGATGAACGAAGCTTTTTCTCAAAACCAATATCATTTCGAAGACCGGATCTAAATAGAGCCGGTCTTTTTTGTTTTAGAGGATCCAAGCCTGTCCTTATAAGGTTTTTGCGGTTTCCTGGTACCTTTTCAGTATTATGACTCTCAAGAACCGTAGGATTCCCTCTTTGAAACTTTAATATAATTTTATGGAAATTTACTTGTCTTTTTCCACAAACTATATTATAGTAAAAATGTCACTGCCTCATTATTACTTAAATGTTATTTTTTGTTTTTAATGATATGAATCTTTTCCACCAATTTTATCTTAAACTGATCTTTTTTTCAAATAATTTATGAGGTGATAATCATTATGAAAAATTTAATTTCAGGCTATACTGCTTATACTTCTCCAGTAGAAGTTCAAAAAAGTGCTAACGAGGAAAATCAACTAGGTAATGTTGGTACTTCGCTCTCTCTGTCTGTCTCAGTTTCATACTCTGTATCATGGAGTTGGTCCGTTAGTTTTTAATTTCTTAGTTAATATGATAAAGAGAGTGTTAATCAAACCTATAATTCATTAATAGAATCATAGGTTAAACACTACATACATTTTAGTAAATGAGGCGGTGATCATATGAATGAGTATAGTATTTATAAGAAATTTCTATATTTGTTAAATGATAAAAAGGATTGTGTGTATCAGGAAGCAGCGAAACTGGTATCTCCAATAAAAAAAGAAACTGAAATAAGAGCTTTGTCGGACATTATTAAAGGCCTGAAATTAGGTTCAGTACGATACACTTATGACGAGAAGAATAATGTAATAAAAATATCTGATCAACAGATATGCGGTGAAATAAAGTTAAAAACTGATTCCGATGGATTTCTGGATAAAATGTTGATTATTCCTCATACACCAGATATTTCAAATGTTAAATCTCTTAAGGATGCTTTCCTGAAATTAGATGCTTCATTTAAAATAATATTTTCTCATAATGGGGAAAAGGAGTCCTTTGTAAATGGAGAGCAGAAAAACTTTGCAATTGCTTCTTTGGTGAAGATTGCTATAACAAATGCAGTTTATGAAGCTGTAAATGAAAAAGTAATAGATTTAGATTCAAAAATAGAAATATTCTCCGAGGACTTAAGTGTCCTTACTGCAGGATTATCAGAAAAAGATGTAGGAAGACATTACAGCATAAAGGAATTATTATCATTAATGCTGCTTGTCTCAGACAATAGTGCAATGGATATTTTACTGAGAGTCATTGGAAAAGACAGAATTAGGAACTCTTTAAAAGATATAGCCTCTGAAAATCATATAACACTCTCCAATCCTAATATCAACCCTACAAAAGAAATCTTTGGAGATGCATGGTGCTACGATCATTCACCGGAATCCACATGGAGGGATAGGGCTCTTAAAAATGTAGCTTGGGTAAAAGGTCTTGATTACTTTATCTCTTTAGAAATGATAGTGATACTAGTTAATAAAATTATCAAAAACGACTGGGTGCCTTGGGATGAACTAAAGCAAACACCTGTCATAATATATAAAGGTGGTTCAGCTCCGGGAGTATTATCAGCATTGTGGTCAACTCGTCATATTGAAGAAGGGGAATTATCTTTAGTTTTTTCACTGAATAGGACATATCCTTTAACAATAATTGAAGAACTATACATATTTGAATGCGCTAATAAACTTCTTACGAACATTGGAATGCTTAATATATCAGAAATGAGGGTGTGAGAGATGGAACTAATAGGAAGTGGACGTAATGTATCATATAAAGAGATTCATAATAATAAGTATTTTTTTAAAAAAAAATTACTTGGACAAAAAGAGGATGTTTCCAGAAGGTACAATAACCTACTAAAATGGGATAGAGTGCTAGAAGGGGCGATTGATGTTAATTCATTAAGAATAACAAATTCAGATTCAAATGATTTTACCCTTCAGTACGAGTGGATTGAAAATGCTGAATCATTACAAGGTCTGCTTTCCGAAGCAGTTGATAACATGGATGAGTTAGTAAATAAAGCAGCCGTTATATTGGCGAAAATACATTTGCTTCCTGATGAAAAGAATGGAAGTGAAATTCATAGACAAAACTGGTACAGACCTGTTTTAGCTTTAGAGATAGAAGAATATGCGAACTGCACAGGAGCAGAATTAGAGCTTTTTTCACTTCTCCAACATGATGATGAATTGCTTAATGCTTTATTTAATCATTACAATGACAAAGAAAATATGATGGGGATGTGTCACGGGGATATACGGTTAGATCAATTTCTGTATGATGGTGAGAAAGTATGGATAATAGATTTTGAAGAATTTCATTACGGTGATATATTAAGAGATTTAGCAGGACTCATAGGTTGTATTTTCTTTGAGGCATTATTGAAAACATTTTCTTCAAGTATACAGGATTCTTCTGAGCCGAAAGAGATCGATAAAGATTTTGTCGAAAGGGGTAAAACTTATTTAGACAACTGTGAATCCGTTATGCATTCTGCTTTTAAGGCTTATCAAGACACAGTTAGCTACAAAGTAGATAAAAAAAGGCTGGTAATTAATATAGGCTGGTTTGTGATAGAGCGTATTATGAGCAGAGCGAAATTTTCATTTCGTTTATCGGCTATGGATAAAGCAATATTAGGAGTTGGCAGACAGGCTATCCTGTATCCGGAATACATGCAAGATCTTTTTGATACTAAGTGATCTGATTTAAAAGATAGAGGTGAATAAGATGAAAACCGATACAAATTCGATTAATGAATTATATAATTTAATCTCCCTTAAGCCTGATCTGGATACTATTATAATTAAGGGCGAAAAGTATTCTGAAGTACTTAAGAAACCCAAAAGTCAACTTGTTCAATGGTTATATTGTACATTGCATACTGGTAATTTATCATTGATGGATAACATAGAAAGATATCACAGTTCTAACTTAGATGATATGATTTCTAACAGTGTGAAAGATCCAACATTGTTAGTTCCTGCGAAAGATGTTAAAATAAAGGATGTCTCTTTAGTTGAAGTGGATGGGGTTAGAATAAATAGTAAACTTAATTCTGAGGGTACTGTATGTTTGCCATGTTTTCGTCCTAACTTAACTCCCGGTTTCTTTATGTTTGTACATACTAAGTCTGGGCGGCACGGCCAGTCTGTTAAACGTCACTATATAGCTGCTGATCATCCGAATTATGCCATTTCGGTTTGGAGTAAATCAATAACAAAATTAGTAAAAGAAAAATTAAGTTTTTCAGGGAAGATTTTATCAAACACATCAAGTTACCCAAGAAATGATGCTATTGTTTTTTATAGCAGTGAGGATTCTGATAAGGTTGAAAAAATATTAACCGATATAGTTGTTGAACATCCAAATAAAGAAATGCCAGGTTCCCTGCTTTACAAAAAGATTGCTTATAATTTATATACAGCTGAAGAACCAATTGTTAAAAACGGCGTACAGCAAAGTTTCGGTGAGAATAGATGCAGTGCAATCGCTGATGCAATTCAAGACCATTTTGTCACAAATGTAGATTTTAAATTACTTTTAAAGCAAAGGTTAAAAGCATATCACATTGATCCGGAAGACTTGTCAAAAAACATTCTTTATTCCAATTCTTGATAATCGATTGTTGACAAACTCACCTTTGAGATATCATATATTTGCGACCTTTATTGAAGTTTGATTTTTAAAGCATGTGTCGGCTCTATTAACATTTGAGTAACTTCTAAGTTATTTGTTCTTGAAAAAGCCCCGGCCAGGGGCTGTTTAACAATTTGGGCTTTACACCTGCCGCATAGCTATCATACAAATGCCTTGGAAGTTATTTCAGAACACAACTAGCTATATTCAAAAACGTATGGTTCCAAAGGTGGAAATAGTATTTCTATCAAGATTGCTTATAGGTAGGTTTAAAGTATAACCAATATACTTTAATTAATATTACACTAAAAGAGAAATATATATCTTAAGTGTAGCTGCAACTTATGTCGTTAAAATGTTATAACAATCGGTTTATATATCATAGGCGTCCCTTTTTCTTGATACAGTGTTTACCCCAAGGGCTAAGAGTTATGAAGTGCACCCCATTTGCTGAGGTTAATGGATATTATTTGTCAAAGGAAGTTGGATATGGAAGTAAAAATAATTATACCTATCATAGTGCTGATTCTAATCTACTTTTATTTTTGTTTTAGTGATTTAATTAAAATTAACAAGACGAATTTATTCTCTAAATGGGTTTGGGCGATTATTTGTTGTATATCAATTCCATTAGGGGGGGTCATATACTTTATTTGGGGGCGCGGAGGTTTAGGAAATGAAAACAGATGAAATTATAAAAATTGAGAACTTGACTGTTTCTTTTGGCGATTTTACCGCATTAAATAATATTTCCTGCTCCATAAATGAAAATTCGGGAGTAGTAGGCTTAATAGGGCCCAATGGTGCGGGTAAAACAACATTAATAAACACTATTCTAGGACAAGTGAAAATTTCAAATGGGAATGTCTTTTGTGATCATAACGACATTGCTTACTGCCCTGATATGCCTTCATTTGAACCATATCTAACTGCTGAAGAAGTTTTAGAACAATCATTGAGGCTTAAACGCAAAAATATTAAAAAGAATAGTGAAAATATTGACACTATATTAAGTTCTGTTGGATTAAAAGACGCTAAAAACAGATTTGTCGGATCATTTTCTAGAGGGATGAAACAACGACTTGGTATTGCTTCTGCAATTATACTAGAACCTAAATTAATTTTCTTAGATGAACCAACAAGTGCTTTGGATCCGTTTGGAAAAGCAGATATACTTTCTTTAATCTCTAATATTGCTCAAAGCTTTACAATAGTTATTTCGAGCCATTCATTAAATGATATAGAGAAGATTGCTGATACACTCTTAGTGCTTAATAAAGGAAATTTATTATTTAGCGGCAAGTTAATAGATTTTTTAAGTGAAGGCAGTTTGTATGCAGAGGTTGAGATTAAAGATTCCACTTCATTAGATTATGTTCTAAGTTATTTTAGAGATAATGGAGTAGATGTGTTTACAGAGTCACAGAATCCAAGAGTTATAAAGTTCCCGAAAGAGTATTTCTCGTCTGTACTGTCTATATCAGCTAACATATCACAATACATACAATCATGCAGCAATAAAAAAATGAGTTTGGATGATGCTTTTTCAAATTTGGTACGGTCATTTAAAATATCTTAGGAGTGATTTTAATTTTTAGGATTGAATTTCTACATTGGCTAAGAAGTAAAAGAATGTTGGTATTAATAGGTGTATTTATATTCTCAGCTCTAACCTCTCCATTGTTTACATACTATGCAGGCGATATTATTGGTAATTTAAGTGGATCTAATGATGCTAAATTGATATTGCCAGACCCGCATTGGCATGAATTAATTGCTTCTTATTTTAAAAATTCCTCCCAACTGGTTATGTTAATTTGTGCTTATCTGGTTGCCGATATGTGTGCGTTCGGTAAAGATAAATCTTTACAGCATTTTTATAAAAGCCGTGGTGAAAATGCCTGGATAGTGTTTTGGCCTAAAGTACTAGTAAGTGTAGCAATTACTTTTATTGGTACGGTAGTTGGGAGTATTTTTGCTTCATATGAAACCTGGGTCTTCTTTGATGATTTGGATTTTGGAAACCTTATTGCTGCATTTGCACTTCAAATATTTGGGTTTTTGCTCTTCATAATTGTTAGTGCCACAATTTCAATATGGCTTAATTCACCATTTGTATCAGCATTAATAGTAACAATGATTGTTTTCATATCCAGTTTTTTGAAGGATGTTCATCAATTTAACAATTGGTCCCCGACTACTTTTCTCTCACCAACGGATGTTTTAAAAAATGGAATTGAGTTCGATGCGTTTGGTTATTCAATGATCATTAGTATTTTAACACTTATAATTTGTCTAGTATTCATCTATATAAGACCACTTAGATATAAGAATAGATAAATAATGAAAACAAAATAATTGCTTACTTGAGAAGATCGATAGGAGTGCAAATTTAATGATAGCAGAAGTGATTAACTTAAGTAAAAAGATGAATGATCGTGAAATTATTAAAGACTTATCTTTTAATGTAGAAACGGGACATACTTTTGCAATTCTAGGTCCTAATGGTGCTGGTAAAACTACTACAGTACGTTTACTTACCGGCCTGTTATCTCCCACGAACGGAACAATTAAGTTGTTTAATGAACCCCTTACCCAGAAGAATAGTGCAGCATTGAGAAATAGGATTGGTGTTCAAAGTGATGGTAATTTATATGAAAACCTTACTCTTGTTGAAAACTTAAATATTTGGGGAAAGTTTTATGGCATGAGCGCAAATGATAGAAAGAGAAGGATTAAAGAATTACTTAAGGTTTTTGAGTTAACGGATCGTTCCAGATCTAAGTTAGGTACTTTTAGTAAAGGGATGAAACAGAAGGCAGCTTTGGCTCGAGCTATGCTGCATAAACCTGAACTATTAATACTGGATGAACCCACTTCAGGACTTGATCCAGTGACGTCTGAAAATCTAACAGAACATCTTCGAGAGATGGTTAAAAATGATGGTACATCAATTATAATATGTACTCATCAATTACAAGGGTTAGAAGAATTAGCAGATGATATTGGTATTATTCAAGACGGGTGTTTTAAAACATCAGGATCTGTAGAAGACGTGTTAAAGGAAGAATGGCCTTATTTCGAATTTGATATTAAATCTTCGCCCATCGAGAAAACAATCAGCACAAGCAAGACATTTGGTAAAGCAGAGCAGAGACATAATAATGGCCAAACATATGTCCGTGTACGTTTGAATCGAGCAGATGATATCGCTTTATTAATCAGGCAATTGATTTTAGAAGATATTAAAGTATATTCAGTTGCAGAAGTGCAGCATACAATTAAGGAATTATATTTTAATAAGATAGGTGAATTGCAGTCATGATTAGAAATCGTAACGTAACCAATTTAATCAATAAGGACTTATTAGAAATCAAGAATGATAAGGCAGCAATAGCTTCCCTTTTGGTTGTTCCATTTATATTCAGTGTAATATTACCATTAGTTGTCCTTTTGGGCGGCACAAGTAGTATACCTACCACTTCTATAGGCGGAATAAGCGTATTTCTTGAAAGGTTGCCAAAAGAAATGGTGCTTCAGCAAGGGATAAATCAGGAAAAATCAGCTGCATATGCGGTATTAATGTATTTTTTCAAACCTTTATTTCTCTTGATTCCAGTTATCATTTCGACAGTCATAGCTAGTTCAAGTTTTGTTGGCGAAAAAGAAAACAAAACTGTTGAAGGTTTATTATATACACCTTTAACTAATAAAGAACTAATGCTTGGAAAGATTCTTGCCTCTGCTATACCTTCCATGATTATTACATGGTTATCAATGATTGTATATGGAGTTATTTTAGATACGTTTGGTTTTTATGTCTTTGGTGAAATGATATTTCCTGATATAAACTGGTTAATTATTGGGCTCATCTTAGATCCATTAATAGTCTTTTTAGCTATTTCATTAATCATTACAGTTTCTCAACGTGTAAAGACAAGTAAATCGGCACAATCTGTTTCCGTAGTTATGGCATTACCTATTATGGGTCTTATTATATCTCAAGCAGCAGGTGCCATGCTATTTGGTATTAAAATTTCATTATTATTGTCATTAGTGTTAATAATAATTGACATCGTCGTATTTTTTATTATTTCCAAAAGATTTAATAGAGAGAAGTTTATTATGAGAATATAGAACATTACAAAATAATCTAATGCCGGGCGGGACAAAAATGAAAACTTTATCATTAATTAATACTAATTTAGTTTCAGATTCTGATATCCAATTATTGTCACCAGTAAATCTGACGGGTACTGATTTACATTTCGGAATAGTGGAGGTTGACGAGCCACATTTTGATCCAAACCATGAAGATAACCGAAACTTTGTACTAGTTAAAGTAGATGCGTTTTCATGTAATTATAGAGACAAAGCATTAATATTAAAATCAGCTTTGAAGATGGCTGGAAGTACAGGAATAGATTCACTTCCTTTTGCTTTCTTTGGTTCAGATTTTGTCGGCAGAATCATAAAAAAAGGTACTGATGTAGATCACTTTGATATAGGAGACAGAGTTATCCCTGATTGTGCTTATCCTGAACCGCCATTCCCTGGTGTTGCACCAGGCGTTGTAACTAACGAAGCATCGAAAGGATGGTTAAGATTACACAAATCTAAGCTGGTAAGTATCCCCGATTTTATGGATGATGATATTGCAGCTTCCTATTCTATAGGAGGACAGACCTCCACAAGTATGATAAGGAAGACAGGTGTTCAAAAAGGTGAGAAAGCACTTGTTCTAAGTTCACGGTCTAATACTTCAATGTTTATTTTAAATGGTTTAATCTCAAAGGGTATTGAGGCAACAGCGCTCACGACATCAGACTGGACAGAAGATGAGAAAAGACTCATTTCTCCTACAAGATTATTTAAAATAGAAAGAGGAGCGGCTGACTGGTCTAAATATTCTGATTTGGGTAAATTTGATGTGATCTTTGATCCTTATTTTGATTTACATCTTATTAAAGCAATTGATCTATTAGAACAAGGCGGACGTTATATTACATGTGGATATAAAAATCAACATCCGCATTTTGTTGAAGCTAGTGACAAGAAGACTGATTCAGAACGAATACACCAAAGTATGCTTACTCTAACAATTAATAATTTATCAATTATAGGTAATTGTATCGGCACATCAGAAGATCTAAATAAGTCTATAGAAAAATTTGATCCGAATAAATTTATTGTTCCAGTTGATAATACATACTCAATAGAGAATGGAGACAAATTTATAGATAGAACTTATAATAGAAATACTCGTTTAGGAAAAGCGGTAATGATATATAGGTAAGTGAAGATTGATGATTTATATCATGTATACTTGTTAGAAAATGAACAGTGATGTTGCAAGATCAGAAATACAATTAAAAGGAAGTTGTATTGATAGTGATACTGGAATAATTAGATTGGAAGTCTTTTCAAGTATTACTTAAAACATGTTATCATAAGCATATAAAGATTTTATAAAGAGCACATATAACCCTCTATAGTTTGCGGGATCACTAAAAACGGAGTCTAATATAGTAGTAACCGACAGCAAAAGTTGGCGAAGCTTGTGTTGAAATCGTCTAACTAAAAATAAACAATTTCTCACCAGATCTGGATTTCGGCAGAATGAACATTGCCGATTTCCGGATTTTTTTCATGTGCAGATTATTATTTTAACTGACGAAAAGAGTTGAAAAAACGTGAGATAAGCGAATGAAAACAGCTAATTTCGAGCAGAAAAGTATGGGAAGAGGGTGCGGCAGGAAAAGTCTATTTCAACTCGAACAGTGGAATGCGGGTTGAAGGGTCTATTTTAGGAAAAGTACATAGTAAGCGGGAAGAGATTTTACTACTCCGAAAGTGCCGGCATAACTCTATCCAGTTCTCAAATCCGTTATATTGGCAGCCAATAATAAAAATTGATCGTTTCTTAAAAAAGAATTGTTATTAAACAGTTAATACTCTAACACCTATCGTTCGCTGATAATCATTGAAGGTTGGAATTAAAACAGTTCATATACAGACTTATGAAAGTGGTGAGAAAAGAAGTTGGCACATCTGCTGCTTCATCATATAATGATTTTAGATGGACAATTACTAAAAAAGTGCAGAGAAGGAAACTGATTAAATGGATAAAGTAAACAAAAAACGACCGTTATATAAAAAAAGTTGGTTTCACACGTTGTTGGCATTTTTAATATCACAGCTTTATTTTAGTTTTGTAGAATTAACGGGATGGGGTCCGAATTATAGAGAAATGAATGGATTCCCAGCAAACATAGCTGAACTGGATTTCTTTCAAACATATCTTTCATTCTATGATAATCCATGGTTTAATATTGTCACTGTTTTCTTGGGGGTTTTCACTGTTATACAAATCATTACAGGTATAACAAAGAATATTCGAATGAAAGCAATAACTTCTGACGCCTTATTTAATGATGAAAGAAAATGAACACTTTCTTATTAATCTTATGAGTGAGGACTGCGGCACTTAGTCAGCAGTCTATTTTATTGGTTTTGAATCAGAATTACCGAAGCGTAACCTTATACAAATATATATAGGTGATTGTATAAAGATATTAACATATGGGCTTTGAAAGCCGATCGACCCTTAGTACATATACTGTATAGAGCCAAGCCACTTGCTGCGTTGGTTATTTCTAAACCATGAGCAAATCCGAAAAGATCCAGATTGAAGTTCTTGAATTCTGTTAAGTTCAAGTTTATTTTCTCTTCCCATCCTCTTTACTTCATGTGATTCACAATCGGCAAGTTAAGGCTTTTTCTTTTTACATTCTCTTCAGTACTCAGATATACCCCCCCAGCCCCATTTGCTTAATCAACTTATTTCTTGAAATTTGTTTTATGGTAATAGGGAGAACTCATATGATATTCTATTTAGGTTGGACTCCTTTTTATCCAAAAAGAGCAAAAGTAAGGCCGCTAAGAAAGATGAAGGTCAGCGCTAATCTTAATAAACCACAATATAAATAAAAATTAGGTGTAGATAATCATCACACTTTTTCTCTCTCAGACCCTTTTAAAGGTTAAGGAGTTGACTGAGTTGATCAGAAATGAACGATATGGGGTTAACTATAGCGATAGTCTATTACGTTAACTCAATTAATGTGTTCTACTCCAGTTTGCTTTTTCACTTTTTAAGGTGTAAAAAGTGAAATGTTCAAAATTTACTATCGTTTGATAAGAAGTGCTGACACATGCTATAAGTGTAAAAGAAGCATGGTCAGTTTTTAATTTTGGGATAAAGGTTTGGCTGTATCCCATCATGAAAGGATTTGGATTTGTTATGACAGATAATTTCTGGCGTGAATTACCGCGGCCATTTTTTGTACTGGCACCAATGGAAGATGTGACGGATGTCGTTTTTCGCCATGTTGTGAGTGAAGCAGGCAGACCTGATGTGTTTTTCACAGAGTTTACAAACTCAGAAAGCTATTGTCACCCGGATGGGAAGGATAGTGTGCGCGGCCGTTTGACTTTCACGGAGGATGAACAGCCGATGGTTGCCCACATATGGGGAGATAAGCCTGAAAACTTTCGCCAAATGAGTATTGGGATGGCGGAATTAGGGTTTAAGGGCCTGGATATCAATATGGGCTGTCCTGTCCCTAATGTGGCGGGGAATGGAAAGGGAAGCGGCCTGATTTGCCGTCCTGAAGTTGCGGCAGAATTAATACAGGCGGCGAAAGCAGGAGGTCTGCCGGTAAGTGTGAAGACGAGACTTGGCTACACGGATGTTGACGAATGGCGCGGCTGGCTGACACACATACTGAAACAAGACATTGCGAATCTTTCCATTCATCTGCGTACAAGAGCGGAAATGAGTAAAGTAGATGCGCATTGGGAGTTGATCCCGGAAATCAAGAAACTTCGTGACGAGATTGCGCCAGATACCCTTTTGACGATCAATGGGGATATTCCTGACCGGGAGACCGGCTTGAAACTCGCTGAACAATACGGTGTTGACGGGATTATGATTGGACGAGGCATTTTTACTAATCCGTTCGCCTTTGAAAAGGAGCCGAGAGAGCATAGCAGTAAGGAATTGCTTGATCTTTTGAGATTGCACCTGGATCTCCATGATGAGTATTCAAAAGAAGAAGCTAGAGCATATAAACCGCTCCCTCGCTTTTTCAAGATATATCTCCGCGGGTTCCGGGGAGCAAGTGAATTAAGAAATCAATGCATGAATACAAAGTCAACAGATGAAGTGCGTGCATTGCTCGATGACTTTGAGAGAAAGTATCTTGATGGGATGGAGCAAGAGTGACATAAACAACTCTTCATCCGGCCCGGAGTTCGGTTTGAATTCCGGGTCTTTTTGTGTGCAGCTTTTACCCAGACAGATCCATGGCCGTTTTCGTCATGCAGAAATAAACGAATAATGGTACATTGATAGGACATACATCATAAAGGGGGAGAGAAAAATGAAACGACTGTGCATCATCCCCTGCGGCAAGAAAAAAATTTGGGATGTCCATTCAGATACAGGGCCGGTAAGGGCGGAAGACGCTTATCTCAGCCCGTTTCATCAGGCGTGCGAGCGATATGCGAAAGCATTTTTCGATGAGTGGGTGATTTTGTCGGCGAAGCACGGATTCCTTCGTCCGGATGATACTGTTCCCGGAAATTACGATGTCACTTTTGGAACCGGTCATCCGGAGATCATGGCAGCGGAGGAGCTGCGCCGTCAATTTCATGAAAAAGGCTTTTCCGACGTCGAAGAGCTTGTCATGCTTGGCGGGAAAAAATACCGAAGCGTTCTAAACGCCGTCATCGGAGAGCATCAGCATATCACCTGGCCTCTGTCATCGTATAAAGGCATTGGTTACATGCTTCAAGCACTGAATCGGGCTGTTGAAGAAAAGGATGAACTGCAGCGCGTGGATATGAAAAAAAGAGTGCAACCACTCAAACGCCGTGATAGACTGTATGCGGAAGAATGAAGCAATAAAAGATTTCCGAGGAAATAAATACGTCGATCATTGTCAAAGACAGGGTGATGCCCGGTCTTTTTTGTATGCCATAAAACGAGACAAAGGGAACAGATCGAGACAAAATGAGACACCTGTCTCAAACTGTCTCCATTGTAAAAATAAAAACATTCATTTTACGGGCTTCAAAGGCTGGCATGCTTCTTGCATTTATAAGTGTGAACCCTAAATAGAAGGAGGCGCACAAAATGGAATTGTTAAAACGAGAAGGCTTGTCATTAACTGAGGAAAAAGCGCTGTGGATGTACCAAAAGATGCTGGAAATCAGGGGCTTTGAAGACAAAGTGCATGAACTTTTCGCGCAAGGAGTGCTTCCCGGATTCGTCCATTTGTATGCCGGTGAAGAAGCGGTAGCTGCGGGGGTGTGCGCTCATTTAGATGATGGCGACAGCATTACAAGCACACACAGGGGACATGGCCATTGTATCGCCAAAGGCTGTGATCTGGACGGCATGATGGCGGAAATATTCGGAAAAGCGACCGGACTGTGTAAAGGCAAAGGCGGTTCTATGCACATTGCGGATCTTGATAAAGGCATGTTAGGCGCAAATGGAATCGTCGGGGGCGGATTCACGCTCGCATGCGGATCAGCGCTCACGGCTAAATATAAACAAACTAAAAATGTAAGCGTTTGCTTTTTCGGGGACGGAGCCAATAACCAAGGCACCTTCCATGAAGGGCTGAACTTAGCGGCAGTATGGAACCTTCCTGTCGTGTTCATCGCCGAAAACAACGGCTACGGCGAAGCCACGACATTTGAGTACGCGTCAGCCTGTGATTCAATCGCCGATCGGGCGGCTGCCTACAACATGCCTGGGGTCACGGTGGACGGAAAAGATATTTTAGCAGTTTATCAGGCGGCCGGGGAAGCGATAGAAAGAGCAAGAAACGGCGGAGGCCCGTCTTTGATTGAATGTATGACTTACCGAAACTACGGCCATTTCGAAGGCGATGCCCAAACTTATAAAACAAAGGATGAAAAGACTGAGCATCTTGAAGGAAAGGATGCCATCCAAGGCTTTAAAAACTATCTTCTAAAAGAAACAGATGCAAATAAATTGTCAGACATCGAACAGCGAGTCAGCGAATCGATTGAAAAAGCCGTCTCGTTCAGCGAAAAGAGTCCGTATCCGAAAGAGTCAGAGCTGTTGACAGACGTCTACGTGTCATATGAAAAAGGGGGAATGTGAGATGGCGAGAGTCATAAGCATGTCGGACGCGATCAATGAAGCAATGAAGCTTGCGATGAGAAGAGATGAAAATGTGCTTTTAATCGGTGAGGATGTCGCCGGGGGAGCGGCGGTCGATCATTTACAAGATGATGAGGCATGGGGCGGTGTACTCGGGGTCACAAAGGGTCTCGTACAGGAATTCGGGCGCAGCCGAGTACTGGATACACCGATTTCTGAGGCGGGCTATATGGGTGCGGCCATGGCTGCGGCATCCACGGGGCTGAGACCGATTGCCGAGCTGATGTTTAACGATTTTATCGGAACATGCTTTGACCAAGTGATCAACCAAGGGGCGAAATTCCGCTATATGTTCGGCGGTAAAGCGCAAGTGCCGATCACCGTCCGCACCACATACGGAGCCGGGTTCCGGGCAGCGGCTCAGCATTCGCAGGCGCTGTATGGCCTGTTCACCAGCATCCCGGGTCTGAAGACGGTTGTGCCGTCCAATCCGTATGACGCCAAAGGTTTGCTGCTGGCGGCAATAGAAGACAATGATCCGGTATTCTTTTTTGAAGACAAAACGTCCTACAGCATGAAGGGCGAGGTGCCGGAAGATTATTATACAATTCCGCTCGGAAAAGCGGATATCAAACGCGAAGGCAGCGACATCACGCTGTTTGCGGTCGGCAAGCAGGTTAATACCGCGCTTGAAGCGGCTGCACAGCTTTCTGAGAAAGGCATCGACGCCGAGGTGCTTGACCCCCGGAGTCTGTCTCCTTTAGATGAGGAAGCGATTTTCACATCGCTAGAAAAAACAAATCGGCTGATCATCATTGACGAAGCCAATCCGCGCTGCAGCATCGCCACGGATATTGCTGCGATTGTCGCCGATAAGGGCTTTGATTTGCTTGATGCGCCGATTAAGCGGATTACAGCGCCGCATACACCGGTGCCGTTTTCGCCGGTGCTTGAAGATCAATATTTGCCGACACCAGACCAAATTGTCAGCGTCACGCTTGAATTGCTTGGCGAGCCGGCAATGAATTAAAGGAGGGATATAGAATGGCTGTAAAAGTAGTAATGCCGAAGCTTGGAATGGCGATGAAGAAAGGTGAAGTATCCGTCTGGAATAAAAAAGTCGGCGACCCGGTTGAAAAGGGAGAAAGCATCGCCAGCATCAACTCGGAAAAAATAGAAATGGAAATAGAAGCGCCTGAAAGCGGCACGCTTCTTCACATTAAAGTCAAAGAGGGAGAAGGAGTCCCCCCGGGAACGCCCATCTGTTATATCGGGGAAAACGGCGAAGAAGTGCGGGAGAAGGAGGCGCCGGCTCCTGAAAATGCAGGGAAACCGCAAGCTGAACCTGAACATATACCCGCTCCCAAAGCCGGGCAAAAGCGTAAACACCGCGTGAAAATATCTCCCGTTGCCCGAAAAATGGCGGAGAAAGCCGGGTTGAAAGTTGATACGCTGAACGGGACGGGTCCCGGAGGCCGAATTGTAAAAGCTGACGTCATCAAGGCGATGAAGACGGAAGCTGAACCGCAGTCTTCGGTTCAGACGGCACAGCCGGAGGGAAAACCGGCTTCAGCGATGAGAAAAGTGATTGCAGACCGAATGCACAAAAGCCTGCAAAACAGCGCCCAGCTGACGCTGACGATGAAAGCGGACATTACGGAGCTTGTAAAATGGCAGCAGCAGCTCGCCGACAGCGCGAAAAAGCGGAGCGGTGTTAAACTGACGGTCACACATTTCGTATCCCGGGCCGCGGTGCTTGCGCTGAAACAGCATCCTGAGCTGAACAGCTCTTATCAAGAGGAGCGGATCATCACCTATCCATATGTCCACCTCGGGATGGCGGTTTCTCTTGAAAACGGTCTCGTCGTGCCGGTGATCCGGGATGCGGAAAAGCTTTCATTCCTTGAGCTTGCGGATCACATCAGCACATCGGCACGCCGGGCGCGGGAAGGCAATGCTTCCGGAGATGACCTGCACGGATCGACATTTTCTATTACAAATCTCGGGGGTTACGGAATTGAGCATTTCACCCCGATTCTTAATCCGCCTGAAGCCGGTATTCTCGGAGTGGGCGCAAGCTATGAAACGCCGGCGTTTAAAGGAGATGAGCTTGTCAAAAGCACCATGCTGCCGCTGAGCCTTACCTTTGATCACAGAGTATGTGACGGCGCCCCGGCTGCGGACTTCCTGAAAACGGTCAAAGCGCTGCTTGAAGAGCCTGCCGGTTTGATTTTATAGAGAGAGGTGAAAAAATGAAACTAGCCATTATCGGCGGCGGGCCGGCCGGATATGCAGCTGCCGTGACTGCCGCGCGGAGGGGAGCAGAAGTCGTTCTGATCGACAAAGGGCCGCTCGGAGGCACTTGTCTCAATGAGGGGTGCATCCCGACAAAGTCGCTTTTGGAAAGTGCGAATGTGCTCGATAAAATCAGGCACGCAAATACATTCGGCATCGAACTGCCGCAAAACATTACACTCAATTGGAACCGCATGCAGGGGCGCAAACGGCAAATCGTCAGCCAGCTCGTGCAGGGAATTCAATACTTAATGAAAGCAAATCAGATTAAAGTCATCAGCGGGACAGCTTCATTTCTCACAGAGCAGACATTGCTTGTTGAAGGAGAAGGAGGCGCAAAAGACATTCTGGAAGCGGATCGGATATTGATTGCATCCGGATCTGAACCGGCGGAGCTGCCGTTTGCCCCATTTGACGGCGATTGGGTGATCGACAGCAAAGATGCGCTTTCTTTACAGCAAATCCCTTCGTCTCTGCTCATTGTCGGGGGAGGTGTGATCGGCTGCGAATTTGCCTCTTTATTCAGCCGGTTTAAAACGAAAGTGACGGTGATTGAATCGGCTGACCGGCTGCTCCCGGCAGAAGACGGGGAAATCGCCGCCGCTTTCGAAGACTCTTTAAGAGACAGCGGGGCTGATATTCAGACAAAAGCCGCCCTTCAGCGGATTGACAAAGAAAGGAAAACCGCCGTGTGGACAAAAGACGGAAAAGAAATTGAGGCTCAGGCTGATCACATTTTGGTTGCAATCGGCAGAAAGCCGCGTTTGCAAGGGGTGAATTTGGATCAAGCCGGCATCCGGTATTCTCCGCGCGGGATTGAAGTCAATGACCATATGCAGACCAATGTGCCTCATATATATGCGTGCGGCGATGCGGCCGGAGGAATGCAGCTCGCGCATGCCGCCATTCATGAAGGAATCACAGCCGCCGCGCATGCCTCGGGAAAGGACAGCAAAGTCAATATGCGGGCGGTGCCCCGCTGTATTTATACATCGCCCGAAATGGCAGCTGTCGGGCTGACGGAAACACAGGCGAGAGAGACATACGGAGATGTGAAAATCGGAGAATGCTCATTTTCTGCTAACGGAAAAGCGTTAATTAAGCATCAGCACGGCGGCAAAATGAAAATCATTGCCGAACCGGAATTCGGAGAAATCGTCGGCGTGTCAATGATCGGGCCGGACGTGACGGAATTGATCGGTCAGGCGGTCATGATGATGAACGGTGAAATGACGGCGGATATGTCGGAGCACTTTATCGCGGCGCATCCGACTCTGTCAGAAACGCTTCAGGAAGCCCTGCTGAATGTCACAGGACTTGCGGTGCATTCCGTATAACCGGAATACCCTTTCTCAGATGAGAAGGGGTATTTTTCGTTGAAAGCGCTTTACTTTTCCCCTACAATATATGAAAAGATGGTCTGAACAGGGGGGAGCAAATACAATGAATGTCATTCGGAATGATTTTAAAACCTGGAAGCGTTTTGTGAAAGAAGGCGTGCTCGATGAATCCCGTATTCAGAAGCGGGTGGCCGCTTCATGGCACCGCTGCAAAAAAGCCGACGTCAACCCGTATCTAGAAAAGGGACCGAATGTAATGCCGGCAGATCATTTAGAAAGGCAGGCCGAAAAGCATGCGTTATTTTTAGCGGCCTCAACGCCGCACGCAGAAAGAATGAAAACGGCGATGCGGGAAATGGAAATGATGGTTCTCCTGATTGATTCAGACGGCGTTGTCCATTCAGTTGACGGCCATCCGCGCACCATTCATGAAGCGAACCGCATCAATTTCTTAAAAGGCGCCCGCTGGACGGAAACGGCCGTCGGCACGAATGCGATCGGGACGGCTCTTTATACAAATGAACCGGTCATGATACACGGCTCTGAACATTATTCGCTCGCTTCTCATCAATGGAGCTGTTCCGCCGCGCCCATCCGTTATGAAGACGGGCGGATGGCGGGTGTCATTGATATTTCCTGCCCCGCCGCCCGCGCTCAGCCTTTTATGCTCGGAATTGCCTCCTCCATCGCTTATACGGCGGAACGGGAGCTTGCCCTAAAGATCAAAATGACAGAACTTGACATGATCAGCAAATTCGCCGGGCTTACCCGGTCTCACGATCCGATCGTGCTTTGCAATGAAATGAGCCGGGTTATCGCCGCAAGCCGTCCCGTTCAGCATTTTACCGGACATATGCTGCGCGAGCTTGAGGAACAGGGCTATCACATCAAGCAGACGAAGCGGGAGGAGAACGGCTTCACATGCATTTACTTATCCAAACGAGAAGAAAAGCCGTCGTTTATATTTCATGGTGCGGCAGGCAAAAGCCCGTCATCCCGACATATGCTCCAGCAGCTGGAGCTAGTCGCCCGAACGGACGCAACCGTTTGTCTTACGGGAGAAACCGGGACGGGAAAGGAGGTTGCCGCCCGGGCGATTCATAACAACAGCTTCAGGAAAAACGGCCCGTTTATCGCTGTCAACTGCGGCGCGGTCCCCGAAAAGCTGATTGAAAGCGAACTGTTCGGCTACTCGGAAGGCGCCTTCACCGGGGCCAAACGGAAAGGACATAACGGCGCTTTGCAAAAAGCGGATAAAGGCACGCTTTTCCTCGATGAAATCGGAGAAATATCACACTCCATGCAGGTCGCTCTGTTACGGGTGCTGCAGGAACGGAAAGTCACCCCGGTCGGCGGGACAAAAGAGATTCCCGTTGACATCAGAATCATCACTGCCACCCACACTGATCTGAGACAGCTTGTCGAATGCAAAAAGCTGAGAGAAGATTTATTTTACCGGCTTCACGTCTGTCCGATCCACCTCCCTCCATTAAGAGAACGCACCGAAGACATTCCCGGCCTCTTCCTTGAATTTCAGCGAAATCGCGGCTGGCGGGGGGAGCTTCCTGATGACTTTTTAGACCTATTAAAGAGCCGGAAATGGCCGGGGAATATCAGGGAATTGTTTAATGTATTTGAACGTCTTTCCGTCATGTTCCCGGACGGACGGCTGTCAGGGCGCCCCATTGCAGCCCTGCTTGAAGCGTCAGGTCTTAAAGAGGCGGCCGAGTCTTATGAACAGGAAGAAGCGTCCCCTGTCTCCATCCGGGAGCACATTCAGAAAAACATCATCGTAAACGCGCTTGAATCAGCGAAGGGGAATGTTACACAGGCCGCCAAAATGGCCGGAATCCCGCGGAGCACGTTTTACAAACGCCTCAAAAAATTCAAACTCACCGCCGGACAATTGTAAGAAACAAGCATACTTCTCTTGGCTGCCGGACACGTTATGTGTGAGGCCTAAAGGAGGTTTGAGACGTGAATACACAGCGTGCGAAAGACATTTCGGAATCCGCCGCCATGGCGTATGTGACGTATGAAGGAGTTCCGATTTATATTCAGCATGTCAACGAAGACAAGGAAACAGCCAGGATTTTTCCGATCGGAAATCCACAATTTGAGCAGGAAGTGCTGCTTTCTGATTTACAAGAGCATTTTTGAGAAGGGGTCTGCTGATGACAGCAGGCCTTTTTCGTACCTGTGGGAACTTTCCCGCTTTTTGAGAAAAATAACTAAAAATGATCAAATGATCTAACTCCTCCAAACCCGGTACAGATCGGAGCTTCTCATGATATAAATAAAATGTAAACGTTATCAGAGGAGGGCTTCACATGACAGACAAATCATTCTCAATCGTTATTGCAGGCGGCGGCAGCACATTTACCCCCGGAATTGTATTAATGCTTTTAAATCACCTGGAAGAGTTTCCGATCAGAAAGCTGAAACTTTATGACAATGATAAAGAAAGGCAGGAGCGGATTGCGGGTGCGTGTGAGGTATTCATAAAAGAAAAAGCGCCGGACATTGAATTTTTGGCGACTGATGACCCAGAGACGGCTTTTACGGATGTTGACTTCGTCATGGCGCATATCCGCGTCGGAAAATATGCGATGCGCGCGCTCGATGAACAAATCCCGCTGAAGTACGGCGTGGTCGGCCAGGAAACATGCGGGCCGGGCGGAATCGCATACGGCATGCGCTCTATCGGCGGTGTTCTGGAGATTCTTGATTATATGGAAACGTACTCGCCTGACGCATGGATGCTGAATTACTCCAATCCGGCGGCGATTGTGGCCGAAGCTACACGGCGCCTCAGACCGAATTCAAAAATATTGAACATCTGCGACATGCCGGTCGGAATTGAGGATCGCATGGCGAACATCCTCGGATTATCTTCACGAAAAGAAATGAACGTCCGTTACTACGGCTTGAACCACTTTGGCTGGTGGACGTCCATCACCGATCGAGAGGGCAATGATTTAATGCCGAAGCTGAAAGAGCATGTCCGTGAATACGGCTACGTTCCGAAGACGGAGGCTGAACAGACTGAAGCAAGCTGGAATGACACATTCAAAAAAGCGCGCGACGTACAGGCGGCTGATCCGGATACGCTTCCGAACACATATCTGCAATATTACTTATTTCCGGATGATATGGTAAAAAAATCAAATCCGAACCATACGAGAGCCAACGAAGTCATGGAAGGGCGGGAAGCTTTCATTTTCAGCCAATGCGATATGATTACGCGCGAACAATCGTCGGAGAACAGTGAAATTAAAATTGATGATCATGCTTCCTATATCGTCGATCTTGCCCGGGCCATCGCTTATAACACAGGGGAGAGAATGCTGTTAATCGTTGAAAATAACGGCGCGATCGCAAACTTTGATCCGTCAGCCATGGTTGAGATTCCTTGTCTCGTAGGTTCAAACGGACCGGAACCGCTCTCAGTCGGGAACATACCGCAATTTCAAAAAGGCCTGATGGAACAGCAGGTGTCTGTCGAAAAACTGACGGCTGAAGCGTGGGAAGAGCGGTCATTTCAAAAGCTGTGGCAGGCGCTGATCCTGTCAAAAACAGTGCCGAATGCCCGTGTGGCAAGACTGATTCTTGAAGATCTGATGGAGGCTAATAAGGACTACTGGCCTGAGCTTGATGTAAGCCCGTCTCCTATTTCCTGATGACAATCTTCCCCGTTTTCTTTATCTGTTATTCTATATAATAGAAAGAAAACGGGGGGATTTTTGGGATGCGTCTTGAAGAACTGGTTAATCAGCATTACGCGAAATTAAATGACAACGATTTTTATATTTTAAAATATATATTGAATCATAAGCATACGTGCTACCATCTCGGTATAAATGACATGGCGAAAGCCTGCAATGTCTCTCGGTCTTCCATCCTGCGGCTCGCCCAAAAACTGGGCTTCAGCGGCTATAGTGAATTCCGTGTTTTTCTGAAATGGGAGGATCAGCCTGAAGAGGGCGAGAATATGACGTTTGAAAAGCTGCTGGATGATATTGAAGCCAATGTAAAATACGTGAAGTCAAAAGATATGACGGAGATGTGCCGGCTGATAGATGAAGCAAAACGGATTTTCGTTTACGGATCGGGGACGGCTCAGAGGGTGTGCGCCCGTGAGCTGCAGCGGATGTTTGTATCCCGGCGGAAGTATCTGATTTTAATTCAGGACATCACAGAGTTTGATATCATGTGTGATGATTTTAAGGTTGATGACGTATTCATCATTATTTCTTTATCAGGCGAAACACCCGAA
This sequence comes from Bacillus sp. EKM420B, assembly GCF_011065565.1. Classification (NCBI taxonomy): domain Bacteria; kingdom Bacillati; phylum Bacillota; class Bacilli; order Caryophanales; family Bacillaceae; genus Bacillus; species Bacillus sp. EKM420B. The sequence goes on along the minus strand of NZ_JAAMNX010000005.1, from coordinate 44,765 downwards.
TTAATTCCGCAGGTAAGGACCCTGTCCGCAAAGGGAGTTCCGTTTATTTCAATCACCAATCTGAAAAACAACGTCCTGGCGCAAACGACGCCGTATAATCTTTATGCGACCAGCAAGCCGGTGACGTTAAGCGATAAAACGGAAATCGTCGCATTTGCCCCGTTTTTTCTGGTGGGCGAAGCGTTATTCCGTGCATATGTTGATTATAAAGAGCTCGAAAATTTTGATAAATAGCGGGAGGTCACGTGAAATGATGCAAAAAGTCCAGCGCTTCGGCAGCGCGATGTTTGTGCCTGTTTTATTATTTGCATTTTCCGGTATTATTGTCGGTCTGAGCACGCTGTTTAAAAATAAAACGCTGATGGGGCCGCTGGCTGATCCTGACGGGCTTTGGTATCAATGCTGGTACGTCATTGAACAGGGCGGCTGGACCGTCTTTAATCAGATGCCGCTCCTGTTTGCGATCGGCATACCTGTCGCCTTAGCGAAAAAAGCGCAGGCGCGGGCTTGTTTGGAAGCGCTTACAGTTTATCTGACATTCAATTACTTTATCAATGCGATTCTGACGGTTTGGGGCGGGGCTTTTCATGTCGATATGACTCAGGAAGCCGGCGGAACGAGCGGGCTGACGATGATCGCCGGGATCAAAACGCTTGATACGAATATTATCGGCGCCATCTTTATTTCATCTATTGTCGTGTATTTGCACAATCGTTATTTTGATAAAAAACTGCCGGATTTTCTGGGGATTTTTCAAGGCTCTTCCTACATCGTTATCATTTCTTTCTTCATTATGATACCGATTTCACTTGCGGTGGCATACGTATGGCCGATGGTTCAGTCCGGAATCGGCTCGCTGCAAAGTTTTCTCGTTTCTTCCGGGGCGATCGGCGTGTGGATTTACACATTCCTGGAGCGGATTTTAATTCCGACCGGCCTGCATCATTTTATTTACTCGCCGTTTATTTACGGTCCGGCTGTGGCTGAAGGCGGTATCGTCACCTATTGGGCCCAGCATCTCGGGGAATACTCTCAAAGCGTCAAACCGCTGAAAGAATTGTTCCCGCAGGGGGGCTTCGCGCTTCACGGCAACTCGAAAATCTTCGGCATTCCGGGAATCGCGCTCGCTTTTTACGCCACGGCTTCAAAGGAAAAGAAAAAAATCGTCGCCGGCCTTTTGATCCCGGTCACCTTGACGTCCATTGTCGCGGGAATTACAGAGCCGATTGAATTTACATTCCTTTTTATCTCGCCGTTTTTATTTGCGGTTCATGCTTTGCTTGCCGCTTCCATGGCAACCGTCATGTATATGGCCGGCGTCGTCGGAAATATGGGAGGCGGTTTGATCGAAGCTGCGACCTTGAACTGGATCCCGCTGGCGTCAAGCCACGGCTTGACGTATGTATACCAGATCATCATCGGGCTGTGTTTTACCGCTGTTTACTTTTTCGTCTTCCGTTTCCTCATTCTCAAATTTAACATCGCCACACCGGGCAGAGAAAAAGAGGAAGGGCAGGAAACAAAGCTCTATTCGAAAAAGGAGTACAGAGAACGGAAGCAGGCTTCAAAAGAAACAGCGGCGGCAGACGAAACACAGCGGGATACAGCCGCTTTGTATATTGAAGCGCTGGGCGGAAAGGACAATATTACGGAGGTCACCAATTGCGCCACCCGTCTCCGCGTCACTGTCGCTGATGAATCAAAGGTCAAAAGTGACGCCGATTTCAGAGAGCTGGGAGCCCACGGCGTCGTCAGAAAAGGCAGGGCGCTTCAGGTCATTGTCGGATTAGGCGTTCCGCAAATGCGGGAGCGCATTGAACAGCAATTGGATCAATAAGGTCAAAACCTTCCCCTCCCCGGGAAGGTTTTATCTTTTTCGCTGATTATTGAAAAAACGGCACACCAAATTTCTTTATTCATTTGCCGGAAAGGCATAAAATAATAATATTGAACAAAGGATTTGGAGGCTTACACATGTCAAAGGCTTTATCATATGTAAAACCGTATTCCCTTTTGGCGGGAATCGCTCTGTTTTTCATGCTCATCGAGCTTGCGGTAGAGCTGATACAGCCCCTGCTGATCGGGAAAATCATTGACGAAGGAATTTTAAAGCAGGATCTCGGTACGGTTTGGCTGTGGGGCGGTGTGATGATCGGACTGACCGCTGTTTCATTCGCATCGGGAATTTTAAATTCATTCTACTCCGCCCACATCAGCCAGAGCTATGCGTATGATACGCGAAAAGGGCTTTTTCAAAAAATTCAATCCTTCTCTTATTCGACGTTTGCGCAATTCTCATCCACATCGTTTATCACCCGGCTGACAAACGATGTGACACAGGTCCAGAATATGCTTTTCATGAGTCTCCGGTTTATGCTTCGTGCGCCGTTAATGATCGCGGGCGGCATTATTCTCTCGCTGACCGTCAATGCGAAACTCGGGTTTTTTCTGCTGATCACGGTGCCGATTTTGCTTTTGTTTTTGCTGTGGGTGCTGAAAAGAGGCGGCGCGCTGTTTCGGTCTGTGCAAAAGCGGCTTGATCAGGTCAACACGATCATGCAGGAAAACCTGACGGCGATCAAACTGATTAAAGCGCTCCTCCGTGCAAACCACGAAGTGAAACGTTTTTTGAAATCGAATACGAAGCTGATGGAAAAAACGGTCTCCGCTTTTCGTCTCGTGGAAGCTGCGATGCCGATTTTAATGCTGCTGATGAACAGCTGCATTTTGTTTATCTTATGGTTCGGCGCCAAAAGCATTGCTCAGGGCGGAGCGCAGGTCGGCGATGTCGTTTCCGTCATTAACTATGCGACGCGGATTACAGGCGCGCTGTCCGTCCTGCCATTTCTCATTATGGTATTTTCCCGGGCGAAGGCTTCCGGAGAAAGAATCGGCGAGGTGCTGGAAACAGAAGGCGGCGAGGGAACGGGGCACGACCCGGCACGGGCGCTTGCAGGCGGGATTGAGTTTCGCGAAGTGTCCTTCCGCTATCCGGACATGGAAAAAGACGCGCTGCATCACGTGTCCTTTTCTGCCAGCCCGAGAGAAACGGTTGCCATTATGGGCGCGACAGGTTCAGGGAAATCAACGCTTTTTCAGCTGATTCCGCGCCTGTACACGGCTGATTCGGGCAGTATTTTCATAGACGGCAAACCGATCGGTGAATTCTCCGCTTGCGGGCTGCGCAGGGAAATCGGCTATGTGCCGCAGGAAGTGCTTCTGTTTTCGGGCACAATCCGTGAAAATATCGCCTGGGGACGGGAGGATGCTTCACTAGATGAAGTAATGGAAGCAGCCACAGACGCGCAAATCCATGACACGATTATGAAGCTGTCAAACGGGTACGACACGGTGCTGGGACAGCGGGGCGTCAATTTGTCAGGCGGGCAGAAGCAGCGGATTTCCATCGCGCGCGCTTTTATCAGAAAGCCGTCCCTCCTGCTGTTAGATGACAGTACGAGCGCGCTCGATCTTCAAACGGAAGCGAAGCTTTTACAAGCGATCAGATCCTATGAATGCACGACACTGATTATTACGCAGAAAATAACAACCGCGATGAAGGCTGACACCATCTTATTGCTTGAAGACGGCGAACTGCTGGCAAAAGGCACGCACAAAGAGCTGATGGCACAGTCTCATCTGTACCGGCAGATTTATGAATCACAATTCGGAAAGGAGGGAGCTGACAGTGGAGAAAGACATTCGTAAACCTTTCCGATATCCGAAAATACCGCTCAAACCAAATGAAGGCGGCAGAAAACGCGCGAAAGCAAAAGATACAAAAGGCACGCTGCGCAGAATCTGGTCGTATGTAGCCGAGAAAAAAGGGCTTTTAACCCTTGTGATTATCATGGTAGTCATAAGCGCCATATTCGGCCTGCTCGGACCGTTCGTCATCGGGAAAGCAATTGATCATTTTATCGTCGGACGGACGACGGACGGATTGGCGGGGGTGCTGTTCATGCTGTTTGGGATTTACCTCGTGCAATCATTGTCCTTATGGTTTCAAAACTATTGGATGATCAATATTTCGCAAAGCACCGTGTTTAAAATGCGGAGCGAGCTGTTTACCTATCTGCATGAGCTGCCGATACCGTTTTTTGATAAACAGCGGCTCGGGGACTTGATGAGCCGGGTCACCAATGATATCGAAAATGTCAGCTCCACTTTAAATACATCCGTCATTCAAGTGCTGTCGAGCGTTATTACATTCGTCGGCACAATCGCCGTCATGCTGTACATGAGTCCGCTTTTAACATTGATCACGCTTTTGATTATTCCGATCATGCTTTTGAGCATTAAATGGATCACCAATCGTACGGGACTCCTGTTTAAGCAGCAGCAGAAAAACCTCGGCGAGCTGAACGGTTTTATTGAAGAGTCGATATCAGGAGCGAAGGTCATTAAAGCCTATTCGAGGGAAGACCGCGTCATGGAGCAATTTTTAGAAAAAAACGCGGCGTTACAATCATCAGGGTTTTGGGCGCAGACAATTTCGGGATTCATTCCGAAAGTCATGAACTCTTTAAACAATTTAAGCTTTACGATTATAGCGGCGGTCGGCGGGCTGTTTGCGCTGAAGGGGTGGATTTCGATCGGTTCCATCGTCGTATTCGCAGAATACTCGCGGCAGTTCACGCGCCCTTTAAATGATTTAGCCAATCAGTTCAATACGATGTTATCGGCCATCGCCGGGGCTGAACGGGTGTTTGACGTGCTGGATGAAAAAGAGGAGCGGGAAGATGAAGAGCATGCGACGCACCAGCCGATCAAAACGGGAGAGATTGAATTCCGAGATGTCTCCTTCGGCTATCAGGAAGACAGCCTGATCTTAAAACATCTGTCCTTCAGCGTTCCGAAAGGACAGTCAATCGCCTTCGTCGGACCGACCGGAGCGGGTAAAACGACCGTTACGAGCCTGATCGCCCGCTTTTACGAGCCGAATAACGGGAAAATCCTCATCGACGGAACGGACATCAAAAAACTGACGAGATCCAGTCTGAGAAAAAACATGGGGTTTGTCCTGCAGGATTCCTTTCTCTTTCAGGGCACCATCAGGGAAAATATCCGTTACGGCCGTCTGGATGCATCTGATCAAGAGGTGGAGGCAGCCGCAAAAGCCGCCAATGCCCACGGATTCATCGAACGGCTCCCGAAAGGCTACGATACCGTCCTTACCCAAAACGGCGCGGGCATCAGCCAAGGACAAAAACAGCTTATTTCCATCGCGAGAGCTGTGCTGGCGGACCCGGTGCTGCTCATTTTGGATGAAGCGACGAGCAACATTGATACGGTGACGGAAGTGAAAATACAAGAAGCGCTCGGCCGTTTAATGGCGGGCAGAACAAGCGTCATCATCGCTCACAGGCTGAACACGATTCAAAAAGCCGATCAGATTCTTGTGCTGAAAGACGGCGAAATGACTGAAAAAGGAACCCATGCCGAACTGCTCAGCCAGAACGGGTTTTACCGGGAATTATATGAAAGCCAGTTCCGGGAATCATAGATAGGGAAAAAGACCTCCGACAGAGTGCGGAGGTCTTTTTTTGCGAAGACAAATAGTACTTTTAAGTTATTTTCGTTAAATGTAACAAAATTACTTGACGTAAATAAGTTATGTATATATACTAGCTTACATAAAGTAAGTGATAATAATTTTCAAGGAGGATTTTATGAATAAATCATTCGAAACAGGAACACTGCTTTTAAGGGTTGTAACAGGTATTATCTTTTTTGTTCACGGTTTATCCAAGTTTCAAGGGTTGGAAGGAACTACGCAATTTTTCCAGAGCATCGGGCTTCCGGCCTTTATGGTCTACGTCATCGCGACGATTGAGCTTGTCGGCGGGGTTCTGATCTTTTTCGGTTTGGCGACGCGCATAATCGGCGTACTGTTTGCCCTCACATTAGTCGGCGCCATCTTCACGGCGAAGCTTTCCTCACCATTTATGGGCGGATCGGAATTTGATTTCATCTTACTGGTTGCGTCAATTCACTTAGCGCTTTCAGGAAGCCGACTGCTTTCATTGGATCAGCTCCTTTTCAAATCAAAAAAGGGAGAAACTTTTTCAGCATAAGAAAGAAGGCGTTCAAATGACCGGCATTCATCAAGATACGGCAATCGGTTATGTCAAATTGACCATTAAAAATATGGAACGGTCGCTCGGCTTTTACCAAAATGTGATCGGCCTTCAAGTCATCTCGCAAACCGATCGTTCCGCAGAACTGTCAGCAGACGGAAAACGCGTCCTGCTGGTGCTTGAAGAAAATCCAAGCGCCGTCGTTCTGCCGGAGCGGTCTGTCACCGGCCTTTACCATTTCGCGATACTTCTGCCTGACCGGAAAGAACTCGGCATCGCATTGGCCAGGCTGATTGAAAACGGCATCGCGCTCGGTCAGGGGGATCACGCAGTCAGTGAGGCTCTTTACCTGTCTGATCCGGACGGCAACGGCATTGAAATATACGCCGATCGTCCCCGCAGCACGTGGCGCCGGGATGCGGAGGGCAATTATGTCATGCAAACGGCGCCCGTCGATGTGGACGGGCTTTTGGAAGAAGCCGGAGCTGAACGGAAAAGCCGTCTCCCGGAAGGAACCGTAATCGGTCACATCCATCTTCATGTGACGGATTTACAGGAAGCCAAAGCGTTTTACACCGATATCCTCGGTTTTGACATTGTAGGCAATTACGCGGGCATGTCCGCTCTGTTTGTTTCGGCGGGAGGGTATCACCATCACATCGGTCTGAATATATGGGCCGGAAAACATGCGCCGCCGAAACCGGGAAATGCAAGCGGGCTGGATTATTACACCATCGCGCTGCCGCATCAAAAAGAGCTGTCACGTGTGACAAAAGCGCTGACCGATGCCGGCTTTGAGATCGAAGAAAAAGAAGAGGGCGTATTCGTCAAAGACCCTGTATCAGGGGCGGATATCGCATTTACACTGTAAGAAACAAACCCTTGCCGTCTCACCGGCAAGGGTTTTTATTTTTCTGAAGTTTCCTTGGAAAGCACGGAAAAGAAGAACGCGATTTGCAATATACACCCGGCTTTTGTGTGACTGAAGAGAGCGAACATCTCAGTGAGGCGCAAAAATGACGCGTGGAGCCTGCCATCGCCGGCCCGAACTCAGGGCATCCGCTGGATTGAAAATGGGTGTCCGTTCGGCGGATGAGGGAGCTGTATGGGCAGACTTTGAATAGAAAAAGGGAAAAGCCGCATCCGGTCACAAGATTGGCTTTTCATATACAATTTACAATTGTGTGAAAAATGCCCAAAATAAATTGTGCTTCCTGATTCTTCCTGATATGATAAGCCGAAAAAGGAGAACCTCCACAAATGAATTCAAATGCAGCACAGACGGAACAGTCTATGAAGCATAACGGAAACCGGATGACGGTCAAGGACTTTATCATTCTTGCCAAACCGGGGATTATCATCTCAAATTCACTCGCCGCATTGGGCGGATTTTGGATCGCATGGCTTCAGTCGGAAAGGACGGGCGGAGGGCCCGGTATATTTGCCGCCATGGCGGTTGCCATGATCGGAACGGCGTTAGTCATGGCGTCAAGCACTGTTTTTAATAACTTCTTTGATCGCGGCATGGACGCAAAGATGGCGCGAACCCGCACCCGCGCCAGCGTCACGGGAAGAATACCGCCGACGGTCATGATCCTGTACGGCACATGTCTCGGCGCATGCGGATTCATCATGCTTGCTTCGCTTAATGTACTGACCGCCGTTCTTGGCTTGCTTGCATTTTTGCTGTATGCCGTCGTTTATACGCTTTGGTTTAAAAGACAATCCGTCTGGAGCACATTTGTCGGCAGCTTTCCCGGGGCGGCTCCGCCTTTAATCGGTTATTGCGCGCTGGCCGGGTACATTGATATGCCCGCGATTTTGTTATACGCGATTATGTTTTTGTGGCAGCCGCCGCATTTCTGGGCGATCGGAATCAGGCGAAAGGAAGAGTATCGTGCCGCCGGCATTCCGCTTTTGCCGATCATAAAAGGCAATCGCGTCACAAAAATAAAAATGCTGCGCTATATCGCCGTTTTGACTGCGGTTTCGCTGCTCGTTCCTCTTTATATAGACGTCAGCCCGTTTTATACCGCGTCCGCTCTCCTGCTCGGAGCCATCTGGCTGTACCGGAGCATCAAAGGCTTTCAGGCGGCGGATGACACGCAATGGTCGAAGGGGATGTTTTTTTATTCGATTGTTTATTTCAGTCTGCTTTTTCTTATTTTAATGGCTGATTCGTTTATCAATGTGATTCTCAGAACGTAAACAGGCGGCCTGCAGATACAGAGCCGCCCCGTTTTGTTTATGCTTTTTTGATGAGAGCCAAAATATCTTCAAGCCAGGAAATATAATTCCGTTCCCGCTCAAGCGCTTTTGTCAGCACGAGATAATGGCCGAAATCAGGAGAAGAAAATGAATCCGCCTCCGCGGACGATGTCATCAGTTCTTGATAACTGTTTTCCAGATCGGACAATTTCTCCTTACGCTTTACGAGCTGATCGGTGAATAGCTCATCCGCTTCTTCCTGCGTCAAAGCTGAGATGAAATAAGCCTTCAGCATAAATTCATCCTTCACCGTTTCCGGAATCGGGTCTTTTTTCGTCAGCCAGGCAGCAAGCTCCAGCTCTCCCTTGTCAGTCAGCGTGTACATTTTTTTCTCAAGCTTCGTTCCTTGAATCGCAGTGCGAAACGTAATAAATCCCTCAGCCGTCAGTTTTTTTAATTCCGGATAAATCTGGCTGTGCTTTGCGCTCCAAAACTGGCCGAGCTCTTCCTTAAAATAGCTCGATATATCATATCCGCTCAATTCGCCTTTTCGCAAAAGCCCTAAAATCGCGTACTTTAAAATTCTCATGTTGTCCTCCAAGCCCATTCATTTGACAGCTAGTATACCATACGGCCGCTCAAAAACGCAGAAGCGCCGGATGCTTATCATTGAATCCGCGGCGCCAAAATCAGCAAAAATATGCAGAAAGGGGTTATCGAAACGGCAGCAGAACTGGAAAAAGCCTTTCTCGTGTCTTTGCCTCATTCATATGACATCATGATATAATCATTGTAAAAATTAATAAATACTGGGAGGGACATATGAAGACGGTGATTGTGTATGCAAACCCGGATGAGAACAGTTTCAATGCGGCTCTCGTAAAATACGTCGCCATGGCTTTAAAGGACAGCGGCCAAAGCTATACGGTCATTGACTTATACGCCGATCAATTTGATCCCGTGCTGAAGTACGGCGGCGAAAAAAAGCGCTCCGACATGAATCGGGACGCTGAAACGAAGAAATACCGGAAACTGATGAAAGAAGCGGATCATCTCATTTTCATCTACCCGCTGTGGTGGGGAGGCGTTCCGGCGATTATGAAAGGCTTTTTTGACAGAGTGCTTGTCGCCGGAGAAGCCTACACATATGAAAACGGCCGCGTAAAAGGACTGCTCCGGGCAGAGACGGCACAGGTCTTTTATACGGCGGACTCCCCGGGCTGGTACTTAAAGTGGTTCCGGAAAAACTCGGATTGGATTACGCTGAAAAAAGGCATTCTGCAATTTTGCGGCATTCAAAAAGCCGAGCGGAACCTTTTTTCTGTCGTCAGAACGAGCACACCCGAACTGCGGGAAAAATGGCTGCGCCAAGCATACGCCAAAGTCCGGCGCGCTTGTGAAAAAGGAGCGGCCGCATGCAGATAAAAGAAATTTTCGGAATTCGCTGCCTGTCCTGTTTAAGTGTCGTTCTGCTTCACGTGGTGTCAATGGTGCTGATGATTCAGGAAGAGTCCTTAGCCAGTGCCGCCCATACGGTTGATGCTTTTCGGACCCTGTTGATGTTCAGCACGCCGGCGTTTATCTTTATTTCGGAATTTCTGCTTGCCAGGTCATACCCGAAAGGCGTTCCAGCGGGTTTTTTAAAGAAAAGGGGCAAAGTCATTTTCGTGCCGTTTCTGTTTATTGCCGCGGTGGATGCCATTTTAATGAAAAGCGTGGCGGAAGAAGGAGCCGGATTCGTTTCAGTGATCGGTAAATTTTTAGAAAATGTGTTTTTAGGAAACTTCATCGGCTACTTCATTCTTGTGATCTTTCAATTTTACATTCTCCATATGCTGCTGCACCGCTGGCTGAACAACACATCTCCCGTATGGGTGCTGTCTGTTTCGTTTATCATCAACGCCGTCTATCTGGCTTACTTTTCGATCTTTCATCCGCCGGCATCATCGGGGCTTGATTCTATTTTTCCGTTCTTTTGGGTTCCGTTTCCGGGCTGGGTGTTTTATTTCTGTCTGGCATTTTATTGCGGAAAGGAATATCCGCGTTTTTTATCGCTCATCAATCAGTACCGTTATGCGGTTTACTTCAGTGCGGCCGTATCGGCAATATTGATTGTGGCCGTTTCATATATCAGCGGCGGCTCCATTTCCTCTAAGCGTCCGGATATTATGATTTACGCGGTCAGTATGATCTTTCTGTGTTTTCATCTGTTTTCAAAGCTCAAAAAAGTGCCCGCGATTGTGATGATGATCAGCAACTATTCGTTTTCAATCTATCTGCTGCACTCCTACTTTTTAATCAGCGGATATCTTCTGGAAGGCTATTTGCGGTCAATGCCTTTAGCGGCTGCCATCCTTCTTTTATTTTTGATCTGCACGTTCGGTCCCATTTTCGTATCTTGGGGGTGCAACCATTTCAGATACGGATACCTGTTTGTCGGGAAAGTGTATCAGCCGAAGCAGACCAAAAGAAATACGGCGGCGCATCAAGGCCGCACAGTCTGAAAAAAAGGCGGCGTTTCGGCCGCCTTTTTGATACGGGTCCGCTTTATCCGGCACGAGGACGGATAGTTGTACATCCTGCATACAAAGCCCCCGCCTGCGGCTGTTTTGAGGGATGCATTTATGACAAAATAACGCCATCGTTTTTCTCCCTTGTGAAGACCGATATATTGTATACTTATAGGAAATACTTTCAAAAAAAGTGAAAAAGAGAAAACTGTGAGCTTGGATGAACGACTAAAAAGGAGCGGGGACATTATGAATGACTGTGTCAAAACATTCGGAGAACTTCCGGCCGAACTTTATTCCTTTGCGGGAGGAAAAGGAAGCATTCTCTCTAAAATGTATCAAAGCGGGTACCCTGTGCCTGAAGGGTTTGTGATTTTGCCGTCAGCCTTTCAGGACGGACAGCTCCGCCATCAGGCGAGAGAGGCTGTTGATCAATATGTGAATTCCATCCGCAGCCGCCATGCAGCTGCGTTGTTTGCCGTACGCTCATCCGCGCTGAGCGAGGATTCCGCTCAGGCTTCCTTTGCCGGAGAATTCGATACGGTGTTGAATGTCAGAACAGATCAAGACATGTCCAGGGCGATTGATGAAGTCCGCCGGTCGGTACAGTCAGAAAGAGTAAAAGCGTACAGCGCCGTTCAGGGAATGGAAGATGAGCATGAAATCGCAATCGTCATCCAGCTGATGATACCGTCTGAGATATCCGGAGTGCTGTTTACCGCAGATCCGATTACGGGGAGCAGGCGGGAGATGACAGGCAATTACGTCTACGGTCTCGGGGAGCAGCTCGTTTCCGGGGAAGCCGATGCCTATTCTTTTAAACTGGCACGGCCCAAGAAAAAATATGACGGCCCCGGGGAATTTCGCAAATATGCGTCAAAGCTCTATAAACTGGCGAAAAAGCTGGAAAAAGATCTTGGAGGGCCGCAGGATATTGAATGGGCCGCCGCGGGCGGGACATTGTATATTCTTCAATCCCGCCCGATTACGACCTTACAAGCCGGAAATCTGGAAACCTATGAATGGAATGATTCTTTCAGCGGTGATTTTTTATGGACAAACACCAATATAGGAGAAGCGATTCCCGATGTGATGACGCCGCTGACATGGTCGCTCCTCCGGAATCTGGATGAAGAGTCGGGCATCATTCCGGGCTATTATGTCTGGTCCGGCAATATTTGCGGCAGAGCCTATAACAATATGAGCCAGCCTCTTTCCGTTCTCGCCGCTTTCGGTCTGAATCCGAAAGGCGGAAAAATTGGAAAAATGATGAGCGATACATTGGGAGAAATCCCGGCGGAAATGAAGATTCCTTTATATCCGTTCTCAAAGTATGAACTTTTGAAGATCATCCCGAAAAAACTGAAACCGTATCTGTCGAAAATGAAGCAAGCGAAAAAAAACATGTCCTCCTACTTGGACGAATCGCCGGAGTGGTGCCGGAATATTGAGGAAAAGCTGAAACGCGCCGAAACGGAGCGGGCATTATTAGCGATATGGAACAATGAGATCTATCCGTATTTATGCAACGCGTGGTTTGCGTTAATATCCGGCGGGCGTGATTCTGCGCAATCCTCTTCGTCGTTAACCTCTCAATTAACAAAACTCGCAGGCATAGAAGATGCGAATCTCCTGCTTTCCAATCTGAGGGGAAAAGGCGGACTGGCCAGCCTGGAGCCGATTATCGGCATTGATCAAGTCATGAAAGGCCGTATGAGCGAGGAAGAATATCTCAGGAACCAAGGCCACCGTGGTCCGCATGAATACGAACTTTCCATACCGCATCCGGGAGAAAACCGGGATTGGCTGACGAAGCAGATCAAAGAACACAAGGAGTCGGGTATTGATGCCGAACAACTGCTTTTGAAACAGCAGCGGGCGCATGAACAGGCCTTCCGAAGATTTGAAAAAAAGTTTCCTCATAAGGTCAAATGGCTCAAAGCCAAAATGGAAAAAGCGTCAGAATACGCGAATATGAGAGAAACAACCAGATCCGAATTTGTCAGGGTGTACCGGACAGCCAGAGCATTCGCGCTCAGAGCGGCGGAAATGACCGGCATGAAGGACGATATTTTCTTTCTGTATCTGCATGAAATAACCGATCTGCTCGCGGGGAAAGAGCCGGCGGTTGCGTCGATTCAAGCGAGAAAGCAAAACTATGAAACCTATAAAAAACTGCCGCCGTTCCCATCCGTTATTAACGGAAGATTCAATCCGTTTAAATGGGCTGAGGATCCTGACAGAAGAGCGGATTATTACGATGCTTTTATGCCTGCGGAAACGGATGATGCGCATACTTTAAAAGGTTTCGCGGGAGCGGCCGGGAGAGTGGAGGGCATTGTCCGTGTTCTTGATGCTCCGGAAGACGGGGATTCTTTTGCGGCGGGGGAAATTTTAGTGACGTCGACAACCAATGTAGGCTGGACCCCGCTTTTTCCAAGAGCGGCTGCCATCATAACGGACGTCGGCGCCCCTTTGTCCCACGCGGCGATCGTCGCCCGGGAACTGGGGATTCCTGCCGTTGTCGGGTGCGGAAATGCAACGTCAAAACTGAAAACAGGGGACAGGGTGGCCGTTGACGGCGGGCAAGGAATCGTTCAGCTGGAACCGCGGCAGACTGCGGTCACTTCTGAAGAGGAAAATGGTAAACTGATAGAATAAAATCAAGAGAAAGGAGCCGCGCATGAATAAAGCAGTTATTAACGGGGAGCAAATCAGAAGTATGAGCGACCTGCACCAGACATTGAAAAAGGAACTTGCCCTTCCTGAGTACTACGGTGAAAACCTTGACGCTTTATGGGACTGTCTGACCGGATGGGTGGAGTACCCCCTCGTTTTAGAATGGAGACAGTTTGAACAAAGCAAGCAGTTTACAGAAAAAGGCGCCGAGAGTGTGCTTCAGGTCTTTCGTGAAGCGAAAGCGGAAGGCTGCGACATCACCATCATACTTTCATAATACGAGCAGCGGGAGAGAGACAAAAATGGAAAAACAAACCCTCAGCTATCCGATTGGAGAATATCAGCCGGCTGAATCGATTTCTGCCGGACAGAAACAAGAATGGATCAATGCGCTGGAACACGCTCCGGCCAAACTGAAACAAGCTGTCAGAGCGATGTCGGACAGTCAGCTTGATACGCCGTACCGCGAAGGGGGATGGACTGTCCGCCAAGTGGTTCACCATCTGGCGGACAGCCACATGAACGGCTATACCCGGTTTAAATTGAGCTTAACGGAGAATGAACCGGAAATCCGTCCTTATGATGAAAAAGGCTGGGCCGCTCTTCATGATTCCAAAACCGCCGCTTGCGGGGATACGCTTGAGCTGTTAACAATCCTGCACAGAAGATGGGCCGCTCTTTTGCGCTCCATGACGGAAGCTCAATTCAAACGGACATACTTCCATCCTGTATCTAAAGAGACGGTTACGCTGGAACAAGCGCTCGGGCTATATGTCTGGCACTCTGAACATCACATCGCCCATATTACTGAGCTTTCCCGGCGGATGGGCTGGCATCTGTCTTAGAGGATGCCGGCTTCCGGAAAAACGCCAAAACAGCCGCAGACACAATCGTGCATAATGAAATGACGGCGGCTGCCGTATAAAGATGGTGGTAGCCGCTGGAAATGCCCGCTTCAATCGCATCAGAAACCGCTTTTTTGACGGCGGGAACGGGGATTCGGCTTACCTGCTCCTGCAACGAAGAAAGTCCGCCGCCGATATCGGGCGTTTGCGCCTGATCAGCGGGAATGCCGCTTTTCATTAAACGGTTTTTAATGTCCTCTCCGATCCGGTCAAAGCCCGCTGTAATGAAGCCGGCATATAAAGCCGGAGCGAGCGTCAGCCCGACCTGCCTTACGAGTGACAGCGTGCCGAGCGCTGTTCCTTTGTTATGGCCCGCCGTTTCTGATACAAGCACATTCAGCGGAGCCCCGAGCAGAAATCCGAAACCGATCCCCGCAATGACACTCGCCGTGACAAATTCCCATTTATCCGTCACCCACAACGGAAACAGGCTGAAGCCCGCAAAGGCGATGGCGCCTGATACAACCGCGGAGAAGACCGGTCCTTTTTTATCCGTGACCGCCCCGCCGAGCCACGCTCCGATGCCTGACGCCAACGCAAGCGGCGTCATCCAATAACCCGCTTTCTCCGCCGATACGTGCAAATATTGCTCCGCATAAGAAGGAATAAAAATGACCGCAGCGAGCAGCCCTCCCGATAAAAATCCGATGACAAGCGTCCATTGAAACACTTTATTTTGCAGCAGCGAGTAGGCGAGAATCGGATCGCCCCCCCGGTTTTCAACCCGCTTTTCGACCTTAAGCAGCACCAGAAAGAGAAGTGCCGCTCCCAAAAGATACCCGTACACCTTTACGTCCATTATGCTTTCTGACAGCTTCGCCCCATCGAGATTCGTGATACCGATCATACAAGATAAGATCGCAAGAGACAGCAGCATTGTGCCGGCGAGGTCAAGCCGTTTCGCCTCAGGCTCTTTCGTTTCAGCGATAAACAAACCGCCGCATACAACCAAAGCGGCGGCAATCGGCAGGTTAATCAAGAACAGCCAATGCCACGTCCCGGTTACATCAAGCAAAAAGCTCCCGATATTCGGTCCGAGGACGGCCGCCATACCGTTCATCGCCCCTAAAAGCCCGAGAGCTTTCCCCTGTTTCTCCTTCGGAAGCACGGCCAGCACATGCGAACTCCCGATTATAAAAATTCCGCCGCCGCCAAGCGCCTGAATGAGCCGTGCCGCCAAAAACATCGGGAAGCTCTGACTGAGTGCGACAAGCAAAGAGCCGAGTCCGAACAGGCCGACTTCCATCATAAACAGTTTTTTCCGCCCGTATCGGTCCGACAGCTTGCCGACAATCGGCACACTGACACTGAGTCCCAATGTGTAGAGGGTCACTCCCCACGATCCCCATGAAGGAGAAACATCAAAAGAGCTGTTAATCGTCGTCAGAGCAGCGGAAATGATTCCGTTGTCCAGCGCCGCCATGAACACACCGATCGTAAAAAGAGTGATGGCCCGGCTCTGGTTTTTTTCTGTTTGCAATGGCTCCGGCATACTGATCAATCCTTCCGTTTTTAGTTCACTTCGAATATATTATTCACTTCAAGTGAATTAAATGTCAAACAAAAAAAGGCCGCCGATACCGGCAGGCCTTTTTCATCTCTATGCCTGTTTGGAAGAATCAAGCGCTCTTGCCAAAATGGCAAGTCCTTGATTGACCGTTTGTTTTTCTTCAGCGGTCAGCGTTTCCAATGAACGCTTCAATTTTACATGTCCTTTTTGATAAAGGCTGCGGAAAATATCTTTCGCGTTTTCCGTTAATTGAACGACGACTGAACGGCGGTCTTCTTCTGACGGAGCGCGTGTAATGAAACATGATTTTTCTAAACGGTCAAGCAGCCCCGTCGTATTTGAAAGAGAAGCGCCCATTTTCTCCGCTATGTCACTCACCTTAAGCGTCCCGTGGTTGTTCAGAAGCATCAGCACCTTCATTTGCGGCATGCTCATATCAAGCTTCATCCACTCCGACACATCGCCGAGTCCCGCCGAGGTCATCACTTTCATGTACAGCACCCAAATATCCCGTTCCTCACGAGAAAAAATATCGCCGCCTAATACCGTTGTATCATGCAGATTATAATCCATCGTCTCACTTCCTCATTCATACTCCTGCATACCATATTACTGATTTTAATCAGAGAAAGAAAGTTGCAGACGAGTTTTGTTTGAATGTGAGGTGGTAGTGTATAATATGTTGGAGATTATTGGGGGAATTATAATAAATAAGCTATTTTATGATGATTGGAGAGAACATTGCTGACTAAAAAGAATGCCTTATCGATATTAAAAGTATTATTTCCTATTGCAGTTTTGCTTTTAGTCATTTATCAGTCCAAAAAGGAATTGACAGACCTTTCTTTTAAACGAACGCTGTACATTATTAACGGGATTGAGCGTTACGATTTATTTATTCTCGTTCTGCTCGGCCTCCTTGCCGTCAGCGCGATGTCCTTTTATGACTTTGTGCTGAAACGGACGCTTCGCCTCAACATTCCGAATTGGAAAGTATTCAGGGTCTCCTTTATCGCCAATTCCTTTAACAATGTCCTTGGATTCGGCGGTCTGGCGGGCGTCGGGCTGCGGACGATGCTTTACAAAGAGCATACGAATGACGTAAAACGCCTTGTCGCAGGCATCGCCTGGCTTACGTCCTCAGCGCTGCTCGGGCTGTCCGTCTTCAGTATCCTGACCATTGCCCGCATTCTGCCGGTCGGAGAGATTACAGGTGAGAAACCGTGGCTGTGGGCTGTAATCGCCGGAGTGGCGCTTATTGTGCCGGCAGCCTTAATCGCCGCTTGGATCAACAATAAAAAAGCTGGCGCAGAAGACGGTGAAGCAAAACCGAGGCATCCGGTTTTTTCTTACATCGGGGCATCGTTTGCCGAATGGTTTGCGGCGGCCGTCGTCATGTATTATTCCCTGTATGTCATGGGGATTCACGCGGATGTCCGCCATGTATTCGGTGTATTTGCCATTGCCGCTATCGGGGGAATCATCAGCCTTGTGCCGGGAGGATTCGGTTCGTTTGACCTTCTGTTTCTGCTCGGCATGCAGAATATGGGCTTTCCGCAGGAGGCGGTTGTGACATCCATCGTCATCTACCGGATTGTGTATTCATTTATTCCGTTTGTGTTCGGGCTGTTCTTTGCGGCCGGCGATTTAACGGAAAATACGCTTAAACGGCTGGAATCAAATCCGAAGATGGCGCCCGCCGTGGAAACGACGAACGTGCTTCTCGTATTCCAGCGCGCCATCTTAATCAGAGTGCTTTACGGTTCGCTGTCGCTTCTGGTTTTCATGGCGGGAGTCGTTGTGCTGGCGTCCGTCGCCCTGCCGATTGACAGGGAGACGGTCATCCCGCATATTCCGCGCCCGGCGCTCCTTGCGTTTAACGCGTTATCGTTAAGCGCGGCTTTGATTCTTTTAATCTTGCCGATTGAATTATACAAACGGACGAAACGTTCTTATTCAATGGCGGTCGCCGCGCTGGTCGGCGGTTTTGTGTTCAGTTTCTTAAAAGGATTGAACATCAGCGCGATCTTTATTCTGCCTGTCGTCATCGTATTGCTGGTGCTGTTAAAGCGGCAGTTTATCAGAGAGCAGGCATCGTATACGCTCGGCCAGATGATTTTTGCCGCCGCTCTGTTTATTATCGCCTTGTTTAACTACAATCTCATTGCCGGCTTTATTTGGGATAAAATGAATCGGCTGCTGCGCCACGATTATTTCGTTCATAACAATTCGCACATTACATATGCCACGATGACGGCCATTATTGTTGTGCCGCTGTTTTTCCTTTTGTTTACGGTCTTTTATCATAAAAGATCGAAGCCGATCGGAGAAAAGGCCGATCCTGAACGGCTGAAGTCCTTTTTGGCGGAAGAAGGCGGAAACGCCCTCAGCCATCTCGGCTTTCTCGGGGATAAGCGGTTTTATTTCTCAAGCGACGGCAAAGCGCTTTTATTGTTCGGCCAGATTTCCAGAAGGCTTGTCGTGCTCGGTGATCCGTCAGGACAGAGAGACTCTTTTCCGCTTGTGATTGAGGAATTTCTGAATGAAGCGCATAAGCAGGGGCTGAGTGTCATGTTTTATCAGATCGAACGTGAAGATCTGGCGCTGTACCATGACTTCGGCTATAACTTCTTCAAGCTCGGAGAAGAGGCGTTCGTGGATATGGAAGCATTTACGCTGTCAGGTAAGAAAAAAGCGGGGCTGCGTGCGATTAACAACAAATTTGACCGCGAAGGCTACACATTTCATGTCGGGGAACCGCCGTTTGCCTCCGAGTTTATAGCCAAGCTGAAAGACATTTCGGACGAATGGCTCGGACCGAAAAAAGAGAAAGGTTTTTCTCTCGGTTTCTTCGACCGGGATTATCTGGAACAGGCGCCGATTGCTTACGTGAAAGACGCGGAAGGGGAGATCATCGCTTTTGCCAACCTGATGCCGATGTATCAGGAAGGCGAGATATCAGTCGACTTGATGCGTTATCGGAAAAGCGCGCCGAACGGGATTATGGACGCGCTTTTCATCCGTCTGTTTCTCTGGGCGCAGGAAAAAGGCTATACCACCTTCAATATGGGCATGGCGCCTTTGTCAAACGTAGGAACGGCTTTTACATCTTTCTGGTCGGAAAGAATCGCGGCCGTCATTTTCAACAACGTCCGGTATATGTACAGCTTCAGCGGGCTGCGGGCCTTTAAAGAAAAATACAAACCGGAGTGGCGCGGGAAATACTTGGCGTACCGCAAAAACAGATCGCTGTCCGTCACGATGATTCTCGTCACCCGCCTGATCGGAAAAACCAAAAAAAGACGCCGTTAAAAGGCGTCTTTTTTTTGAAGAATTAACTAAAAATTCTAATTTTACTCTGTTATACTGAATAACATGATCATAAGGTGAAAGGAAGGCTGATGAATGAAACAGGCAACCGTGTTTAAATATGAAGCGTTTACCGATATTCCTGATTTGGGAAATCCCGCGGGAATCGTCTTTAACGGAGATGATTATTCAGATGAAGAGATGCAGATGATCGCCGAATTGGCAGGGTACAATGAAACCTCATTTCTCTGCAAAAGCGGAGAAGCCGATCTGCGCATCCGCTATTTTACACCCGGCCACGAAATGAATTTATGCGGACATGCTACCGTCGCCTCTCTTTACGCATTAATTGAAAAGGGAAGGCTTCAGGCTGATCAGACATATCAAATTGAGACAAAAGCCGGTATTCTTCCCGCAAAAGCCGCTGAACGAAACGGCCGGGTATACATCACGCTCGAACAGGCACCCCCGCAATTTCTGCCGTTTACGGGCGACAAAGAAAAGCTTGCGGCCTCGCTCGGGATTACGGCTGAGGATTTTCACAGCGAGCTGCCGATTGTTTACGGATCAACGGGGATCTGGACACTGATTGTTCCGCTGAGATCACTTCAAGCATCACGGAATATGGTGCCGGACAACGCACAATTCCCCGCTGTTTTGCGCGATCTTCCGAAAGCGAGCGTTCATCCGTTTTCTCTGGAAACCGTTCATTCGGAAAGTGATCTGCACGGCCGTCATTTTTCTTCCCCTTTCTCCGGAACGACCGAAGATCCCGTCACGGGAACCGCTTCAGGCGTCATGGCAGCCTATATGCGGCAATACGGAGGCTCTGAAGCCGAATGCCTCACGATCGAACAAGGCCAGGAAATCGGGAAAGACGGAAAAGTGGAAATCAGGATTACAGAAGATAACGAAAAGATGAACATCGAGATGACGGGAACGGCCGTGTATGCAGAATCAATCAATTTTCAGCTTCCTTAACGGTTTACAAAAGACGGTCGTATCCGTTATATTATAAATGATAATCATTTTCAATTGAATAGGAAGGTGAATCGGCATGCCGAAAACCGAACAATTACAGCAAAACGAAAGTCTTGCACATACAATCAGAAACAGAAGATCCATCCGGTCGTTTAAGCCGGAAACCGTACCTTCTGAAGTCATATTAGATATGCTTGAAACGGCCGTTTACGCGCCGAACCACAGACTGACGGAGCCATGGCGTTTTATCTACGCAGCAAGCGAAGCGGGTAAAGCAAAGCTTGCGGACAGCTACGTCTCATTTTTCAAAAAAATAAAAGATGATTTCAACGAGGAAAAAGAGCGGAACATGAGAAAAAACCTCAGCGCCGTTCCGGGATTTTTGCTGGTCGTCTTAAAAGAAGATGAAAATGAATTTACGAGAAACGATGATTTCGCGGCGCTGAGCGGCATGATTCAAAACCTTCAGCTCCTCGCACATGAAAACGGCATCGGCATGGTCTGGAAAAGCGGCCGCATCATGTATGACAAACAGGTGCACCAAGACTTCGGCCTTGCAGACAATGAGCGCTTCGCCGCCATCATTCAAACGGGCTATCCGGATGAACAGCCTAAGGCGAAAGTACGGACACCGGCAAAAAGCCTGTTTACCGAGTTGTAAAAGAATCCCCGTCTCTATACAGAGGCGGGGATTTCGTATTAGCGGGTTTTGCTTTTAGCTCTGTTGTCAGCGGCTTTCATCCGCGCCTGCGCTTCGCGGTCAGCAGAATCAGCAAGCTCGCTTGAATATTCCTCGTACGTGCCGTCTGTTTCGCGTTTCAAAGCATCCGGAACTTGAGGAAGTTTTTGTTTGTTTTTATCACGGTTTTTGTGAGTATGATTTCTGCCCATATCAATCGCCCCCTGAAAAAAGTGATATCAAACAAACATAGTATCTGCCCGGTCCCGATCTTTATTCAGTTTATTTCCGTTTGGCTGCTCTTTCTGCTTTTTTGAATTCACCGGAATAAAGGACTTCCTGCATTTTTTTCAGATTGGCTCCCTGCTGATGTTTTTCGCGCTTCTTTTCCATAAAAGAAGACCCTCCTTCAAAACAGAATACCAATAGGATTGGCTTTTATTTCCGTTTTTATGCAGATAAGATATCCTTTAAAGCCAACTCAAGTTCTTCATACGTAAATTGAAAACCGGATGTCAGCGCCTGCTTAGGCAGGGCGCGCTGGCCTTTTACGATCAGCAGGCTCATTTCTCCCAAGGCCTTCTCCAGAAAAAATTCCGGTACGGGAATCCAATGGGGGCGGTGCAGGACGCTTGCGATGGTCTTTCCGAATTGCTTCATTTCTACGGGGTTCGGCGATGTTACATTCATGGGACCGGACAAGTCATCATGCTCCGCCGCAAAAGCAATAAGTTCCGCGGCGTCATCGACATGAACCCATGACAGCCACTGCCGTCCAGAGCCGACGGTGCCTCCGGCTAACAGCTTATAAGGAAGAACCATGAGCGGCAGGGCGCCTTTTTCACCGAGCATCACCCCGAATCTGGCATATACCGTCCGGATGCCGAGCGCTTCAATTTTCTGGCCTTCACGCTCCCACATATGAGCCGTATGACTGAGAAAGTCTTCATTTGACGTATCGGACTGCTCAGTGAACGTTTTCTCTGTGCTTGTGCCGTAAATGCCGACTGCGCTTGCCTGAATTAAAGCCCGGGGTTTTTTCGGCTGCTGCTTCATAATCCGTCTGACTTCTCTCGTCGCTTCTACCCGGCTTGAGATGATTTGTTCTTTCGTTGTGTCCGTCCAGCGGTCAAAGATGGATTTGCCGGCGAGGTTCACCCATACATCAATAGGGGGAAGCTCGCGTTCAGGCGCCGCGTTTTCGGCCAGCCATTGAACATATGTCACATTTTTTTGTTCGGTTTCTCTCTGTTTTCTTGATAAAATATAGACATGATGTCCCCGGCGGGTAAACACACCTGTCAGATGCCGGCCCAGAAAACCAGTGCCGCCTGTCATCGCGATATTCATATCCATCTCTCCTTACACGTTGATACATATACTGTACCTCATTTGCCAAAAAGAAAAACGCCTGAACATCGGGGCGGGAAAGGAGACCGGGATGCCGTTTATTACAAAAATATCGACCCAAAAGAAAAATACCGAGCGCTTCAACGTCTTTCTTGATGAGAAATATGCATTCAGCGTCGACGCCGACGTGCTTGTGCGTTTTGACCTGAAAAAAGGGAAAGAACTGGACGAGCTTGACATTCTTGAAATCCAGCACGGTGATGACGTGAAAAAAGCCTTTAACCGCGCCGTAGAATTTTTATCATATCGGATGCGGTCTGAAAAAGAAGTCCGGGATCACCTGAAGAAAAAAGAAACACCGGACATGGTCATTTCTGAAGTCATCCATAAACTGTACGATTACCGCTACTTAAATGACAAAGAATTTGCCGAAGCCTATGCGAGCACCCACAAAAAAACAAACGGCAAAGGCCCTGACGTCCTATTCCGCGAGCTGAAAGCGAAAGGAATAGACGACGATACCATCAAGGAGACGCTCAGCGCGTTTACATTTGATGAGCAGATACAAGAAGCGCTGAAACATATCGGCAAAATCCTCAAAAAAGACAAAAAGCTGTCCACAAAAGAGATCAGACAGCGGGCGCAGATGCAGCTTCAGCGAAAAGGTTTCCCTTTTGACGTCATCAATGCCGCTCTGGAGCAGACGGAGTATGAAAATGATGATGAAGCCGAGATGGAAGCTCTGAAGGCTCATGCGGAAAAAGCGATCAGGAAATACCGCTATGACGGCAGCTATGAAAGCGGAATGAAGGTCAAACAGTACTTATTCAGAAAAGGATTCTCGATTGACGATATTGATCAATTCTTGCAGGAAGAGGAGTAAACTGAAATGGACAAACGATACAGTCAAATGACGCCTCATGAACTACAGACAGAAATTGCGGGACTGACGGAAAAAGCGCGAAAAGCGGAACAGATGGGCATTGTAAATGAACTGGCCGTGCTTGAACGGAAAATGACGATGGCCAAAGCTTACATGCTGAACCCGGAAGACTTTCGGCCCGGCGGGGTGTATCAGATAGAAGGTTCTGATGACACTTTCCGCATTGATTACATCAACGGCGTATTCGCCTGGGGACACAGATCTTCCCCGTCTGACGGGGAAGAAGCACTGCCGATTTCCGTTTTAAAAGAAAAATAATAACAAAAGAGGCCGGTTCCGGCCTCTTTTTCTTTTCGGGCACATTCGTTTCAACCTTTCAGTAAAAAATGATTGAATTCATTTTTGATATCTTTTAAGATGGAATTCGTTGTTTTTTAATAAAAAGGAGGCGATTTGCGTTGAATATCAAAATGAAACAGCCATCTGTGAAATTAATGATTTTTGTTTTAATGATTTGCACATTTTCCATCGGGTATACGGAATATGCTGTCATGGGTATTCTGACGTCGATTGCCGATGACTTTCATATACATGTATCTTCAGCGGGCATGCTTGTTACGGCGTACGCGGCAAGCGTCTGCCTGACGGGCCCGATCGTAACCATTATCGCGGTTAAGCTGCCGAGAAAGCCGGTGCTGCTAGGGTTGATGGGCATCTTCGTCCTTGCCAACCTGATGAGCGTCTTTGCGCCGAACTTCGCCGTACTGGCGATTTCCAGAATTTTATCCGCATCCATTCACGGAGCCTTTTTTGCGATCGCCATGGTGTTTGCGAGTGAAATGGTGCCGCCTGAAAAACGTTCCGCCGCCGCGGCTTCCATGAACGGCGGATTAACCGTGGCGCTGATGCTCGGCGTTCCGTTCGGCTCTTATTTAGGGGATGCCCTTAACTGGCGGGCCGTCTTTTTCATTATTTCCGTTTTAGGCCTGATCGGCCTGATCGGCCTGATGCTGGTCGTACCGAACCGGAAACCGAAAGTGATTCCGATGCTGATGAATGAATGGAGTGTCTTTAAGCATAAACAAGTGATTTTTTCCTTTGCGATCACCATTCTCGGCTACTCAGGCGTATTTATCGCTTACACGTTTATTGAGCCGATTTTAAGAGATTCAGCGGGGTTCGGCACAGTCGGCATCACAGGCGCGTTATTTGCCTACGGTCTCGGCGGAGTGGCGGGGAATTTCTTCGCGGGGAAAGTGCCGCTCAAACTGCTGACGCGCACGATGATCGGTGTGATGATCGGCCTGATCGGCGTCTTGGCGATTTTCCCTTATATCGCTGTTTTTCCCGCTGCCGCCGTTTCAGCGACATTTTTGTTCGGCGCATGTGCGTTCGGCACGCCGCCGCTTTTGCAGACCAAGGTTATTTCTTCCTCTGAAAACGGCACCACAATAGCCGCTGCGGTGAGCGTTTCCGCCTTTAACCTGGCAAACGCGCTCGGCGCCTGGATCGGCGGATTGATTCTAGGGGGAACGGGATCTTACTCATGGCTGTTTGCCGGCGGTGCGCTGATGACGGCTCTCGGCCTTGTGCTTTCCACGTTCGCTCATCTGTCTGAGAAGAAAGATGTTTATGAATACCAAGTGCATAAAGGATAACAAAAAGCTTGCAGGGGATATTCCGCCTGCAAGCTTTTTTCAGTGTTTCAATGTAATGCTGATCACCGTATGTTTATCGCTCTCAGCTAAGGAAATATTCCGGGTTTCCGGTACTCCGTCTTTTTCAAAAACGACGGCATAGGTTCCTTTCGCGCCGCTTTTCCATGAAATCTCGCCGTGGTGACCAGTCTTGCCTATTATCTCTCCGCGGTCTATATTGGGCTGATGATCTGACTCCGCCGCTTTCATCACGGTAACCGTCACACCGGCAGCCGGTGAACCGTCTGCATCCTCAACATGGAGCGTAACGGGCAGTGCTTTTTTGGCGGCGGAATCATCCGCTTTGCCGCATCCGCATAAAACGGCCGCCGCGAGAAAGATAACAAAAGCTTTATTGATTTGACCAATATTGAATGTTGTCGAATACACTGTTTGTCACCCTTGTTCCCAGATTGTAAGACGACCCGCCGTTTGTATGAATGGCAATGGCGGTCTGGCCGGTGTCGCTGTAATTGCGGTAAACGGGCGATCCGCTCTGGCAGCCGAACGTATCTGTCGTGTAAGTGAGTTTATATGTCTCGGCAGAACGTATCGGCTTGCTGTCCGACCACATGGAACCGGACACTTTGTCGCACGGATATCCTGTCACGGTTGAGGAAAGCCCGGCCGGACTGGAACTGTTGGTCGTCCGGTAGCCGTACCAGCCGACAGTATTCCCGGGCGACCCGTTTACTTTGATTGCGCCGTAGTCGTAGTTTGTGTCACCGTTTTCTGTCCACCCTTTGACACTGTAGAATGTCTTGCCTGAATAAGAGCCGTACGGGTACGATGACCCGTTGCGGCCGGGAGCTGCCGTAATTTTCGATGCCCAGCCGTTTTTCTGATCATACACGCAATGTCCCGCCGTAACGATCGTGTCGGCATTGACAAAAAAACCGGTGCATCCGTAGGTGCTTGTGCTGCCGCTGTATGTAACGGTCAGCTGTGCTGTCGCGCGATATGGAAATGATGTTGTGGGAGAAATTCTGATTCGTTCGTCTGTCCCAATAATACTGGAAGGCTTTAATGACTTGATGTCAGCTTTGCTGTTTTGTGCAAGCTGTCTTTTGGTGAGGCCCGTTCCTTCATAAGCGGGGGATGTCTGTGTTGTTTGTACAGGCTGATTCTGATTTGCGTCAAACTCCTCACCGCTGTTTGATACAGATGTCTGCGGGCTGCCCGCTGCTTCTGCTGAAACAGCAAATAATGAAACTGACAGTAAGAATGCGGTAAGGCTCAGCAATCGTTTTGAAACTGTCTTCATTTTATAAAACCCCTCCTTTTTTGTCTACCGGCTTTTGTTTTAACATTTAACATATTATGGAATTTATTTAGCGTTATGACCGCAAGAGGATGTTTTTTTCCGCAAAAAAAAGACCGGGTCATTCCCGGTCTCTTACGGTGTGTGTTATCGTCTGCCTGAAGCTCTCATGCGCTCTTGCGGGTGCGAATTAATTGAACCGTCCGCCCGTTTAGAAGCGTAGTCATCCTTTGCCCGCGGTTCGCCTTCAAACTTATTATTGTTCTGATTAGGAAATCCTTTTGCCTTGTTCCGGACCATTTGTTTTCCCCCTCGGCCAATATCAAAAGGTTGCGCCTTCTGGACTGAAGACGTAAAGTTAGTATATGCCTGTGACAAGCTGCGTAAAAGCAGCAGGTTTTCCCAAGGAAAGGAGACAGAGACATGAATACATATATCGACAAACTGACGAATTTGCTGCTTGAGAAAAATGACATGCTAAGCTATTTGCAAGCGCGAACTTGGGTTGAGCTTTTATGGGGAGATTTCGAAGCGACTTACGCAAAAGCCGGCCGCCCGTATCAAGGAGAGCAAATGACGGAACGCGTCGTCAAGGAATGGATCGAATCATACGGCAGCAAGCTCCATATGTTCCAGAGCGTTCGGGAAGACGTTTCTCATTATTTGGATCAAAGCAGGGGTCTCCTGCATTAATATAGCAGTGCGCCCGCCGGATACCGTCCGGCGGTTTTTTCTTTTTATAAAAGAAATGGGAAAATCATGTTTGACGACCCGCAGAATGTGGAAATGTGTAATAACTTATAAAATAGCGGGGAGGAACCACAATGAACATGAAAAAGGGGTTAACCGCATTTATTCCGGCCGCAGGACTTTGCTTATTTTTAGCCGCAGGCACCGTTTTTTTTGATCCGGCAGCGAATGCCGCAGCAGTTCACCAGACAAAAATAGACACCGCAGCAGATACATATATCGTGAAAGCAGGAGAACTTAACGTCCGCAAAGAACCCAATAAACAAGGGCGGATTATCGGCACGCTTCGTTCAGAGGATTCCGTAAAGGTTAAACGGCTTCAAGGAGCAGATTGGGCTGAAATTGACTACAAAGGTCACAAAGCCTATATTTCCACGCATTTTCTGATGAAGCAGCCGGTGAAGGCGGTGACCGCGAAACAAACCGATTTTTATACGCCGACTTTGGAAACCGGCAAAAAAGGGTCTGTTAAAGCGGGTGAAACCGTCAATGTGCTCGGCTGGGGGTTCAGCCATGACGGAGGGTTTGACCGTAAATGGGCGTACGTCACATACGGCGGGAAAGCAGGTTATGTGAAAACGGCCGACTTAACTCAAAAATAAAGATTCAGGCAGGCGAATGAGCCTGCTTTTTTTCTGAAACCTTTCGCCTTTCCTTTCGTAAAAGATGAAAAGGAGAGTGACGGATATGATAATGGTAATCGGCGGCCTTCTGATGGCTGCGGCCGGCATTTCAGTCACATTTTTTCCGCCGAAGTCGATCAGCAGCCTGTACGGATATCGGACGAAGCGCTCTATGGCGGATGAGTCGCAATGGAGAGAAGGCAATCGATTCAGTGCGCTCCTCATGATTCTGTTCGGCCTTACTTCGGCGGCAGCTGGATTTGCGGGCAGCCTGCTTATCCGGCTGACTCAGCCGTTCGCCCTGATCGTTCAGGCCGTATTGTTGATTGCGATCAGCGTACTGATCATCGTTTTAACAGAAAGAAGACTGAAACAAACGGGGAGGAGAATCGATGAATGACATTACGTTTCACATGATCGAAACAAACGGAGTGACGCTGCACACGGCTTCAGCCGGTCCGAAAGACGGTCCTTTGGCGGTGCTGCTGCACGGGTTTCCGGAATTCTGGTACGGCTGGAAGAGTCAGATCAAACCGCTGGCGGATGCCGGATACCATGTTGTCGTGCCTGATCAGCGCGGCTATAATCTCAGTGACAAACCGGAGGGCATTGAAAACTATACCATTGATACGCTCAGAGACGACATTATCGGGCTGATCACTCATTTTACAGATGACAAAGCCGTCGTCATCGGACACGATTGGGGAGGAGCCGTGGCCTGGCATTTGGCATCCACGCGGCCGCAATACGTTGAAAAATTGATCACGGTCAATATCCCGCACCCGGCGGTTATGCGAAAGGTCACACCGTTCTACCCGCCGCAGTGGAAGAAAAGCTCTTATATCGCTTTCTTTCAGCTTCCGGAAAAGCCGGAACGGAGATTGTCTGAAGACGATTACCGCGTATTGGATCACGCGATCGGCTTATCCGAACGCCCGGCGCTTTTTTCACGGGAAGATGTCGACAGCTACAAAGAAGCATGGGGCAGAAAAGGAGCGCTCACGGCGATGCTGAACTGGTACCGGGCGATCAGAGCCGGCGGTTTAGGCCCTGCCGTTCCGCTTAAAATGCCCGTTCCGTACCGGTTAATATGGGGCGTCAACGACCGCGCGCTGAGCAAAAAGCTCGCCAAGGAAACAAAACGGATGATTCCAAACGGCGACTTAATCTTCATAGATGATGCCTCACATTGGGTCATTCACGAAAAACCGCGCATCGTCAGCCATTTGATTCATGAATACCTTCAGCAATAAAGTCTGTCCCGCGTACAGACTTTTTCTTTTTTTTCTCATATCTGCCGAAAAACATGACAAAATATAAATCATATGCAGAAAAAAATTTCTTTCCCTGTAACAAAAAAAGGGTTTAAACGTCATTAAAAAAAGGAAAAGCCTTACTGAAGTTTTGCGGACAATTCCTTTAAGGCCGTCCTAAAAAAAGAATAATACAAAGAAGGTGCCTTCATGAAACAAAGGTTAATCTCAATTATTATTCCGTCTTACAATGAAGGGAACAACGTCAAGCTCATCCATGAATCTTTAAAAAAAGAATTTCAGACGATTCATTATGACTATGAAATTTTCTACATCAATGACGGAAGCGCGGATGACACCCTTCAGCAGATTAAAGAACTGGCCGCCAGAAACCATCGCGTCAAATACATATCTTTTTCCCGCAACTTCGGGAAAGAAGCGGCCATTCTGGCAGGATTTGAACACGTGCAGGGCGAAGCGGTAATCGTGATGGACGCCGATCTGCAGCATCCGACCCATCTCCTGAAAGACTTCATTCAAGGCTATGAAGAAGGGTATGACCAAGTCATCGCGCAGCGCAACCGAAAAGGGGACAGCCCCGTGCGTTCCGTGCTTTCTTCCCTGTATTATAAATTTATCAACAAAGCCGTCGAAGTGGACCTGCGTGACGGGGTCGGAGATTTCCGCCTGCTGAGCCGGCAGGCCGTTGATGCCCTTTTGAAGCTGAGTGAAGGGAACCGTTTCTCGAAAGGGCTGTTCTGCTGGATCGGGTTTGACCAGAAAATCGTATTTTATGAAAATGTCGAAAGGAAGAACGGCACGTCCAAATGGTCATTCAGCAATCTGTTCAACTACGGAATGGACGGTGTCGTCTCCTTCAACAACAAGCCCCTCAGGGTATGCTTTTTCACCGGTATTCTGATATTGCTTCTGTCGATGGTTTATATTGTAACGACCTTTGTTCATATTCTGACACACGGCGTGTCCGTACCCGGATACTTCACCATTATTTCCGCCGTGCTGTTTTTAGGGGGCATCCAGCTTTTGAGTCTCGGCATCATCGGAGAATACATCGGCCGGATTTACTATGAAACAAAAAAACGCCCGCACTATTTAATTAAAGAAGCGAATATAACGTACGGAGAACAAAATGAAACGAATTATACAAAAAAGCGCAAGTGGAACCATTAAACAGCCGCCGCTGTGCGCAGGGTCTGGGGACGTTGTATGAAAAAAAATAAATGGATCTTGCCGGCAGCCTGTGTGCTAGCTGCGGCAGCCGCTCATATTTTTTTCTTAAAAGAGTGGTCGGCAGGCCGCTATATGACGGGGTCTGGAGACGGGATCGCCCAAATGGCGGTCTTCAAAAAGCTGCTGTTTGATCAATATATGAACGGCAGGCTGTTTTACAGCTATTCGTTCGGACTGGGCGGGGGAGTGTACAGTCAGCTCGGCTATTATTTCTCTACTTCTTTTCTATTCCTGTTTATCTCCGCCGCTGTCCACTTTTTGCAGCTTATTCAGCTGACGGGTGAGGCTGATGCGCTGTTTTGGGCGCAGGCCTCCGTTTTTATCAGCATCGCCAAGCAGAGTTTCATCATATTCACGGCGGCTTGTGTGTTCCGCTATTTCGTCAAACGGACGGTGCCTGCTTTTGCCGGCGCCGTGTTGTACGGGGTCTCGATTATCTACTTCCGGCATGAGGTGTATTGGGACTTTTTCACTGACAGTATGGTGTGGCTGCCGCTGCTCGTGCTCGGCGCGGAAAAAATCATCAGGGGAAAAAAGCCGGCGTGGTTTATCTTCGCCTGTGCGCTGACATTGATCAACAACTTTTATTTTGCGTATATTAATCTGATTTTCATCGGCATTTACATCTTATTCAGATGGATCATTCATCTTGAAGACAATGAAGCCAAAAAGCTCACTCAATGCAGAATGTTTATTCTGTCAGGTCTGCTCGGCTTCGGCATAAGCGCAGTCTCCTTTATCCCTGTCGTATACGGATATCTTCATAATCTGCGGCCGCCGTATTCAGAGCAAATTGCATGGCTTGATTTTTCCGACAACATTTTATTTTCAAGCCGGATAATCATTCTGCCGGCGGTTTTTTTACTTTTTCTATTTACATTTTCTTTATATAAAAACCGGCTGTTCCGGCTGTTTGCGGGAATCAGTCTGCTGTACATTCTGTTTCACTTCAGTCCGTTTGCGGCAAGCGCCTTTAACGGTTTTTCAGCTCCGCAAAACAGGTTTGAATACGTCCTGTGCTTCACGATTGCCGGAACGGCTGCAGCAGGGCTTTCTAAGCTTTCAGACATCAGCATGAAGAGTATGCTGATATCCGCCGTACTCGCCGTTCTGCTCTATTGGAGCCAAGTGAGACGGTTCAGCCTGGATATTTCTCATCAGGCCAACCTGCCTATCCTGCTCCTTCTGGGGCTGACCATTGCCGCTTTCCTTGCAGCAAAGACAAGACTGAAAGGCGCGGTGTCCGCCGTCTATGCCGTCATTCTCTTGACGGCGGTGCTGACGGCTAATACATATGAAAAATATGCGTTATCAGAAGGCGGGAAGATTTATACGGTATCGCATACCTTTATGACGGGTCCTGACTATAAGGGCAAAGAACAAACAGAGCTCATTCAGCGCCTGAAAGAAAAAGACCCTGATCCGTTTGCCCGTTTGGATTGGATGAACGGTGTTTTCAATAACACCCCGATCATTTACGGGTTCAACGGATTCAGCGTATACTCAAGCATCCTGAACCGCAATCTGCTGTCCTTTTACTGGAACGATCTCCGGATAGATATGGGCAGAGAAAGCGTCAGCCGCTATGCGACATTAGGAAACAGGGCTAATTTATACAGCCTGCTTTACGGAAAATATTATATGACGGAAAAAACAAACGGGGCCGGCGTGCCGTACGGGTTCAAAAAAATCATGGAATCATCCCATTATGCGGTTTATCAAAATCAATATATGCTTCCGTTCGTACGGACAGCCGATCGCGTATATAACGAGGACGGTCTGAAAAAAGCGCCCGCCCTTGCCAGAGAACGGGCAATGCTTGACGGGATCATCACGGAATCAAGCACAGCCAACACGAAAAAAGCGCCTGAGGCGAAAAATATGATCCGTCAGGCAAAGGTAACGGCCGACCATGCGGATTATCAAGACGGCATCCTGACGGTAAACGAAGACGGCGGCGGCCTGATCATTACGCCGCAAGCCGCTAAGATGGACGGCGGCGATTATTACGTCAGCTTTTATTTGAAGAATAAAGCGAAGGACCAGGGCTTTACATTAAAAGTGAACGATTACACGACAACGAGAAAATCGAATCGATCCATTTACAAAACAGGTGTCAACGATCTTACTGTCAGAGTGCCGAAAACAAAAAACATCCAAATCCGTCTGCCGAAAGGATCGTATCAGCTTGACAGACTGGCGCTTTACGAAGAACGGTACGATACGCTGAAAAACGCATACCGAAAAGCGGAAAAAGAACCGCGGGCCGATCTCAGATGGCGCGGAAATACGCTTCATATCTCGTATGAAAACAAAACCCGCGCGCCGTATATCATGCTTCCGATTCCATATGAAAAAGGCTGGGAGCTGAAGATAAACGGCAGAAAAGAACAGATTGAAAAAGCGGATTATTCCTTTATCGGATTTAAAGCGCAAAAAGGAAAAAACGATATTCAATTAACGTATTACCCGCCGTTTTTTAAACCCGCGGCCGCTCTATCGGTGATCAGCCTCGTGTTTGCCGCTATATATGTGAGAAGACAAAAAAAGCCCGGCTCTTAAACAGAGCCGAGCTTTAATTTTTTCTGCAGTTTTTCCTCGCTGAAAATCCAGCCCGTGTAGGAAGAGAGAAGCTCTAAATCATGACTGAGGTGGACGATGGCGACAAAAGGATAGTGGCCTTTGCTCCGGTAGCGCAAATCAATAAAGCGCACCTCATAATGATCTTTAAAAGTATCGACCTCCCACCTGTAAACGGGGGAAAATGAAAGAAAGGCTGCAATATTTTCGTCCTGTTTCGCGGCCTTCATCACATCGGTTTCCGGAACGGGCACGCGGTTGAATGTATCTAATATCACGACATGGCCGTCAAGGCTTCTGCCGACATAAAAGGCATGAGCCGTCGTCACGGCGATACGCCACTGCCTGAATTTCATCGTCGGCGAAATAATGATGGTTTCAATCTCCTCTTCAATCATTTCGCGCAGCCTTCGCTTTATCCGCAGCTGCATCAAAAACCGGACGGCGTAATATCCTGCGAGGATGATATAAAGCATCAGAAATGTCACGCCCGGATGACCTCCGATATACCACACGGCAATCGCGGCCAAATGGCTGACGAAAATAAACGGATCAAAGGTATTGATTAAACCGAGAGCGATCCATTTTCTCGAAAACGGGCGGATGGCCTGTGTGCCGTACGCGTTAAAAATGTCAACAAACACATGCAAAACGACAGCCAGAAGCGTCCACAGCCACAGGTGCAAAAAGTTCGCTTCCGGATAAAACATAAACAAAATGCCCGGAATTAGAACGGACCAAAATAATACGGCGGGAATGGAGTGCGTGAATCCTCTATGATTTCGAATATAAACGGCATTATTTTTCAGCTTCAATATAGTATCAATATCAGGTGCCTGAGAGCCGGCAAGCGCGGCGATCATAACTGCCTGAGACATGGGGGTGTGCATGCCGACGGCAGGATCAAGAGTTGCGATTCCGCCAAGCGCGATACCCATGACAACGTGAGTGCCAGTATCCATTGTTGACCTCCTAGCAGGCGTTAAAAATCAGCCGCCCGCATATTTCGCATTATAAGATATTCCCCATTTTCTGTTTGCCCAATCATGGCGTTTATCCGCCGTTCTCATATGTTTCCGCTTTTTCTTTATCACTATTTAATGTAACATATTATCGTAACGTGCCCTTAGTTTACACCAAAATACAGTGTCAAGAAAAGCGGAACCCGAAACATCTGAGGAGAAGATATGAACGCACTTGAAGAAAAAATGAAACAAAAAGATATAGACAAATTTCGCGAGGACTTAATTACATGGTTCGAAAGAGAACAGAGAATTCTGCCATGGAGAGAAAATCAGGACCCGTATCGGGTGTGGGTGTCAGAGGTGATGCTGCAGCAGACGCGCGTAGATACCGTCATTCCTTATTTCCGGCGGTTTGTTGAGCAATTTCCGACCGTTTCGGCGCTCGCTGAAGCTGATGAGGAAAAAGTGCTCAAAGCCTGGGAAGGGCTAGGTTATTACTCCCGTGTAAGAAATCTGCAAAGTGCCGTAAAAGAAGTGCATGAGCGGTACGGGGGAGTCGTCCCTGCCGGGGAAAAGGAATTTGGCGGACTGAAAGGCGTCGGCCCTTATACAAAAGGCGCCGTGCTCAGCATCGCATACAACAAACCGATTCCCGCCGTAGACGGCAATGTGATGCGTGTCATGTCGAGAATTCTTTCCATATGGGACGATATCGCAAAACCTAAAACCAGAACCATTTTCGAACAGGCGGTATCCGCTTTCATTTCTCATGAAAAACCATCTGAATTCAATCAGGGTTTAATGGAGCTCGGCGCGATCATCTGCACCCCGAAATCGCCGTCATGCCTGCTTTGCCCCGTACAAAAGCACTGTTCGGCATTTGCGGAAGGGACAGAGCGGGAGCTGCCCGTTAAAAGCAAAAAGAAAAAGCCCGGAATAAAAACAATGGCAGCCGTTGTGCTGACAGACGATCAAGGCGATGTCTATATTCATAAACGGCCGCCAAAAGGCTTGCTCGCCAACTTGTGGGAGTTTCCGAATACCGAAACCCAGAAAGGAATCAAAACCGAAAGAGAGCAGCTTGAAGCCTATTTAGAAAAAGAGATGGGAATAACCGCTGAAATCGGGGAGCTGGAAGGCATCGTAGAACATGTTTTCACCCATCTCGTCTGGAATATTTCGGTCTTTTTCGGTAAAGTAAAACAAGTGTCGGATACAACGGAATTCATACGGGTCACAAAAGAGGAGCTCAAGAAATACGCATTTCCCGTTTCCCATCAAAAGATATGGAAAATGGCGGAAGAAAGCGGCCGCCTGTAAAAAGCGTCAGTCATAGCTGACGCGAGTGCCGTGGCCGTAATCCGCTTCATTCCGTTTCAGTCCGCCACGGGCTTCGATTTCCTGAATCAGTTCCCGGTATTTGGACTGGCCTTCTTCGTTTAAATACGGCATAATTTGCTGGAAGGCATGATGGAAATAGGCGAGCTCTGAATCTCTCCAATCTTGTTTGGGCATCATGGCCAATTCGCCCATATCACGTCCGACATACATATAAAAGACCCCTTTCAACACATATTGCTTTTATTGTTTGTTGAATGAAAAGAACTATACACAGCAAGGAGCTGAGGAAAAATGGAACAAAATAAATGCGCACTGATCACGGGAAGCAGCCGAGGCGTCGGGAAAGCAGCCGCCATCAGACTCGCGGAAAAAGGATACAATATCGTCATCAATTACGCCCGCAGTAAAAAAGCGGCATTAGAAACCGCCGAAGAAATTGAAAAACTCGGCGTTAAAACGCTTGTTATTAAAGCTAATGTCGGCCAGCCGGCAAAAATCAAAGACATGTTTCACCAGATTGACGAAACATTCGGCAGACTGGACGTGTTCGTCAATAATGCGGCTTCAGGCGTACTGAGACCGGTTATGGAACTCGAAGAAACACACTGGGACTGGACGATGAATATCAACGCGAAAGCATTGCTTTTCTGCGCTCAGGAAGCAGCAAAGATGATGGAGAAAAACGGAGGCGGCCACATCGTCAGTATCAGTTCGCTCGGCAGCATCCGCTATCTTGAAAACTATACGACGGTCGGTGTCTCAAAAGCCGCTTTAGAATCGTTAACCCGTTATCTGGCGGTTGAGCTTTCTCCAAAAAATATCATCGTAAACGCGGTGTCAGGCGGAGCGATTGATACGGACGCGCTGAAGCATTTCCCTAACAGAGATGAACTGCTGGAAGATGCCCGCCAAAATACGCCGGCCGGCAGAATGGTCGAGATTAAAGATATGATCGACACGGTGGAGTTTTTAGTTTCTTCAAAAGCGGACATGATCCGCGGCCAGACCATCATTATTGACGGCGGACGCTCTCTGCTCGTATAAGTTTTAAAAAAGATGAATAGCCTTATCGTCTCCTGCGCATTCTAAAGTGCGTGGAGGTGATAACAATGGCAAACTCAAAATACAGCAAAACAGACGTTCAGCAGGTGAAAAAACAAAACCAGCAATCAGCTTCCGGTCAGGGTCAATTCGGCACTGAATTCGCCAGTGAAACTGATGCGCAGCAGGTTAGAAAGCAAAACCAATCTGCTGAACAAAACAAACAGCAAAACAGCTAATCACTGAAACGAAAAAGCACTTCATCTTCGGATGGAAGTGCTTTTTTCTGTTGCCAAAACGACAAAACTTGTGATTCCTCTACAGAATGAGTCAAAGGGTTTTCCAGCGTAAAATCGAAATGGTAAGGAGTATCAACCTAAAAGCCTAAGGAGGAACCCGATGTCAGAGTTTGAAAAGCTTGTAAGTGAACAGATGAAAATCATGGATCAGCTTCTCGAGCTGCAGTCAGAACTTGACCGCTGCCGGCAGGTGGAAGCGGAACTCATCAGTCTGGAAAGAGATGCAAAGCTGGACAATGTACAGGACGAAATTGCGACAAAGCGAAAAGACCTGGCCGGCATACAGGAGTTATTCCAAAGGCAGACAGAGCAAGTCATCCAGTCTTATCGCAGCACGGAAAAGCCGTCTTCCTATGTGCAGAAATGAATGTGCCATTCCGGAAGCGGAGTGGTTCTTTTATTTTCATTTTTTAATTCGTAACGTTATAATAGTGAAAAGACTTGTCGGAAAGCAATTGCGGCTGCATTGACTGCAGGGCTTTACAGAAAGTAGGGGAGAAATATGGGATATCCCAAGGAAGGAGAAACCATTCAAATTCACAGCTATAAGCATAACGGGCTGCTTCATCGAATTTGGAATGAAACGACGATTTTAAAAAGTACGGAATTGTGTATCATCGGAGCTAACGACCGGACAATGGTGACGGAATCCGACGGACGGACGTGGGTGACGAGAGAACCGGCGATCTGCTACTTTCATGCCCGTCAGTGGTTTAACGTCATCGGAATGCTGAGAGATGACGGGGTACACTATTATTGCAACATCAGCTCGCCGTTCGCTTATGACGGAGAGGCCATCAAATATATTGATTACGATTTGGATGTCAAGGTGTTTCCGGATATGACGTATAACATTCTTGACGAGGATGAATACGATGACCACCGCAAATCAATGAATTACCCTAAAGAGATCGACAGCATTCTGAAGGAGTACCTGAATACGCTGCTGCACTGGATTCATCAGCGGAAAGGACCGTTTGCTCCGGAATTTGTTGATATGTGGTATGAACGGTATCTGCGCTATACAAAATAAAGAATACAATAAAAAACCTGTTGGGGTGTCAACAGGTTTTTCACATGGGCTCACACGCCTTAAAGAGAGAGGGGGATAAAGTGTGGGCGTAATCAGACGCTATATGCAATTTGTAAAACCTTATAAAAAACAAATTTTTATCACAGTGTTAATCGGCATTATAAAATTCTCCATCCCGCTGGCTCTCCCGCTTCTGTTAAAATACGTGGTCGATGACATTATTCAAGGGAGCGGAACGGCAAGCGCTAAAACATCATCGCTATTCACGATAATGGGCATCATGTTCGTGCTTTTTTTAATTCTGCGTCCCCCGGTAGAGTACTATCGGCAATACTTCGCGCAATGGACGGGCAGCCGGGTGCTCTACGATATCAGGGGGGTATTGTTCGACCATATTCAAAAATTGAGCCTGAGGTTTTATGCCAACACGAGAACGGGCGAAGTCATTTCCCGGGTGATAAATGATGTCGAACAGACAAAAGACTTTGTCATAACGGGACTGATGAATATCTGGCTTGATATGATGACGGTGCTGATCGTCATCT
This sequence comes from Bacillus sp. EKM420B, assembly GCF_011065565.1. Lineage (NCBI taxonomy): Bacteria > Bacillati > Bacillota > Bacilli > Caryophanales > Bacillaceae > Bacillus > Bacillus sp. EKM420B. The sequence continues at coordinate 7,032 of NZ_JAAMNX010000005.1, read as the reverse complement.
GTATTATGTTTACACTCGATGTGAAGCTGACATTGATATCTGTCATTTTGTTTCCGTTATACGGAATTTCAGTGAAATACTTTTACGGCCGTCTCCGAAAACTGACACGTGAGCGTTCTCAGGCACTCGCCCAAGTTCAGGGACATTTGCACGAAAGAGTTCAGGGGATGCCCGTTATCAGAAGTTTCGCCATTGAAGATTATGAACAAGCCAATTTTGATGAAAAAAACGGGCATTTTCTGGACAAAGCGATCCGTCATACGAATTGGAACGCGAAAACGTTCGCGGTCGTGAACACCATTACGGATTTGGCGCCGCTGCTCGTTATCGCGTTTGCGGGTTATTTTGTCATAAACGGCCCGCTGACGGTAGGGACGATGGTTGCGTTCGTCGGCTATATTGACAGAATGTACAATCCGGTCAGAAGATTGATCAACTCATCGACGACGCTGACCCAGTCGATCGCTTCAATGGACCGCATATTTGAATTTATCGACGAGCCGTATGAACTGACTGATAAACCGAATGCACTAAAAGCTGACGGCATTAAGGGCGAAGTTGAATTCCGAAATGTCTCGTTCCGTTATGAGGAAGGAAAAGAAACGATTTTGCAGGACGTTTCCTTAAAGGTGACAAAAGGGGAAACCGTCGCGCTCGTCGGAATGAGCGGCGGCGGAAAATCGACGCTTGTCAGCCTCATACCGCGTTTTTATGATGTATCCGGCGGCAGTCTGCTGATTGACGGCACAGATATTCGCGATTATGAAGCGAGAAGCCTCCGCAATCAAGTCGGAATGGTGCTTCAGGATACGTTTCTGTTCAGTGAGACGATTCGTGAAAATATCGCCATCGGTAAACCGGGAGCGTCTCTGGATGAGGTGGTTGCGGCTGCGAAAGCGGCAAATGCCCATGAATTTATTATGAACTTCCCCGAAGGCTACGAAACCAAAGTCGGCGAACGGGGCGTCAAATTGTCAGGCGGGCAGAAGCAGCGGATTTCGATCGCCCGTGTATTCTTAAAAAATCCGCCGCTGCTGATTTTGGATGAAGCGACATCGGCTCTTGATCTTGAAAGTGAACACTACATTCAGGAAGCGATGGAAAAGCTTGCGAAAAACCGGACGACTTTTATCGTCGCCCACAGGCTGTCCACGATTACGCACGCGGATAAAATTGTCGTCATGGAAAACGGCGCCGTCGTCGAAACCGGCACGCACGAGGAATTAATGGCCCGAGGCGGCCAGTACAGACACTTATTTACGATTCAGAATTTGAACTGATACAAAAACGTATGCCGTCCGAATGGGCGGCATACGTTTTTTTGAATGCAAAAAAACCCGGTTTTACGGAAGCACCGGGTTACTCTTCGTCTGTTTCTAATTCGCTGTCTTTCGGGTGGTATGTCTGAAAACTCGTAATTAATGTATCGAGATGCTCCAGCTGCTCGCGGTATTCCGCAACCGCAGCCATAATGCTGAGCATATTGTAATCAAGCAGTTCATCCTCGCAGTTCTGCTGATTTTTCAAGAAAGACTTCGTCAAAAGCTGTTTATATCTTATGCTTTCTTCAGCATCGTCATCATGCGGTTTGATCTTGCCGACCGTCCGCATCAGAATCCTTTCGTGCCAATGAAGCAGATAATCAATTTCTTCTGTCAGCGTCTCCTGAAATTCCTCCGGCATATGATAAATTTCGTTTTCATAGCGGTGCAGCTTTTTCAGCGTATCAAGCGCCCGATTTGCCGTGATAATCGCCTGTCTGAATAAAACAAGCTTGCGCGACTTTACATACGTCGTTTTCTTAAAGTAGCTTCTCTCCTCTTTATAAAGAAGGTACGTATGATCAAGCTTCATCATCTTTTCCTTCAGCTTCTCAATATCCTCTTTCAATATCGAGTGTTCCGTGGACTGGCGCATCGTCAGCCTGATCCATTTCATGATCTCATCGGTATATTCAACCGTATGATGAGTCAGCTTCGTTTCGTATTTCGGCGGAAGAAACACAAGGTTCACAATAAAAGAAGACAGCACGCCTAAAATAACGGTGCTTGTTCGTATCAGAGCGAACGTCAGGAAGCTGTTTCCCGGTGTTTCTAAAATCGCGATAACCGTCACGAGCGCAATCGAAATGGTGTGTTCAATTTTCAGTTTTAACATGATCGTGATGACAATCACTGCGGTCAATCCGATCATAATCGGACTCGGTCCGAAAATCAGTCCGAATACCGTAGCGATGACAGCGCCGATGATATTTGCCTGAACCTGATCAATAATGATAAGAAAAGACCTGTAAATAGAGGGCTGTATGGCAAATATAGCTGCAATCCCGGCAAAGATCGGCGACGGAAGTCCGATCCATGATGCTAAGTAGAGCGCGAGCGTAATCGCAATCCCTGTTTTAAAAATGCGGGCACCAAGTTTCATTGGTTTGTGCGTGCATTCCTTTCTCTAATAAATTATGTGCCGAACGAACGGCTGACACTTACATTTCCCTGTCGGCTGATTTGCTAAACAATAAAGTAATATACAGGGATCATACCAATTATTCAAGGTCTTTTTTTGAAAAAACCATTATCTCACAAATCGGACAAAAAGAAAAAGCGGAAGCCCCGGGCTCCCGCTTGTTTCAGCAGTTATTTTTTCATATGTCTGAACGCATCTTCAACGGCTTGTAAAGTGGCGTCGATATCCTCTTCAGTATGTGCGGTTGTGATAAACCAAGCTTCATACTTCGATGGAGCGAGATTGATGCCGCGCTCAAGCATCAGCTTGAAGAACTTGGCGAATGCTTCTCCGTCCGTATTTTCCGCCTGCTCGTAATTGACGATCTTTTCATCAGTGAAGTAAACCGTGAGCGCGCCTTTTAAACGGTTGACGGTGATGGTAATGCCATGTGTCTCCGCATGGGCGAGAATGCCCTGCTCAAGTCTGGCGCCGAGCTCATCAAGCCGCTCATAAACGCCTTCTTCCTTCAGCACTTCCAGGCAGGCGATGCCTGATAGGATAGATGCCGGGTTTCCGGCCATCGTGCCGGCTTGATATGCCGGGCCGAGCGGAGCAACCTGCTCCATGATCTCTTTTTTGCCTCCGTAAGCGCCGATCGGCAAGCCGCCCCCGATAATTTTACCGAGCGCCGTTAAATCAGGCTTCACTTGAAGAAGATCCTGCGCGCCTCCGTACATAAAACGGAACGCCGTGATCACTTCATCATAAATGACGAGCGCGCCCGCTTTATGGGTCAATTCATTTACCTGTTCTAAAAATCCTTTTTCAGGTTCAACGATGCCGAAGTTGCCGACGATCGGCTCGACGAGAACCGCTGCAATTTCTGAACCCCATTTATCCAGCGCGGCTTTGTAGCTTTCAATGTCATTGAAAGGAACGGTAATCACCTCATTGGCGATGCTTTTCGGCACGCCGGCGGAATCAGGGGTGCCGAGCGTAGACGGGCCGGAACCCGCAGCGACAAGTACGAGATCAGAATGGCCGTGATAGCAGCCGGCGAATTTAATGATTTTTGTCCGGCCTGTATAAGCGCGTGCAACCCGGATCGTTGTCATCACCGCTTCAGTGCCTGAGTTTACGAATCGTACTTTATCAAGTGAAGGAATGGCCTCCTTCAGCATTTTGGCGAAAGTGACCTCATGTTTGGTCGGCGTCCCGTACAGCACGCCGTTTTCAGCCGCTGTTTTAATCGCTTCAGTAATATGCGGATGGGCATGTCCGGTAATAATCGGGCCGTAAGCCGCTAAATAATCGATATACTGATTCCCGTCTACATCCCAGAAATAAGCGCCATTCGCTTTTTCCATCGCAACGGGTGAACCGCCGCCTACCGCTTTATAGGATCTGGACGGGCTGTTCACGCCTCCGACGATATGCTCTAACGCTTCCTTATGAAGTTCAACTGATTTTGTATACAAAAAATGACCCTCCTAATATCTCCTTACATCATGTTCTATTGTAGCATGCTTCATTGCGAGCACAACGGTTCATGCTTCCAGAAAAGAGCGGGGGATAACGGTTGTAATCTTAACGTGAATTGGATACGCTTAATAAAAAACCCGGAGGTATAAGAAATGACGATTGAAATCGGACAAACAGCACCGGATATGAAATTAGTGAATGACAGCGGGGAAGAAGTAGCACTGACGGATTTTAAAGGGAAGTACGTCGTTCTCTATTTTTATCCGAAAGACATGACACCCGGATGCACGACGGAAGCATGTGATTTCCGTGATCAGCACGAAAGTTTCGCGGGACTTGATGCGGTTATCATCGGAGTAAGCCCTGATAGCCGTGATAAACATGAAAAATTTAAGCAAAAACACGATCTTCCTTTCCAGCTCCTCGTTGATGATGAGCACAAACTGGCGGAAGCTTTTGATGTGTGGAAGCTGAAGAAGAATTTTGGGAAAGAATATATGGGTATCGAGCGATCCACTTTTTTGTTAGACAAAGAAGGCCGTCTTGTGAAGGAGTGGAGAAAGGTAAAAGTGAAAGATCACGTTGCGGAGGCGCTTCGCGAATTGGAACAAATTGCGTCTAATTAATGGACAAATGCTGAACTCACGGGGTTTTCTTCAGATTACATTTGACAGGAGACCGGAAAAAGATGTACACTAATTATAAACATTATAAAGTAAGAATCTTTTTTAGAAGAGAGGTGCATGACGGATGGCTGCACATGAATTAAAAGAAGCCTTAGACACGTTGAAGGATACGGGAGTCCGGATTACTCCTCAACGTCATGCCATTCTGGAATATCTCGTGGATTCTATGGCACATCCGACAGCGGACGATATATATAAAGCCTTGGAAGGGAAATTCCCTAATATGAGTGTTGCGACAGTGTATAACAATTTGCGTGTATTCCGGGAAGCGGGGCTTGTAAAGGAACTGACGTACGGAGATGCGTCCAGCAGATTTGACTTTGTCACCTCTGACCACTATCACGCCATTTGTGAAAGCTGCGGAAAAATCGTGGACTTCCATTACCCCGGGCTTGACGAAGTGGAACAGCTTGCTGCTCACGTCACAGGGTTTAAGGTAAGCCACCACCGTTTGGAGATTTACGGCGTCTGCCAAGAATGTTCCAAAAAAGAAAACCACTAAACGAAGCTGACCGCTTTGATACGGTCAGCTTCGTTTATTTTACACTGTTTTTTCTGTTATAAGACTCATCGAACGCTTGGCCTTCCAATCCTTTATCCAATGTAAGCGGCTCTCTGCAATGCATGCACATATCCACTCTGCCCAGAATCTTCGTTTCTTTCTCGCAAGCGGGGCACATCACCCGGACCGCTTTTGTGGACAGCATGCCGATCCAAAAATAAACGGCGGTGCTGAGTCCGATCGACAGCAGGCCGAGAATCATAAACAAGCTGGCAAGCAAAACAGACTGCTTAAAGAACAGCCCGATGTACATAATGATAAACCCAACGAAAACCAAACTTAACGCAAACGTTCTGATCTTATTAATTTTGCTTGAGTATTTCGCCATGTCCATCCCCCTCTCGTTTAACTATAGCACAAAACAGATGGCATATTCTTCATGTTTTCGTAAGAAAAGGGAAGAATAAATATGGCACCTGAAAGGAAATTTGTTATAATAGTGCAATGTGTTTAGAAAAAAGGACTTTCATGTTTTATCATAGAAATGTAGAAACAATAGCTAGTGAAACAATCGCATTGGAGGAATCGTAATGGACAATCTTCTCCGTCCAATTTACCAAGAAAGAGCAAGTCATCCCGATACGCTGGCCGTCCTTATGATTGAGAGAAGGAGTAAAGCATCATCCATCACGGATAACTTTGATGCGGTCATGCTTGTCATTGTCAAACAGGCTGATGAACCTCTTTTTATAAAGCATTATGAATTCGAACACAAAACCGCTTCTTTACATATTGTAACGGATGCTCTGCTTCAGGAATGGATTCTGCTTGGGACAAATAGAAGAGTCATAGATTGGATCATCAACGGTAAAGTGCTGTTTGACCGCAATGAATATATATCTGAACTCAATGACCGGCTCAGCACTTTTCCTTTCGCCGAGCGGAAATTAAAGATCGGAATGGAATACGGCAAGCTGATCAGAAGATTTGTAGAAGGAAAAGCGTTTTTTGAAGCTGATCATTTTCTGGATGCATATTATGCGGTAGTGCACGCTCTTCACCACTTGGCCCGCATAGAAGTGATTGACCGGGGGTTTTATCCCGAAACGACAGTCTGGAACCAGGTCCGTCACATTGAGCCGCAGGTATATAAGCTATATTCCGAACTTGTCGAGAGTCACGAAAGCTTGGAGAAAAGGCTCGAATTATTATTCTTAGCAAATGATTTTCTCATCCATTCAAAAGCTGAAATCGGTTCTGCGCACCTTTTTCAAGTGATGAAAGAAAAAGAAATGTGGCAGTTTGGAGAATTGCTTCAGCACCCTGAACTGGTGCACTTCACCCAAGATCTCGGTGTCATGCTTGATTACCTGACGGAAAAAGGCTTTGTTGAAGTATCTCAAATAGAGACCAAAGGGCAGGAAGTATATCATCGAGGATATTCTTTCAAAAAAAGTGTTGACGCTGAATCATAGGCATGGTATATTATTAAACGTCGCTGATGCGCTTCACCAAAAAGCTCACAGCGGCGAGAAATAAAAACAAAAAACATTTGACAGCAAAGCGCTGAAATGTTATACTGAAAAAGTCGCCTCGAGATGAGGTTGAGATGATCTTTGAAAACTAAACAAGACAAAACGTACCTGTTAATTCAAAGTTTTAAATAAATCGCACAGTGATGTGCGTAGTCAGTCAAACTAAGGTCTGCACGATGCAGATCGCACAGACGTTACTGCAGGATGCAGTGAACTTAGTCTGTGATCCATTATCGGAGAGTTTGATCCTGGCTCAGGACGAACGCTGGCGGCGTGCCTAATACATGCAAGTCGAGCGGACAGACGGGAGCTTGCTCCCTGATGTTAGCGGCGGACGGGTGAGTAACACGTGGGTAACCTGCCTGTAAGACTGGGATAACTC
>NZ_JAAMNX010000049.1:0-253 GCF_011065565.1 Bacillus sp. EKM420B | reverse complement strand
AGCTGTACGCAGGCCGTTCGCTTGCGCCGATGCGCCTTCAATATAAAGACTATGCCGTCTGGCAGCGGTCGTTTCAGAAGAAAGAAGGGTACCAGAAGCAGGAAGCCTATTGGCTGAAGCGGCTTGAAGGAGAGCTTCCGGTGCTTGAGCTTCCGGCTGACAAGCCCCGTCCGGCGGTCAGAAGCTTTGCGGGCGGCAGCGTATCGTGCACGCTTGACGCTGAAACGGCATCCGGCCTTCACCGCATCGCCCG
>NZ_JAAMNX010000048.1:0-254 GCF_011065565.1 Bacillus sp. EKM420B | reverse complement strand
GGTTCGGTCCGACAGACGGACTTGTATTCGCCGCGGATGACCCTTCAATCTCCGCATCGGCATTGGCTAAAAGAGAACCGTAGCCGGTATTTCCGGTCCCGATAAACACACCTGTTTTTGTGCCTGAGAGACTCTTTGACGCATATCCGGCATCTTCAATCGCTTTCCACGCGTGCGTCAGCAAGAGTCGCTGCTGAGGGTCCATTTGCTCCGCTTCCCGCGGTGAAATCCCGAAAAACAATGGATCAAATTCA
>NZ_JAAMNX010000047.1:0-257 GCF_011065565.1 Bacillus sp. EKM420B | reverse complement strand
ATATTTTCTGATAAATTTCATTTGTGCCAAATGGACGGTACCGCCTTACGGAATGTTATTTTCTTTCCTTAATTTGTGTTATCGTCCTGATTTCCATTCATTTTAAAAAGCAAAAGCAGCGCGGGATTTTGCATCTCACACTGCTTTTTCGCCATTATTTTTCTTTTTGAATCCATTGATCCAATTTTGCCATCATCTCCCGCATCGCCTGCTGGTTCGCAAAGGAAGGAAGATTCGCCAAAAGCGCTTGTTTCGGC
>NZ_JAAMNX010000046.1:0-258 GCF_011065565.1 Bacillus sp. EKM420B | reverse complement strand
GGTTTTTGTTCCGTTTTTTCTTAGATAGGCATAAATCTGCCGGTCATTCGGAAGCAGCAATTCATATGTGCCGCTGATCAATACGCCGTGTTCTTTTCTGAGGGCGAGCAGCCGTTTGTAGAAATGGTATACGGATGTTTCATCCTGCATTTGTGATGCAGCGTTCAGCCATGTGTGGTTCGGATTCACTCCGAGCCACGGAGAAGCATCAGAAAACCCGCCGTTCGCCTCACCGCTCCATTGCATCGGTGTCCGTGA
>NZ_JAAMNX010000045.1:0-261 GCF_011065565.1 Bacillus sp. EKM420B | reverse complement strand
CTTTTAACCAACCGTAAATCTCACCTTTGGATACAAAGTTTTTCAATTCACTTTCAACAATTCCTTGTTTTGAAAACCATTGTGGACTAATGACAAAAACAATTTTACGATTTTTTAACTCATTTGCCACAGAGTTCATGTAGAAAAAGTGGGTTAAAGTAGTTGTTCCTGGTTGTCCTACTAAGAATGGCGTAAAACCAGAATTGTATTTTTTGAAATAGGCACTTGGGTGAAAAGAATCCACATGTTCCATTTCTGATG
>NZ_JAAMNX010000044.1:0-261 GCF_011065565.1 Bacillus sp. EKM420B | reverse complement strand
CATGTTGACGGGATCATTCTGTCCGGCGGCCAGGACATAGACCCGCTGTTTTACGGCGAAGAACCTTTACAGGCTTTAAGAAAGACCTTTCCTGATCGGGACGCCTACGAGAAGGAGCTGATTCTCACGGCGGTTGCTTTAGAAAAGCCGATTCTGGCCATCTGCCGGGGGATGCATATGTTAAACGTCACTTACGGGGGAACTTTATATCAGGATCTAACACACGCTTCGTTTGCTGACATTAAGCATGACCAAGAAAAA
>NZ_JAAMNX010000043.1:0-263 GCF_011065565.1 Bacillus sp. EKM420B | reverse complement strand
ATGGCAACATTAAAGTGATTTTGAAGCCATAGCGAGGAGAAACACGATGAATATTTACAGACCGGCGGGATTTTGGATCAGATTGGGAGCCGTGGTACTCGACTATTTAATTACTTCAGTGCCTTTGGCGATTATTTTTATGCTGGCAACAGGAAAAGATCCGAATGAGAGCGCAATGATCAGCATTATTTTGACTCTTTATGGTATTTTGCTCCCTGTATACTGGAACGGTTATGTTATCGGCAAAAAGATCTGCGGTATCC
>NZ_JAAMNX010000042.1:0-263 GCF_011065565.1 Bacillus sp. EKM420B | reverse complement strand
GTTTTTTCGAACAGGCCGTTTTGCCCAGAAACATTGCCGCCGGAAGCATGTCGAAACGTCTCGGCATCCCGGAAGGAACTGAGCTTCCGCAGCCGATTATCGAATTTTACTATAAAGATGATGCACTCGGTGATCCGCTCATCACAGAAGATCATATCTGGCTCTTAAAAGCTGCGGCTCCTGAGCAGGTCAAAACGATCAAATCGATTACAAACCAGGTGAATCAAGAACTTCAGCATATTTTTGAAGACTGCGGCGTCAGA
>NZ_JAAMNX010000041.1:0-267 GCF_011065565.1 Bacillus sp. EKM420B | reverse complement strand
TTCAGCGTAACTCAATTGCTCATTCCCGCATACCACTGCTGTATTATGGGGTGTTCTTGCTACTTGTTCCTCAAATAATTGGACAATGGTCTTGTCTCTTGGATAGTCACGATCCGTTGCGTTAAACTGTACTAATTCTTTCATTTCTTCCGCTTCATTTGTCATGCCTAATTCGGTTAATTTCGTGTGTGGTGCTGCAATTGCTTGTTCCATAAGTCTTTGCAAATGGGAACCGATAATGTTTATTTCTTCCTTGTTATATAGCTT
>NZ_JAAMNX010000040.1:0-268 GCF_011065565.1 Bacillus sp. EKM420B | reverse complement strand
TCATCAAGATTGATAAGCCCTTTCACTTTCGGCGCCATGACGGTCTTCCGTTCGTTTTCTGTCTGGTTCAGAATGTAATTGTCGGCGATCACGCCTGCGCCGTGAATGATCCCGTCGAGTGTTCCGTGCTCCTCCTGTATGCCGCGGATGAGGGCGATGACCGCCGCCCTGTCTGTCACATCAACCGGTTGATACAGTACGCGGGCACCCGTCGCTTCCAAGCGCCGTAAGCGGGCGGAGCGCTCTTCATCTAGCGCTTCCGCCCTCC
>NZ_JAAMNX010000004.1:0-391722 GCF_011065565.1 Bacillus sp. EKM420B | reverse complement strand
GCCCGCACGTCATCGCTTTTTCGTCCTTCAATATAGGCGTAAAGTGCGGTTTCGCCGTGTTCGGTCCGGGCGGTGACCGCCGCCTCACGAATGCCGTCAATTCGCCGGATCGCCGCTTCGATTTCTCCCGGTTCAATCCGGTAGCCGCGGACTTTCACCTGTCCGTCTGACCGGCCGAGCCATTCGACAAGCCCGTCTTCAGTCCAGCGTGCGATATCGCCCGTCTGATACATGCGCTCTCCCGGATAAAACGGATCATCGAGAAAACGTTCCGCCGTCAGTTCAGGACGGTTCAAATAGCCCCGGGCCACCCCTGTCCCCGCGATGTACAGCTCTCCTGCCACGCCCGCAGGCTGGATGGCTCCTCCGCTATCTAATACATACAGACGGGCACCCGGAACGGGTTTTCCGATCGGAAGCCGCGTCCGTTCGCTGTCCCGTTTTCGGTCACAGACGTAAAACGCCGCATCAACCGTCGCTTCCGTCGGCCCATAGCCGTGAATGAGCACGGTCTCCGGCAGAAGATCGGAAAACCGGGCAGCCGTAAGCGGGGAAAGAGCTTCCCCTCCGGCAAACACGCGTGTCAGGGTTCTGCCGAGGCGTGTTCTTGTTTCCTCAGGCTCCGTTTCCAGCGCGTCTAAAAAGCTGTTGACCATCGCCGGAATAAAATGCGCGGTCGTCACCTTTTCTGAGGCAAACGCTTCAATCATCCGCACAGGATCTTTCTCCCAGCCGGCCGGAAGCAGATAGACGGAGGCGCCTGACATCGTCCACCAAAACAATTGCCAGATGGAGGCGTCGAATGAAAAGGATGATTTCAGCACGATAATGTCCTCTTCCGTTAACGGAAACTGCCCTTGCATCCCTGATAAAAAGGCGGCGGCTTGACGGTGTTCAACAGCCACTCCCTTCGGTGTTCCCGTCGAACCGGACGTATAAATGATATAAGCGAGCGAATCAGCATCCGCTTCGTCAGAGACAGCCCCTGTCTCCGCCTCACCTGTAAGGGCAGAAAGAGACACTTCTAGCGTTTCGCCGGAAAAACCGGGAACGGATAACCCCGACTGTTGAAGCAGGAGACAGGCGCCGCTGTCGTCAAGCATATAGCGCAGCCTGTCCTCCGGATATTCCGGGTCAAGCGGCACGTAGGCGCCGCCTGCTTTTAACACGGCAAGCACTGAAATCACCATCTCTGGCGAGCGTTCAGCGAGCACACCGATCATGCTTTCTTTGCGGACGCCTTTTTGTCGGAGCCGGACGGCAAGCCTGTCCGTGTACTGATCGAGCTCAGCGTAAGTCAGCATACCGCCCGGAAAACGGAGCGCCGGACGATGCGGCGAAAGCGCGGCGCGGCGAGTAAACAGCCCGTGAAGCGTCGGGGCCGGCGGTTCAGCCGTTTCTGTATGGTTAAATGCATCCATCATACTTCTGGCTTCACACGCATCCAGCAATGCGATCTCGGAAGCGCCGATTTCAGGGTCGGAAATGACTGAGTTCACCATATGCCGTAAAAATGTTTCGATATTCTTCATAAAAACATCGTCGTATATACCGGTATCAAATTTTAAGCGGATATAAAGAGAATTGCCCGGAATCACCTTTATGCTGCATCCGTAGTTTGTGACTTCTTCCATCGTGAAATCCTCTACCGCAAAATCAAATGAACCGGCCTGACTCACATTTTCAATTTCACGCTGGGCCGGCACATTTTCAAACACGATAATGTGGTCAAACAGCGCTTGCTTCAGAGGGCTTTGAGCCTGAATGTCATACAGCGGATAATAGCTGTACGCTTCTGCTTGCAGCGTCTCCTGCTGCAAATGCCTGACAAGCTCCAGAAAAGAAAATGAACCGCTTTTCACCCGTACGGGAATCGTATTAATAAACAGTCCCACCATTTTTTCCACGCCTGCGAGATCCGACGGCCGGCCGGAAACGACAGAACCGAAAACGGCATCATCACAGCGGCTGACACGCTGCAGCAAAATGCCCCATAGTGCCTGGAACACTGTATTCAGCGTTGCTCCCGCCCTTGCCGCAATGTTCTTCAGCTCATTTGTCTGTTCTTCAGAAATGGTGAAAACCGCCTGCTCAAGTTCGCCGTTTGGTTCCGCGGATTTTTTCGGAAGAGACGCCGATTGCTCAAGATCGGCAAGTCTCGTTTTCCAAAAAATCTCGGCTTCTTTACGATCCTGCTTCATGAGCCATTTAATATACTTCCCATATGGCTGAACAGGCTCGAGAGACGGAAGCCGTCCGTCTCCGAGAGATTGATAGATCATCAGAAATTCCTTCATGACAATTCCGAAGCACCAGCCGTCCATGACAATATGATGATGGCTCCATATACAAACATATCGTTCAGGCGCTTTTTTCAAAATGGAGATTCTCATGAGAGGATCTGATTGCAAATCAAAGCCTTTATCTTTATCTTCTTTTCTGAACCGGTCGGCATATTTGTCTTGCGCCTTCTCGTCCAAATGAGAAATATCATGAAACTGAACGCGGCTCGGCCTGTTTTTCAACACGACTTGGCGGGGCTTCGCCACATTCTTATGAATAAATGTCGTACGGAAAATATCGTATCGTTCAAAAACAGCATCTATACTTTTTTGGAATCGTTCCCGGTCAAGCTGTCCGCTGATCGTAAACACCGCTTGTTCGAAGTAGGCTCTTGAGTCATGATCCAACAGAGAATGAAAAAGCATGCCCTCCTGCATAAAAGACAAAGGATATATATCTTGTATTTCCGGTTGCTGCCCCATTGCGCCACTCCTTTTCTATAGTTTGTTGACGGCTCCCATAATGTCATTCAGATCTTCCAGCGTTAACTCCTCGTCACTGAAATCAGCGGCGCTCCATTCACGCTCCTCTTTTCCTGTGCAATGCGTGATGATCTGCTTGAGAAAGGTATGAAAATATCCCGTCAAAACTTCAATCGTTTCTTTTTGATACTGAAAACGGTTGTACACGACATGCATGCTGAGACATTCCGACGATACGGAGCCGCTGATATCAAGTGTGTACGGGCGTTCCCAGTCTGGGCTGACTTCATTTCCCGCTTTTACGGGAGAAACACCGAAGCCGCTGGAACGGATTTCCCGGTCAAACTGTCCCAGATAGTTAAAACTGATTTCAGGAGAATCAGATTCAGTCTCTCCCCAGAGTTTGCTTATATATTTCAGCACCCCGTATCCCGCTCCTTTATGCGGTATGCGGCGCATCATGTCTTTTGTCCGCTTAATGTGATAGCCGAGACGCTCGCCGTCATCAGGCTGATCTTGAAAACTTGCGTTAACCAATACCGGATAAATTGACGTAAACCAGCCGATGGTTCTGCTGATATCAAGATGCTCCAGGTGCTCTTCCCTTCCGTGGCCTTCCATGCTGATTTTGAATGTCTCGTTTCCGGTCCATCTGTTCAGCGCTAGGCTTAACGCGGCAAGCAATAATTCGCCCGTCTCTGTTGTGTATGCTCTGTTTGCTTCCGTTAACAGCTGCTCAGTCTCCTGTTTTGTCAATGTAACGGTCATCACATCTGTATCTTTCAGAAGATTGGAAGAGGTGCGGGCATCTTTCGGAAGCGGTTTGACCGCCGCTTTTTCTCTTTCGGACCAGTAGTCTGCTTCCTGTAACAGCCGGCGGCTTTTTGCATAATCAGAGATTTGCTTTGCGTAAGTCTGATAGGAATCGGTTTTCGCCGGAAGCGCGTTTTCTTTTCCTTCGAGCGCCTGCCTGTAGCACGCGGTGAGATCTTCAAATAAAATCCTCCATGACACTCCGTCAATGACAAGGTGATGAATGGAAAGCAGCAGATGATCGCCATCAGCGGCATGAAATAAGCCGACAGCTACGAGCGGACCCGTCTCCAGCCGAATGGAAGTTTGAATACGGGCGGCCGCCTGTTCAATTGCGGCGTGCTCCTCTTGTAATGAACCTTTCTCTCTTACGTCATGCGTTTCAAACGTAAAGAGTTCTTCTTCAGAAAGGTTTTCCGCTCTGTTATATTGAATCACCGATCCGTTTTGCGTGCCGCATACCATCCGTAATGCGTCATGATGAACCGCGAGTTGTGCCAGCGCTTTTCTCATAGCAGATTCATTGATTCTGTCCGCACTGCGGAGCATAACGGACTGATTAAAATGATCATGCGGCAATGATTGCGAAAAGAACCAGTGCTGGATCGGCGTCAGCGGCACGTCTCCCGTGACGGGAGACTGATCAATCACGCGGCGGACTTTCCGGAGCCGCATCGACACTTCTCCCAGTGTCTGATGCTCGAACAGCTCGCGGACGGTCGTTTCATAGCCCTGCTGTTTCAGCCTCGCACATACTTGCAGCGCTTTAATCGAATCCCCGCCGAGATGGAAGAAATGAGCATTGGGGCCGAGTCCTTCAACACCTAAGAGTTCTTCCCAGATGTCAGCCATCATTTCTTCAGTTTCATTTCTCAGGCTGATATCATCTCCAAGGCTTTCATTTAATTCAGGCTGCGGGAGTGCCTTCTCGTCCAGCTTCCCATTCGCCGTCAAAGGCAGTTCATCAAGCTCTATCAAGCGGGCGGGAATCATATATTCCGGCAGAAAAGCTCTGAGAGAGGCCTGAACCTCTGCTTCTTTTATCTTTTCGTTCCCGTGTAAGACCGCGTATGCGTAAATGGAGTGCTGACCGTGCTGATCAGCACGTGTGATCACGGCGGCCTCTTTCACGAAGGAAAGCTCCTGCAGCGCTGATTTTATTTCTCCCAGCTCAATTCTGTGGCCTCTGACTTTTACTTGCGCATCTTTCCGCCCGACATATTCCAGCTCGCCATTTGAGAGTCTTTTGGCAATATCGCCCGTTCGGTAGAGCCGCATGCCGGTAATGTGCGGATTCGTGATGAACCGGGAGGCGGTTAAATCATCCCTGTTTACATATCCCCTCGCGACGCCTTCCCCGCCGATATAAAGCTCACCTGGAATTCCGATCGGCTGCGGATTCATATAGGCGTCCATGACAAAAGCATGAAGGGTTTCCAGCGGTCTGCCGATATTGCTTTTATTTCTCTCAATATCATCCATCTTCAGTTTTTTGCATGTGACGTGAACCGTGGTTTCCGTAATGCCGTACATATTAACAAGCTCCGTCTCCGGGTACTTCTCTTTCCAGCTTTTCAGCATGCCGGGCTGAAGCGCTTCTCCGCCGAAAATGACATATCGAAGCTTCAGCTTGTCCGTATGCCCGGCTTCTTCATGAATGAGTCCGGAAAAAGCCGTCGGCGTTTGGTTCAGCACCGTTACGCCTTCACTTTGCAGCAGCTGCCGGTACAAATGCGGATCACGGGCAGTTTCTTTCGGCACGATAACTACCTTTCCGCCGTATAGAAACGCGCCGAATATTTCCCAGACAGAAAAATCAAAGCAATAGGAGTGGAACAGCGTCCAAACGTCTCCAGAGCCGAAATCAAACGGCAGTCCTTTATGTGTGATAAGGCTGATGACATTGCGGTGTTCCGTCATAACGCCTTTCGGTTTTCCGGTAGTGCCCGATGTGTAAATCACGTAAGCCGGCTGTTCAGGCGTTATCATTTCTTTCGTTCTGTCTGCTGAAACGGATTCAGGCTTATCGATGTATAATACCGGCAGCCCGTCCATTCCGGATATCCCAAGACCCGATTGCGTCAACAGAACACGCGCGCCGCTGTCAGTCAGCATAAATGAAATCCGCTCGTCCGGATAGTCAGGATCAATCGGCAGATACGCCCCTCCCGCTTTTAAAATACCGAGAATCCCAATTAGCATATCCGGAGATCGTTCGGTCATAATTCCCACAATCTGTCCGGAGCGGATGCCGTTTTCCGACAGCATATCGGCGATTCGATCCGCCTTTTCATTGAGCTCGCGGTAGGTGAGACGCTCATCGGACATAACGGCTGCAATTTGATCCGGCATTTTTTCCGCCTGTGCTTCAAATAAACTGACGATCGTCTCATGCCTCGGATACTCAGCTGTTTGATTTTCCGCTTGAAGAAGCATCTGCCGCTCGTTTTTATCCAGCAAATGAATGTCAGACAGCTTCCGCTCATCATCCGATGCGATTTGTCCTAAAAGCTCTTTAAAATGACCGGCCCACCGTTCGATCGTACCTTTTTCAAACAACGCGGTACTGTATTCAAAATGAAAATCCAGTGAGCCGTCCGGCTGTTCCTCGGCATGAAGCGTCAAGTCGAATTTTGAAATGTCATGTTTCACTGCATGTGAAGAAACGGATAAGCCCGGAAGGTTCACTTTGAAATCATCACTGTTTTGCAAAACGAGCATGGCATCAAACAGCGGATTGCGATTGACTTCCCGGTGTGTATCAAGCTTTTGGGCAAGTTCTTCAAACGGGAAGTCCTGATGTTCGGCTGCGCCGAGGGCGAGCATTTTCACCTCTTCTAAATAAGCGCGGAATGTCTTATCCCCTTTCGGCCTGCTTCTCATTGCCACGGTATTTACAAACATGCCGATGACCCCATCAAGCTCAGCGCGGCTTCTGCCGGCCGCAGGTGAACCGACGATAATGTCTTCCTGCCCGCTCAATTTAGAAAGGAACAAGGAGTAGCCTGCCAAAAGAATCATATACAGCGTCGAACCCGTCTCATCCATAAGCCGGCGCAAATTCCCCGCCGTTTCTTTTTGAAGGCGCGTTCGTACAACGGACCCGCTGAAATCAGGAAGCTGCGGGCGCTTTTTATCGAGCGGCAGATCAAGAACGGGAATGTTTTCCCCGATCGCATCCAGCCAATACCGCTCATGTTTTTTGAATTCTTCAGCGGCGAACCGCTCATGCTGCCAGACGGAAAAATCTTTGTACTGAAGTTTTAACGGCCGCAGCTCTTTTCCTCTGTACAAATCCGTCAATTCTTGAATCAGAACGCTCATTGACACACCGTCTGCGATAAGATGATGCATATCAAGCAGCAGAAAATGACGTTCTTCAGTGGCTTTGGCTAAAGTCACTCTCAAAAGCGGCGCTTTTTCCACGTCAAACGGCTTGACGAAAGCTTCCATTGTCTCTTGAAAAAGTGTCCCGGATGGCATGTGAACCTCTGTGAGATCGAGATCGACATGTGAATGTACGTGCTGCATCGGCTCCCCGTTTCGCAAAACAAATGATGTCCGTAACGCTTCATGCCTTTGTAACAGCGCTGAAAAGGCTTCGTGCAGACGATCCCGGTTGAGTCTGCCGCTCAGTTCCAGACAAGCGGGCATATGATAGCCCGTGCTGTCCGCCGCAAGCTGATGAAGGGCATAGAGCCTTTTTTGCGCAAAAGATAGCGGGTACAAGTCCTTTGCCTCCGCAGGCGTGATTTCTGCATATTCTCCTCTTTTCCTCTGTTCTAGGAAGCGGGCCATGCTCTCGATGGTCGGATGTTCAAAAACATGGCGGACGGCAAGTTCAATTTGCAGCCGTTTATGTATGTTTGAAACAAGCGACGCGGCTTTCAGCGACTGTCCGCCGATTTGGAAGAAATCATCTCTCATACTGATGTGTTCCCGTTTCAGCACTTCTTGCCAAATAGACAGCAGCTCAGTCTCAAGCATTGTGCGCGGAGCTTGATAATCACCGGTTCTCTCGGCTTCTTTCGGCTCAGGAAGTGCGGCCCGGTCAAGTTTTCCGCTCACAGACAGCGGCATTTCCGTCAATTTGGTAAAGCTTCCCGGGATCATATAAGCAGGTAATCTCCCGGCCAATTCGGCATGAGGGTCAAATGTCACACCCGCGTTTTCCAGCACGACATAAGCTGCAAGCTCCTGTTCCCCGTCCGCCGTTTTGCGCACGATGACTGCCGCCTCTTTTACCCCGGACAGACTTCTGAGTGCCGTTTCGATTTCTCCTAATTCAATTCTGTAACCTCTTACCTTCACCTGATCGTCAAAGCGTCCCATATATTCAATCGTTCCGTCCGGTAAAAATCGGGCTGCATCTCCCGTTCTGTACAGCCGTTCACCTTTACGAAACGGATGAGGGGTAAAGACTTTGTCCGTCAGCTCTTTTTGCTGAAAATATCCGTCCGCCAGACCTTTTCCGGAAATACACAGTTCACCGACGGCTCCGACCGGCTGCAGCCGATCTCCGTGCATCATATAGACAGAAGTGTTGGCAATCGGGCGCCCGATCGTAATCCGGCTGCTTTTTTGCAGGTTGCGCAGAATCGTCGTGGCCACACTGTTTTCCGTCGGGCCGTATTCATTCAGCAGCTCGGCATTCGGGCATATGTTGCGGCTCGCTTCCACGATATCAGGGGTGGCCGCTTCCCCGGCAAATGTCACCGCCCGAAGCGTCTGCGCATCCTTTTTCGTCAGCGAATCAAGCAGAACGCGATACAGAGACGGAACGATCAGAAGATGGCTCACTCCGTGGCGGGCGATTTTCTGTTTTATTGAAAGGACGTCTTTCGCATCATCTTCATCAGTTAACAGTACACAGGCGCCCGACAGAAGCGGAGTGAAAAGACTCGTTAATGACCCGTCAAATACGTATGAAAAAAGATGAAGCGCTATGTCTCCTTCTGTCATCCCGTATTCTTCACGCCGCCATTGCAATGTATTGCTGATCGCTTTGTGTTGTACAAGCACCCCTTTCGGCCGGCCTGTCGTTCCGGAGGTGTAAATGACATACGCCCAATTTCCGCTGTCAGACACCGGCGGAAGCGGTGCGGTCTGCTGGGAAACCGTTTCCTCCATGATGACGACGCTGCCCTTGAAATGCGGCGGAATGAGGGAGAGCAGGTCTTTTTCAGTCACGAGCAGTGAGGCTTCACTGTCTCTCAGTAAAAATGAAATCCGTTCAGGCGGAAATTCCGCATCAATCGGCATATAGGCGCTGCCCGACTTCCAAATTCCGAGCAGAGCGGCAACCGTACTCATTGATCGGCGCAGCATAACAGCGGTGATCTGATCGGAACGGGCGCCTTTTTCCCTTAACGCATGGGCAATCTGATTCGCCCGCTGATTTAATTTTTTGTAGCTCCAGCTTACTCCGTTATATCTCAACGCCTCTTGGTCAGGCATTTTTGCCGCCTGTTCTTCAAACAGCCCATGAACGGTTGTCTCAGGGTACGGACGGTTCGTTTCGTTAAACGAATGAATCAGGGCTTCTTCCCCCGGAGGTACGAGACTGATGCTTGATAAAAGCCTGTCCGGATCTTCCGTTACACAGGAGATGACCTCCAGAATATGCCCTTTGATCCGTTTCATGTCTTCCCGATCGTAGATGCCCGCATTGTAGCTGAATTTCACATAAAACTCTTCTCCCGGAACGATGACGACGTTAAGGTCGTAATTGGTTTCTTCCGCCATCGAAAAGTTTTCAAGTGAGAGCGCACTGCTTTCCGTTTGCTGCCAGCCGTTTACCGCAGCCTGCATCTGAACCGGATAATTTTCAAAGACAAGGATATGGTTCAAGAGATCTTTTTGCAGGCCGCTCTCGTTTTGGATGTCATAAAGCGGATAATAGCTGTGCTCTTCCGCAGCGAGTGACTCTTTTTGCACTTTTTTGAGAAGAGAAGAAAAAGTCATATCCCCAGCCGCGCGCACCCTTACCGGCACGGTATTGATAAACAGTCCGGCCATGGATTCAATGCCGGCGATAGCTGACGGCCTGCCGGAAACAACTGAACCGAATACCGCATCTTCAGTGCCGTTGTAACGATGGAGAAGCAGACCCCAAATGCCCGTAAATATAGTATTCAGCGTGACCCCGATGCCTCGGGCAATGTCTGTCAGTTTTTGCACGGTTTCAGGCTCAAGGGAAAATTGAAAATGCTCAGATGCATAACCGTTTTGCGCCGGCTTATTCTTCGTTTGCGGAACGGAAACGGTTTCTCCGTAATCTTCCAAGCAGCGCGACCAGAACGCTGACGTCTCTTCTTTATTCCGGCTTCGGAGCCATTTGATATAAGTGCTGTAAGGAGCCGGACTGCCGAGGTTTACAGACCTGTTGTTTCGGATCGCATAATACATGCTGAAGAAATCTTTCAGTACAAGGCCCAAGCTCCAGCCGTCCATCATAATGTGATGATGAGTCCAAACGCATGTATGGCGATTTTCTCCCGTTTGAAAAAGAGTCAAGCGCATTAAGGGGCCTTTTTGCAGATCAAACCCCTTATGCCGGTCGTTTTCCTTAAATTCGTCAATGATGCTTTGCTGCCGTTCTTCCGAATAGTCTGAAATGTTCTCAGTCTGTACGGCAGTGTCACGGCGTGAAAGGACAACTTGCTGCGGCCCTTCAAGGTCAGGCACTTCTTTTATGAAAATCGTTCTGAAAATATCATAACGGCTGACAAGCATATCCAGACTTTTTTGGAATGTATCAATGCATAAATCCCCGCTGACTGTAAACGAAATCTGCTCGACATATGCGTTTGATCCGGAATCCAGAAGCGAATGAAACAGCATGCCTTCCTGCATATATGATAAAGGGTAAATATCTTGAATTTCTGTCGCTTGTGTCACGAATGCCACACACCTTTTTATGAAATTAAAGTCCTTTTACGAGATCTTCAATGCTTGATAGTGCTTGAGCGGTCAATTCTGTATGGCTGTAATCCGTTAATGTTTTTTCCCGCTCTTTCTTGCCGGAACAATGGGCGATGATGTCCTCGAGGTGAGTATGGAAACGATTCATGAAGAACTCGATTGCCCCCGGTGCAAATACATCGGTATAAACGGCTTTTACCTCCAGTTGCCCGGCCGCCACCATCGCGTTAATATCCAGATCAAACTCGCGGATGCGCCCGGATGCTATATCATGCTGCGGCTTGAACGGTGACATCTTCAGCGTCCCCTCAAGACCGTCAAACGCACCGAGATAGTTAAAGCTTATTTCTGGGTCTTTATAAAGAATGTTCCGCGAATATCTCAGCAGCCCGTAGCCGGTTCCGTGATGAGGAACCCGTCTCATCATGTCTTTTACCGTCTTTATGCGGTGCGCGGTTTTTTCGCCTGAGCCGTCCGGCACTCTCATATCCAAAAGCACCGGGTAAACAGATGTAAACCAGCCTGCCGTTCTTGACATATCAATGTCAGGAATATGCCCTTGGCGTCCGTGTCCTTCAGTGCTGATAAGGATCTGTTCGGAACCCGTCCACTCATGAAGCGCCATTCCAAGCGCCGTTAAAAGCAATTCATGAACATCCGTTCCGTATGCCTGCTGTGTTTCCAACAGCAGCTGCTTCGTGACTTCGCTGCTTAATATCCACGATGCAGTGCGCGCGTTTTCCTGCAATCGTCCGGCGTTTTCATCAGTTATTTTCGGCAGCGGCGCTGTTTCACCAGACATCACGCTGTCCCAGTATGCGGCTTCCTCCAGCAATGCTTTGCTCTTGGAAATGTCAAAAAGCTCTTCAGCATACTTTATATAAGAATCGCTTTTCGGCGGCAGTTCGATTTGTTTGCCGTCCAATGCCTGCTGATAAGCTGTCTGCAGATCTTCAAGCAATATCCTCCATGACACGCCGTCCGTGATAAGGTGATGAATCGTGATGAGCAGATGGTCGGCTTCTTTCAGCCTGAACACTCCGAGATGAAGCAGAGGGCCTTGATCAAGGCGCATAGCCTGCTGTATTGCTTTTTCCTCAGCGGCTATCCGTTTTTCCGGCTGTGTTTCTTCTGAAAGATCTATGACATTAAGCGTAAAGATTTCTTCATGCTGCTCTGTGATTCCGCGGTTATATTGAACAACTTCCCCATGCTCATTTTCAGTGAAAGTCATTCGCAGCGCATCATGATGTTCTGTCAGCGCGCAAACCGCCTGATACAGCGCATCTATTTCGAGGCTGTCTTCACTGCACAGCATGACTGATTGGTTATAATGAAGCTCAAACGCACCCGGCTCCTCAAAAAATCTCTGCTGGATCGGTGTCAGCGGAGCGCTTCCTTCTATCGGGCCCTGATCAGCCGTTGCAACAGCCGGCGTGAGGTGTTTCGCGAGTTCTGCAATCGTCGGGAACTGAAACAAATCGCGGATCGACATATTCCAGCCTTCTCCGGCGAGTCGGGCTGACACTTGAAGCGCCTTAATGGAATCTCCCCCAAGCTCAAAGAAAGAGTGATGAATTCCCGCTTTCTGAATATGAAGCACATCTTCCCAAATCCGGCATAACATCGCCTGTTTTTCATCGCCGGGCGCGACAAATGCCTGTGATGAATGTATCTCTTCTGCCGGCAATGCCGATTTATCAAGTTTGCCGTTCAGTGTCAGGGGCATGCTGTCTAAACCGATAATATGAGACGGCATCATATAAGCCGGGAGCTCCTGCATAAGAGACTGGCGGAGTGATGAGATATCGGCCTCTTTAGGAACGATGTATGCCGCTAACCGGGCTTGTCCTTCGGCATCTTTCATCACGGTAACAGCCGCTTCTTTGACTTGATCGTGTTTCAAAAGCACACTTTCTATTTCTCCCGTCTCAATTCTGTATCCTCTGATCTTCACCTGCTTATCGATCCGCCCTTTAAAACGAAGAGTTCCATCCGGCAGCCAGCAAGCCTGATCTCCGGTTCTGTAAAGTGTTTCTCCCGTTTGTAACGGGTCACTGAATGCGTCCTCTGTCAGCTCAGGCTGTCCCCAATATCCTTTGGCGACGCCGGCGCCTCCGATATACAGCTCTCCGAAAACGCCGATCGGCTGGACCTGTTTGTCTTTGTTTAAGACGTACATTTGCACATTCGGAAGCGGAACACCGATCGGCACATCATCTTCCCGCGGCTCTTCGCTCATTCCGGCTTCATAATACGAAGAATCAATTGTCGCTTCTGTTACACCGTAGCTGTTAATGATCCGCATTTCTTTCCCAAAGCGTTCATGAAGCGTATAAAAATCTTGCGACTTGATCATATCTGAACCAAGTACCAGTATTTTTACGCTTTGCAGCGCGAGTTTCCGGCGGTATATATATTCCATAAACGGAACAATCAGCGCGGGTGTCGACTCCATAAACGTGATACGGTGCTGATCAATGAGCCGATAAAGCTGCTGCGGCTCAAGCCGGACGTCATCCGGACAAATGACAAGCGTTCCCCCGTTCAGCAGGGCGCGTGCAAGATCCCCTGAAAATACATCAAATGAGAAACTCGCCATCTGCAGCACTCTGACCGGTATAAGATCAAGCTCATAAATCCTGCGCCATGCAAGTGCTGCATGCGTAAAGCTGCGATTTCTGACTTCGACTCCCTTCGGCGTTCCCGTTGTTCCCGAAGTATATATGATATATGCAGTATCATCCGGTGACGCTGCCGGCTGAATATTCTTTGCAGAAATATCGTATTGATTTTCATGATCAAGCTGAATGAGAAATAAATTGTGATCCGTCAGCTGTGAAGCAAGTTCTTTGTATTCTGACTGCACCATCAAGACGGATGCTGCGCTGTCTTTTAATAAATAACGAATCCGTTCCTCAGGATAATGGGAGTCAACCGGTATATACGCCCCTCCCGATTTCATGACGGCAAGAACACTGACGATCGCTTCAATCGAACGGTTTGCTAATATGGCTGCTCTTTTTCCCGGACCGAATCCATTTTTCTGCAGTGTTCGGGCAAGACGGTTTGCCCGCTCATTGAGCTGGAAATAGCTGATCTGTTGTGTTCCTTCAATAACAGCGGTCTGATGAGGCGTTTCTTCTGCTTTCTCTTCAAACAGCTGGTGAAACAGTTTGTGTTTTTCCATGAATTCGGTTTGTGTGTTATTAAACTCAATCAGTAACTTTTGTTTTTCTTCTTCATCCAAAATGTCAGCTTTCGATAGTGTGACTTCCGGTTCGGCGGTAACATGGCGCAAGAGATTCAGTAAGTGGCCCATCCAGCGTTCAATCGTTTCTTTTATAAAAAGCTCGGTGCTGAATTCCATCTCAAAGCGGATGTTTCCGTCGGATTCAGCCGCTGATAAGGTCAGGTCAAAACTTGATACATCATGTTCGGTATGCTCTGAGCGTGACGCCTTCAGACCGGCCAGATTTATCTCCTCTCGCTCCATATTCTGAAGAATAAACATCGCATCAAACAGCGGATTGCGGCTCATGTCCCGCTGCACGCCGAGCCGTTCCACCAGCTCTTCAAACGGATAGTCCTGATGTTCATACGCCTCAAGCGCCGCCTGGCGGACTTCCGCCAAGTAATCGGTGAACCGTTTGTCCCCTTTCGGCTCCGTTCTGATGGCGAGCGTGTTGACGAACATGCCGAGAATCGGTTCAAGGTCTTTATGCGGGCGCCCGGCAATCGGCGATCCGACGATGATATCTTCCTGTCCGCTCAACCGCGCGAGCAGCGTATTGTACGCGGCGAGAAGAACCATATACAAAGTGGAGCCGTGATCGCGTGCGATGCGGTGAAGGCCGGATGCCGTGGCAGCGTCAAGCGTGCACGATACGCTGCCGCCCGCAAAGCTTCTGACAGCCGGACGGGGCTTGTCAGCCGGAAGCTCAAGCACCGGAAGCTCTCCTTCTAGCCGTTTCAGCCAATAGGCTTCCTGCTTTTGGTATCCTTCTTTCTCCTGAAACGACCGCTGCCAGACGGCATAGTCTTTATATTGAAGGCGCATCGGCGCAAGCGAACGGCCTGCGTACAGCTCGCCGAATTCTTTTATCAAGGTGTTGACGGACACACCGTCAGAGATAATATGATGCATATCCGTTAATAAAAGATGGCGTTCGTCCGATTCTTTCACGAGGGCCGCACGGAAGAGCGGCGCTTCCTCCAGACAAAACGGCCGGACGAATGTGTCAGCTGACTCGGCCTCATCGAGCTGAAACGGTACGCTGTCATGGATGCGCTGCACCGGTTCGCCGTCAGGCCCCGTTTCGAAGGACGTTCTAAGCGATTCGTGCCGCTCCACAAGCTGCCGGAACGTCTCCTCCAGCCGGACACGGTCAAGCGGGCCCGTCAGTTCCAGCACAGCCGGCATATTGTAGCCGACACCGCCGTCTTCAAGCTGCTGGAGCACATACATCCGTTTCTGCGCTGAAGACACCGGATAAGTGTCCTGCGTTTTCGCCGGCTGAATCGCTTCATACGGGCTCTCTTCCAAGTCCTGAATAACCGAAGCGAGCTCTTCCACCGTCGGCCGGGCGAAGATGTCCTGTAACGGCACCTGAACACCGAACTCCTTGGCGATGCGGGATACGAGAGCCGTCGCTTTTAACGAATGGCCGCCCCGCTCAAAAAAGTGATCCCGGATGCCGACAGGGCCGTTTTTCAGCACCTCTTCCCAAAGGGCGCAAAGCTTCATTTCCGTGACGTTCCGAGGGGCTGTGTACGCCCGTCTGTCTGCCGATCCGCCGGGAGCCGGCAGCGCGCGGCGGTCAAGCTTTCCGCTCGGTGTGACCGGCCACTCGCTCATCTCTATAAACTGAGCCGGCACCATGTAGGCCGGAAGACGTGCCGCAAGCTCCGCCCGCACGTCATCGCTTTTTCGTCCTTCAATATAGGCGTAAAGTGCGGTTTCACTGTGTTCGGTTCGGGCAGTGACCGCCGCCTCACGAATGCCGTCGATGCGCCGGATCGCCGCTTCGATCTCCCCCGGTTCAATCCGGTAGCCGCGGACTTTCACCTGTCCGTCTGAACGCCCGAGCCATTCAACAAGGCCGTCTTCTGTCCAGCGTGCGATATCGCCCGTCTGATACATGCGTTCTCCCGGGTAAAACGGATCATCGAGAAAGCGCTCCTCCGTCAGCTCAGGCCGGTTCAGATAGCCCCGGGCCACGCCTGTCCCCGCGATGTACAGCTCTCCTGCCACGCCCGCAGGCTGGATGGTTCCCCCGCTATCTAATACATACAGACGGGCACCAGGAACGGGTTTTCCGATCGGAAGCCGCGTCCGTCCGCTATCCCGTTTTCGGTCACAGACGTAAAACGCCGCATCGACCGTCGCTTCTGTCGGCCCGTAGCCGTGAATAAGCATGGTCTCAGGCAGAAGATCGGCAAACCGGGAAGCCGTAAGCGGGGAAAGAGCTTCCCCTCCGGCAAACACGCGTGTCAGTGTTCTGCCGAGGCGTGTTCTTGTTTCTACAGGCTCTGTTTCCAGCGCGTCTAAAAAGCTGTTGACCATCGCCGGAATAAAATGCGCGGTCGTCACCTTTTCAGAAGAAAAAGCTTCAATCATCCGCACAGGATCTTTCTCCCAGCCAGCCGGAAGCAGATACACGGAGGCGCCGGACATCGTCCACCAAAACAATTGCCAGATGGAGGCGTCGAATGAAAAGGATGATTTCAGCACGATAATATCCTCTTCCGTTAACGGAAACTGCCCTTGCATCCCTGATAAAAAGGCGGCGGCTTGACGGTGTTCAACAGCCACTCCCTTCGGTGTTCCCGTCGAACCGGACGTATAAATGATATAAGCGAGCGAATCAGCATCCGCTTCGTCAGAGACAGCCCCTGTCTCCGTCTCACTTGTCAGAGAAGAAAGAGACACTTCTAGCGTTTCACCGGAAAAACCGGAAACGGATAACCCCGACTGTTGAAGCAGGAGACAGGCGCCGCTGTCGTCAAGCATATAGCGCAGCCTGTCCTCCGGATATTCCGGGTCAAGCGGCACGTAGGCGCCGCCTGCTTTTAACACGGCAAGCACTGAAATCACCATCTCTGGCGAGCGTTCAGCGAGCACACCGACCACGCTTTCTTTGCGGACGCCTTTTTGGCGGAGCCGAACAGCGAGTCTGTCTGTGTACCGGTCAAGCTCGGCGTACGTCAGCATACCGTCGGGAAAACGAAGCGCCGGACAATGCGGCGAAAGCGCGGCGCGGCGGGTGAACAGCCCGTGAAGCGTCGGGGCCGGCGGTTCAGCCGTTTCTGTACGGTTAAACGCAGTTAACACCCGTTTCTTTTCTTTTTCATCCGCCATATCAATATGCCGAATCAGCCGGTTTGGATTTCTAACGGCATTTTCAACGATCGTCAGCAAATGAGTTTGAATCCGTTTAATCGATGTTTCAGTAAATAAAGCGGATTGATAATCAAAATTCAGCTCAATCAATCCCGTATCTGTCCGCTCCTTAATTAAAATGGACAGCTCATTTGCCGTATGCCCGCTGAAAAACATCGCCGTTTCATAATCGAAGCCCTCCGCCTGATGCCACGCGAGAGGCTGGTATTGCATCGAAATCCCGATGATATTTTGCAGATCGTGATGAACCTGCCTTAATTCATTGACAAAAAGATTGTAAGGATATTTCTGGTGCCGCATAACAGACAGCTGCTCTTTTCCTACGCTGCGGACAAAGGACAGGAACTCCGCATCAGGATCTGCCGTCATTCTGATCGGCAGTGTGCTGACGAACATGCCGAGCATATCCTTTTCGAGCCTGGAGCCCCGGTTTCCGTAATAAGTGCCGATGGCAATATCTTTTTTAGCCGTCAGACGGCTGATGCATATGTATAACGAAGCCATAAACAGAGAGATGATGCTGATATTATTTTCTTTGCAAAAACGCCGGATAGATTGTTCTAAGGAGTGAGAAAGAGTGATTGTATCTCTGGAAGCCGCAGTGCTTTGTCTAAGATGAGAGGTTCGTTCCGCCAGTGAAAGGTGTTCCGGAACGGTTCGGTATGTTTCAGTCCAAAATGAACGGTCCTTTTGAAAACGGGAAGACTGTAAGTATTGCTGTTCTTTTTCCATGTAGCTGAGATAGGAAGGCCTGTGATGTTCAGCTAAATCCTCGCCCCGCATGATCTTTTGGTAGATATCAATGAGCTGGTTGCCGAGCAGGTTGAGCGAGATGCCGTCCATGATAATATGGTGAAATTTTGAATAAAGCCAAACTTCTTCGTCTGACATGACAAGCAGAGTAAATTGATACAGAGGTGAATGAAACAGCTTGAACGGAACACGGGTCTGCGTGTCAATCCATGCGTCCCGCTCTGAGTTATCAGTATGAGTAAAATCAACAGTCTCTAAAGAAATCGGCCGATGTCCCGCCAGATACAGCTGGGGTTCTGATCCGTCCCCTTCTGTCAGTTGAAACCTGAGCGAATCATTTTGCGAGATAGAAAAATCTAAAGCATGGCGCAGTACGTCAAAATCAATGTCCCCCCTGAATTTGACGCATGCCGCGAGATTGCAGATACTTGTGCCCGGTTCGAGCAGCTCGGTAAACCACACTCTTCTTTGTGCGTGAGTTAAAGAATAAACAGTGTTCTTCAATGGAATCCCTCCGCTTCAATTTAAGAGGATAAGAAAGTGAAATAATTACAATTAAATTTCGACAGCATATGACTAAATCATCCATATAAGCATTATTTTAAAACATATTTTAGAAATCACAATAAAAAATTAAATTTTCTCTAACATTTTTTAGAATATAGTATATATTCCTCACTTCATTTCTTCATTTCTATAATCTTTATACCATGTAAAACGGTATGTATGCACACTGCAAACTGGTTCTTAAACACTATAATAAGGAATAAAATGTATAATTAATTGCGCTTTTAAAAAGGTTTTGCCTCCTGAAAAGAAGTTTCATGTTAGAAAATGAAAAATCGGTGAACAAGTAAGAAAGTAGTGTGTAAAAAAAAGGAAGTATATTGCGATATTACTTTTTGAAAAGATTGATTCATAATCGCAATATAATGTTTTACAGACATCAAAAAAAAGCCGAACCCTCTAAGGATCCGGCCCTTCTTATTGATTTGCCAGCACGACTGCGATTTTGTCTTCAATGTCTTTTCCGTCATCTTCGTCAAGCAGCCCGTTTTGAAGCACGGAAAAAATAAGCGTATCTCCTGTTTTTGTGTCTGCATAGCCGGCAATCGAACTGACTGATGTTAGTGACCCGGTTTTCGCTTTAATTTTGCCCTCTGCCGGAGTATTCTTCAGCCGATTCCGAAGAGTGCCTCCCGTCATTCTGTCGCTTGCACCGGCGACAGGGAGCGAACGAAGGAAAGCCGGGTACCACTTTTCTTTCTGAACCGCATACAAAAGCTCTCCGATTTGGCCGGCGGATACGCCGTTAATATGAGAAACGCCGGATCCGTCTCTTGCAATCAATTCATCCGGATTCAGCCCGAACGATTTGAGCTCCGATTTCATCACGTCCAAACCCTTTTCCCAGCTGCCCTCCCCTTTTTTCACTTTTCCCATTTCCTTGATCAGAATTTCGGCGTGCCCGTTGTTGCTCAGTTTCATAAACGGGATCAATAATTCTGAAAGAGGCATGGATGTCCGTGATGTGACAAGCTGGGTGCGGTGCGGCATTCGCCCTGTTCTGATTTTCCCTTTTACAGTTATACCCTTTTTTGTAAGCGCTTGTTTCCATAAATCTAAAGCATAGGACGACGGGTCCCACACTGCCGCCCATTCTCTTGCCTTTGACGAGCCGGCAGGTATGGTTCCCTTTATCGTAATCACATTGCCACCGTGCTCCCGTTCAACCGTCAATTCTTTCTTTTCATCAGAAGCGACGGTTTTCACTTCATTTTTCACACGAACGACGTCCGTATGGGGAGAAATCGAAATGCGCGGCTTTTTACCGGGCTGTTTCGCCGGGGTGATTTCTGCAATCACCGTTCCGGTATCATAATCTTCATTTGGGGAAGCGGTAAGAGCTGATACTTGCGCGCCATAATATTGGCCTTCATCACTCCACGGAAGATCAACTGAATACCTGGTATCGTCATACCACGAATCATCCCCGACCAGATCTCCTTTAATGACATGGATGCCTCTGGCTTTGACTTGTTTAGCCATCTTCTCAAAATCAGAAGCCAATAGGGTCGGATCGCCTTTTCCCCTGAGATAAAGGTTTCCGCGCAGCTGTTTTCCTTTCACGGCGCCGTCTGCCCGTACTTCTGTCTTAAAGGTGTAATCTTCTCCGAGAACGGAAAGCGCCGCAGATGCCGTCAGCAGTTTCATCAATGATGCAGGCCTCAGCCGCATATCTTCCCGGCTGCCGAACAGCACCTCCCCTGTTTTTGCTGACCGGACACTGACGCCCGCTGAAGTTCCCTTTAAAGCGGGTTCTTCATCCAGAATGTGTTCCAGCTCTTTTTGCAAAGTATTTTTTTGTTCAGCCGCCTTAGCCGCATCATCAATATAAGGAACTGCGGCAATGATCAAAAGCAGAATCACCGCGCACAAGCGTTTCACATATGTTTTCAATGTTATCCCCGCCTCTTTCCTATTCTTCGTCATGCAAAATGGTGATTCTGGATGACGCAGCCGCTTCTTCGCCCGGTTTCAGAATCTGAAGCCCTGTCAGTGATGCAGGCTGATTCAGATTAAATGCATCTGTAACGGAAGTATAAGGCTCAAGACTGACAAACCCCTGCTTTCCGTCACCGTTATATACCACCCAATGCTTGAAAGACGTGTCCGCTTGATACAAAACGGATAATTGCTCATCCGGATGATAAATAACAGCTTCGTTATTGCCGCCATTCCGTCCGGAAGAAAGAAAAACATCGTCAAACTGTTTATTTTTCAAAGACATTCCATGACGGAACGCTTCTTTATCAGGAACATCCAATAAACGGCCCGTCGGTACGAAACGTTCATTTAATTCCCACATGCGGTCAGCCGTCAAAAATAGACGGGATCGCTCTTCATTGAAAACAAATGTGGAATGATAGCCTAGCCCCCAAGGAAAAGCCTCCGTTCCCTTATTCATAATCAGCGCCCGCTGCGTAAACACATTGTCTTTTAATGTATAGGTCATCCGGACAATGACATCGTGCGGAAATTGTTTATGAACACGGGGAATCTTTGAAAGATCAATTTCTGTTTCGACTGTCATTCCATCCCCCTCTTCTCTCGCTGCCGCCGCTTTCCAATGCTGATTGTGAAGAAAGCCGTGAATATGATTATGTTTATCCTCTTCGTTTATCTCGAATTGATACGCACGCCCGTCAAAACGAAACGTCCCGTCCGTAATCCGGTTCGGCGGGAATAAAACGGGAATGCCGTACAGCATGGGTTTTTTGAGGAATTCCTCCGCAGTTTCCGGTTCTCTCAGAAGCCGCATACCGGTTCTTTTATCCCGAAGCGATATGACATTTGATCCCCACTCCGGCACAATGATGCATTCAGCCTGATCAGTCTCCGCTTTTATGGCTGAAACTCCTAAATAAGTCGTATGTTCAATCGTCATAAGCACCTGCCCTTTCCTTGTTTTCTAGCATGTATAGGAATTCCATTTTCTAAACTCATTTTCCTTCTCTAAAAAAACATCGCCCGTATGAATTGAGCGATGTGCGGTAAAACCTTATTGAATCAGCCGGGTAATCTGTTTTTTCTTCCATACAAACCGGTAATATCCGTATTGCAGCAGCAGGCTGACGACAAAAGCCGCCGGATAACCGACCCAAATGCCGAGAATGCCGAGATTCGTATAATGAGAAAGAATAAAGGCCACAGGCACTTCAATTCCCCAAATCGTAAAAATGCTGATAATCGTCGGCCATAACACCGTACCGCTCGCCCGCATTGTTGCTGAAACAATCTGAGCATGACCGAAAATCAGATAGCTCCAAAGGGTAATCATAATCAGATTGCGGGCAATGCGGAGTGTATCCTGATCGGTTAAAAACAAAGCCAGTATCTGCCGGGAGAAGGTGTAAATCAGCACAATCAAAACCCCGCCGATCAAATAATTCAGGCCGATGCCGACTTTAATGACCTGCTTCAGCCGGCCGAATTGATTTGCTCCTATGGATTGGGCGGCAAAAATTGAAACGGCGATACCGAGGCTTACCGCCGGCATCTGCACATAACTCGCCACTTGGTTGACAACCCCGTAAGCAGCCGTCGCGTTTGATCCGTAATGATTGACAAATGAAATGACCGCAATTTCAGAAAGTGACACGAGAATCATATTGATGCTCGACGGAATCCCGAGACGGAGTAAAAGCGCGAGCAGCTTTTTGTCCATTTTAAGAGAACGGAGCGCAGTCCGGTCAAATGCCAATGGATGTTTCCTTTTCCGCAAATAAACCATGAGTACGATAAATGTCACGATGTTTGAAATCACGGTTGCATACGCCGAACCGTAAATGCCGAACTTCGGAAGTCCGAAAAGCCCGAGAATCAATAAGGGCAAGATACCGATGTTTATGACTGTACTGACGATTAACGTATAAAACGGAGTCTTTGAATCTCCCGTTCCGCGTAAAAATGTCGTATACGCAAAATATAAAAACATCAGCGGCATTGCGCAAAACAAAATGCGCGCATATCGGACACTGACATCTATTACGTTTTCCGGCGTTCCCATCAGCCGCAGAATATCAAGCGTAAACACACTGCCGACAACTGCCAGAACAACACCGAGCATAAAGGTAAAAGTCAGTGTAGTGCCGACAATCGCCTTCATCCTCTCTTCGTTTTTCGCGCCGTAAGCCTGCCCGATCAGAATGGAACTTCCCGAACCGATTCCGATCGTAAAGGAGATCAGCAGAAAAAACAGCGGAAAAAAAGACGATACGGCGGCAAGCGCATCAACTCCGAGCCACCTTCCGACAAATACCATTCCGACCAATTGGCCGACAGATTGCAATACATTGCTTAAAAGCAGCGGCACTAAAAACAGTGACATCGATCGCCAGACAGACTGGCCGCGGCCTTCCGCTGTTTCTAAATGATCTTGTACTTCCATATGTAGGACTCCTTTTTTGATTTTCTTCCATTTTATTATTCAGCAGACAGCTTGTAAAAACCTTTTGTTCAATGAAACTCTTTATCTTATTCTCACGTCTTACATGGAAATAAACCATAAAAATAAAAAGTCCGGAAAATATTTCTGAAAAGGTATTGTAATCTCACTGTAATTATTGTAACATTTGTAACATAAGAGAAAGAGATTGATTGAAGGAGAGATTATATCATGAAAAAATGGCTATTATTCCTCACTACTATTACATTGATTCTGTCATTGGGCACTGCGGCGACCGCAAAAAATGCATCTAATGACCTTACACAAAAACAAGCACTTCAACTGGCCCTGTCAGCGAGAGAACATTTCTGGAACACGATGAGCGGCGGTGCGCTTAAATCAAACGCAAACTGCACATCTGAACCGTTTGAATATCAAAATCTTCAATACGTATTTATGTGCAAAGACCTCGGAACAAAAGCGAAAGCCGTAAAATATCTGACACCCGCTTTTACAAAGCAAGCGATTGACAAAGGGCTCAAAGATTACCACTTCACTGTAAAAGACGGCAAATTGGCTGTTCCGGTCGGCGACGGAGATAACCTCCTGAATTGGAAAAAAGCAAAAATGACTCTTCTTTCTAAAAAAGGAAGCGTTCAAACATACCGCTTCACTGTACCGACTCTTGACGGTTCTCCGTCAGCAAAACGCGATGTAACATTCGTAAAAGAAAACAACGTTTGGAAAGTCAATCAATTTGATGCTGTCATATAAGAAAAAGCCCGCTTGCTTACAGCGGGCTTTTTTCACATCATTTCCACCAGGTTCTTGCAAAATATTAAACTCAAAAACCCCTTGTATAACAAGGGGTTTTTTGTTTTGCCGACATTATTAATCTGCGCCTATCTTATACAAAAAACGCTCTAGGAGAACGTGCAATATACCTCTATATGCGTTGATATATAAGCTTTTTTAACAATACTTGTGCTAAATTTGCGAAAAATATTTTAAGTGTTTTTATCTGTGTAAATTTCGAACTCTTAAAGATATTCATTTTACTCCGAGTTTCAACGTGGTAAAATTTTGAATAACATTTTATCACGAAAGGATATGATCATGAAAATCTTTGAAGCAACCACCCTGCTTTCTGCCGCCAAACAACGCGCAAACGAATACAAAGAATTGCGCAACCAAATGACGAACCTGAAAAATGCGTTCCAAGGTATGGCAGACTTGGGCGACAATGATTTTTCGGGCAAAGGCGCTGATAACATCAAAGCTTTATTTCAAGATCATGCAGGCGTCACAGATGAATGGTTGGAATTGATTGATATGAAAATCGCGTTTCTCACAAGCATAGAAGCCATGATTGGAGATGCCGGGCTTTCAGATTCTTATGTGGAAGAATCGTTCCTTGAGCATGAATTGACAAATGCACTTGATAAATCAAAAGCGATTATGCAAGAGCAGCGCAATGAAATGAAAGGTATCCTTGATGAAATCGCAGATATACTGCCGCTCGATCTCTTTTCAACCGATAACGCAGATCAGAAATTAGATGATTCGGATACAACAAAAAGAGAAACAATACAAAAAATTGGTGAGCTGGATAACAACCTTTCAAATGAGTATGCGCTGACAGAAGCTAATGAGGCGTTTATCATGGCGGATTTTCAGGCATTACAGGATGCGACAGGTAAAGGCAAAAACGCCACACCGCTCAACTATAATGCAAAGGCGTATCGGGAAAGTGAAATCCACCAGATGCAAGCAGGATTACATAAGCAGTCATCCGAATATCTTTCGTTCAAAAAGCAGCAGGCTGAAGAGCGAAGAATCGCCAAGGAGCAGGAAGAGCTTGCAAATAGACCCTGGTACGAAAAAACGTGGAATGTTGTATGTGATTTTACAGGTGAGGTTACCGGATATTATGATTATAAAAGGGCCGCTGATGGAGTTGACCCCGTCACAGGTGAAAAACTCACTACCGGTCAGCGAGTCGCAGCAGGAGGAATGGCTGCCGCTGGTTATGTTCCTATTGTCGGCTGGGCCGGCCGTATCTTTAAAGGTGGAAAGGCAATCTATTCAACTGGAAAAGCAATTTACAAAGCAGATAAAGCGCTCGAAATATATAAAACCCCAAAAACCTTTAAAGCCCTTCAAAACTCTGACAAAGGACTTTATGGGCTCGCATCTGCGAACGGTTTTAGTGAGGCAATAACCGGTCGAGATATGTTTGGGAATAAAATATCGGACGAAGAACGAAATAACAGTATACACACTGCCTTAGCTGCATTTGTGCCGTTCGGGGTTCGTGGAGTTAGTGGGAAACTAAATGTAAAAGCAAATGGCACAACTGAGAATTTCGTAATATTTAACAAGACTCATAAAGATTCAATGCCAAAACCAAAAGGTACGGGCCCTAGTGGTGGGCGGTTACAATCCCATCATGGATTACAACAGCAGTGGGCAAAAGAAAACCTAAAAAAGTATGGTTATGATGCCAATAAAGCGCCTACTATAACTATTGAAACAGGAAAAGGGTTCCCCCACACTGAAATAAGTAAAAGACAGAACATGAGACGAAATGAACGGGTTGCTCAAGGGAAAGGGAAATGGGAATCGACTTTACAAGAGGAACTCAATCACACAGTGGAGGATTTAAAAGCAGCAGGGTTTTCTCATAAAACTATTGAAAATGTACTCGAACAACAATATAAGATGTTAGAGAAGCTCGGAGTAAAATTTGAAAGGATTGATTTGAAATGACTTTGCTCAATAAAATAAGCTCTCGTTTTTCAGTAGATGCGAAAGAAGCAGCAGCAACCGAAGAAGAAATCAAAGCATTAACGGAATTTTCCCCTATTAATGTACCATCGGATTATTTAGACATAGTAAGTGAAGCCACAGAAGTAGAAATAAATGTAGCTGGTGAAAAGTATATACGAATATGGAGCCCTGCTGGTTGTATTGATATGAATGAATCCTATGAAATACAGGACTACATACCGAACTCGCTTGCTGTCGGCGACGATGAGGGCGGGAATGCTCTGATTTACTTGGAAGGAGCAGAAGGATTTGGGTTATATATTGTGGGATTCGGAGATTTAGATCCAGAAGAAGCTGTAAAAGTCGCCCCATCTTTAAATGATTTATTAATTCAGGATACAGGTATAGAAAAAATATTAGAAAATTAATAAAAGCCCTCTTATAGAGGGCTTTTATTTTACTGCAGTTTATCTTTCGTACTCAGCCCATTTTAAAATTATAACAAAGTTTTTACAATGCATAGAAATGAATCCTTATTTGCTTTAAAATGTAAATGTTGTTTGATTAAGAGGAGGATTTTTTATGAAAAAGCTTGTTTTTTTATTATCCATTTTTCTTCTATGCTTTGGTATATCTGCGTGTAGCAGTGAAAACACCATTTCGGAAGAAAAAGAGAAAAATAACACTGAAAGTGAAGACAATAACGTCGAGACAGATAAAGTTGAGAATACACAAAAAGAATTTAACTTTAGCCTTGAGGAATTTGTACAGACTTTCAATGAAGCGACTCGAGATATTGAAAGTGATGAAGATATTGAATCCACTGGTCTCAGTCGTATTAATAAAGATAATATCGGAGATTTTGAACTTACCGAAGCCAAAGATGGTACAATTTACACCAGAGAACTGAAAACAGAAACTGATAACTCCGGCGGAACTTTCACTTTGGAAGCATGGTATGACGAGAATCATAAATTCTATCGTTTACATTTATCCACTTCTGGTCCAGATAATATGGCTTCTCAAATAGGCCTGGATAATACACTTGCGGTTTTTCATGCTTTAGGAATTGATATTAAGCATGTAAACGATCTTCTAAAAAGCGAGCAAAATACACTTGAGGTATTTGACGGTAACTATCTTGTTACACTAGCTAAAATTCCTCAAATGTCGTTAATTATAAATATTGAACCAAAATAAAAGCCCCTTTTGGGGGCTTTCTCATTATTTCAAAAGCGTTTTACTTAAACCATTTTTCCATATTGTCCTGACACATACCGCCGTTTACCGCCATGGATGACTTCCCAATAGCCTTTAGAGTTGTTTAAACCTTTAACAGAACCTAAGATATTAATTGTCTTACCGAGGCCAATTGTATCCACATTCTTGGCGTTTTTACGGTCTGGTTTGTCCATAATAATTGCAGCACTTTTAACACCAACAATTTTAATTTTGCCTACGGACTTAATACTCCCACCAGTCTTGTTTGAAGATTTCGAAGGGATTTTCCCTAACTCTGCATCGCTCTTGATATAGCTTACATTAACGTAACCGCTGTATGTGGCTCCTTTAGAATTGGTATATTTAATGTAACCCCAACCATTTTGAGTCGATCCTTTTTTATATTGGACAGTCGAACCTTTAGGAAGAGCAAGCACAATAGACGAGTTGGCACTGCGCTGAGTTCTCACATTAAGGCTGTCAGCAACAACTGTATTTTTAATATACGATTCTTTTGTTTTATCAACAGGAGAATTTACCGTTTTAGACGGGGCGCCGCTGATACCGGCTTTAAAGGAGTCCCATCGATCAAGCAGCTTGCGCGGACAATACTTGCCGGACCAGTGCTGGTGAGGGACCACGTTTGCAAAGGAAATGCCCTGCTCCTTCATGAGCTTTTTGATCAGCCATTGAGCATTTGCCACGGCTTTCTCAAAATCCCCATCGCTATTCTCGCAAATTTCAATGCCGATAGATTTCCGATTGCCAGTTCCGCGGTTTCCGTCTCCCGCGTGCCATCCGTTTTCATTCAATGGCAGATGCTGATAAATCTCTTTGTCGTCTACTGTAAAGTGCCAGCTGGTGGGTGTTTCCGGATTTTTCTCATAACGGGCGTGCATGGATGCGCTTGCCCCTTGTGCCGTGTTTGCCGTGTTATGAACTGTGATGTATGCCGGGTTCATTGCGTATCCCGGTCTGTTATTGTGCCCCGCTGGAATAAAGTCTTTAGTGATTTTCACCATGTTTCATCGTCTCCTATTCTATTTTTGGAATTTAAAAAGCCGCTGGATTTACTCAGCAGCTTTGTCCTCTTTTTCTGTTTTCTGATCGTTGTCACTTTCAATTACATGGAGCCGGTCAGTGATGACGGCCGGAATTTTAACGCCGATCTGTGCCAAGTTTTCCGTGATGGATAGGCCCTCATTTGCAATATAAAAAAGAACGGTCGCAAAGGTCAGGACGCCGTTCAGATCCATAATCGTATCAATAGCATTCGCCACAATAACCACAAGGAAACTGAGCATCTTACGCACATAGCCGAACCATGCGCTACGGCTCCGAAGCTCCTTGAATTTCCATGCCTTTATCACACCGGTAATGATGTCAATGATGTTCAGCACCAGCATTAAATCAAGATATTTCACCTCCCCAAAAAGATATGCTCTTGCGATCTGTAAGCTCTCAAAATTCATCCACACGTATATTCCCTCCAATTGTTATCACCTCCTTCGAGGCAAAATAAAAAACACCTCTCCGGGTGTTGATCAGTTTGCGGCGCCGCCTAAATCCACACTGACAGGCTGTTTTGTCATCGGATAGGTTAAGCCGGTTATTTGTTTGTATTCATCTTCTGTAATTCTTCCCCACTCCACAAAACGGGCCACGTCTGCATTACTGTAATACTGCGGCCCCCATCCGTAGATGGTTTTAACGCTTGTAAACCAATCCATCATACCCCTTTCCCTCCCTCCGCCAGCATTAGATAAAGATTTGCAATCATTTGCGCTTGTGACTCGGCCAGGCTCTGCGCTTCCGCAAGCTGCGTTGTAATGGCCGCATTCTGAGCTTTCAATTCATCGACGGGGGAAGGAACCCGTCCGCTTTCAATTTGCTTTTCCAAGGATTTTTTCTCTTCCTCTGTGGCCGCCTCCGTCCATATCTTCTCAGCTGGATGATACATCGCCTTTATAAAAGAAGGAGGCTGGATCATTGTGCAATTATCAGGAATTGTATAGTTTCCTTCTTCATCAGGCTCAATTGGAACGGGTTTGGTCAAAATGAAATTTTCATCGTACTCATAAACCTGAATCATGCTGTCCCTCCTTCCTGAAAGCCCACGACCACATCCAGATAGTAGCCTCCGCCCATCTTACTTGAGTCCGCCGGGTCCGGGTATTTTATTTTCAAGTCTCCATCATCATAAATGATTAAATTGGCTGTGCCGCCTGTACCACTTAACGGCACTGTTATAACGGAACCGCCAGCAGGTGCGTATTCCGCGGGGATGGAGCCGAATATAATTTCGGCGTCTGTTTTCACATGCCCCCGTAAGATTAAAAACGCCCCCCACTTTGCGTACATCGGTGTCCGCGTCCCTGCGGTGGCTCCGTTCTTCAGCATGATGTTGGCAAAGGTGGCAGCTCCGTTCCATGTCTTCCGTTCAACTTTAGAAATATGCCGTTCTTGGTTGTAATTATGGGCCGTGAACTGACGTAATAATTCTTCCAGTTCATCTTTAAAACCCGCTGTGAATAACTTTGATAATTGCTCCAATGTATCTTTGAAAGGTTTGGTAACATGAATGTCCGTATTATTGGCGTGAGTGTTTACCTTCTCTTGCGCCCCGCTTTCTGTTTCTTTACTGTCCCAAACCTTCCGATCTGCTGCAGAAACATGCTTTTCTTGATCGTTCGCATGGGCGTTTACTTTCTTTTGCGCGCCGGAGGGGGTTTCCTTGGCATTCCACGCCTTTCTTTCGGCAGCCGTAATATGCTTTTCTTCATCATTCGCATGTTCATTTGTATAAGCCTTGGCCTTTTCCTCTGCAGCATCCGCTTTTTTCTGCGCGCCCTCTTTCGTTTCAATAGCTTCCAGATCGGCAAATTTCTTCTGTAATTCCTCGACAGTCTGACTGATTTCTTCGACGATGTGGTTTACCCCGTCTCTCAGCGTTTCAAAATCATCAATGTAATAATCAGCTGTCGGAACGATGTTCTGATCCTCTAACGTTTTGGCGATAGAGAAAGTAAAAAATGAAGTCGCCAGCGCTTGGCCGTTCGTGTAATATAGTTTGATTTCCGCCTTAACCGTTCCGTAATGCTTGAGTTCTGCATTGGACAACACATATTCTGCTGTGCCGTTTACCTTGTCAGTGATGGTGTGGCTCTTTTTATAAAACGATCCATCATCATACAGTAGGACAATTTTTGCATCTACGGCTGACAGAGGCAACGGTACACCATCCTTTGTAAAAGAAAAAAACAGCTTTGCGCTGCCTGTGTCTTGCGTCATAAATTGTATATTTGTACTCCGGCCATTGATTGGATTTGTATTAATGTTGATCGGCACGCTGCCCGTTTTATACATCGTCGCTTATCCCTCCTTAGTGCTGCGGTGTAACCATCATTTGCGCCACACCGTATCCTTTTTCCGCATCGTACGGGGATTCAAATCTCATCACGGTTCCGTATCCGCCGCTTTCCGCCTTTGTCGCGATGCCGTCAACTGCTGAAACAC
Source organism: Bacillus sp. EKM420B (assembly GCF_011065565.1). NCBI lineage: Bacteria > Bacillati > Bacillota > Bacilli > Caryophanales > Bacillaceae > Bacillus > Bacillus sp. EKM420B. Next base: position 361,610 of record NZ_JAAMNX010000004.1, on the reverse strand, counting down.
TGTCACCGACGTTAACGGTATCATCAACGCGCACGAACACTTGACCAATCAATCCAACAATATGCCACTCGTCTCGTTCCTCTCGTGGCTTGTACTCAGCTTCCGGATCATAGTTCGGGTTCTCAGCTGGAATCGTAATGATGTCCTCACCGTCAAATACTTCCCGGTAGATAATGCCGCCAAATTCATCACGAAGAAAACGATCATTCCAATAGAAGGCAGCTCCGCCAAGCACAACGCCGGCAGTCCTAGAAACGACCCCGAGTATCTTGTCGCCTTCTTGCGCTTTTCGGATTTTGTCCCCCTCTAACGCTACAAGATAAGATGCCTCTATCTTTGCTCCGTCAGCTGATTCAAAATACTCCGCCAAGTCTTTTAAATTCGATACACTTTCTATTGCGCCAGTAGCCTTGACTGTTCCATTCTTTGCGTTTAATTCTATTTTTTTGTTGGTTTCCGAGGCTTTGCCATTTCCATGGCCTAAAGCCAATGTGTAAGATTTACTATTCTTGGTAGCCTTCGAGAACATGACACCCGAGGACGCCCCGTCTCCTGTTGTGTGAGAATCGTATGAAAACATGACACCGTTGCGCGATCCTTCCGAGGAAGAACCTCCCGCATTTCCTGCAAGCAGATTGCGCTCACCCTTCGCGTACGTTGCCCCCGTACACGCAATAATCGCACTGTATTTCGTCAGTGCATGGCCGGAGCCGGAAGCTGCTCGAAAGCCTCCCTTGACGTTATTCGGAACGACTGAATGCTTTTCCCCCGCAATGACAGCCGCATCTTTATAGCCGTAAGCTCTGACAAGAAAAATATTGGTCTTGGTGTTCGGGGATGTAATGCCGGCCGTTCCGCTTGCCACATGCATAAGCCCATTTAACAAGTTAACATTATATACGCCGCCCCCTATCGCGATGCCGGTTCTTGCGGAATCATGGATAACAAAATCAGAAATAAATACATCGTCGGTCATCTGATCGCCGCCGGTAATATAAATGTCACAATCAGCCTTTTTAAATCCGGTAATGTGCAAGTTGTTTACTGTTATCTTCCTGCTCTTATACTGGAAAGCAATGATCGAGCCGTCTTTGTAATCATATGTTGGATCACCTATGGCTTTGAATCCGATAATCTGAACACGCTGGTACGCCGAAACGACAAGGGCTTTCGGAGCTAATCCTTCATAAAGCGAATTATAGACGGGTTCCCGGGATGTGCAGTCTACTAACGTCACATCACGAGCCGTCTCGCTCCATGGGTCTTTTACAAGATGGTGATCAATATGCCGTAAATCAAATGAGCGAACGTCACGAAATGATTCATGACCGCGAATGTGAACGTCACTCGGTGCCGGCCATTCCTTATGGGCTTTTACCTCTACGCCCCGCACATTCCCCTCTGTATAATTATCTATAACCCAGACATGCTTGGAGCCGTCATCCACTTCAATTCCGTTTGAATTGGCTCCCCCTTTACGGTGTGCGGTGCCGCGCGGGTTCGTCATCACATTATTTGTGATGAAAATATACTCGCTGTAATGGGTCGTAATGCCGTCGTCACCATACCCCGAGCCGACACACTTGTCGATCCAAATATATTTGCTCCCCGTTGCCGTGTAATCTTTTGCTGTAATGTCATAAGAAGGCGCTGATACATCAAAACAATGTAAGCCGGGATTAATACCTTCAACGCCGCGCGCAATACCAAACTTTACTTGCGCGAAAAGCAGACAGCTTGAATGTACACCTCCGGTTGCGCCTACGCCGCCCTGACGATCAGGATTCCAGTCAAGCGACATACCTTCCACAACGATATTCCGGTTGCCTTTCGCATGATCAGCATTTGTGACAACCCACTCACTGGCCGGCGTGTCCTCGTGCAGTTTTAGCGTGGTGACGCCCATGCCCTGGCCGATCAAATACGTCCATGACGGCAGCTTTACGCCCCTTATCACGTATTCTCCGGCTGATAGATTGAGCCGCACCTTTCCATTTCCGATCGCTCTTTTGAATGCTTCTGTGCTGTCTGTCTCCCCGGTAGGGTCGGCCCCGTAGTCGTCTACGTTAACGTTTCTGGTGATCTTACGTAGAAGTTTGTTATATTCCTTATCAAGACGCTCTTTCAACAGTGGAGCAATTTCTCCATCAGCAGTAACACGGGCGTCCACTACTTCTTTTACATTTGTCCCGTCGGCATTAAGAATGAGATTACGCACCCGGTTATAGAGTCCGTCAATATAAGTTCGTAAAGAAAAGCCCCCGTGATCAATTTGCTCAGATGTATGCGCCGTAGCAGCTTTCTTATGACGGGTAATTTCACTTTCAAGTCCGTTTACGCTACTCTCGATCGCTTCCATATCACCAGATAGCTCATCCTCATAACGAGAGTTTCTAGTGGTATCGTAATTTTTTTTCAACCTCAACACTGTATTCACTCTCCTTTTCGACAAAATAAAAAACGCCTATCAAAGCGCTGTCAGTATTTGATCAATATATCGTTTTTGTTCTCTCAGCTTCTTCGCCTGATTCACCGCGATATCTTGTATGTCTTTTCTGAAATTAGCAAAAGTCAGCTTCGGGCTGCTGTATGGATTTAGCGGATTGTATTGAATCGTTAAGAGCCGCACATCATCCTCATAAGTCGTTCCGTCTGCTGTGTCGGCTAAAATGTGGACTGTATCACCTTTCCAGAATGGCTTTTCAATTTTGAGCAATTTCGGTTCGTATACATATTGATAATCCACACTGACGACTGTTTCCGGATATGGATTCACATGTTTTTTCAGCGCAGAAACCATGCTACCCGACTTTTTTATAGTTTCGTCTCTGATCGGGTCGGCCCACTTCGGTTTACCTTCCCGCAGGAATTTCTTTTCCTCTGGATGGATGTACAAGATCGGCTCAAATACGTATTTCGGTTTTTTGTCTGTGCTCTTACTGTCTTTAGACATCGCGCCGTATCCCCATGCTCGAGTAGAACAGTTTTGCGAGTTGGTTTTGATACTGATGCCCGGCATATTGTAACGAGAGTCAAATGTGAAAGGGATCTCTTTCCCCATTTTCTTATAGACATGAATTTTATAATTATCCACGTCAAGCTCTAACTCATAATCATTTATGAGCTGATCTATTAATTCGGTAGAGTTTTTATCACCAAAATTCTCTTCTTCGGCGGTGGCGAATTTGCTTTGTGGCTCTTCCAGCACATATGAAAAATCAGTACCTTTTAACGCAATGTCAAAGGCCTCTTTTACGGTCAATTTCTTCGTTACTGTATCATCCACTCGATTCTCAGCAAGCAAAACGGTAAATATATGATTGGCCGTGATTGTTTTTGTCAGGACGTTTTTAGCCTGCTTCAAGTCTACATCTGTAATATAGTATTTTTGTTGTTTGAATCTTCTTTCGTCAATGTAAAGAATATTGTCATTGACCAGTAAATCGAATTCAGTCGCATTGCTCTCTGTTTTGGTAATTGTAAAGGTAAAGCTCTTTTTCCCGGTAGTATCGTCTGTAAGATCAACGATCACGCCTGTTACTTCCACAACGTCATTTCCATCCTTCGTGGAAACATGCAACTGAGGAAAGTCCACATCTGACGGCAATTTTTTATTAAGAGGGATGTCGTTACCTGTGTATTCTTTACTCGGAAAGCTCGGTTCTTCTTCTGGGGTCTCTGGGGATTCTGGATCATCAGGCTCGTTCGGCAATTCTGACGTATCGTCATATTGCATCAACTTATACTGTTCGATCATGGTAATTAATTTATTAGCATAGTTGATGTCTGTTGCGTAACCAGCTTTTTGAACGGCTCGGCATGCTTTTTTATAATCAGTTTCCCCTACCACTGCTTTATACCGATCAAGACGATTATACAAGCTTCCCAGATCGGCCAAACTCTCAGCGTATGAAGGGTACTTTCTAAATTTAGCTTGTACCCTCTCAACATTTCCGTATTTGTCCTGCTCGCTGGTCCACATCAAAACGTATTTTCCGTTATAGGTTCCCTTTATCCCAAACAAATTGTAAGCTTGTTTGGAAAGGCCACTCGTGCCAAACCCACTTTCCAGACAGCCTTGAGCAATGACAAGGCTGGCAAGGACATTATATTTTTTTCGTACCTTCTGCGCCCCCGGTACCAGGCTTTTAATAAAGTCAGCCGCAGCCATGTTATCCCTCCTTACTTATAATAAAAACGAGTATCAAATAAAATTTCAAAGTCATTTGAGTTTATAATTTCAAAATCGTTCCATCCTACATCCAGTGTCGGCAGACGGCCGGATGTTTTCAGACGCTTATCCCCGATTACAGTGTACTGCCTGATGAATGTGACTTTTTGCGAGCGTTTTAGCTCCTGCTCAATTTTCAATTTTTCCCCGTTCGTTCGGTTCACAATGGTTACGTTTGTGCCTTTGGCCCACAGAAAGACGTTATAATCATGCTGCAGAGTGTTGACCGCGGCGCCGCCGGGATTGTAAACACTGAACCGTTTTTGGTTATTGAAATGATATTCAAGATCATCTCTCCGAAGGATTCCCATGCCGGGACTCCAGTGCTCTCCATTGAAATTCTGGATGGTAGAAGAGGTATATTTCGACTCGGCAAGCCCCAGAATGTCCGTGAAATCTACTGTAAATGTGGCATGGTTTTTCTGTTTGTCCTTGGTGATAGTAAAATTCCCGTCACACGTAACAAGGAACCGACGGTTAGGCAGAAGGTCCGTCGAAATATAATAAGGAAACGGCTGCACTAACAATGAATAAAGTTCATGCCGGTTCTGATAAAAGATTTCGGCAATGACGGAATCTAATAAAAAATCAACCTTGATGCCTCTCTCTTTGTAAACAACGTCCCGGGGGTGTTGCGGCAGTACTAAACCGTTTATCCTTGGAAGGGTTGTTGTTTCTCGTTCAATATTCGGTGAGTCAGGCGTGAAGCTGCGTACCTTAAAACGGGGGAGAATGCCTGTTAAACTTTGTTCCCCCATACCGTTATTAAAAGCAATATATAAATCTAGCATTATGATCTGACACCGCCTTTATAGGCATTCTGGTTGTATCGGTCTGCAGCTTTCTGGTCAAGTATCCTGCCATCTCCTTTTTCAAAAGCGATCGTCGCAATTTGTTGGCCGTCCATATGCACCGCAGCCGGATGGATGATGATAGGCTGCTGAGGTATCGCGGCCTGGCCTGCCCCGCCAGACTGTTGCTGTGACAGAAGTGTGATTAGAGCGTCGAGTTTTTGGTTTAAGGCAGGCGTGTCAACTTCATTCCGAACAGTAAGCTCCGACTTCATTGAAATGAGCTGATCAGCAGCCCCCTTTATGTTGAAAGCCATCTGATTTAATTCCTGCTTAAACGAGGTCATCGCGTTCTGTGCCATAAAAGCAGCGCTTTGTTTTACGTTTTTGGCTTTGTCCTCTATCCCTAACGCAAACCCATCAGAAAAGTTGTTTCCTTCCGCTTTTGTTAGTTTGGAGGGAGAATGAGAGTCAATTGACTTTTTTAAGGTCCGCAAGGCGGATTTCCCCAGATTCCATGCCGCACTAAAGAGAGAGCTGTTTTTTGATCCCATTCCATTTATAAAGCCAGTAACAAAATCGGTACCGACACCTTGTGTCTTAACGCTTTTCATCCCTGTTTTTGCGCTGTTTGCAACACTTTTTCCGGCGCTGTTTGCTGAGCCTTTTTTGCTAAGAACGCCGCTGGCTAATTCAGTTCCGGCCTTTTTACCGCCTCCGCCGTCTGAGGTTTTGGCTAAATTGCTCGTTACCGATGAGCTAAGAGAGCCGGCCGCAGATGTATTGGCGCCTTTGGTAGACGTTAAACCAGCTTTATGCTTATTTCCTTTGTTTTGTCCTGCTGCATTTGCTTGCCCGCCGCCTTTCCTCATCTCGCTTAAAGCAGATTGGAGTATAGACGCCCCCGCTTGTGCATTACCGGGCTTTGTAGAATTGATACCTGTACGAAAGGCATTTCCTTTATTTTGTCCGGCCTGTGCGGGCGTGGCATTATCTGCGGAAAGCGAATTGTTAAGGGCTTGCTGTAAGACCGTTCCCCCACCAATCACTGCTGGTGTGGACTGCTTCAAACCGGCAGAAAAATCCTCAGCAACCTTCTTCCCTGATTGGCTGGCGCTTGTCGGCTTATCTAATTCCCCTTCAACATTGGCAACCATCTGACTTGCTTCTTCACGGGCTTGTTCTTTGGTCATCCCCATACCTTGGTAAAACTCTTCTAAAGCCTGTTGGGTTGTCTCAATCGCTTTTTCTTTGGACTGCCCTAATTTTTGAAGATAGTCTATTTGCCGTGCCGCCCATCGTTCTTGATATGCGGCCTCCTGTTCTTCAGCTTGCGACGCTATTCCCATAGAGTTAGTAGTAAACTCCGTTTGTCTCTCAAGAGCCTTTCCTGTTTCTAAATCAAGGAGTTTCCCATCTCTCGACATTTTAGAAAACAAGGCTCTCGAGTTTTTTTCGTAGACATCGGTATTTTTGGTTAAAGCTGTATTATAGTCAGCTGTGCTTTTGCTCAGTAATGATCTTCTTTGTTCAGCCTCTATATATCCCTGCGCAAATAACTTCTCAATAACATCATTTCTGTATTCCATGTCTTTCTTGGCGGCTTGTTTACCATCGTCATAGACTTTTTTAATGTCGTTGTTGTACTTCTGAGCTTGTTTAAATGAAAGCTGTCCTTGCTGATCTGTTACTACTTTTTGCATTGCTAATGCTTCTTTTTGATTGGCCGCAAATTTACTTGTAGACAATTCAAAATAGGAAACAATGTCATTGAATTGCTTCTTTTGTGAGGCATTCATGTTGGAAGTGACGAGGCCCGTCTCTTTTTGTAGAGCATTTAACTGTTTCAGTTTATTTCTAGCCTCTTGCATATCTTTATCAATTGCGCCAACCATCTTGTCAGTCATCTTTTCGCCGGCTTTTTTTGTTTTCTCATCGGTGTCCGCGTATAGTCCTTTTAAGACAACCAGAGCATCCTTTTTAAGCCCTTCAAGTTCTTGTATCAGCTGGTCGCGCATATTGGCATAAGTTTCAACTAATTTAGCTGACATCTTCTGAGCTTCTGAACCCGATACCCGGGTCAATTCAAATAGCTGTAGTTCCGCCTTTTCCCTTAAATCCACATAGGCGGAAGCAGATTTTTGTGTTGCTTTAGAAACGCCCTCGCCGTAAAGCAAGGCGGATTCTCGCGCCTCTTCTTGCTGCTTTTTCTGGTTCTTCAATTGTTCAGTGTAAGCGTAAGTAGCAACTGAAATGCCGCCAAGCAGCGCTGTACCTCCGACAATCGCAAGGCCAACAGGACCGGTAAACGCTAAAAGCGCCCCTATTCCAGCTGTAAGCGTGGCGACGGCTGTCGTAACTCCTAATACACCTGTCGCCAGAACGGCTGTTTTCGCTATAGTTTGCACGGTACCGGAATCCAGATTATTAAACATCATAATCAAGTCGCTGCCCTTGTTTGCTAAATCGCCCAGGGCAGGTAGCAGGCTTTCCGTCAGTTTGATTTTTGCTCCTTCGAGTGCTGACTCAAAAGCTATTATGCTTCCGTGTGCATTATCCAGCATTGTATCCGCCATCTTTTTGGCGGCTCCATCTGATTTTTCAAGCGCCTTAGTATTATCCCCCAAAGCCTTTGAACCTTTTTGAAGAAGGACAGCCCAATGTTTATATGCTTCAGCGCCCACAATCGTTTTTAATGCGGCCGCCTGTTGCTCTTTGGTCATGCCTTTCAGACCTTTTTCCATTTCCTCAACGACTTCCGGCATGCTTTTCATGTTTCCGGCTGCATCGAAGAAATCAAAACCTAATTTTTTGACAAGCTTCGACGCCTTACCCGTCGGCGAAGCGAGACGGATCAAGGATGTACCAAAAGCCTGCCCTGCAATTGAGCCTTGGAGTCCTGCGTCACCAAAAGCCATAATGGCGGCCGCTGATTCTTCCATTCCCCAACCAAGAGAATTGGCATTCGGCGCCAAAAACTTCATGGCTTCGCCCATCTGTTCAACGTTGGTGTTTGCGTTGGCTGCGGCGTAAGCAATGACATCCGAGGCGTGCCCTGACTCTTTTGCTTTTAGAGCAAAGGCAGACATGATATTTGATGTAATATCCGCGGCCATTCCTAATTCCAGTTGACCGGCCGCCGCCAGACTGAGCATTCCCGGCATTGCGTCATAAATGTCATTCACCTTAAATCCAGCCATTGCCAAAAAACCCTGTGCATCCGCTGCCTGACTTGCTGTGAAGACAGTGGTTGCACCGAGTTCTTTTGCTTGCTCTCTCAATTTTGCGATCTCTGCCGCCGATCCGCCGGAAATGGCCTGCACCTTACTCATTTGCTTTTCAAAGTCAATGCCGACCTGAACAGCATCACGAAGGGACAGAGCCAGCGCACCAAAGGCGATGCCCGATGTCATAGCTACTGACGAACCAACTGAACGCATTTTTCCACCAATTGAATCCATTCGTTCGCCCATGATCCGAACACGGGAGGAAGCTCTTTTCGCTGCCTCCTCTAACGCTTTTATCCTCTGAGTCGTACTATTTAGCGCGTTTTGCGTCTTATTCATTGCGGCAGTAGCGTTATTTAAACGGCGGGCGAGGGTTTGTGTTTCTTTTATGTCTTTCCCTTTTTTTATAGCCGCGTCTGCGTAAGCTCTCTCGAGCGCCTTTACTCTACGTTTATGTGTTTCCAGTTGTTGTGTTAATGTTTTTTCGGTTACTTGAGCAGTTTTTAATTCGTTGCCCCACACACCCACTGCCGTACGGTTTTTTTCAAATTCCGACTTCAAATTTTTCATTTGAACAGCACAGGCACTCATTTCTTTTTTAAACTCAGATGAATTCGAATACAGCCTGACCTTTATGTCTTTGCTCAACCGGGCACCTCCTTATCCGAGAATTTGATCAATATACACAGGTTCATCATTGTTTTTTACTTTCGGTTGTGTCTTTTCTTGTGATTTTCTCCGAGCCAGTCTTTTCAGATGATAGACAATGTCCATTTCGTCAATTTGATTCTGCGTATATCCTATTTCCTCAAGGGCGTTATACATATCAAGGACTGACTCAGACAGACTTACTCCCCCGGCTCTTCACCATTGGAAGTTTCTCCGCTATTTAAAAGAGCCGTTGCTTCCGCAATATTCCCCAACACGTACTGTGCGGCAGCGTAGATTGTTCTTCCTACCAACCGGGCATCAATTCCTTTTTCAAACTCATCAGGCGCAAATTTCTGACCAAAGGTATTACAGACAAATTCAACCTGTTCATTAGTAAAAAGACGCTCTGAATCTTGTGATTCAAAATCGTCAGCAATCTTTGCAGCCTTCCGGAACAATAAACCTGTAATGTGGTCAGGTGTAACAAATTTTTTATCTTTGCCGTCAAGCCGAAGTGTAATAGACAATGCTTCCATGTAAGTTCCTCCTTTTTTATATAAAAAGAGCGCTCTAAGGCGCTCAATGAATGAATGAATTATTTACCTACATCAACAACAGGCGTTTCTTCTTTCGTGATGTCCTTATAGACAACTTGTTTAAACCATGTTTCGGCGTTGATTCCGTTGCCTTCTTCTGCTTTGGCTTCCCACCTGCGTTTACCTTCTTTCACATTAGTAAGAGGCATGAATTTGATCTTCACCTGTGATGTTTGAGGAGTAGGTTTCCCTTCCTCTGTTTTATGTTCAACTGGCACTAATTCAGGTTTTCCTTTTAATGCCCAATAGTACCGGTAACCGCCAGTTGAAATTTTGGCCCGGAAACCGAGTGCGATTTCAAGCGTCCTATCATCTGCGCTAGAAAAGTGGATTCCGTTTTCAACTGTTTTCCCGAATATTCTCGCTTGCATATTAAGTGGCAGATCGGCCACTTCCATCTCTCCGTCAATATCTCCCAAGCTACTCATCTGTGCATATGATACGTTATCGGCATAAAATGTTTCTGTCTCTGATTTCGGGTCCAACTTCATATTGACAGCGCCCGGCAATTCTTCTGGAACAGAGAATTCCAATTCATCCTTCGTGTCTTTTAAAACTTCTGAGATATGAAACATATCCAAGCCGGTTAATACTTTTCCCGCCTCCATCTAATTCTCCTCCTGATAATAGGTTTTTTTATAACGTCTGGCCTTATGAAAGACCTTTGTGTCTGTTTCGTATAAATCTTGAGAATCATACCGGCTGTAGCCGATTTCCCGCATAAGCCTGTCTATTTCAGCAGCAATCGCTGTTTCCTTGCCGCGGGTGCTCGCTTGAGTGAAAATACTGATCTGATAACGCACCTCAAATGAATAGACCTTGTTGTCTGCAAAATCCGTATCGGCGTCTTGAATCTCCGAAAATACTACTCTTGGAAAAGCACTGACATCATTTGCGACGAGATTATGAATTCCGCCAGACGCCAGGCTTTTTAATAAGGCACTGGAATTAAGTGTACTCACCAATTCAATTTTAGGAGAGTAGGTCATTTGATCGACGCTGTAAGAATTCGCTCCAATAATTCCACAGCAGCCCCCTCCCCTTCTTTTCCGCCTTTTTCTATGAACGGTTGCGGCGGCATTTTTGAGGTTCCCCACTCCAAGAACCTCCCGCGATACGCTACCTTTTTATTCGGACCAACGGCCACAAACCTCACTCCGTCCTTGGATTCTCGGACATTGGAGACTGTGATATTGTCCTGCATATGGGGCTGTTTCTTATCACTCCGGTTAACGTGAGCGCGCTGCCGTTCAGCAATAAGTTCTCCGCCCGCCTTTAATGCTACGGGTTCAACTTTTTCGACGTCTCCGCCGATTTTTTCAAAATACTGCGTTAGATCATCTATGCCGTCAAAGCTCATATCAGCCATTGATTCCCACCTCCTGACAAAGAATCTCAAGCTCTTCCCCTTGATCATCCGGATCGTTAGTGTCCAAAATATCAAAAACGCGTTCCGTCTTTTCTTTAGGAACGCGCTTAACAATCCGCATATTCGGTTTTATATCATTCCGGTAACGCACCGTGATTTTTTTAGGGGTCTTGACTCCCAATGCTCCGGCAATCATAGTTTCGCTATTCCCAAGAGAGCCAGCCCCCTCTACAGCTCCCCAGACCGTGAATAAGTCCGCATAGGTTGCATTCCAGTTACCTTCTTCATCCTGTGTCTCAGTTTTCTTTTGAAAGGTCAGACGGTGCCGGAGTTGGCTGATCTTTTTTCTCATTTTCTTGTTCCTCCACAGATACATAACGCAGCTGCGTCAATATATTTTCAGCAGTAAAAGGGATAGATAAGCCGGTTCCCCCGGACTCATATATCCCTTTGTTTTCATACCAATGTTGGACAAGCATTTGAAGCACCAGCTCAAATTGCGGGTGCCCTTCAATATACCTGCCTATCCCGTTGATAATATAGCTTTTGGCCGCCGCCATTTGATTCAAAAGCTGACGATCATCTTCTTCATGCTCGACCTTTAAATAGTTTTTAATAGCCTCTAAATCCATTCAGGACACACCGCCTATTCTGTCGGTCCTTCTTCTGTTCCTTTCAAAGCAGCCAGGTCACTTTCAAGGTTATTCATTTTTTGTTTCAATTCATCAAGCAATTTTGTAATTTCGCTGTTTAGATGCTCCGGCATCACGCTGCCAGTTCCGATGTTTTTACTCCGGACGGATTTTTCTGCAAGCATTTCATACGTAATGCTGCTTTCTTCAATAACAGCCGGATCACCCTTGTCTCCTTTCTCACCTTGCGGGCCTTGCTCGCCAGTATCTCCCTTTGGTCCGGCCGGTCCCGGTTCACCCTGTGGCCCCTGTTCCCCGGGTTCCCCCGGTTCTCCTTGAGGACCTTGTTTACCGGTATCGCCTTTGTCTCCTTTCTCACCTTTTTCACCCTGCAGTCCTTTTACAAAAAGAGGATTTTCTTCGCTGTTTTCTTTGAGATAGACTGGCGTTATCGCCTTGCCGTCTTTTCCTTTTTCAGATGAAGTTTTGACTCCATTACTTTCATATAAATAATCTTCAGCCATCTGTAATCATCCTTTTCCTTTTATTTTTTATTCCGTTTTTCCGTCAGACTCAGAACCGGCAAGCTCTTTCAATTTATCTTCAATAGCCTTGAGACGATCTAAAACAGATGAATTTAAGTGTTCTTCCATTACACTGCCGGTGCCGATATTCCTGCTGCGGACCGACTTATCCGCCAGCATTTCATGGGTTACGCTTCCGGGTCCTGGTTCAGATTGGTTTCCGCCGTCTAAACTGACCTCTTGTCCATCTTTAATGACCTTGCCCCCGGCAATTTCTAAAACACCGCCGATGACGGTACGATTTCCCCCGTCGGCGGTGTAGTTTTTTGTTGAATAGCTCATATTATCTCTCCTTATTCAACCGTGATTTGTCCGAATACTACAGCATCCTCATCCCATTTACGGACATCTTCTCGTTCAATCCCTCTGACTTTTGTTGAATTTGTCTCAAATGCTCCTGCCCCTGTGTCTGTGGATGCAATTGACTGTTGTTCACGATCAAACAGAACAATCGCTTCTTTTAAATTCCCGATGATGAGAGGAGCTTTACCTTTTTGAGTTTTTAATACTCTGTTAGTAAAAGGCACGACAGGTCGTCCATCAAGCAACTTCTTTGTAGGATTGGTTGGGTCCGGCTGTAATAGGTATCTTCCTGTTCCATCTTTAAGCGTGTCTAACCAGTCATATCCGTCTTGGTTTGTCAGCACGATAGAACCCGGCGCCACCATCGGATCAAGCGTGACATTTAATGCTTTTTTAATACCATCCAAACCATCAATATCTACTTTTTTCAATGATGCAATTGCAGCCAAAATCAAATTGTTACGGGTAACAACTGATTTCTTTGCGAACCATTTTGCTACATATGTCATGATCGCTTGGTCAGAGTCATTCAACATTGAATTAGATAGAGTCATGATGCCACCATAATCTATGATTGAGTAGGATACTTTTGTGAATCTAGGCTGATCAATCTCAGGTAAATTCCCCAATTCCTCTACAGGTGAAAACGGCACCATATCAGCATTTTTCTCAAGTAAACGAGTTCCAGATCGAGTTGTGACAGGTTCAACGGTTACATATTGTTCCAACGGCTCAAACTGACGTTTAAATTCATGGATTTGCCTTCCAATATCCTCTGGGATCAAAATTCCGCCATCTTCATCATTTATACCGGACATCGCTCTAAATTCTGGACTATCCAGAAGGTCACGCTCTTCGTCGGTAAGTCTTTTGCCTCTCAATCCTTTAAGGAAAGCTTTGCTGTATTGCTGTTGCCTTTCCTCATTTCCTTGACCTTGTGAACGCTGCCCCTCTGGGTTTCGCTCTTGCTCGGGCACAAAGTTTACACCGCCCGGTAAATCCGGGACATCAAGTGAACGTCCTTCGGTCATCAATTCGATTTGATTTTTAAGCTGTTTCACTTCATCAAGCAATGCACGCGCTTCATCGGTATTGCCCTCCTGCAGTGCCTTGTCTGCTTGCTGCTTCTTTTCAGTAAACTGTTGTCTTAATGCGATTTCTTTTTTGCTCATTTGCATTGGCATAAAATCATTTCCTCCTTGTTTTCTGAACTAAAAAAGACCTTACTCCGGGAGTACAAGGCCTAATAGTTCCAATTCCATTTTTAACGCTTCATCTGATGAATTACGTCTTTCTTTCAGCTGCTCTACCTTTTCTAAACTGCGGGCACCTACAACCGCCTCAGTATCGCTGTAAGCAGGCGTAGTGACGAGCGAAATATCAAAAATACGATTGATTTTATTAATTCGTCGCTCGTAAATGTCCTCATCTTCATTGATACGCCATTCATCTGCCTCAGCATCCCCATAATCAAGTGAAAAAGCAAAGGAGCACTGATTGATCACACCGCTCCTGACATTCTCCATTAAATCACGCGCATATGACGTGTCTGAGGGCTTGAATCGGAATTTGAGGCCTATCCCATCTGTTTCTAATTCAAGGCGGCCAGTATCCCCGGAAACAGTATTTCTCGCCAAGGGGAAATCTTGCTGATGGTTAAAAAGGGCGATGACGTTAGACATGTCAGCTGAGTCAAGAGCTGTTCTACTGATTATCTCTTTAAACCAGCCCAAACGTTCTGACCATTTTTCGAATTTGAGAGCGTACCCTTCGATATATTCACTCTGCCCTTCACCTTCGGAACGCAGTTCAATCGGCGTCGTCAGATGCCGCACCTCTTTATCCTTCATTCTTGTTGTCACCCCCCTTCATGGCGCCGCCAGCTTTAAGCCGCTGATATTCTTCCACAAAATCGAGGAACACATAGTTTAAGCTGGAGATATATTTGTCGCCGTTTTCAATAGGGTTGCGCTCAAGTAATTCTCTGATTTCGTCTTTATTCAGCACTCCTGTTTCATGAAGTGTTTTCAAATACTCCGCTTGCGTCTTACTGTCGCCGCGCAGCTCGCTATCTATATTGAATTTCACGTAATGGCCGCTTTTCTGATCGTGATCTAAGAACAATTTAACGTTTAGTTCTTGTTCAAAATTCACAATCCACGGTTGCAGCGTGTTTCTGACATATTCAATGGACTGATGCTCAATATTTGAAAATGTCGCTTTATCCAATTCGTTCAGCTTATGCAACGGCACTTTATAAATCATGGAAATCTGTGCTTTGTTAAACTTCATAGACTCAACAAATTGAGCTTCTTGCAGAGGCATGGAAATAGATTGATATTCCAGTCCGTTATCTATAATGGCGATATTTTCACCTTGATTCACCCGTTTCCACTCTTTGCGCACGTTCTCTTTTGGTTTTTCATCCAGGAACGCCGGAACTTTCAATATCCCCCGAGGAGTTGCCTCGTTCTTGTACAGTTTGGCGTTATATTTTGTGGCAGCCGCTTGCGCCCCGATATGCTCCCGCACAACGCCAATAGGTGATTTACCATGTATTCCGTCAGTCGAAAGCCCTTTAAAATGCAGTACCTCGTAGTCATATAATTCAATGGCTTTCCCGTTTAACACAGTTTGATACCACAGCATGCCTGTTGTCGGATGAACGTAAGCATTCGTGTAATCAGGGCGCAAGGGAAAGAGCGCTTCCGGGTAACCATGTGGTCCGAATTGAATATAGGAATATGCATTCCCCCAAGTCAGAACATGAGTCATCATGAGCTTTTTCCATGTGAAAGCTGTCATGTAAGGATTCGGCCGAGCATAAACAGCATGCGCGGACATGTGCTCGGGTTTCCGCTCAATGCCGCCGTCCGTTCTTTTATATGTGTGAATCGGCAGTTTCGCAATGTCATCCGATAATACATTGACACATGCAAATATGTCCGGCTGCACAAGTGAGTTGCTTTCACTCACTCTTTCGCCGCTTGCTGTTTTCCGGCCGCCGAACATGTTTAATAAAATGTTGTTAAAACCATCTTCATGATCTGACGAGCCAGAACGTTTCTCAAACATTCGTTCAAGCAGCATTTATATCACCTCGCTTTCTTTGATATGAGGTATGCATAAAACATTAAAAAGACACCCGTCAGAATCAGACCGATGTTGGTGCTCCATCTATAGACAGCTGTCAGGATAAAGGCGGCTCCCGCCATAAACAGCAGATCATTTATTATCAAGCAGAAAAAAGAAAGCAGGGCTTTCAAATACTTGGGGTGAAAAAACCACTTAAAAGAAGCTTTGATCTTTTTCCTGACTTTTTTCATTTTCTCACATCCTAAAAACTGAAATTCCCAGAGCCGAAGTGATTATTTAAATCTACTCTATGGTTTGTGTCGTGATACATCGCTCTGGCGTAAGCATTTATAACAGCCGCAATAGGGTCGATTCTCTGCGGTGATTTTGCTTTATCCAACATGATATTCTCTTGCGGGTCCATTTTCGTAATTGCGTTATTAATTGCCCATGTTAAAACCGGATCATCGCCATGCACGACTTTCCTTTCAAATACCTTTTCTCGAAAGCTTTTTGTTGGTAATGAAAGATGATTGATTCTCTGCGGCAGTTCCACCATTGTATGCCCTTTTGATTCAAGCCGCTGCGCTAAATGAAGAGCATTCCACTTGTCATATGCTGTCTCTTGTAGCCGAAAACGGTTTTTATGAATAAATTCAATGATCCATTGTTCAACTAATTGATAGTCAACTGCTTCGCCAGATGTATAAGTGATAAATCCCATCTCTCTCCACAAATCATATGGCACTTTATCCGTCGCCATTTTTTCTTTGGCTCGGGCTTCAGGCATAAAGGAATGTTGACCGACATAGAAAAAGCCGTCTTGCATGGCCACATATCCAACGGAGGTTAAGTCTGTTGTCATTGATAAATCAAGGCCCAAATAAACGGGCAGTCCTTGCAGATCAGGAATTTCCCCGCTGCAAGCGCGCCATTTTGTCATCTTCATATAACCATTGTCCTTCTGGTCAACCCATCGGTTCATATTTTTGGTGAGGAAACTGCGCATCTTTTCAGGCACTTCAAGAGCCACTTTTAAAGCAGAACGTAATGACTCCATCCCCTCGGGGTATGTTGCCACAATCGGATTCGCCTTGATCCAGTTTGATTCATCTTTTATGTCATCTTCCGGGTCCAGTTCACAGATCATAACAAAATAATCATCATTCTCCGTGTCAATGTCTGGATCAAGAATTTTACTCGTATATTGATATTCCTTAAAGCATGGCCGCTCCATGTTGAAACCCGCTGTCGTAATAACAGCCATTAACGGACTGCGCCGGGCGACCATCCCGCTGTCCAGGACATCGTAAATCTCACTTGTTTCATGTGCGTGGTATTCATCCACAATTC
Organism: Bacillus sp. EKM420B; assembly: GCF_011065565.1. Taxonomy (NCBI): domain Bacteria; kingdom Bacillati; phylum Bacillota; class Bacilli; order Caryophanales; family Bacillaceae; genus Bacillus; species Bacillus sp. EKM420B. The sequence continues at coordinate 344,798 of NZ_JAAMNX010000004.1, read as the reverse complement.
CCAATGATGGGTTTTTACCATCCCCGAGCTTCCGGGCCTCACGGGAAAGAGGCTGGATAATGGAGTTTGTTTTATATTTTTTCACGCGGCCATTAGCAGAGGTGTATTTCCCTTTGAGTATCGGCGCGTGATGCAGCTGCTCAAGAATTGCTTGATATACTTCATCTGATTGTTCGCGGGACCAGCCTGCGATAAATACCCGGTGTTTTTCTTGTGTCGGGAAAATCTCATATGACGCTATTAAAGCTAAAAATTGCGATTTCGCATTTTTACGTGCCAGCTGGATATAAGCTTTCCGGAACCGGCGGGCGCCATTTTCTTTTTTATAGAATCCGTATATATTGGCCGCAATAAAAAGCTGAAAGTCTGTTAGTTCAATCGGCTGCCCTGCAAGTATACCTTCGACATGATTAAATTGCCGCGACCATTCATAAAAATCTACAACAGCTTCAGCATCAAAGTAATAAGGGCAGTCATCTTCTGCGAGCCGGTCAACATCTTTAAAAAATCGCTCTACAGCCCATTTTTGCTTTTTGCCTGCCTTAATTTCCCCGGAACGAATTTTCTCAGCATATGACCAAACCCGCTCAATGAGAATTTCAGCAGTTATCTCTTGCATTACACGCGGCCCCCGAACCGTTCTTCCTCTTTAGTTTTCTGTTTTCCGTCATCTTTTTTCGGGATGACAAGTTTACAACGAGAGGAAATGGTTAACCCCAAATCACTGGAAGCTTGCCTGCATTGTTTAAAAAGCTTGTCCTGATTGATTAAAAGATCGGAATAGTCATCATTCGGAACAATTTTTTCTTCTTCCCCTATTACATTTCCGTCATCATCCAATTTTCTAATGATCACTGTTTTCATTGGTCCTCGTTCAAGCAAGTGCTCCGTTACTTGCAGATATAATTTTCGAGCAAACAAAAAACGGGCGAGCGCATCAACATCTAAATTAGTCATAATTCCGATGTTTTTAAGCTCATCCGCTATCTTTTTAAACTCTCTTTTTAAGTCTTTTGGCAAATATGATGGAGCTTTCACTTTGTCGCTCGGCGCCTTTATTTCTTGTTCCCTGCGTTCCTCAATCTCTTGCTTTGTCAAGTTTTTCTTGCCTTTATAAAGTAACAAGTCCACAGGTTGACGCGGTCTGGCCATTCCCTCACCTCCTTCCGATTTTTCATTTAGGGAATTTATCAAAATGGGGAGGGGAGCGCGGTCTCCGGCAAACGTCCTCTAGGGATTTAAGGGTGGGGGGCCTCCATCTCCTTCTTCAGCTGGCTCATGGCTGCTTGTATTTCCTTTTGTGCTGTTTCTATTTTCTTTGAATATAGATCGACAGCTGATTCCTTTTTCATGTTACGACGAAGAGCAAACATCTTTCTTATTCTGTGTTGCATTCGTCTGATGTCCTCGTTCGTATAGAAGGATGTATACTCAGCCTTGCAGCGTGGACACTTGATATAATGCTCTTTGATTCCGTTGTTGTGCTTCCTGATCTTTGAACAGCCTTTGATAAGCAGTCTGGTCATACATTGATCACACACGCACGTTTGATGTTCTGTTCCCAAATCCTCCATCCTCCTTCGCTGTCTTCCGGCTATGGCACGGCCCGCAGAGAGGCTGCCAGTTACTCGAGTCCCAGAATAGTTTTTTGTCGCCTTTATGCGGAACGATATGATCGACAACTGTCGCCGGGGTTCTTCTGCCTTGCATTAAGCAGGCGGCACATAACGGATGCTTGGACAGGTAGCCAGCGCGGGCCTGCCTCCACTTGCTGTTATACCCCCGTTTGGCAGCAGACTCTCGGTATTGATCATAGGCCGGCTTGGTTCGCTTATGCTGTGCGCAGTAGCCCTCTCGCGTCAGGGTGGGACAACCGGGTTCATTGCAGGGCTTTAAAGCTTTCTTCATTCCAATCCCTCCAATCATATTCTTTCTAAACTGCCCCCGCACTCAAGCCGTTAACCGCCAATTGTCTATCCTGAGATCTACCGGCCGCAGTTTACAGAGAATATAAAAAACACCCCGTAGGATGTTTTTCTTCTTTCTTCAAACTCATTATATTTGGTTAAAATATTTTTATAATTTCAATCTCCAGCTTCCGAATCACCAAAAATGATCTTATGAATCTTAGTAAATTCCTTTTGATTTACCTGTTCTAATCTTGAATTGAATTCATCCAGGTCAATTAATTCTTTTTCCACAAGCAATTGAACTAACGTAACAATATCTAATTTGTTGGTAATTGATAAGAACACAGAATTAGCTTGCCAGTTTTCATTAGAATTAGCTTCAGCTTCTTTAAGTACAATTGAAAAGGAGACGGCCGTATTTCTATCTAGTTCTCCTTGGTAATTTGTTGTTGAGCTCTCTAGTTTTGCTACGAACGATCCTCTCGGTGTTACCACGTCTAATTTATTATTCGAGAATAAACTTGAATACAGATGATATTCATTTGCACCATGGGTTAAAAATTGTATTGACAAGTGATTATCTCTTCCATCAATATACTCAGCCTTACAGTTGATTTCAACACCATTAATAGTAATTTTTGTATTTTTCATGCGATTCTCCTCCCTATCTAATTATGAGGTAATGGTAGGGATAATGGAACCAATTGCGAAATTTGTCGAACGATTTACTAGAAATAGTTTTTGCAAAGAATAAATCCTTAATCAGAAACCAAGTTTACTCAAAGTCCACTCTTTCGCTATTTCCACTGCTACACTCGATACTACTGTTAAAGGAGCCGTCTTTAACTGATTCCCCATTTTTTCTTTAATCTTAGAATAAGTTGTCTCATTTTTAATTGTGTCTAAAAAGTCATGGCCTTGATTTGTTAATGACCTTGCATACCACCAAAATCCAGGATTTAAATTAGTATCTTTTCCTTCTATTAATCCTGCTTCTGTTAACAATTTTACATGATAACTTATAACCTTTTGGTCTCTCTCTTCGAGTTGAATAACTTTCCAAGATTCTGGATTATTATCATTTTCTAAAGTAATAAGTATTTCTCGTATTAAATCAAAATCTCTTTTCATCTTAATCCCTCCCACCTTATTATCGGTAAAAGGAAGCGACAAGGGAATCATTTGCGAAATTTGTCGAACGATTAGTAATTAAACTGGATCATAACCTCTTATGCTGTAACAAATGTCGCCGTGCTTGTTGTATTCATTCTTTAAAGAGGGTTCTTCTTTTGTTGACTTGACTTCTAATATTTGACCAGCGTCAAGAATCTGTGTAATTTTGTCCAAAGCCGCTCCCTTGCAATGTGTAACCCGCATTACTAAATTCTTCAATGAAATCCCTCCAATAGAAAAAGCGCCCTCCCGATTGGGAAAGCGCCTGTTTTTTTGCATAGAGAGTTACAGCGAAACAAAAATTTCTCATAAAGCGACTATCAAACTCGCTTAATTTTTAGATGCTTTTTCGTATTTTTCTAGTGCTTTTGCCAACATCTCAGCATTTAGTTTGATCATAGCTTCATAGATATGATACGTTGTCTGCCCTTTAATTTTCTCAATTGTTGGCATGTACTCTTCTATTAACTCAGATGCAATTTTTGCGAACTTAGGATCCAAGATTCCCCCCTCCTTTCTATGTGAATCCTACCATAAATTATATCTAACGACTAAGATTTTCAATAAATCATCTTTACTTATATTCTTTCTAAACCAATCATACTCAAAAGGCTTCTTAAACATCCAATAGTCTATCCTGAGATTTACCGGACGCAGTTTACAGAGAACATAAAAAAGCGCCCCCGCTCATCAGCAGTGCCGCTCCCTTATTTTATTACCTATTACCATAATACCTTATCTAAAACAAAATGGTGTGCCGTTATCGTGCCAAGTTTGTGCCAAAATTATTTTCTTGCCATTCTACCAGGCATTTCATACTTTATTCTTAATAAAAATTCTAAAAACGTTACAATATCTTCTGCTAATTCTTGATTTATTGATGGAATTTTATGAGTTGCAATGTTACCCGCTTGTCTAATAGCATCAACCCAATCCTTACCGTCTTTAGGAATAATGCCTTCACTCTCAAGAAAATTTACATAGGTTACAAAACTTTCTCCCTCTTTTGCACCTGAATCAACAGCTATATTCATTAACAGCTTCCTAGCTAACAATACACCTGCCGTATATAATTGATGAGACATACAATCTCTTATTTCTGTGTAGACTTTTTCGATTTCTTCTGGAAGATGCTCTATTTTATTCCCATATCGCGGTGAAGGAATTTGAGTCCTATCATTACTCATTTCAAAATAAGTGGGTCTGTTGCAGTTAGGACATATATAGACTTTCCCCAATGCACCCCCATGTCGATCACATAAATAACCTGAATCCGGGCCAACTAATGCATCACAGTGGGCGCATTGATATTTACACGGATCCATTCTATCAACATCAACCCATTCTCCCCATAATACCATTATTCCACTTCCTCTTTTTTGTATAGTATAACATATCCACATTATCCACCAATTACTCATATGTTATATACTGTGCAACTGCCCGAAGTGCCGTCAACCCTTGGCACCCTTGTTTTCAAGCAATATCCCTAAAATGAATTCCACGTATGCTTTTTGAAGGGAATTAATAAAAATATGCAGAAAAAAAGACTCATCTTGTTTATGAGATGAGCCTGCTTATATCTTGAATTTCTTCATGGCGTGGTTCATGGCATCCTGATTGATTCCAATGTATCGAAGGGTTGTCCGCTGATCTGAGTGATTAAAAATCTCCTGCAGCATGGCAACGTCTTTTGTTTGCCTGTAAAAATGGTATCCGAATGTTTTCCTCAGCGTGTGTGTGCCTATATCATCCAAACCGACATACTCAGCGGCGACCCTTAGAATCTTATAAGCCATCGATCGGGAAATGGGCTTGTTGATCCCTTCGCGGCTTTTGAAAAGATATTCATGATCTTCTTTCCCCTCGATATACGCTTTTAATTCCCTTTGAAGAGCCGGCGTCATATCAATTCTCTTTTTCTTTTTGGTTTTCTTCTCTATAAGATTAAAATACGGCCGTTTGGCGTCCCTTACCCTCAGTTCCAATATATCTGATATGCGGAGACCTGAATTTATCCCGGTGACAAATAGCATGTGATTCCGCTCGCTCTGTTCTTTTAAAAACCGTTTGATATAGAAAATACATTCCGGGTCCCTTATCGGCTGAACAAAATTCATTCCGGCGCGCCCCCGTCCTTATAGACTTCCACACGAAGAGCAAAGGCCAGCCGGTAAAATGCTTTTGCTTTCGTCCGGTAGTAGCTCCGCTGACTGAGTCTCATTTCTGCATAGACTTCATAATCATACATTTCTTCATTCTGCATGTAGAGCATGACGAGAATTTGCCGCTCCTTTTGTGAAAGCCGGTTAACCGCTCTTTGCATTCTCTTTAAAAACCGTTCTCTCTCAACCTCCCAATCCATGCGTTTTAATGCTGCGTCTTCTGTGGAGGAATGAAATTCATTCGAAAAGCTGGGCGGAACAAGGCTGTATGTCGCGGTCACTTTCGGCAAAAAATCCTCCGGCACTTGTAACAAGTACATGCGATATTGTTCGAGCAGCTTTTCTGCTTTCGTTCTCGTTGCTTCTTCGTCAATTTGAGGTATGTTCAGTGTCATTTGATACATTAAAAATCCCCCCGCTATTATTTCTGTCTAAAAGCTCCGCCACGGCCTCTTTTATATGTAGGTCTGTTTATACCCATGAGGTTCTCTAAATCTCTCTCAGTAAGCTTCTGCGGCTTTTTTTCGATACTCTTGCGTGACGATGGCTGTTTTTCTTTAAAACCAACGTTCTGTGCGACGTTTTTCTTCGTTTTCATGCCGTCCCTCCGCTCAAATAAAAAACGGACACCAATCAGAGCACAGTAATTCTGTGCAATGATCAGTGTCCGCAGGCTTTCCGTCTTGGACTTATTTCGTTTTAATATCCTCTATACAGGCATCAGCCATTTCTTCTATAAACTTTAAACGTTTTTTATTTCCCGAAAAAAGGAAAACGATATTAATAATAATAGACAGAAAAAGCATCAAAATTAAAGAAATATTCATAACATTCATTAATAACGGGTTTGCATCTTTTAATGGAATTTTAATGCTTTCCATAAAGGCATTGTTTCTAATAACGTATAGAAACAACGGACCTGCTAGTAATGTAATTATTGTACGGTTTATCGTGTCTAGGCTACCCTCAGTGATTTTAGTACGAACAAGAGCTTTAAGCATTCTTAGCTTTGTAATATCATGACTTGTATAAATCAATAACTGTAAACGAAAATTATTAAGGTTATTATGGAGGTTCTGCTTATCAATTTTTATTTCTTCTAGGTTCTTAAAGAATGTATTCGGTTCATATATTATTGGGTTCTCTAACCATTGAAATAAATTTTTAGGTGGTTTAATCTGTTCTAAAGGGGTTATTAGACCAAATATAAGGTAGTAATACATTAATCCGTGAACTCCTATAACAATAGTGTTAGATGACCACGTCGGTTTATTTATCGATTCAAAAAACGATGCTACTGATACAGTTAGTAACATGGAGAATATAAAAGCAAGGGAAAAGTTTACGAATCTATTCGTAAAGAGTTTTTTTATTACTGCTTTAACCAATTAACAATCACATCCTATGTTAAGCTCTAATCTTTTTTCAAAAAATTTTTTTTGAATCAGAAAGCAATGATTTAGTTATAGATAGATTCCAAGCTCTCATTCTCTTGTGCCAACGCTTATGCTTTATAAAACTATCCCAACTTAATTCGTATATTCCTTTTAAAGCATACTCTCTATCAAACAAAACAATTATTACATATTCGAATTTTTGAACATCAGGGTCCGTTAATTCGGGATCGTTCAAACCATAAAAAACTCCCGTAACATTTCCAGTTGTTGTTTTAATACTATATCGATCTCCTTTTATGCTTAGAGCATCGATATTTTGAGTTCCCGTCGGAGCAGCTTGAAGCTTAGGTAGTCCTTTAGTTTTATTATAAAAATTAATAGCTAAGTATTCCCCAAGCTCTCCAACCACATTATTCGTACGAATTATACCTCGATGCTTCAACTCCTTGAGTAACTCACTATAAAGGAAAGTCAATTCCAAGTCGTCTAAATTTTCTAATGATACAGCCAAAAAGTAACCCACCTTTTATAATTTATATCCATATTAAATCATAAAAAAGTGAAATTATGTCTTTCAACTGTGAAATTCTCTTAAAAATCTAAATATCGGATAAATCTGCTGCGGCACAACCGCGTTGCCTAATCCTTTAATTCTGTCCACCCGGTCGGGAACCCCATAAGCCACTCGACCCACGTCGGGTTCAGCTGTCCACCGACTCGCTTCCCCTCTAGACTTGAGACTGTATTCCCCAACCTGACATACTGCTTTTTCGCTCGTCTTTCTTCCTCTGTCATGTTGTTCCACTTGGTCGCATCGCTCGCAAGAGGTGTCGGGTATAGCTTCACCCTCTCCGGTAAACCCTGCTGTTTGCTGTTCGGTCCCCGTCCTTTGTAATCGCTCGCTGTAGGTGTCGGAAAAAGCTTGGTCACCGCCGTATAAAGATTTTGACAAGAAGGATTCACTGCTTTTTTCTCGTTGTAACTGCTCTTTTCCGGATTGTTGAATCTTTTCCGGCTGTCCCTTTCGTTCCATGCGTCCGAAGCTGCCGGAGTAGGCAACAACGAAAGTTCGATCTCTTCTATGTTTGGCGTCGACGGCACAAGCCGGTATAATAAACGATTGCCCTGTGTAACCTGCGCTTTCCAAGTCAGATAGCGTGCGGTCGAGTTCCATATTTGCGAAGTTAGCAACGTTTTCACCAACAACCCAACTGGGTCTAAGCTCTTTGATGATCCTAAACATTTCCGGCCAGAGGTCGCGGTCATCTTCCGTGCCTCTTCGCTTCCCGGCAATACTGTAAGGCTGGCAAGGGAATCCCCCTGAAATAATGTCAATTGTTCCACCTGGCTCAATCACTCCTTTTTCTTCTAAAAGCTGTCTATTCAGGGTGCATACATCATCGAAGATAGGTACGCCCGGGAAATTTTTGTTTAATATCTTTTGACAAAAGGGTTCACGCTCGCAGAATGCTACCGTCTCAACGCCGGCCCATTCAGCGGCAAGAGCGATCCCCCCAATGCCGGCGAACAATTCAATACTTTTCATCCTGTCACCCCACCAATCCTGGCAGGACACAAACAGCGAAGAAGAAAAGCCCCACGCATGCCCCGACCAGCCAGATATTTGTTTTATCCCGTTTAGCGATAATGGTATGGTCGCCAATCATTTTCAGATCATCAGACCGAGCGACCAGCGTCGGGATGTAGTCCGGGTGAACCTTTAAAAGCGCGGCCGCCTGCTCGACGGTCATTGCTTCGTCCTTCGTGGCCTTCACGTTCCGTTGTAGTTCTATTTGTAATGGCATCATTTTTCTTCCCCCTCGCAATGGCATTCACTTTCTTCATGACCGCATTCTTCACATATTTTTTCAACCTGCCAACCCTCAAAACGATATTGGGGCATTGAAAAATATTCTTTATAGCAACTCGTGCATGTTACGATCCCGTCGCTGTCTGAATCCCAGTTAGAAAGGGATGCTTCTTCTGTGCAATCGCAATACGGACAAGTTTGTTCTTGGGATAATTCGCTCATTCCGCGTCACCTACAATCTGTAGATTTTTATAATGAGCTACATGTCCGCAGGGGTTTTCCCAAGTATGAACCCGTCCAAAGAATCCGTCCTCAACTTGTTGCGTCAGCTGAGGATTCCTCATTTTCTCCCCACAAGTAGGACATTCCCAAAGTGCATTCACTTCTTTGAACCCGATCATGAAACCATTGGAATCGCGGGCGGGTATAGTTACTTTTTTTGCGTTCATTCCGCAGCCCCCTCCAATGCTGTTTTGGCAACAGCGCCCCAATCCATATCAATAGCGGGCGGACAGTCTTCAAATTCATTTGTGTATGTCGTGTCATCAGCGTAAAATTCTAATGCGTTTCTATAACGCTTGTTCTCCGCCTGCAGCAACTTAATATCTTTCTGTGCCTGCCGGAATTGATTGGCCGCAATATCCTGCTGGCGCTGGTGTTCTCGATTCATAGCCTGCTGCATGATTAACTCTTCCGCGAGCTTTTCGGCTGCTGCTTCCAAAGAAATTTGCTCCGGTGTACTGGCCGCCGTTTTCGAAAGGGTGCAAATGTAAGAGCCGGTATATAAAACCTCACCTTTTGATAAGTTGATTTTGAATTCTTTCATACCCGGGCCTCCCGGTCTAAAAGACATGTTTTGCATACAACCCATTGAGCTGAATAATATATTTTTCCGCAGCGTTCACACTTGCGGGCAATTTCGTTTTGATACATTTTCCGTTCCTCCCCCGCAGGGGAAAACCCCTGCTAATTGAATTTATGGCCGATCTCGTAATCACAACGAGCCAGGCCGCCTTTTACTGTTTGAATGATTGTTTTACCGTGTTCGGGTGCCTCAACGACATACGCGGCGTTTTGATTGCCGTCTAACACGATGACAGACACCTTCCCCGGCTCAATAAATTGAGAAACACTTGTATTTTGATTGAGTGATATATGTTTTGGCTGCATGTTCAAAGCCTCCGTATGGTATAATAAAAGTGTCTAGTTTTTATTTTTCATACGGTGGCGGTTGCTTTAGCGGCCGTCCTTACATCCAATATTTTGACGGGAAGAGCTGCATACCAGCTTTTGGTTTTTCCGTCGGAATGATTGGGTGTTTTTTTATATACTCCATGCGTTCCTCTTCGTTCATCACCCGCGTTGTAACTTCGCCGTGTCGACGCAAGTTTTTGTTTTCTGTCATGGTGCTATCCTCCTATTCTTCGTTCAAGCCTTTGATTTCGCGATTATATAAGCGCTCAAGCTCTTCGTCTGATTTGCGGTTTAGAAAATCTCTGCCAAAAGAGCCGATAAGCAAAAGCCATTCAATTAAATGCTTTCGTTCTGCCTGTCCCAACGTCTGCCACTCCCTTCATAATCAGCATTTGTAAGGCCGCGTTCCGTACCTCCGGGGCGCAGTCTTCATAACGCACGATGACCATAAGTTGCTGGACGGTTGCTTTTTCAAAATGGAAGCTTTTGTTTGTTGCGTTCATCTTCTGACGCTTCCTTTCCGAGCAAGCCGGATTCCCGAGGCTCTATGAGGTCTTTTTTTGCTTGGTCGATGATAAGAAATAATGTTTCGTCTTCATTCCGTCTCAGCTCTTTTGCTATGTTGAGATATGACTCATTTGCCGCCCATAGCTCCCGGAAACGTCTAATTTCGCTGTCATAAAACATGAAGTTTAGTTCCTGAAAAGGGATATACACCGGGCTTTCTTCAAACAAATAGCGCAGTCGATACATTTTATCTTTCATTGTTTTCTCAGATATTCTTATTCTTTTGTTAGCGCGTAAACCGTTCTTACGGGCGGGCAGGATGTTTTTTCGTGCAAAGTCCATGACCAACAAAATGATTTCATCCGAATCCCTGTTTAATAATTCCGACATATCAAGAATGGATTTTCCATCATGCCAATATTGAACGACCTTTTTTAGCTGGACCATTGACCACTCATAATTCATATTTTCTAAAGCCAGTTCGAACCGTTCAGCATTGACCGCCTGACTCATGCCCAACACCTCCGGACCGTTCCTGTATGCCGATGGACGATAATAAGACGGTGTTCGTGCTGCAGATTTTTGGTTACAAGCCAGTTAATCGGGTTTAAGCCGTTTGCCTTAATGACATTTTTCTGTGCGCGCGTCGGGCGCTTCCCGTGTTTCACACTGCATCCCCCCTAAAGTTCTGATAGTCTGCTATTTTTTGATCAAGAATCTTGATAAGCTCGTCTATTTCTTTTTTGCGCTGGTCATCCGTTAATTTGCGTTCAGGGACGATCTGCAGCACGCCGGGCATGATTGCCTGTATCAACTGTTTTCACCTCCTTAAAAGGACAGGGCGGGCGCAGTACGGCCTTTTCTTTCCTTCTGCTTCTCTTCGAATTTGACTGTTTCCAAGTGTGCCGTGAGCCGGCTTACGACTTTCTTGTCATAAAGTTTAGTCAGAGCCACGCCGGATAGATTAGTTGTAACGATCGTGAATTTGCCTTGCCGCCCTGTAGAGACGCCGTACCATACGCGATGAATAAAATCATTTGCCGCCCTGTTTTCGTTGTCTGTGTCGCCCACCTCGGCCCCGAGATCGTCAATGACAAGATAATCAACCCTTGTCAGCAGTTCGATCGCAAAAGCTTCGGTAAGCCTTTCAGAGCTGTCCTTGAATGAGTTCTTTATTCGCCTCATAAGGGCGTCACTGTTTACAAACAACGCTGATTTAGCGTATCCTTCTGCGTCCCTCTTGTTCAGCTCTTTAATGGCTGACATAGCGAGATGGCTTTTTCCTGCGTTAGATTCACCCGTTAAGAAGACATTCATGACGGCTCCCGCCTTCACTTGCTTAACAAGCTCCATCATCCGGCGCTTGTTCCGCTCGTCTTCATGGTTATAACTTTGGAATGTCGAGAACGTCGCTTCTTTGAGTGTGGGATCAGCGATTAGTGAATACATAGATAAAACCTTTTGATCCATCCGGCGGCGCCATTCCTCGGTTTCATGCTCAATCTCCTTATTGCGCTGTTCCCGTTCGCACATGGGACACTTTGCAGAGCCATCCCGAAGTTTAATGAGCTGAACTGGATACGGCTTTTCTTCTCCACCGATAATCCGGGTGTGTTTATCGCAGTAAACAGGATTGCCGTGCTTATCAGTATGGAATGTCATCCTCCGAGATATTTCGCCCTGGACTGCGGCCGCTTGTTCCTTTGTAAAATCCTTCATTCGCTGATCCTCCTTTTTGATTTAGGTAAGATTCAAATTTTGTCCCGAACAATGTTTCAGGACGCAAAAATCTATTCATAGCAGGATCATTGAGCCATTCCTCAGTTTTTACTAGAATGACATGTTTAAAATCTTCAAAGCGAAAACCTTCGTTCCAGCGTGCCTTGATGTCTTTTTTTGTTTTTGGTGTAGTAGGTCGGTATCGTTTGCCCGCTACTTTGTTCAGCAGATCAATGATCAGTTTGTAAGGAATCTCGTCCTTTTCGTTTTTGGAAGAAGATGCGTCGTCGGGTTTACCCGACAATATATCTTTTAATTCTTCTTCTTCTTTCTTCTTTCTTCTTTCTTCTTCTTGTTCGTTACCTTGCGTTACTGTAACGTTACCTGTAACGTTACTAGGTTGAGAAAGCTGTAAAGCCTTTTGTTTTTCCCGATATTTAGCAACTCTTTTGCGTGTATCTTCCCTGATTTTATCCATCGCATCGACGTTCTGATGCTTTTCCCAATTGCAAATACTGATATAGTTCTGATCGTTAATCTCGATCATTCCGAACCGTCTAAATGTATCCAAGGCCATTCTTACAACCCCCAACGGCCGCGAGAAAATAGCTGCAAGCATTTCGTCAGTATACGGAACATTTTCACTAAGAAAGATGTAACCGGAGGCGTTGGTTTTACCAGCTTGAGCGAGTAATTTCACCCAAATAATTAACAAAGTGTCAGCTTCGGGCATCTGTTCAATAAGCTTAATTTTTTCGTCATCAAACATATGGGTGCTGAGCTTTACGAATTTAATTTCGCCCATTCAACTCCCCCCTTTCTGACTTGGTCAAAGACCATACAGACCGCTTGCCGTTGACAATTACAGAGCCGAGGGTGTTTTGCTGACATTGATCAGACAGGCAGGTGCCGCCTTGAGCTTCTAGTTCGGCAATTGCCCTTTCGTGAGTATTAACAGACTCGCTTATAATTACGTGAATTTGATTATGCAGCCAGATGTGGCTTTCTAAAAACACATGTATTCTCCTTTCGGCTATTTGTTGAAAATCTCAGCAAAGTGCTTATCTAAAAAGGCAGCCATTTTAGAAGCTTGAAAGCTCCAGTTTTGCCCTTTGGCTTGCGGGTAAAATACAAAACCCCCGTTTACCGAATCTAAAACTTTGCGGAACCGACTTGGGTATAAAATGTTTTCTTTGATCCACTCGCTTTTACGTGCTGTCTTTTTCTCAAGGTCTTTCATGTTCCAATAGACCCCGGATAACGATTGTTCTCTTAGTTCCTGGAGTTCCACCTTGCTGATGAGAATTTTGTCAGCAGGGATCGGAATTGACAGGCTAACATCAAGAAGTTGTTCCATAAGTTTCTCCTCTCATGTCTTTTAAAAATTTTACTCACTTTTATTTTGTTCCTATCAGTACCATTATTGTTCAAAAAAAAATCGGATCTTAATATTAAGTTTCTTCGTGACCTTTTCAATCGCTTGCATAGAAAGATTCGCTTTCCCTCTCTCAACTCTTGAGATGTATGAAGCTGTGTACCCTAAGAATTGAGCGAATTCGATTTGAGACATTTTCCGCTTTTTTCGGATTTTTTGGAGCAGACGTCCAAACTCTTTCAGATCGAACATTTGTTTTAACACATCCTTTTTGTACCTGAAAGGAACAATTCGATCTTAACATAGCGATTTTTTTTACACAAGTGCTTTTTAAAAGAATTTTCTCGTGAGGTACACGATATGGTATAATTACCTATGAGGAATAAGGTTAATTTTTCAAAAGAGCAGGTGTTATTATGGGAAATATGAAAATGGGAGAAGCGATTCGGCGTATTCGTAAGGAAAAGAAAAAAACATTAGATGAAGTTGCCGAAGCTGTGGGAATTACACACAGCTACCTTTCAAGAATAGAAAGAAATTTACAACAGCCATCAATACAAGTAATAGAAAAAATCGCTGACTATTTAGGCGTCCACAAATCATACTTGTTTTTTGATGAAGAGAGCCTAGAAAAGTATTCAGAACCAGAGAAGCAGCTTCTTTCACAGAAGAGTATAACAATAGATGATCTCAAGAAGCTAAACATTGTCCACGATAACGGAAGTAAGATAACAGAAGAAGAATTGCAAATGGTTATAAATTATTTAAAGGAATTAAGGGAATTAAAAGAACGACATTTGAAAGATTTAAATTAACCAACTTTAAGTTTTTTTGTGTCCACATTTTTCTCCTTTTCAATTTCCTTTTTTAGATTCCCGATGATGTTCTCGAATGTAATATGCATGATGTGTTTCCCCTCCCAAAACAGAACGTTTGTTCCTATTATATTTAATAACAATTTTAAAATAAATACTTTTTCAGGAATTTCCTATTTTCGTTTTTCCGGAAAACAGGAAATATCCCCGAAAAGTACGAAAGACGTTGCCAGTCATGGCAGCGTCTTTTTGTTTTTTTATGTACTTTTCGGGAGTCAGATATACTACATGCCTACTCTTATCTCAGTCGTTTGAAAACTTCCGCCTGCTTCAGAATGGTTTAACGAAACACCCACAAAAGCAGTAGTCAGTATACCGAACGCTAAAACTAAGGTCAATGACATTTTTCTCATCTGCAACACCTCCCACTTCTAAATATTAAAATTAAATCCTAATTTTATCAAGTCAATTTTAGGAAGAGTTGCTCTAAATTGATCTTGCTGTTGAGAAAAATAATAAAGGGATAGCAATAATTTTTCAGCGTTTTCTTCTCTTTTCCCATCAAAAAGAAGAGCATATTTTTTATAAAAGGAATCCGAATAGAAAGAGTTTAATGGCTCGGATCTTCCTAAAGCCTTTGCGAATTCAGTCACTTGAAACTCCTTTGAAATTTCTTTGTTCCAATAATATTGTAATATGGCTATTTCCTCTTTATTCTGGACCATTTCCTCACTGCGATCAGGGAAATTTGCAAGTAAGTTCAAACACCTCAAATAGTACCTATAAGAATGGCAATATGATTCATTCATATAAGACAATGCCAATATGTACAAAGCTGTCATATTCAAATTGATACTGAGGTCTTTTTCAAGGAGAGAGAAGGCCGCCTCTCTCGCCTTATTAACGTCGTTGTTTTGTTTTAAATATATATTCACTAAGACTTCTTCTATACGAGCAGTAAATGCGATTTTCAAAAATGGATCTGATAAATTTTTAATAAGACTTCGAATGGATCGAATATGGTATAGAGTGATCTCATACCTGCCATTATAAAAGTACCCATACATTTCTAGTATACTCAACAACGTTCTCATTTCGTCACAAGAAGGACTAAACTTCTTTAATCCTTCGGTATACTCAATATTCCCAAAAGAGAATCTTGAATTAAGAATAAATCTATAAATATTAGACCATTGATCGTATTTGCCATCCCTTTCAATCTGGGCGCTTATCAATGCCTCTATAACAGAATATAATTGCTTAGTGTAGCAATATTCCAAAGCAGAAGCATAATTTTTCTTTTTCACTCCAGTTAAGCAGTGCTGTTCCATCAATGCAGTTTCATTTTCTGGATCAACATACCTTATGATCTCTCGAACCATCCAAAAATTAATTTCTTTTCCGCTAAGAAACTTACTTAAATAGCCTTCGCTAATCCCGATTTTAGCAGCTATAACATTCTGCTTTTCATCAGAGGATTTTATTAATTCTTTTAGATGGATCCTTATATCTCTAGCTGCTACTGTTTCCATATGATCACCTTTTCACCTCAAATTTAACATAATCACAAAGAAAATTTTGTCGAACGATGGCGATAAGATTTAGAATTTTTTGATTTTTTACGTTATAATTTATTCCTCTCAATACTTATTATAACTTATTTTACAATGGTTAACTAATCGAAAAGCCTTATTTGGGACAATCTTTTAAATAAATTAAGATAGTGCTATCCTATTATTGGAGAATTAAAGTTCCCCCTATAGGAGTGAATGAAATGGCTAGTTTCCTAAAACGCGGTAAAACGTGGCAGTATTGCGTTAGCGCTAAACCCAAGCCCATCAGGAAAGGCGGATTTAAAACTAAGAAGGAAGCTCAAGTTGCTGCCGCAGAGGTTGAAGAAAAATTGAGGAAATATAAAACGCCGGGCACAAAAAAAGTCCTCTTTGATGAATACTTTAAAAGTTGGGTAAATGTTTATAGAGCTGATATTGGTGCCATCACTCGTGAAGGTTACTATATTACACTTAGAGAAATTTCAGAGAATTTTGCAGGAAGATATATCAATGACATCACTAAACGAGAATATCAAGAGTTTTTAAATAAGTTTGGATCTGAACACGCAAAAGAAACTGTTAGAAAAATAAATACGCACATTAGAGCTTGTGTGCAAGAGGCAATTGAAGAAGGGATTATTCAATTTGATTTTACCCGGAAAGCAAAATTGATTGGAAGCGTGGAATCAAAACGCCCGGAAGAAAAACACTTGAATTATGTTGAAAGTCAAAAGCTTTTAAATGAATTATATGTGCGCAAGGATCAGTCTATCGGATATTATTTATTAATACTGGCCCTCACTTCAGGAATGCGATTTTCTGAAATGTTGGGATTAACACTCGAGGATTTCAACTTTGAATTAAATGAGATTACAATCAACAAAACCTGGGATTATAAAAAAGGAACGGGTTTTGCTACGACAAAAAATGCGTCTTCAAATAGGACCATTAAAATGGATTCTAATACAATGGATTTATTCAAAAAGTTGTTATCCGAAATGCCTGATAACATACATAATCTTGTATTTTATAGTCCTCGCAGTTCTAGGAAAGTCATCACTAACGAATTTGTCAACAAAATATTGAAAAAGACATTGACGGACTTGAAAATAGAACCAATTTCGATACATGGGTTGAGACATACACATGCCAGCGTGTTACTCTACAAGAGGATTTCAATTTATTATGTCTCAGAGCGTTTAGGACATGCTAAGATAGATACCACGCATAATTATTATTCACATGTAATTAAAGAACTACGTGAAGAAGACACCCAAAACACCCTTGATTTATTTGAAAAAATGCCTGACGTGAAAACATCTGTATAGAAATGTGCAAAAAATGTGCAAAAAAAAATAAAATCACATCGTTTTTCAGCGGGTTCTCACAAAAATAAAAAGCTTGCAAAAACGAAAAAACCCCTTGTGTAACAAGGGGTTTTCTGTTTTACCGCCATTATTAATCTGCACCTATCTTATGCCGAAAACGCTCTAGGAGAGATTCGAACTCCCGACCTGCAGTTTAGGAAACTGCTGCACTATCCGCTGTGCTACTAGAGCCTGCTTCTATTATAGTAACGCTGGCGGCCGTTTTTTTCAAGCCTACAGCCCTCCGAAAACTTTATAGGCGGCTCTCGTCGTATCTTCATCTATTCCGATATAACGCATTGTAATAGACGGAGAAGAATGATTCAAAATCCTCTGCAGTTCAGCAATGTCTTTTGTCCTCTGATAAAAATGATACCCGAACGTCTTTCTAAGCGTATGCGTCCCGATTTCCTCCAATCCGCAAGCGGCTGCCGCTTCCTTTAATATTCTGTATGCCTGAATCCGGGAAATAGGCTTATTCGTCCGTTTCGATTTAAACAAATAGTCATCCTCTTTCATGTCTTTTGTATAAGCGTATATGTCGGCCTTTAAAGACTCCAGTATCAGAATTTTTCTTTTCTTTCTCGTTTTGCTTTCGGTTGCCCACACATGGTCTTTGTTCCTTACATCCCTCACGCGAAGCGGCAGAACATCAGAAATCCGCAGTGCGCTGTTCATGCCGAAAATAAATAAAAAATAATCACGATCACTTTTCTTCATTAAATACTGTTTGACTTCCTGGATCTTTTCCAAACTTCGGATCGGCTGTACGATATGCATCAAAAAACCCCTTATAATTGGTAAAGTAACATATTGAGCATTATGTTACTATTATAGCCGAAACCTGTTGAATGATAAAGGATAAAGGGCCTTATGTAACATAATATACATAGTGTTACATAAGGGGAATAAGGCATGCAGTTTCATCGAAGTCTTCAAAAACATCATTTTCGACCCGGTGGCGGGCTTTTAAATCAATAGATACTCACGGTATCAAAAAAGAAAAACAACGTCCTTAAAACGAAATCTGAGCATTCGTTTTTTTTGTGAGCAACCGAAAAAAATGAAAAAATAGACACAATATGAAATTGTGTCCTAGTCTTCATCTTTTACATCAATGTCTTCAGGAAGCGGCTCATTTAAAAACTCTTGAATCATTTCCTTATATTTTTCCAGCTGTTCGAGATGGGTTTGAAATTGTTCCTTGTTGATTAAATATTGCTGTCCGTCATGTACGGCCCTTATTTTATTCGTCAATACAAGATTGTGCACATATTCTTCAGGAAGACTGGTAAACTCAGCTGTCTCTTTGATCGTTAAATACATGGCTCACGTTCCTTTCATATGTCATGTGAGTGAATTCTGTTTTGTTTATTGTAGCTTATTTTTTGTCTTTATGCTTGTTTCACAGCTTTTTCTGTCCGGTTTCCCATTTAGCCTATTTGCGACTGATTATATTCACACAGAAACTCCGGCTTTTTGCGCACCGGACTATTCCGTTTGTCACTTGTGAAAACAGCACATTTTACTTACTCTATAATTGTAAGCGGAAAACAAAGGAGGCAGACTATGAAAAAGAAAAAGTTTATGAATCTCTGTTTTATCGTTCTGCTCAGTACTTTGCTCGCGGCCGGAAGCATCCCTTATCACGCTCAGGCTAAGAAACACCCGTTTTCCTATGACGACTACAAACAGGTAGATGTCGGCAAAGACGGCATGGTTGCCACCGCCCATCCTCTCGCTTCACAAATCGGTGCCGACGTGCTGAAAAAAGGCGGCAATGCAGTTGACGCTGCGGTCGCCATTCAATTCGCATTAAACGTAACTGAACCTATGATGTCGGGAATCGGCGGCGGCGGATTTATGATGGTTTATGATGCGAAGACGAAAGACACCACCATTATCGACAGCCGGGAACGCGCACCGGCAGGCGCAACACCGGATATGTTCCTTGACGAGAACGGCAAAGCCATTCCTTTCTCCGAACGCGTTACTAAAGGGACTGCAGTCGGTGTTCCGGGAACATTAAAAGGACTTGAAAAAGCGCTCGACAAATGGGGCACACGCTCCATGAAACAACTCATCACCCCTTCCATTAAACTTGCCTCAAAAGGCTTTCCGATCGATTCGGTTTTAGCTGATGCCATCTCAGATTATAAAGACAAATTATCACACACCGCTGCAAAAGACGTGTTTCTTCCGGACGGAGAACCTCTGAAAGAAGGAGACACACTCATCCAAAAAGACTTAGCCAAAACATTTACAGCTATTAAGTACAAAGGCACAAAAGCATTCTATGACGGTGCATTCTCCAAAAAGCTTGCGGAAACAGTGCAGGAATTCGGCGGCTCAATGACAGAAAAAGATATCAAAAACTTCAATGTGACGATTGACGAACCGATCTGGGGAGATTACCAGGGCTATCATATCGCAACTGCTCCTCCTCCAAGCTCGGGCGGTGTTTTCCTGTTGCAAATGCTGAACCTCCTGGATGATTTTAAGCTTTCTCAATATGATATCCGTTCTTGGCAAAAATATCAGCTTCTCGCAGAAACGATGCATTTGGCTTATGCTGACCGCGCCGCATTTGCCGGGGATCCAGAATTCGTCAACGTCCCTCTCAAAGGCCTCTTGAATCCAGATTATATCAATGCCCGCAGACAGCTGATAGATATTGATAAAGTCAATAAAAAACCGAAAGCAGGCGACCCTTGGGCCTATCAGGAAGGTTCTGCAAACTATAAACAAGTGGAGCAGCCGACTGACAAACAAGAAGGCCAAACGACTCACTTCACGGTAACCGACCGCTTCGGCAATGTCGTATCTTATACGACAACGATTGAACAGCTGTTCGGTTCCGGCATTATGGTTCCCGGATACGGTGTTGTGTTGAATAATGAGTTAACAGACTTCGATGCGGTGCCTGGCGGCGCAAATGAAGTGCAACCGAATAAACGTCCGCTCAGCAGCATGACTCCGACTATTTTATTCAAAAATAACGAACCTGTCCTGACTGTCGGCTCTCCCGGCGGAGCAACGATTATTTCTTCCGTCCTGCAAACGATCCTGAACAAAGTCGAGTACGGCATGGATCTGAAAGCGGCGGTCGAAGAGCCTAGAATTTACACGAACAGCATGACATCCTATCGATATGAAAAAGGAGTGCCGGAAGAAGCCCGCACAAAACTGAACGAAATGGGGCATAAATTCGGCAGCAGCCCGGTTGATATCGGTAATGTGCAAAGCATCCTGATCGACCGTGAAAACGGCACCTTCACCGGAGTTGCCGACTCAAGCCGAAACGGAGCCGCAATCGGCGTAAACTTGAAACAATATAAAAAATAACTAGACAAAAAGCCTCGTTTCTCAAGCTAAGAAATGAGGCTTTTGTTTATTCTGCACTGTATTCAGATGAGGGTTTTTCAGATGTTAACGAGGCAAGTGAAAGCACGCCGCACATCGCGATGACAACACCAGCTGATCCGATCCATGTCACTGACGCAAGAGACAGATGAGTGACAACAATGCCCCCGATGCCCGCCCCGGCCGCCATAGCCAACTGCATCACGGACTGGTTGAGGCCAAGTAATACACCCGATGATTCAGGCTCCATCGTTGCCAAATGATACTGCTGAGCAGGTCCTGATGACCAGGCGGCGAAGGACCAAAAAATAAGCACTGCCGCCGCTCCGAAAGCAGAATGTGTGACAAACGGCAATAACATGAGCATGATAGCATGAAGCGCCATTCCGCCGGTTAATGTCATACGCGCCCCCCATTTGTCTGCACTGAAACCGCCTGCTTTAGAACCGGCAAGACTTGCAACACCGAAAATAAGCAGCAATGTACTCAGTATTCCGTTGCCGATATGAGTGACGTTCAGTAAATACGGAGAAAGGTACGTATACGCAACCGAATAGCCTCCGAGCCAAAAAAACGTAATGGCAAGCCCGACAGCCACCTTTCGTTTCTTCAAAAGAGAAAATTGCTGAATGAGCGGCACCGGTTTATCTCCTTTTATCTCAGGCAACGCGAAACGTATAATAAGCATAGCAATGATTCCGATTGCCGCAATTCCGGCGAAAACCACCTTCCAGCCGAAAGCATCAGACACGGTTCTTCCGATCGGAACACCGATAATGAGCGCCGCCGTAAACCCCATAATGACGGTTGCGAGAGAACTTGCCTGTTTTCCCGGGGGAGCGATTTTTGCTGCGATCGTAAGCGCGGTGACCACCACAGTTCCTGCTCCAAGCGCCATGATCACCCGGGCTGCCGCAAATAAGCCGTATCCCTGTACGAGAAATGAAATGATATTTCCGATTACAAACAATCCAAGAGCATAGATCATGAGCTTCCTTCTATCCAGTTTTGCTGTAAGGGCCATCATGACAGGCGTTCCGATTGCATAAACAAGTGAAAAAATCGTAATCAGCTGCCCTGCTGCTGCCACAGTAACTCCCAAGGAACCTGCAATTTTATCAAGCATCCCGGATATCACATATTCAGACGTCCCCACTAAAAAGCTGATAATTGCCAAAATGTAAATCTTCCAGGTATTTTGCACCTGACACACTCCTTCATTGATGATTTATATAAAGATATATTGTGATATATCGATATAAAGAGTTGAACAAACAGAAACAAATCGCAATATGTCGATGTATAGTCGGAAAAAGAAACTGAATCCCTCTTCTAAAGGATTCAGCCCTACATTTCGCGCTGAAAATAATCGGCCATCGCCTTTATCGCATCTTCATCTCTTTTATAATAAGTGTATTTGCCAATCCGTTTTGTTTGGATAAGGCCTGCCCGCTGAAGGATGGAAAGATATTGAGACGCCGTTGACTGTGTCATCTGAAGCTTATCGGTGATCTGGCTGACACATACTCCGATCTCATTCATATCAATGCCATCATGCGGTGCGAAGTGACGGTCCGGCTCTTTCAGCCATTGTAAAATCTCAAGCCGTGACTCATTAGACAACGCTTTAAAAACATCAATAGGTTTCATACGCTTTATTATATCGTGATTTTGCAATATGTCAATGTTATTTTTCTTGAATCTCTATTTTTTGTTTTGTCTCTCTTATGATCCGGGAAATAAAATCACTCACATTCTCTTCAAATGTGTTTTCCCGCCCGTATTGCCTTACATGTACAGAATGGTGGCGGCACTCTTGATCTCCCACAACCGCAATATACGGTATTTTTTTCATTTGTGCTTCTCTGATTTTATAGCCGAGTTTTTCATCACGCTGATCGAGCTCAGCCCGGATACCCGCTTTCTTTTTGAGAAAACCGGAACGAAAAAAATTGGCGTACACAGCTGTTCTGTTTTCTCATTTTCCGTTCGATAATGTTTTTAATCCATTCAGCAGTTCTTCAAACGCCGATGTCAAAAATAAATCACTCCGGTAGATGAATGATATATTCATATTCCGAAAATGTTCAGGAAGCTCATGAAGAAAAAGATTTTTCCTGTTTTGAAAATAACGGACGGCTGATGCAGGCAGAAAGGAGACCCCCATCCCCGCCTGCACCGCCCCAATAATCGCTTCCAACGTACCGAATTCAATGATTTTATGTGCGGGCACTGCCTCTTCTTTCAGTATGTTTTTTATTTTGCGGCGGTGCGAACAGCCCGCGGCAAAATACAGAATCGGCTCTCGCAGCAAGTCTTGCAAACTGCCTTCCCGCTTATTTGAAACCAAGACCAATTCTTCTTGAAATACAGCGTCTTGCTCAAGATCTTCATATTCGACCGGTCCGTAAACAAAAGCGCCGTCCAGCTCATAGTGTAGAACGCGCTGCACTAAGGTATGTGTATCACCGGTTGACAGCGACAGCTGTACTTTCGGGTAGCGGCTGCAATACTCCGTGAAAAATTGAGGGAGATGGACGGCTGCCGCCGTTTCAAGAGAACCGATTCGAAGCGGGCCGTTCGGATCGCCTGCCTCTTGCGCCGTTTTTTGCGCCTCATGCAGCAATTGAAGGATTCTGTCTGCGTCTTTTAATAAGTTTTCACCTGCTGGCGTCAGCGTCATTCCCCGATTTGTGCGGTAAAAAAGCTGTGTTTGCAATTGCCGTTCCAGCTGCTGAATCCGGTTTGTCACATTTGATTGAACATAATGCAGGCTTTCTGCCGCCTTTGAAATACTTCCTTTGCGGGCAACAGCCTGAAAAATCTTTAAGTCTCCGCTTTCCATGTAAGGGCACCTTCTTGCTATGATTTTTATTGATAGCCGGCTATCAATTTTCATTTATTTACTGCAGCTGATACAGCCTGTAAAATTTTTCTCATCAATCATAAAGGAGAGAAGAATGATGAATGCCCTTATCATACACGAAAATGGCTTTGATTTCAGGCAGGCACCTGACAAAAGGCCGGGGAACGGCGAAGTAAAAATAAAGCTGAAAACAGCCGGATTAAACCATCGTGATTTGTTTTTAATGAAAAAACACGAAACCGGAAACCATGAATTTATTCTCGGTTCAGACGGCGCGGGAATCGTAACCGAAATAGGACACGGCGTCCGGTCTCATTTACTGAATGCAGAAGTCATCATCAACCCGGTGCTGAATTGGAAGACTGTTGAGGACGTACCAGCCGTCCCTGATATTTTAGGCGGTCCGAGCGACGGAACATTTTCACCTTATGTCATCGTTCCTGCGGAAAATGCCGTTTTAAAACCCGAACACCTGACTTGGGAGGAAGCGGGCGTCCTGCCGTTATCAGCATTAACCGCTTATCGCGCCTTATTTACAAAAGGACAATTAAAAAAAGGCGAACACCTTATCCTTCCGGGCATCGGAAGCGGCGTGGCAACATACGCCTTATTAATGGCAAAAGCTATCGGAGCGACAGTCAGCGTCACCTCCCGCAGTGAAAACAAAAAACAAACCGCACTGTCATACGGTGCAGACCGGGCGATTGACAGCTACGGTGACTGGAATGAGGCGCTGAATGGCGAAAAAGCAGATATCATACTTGACGGTGTAGGCCCCGCCTTATTTCAACACTATCTTGACATTATTAAACCGAATGGCCGGATCGTAACATTCGGCGCCAGTTCAGGCGATCAGCTCGGATTTCCTATTCGCTCGCTGTTTTTTCCGCAGATTCATATTCTCGGTACATCAATGGGAAGCAATGAGGAATTCGCGGATATGCTGGAATTGATAAACCGCTGCGGCATCCGTCCCATTATCGACCGCATGTACCCTCTCAGTGAAGCAGCTGCCGCTTTTAACAGGATGCGGGAAGGACGGCAGTTCGGCAATATTGGCTTTCGTGTAGATGTCTAAAAAAAGGAGCGGACCCGTCCGTTCCCTTATTTGTTTTTAAGCGTTTCCGCTTGAAATGCAATATGTTTTTCTTCATCGATTAAAATCTGCCCGAAAATCGACTGCAGACACAAAGAGCCCGTCACGTTTTTTAGGGCGTCATAAATAAACGGCGGCGATGACTTCCGCCGTCAGCAGCACCGTGATCGACAGCTCAAGGCTTGCAAATCGTCTCAGTCTGCGGAAGAAAATAATCTCTCCACTCTGTAAAACAAAATTCCATATGTTATCTTCCATTTCACGTTACCCTTATATGACCAATACAGGAAGAAGGAGGTTTCATTTCAATACGAAAAACCGGCTGATTCCAGCCGGTTTTATAAATAAACCCCTTTATTTACGGTAAAACAGTGCTCCCCATTAAATAACTGTCGACTTCGCGCGCTGCTTCCCGGCCTTCATTAATCGCCCATACAATCAGGCTTTGGCCCCTTCTCGCATCCCCTGCGGCGAAAACACCGTCAACATTCGTTTTATAATCCCCATATGCCGCCTGAATTTTATGATTTGCCGAATCGACACCGAACTGTTTCAATAATGGCTGTTCTGTTCCTTCAAAACCGATGGCGATGAACACCAGCTGAGCAGGCCAGACTTTTTCTGTACCGGGCAGTTCATGAAATTCATACTTTCCGAATTCGTTTCTGACTTTTTCCATTTGGATGGTGTGGATCTCTTGTAAGCGGCCCTGCTTATCGGCCACCATTTTTGTCGTCTGAATTGAATATTCTCTCGGGTCTTTGCCGAACTTTGCCTGCGCTTCTTCATAGGCGTATTCAAGGGTAAAGACGTGCGGCTGTTCAGGCCACATATTGTCGTTCGTGCGCGTCTGAGGAAGTTTAGGATGTTTCCCGAACTGGTGCACGCTGCGCGCTTTTTGGCGCAGCGCGGTTGCCACGCAGTCAGCTCCTGTGTCTCCTCCGCCGATCACGATGACATCTTTCCCTTTAGCGTCTATAAATTGTTTATCTTTGAAGTTGGAATCTAAATAGCTTTTCGTCGCCAGTGTTAAATAGTCCATCGCATAATGGACGCCTTTTGCTTCCCGGCCTTCAATCAGCAGATTACGCTGCTTTTGGGCGCCTGTGCACAAAATGACGGCATCAAATTGTTCTTTCAGCTCATCTGCCGTTATGTCAACGCCGATTTCGGTATTTGTCACAAAATCTATACCTTCCTGCGTCAAAAGCTTAATACGGCGTTCGACGACATTTTTCTCAAGCTTCATGCTCGGAATGCCGTACATCAGCAGGCCGCCGGCTCTGTCGGCACGCTCGTAGACCGTTACGGAATGACCGGCTTGATTCAGCTGATCAGCGCTTGCCAGACCTGCCGGGCCTGAACCGACGACAGCGACTTTTTTACCTGTGCGTTTCGCTGGAATTCTCGGCTGAATCCATCCATTTTCAAAACCTTTGTCAATGATCGTCCGCTCGATGTTTTTAATTGAAACAGCCGGATCTGAAATGGCCAGCGTACAAGATCCTTCACAAGGAGCGGGACAGACCCGCCCTGTGAATTCAGGAAAGTTATTCGTTTTCAGAAGGCGCTCCAAGGCTTCTTTCCAGCGCCCGCGATAGACGAGGTCATTCCACTCCGGTATCAGATTATAAATCGGGCAGCCGGAGGTAAAACCGTTGATATCAGCGCCGATTTGGCAAAACGGTGTGCCGCAATCCATACACCGCGCCCCCTGCCGCTTTGACGCTTCATCTGAAAATGGAGCCGAATACTCTTTCCAATCCTTTAAGCGAGTGAGAGGGTCCCGCTCAGCCGGTTTTTCTCGTTTTTCTTCCATGAATCCAGTTGGTTTCCCCATGTTCCTCTCCCCTTTCTTACTGTACTACCGCTTGTTTTTGATCTTTGGCAGGCGTTTGGAGGACCTTTGTATTGGCTTCAAAAGCATACATAATTGCGTCTTCTTCTGATAAACCCGCCGCTTTTTGTTCTTCGATGCTGAGGAGCATTTGTTTATAGTTTTTCGGAATGACTTTGATAAAGGTTTCTGCGGCTTTTTCCCAATTGTCCAGGAGATCTGCGGCTTTTTTGCTGTTTGTCAGCGCCGCATGCCGTTTGACCATTTCTTGCACTTCTTTGATCTCCGCCTCATCCGTCAGCTTTTCAAATGAAATCATTTCCATGTTGCATTTGCGTTTAAATGCTTTGGCATCTTCACTCAGGACGTATGCGATACCGCCTGACATTCCCGCCCCGAAGTTTTTGCCGACTTCGCCGAGGACGACAACCCGGCCGCCTGTCATGTATTCACAGCCGTGGTCTCCGATACCTTCTACAACGACATTGACTCCGCTGTTACGGACTGCAAAACGTTCACCGGCGCGCCCGTTAATGTACGCTTCCCCGCTTGTTGCTCCGTAAAATGCGACGTTCCCGATAATAACGTTATCGTGTGTTTCACAATTGAAGGCATCAGGCGCTTTCACGATGATTTTTCCGCCTGAAAGCCCTTTGCCTACGTAGTCATTTGAATCCCCGTTCAAATGAAGCGTCATCCCTTTAGGGACAAATGCTCCGAAACTCTGTCCGGCTGATCCGGTAAAATGAAGTCTGATCGTATCATCCGGCAGGCCTTCCGCTCCGTAGCGTTTAGAAATTTCACTTCCCGTCACGGTTCCGGCTACGCGATTTGTATTATTGATCTTGATTTCAGCTTCCGCTTCCTGACCGGCTTCAATTGCAGCCTGCACCGCCGGAAGAATAACCGTCATATCAAGCGACTCGTCGATTTTATGGTTTTGCGCCGTACGGAAAGTGCGTACGCCTTCAGGTTGGTACAGCAGTGTGGATAAATCAAGCTGTCCCGCTTTCCAATGCGCTTTCGCACGTTCACTGACATGAAGAACGTCTGTCCGTCCGATCATTTCATCAAGCGTCTTAAAGCCTAACTGTGCCATATATTCACGCACTTCTTCTGCGACAAACAGCATGTAATTTACGATATGGTCAGGATCGCCCATGAATTTTTTGCGGAGCTCCGGATTTTGCGTCGCGACACCTACTGGACATGTATCTAAATGGCAGGCGCGCATCATGACGCAGCCGAGAACGACAAGCGGCGCTGTAGCAAAGCCGAATTCCTCCGCACCGAGCAAGGCGGCCATCACGACATCTCGGCCTGTCATCAGCTTACCGTCCGTTTCCAATACCACGCGATCCCGTAAACCGTTCAGCATCAGCGTTTGGTGAGCTTCTGCAAGACCAAGCTCCCACGGAAGACCAGTATGTTTAATACTCGTTTTCGGCGATGCGCCCGTTCCGCCATCGTAGCCGCTGATGACGATGACATCCGCAGTGCCTTTTGCCACACCGGCCGCAATCGTGCCGACACCGGCTTTTGACACGAGCTTGACGCTTATTCGCGCGCTTCGATTTGCATTTTTTAAATCATGGATCAGCTGCGCCAAATCTTCAATTGAATAAATATCATGGTGAGGAGGCGGTGAGATCAGCCCTACACCTGGTGTAGAACCGCGGACATCCGCGACCCAAGGATATACTTTGTTCCCCGGAAGCTGACCGCCTTCTCCCGGCTTCGCCCCTTGCGCCATTTTGATCTGCAATTCATCCGCATTGACGAGATAATGGCTCTTTACGCCGAAACGGCCGGAAGCGATCTGTTTAATCGCACTTCTTCTGTCGTCTCCATTTTCATCCGGAACGAAACGTTTCGGATCCTCGCCGCCTTCTCCGCTGTTGCTTTTTCCGCCAAGCCTGTTCATCGCTATCGCTAAAGCCTCATGGGCTTCCTTGCTTAATGAACCGAATGACATCGCTCCTGTTTTAAAACGTTTCACGATGGACGCAGCTGATTCAACTTCCTCTAATTTTAAAGGCTTGCGGTCTTCTTTGAAGGCGAACAGATTGCGTAAAAATCCGATTCGTTCTTCATCCGCTGCTTGAGAGTACTGCTTAAACAGGCTGTAATCATTTTTTCGGCAGGCCCATTGCAGCGTATGGATGGTTTTCGGGTTGAAAGCGTGGTGCTCTCCTCCGTTCCGCCATTGAAATTCACTTCCCGGATCAAGAGTTTGGCTGTAATCATCCTTGTACGCCGCTTGGTGGCGCTGTTTCGCTTCTTGCGCAATCGTCTCAATATCGATTCCGCCAAGCTGAGATGCAGTACCGGTAAAGTATTTGGCGATAACGTCTTCACCGATGCCGACCGCTTCAAAAATTTGGGCGCCCCTGTAACTTTGCACAGTTGAAATCCCCATTTTTGACATCACTTTCACGACGCCTTCTGTTACGCTCTTTCCGTATTTGCTGACAGCTTCTTCATACGGAATATCAAGCCGGCCTTCATCGATTTCCTGCTTATACGTAGCATAAGTCAAATACGGATTGACAGCATCGGCACCATACCCGATGAGAGCCGCAAAGTGATGAACTTCACGCGCTTCCCCGGATTCAACGATAATGCTTGCTTTTGTTCGCAGGCCTTGACGGATCAAATGCTGATGCAGCGCACTGACGGCCAAAAGCGGCGGAATCGGCGTCAATTCCCTACTCATTGCCCTGTCAGATAAAATTAACAGAGATACGCCTTCCTTGATCGCTTTTTCCGCTTGCTGAAACAAATCCTTCAGGCCTTTTTCCAGGTCATCGGAAAACAGCGTGCGGATGTTCTGGCTCTTAATGTCAGGGTGCACAAGTGTTTTCAGCGCATAAAACTGTTCGTTTGATAATACAGGAGTATACAATTTTATGCGGCGTGCATTTCTTTCACTCGGATGGAGCAGATCGCCTTCAGCCCCAAGCCATGTCACCGTAGAGGTCACAAGCTGCTCGCGGATCGCGTCAATCGGCGGGTTTGTGACTTGCGCAAACAGCTGTTTAAAGTAATGAAACAGTGATTGGGCGCGATCGGATAAAACGGCGAGCGGCGAATCATTTCCCATAGAGCCGAGCGGGTCCTTTCCTTCTTTAATAACAGGAATTAAATATTTCTGGATATCTTCATACGTATAGCCAAACGCTTTTTGACGGACGAGAAGATCATCGAATTGTTCCTCTTCCCGGATTTCCGGGTCAGGATTCACTTGAACCAATTCTTCTTCAAGCCATTTTTGATACGGGAATTCATTGGCGATTTCTGTTTTTACTTCTTCATCTGAAATAATCCGGCCTTCCTCTAAGTCAATGAGCAGCATTTTTCCGGGCTCCAGACGTTTTTTATGAAGAATGTTCTCCTGCTCCACTTCAATAACGCCGACCTCAGATGAGAAAATAATATGATCATCTTTTGTCACATAGTAACGTGCCGGACGCAGGCCGTTACGGTCAAGGATGGCGCCGATTTGTTTTCCGTCCGTAAACGAAATGGCGGTCGGCCCGTCCCACGGCTCCATTAAAGAGCTGTGATATTCATAAAAAGCCCGTTTCGCTTTAGACATGTGAGTGTTTTCCGTCCATGGTTCCGGAATCAGCATCATTGCCGTATGTGCCGGTTTCCGCCCCGCCATCACGAAAAATTCAAACGCATTATCAAGAATGGATGAGTCACTGCCCTCAGCATTTAAAATCGGCAGCACTTTGTGAAGATCGTCTCCGAAGCTTTCTGAAACGAACTGCTGCTCCCTCGCTCTCATCCAATTGATGTTGCCCCGAAGCGTATTGATTTCTCCGTTATGAATCAGATAGCGGTTCGGATGGGCACGTTCCCAAGTAGGAAAGGTATTTGTGCTGAATCTTGAATGCACGAGTGAAAATGCAGATACGAAGGTTTCATCCTGCAAATCCAAATAAAAAGCGTCAACCTGCTCAGGCGTTAACAACCCTTTATAAACAATAGTCTGGCTTGACAAGCTTGCGAAGTAAAAATCAAGCTGTTCTTGAACGCCCCAATTTTCCGCCTGCTTCCGGATAACATACAGTTTGCGTTCAAAAGCAAGGCTGTCTTTCAAATCGTTTGCGGCTCCGATAAATACTTGACGCACATACGGGCAAGTTCTTTGTGCCACTGTTCCGATTTTTCCGACATTTACAGGGACGGTTCTCCAGCCGAGAACAATCTGTCCTTCCTGCTCAATGAATGCATTCACCTGTTTTTCGATCTTTTTTCTTTCCTCTTCATTTTGCGAGAAAAAGACCATTCCTACCCCGTAACGGCCTTTTTCCGGCAGCTTCATTTCTCCGCACTCTTTCTTAAAAAAAGCATCAGGGATCTGAACCATCAGGCCGGCGCCGTCACCCGTATTCGGATCACTGCCCTGTCCTCCTCTGTGATCCAGCTGGCAAAGCATCTTCAGTCCTTTTTTGACAATGTCATGTGAAGGTTTCCCTTTTAAATGGGCATACAAGCCGATTCCGCATGCATCGTGCTCAAATTCCGGACGGTAGAGACCTTGTGCTTTCGGCATTTGATTGTAAGTCATAATTCCTCTCCCCCGATCAGTTTCCGTTAATTATCGGTCATAAAATCTGACAACTTTAAATTAATTGTAAGTTTTCAAAACAATATAAACAATATATAATTTAGATCAAATACATCTCAAAATGAGATAGATGGGTGTGAACGCAATGGAATTACGCCAGCTTCGGTATTTTATGGAGGTAGCAGAACGGGAACATGTGTCAGAAGCGGCTGATCATCTGCATGTCGCACAATCCGCTATCAGCCGGCAGATTGCAAATCTTGAAGAAGAGCTGAAAGTCACTTTATTTGAACGGGAAGGCAGAAATATTAAATTAACGCCGATCGGCAAACAATTTTTAGAACATGTTAAAACCGCGATGAAAGCAATTGATTATGCGAAGGAACAAATTGATGAATATCTTGATCCGAATCGCGGAACCGTCAAAATAGGATTTCCGACGAGCCTTGCAAGCCAGCTTTTGCCGACTGTGATTTCGGCATTTAAAGAGGAATACCCGAACGTTGAGTTTTTGCTCCGCCAAGGATCTTATAAGTTTTTAATTGAAGCCGTAAGAAACAGAGATATAGATGCGGCGCTGCTCGGCCCCGTTCCGACGGAATTCCCCGACATAACAGGCAATATCTTATTCACGGAAAAGATTTACGCGCTTGTACCGCTGCACCACCCGCTTGCCAAACAGAAAAATATTCATTTAATTGATCTTCGCGGCGACCAATTTGTTTTATTTCCTGAAGGATTTATTCTCCGCAATATGGCGATTGACGCTTGCAGACAGGCCGGCTTTGCGCCGCTTGTATCGACGGAAGGCGAGGATTTAGATGCCATTAAAGGATTAGTCTCCGCGGGGATGGGAGTTACTTTATTACCCGAGAGCACCTTTGCAGAAACCACACCCCGGTTCACGGTCAAAATTCCGATTGAATTTCCTCAAGTGAAGCGCACCGTAGGCATTATTAAACCAAAAGGAAGAGAGCTGGCTCCGTCTGCAAATGATTTCTACCATTTTGTCATTCAATTTTTCTCCAAACTTGAACAATATCAATAAAAAACAAACCCGAGCTTCAAAACGAAGCCTCGGGCTTTTTCATATTTTTATAGATCTTTCTCAGCCGATCGGAATGGATAGTTCAACGTGGCAGACAAACGCTTCCGGATCAATGACTGATTGATCGGTCTGTTTGTGCGGCGTTTCTTTAAATGTCTTCAGCTGGGCTGAGGAATAGTTGACGATGCCGAGTCCGAGCTCTTCTCCCTGCTGATCAAGCAGCCTGACAACCGCTCCGCTGCTGAATCTGCCCTTAATCTGTTCGATATCCTGCGGTGACAGCGCCATATTTCCGTTCGCGACATCGCGGCTGCTTTTCTTTTCCATCACAATTTCGCCTTCGGGGCCGGAATTAAATGCAAGCCATTGTTCTTTGTGGTTTAACGGCAGGGTTCCTTCGGCTTCAAAATAAGTTCCTTCAGCCGCCTCATCTACCGCTTGAAGCAGAATGTCCGGAATGTTAGCCTGCCCGAGAAAGCCTTTAATACCGGAGGCCATCACAATTTTAAAAGCATCCAGTTTCGAACGCATTCCGCCGGTTCCCATTTCACTCCCGGCATCTCCCGCGCTTGCTTCTATTTCCGGAGTGATGTCACTTACATGTCTGATTCTTTTCGCTTTCGGGTTGCTGCGCGGATTATCATCATATAAACCGTCAATGTCTGATAAAATCACA
This sequence comes from Bacillus sp. EKM420B, assembly GCF_011065565.1. Lineage (NCBI taxonomy): Bacteria > Bacillati > Bacillota > Bacilli > Caryophanales > Bacillaceae > Bacillus > Bacillus sp. EKM420B. Next base: position 312,348 of record NZ_JAAMNX010000004.1, on the reverse strand, counting down.
AGCATGTCGGCATCAATTAAACCTGCCACCTTCGCTGCGAGTGTATCGTTATCTCCGAATTTCAGCCGGTTGACTGTGACCGTGTCATTTTCATTAATAATCGGAATAATGCCTCGTTCCAAAAGGACGTTCATCGTATTGCGCACATTATGGTAGCGGTATTCATCGGAAAAGTCGCTTCTTGTAATTAATATTTGTGATGCGACATAACCGTGCGCTAAAAACAGCTTTGAATAAGCCTCCATTAATAATCCCTGCCCGATGGAAGCAGAAGCCTGTTTTTCAGGGAGGCCTTCCGGTTTCTGAATAAATCCGAGCTTCCGATAACCTGCCGCCACTGCGCCGGAAGATATTAAAATCACTTCATAGCCGCTGTCTTTCAGCTGTGCGATTTGATCCACCAATGCTTCCAGCTTTCTTCTGCTGATTTCCCCGTGCAGGCTCGTCAGTGAGCTGCTTCCGATTTTCACCGCGACTCTTTTGATCTTCGTCCGAGACGTCACTGTATCACTCCTGTTTCTTAACGATTATAGTGCTGCCGTTTTTTCAATTGTTTTGCTGATCTCAATAGAACGTTCGGTCGCATGTTTAATGGCTTTGGCAATGGCTTCTCCGCCGCCTTCTGACCTGAGCGCATCGAGGCCGGCTTCCGTCGTGCCGTTTGGAGAGGTGATGTTTTTCCGAAGCACATCCGGTTTTTCACCCGTTTCCATCAGCATTTTAGCAGCGCCCAATAACGTTTGCGCGCCGATTTTGCGGGACAGCCGTTTGTCTAAGCCGGCTTCTTCACCTGCTTTTTCAATAAACTCCATTAAATAATAGAAGTACGCCGGTCCGCTGCCTGCGATGCCGGTGAAAATGTCCATCTGATCTTCCTTGATCACGTACACTTCCCCGAGGCATTCCAAAAGGGATACCGCGGTTTTTGCTGAACCGTAAGAGACATGGTCTCCGAAAGCCGCAGCTGTTGCCGATTCGCCGATCATGCTGGATGTGTTCGGCATCACTCTTACAACTGGCTGACGGTCATGTAATGATTGTTGTATAAATGAGGTTGTTATGCCTGCCAGAACAGACAGGATGATTTGATGAGGTTGAATACGCCGTTTCAGCGTAGCAAGAGCGATTTCAGCGTCCTTCGGTTTCATGGCTAAAATAAAGACATCAATGTCTTCGGTTTTCATGCTGTCAAAAGCAATGCCTTGAATTCCGTATTGATGTTCCAATTCAGCGAGTCGCTCTGTATTGCGGCGGTTTGTCACGCAGATGTTTTGGTTGGGAATTTTTTTTGCGCGGACCATGCCTGATATCATTCCTTCAGCCATTGATCCTGCTCCGATAAAAGCAACTTTCTTTTGATCTAAGATCGGTAACATCTCCCTTGTTCGTATTTTGTTCGTATTTTTCACACGTTTTTTATGTTACCACTTCAGGAGTCGATGTCAAGTTTGAAGGTTTTATTGATATGTATTGTTCCGAGCCTGTTATTATGTATAATGAATCACAGAACAAACCTTTAGAGCCCGGGAGGCCGGGTGCGTTCCGGCCGGATTTAAAAATTATCTGAAATGGCTTTTTCTATCAGCTTTTTGCAGCGGTCAAGCTCTGTCTTAAGCTGTTTTTTGTAAAGCTTCGCAGCTTCATAGTCTTTAAATTGATAGAGAACGACTTCCTGGAGTTTGGCTCCCTCTTTTTTCACTTTTACTTGCTTTAAAATCCCGTCATCCAAAAGTTCATGAAGTGAACGGTACACCTCGGTATGATTCGGCTTAAAACCGATGGGTTTAAATTCCGAACGCAGCACCTCGAGAAGCTTCAGCCCGTAAAGCCGTTCCTGCTCTGTCATTGTAATCATGTAAAGCTTTAAAAAGGCTCTTTGTTTCACTAAAAAACCGGTTGAACTTCTTTTTTCTTCTTTCAATATGTGCACATCCTTCCTTCTAACAAATTATTCCATGTACTAAATATTCTCTTTATATCCCGTTTTCCCTTGTATTGTTCGGACAGTTTGGTTTGTATTGATTTGTTTTTTGGATGCGGGGAAAAATAATCTCATTGAACATTTGGTACATAGTTTATTTAGTTTAATTATAGCTGATATCGGTTTCTTTTTCACTCTTTTTTCTGCAAAAACGGATCTTTATGCCTATTTAATCGGGTTGCGAAATCAAAAAAAGAAAAGACCCGCCACAAAGACAGGTCCCCTTTTGTTTAAGGATTAGTTGACCACAAACCGGCAGTTTTGATGAAAATGCGCGGATGTAATTTCAATTGAGCAACCATATATTCTGCAAGATCCTCAGGCTGCATGACTTTTTCCGGATTGCCGTCTGTCAGATTTAATTCAATAGACATGTCGCTTGCAACCGTACTCGGAGTCATTGCGCTGACACGGATATTGTGTTTTCTGACTTCCTGCATGAGAGATTCGGTCAGACCGAGAACGGCAAATTTAGAAGCGCTGTACGCACTTGTCGCCGCGGCGCCTCTTTGGCCCGCCGTAGAAGAAATATTAATGATATCTCCTGATTTTCTCTCAATCATTTCAGGAAGAACGGCGCGTGTCACGTGGTATACACCCATTACATTAACTTGAATGATGTCTTCCCACTCTTCAGGCGTAAGATCCAAAAATCCGCCGAATTTGCTGATTCCGGCATTGTTAATCAGGATGTCAACCTCACCGAGTTCTTCTTTAATAGAGGAGACGGCTTGTTCAACCTCTTTTTGGTTTTTTACATCGGCAGCAGCGAATGATGCCTTTACACCAAGGGCTTTCACTTCTTCCGCAACCTTTTCGACATTTGCTTCTGTACGGCCGATTAAACCGATATTGACTCCTTCTTTTGCTAAAGCGATAGCGGCGGCGCGGCCGATTCCTCTGCCCGCACCCGTGATAAGAGCCGTTTTGTTTTGTAGGCTTTCCATGTCTTTCACCCTTTCTGAATGTCCTTATGTACGATTTCACATTATAAGCAGAAAAAAAACAATTAGCAAATAAAATGATTCAACACGATCCGTAAAGGGTATCAACTGAAAAAAAGGAGTGAAAAGCAGATGATCATCATTTTGTATATCAGTGCTGCCGTTGCGGCTGCCGCATTAATTTATGCAGCCGTATCCGCCGTGCATTTTAAAAGAAACACAGCGCCTGATATAAAGAAGATTAACGCCGCGACAGCGTCTATGCAGACGTCCGTTGAAGAAATCAAAACAGAAACCCGTTTGTTATCACAAAAGCAGAAAGAACTGCAGGAAGACTTTCTTACTAAAAAAACAGCCGTGCAAACGACGGCAGCCGAAGTTAAAGGAACGCCTCACGTGCTGAAAATGCTCTGGAACGCCGGTAAAAGCGGTTTATGAGCCTGCATGTCATCCGACGTTTTTGATGACACTAAGAGAAACTGGCGGATTCAAGGAGGCATAACATGATTTGCGATCGTGAGCGGCTTGCGCATTTTTTGCAGCAGCTTAAAGCATTATCATCTTCGGGAGGATTTACAAAATCGGATTTGCTGACTCCGGAGTTCCATTTAGCCAAGGACGGAGATCTGGATATGTATTATTCGCCTCATAATGAGTATATCAACCCACATGCTGCGGTTGTCATCTCCGGAATTACACCCGGTTTTTTTCAGATGCAGCGGGCTTACAAAGCAGCGGCACAGCTTTTAAAAAACGGCGAATCTCTTGAGGTGATAGCATATGAGACAAAAAAAGCGGCCGGACTTTCCGGTTCCATGAGGCAGCACATCATCGAAATGCTTAATGAATGCGGTCTGCCGGCCGCGCTTCACGTTGAGGATTCATCCCGGTTTTTTGATTCAAAACGGGAGCTGCTTCATACGACATCCGTTATCAAACACCCTGTTTTTTATAAACAGAAAAACTATACGGGACACCGGCCGGCCATCAGCAGATCAGCTCTTCTCAGCCGTTACGCGCTGACATGTTTTCCGGATGAAATAGAAATGATGAAAAAAGACATTCTGCTTATCCCTCTCGGTAAAGCAGCAGAATCGGCCTGCCGCATGCTGAAGAAGAACGGCAGAATGGGCCATGCGGTCATTCTGGAAGGCTTCCCGCATCCGTCCGGAGCAAACGGACATCGTTTCAAACAATTTCACGAAAACCAACAATCGTTACGTGAACAAATTCAGCGGTTTGCCGGGTTTCTTCAGAAGCTGTAAAAAAACGCCCCGAATTTTCGGGGCGCTGCTGTTAAGAAGCGTATTCAGGCAATGCTTTATTGTGTTTTGCCGTTTTCTCTTCAGGTATTTTGATTTGATTTGTCAAGATTGCACTTACGAAATAGAGCGCTGCGAAAATCCATACAACGCCTTGTGCGCCGACAAGCCCGATGAACGCCCAGGCAAGCGCGGGGCCGACAAATGCCGACAGGCCCGCAGCCAGATTTAACACAGACATGGCAGCACCTTTATTGCCGCCGGCCGCCGTCGGCACGATAGCCCCGATCGGAACGAACCCGGCGAGGAGCCCTCCCCATATAAAACCGACAATGCTGACGAACAGCAAATTCCCATGTGATACAACAGGAGCATAATATAATAAAAGAGTAAAAATGCCGCAGCCCACTCCTCCGAACCACATGACAGTCTTTTTCCAGCCGAAGGCATCGCCGACTGCGCCGAAGATTAAGTTAAAGACGATATTTCCGAGAAAGATCGTTCCCCAAATTTGAAGCCATACATTTGTAGAAATGCCGTGCTGCGCCATATGCATCGGGAGGAATACCGGAAATCCGTATGTTCCGATGCTGTTAATGATGCGAATGATCCCCCCAGAGAGCACGCGCGGATTTTCAGCAAGGATGGTGATTCCCTTCATTAATTCCTGCGCCTTTTCCCGCTTATCTGCCTTTTTCTTTTCAAAGCGGTCCCTATTTAAAATCAAAGCAAAAAACGCGCCGAGACATACCCAGAAAATTGAACTCCACAGCGTATTCAAATAGCCGAAGGATTTGATGGCCCAGCTTGAATACCAAGCACCGAATACAAACATCCCGCAGCAATATGCAATCCAGAACCAGCCGACCGCCGTACTGAGCCTGTTTTTCGGCGAACGGTAAATCACCCATGTCAAAAATGAATAGGCAAACAGCGGGTAACCCAGCCCTTTAATAAAATACGTGACATACATCACCGGCAAATTAAGATTCTCAAATCCGTATGCGATAAACGCGGCTGTTCCGATGACGTAAAACAACAGCCCCATAAACATCGTCCGCTTTGCGCCGAAGGCTTCGAGGCAGACCCCTGAAAACCACGACGCCACAGCAAGAGAAATACCGTAAACCGTAAACAAGGATGCTGATTGCTGTACCGTCAAGCCGTTTTCAACTAAAAACGGGCTGAGCCAGCCTTGTTCAAGGCCGTCCCCCATCATAAACAGCACGACCCCTAAAAATCCCCAGGCGAGCTGTTTTGGAATTCCTATTTTATTAAGCATTTTTGTTCCTCCTCAGCCATCTTTCATGTTGTCATCTCATCCCCAAGTCAGGCTTTCACCGCCGGTTGAAAATGAGTAAATAATTTTTGCGTATGTTTCCATTCTTCATATAGGAAGAGATCCGTCTGATCCGCTTCCGGCTCAATTATCTTTGTGCGGGTCGAAAGCTCTGCTTTCACACCGAGAGCTTCGTTGCAAATCATCACCGCTCCCATTGCGGATGCCTGGCTGAACCCCTCTCTCTTATAGATTTTCTTTTGAAGAAGGTTAGCAAGAAACTGCGTCAAAGCATCGCTTTGGAAACCGCCGCCGCACACCTTCACATAATCTTGTGAAAAGGAAGCCGCCTCTGTTAACGCCTCATAGTTCCATTTGATTGAAAAAGCGATTTCCAGCAGTGCGGCTTTAACAAAATGGGCTCTGCTTAAGTTTTGGGACAGCGGAGCGTCAAATATAAATCCGCCTTTTGCCAGTGCGTTTTTCTCAGGCGATAAATAGGAGCCTAACGCAGATATACAAGCATGATCATGTTTCGGCAGACTTGCGATTTCCCGTTCCATGACGCTGTAGGATTCATTCGGATAAAAAATGGATTTTAATTTTTGATAATTGAGTCCTGTTACACCCGGATTCGTTTCAAGAAGCCATTGACCTTCTTCTGTATGGCAATTCAGCCATGCATTCTCCAAACTTTCGGTTCCGGTCTCCGCTGTTATCTTTGTAATCGGCGTCGTTGTGCCGGATACGATGACGATATCTCCCGGCTTTGCATCTGCACTTTTGATGGCAAGCTGTGTGTCTCCCCCGCCTGCAATCACAGGCACTCTTTCAGAAAGACCGAGCACCGCCGCTTTCTTAAACGTTAACATTCCGACAACCGCCCCAGATCGGACGAGTGAAGGAAGAATGGCAGAAGACACACCGAAGATGTTGCATAATTTCTCTGACCACGCCTTTTTCCTTACGTCAAACAGCAGTGTTTCAGCAGCCTGTGACGGTTCATAGCTTAAAATTCCGCTCAGCTCAAATGTCACCCAGTCACTGATGCTTGTGATGCACTTCACTTCTTTCCATAAAGACGGCTGTCTGGCTTTTAATCCAACAAGTTTCATGGCGGAAAATAAAGCGCTCGGAAGACGTCCGGTTTGCTGATGCACTTCGTCTTCTGCCTCAATCCCGCCTTCCCATTCACGCCCTCTGTTATCAATGTTGGGCAGACCGAGAAATGCCTTTTTATCTTTATTGATCAAAACGATTCCCTGCCTCTGGCTTGTTGAGGTGATTCCGATTAATGTAATATGAGGGCTCTTGGCAATAGCCTTTCTTGCCATAGCGCTGATTTGCGTCCATAACCCTTCCGGTGAGAAATATCGTCCGTCCGGATAAAGCGGATCCGTCACATATTCGATGTCTTCCCTTTCAAGCGCGGTCACTTCGCCGCCGGCAGTAACGACCGCGACTCGCGCATTCCCAGTCCCGATGTCAAATACAAGGTAGCCTTTTTGTTCAGCCATTACAGCCTCCTCCTTCCGTTTCAAGTTCTCTTTTGTTATAAAGTTCACGTATTGTGCAGGTTTGATCTTGTTTCCATTTGAAAAGCGCTTCATTTAAAATCTTCACATGATGATCTTCCACTTCAAATGTTGCGCCCGCTAAATGGGGAGTCGCGAACACATTCGGCAAAGAGATCAATTCATAATCAGAAGATTCAGGCGGTTCATGATAAAACACGTCAAGGATCGCTCCCTTAATCCGCCGTTCTTTCAGCACCCGCAGCAGCTCTTCCCTGTCTGTAACCGCCGCTCTTGACGTATTGACAAAAACAGCTTCCTGTTTCATCAATTGAAAGTGCCGGGCGCCGATAAGGCCGATGGTTTCTTCTGTGCGCGGCAAGTGAACGGAAACAATATCACTTTCAGAAAATACCCGTTCAATCGTCGTTTTTTCATACTCCCGGTTTTCATGACGGACAAATGGATCATAGTAAAGCACCTTGCAATCAAAAGCGGCCAATAGCCGGGCGATTCTCTGTCCGACAGCGCCGAAACCGATAAGGCCGACTGTTTTCCCCGTCAGCTCATTTCCCCTGAATTTGACGTAAGCCTGCAAATAATCACCATTCCACTTCCCGTCCTTCAGCCACTGATGGGAAGAATACGTATGACGCAAAAATGAAATCACATTTCCGATAAACATTTCAGCAACGGCCTGGGCATTGCGGGCCGGTGTAAAGAAAACGGGGATTTTTCTTTTAGTCGCCGCCGCAATATCCACATTAGACGGCATTCCTCTGCAGACACCGATAAAAGCGGAATCCGGCAATATGTCAATAACACGCTCAGACACCTCATCAAGTTCGGTAATAAGCCCCGACGCGTTTGTCTCTTGAATCATTCGGATTAATTCATCTTCCCGATAGGCCCGGCCATGCTTCTTCCACGGCCGGTGCACAGTCCGGCCGAACAGCTCAGTCAGCTCCTTCAGCCCCTCGTCGTGATATGGCGCGGTAATTAAAACCGTCATGGTGCAAAACATCCTTTTCACATAAATTTTTTCATAAAAAAATCTCTTTCCTCAAAGAAGGAAAGAGATTCATATACCGTCTTTATACGCTTGAAGCGCACAAATATGTATAGACCATTCTTTCCTATCTTTCAAGCATACGCTTGCTGGAATTGGCACAATAAATGTTGCCGAGGTTTCATAGGGCCAGTCCCTCCACCTCTCTGGATAGAAAATAAAATGATAAAATTGTCAGGTTGTTTAAAAGAATAAACTCATCATAGAAAAGTCTTTCCGTGATGTCAACACTTTTTTCTGAATTGACGTTCGATTTTGAAATGTTATAATGCTTACAATATAAACAAAGAGGAGAAATGGGCTATGAATTCTGCTGCAACACAGCCGAACGGGGTCTTTAAGTCGGTGTGCTCACTAGACTGTCCCGATCAATGCGGCTTGCTTGTGACAAAAAAAGACGGAAAAATCGTTAACATTCAGGGAGACCCCGATCACCCGGTCACATCAGGGAATATTTGCAACAAAGTCAGACACATGGCTGAGCGTATTTATGATGAGAAGCGCGTAACCGTTCCGTTAAAACGGATCGGTAAAAAAGGTGAAGCCGCGTTTGCGCCTATTTCCTGGGAGGAAGCAATCAATACGATCAGTTCGCGCTGGAAAGAGCTTATTGCCGAAGAAGGAGCGGAAAGCATTCTTCCGTACAGCTTTTACGGCAATATGGGAAAACTGGCGGCAGAGGGAATGGACCGCCGTTTTTTCCATCGTCTCGGAGCGAGTCATCTCGAACGGACGATCTGCAGCAAAGCCGGATCTGAAGGCTATAACTATACAATGGGTGAAGGAGCGGGTACTGATCCGGAGGAGACCATACATGCTAAGCTTTTTATTTTTTGGGGAATTAATGCCGTCAGCACGAATATGCACCAAATCATGATTGCTCAAAAAGCCCGGAAAAAAGGGGCTAAGATTGTCGTTATCGATGTACATAAGAACCAAACCGGCCGGCTTGCCGATTGGTTTATTCCCATTCGCCCCGGCACAGATGCCGCACTCGCCCTTGGTATCATGCATGTCTTATTCGACGAAAACCTTCACGATGAAGCATTTCTCACAGAATACACCGAAGGCAGTGAAGAATTAAAAGCGCATGTTAAACACTATGATCCGGAAACAGTTTCTGCTATTACAGGCGTTAAAGCCGACGATATCAGACGCCTTGCGAGAATGTACGGGGAAACCTCCCCTTCCCTTATCAGGATCGGAAACGGCATTCAGCACCATGACAATGGCGGAATGATCGTCCGCACCGTCTCCTGCCTTCCGGCTGTTACAGGACAGTGGCTCAACACCGGAGGAGGCGCAATCAAGCACAACAGCGCGGTATTAAACTATAACAGACAAGCGCTCCAGCGGCCTGATCTGCTTTACGGACGGAAGCCGCGATCATTTAATATGAACAGGCTCGGAAGCGTTCTTTTAGAAACAAAACCGCCCGTGCGCTCCCTGTTTATTTACGGTACGAATCCCGCAGTGGTTGCGCCGGAAGCGAATAAAGTCAGAAAAGGCCTGCTGCGGGAGGATTTATTTACAGTCGTTCACGATCTGTTTTTAACGGAAACCGCCAAATATGCGGATATCGTGCTCCCTGCTTCATCCGCTTTTGAAAACACGGATTTTTACACGTCTTACTGGCATCATTTTATTCAGCTGCAAAAACCGGTGATCGAACCCTACGGGGACAGCAAATCGAATACGGAAGTGTTCCGTCTGCTTGCCGGAGCAATGGGATTTACCGAGCAGGAGCTTCAGGATTCCGATGAAGAATTGATCAGACAGGCGCTGGACTTTCCCGACAATCCGTATATCGAGGATATTGATTACGAAGCGCTCTCACGCCATTCCTTCATGAAAGCCAAACGGAAAAAACCGCTTTTTCCGGGAAAACTCAAGACACCTAGCGGAAGAATTGAATTATATTCGGAAAAGATGAAACAGGACGGTTATCCGGCGCTGCCGACACACATCCCTCTTGAGAGCGATGACGATTTTCCGCTTTTATTTGTCCCGGGACCGAATCATAATTTTTTAAATTCAACATTTTCAAATAATAAAAAACACGTAAAATTAGAAAAAGCGCCAAAGCTTTTTATTCATACAGAGGATGCTGTACGCCGGAACATAGAAGACGGGGAAGCCGTTAGAGTTTGGAATCACCGCGGAGAGTGCGAATTGACAGTTTCGGTCGGTGAACAGGTGCTTCCCGGCGTTGCGGTGAGCCAAGGTCTTTGGGCCGATATGGATGATAAAAAACAGCTCGTCAATTCGCTCACGCCCGATCGGCTGGCGGATATGGGCGGAGGCGCTGTTTTCTTCTCCGGAAAGGTGCAGGTGGAAAAGCTCAGCAATCAAAACCGTCCGCAATAAACGCCCGGCGGTTTTGCTGAAGGCTGAATCCTTCGGCCGGCTTCACCGTATAAAAAATGTTAACGTTTATTGGAGGTTTGGATATATTACCGGCATCGGAATCGCTTTAGCCGGATATTTCATAGGAGACGGATTGAAAAACTTTAAATCACCTGATCCTCATGAACACACTGACCACATTCTCATTAAAGAAAAAGATTTACACTATTATATTGGTTATTATTTAGGAGTAACCAAGGAAGAAGCGAAACAAATCGTGCCTGACACCTCTGACATTCCGCATATCACGAGAAACGGAAAGCGGTATGTGCAGAAGACGGCATTAAGAGAATGGCTGACTTCCATGCTGGAAAAAGAATAACAGCTGCTATGAAAAGCGGGAAGAGTTTTTTCTCTTCCCGTTCATTAAGATTTGCCGCCCTGCCTCTCTTCAACCCCAAACATACGACAGATATCGTTCTTACGTAACGAAACATCCCCTTCTTTAGATTTCAAATAAAACCCTTTCTTATATAACCGTATGACTTCCTCATATGTAAGCTCATGACGAAGGAGCGCCATTAAACGCCCGTCTTTTTCATCTTGTTTATTGAACCATTCATACCGTTCTGACCAGTTCACTTTCTGCATGTCAAACACCTTCTCACTTTGAATTAAAGCCCTTTTCGCATTTATTATACTTATTTCCCCTTTTGTAAACACTCCGACTGCCTGTGACATTTTTGAAAACAGCCGTACCCGTCCCTATTAGTCACTATGTTGACTTATTTCCCTTTGCGATGTATATTGTAATTGTCAACATGGTGACAATTCGGATGGGAGATAACTTATGGATATTAAATTACTAATGAAGGAACTGCATTTTATGCAACAAAGTTACGCATCATTATTTTCGGTTGTCAATAAGGTGCAGACTCGGGGGGACGAATACTTAGAAATGTTGACTTCCCGACAGCACATGACTCTTATTGCTATTGCCCATTTACCGACGGAAGATACCACACTTATGAATATCGCTAAAAAGCTGGGCACAACAAAACAAACCGCTAACAAATTAATTTCAAGCCTCGCGAAAAAAGGATATGTTCACACTGTGCCAAGCAAACTGGATAAACGTGCAATCAATATTGAGATTACCCCTGAAGGAAAAAAAGCGTTAATTTCCTGTTCAGAAAGATCCACCTATTTTTTAGCGGATATGTTTTATGAGTTCACAACTGAAGAAGTTGAAACATTCTGGAGGCTATTGCAAAAACTTTATCGTTTTGATGGTGAAGAACAGGATGGTTTTGAAGAAAAAGCACATTTGAAAGTTGAAGACCAGGCACGATTCATCTCAGATGACTATGAAGAAAAAATCATGGCTGAATTTTCAAAACGGCGAAATGGGAGTGCAGACGATGAATAATATGCTTTATCGAAAAGTAAAAGAAACAGAGGATAAGATGAAGGAAAAATGCTATGAGCTGAAAGATAAAATTGATCAATTTATTTCTCATACTAAATATAAAATTCATTGCAACCGTAAACTGGACCGAGCCGGCAATTATATATCAATTGCCATTGGACTCTTTATCCTAACTGCCTCATGGCTGACCGCAACACAATGGCTGCTTTGGATAGGCGCGGCGAGTATTTTGAGTAATGCCTGTTTGCTCATTATAAAGCCTGTTAAAAATTGAAAATCTGAAAAAAGCTCTCTAAAAGAGAGCTTTCTTTTATTAATCGTCCCAGTCTTTATCTTCTTCCCAGTTTTCTTTCATCTCATGAAGTCTTTCATAAAAGAACTTTATAAAATGGGCAGAATTAAGTTCTTTATAGCCACCGAATTCACTCCAAATAACAACTGGACATTCTCCTTCCCGTTACTTTAAGTACATTTATTCACAAAGTAATCTTTTTTACAGGTCATTTAGTGGCAGCCCCAGGAAAATGCGAATTTACAACGTTAATCAAATTCAAACATAAAAAAGTCGAATTCCCTGTCCTTTAAGGAAAACGACTTTTTTATACGGCTTCTTCAAGTAAATCCCCATTAACCTTTTTTGGGGGACGATTTGTAATCTCTGCGCAGTGAAATTATACCTGTGCTAGCCCGCCATCTACGAACAATTCAACACCCGTCAAGTAACTGCTTTCGTCTGAAGCAAGGAAAGATACAGCGTTTGCTACTTCTTCAGGTGTCCCAACTTTTCCAGCTGGAACAGTATTTCTGCTATTTTCCATTACTTCTTCAAGTGCATCACCAAAAAGCTCATCGTAGGCAGGTGTAAGAATAGCTCCTGGACTAACCACATTTACACGGATTTCAGTATCTTTTAGGTCAAGAATCCAGTTGCGAACTAGTGCTCTTAATGCTGCTTTAGATGCTCCATATACACTAAACGCTGGGTTGCCAATTGATCCAGCAGTAGAGCCCGTTACAATAATAGAACCTACTTTGTCCGGGAATAGTGATAACGCTTTTTGAACAGTAAAGATGGTTCCTTTAACGTTAATGCCGAACGTTCTATCAACCTGCTCTTCAGTAATTTCACCTAATGGAAGGAAGCTGCCGGTGCCCGCATTAGCAAAAAGAATGTCCAACTTACCTTTTTCCTGCTTTATCATGTCATATAGTTTGTCTAAGTCTTCAAGCTTAGAAATATCACCTTGAACACCGGTTACGTTCTTGCCAATTTGGTTAACAGCTTTATCAAGTTCGTTTTGTCTACGTCCCGTGATATAAACATATGCACCTTCGTTTACAAATTTTTGTGCTGTAGCAAGACCAATCCCACTTGTTCCACCCGTTACAAGCGCTATTTTACCTTCAAATTTACCCATACTTAACACTCCTTTAGAATGAATATTATTTTATGTCTAGTACCTTTAAGTACTTGAAGAACAACTTACAAGATATAGTATCCTTCAGTAAGCACATTATCGGAAGTACCCACTTTTTTGTGATATAGTAACTAAAAAGTAATAAATGTGGAATGGAGAGCTTTAGACATGAAAAAATTTAGCTGTGGGTTTGAAGTGACAAAGGAAGTTATTGGCGGAAAATGGAAAGGCCTTGTATTATACTTTTTAATGAATGGACCAAAGAGAACGAGTGAATTAAAACGCATTATCCCAAATATAACTCAGAAAATGCTGATTCAAACACTTAGAGAGCTTGAAGCCAGTGGACTTGTGAGCAGAAAGATGTATAATCAAGTACCGCCGAAGGTTGAATATTCATCCACTGAACTTGGAGAATCTCTTAAACCTATCTTGCAGGAGCTCTGTCAATGGGGAGGCCATTATGCGGAGCAAGAGTATGCAGAAGGTGAATATGAAATTGTACAGCCAGAACAACTAAGTTAGGATTGATGTAGCTGCTGAAGTAAATGCTAAACAACTTCAATACCATCACCTGACAGATGAAGAACAGTCAGAAATAAATGAGATATTCAATTTTGAAAGTGAAGTTCTAATAAGAAGTGTCATGGACTATATTCAGGAGAACTTTGATGAATTTCAAAAAAGAGCTGTTTCAAATGTTAAAGAGAAGGTTCAGAAACTTAGCAAAAAGATAAATGAAGACATCAGTAATAACATTTAATGCCTATATGGCCTCTACGCATGCATTTTTTACACAAAAAGACCCGGATTTTAATTCCAGGTCACACTTACACCTTGTATTCACTTTATTTTCAGTACGTTTTGATTGATATAACAACGTTTTTGACAGCTCATAATAATAGATTTGGGATCACACTCAGGTCACAATTCGGGTCACAATTTGCTCAAATTCCCTCTTGCATTTCTCGAACTGCTTTATTCAAGATCATAAAATTTCAAACGAAACCTTACACGAAGGAATCGGGGATCGGTAAAACAAAGCTAGATATAACATATATTAAAAAATCTCTTGCATTTCCACACCCGGCATGCTATATTCATATAGCGATGAGCTGAATTGTGTAAGCCGATGCACATGCCCTTGCGGCACACACGAATGTGGCGTGTGGTGTATCGCCTCAATACGCAAAAGACGTTTGCTTCTGCAAACGTCTTTTTTTATTATCCGATTTTCGTTCCGTTCGGTACTGTCTGCTCTGGCGTAAGCAGGACAACGTCTCCTTTTTCCGGGATGCCGCCGAGAACGAGAACTTCTGACTTAAATCCGGCGATCCGCCGCGGCGGAAAGTTGACAATAGCGGTAACCTGCCTGCCCGTCAGATCATCCGGTTCGTACCGTTTTGTAATCTGGGCGCTTGATTGTTTCATGCCGATCTCTTCGCCGAAATCTATTGTCATCTTAATGGCCGGCACCTTTGCTTCCGGGAATACTTCCGCTTTTACGATCGTTCCTATTCTGAGATCGAGCTTGATAAAATCTTCGATGACTGCCATATCAAAAACTCCTTTTTTACAATCATGATATCAAAAAAAGACGCAGTTTATTTAACCGATTTTCAGGATTATTTATCAGATTGAAAGGTGTTTCGGAAGACGCGCGGCGTTATTCCCTTATGTCTGACAAACCATCTGGTAAAGGAAGACAAATTTTGAAAGCCGACCTCCTGACTGATGTCTGTCAGCCGGCATTTTGTTTCAATAAGCATTTGTTCCGCTTTCTTCATACGGAGCTCAGCAATATAAGCTTGCGGGCTTTTCCCCGTCTGCTTTTTAAACCAGTCGGAATAATACGTCGGGTGGTAATGTTCCATTGCGGCAAGCTCTTTAATTGAAAAAGTCTTTGAGAGATTTCGGCGGATATACGCAATTGAATCATTCGTACGGTTTTCTTGTATCTTTTCAGCAATATATTCTGCAAGCAGACTCAATGAATGAGCCGACTGCTGCTTTGTCTCTTCTGTCAGCAAAAACCGAATCGATGTCCAAAAAGGATCAAGCTTATTCAGAACGCCGGGGTCAAATGAACCTTTGAAAAAATATGCCGGTATGTCGAGAACGAGACATTCGTTTCGCTCCAAAGAACGGAACCGATGTTCATGCCCGGGCGGAATATACAGCATTTGATCAGGTTTTAATCTGATTTCACGTCTTTCTGTCTCCAAGTCCAGCTGTCCTTCGAGCGGAAAGAGCATTTGGCAGTATGTGTGTGCATGAGAATCAAAAATATGTGAATAGGTGCGCCGCTCACAGATGATATGTTGTAATGAATCCATTTGTCCCTCCTTTTACATGATGCGTTTTTTTATTTAGTTTACATAATAATATTATTGTTCCCTCATCTGTAAACCTCTTAGGAAAGCAACAACTGCAAACTTCCGGCTTTCTTTAATTGATTCGGTTAATTCAAATGCACTCTGTTTTCTCAACACGGCAAATCCGTGAAGAAGGCTCCTCAGTCCTCTCGCAGCATGAATCGCAGTGTCAGACTGTGCATAACCGTTAGCTGTCAGCTGCTTGACAACAAGCTCTACAAGCAGGCTTGACAGATTCTCAATCCGGCCGTCTTTTATCTTTTGAAATGTTGCGTCATATAATCCGGGATTGGCTTCGGCGAAATTGATATAGGCATCGGCAAGACTGAGCAGAGCAGTTTCACCCGTCAGTCCTTCTGAAGAGGCCGCCATTTTTTCATATAACATAGTTAAACCGGAGACAGCCAGCTCTGTTTTAATTCCTTGAAGGCCATTGACAAAATTGTAAAGGGAAGGCGGTTTTACGTTTAAGGACTTTGCAACGGCCGCAAGCGTCACTTCGTTCAGCCCTTTATCGTCAGCGATACCTGCTGCGGCTCTCAATATCATGTCAAGGCTCATCCCGACTCTCGGTGACATTATGATCGGCCTCCCGGCAGGCTTCGTTCGGCTTCCTCAACAGCCTCAGCCATCATTTCAACGGGATTGCAGAGAACATTTCCATGTCCGGCGGCCAGACTGCTTGGTTGTTGAGCGATAAGCGTTCTTGCTGTTTTTACAGCTTCTTCTTTATTCCACGTAGCAAAAGCCGGAAACGGAAATTTCCATTTCAGCTTCCCTGAAACAGCAAGGCCGCCCCGTACTTGAAAGGCATCTCCGACGATCAGCATATCATTTCTCATATCTTTAAAAGCGAGGCTTCCCGGCGTATGACCGGGAGCGGGAATGACAAGTAAAGATCCGATCCGCTCGCCGCCTTTCAGCAGGCGATCAGGTTCAGTCTGAACATTTTTCGGCACTCCCCCCTTTATCGGCGTTTGTGCTTCATGCTCAAATAATGAAGTGTCACCTTTCAGCAAGAAAGAATCCCGCTCAGAAATACAGACGGAAGCATCCGGAAAATCCGCAGCTAATGAGTCAAGCGAACCGATGTGATCCCCGTGCGCGTGGGTGAGTAATATGTCATTCAGCGGCTTCCCAACCTGCCGCAATGCTTGTTTGATTCCTTTATGACTGTTAGGCAGTCCGGCGTCAATCAGGGTTACTCCTTCTTCTTCTTCAACCAAATAACAATTCACCGGGAAAAGCGCTGGAAAAAAAGTCAGCTGCCAAACCCTTCCGTATTGTAAGATTCTCATCAACATCCCCCTAAAACTAATATCATTAGTTTTATTATAACTAATACCGTTAGTTTTTCAAGCGTTTTCTGTTTAAATCCTGAGAAAGGCGCGGGCGATTCTCTTATGCCAAAAAAAGAAACGTGCATAATGTGATAAAAGATGCTTTCAGCCTGCGAATAAATCAGACTACTAAAACCAGCCGGATAAGCATACACTACTCAACGGAGGGGGAGTTCCACACCATGCATATCACACTTCAAAGCATCTGCCCTGTCTTAATGATTGCCTTTTTTCTGTATAAAAAGGTGAAACGGTCCGTCGGCTTTCAGCCTTTGAAACCCCGCTGGCTTTATACAAGAATGATTTTGTTTTCATTGCTGGCCGCAGCTCTGGCGTTTTTCAGCATCACACACCCGGCTTTATACGGCCATCTTATATTCGGCACTTTTTGCGGCTGGCTCCTGGTCCTGTTTGCTAAACGGAACATTTCTTTTGAAGAACGCCGCGGAAAAATGTATTTTCGCACTCACCTGTGGATTGAACTTATTCTATTAACGTTATTCCTATCGAGATTTGTTTATCGCGTTATTGAAATTTACCGGGTCACAGCGGACTTTACCCATCCGGAGGCATACAGCCAAACGGTCGGCGCCGATCCGCTGACCATCAGTATCTTTTATTTCATCGCAGTTTATTACAGCGGCTTCTCTTTTTATGTTTTAAAAACGAGCAGAGACCAAACCAATAACAGTCAGTACGGCTGACATCCCTGTCTAAAAAGCAGGGATGTTTTTTAATCGTGCCGCGTATGGTGAATCATTTGCTGAAGCACATCTAACACATGTTCATCCTCAGGAGAATAATAGATGGATGTTCCTTCTCTGCGTGATTTGACGAGGCGCAGATTTTTAAGAAAACGCAGCTGATGAGAAACGGTAGACTGCAGCAAATTCAGCTTTTCTGCGATATCATTTACCGCATGTTCACCCTGTGACAGCAAATGGAGAATTCTGATTCTGGTCGGATCAGACAGCGCCTTAAAAGTCTGGGCAACCAAAAATAAAGTTTCCTCATCTAAATCGACAGCGGGGTCATTCGTGTTTCCGGATTCGTGAAATTCAGTCATATACCTCACCCTTCTTTTCTCAAGTAGCCCAATTATACCAAATGTCAATTGATGCAGATACATCCTGCGCCTGACAAAAGAACCGTTATTTTAAATTTATGTTTCAAATACGGGTTTCCGCTTGGTTTCGCGCATTCATCTGTGTCATAATGAAAAAGTCATAATGCTCCTGAAATTGAGGGTGAAACACAGTGGAGAAAAAGAAAAAAGGCTGTTTCGCTGCCGCGGGTCTTATGATGATATGTGTTTTTGTCATGGTTTCCTTCTTCCTCATTCTGTTATTTTCAAATAATGAATGGCTCAAAAGTCTTCCGTTTGATGTCAAACCGATCGTGCTTGAACGGCTGACAGATTACAAACCGCTTGTTGAAGACGAGCTGGATGAAAAAGGACTCACCAAATATACATCGCTTGTACTCGGCATGATATATCAGGAGTCAAAAGGAAGAGGAAATGATCCCATGCAGTCTTCAGAATCTCTGGGTTTAAAGCGAAATGAGATTAAAAACCCTCAAACCAGTATCAAACAGGGAATCAAACAATTCACTCTCATGTACCAAACAGGCAAGAAAAAAGGCGTAGACTTGGATACGATTATACAAAGCTACAACATGGGAGCCGGCTATATTGATTTTGTGGCTGAACATGGAGGATCGCATACTGAGGAACTGGCAAAACAATACTCCGAGCAGCAGGTCAAAAAGAATCCGAAACTTTACACTTGCGGAGGGAACAAAGACAATTTCCGTTATCCCTACTGCTATGGTGATTACACGTACGCAGAAAAAGTAAAAGCAAAAACAAAAACCGTTGAACAATCCTTAAATGTAACAACACTTGAAACGCTTGAAGAGTAAAAGGCGCCCTGATGAGGCGCCTTTTTCCATCAATAGAAAAAAGCCGCGCAGAGCACGGCTTTTTTTAATAATACGGTGAAATCATTAAGTATACAATGACACCCGTCAGACTGACATACAGCCAGAGCGGCATCGTCCATCTCGCGATTTTTTTGTGGCGCTCCACCTGCATGCTGAATCCTCTGATCAGCGTAAACAGCGCAAGCGGCACGATAACGGCGGAAAGACAGATGTGCGTAATTAAAATAAAGAAATAAATCCCCCGAATGATGCCGTGGCCGCCGAATAAAGTATTCTCAGCTATCGAGTGGTACACGACATAGCAGATCAAAAACAGCAGAGTCGTCGTAAACGCCGCCAAAATAAAGCGTTTATGCGCTTGAATATTTTTTTGCTTGATCATAAAGAGCGCTGCCAGCAAAAAGATAAAAGTAAAGCTGTTAAAAATGGCATTTAACATCGGCAGAATATGAATATTGGCAATGCTGACCTGTCCCGATTTCGGCATAAAAAACAGCACCGCAATTAACCCGTTGATCAAAACGGTCAATGTCAGCACGATACCGGTATAACTTTTAGGTTTGTTTTCTGTCTGATTCATCTTATGACCTCTCTCAATTTTACTGACTATCCAAATGGTATGAGAATTCAGCTTTGATGTCAACGGTTTCGTCCGCTTCGTCAGAAATTAGACAAACTTAAGCCCTAAAAAGACCGGGCGTTTGAGACCCGGCCTTTCGTCATATTATGCTTCCTTCAACAGTTCTTCTATCACCTTATGTTCATTTTCATTCAACAGATTTTTTGGAATGATCCGATCTATCGGTTTATTCATATGCTGATCGAGAATATCAGCTGTTTCTTTGTCCCCTGCGATTACGAGACGCTCCCATTGGTGTGAAGCGGCCTTTTGATCAAGGTTTGAAGCCAATCGTTTATACAGCCTGTTTTGGTTTTCTTCGACATGGGCTTTGGCCGCATCTTCGTCCATCGATGCGGAGCTTCCGCTTACATCCTGCGGTTTCCACGATTCATTGATGACGTCGTATTGATAATGCTCCACCTCTTCAATTTTTCCGAGTACGGTTTCTATGATCTTCACTTCATTCTGCTGGGTGAGAATAAAAGCCGTGCTCGGAAATTGTTCACGGAGAAGTTCTAATTGATCAAGGACAGCCGTTTCTTCCCAATAAAATCGTGTTTCGACAGGCACCTGCAATTCAATCGTCTCCCAGATGCCGCCTTCTCCCGATGCAAAAAATACGAGACTTCGCGGCATCTCTTTACCAAGCCCATCGATATATTGATAGACGCGTTCCATGATGCGGACGAGAGATTTTTCTTCTTCCGGATCACTTACAGACAGATACTCTTTTAATCTCCGAAAACCGGTTTTCAAGGCGATTTTCCACTCTCCCCCCTGCTGATCCGGATTTCTCATATCCGTATTTACATATAAGGAAAGCATTTTATCAGGAGATTCCGTCATTACGTACTTCAATTTGCCGATGAGTGAGTCAATTGCCATTATAGATTCCTCCTTTTTCCGCTGCTCACTGTTCCTTTCCCTATCCGCACCGCCTTAAAAACGTCAATCCACATATAAACGGCAGACTTTTCTAAAAAAGTTTTTGCAAAACCCATTTACAAACCAAGACATCATTTACTACAATGGATACTTGTGTTTGACTAAGACTTTTACGCTGTGAAAGGAGTATGATTTTGTTTACTGCAGAAGAAAGAGATCAGAAAGAGCTGGAAAAAGAGCTTCATAAACTTGAATTTCAGATTTTCAGAATGCGGGAAAATCTGATAGATGTATCAAAAGACGCGCGAGTGCTTGGTATTGATCAATCGAACAATGACGATTGGATCATTGTTTCCTCGATTGATGATGGCCAAACATGTAAGATTATGCTGACTGATTGTGAATCAGCCTACCGGGGAAGAGGCTGTTTTTCACTGATCGCCTCTTATTATGATAATGCCATTCATATCGGGGACATTAAAGGGCCGCCGAACCACGGCTACGGCTCGATCTGCATGAAATTTTTAAAACATATCGCCAGAGAGCAGAATATCCCGAAAGTGACGGGCGACATCGCTAAGCGTGATTGGGATCATGTCGACCGGCTCGTTCATTTTTATGAAAAACATCAATTTGATGTCTGGATTGACAATGATACGCAATCAGGCGGCATTAAATGGGTCGACCTGTAAAAAATGATAGATAAACCCTCGTTAATATGGTGTAATATTTTAAACCATTTAAGGAGGGTTTTTTTTGTATCCGGAAAAATTGAAAAAAGGCGACGGCATTCGTATTGTGTCTCCGGCCACAAGCATGTCCGCCATGTCAGATGAAAATATAAATGCCGCGAAGACAAAATTGGAGGAGCTGGGCTTTTGTGTCTCTTTTTCAGAGAATGCAAAAGAAATAAATGAATTTCATTCATCATCGATTGAATCGCGTGTACGGGATCTGCACGAAGCTTTCGCTGATCCTGACATCAAAGCGATTTTGACGACACTCGGCGGGTTCCAATCAAATCAGCTGCTCCGCTATCTTGATTATGAAAACATCAAGCGGCATCCGAAAATCCTTTGCGGCTATTCAGATATTACCGCTCTCGGCCATGCCATATATCAAAAAACCGGCCTTATTACATATTCCGGTCCCCATTTTTCTTCATTTGCCATGAAAAAAGGGCTGGACTATACGATTGACTCTTTCTTGGCCTGCTGTGCTTCTGACAACCCGTATGAGGTAAAACCTTCATCCGAGTGGAGTGATGATAAATGGTATTTGAACCAGGAGGACAGACGTTTTTATCGGAATCCGGGACCGCTCGTTATTCAACCCGGATATGCGGAAGGAACACTGATCGGAGGAAATCAATGCACGCTGAATCTTCTGCAGGGCACGGAATACTTTCCGGAGATGGAACAAGTGATTCTGTTTATAGAAGATGATCATATGTCGGACATTCATATGTTTGACCGGGATTTGCAGTCACTCATCCATCTTCCCGCTTTTTCAGCCGTGAAGGGAATTGTCATCGGACGTTTCCAGCATGCTTCAAATGTGTCTGAGGAGGCTCTGCGTGCCGTCATCCGTACAAAAGAAGAACTGTCATCCATGCCTGTTATCGCAAATGCTGATTTCGGCCATACCTCCCCTTTGATGACATTCCCGATCGGAGGAACATGCAGGGTAGAAGCCGGCTCAGAAGGCGGACGGATATGGATCGATCGGCATTAACACATAAAGACGGGAAACCGCCCCGTCTTTTTATTTTGACGCCTTATGCCGCGGCGTGCGCGGAGCGATCATAATTCGTCCGCCAGCCGCTGCCGTCACCCATACGGAAGCTCCTTCATAAAAACAGCTGATCTCTTCATTATATACGGCGTGTGTCAGTTCACGTTTATCATGCGTTCCGTCTTGGTTTTTTACGTTTAAAATAAGTACAAGCTCGTGCCTGCCATTCTTCATCACGCCAGTACGTCTCACCTTTTCAATAACGGCTGGCCTTCCTCTCCCTCTGTCAAGCGCCTGAAACAGCCTGACAGCAGGCATAGACAGTCCGATAACGAGCACCATGGCAAAAGCGGTGCATATACCTGCTTGAAACACCGGTGATTCTGTGAAGGCATTCCCTAAACATATAAATTCCGGCTCCATCAGATTCATACATCCCTTCAGATTCCGTTTTCACATCCCTTCCTTATTATATTAGAGAAACGCTTTTTCTTTTTCCGCATATAACGATTATATACAGTCAAAAAAGGGAAGAAAAAAAGAACACAAAGCATTTCGCCTTGTGTTCTTCATCTCTATATGAAACTAGTCTAATACTTTAACATTTACAGTTCTGACGCCCCAGTTGTTAGCGTCACTTTTCTTTGCAACAAATACGTCAATTTTATTTCCTTTAATTGCGCCGCCTGTATCTGCTGCTGTTGCCACTCCGTAACCTTCAACATAAACCTTAGAGCCAAGCGGAATGACACTAGGGTCTACCGCGATGACTTTTGCATCAGGGTTTTTGTTTAAGTCAACACCGGTTGCCGTTACACCGGAAATGCCGCCGTCGTTAGCAGAGTAAGCAGTTGCAGTCATTGTCAGCTGCTTTTTAGGCTCTTGTTGGTTTGTATTTGATTGAACAGGCTGCTGTTTTGCTTCGACAGCCTTCGCTTCTTGTTTAGGTTGTTGTTGTTCTTGAACAGGTTCTTGTTTAGGCTGCTCGTTTTTGACAGCTTCTTGTTTAGGCTGTTCTGTCTCAGCAGCTGGTTTTTGTTCAGTTTGCGGCTGGCTGGCTTCTTGAGCCGGCTGTGCAGCCTGAGCCTGACCTTTCACATTTAACGTTGTGCCTGCGTAAATTATATCTGATTGCAAGTTATTCAAGCTTTTCAGATTGCCGACTGATGTTCCGAATTTCTGAGCAATTTTCCAGAGGCTGTCGCCCTGCTTCACTGTGTACTGCCCAGATGTGGTTGTTTCTACTGAAGAAATAGTCAGTTTCTCTCCTTCAATAATTAAATCAGAAGATAACTGATTCCATTCTTTTAAGTCCTTTAGGTTCACTCCGTTTTTTTGCGAGATCCCCCAGAGCGTGTCACCCTTTTGCACCGTGATTTCTTTAGCAGAAGCGTGAGCTCCAAATGCAGTTGTTGAAATTGCTGCAACTGCGACAAAGGACATAATCGTCTTCTTCATAAGTAAATCCTCCCTTGTTAGCTTTTTATTGGCGGCTAACAGGTGATATCGTAACATATGAAAATGTCAGTTCAATAACAAAACGATTTGAATTAGATTACAGTTCCTTTACATGAAACATTTCTCTCGCTTGGTAAGTCTTGCTGAAACCTTGATACAGCAAGGGTTTTCAAGCTTCTGATTTTTCCGGCGCCAATGAAAAACACAATGTGCAAATTTCTAAAAAAACTTTTTTTCACTCTGTTTCTCTTACATAATTTCGGATTTCTTCTAAAAAAACCGCTCCGTATTTCAATCTTTTTTGTTCCCCGACCCCTTTTACGGAAAGAAGATCCTGATCTGTTTTCGGAAGTTTCGCCGACATTTCTTTTAACGTCTGATCTGAGAACACAACAAATGGAGGAACACCCTGTTCAGCTGCAATCTCTTTGCGGAGACGCCGGAGAAGCTCAAATAATTCATCATTTTCGGTAACGGCGGCGGCCTGTAAGGCTTCTTTTCTCGCGACTGCGCTTTTTCCAAACAGAACGTCCCTGCCTTTTTGGGTGACCATAAGCGTCGGAAATGTGCCGTCCGCCATTCTGATATATTCATCTGAAATAAGGAATTCGATAAAATCACTGATTTCCGCTGCGGATTGATGCTTCATAATGCCGTAAGTGGACAGGCTGCTGAAGCCGTTTTCCAGCACTTTTTTATTTTTAGACCCGCTAAGCACCTGCGCCACCATCGTTTTTCCGAAACGCTCATTCATTCTGATGATGCATGACAATACCATCTGCGCTTCTTTTGTGACGTCATGGGCGGTCCTTGTATCAGTGCAATTGCCGCATGCTTCGCAAGCTTCCGCCTCATTCTCGCCGAAATACTTCAGAATAAACCGCTGCAGGCAATCTTCCGTATGACAGTAATCCACCATCTGTCTCAGTTTTTTGAGATCCTGCTTTTGTTTTTCTTCTCCGGCGGCCGATTGGTCTATTAAAAAACGCTGCACCATAATATCCTGCGGCGAAAACAAGAGCACACACTCGCTGTTAAGGCCGTCGCGCCCGGCCCGTCCGGCTTCCTGGTAATAGCTCTCCATATCTTTCGGGATCTGCGCGTGTAAAACAAACCTGATGTTGCTCTTATCGATTCCCATTCCGAAAGCGGACGTAGCTACCATCACTTGTATCTGATCGTTAAGAAACCGCTCCTGCTGGTCTTTTCTGTCATCATCCGCCAATCCGCCGTGATAACGGCCGGCATTGATGCCGCTGCGTTTTAATTTCTCATATAAACGGTCGGTTTCTTTTCTTGTCGCTGTATATATAATGCCGGCTTCGTGTTTATTTTTTTCGAGGTACCGCTCGATAAACCGGTCTTTGTTTTCCCCCTTTACTACTTTAAACGTTAAATTCTCTCTGGCAAAACCGGTATATACAGTTTGTTCTTTCTTAATATGAAGCTGCTTGCAGATGTCATCATGAACCTCAGGCGTAGCCGTCGCCGTTAAGGCGATGATGACGGGCGGTTCTTTTAATTCATTAAAAAGGATTTCGATATTCCGGTAACTCGGCCTGAAATCATGTCCCCATTGCGATATACAGTGAGCTTCGTCAATGGCGACAAGAGGAACCGTAATATTCTGCAGGATGTGAATGAATTCAGAAGAAGTCAAACGCTCCGGTGTGATGTAAAAGAGCCGGTAAGCCCCTTGTTTCAAACCGGTCAGACGCTCATGAATGTCACGGCTTGTCTGGGTGCTGTTAATATAAGCTGCCGCGATACCCGCTTCTTCAAGCGCGTCCACTTGATCTTTCATTAAAGAAATAAGAGGGGAAATAACGATTGTGGTTCCTTCAAACAGCAGTGCGGGAATCTGATAGCAGATTGATTTTCCGCCCCCCGTCGGCATAATGCAGACCGTGTTTTTTCTCTCCTCTGCAACTGATTGTATCGCCTGCTTTTGGCCCGCGCGAAGACTGTCGTAGCCAAAATAATGCGCCAGAAGGGATTGGGCTTTATCCAGCATATGTTGTAAAACCTCACTTTGTCTTTGATTCTTTCATTTTATCATAATGATAAAGTACGCTGCTCAAGGGCAATTCAAAATAAAAAGCCATCTCCGCAAGGGAAATGGCTTTCGCTACGTATGCCGTACGCAAGTAAGAAAGTTTTAAACCACCACTCCTCAAAGTGGGTGTTTGCAGAAGCGTTCCTGTCGTCCTCTGCAATGGAGGCATGACATTCCGGCTTCGATATAAAACTCCCTATTACAGCTTAAAGGTTAAAACTTAATTAACAATACGAACAATGTAGCTTCTCTTATATCCTACACCATCAGTCGTATTTTGGCAAGAGGGTTAATTCTTTTACAGAAAACCTTTTTTCTTTGTAAAAAATGCTTTATTCTACATAAAAATTGTTTTTTCGACAAAATATCAATATATCAATATAAGATCAGATCGAAAGCTTCCGATAGTTTCTTCTATAATAGAAAAAACTCTCACACCCTGTAGGGGCGCAAGAGTTATGGCAATTAGAATTTTGCAGCCAGATCTTTCGCTTCTTGCAGTCCTTTTTCAATGATCGCTTGAGCGTTATCCGGTGCAGCATTATGACCTTCAACGACAACAGTGTGAAGATCTTGGACACCCCAGAAACCGAGAACGGTTTTCATGAAGTTTAATGACATTTCAAGAGATGCCATCGGTCCTTCAGAATATACGCCGCCGCGTGCGTTTAAGAGCGCTACTTTTTTATCTCCCATCAGACCTTTAGGGCCTTCAGGCGTGTATGTGAAAGTAACCCCTGCGCGAGATAGGTAATCAACATAAGTATGAAGCACAGCAGGCACTGTGAAGTTCCAAAGCGGGAATGCAAACACGACTTTGTCAGCTTTGACGAATTGATTTAAGTAAATGTCAGCAGTTGACGCTTGTTTTTTCTCTTCGTCTGTCATTTCAATTCCTTTTGAAGCTTTGAATGTTCCGTTAATCATATCTCTTCCGAGGTAAGGAAGGTTTTCTTTATGAAGATCAAGTTCGATCACTTCATCATTCGGATTGTTTTCTTTATAAGCAGCCAGAAACGCTTCGTATAATTTTACGGATACGCCTTCTTCAGCCGTACGGTCGCTTGATTTTACAAATAATACTTGAGACATTCTAAATTCCTCCCGGTAATCTTTTAATATTTACTTACAAATAGTATGTTACTTTCTTTTTTATATAAAGTCAATGATTTTATTTCGATTCTGAGATTTTTTATGGAATAAAAAAACAGGTACATATGAATGTACCTGCTGCTATTATTGTGAATCCTGCTCGCGATCCAGGATTTCGTAAGTTTGTGAGCTTTTTTGATCAACGGTTTCTTTATTTGAGAGGTCTTTCACCTGCTCGTGAAATTCCCTTTCATATGACGGAGCGTCTGTTTTCACATCCCCTTCTGTTTCTCGCTGCGCTTCGACGGTCATTCTGGCGTACGGTACGGCTTCAAGTCTTTCATAAGGAATTTCTTTTCCCGTTTTCTCGCAAATCCCGTATGTTCCTTTATCCATTCGTTCAAGCGCGGCGTTCACCTCATCTAAAAGATTCTGATCGACACCGTCCAGCGTCTGATTCGTGACCCTGTCCAAATAAATGCTTCCGTGATCAGCTAAGTGATTATCTACTCCGTTCGACAATTCTCCTGTGTCTTCGCTCATTGAATGATTTTCTTTTGATTCTCCCTGAAGACTTTCCTTTAAATCGATTAATTTATGATAAAGGCTGTCCTGCTGTTCTTTTGATAATGACATATTCATCATCTCCTTTTTCGTCTGTATTCTTCGCTGCATCTGTTAATACATACCCTCGAAAAAGGAGGATGAAACAATGGGGGTCAATGCTTTCTCCCCCTGATGGTGACATTGGGTGTCTGCTGCTTTGTCTGTCTTTTTTCTTTCGCAGCATCATTTTGCGGGTTGTCCCGACTTTCTTCAGCGCAGGCTTGTTTGAGCCTGTGCGCCGTTGTATGGTAAGTGGCGCCGATATTCAGCATACCGCTCAGCTCTTCTATACTCAGCTGTTCAAAATCAATATTGTATTCAACCTTGTCCACTTTGACGTGCTCAATATGGACATATGTTTTTTCCCCTTCAACCGTTTGCGGCTCAAAATGACACTTATCCTGAAGCTCATCAAGCTGTTGTTCCACTTTCTTAAGCCGGTCTAATTCTTCTTCACACACTTTTTTGAAAATCTCTTTCATTATTTTTTTCAAAGAAAATCACTTCTTTCCCCGTCACTCTTGGAAAGTTCTATGCGTCCCGTATTGCGAATATATAAACATGATATACAAAAAGGAGGCGAATCATGATGTTTTTTCCGTCCGTTATCAACTTTGAGTATATAAAAATGAACGGAATCAGCGGCGGAGCGGCTTTTAACACCGGCTCTTCCGTTATGGTGAGAAACACAGCAGCCAATAAAAGAAATGAAGGGTACGGTGAACAAAACGGTGATTGCACCGTTGTCGTCATCCCTATCATGAGTATCGATGATTCAGATCTGATAGATGGCACAGCGAACAAGATCAGCCTTCGATAATGATCTGGCTTGCATCCCCCAGATGTTTAGCAATCGATATATATAAAATCCCGTCTTTGAATACCGCCTGCATTCCCTTCGTACCTTGAGCGGAATGCGGAAGATCGAGTTTTTTTTCAAAATCGCCGTATTTTCCGTTCCTCTGTTTAAAATCCTGTTCATTGAAAAAGGATTTTCTCGTGCCTTTTACGACAATATATTCTCCGTAGGACAAAAGCTGAACATCTTGTTTCCGGTAGCCGGGCAGATACAGCAAAAATTGGAGCTCATCATGGGTTTCCACAATATCTATAAGAGGAAAAGCATCCTCATTTCTTCTCATTTGCCCATCTCCCTGTTGAAAGGGAAAATGAGAATGACCGTTTTGAAATGATTTCAGTTGTTCATCATCAAAAACGTTTTTCCAAAAGTCGCCGCCGGACATGTTTTGCGCCATTTCCATCCATTGCTTCATCTTATCGAAATCCATTTTTATCGCCCCCTGTCTAAGCATACGGTCATAACAGCCGGCATACACCTGTATTAAAGGAGGTTTGCCTGTGGTTCAACCAACTCCATATATCAATATTAATATTTTCATGTTGAAAATTAATTCCTTTGAAAATGCTTCAGCGGTGAATGTCGGACAAAATTTACTGGCGGAATGGCAGAATTCTGATAAAAAGAATCAGGGATACGGACAGAACTTCGGAGATGCAAGCGGCTTCATCGGCACGAACGGCAAAGTGGATGACCGGGATCAAATTGATTCTCCATCAACCTTTGAGTCTGCATGCGATAAAATCCCTGCCGGAAAAGGAGGCTCATTATGATGTTTTCGCCGGTTTTGGTAAATGTAGGAGGCTTTAAAGTAAATGCGGTCGACCGCGGTTCTTCCATTACGATCGGGCCGTATCAGCAGATCGATTATTTTTTATCCAATAAGATCAACTACGGATTCGGTGAAGAAAATGGTGATTTGGCGCCGATTTATATTCCCATCAGTTCTATCGCTGATCCGGATCTCATTGATTCGAACTCCGGAAAAACAAGCATTATATAATAAAAAGGCCATCCGCATGCATTCGGATGGCTTTTATGTGATATTTAACTGCATAAGTATTTTGTTAAGATGGCTTGAACCTCAGTCAAGTCCGTTTCTTTTGCAAATTCCAATTCGAAAGTTTTTCCCCTTGTCATTAATACAAGCCCGGTATCGGGATCAAACATCCCCGCTTCTTGAATGGCGAAGCTTTCAATTGTTTTATATGGAAGAAATACGCGCACTTTCTTTTTGGAGAACATTTTATTATCAAAGAAAATCACTCGTTTATTCGTAAAGCATATTTGGTCAACCCGCAGTTTATAAATCGTTTCGATCCGTTCTCCCTCAACGAGCAAAGCCTCCAGCTTTTTTGTGTCGGTTGATCTGCTGACAGAAAAAATTCCCAATGAAGAACCCCACTTTCTGCTTCTATACTATTGTTTTATTACAATCATAAAAAAATAAGTTCTTTATCCCTATATAAGAATACGACATAGACGGCATTTAAACCATTACGAACAGATTACATTTTTAGAACGTTCATCAAAAAAGCCCTTCGCGAAAGGTGCCGCAGTTATGAAGTAATACGGTTCAGCGGAAGAAAAGGTTTCAAGAAAACGGTATTTTTTTCGAAAAGTCAGTTTTTTATTTTCGCCATAAAAAACCGCGGCTTCTCCAATGCCGCGGTTTCAACAAAACATCAACGATCCGTATCTTCAATTGTTCCTTCTTTATAGGTATCTGAAATTTGTTCCATCGTTGTGTCGGTGCCTTCTTCAGGTTGCACTTGCTGAAGCTGATCTGATGTTTTATTTCGTTTGTCTCGCTCTGTTTTTTTCATTTTGCAGCCACCCTTTATATGTAGTCTTTTTTAGTATGGCTCAGGCAAAATGGATTCATTCAGCTTTAAACTTCTTCAAAATACTCTTTGTAGAAGCCTCCGACTTTGTTTGTATTGTCTGCAACAAAAATGAATTCTTCTGTTTCATTTTTGACTTCATACTCTTTACCCGGCGTCAGCACATTTTTGACAATGTATTTTTTCGCATCTGTATGTACGCATTTGACCTTTTTGACGCTTTCTTTTGTCTGCCAATTATTATGAATCATTTATAAAACTCCTTTTCTTAATCGATAAGCTTATTGTAGCCGTTTTTTCTTGTGAATTGCAATAACGGTTATCGATTGATTTTACCGGGGGTGTTATTATAGAATGACTGTATGCGCTTACTTTGCGCGGACATCAAGATGCTCAAAACAGACCATAAAAAAATTTCGGGAGGTTTGTTACGAATGAGTTCTTTAACGATGCAGATCACAAAAAGGCTGGAAACATTTTTACAGGGCACGAAGAAACTTTATATTGACGGAAAATTTGTTCCGAGCGCTTCAGGATCAACATTTGTCACACCGAATCCGGCAACCGGAGAAACGCTGATGACGCTTTACGAGGCACAGTCAGAAGACATTGACAGTGCAGTGAAAGCGGCACGCAAAGCCTTTGATCACGGCGAATGGCGCACTATGCCGGCCGCTTCCAGAAGCAGGCTGATGTATAAGCTTGCCGATTTAATGGAAGAGCACAAAACGGAACTCGCGCAGCTTGAAACACTTGATAACGGAAAACCGATTAATGAAACGACGAATGGGGATATCCCGCTCGCAATTGAGCATATGCGTTATTATGCCGGGTGGTCTACAAAGATAACCGGACAAACGATTCCGGTTGCCGGCTCATATTTTAATTACACCCGCCATGAGCCTGTCGGCGTCGTGGGGCAGATCATCCCTTGGAACTTTCCGCTCCTTATGGCGATGTGGAAAATGGGCGCCGCCCTTGCCACAGGCTGCACAATCGTTTTGAAACCGGCGGAGCAGACACCGCTGACCGCCCTCTATTTAGCGGAATTAATAGATCAGGCGGGCTTTCCTGACGGCGTCATCAATATTGTCCCAGGGTTCGGCGAGACGGCCGGGGAAGCGCTGACCAACCATGACGATGTCGATAAACTCGCTTTTACCGGCTCTACAGAAATCGGCAAAAAAATCATGGAAAAAGCCGCAAAAAAAATTAAACGCGTGACACTGGAGCTTGGCGGAAAGTCACCTAACATCATTTTGCCTGACGCCAATTTGAAGAAAGCCATTCCGGGCGCTTTAAACGGGGTCATGTTTAATCAGGGGCAGGTATGCTGCGCAGGCTCCCGGGTCTTCATTCACAAAGACAAATATGATGAGGTCGTCAGCGAAATGGTTTCATATGCGAAATCGCTTCAGCAAGGCGCCGGCCTTCACCAAGATACACAAATCGGCCCGCTCGTCAGTCAGGAACAGCATGAGCGCGTGCTTTCATATATTGAAAAAGGGAAAGCGGAAGGAGCCAAAGCTGTCGCGGGCGGCAGCTGCCCGTTTGAAGAAGGGTATTTTGTCTCCCCGACTGTATTTGCGGATGTGGATGACAGTATGACCATCGCAAAAGAAGAAATTTTCGGCCCGGTCTTAGCCGCCATTCCGTATGATACGGTTGATGAAGTCATTGAGCGGGCGAACCGCTCGGAATACGGCCTTGCAGCCGGACTTTGGACTGAAAATGTGAAAAACGCCCACTACATTGCTGACCGTCTCCAAGCCGGCACCGTTTGGGTCAACTGCTACAATGTTTTCGATGCGGCATCTCCTTTCGGCGGCTATAAGCAATCCGGCCTCGGGCGGGAAATGGGCTCTTACGCGCTGAATAATTATACAGAAGTGAAAAGCGTCTGGATCAACCTGGAAGATTAAATCAAACAAGAAACTGCTGCCTGTCAGCAGTTTCTTTCTTTTGTCATGCCGCCTTTTACATATGAATATATATGCTTCTGAAGGAGTTGAGCGAGTGTGAGCACAATTCATGAAAACGTCAGAAGCCGCCAAAAGAAAACTATCTCCCTATTAAGAGAAACGCAAAATGCGGACGGCTCATGGTCATTTTGTTTTGAAGGTCCGATTTTGACAAACGCCTTTCTGATCCTCCTTCTCACTTCTCTTGAAGACAATGATAAAGAACTGATCGCTGAGCTTGCAGAAGGCATTCGCGCTAAACAGCGCCCGGACGGAACTTTTGCCAACTATCCTGATGACCGGAAAGGAAATGTGACCGCTACTGTACAGGGCTATGCCGGCTTGCTGGCTTCCGGTTTATATAGCCGTTCTGAGGCGCATATGATTCAGGCCGAACGCTTTATCATCTCAAATGGCGGCTTGCGCAACGTACACTTCATGACAAAGTGGATGCTTGCGGCAAACGGCCTATATCCATGGCCCGCGCTGCATCTGCCATTATCTTTCTTAGTCATTCCCCCATCCTTCCCGCTGCATTTTTACCAGTTCAGTACATACGCTCGTATTCATTTTGTACCGATGGCCGTGACGCTTAACAAAAGATTTTCGCTGGAAAATCCCAACGTTCCGTCTCTCGCGCATTTAGATCGGCATATGACTAAAAATCCGTTTACATGGCTTCGTTCCGATCAGGATGAGAACAGAGATCTCTCTTCTCTTTTCGCGCACTGGAAGCGGCTTTTGCAGATTCCAGCCGCTTTTCACCGGCTCGGTCTGCGTACGGCCAAAACGTATATGCTTGACCGGATTGAAGAAGACGGCACATTATACAGCTATGCGAGTGCCACTATTTTTATGGTGTACGGCCTGCTCGCACTCGGTGTATCGCGCCACTCCCCCGTTATCAGAAAAGCGCTTGCCGGCACGAAAGCTTTGCTCACGTCTTGCGGCGATATACCGTACCTGGAAAACTCAACGTCGACCGTTTGGGATACGGCGCTTCTCAGCTATGCGCTTATGAAAAGCGGCATCTCAGATAACGATCAAATGATAACCGGCGCCGCCCGATTTCTGCATGAACGGCAGCAGACGAAAGTCGCTGATTGGGCCGTTCACAACCCGCATGCTGAACCGGGAGGATGGGGTTTTTCAAACATTAATACAAATAATCCTGATTGTGATGACACAGCCGCAGTGCTCAAAGCCATTCCGCGAAAACGTTATCCCGCCTCATGGGAACGCGGACTGAGCTGGCTTTTGTCCATGCAAAACAGTGACGGCGGCTTCTCTGCTTTTGAGAAAAATGTCAATCATCCGCTGGTCCGCCTGCTGCCGCTGGAATCGGCTGAGGAAGCTGCCATCGATCCTTCAACAAGCGACTTAACCGGACGGGTGCTGCACTGTTTAGGAGAAGCGGGGCTTTCTTCTGATCACCCTCAGATTGAAAAGGCCGTCCAATGGCTGATCCGCCATCAAGAAGAGGACGGATCGTGGTACGGCAGATGGGGTGTCTGCTATATTTACGGCACATGGGCAGCGCTGACAGGGATGAAGGCTTGCGGCGTGAGCCAAAACCACCCGGCCGTGAAAAAAGCGATCCGCTGGCTGAAGTCCATTCAAAACGAGGACGGAAGCTGGGGAGAATCCTGTAAAAGCGCAGAAGTCAAAACCTATGTTCCGCTTTCTTACGGGACGCTTGTACAGACGGCTTGGGCGGCCGAAGCTTTGCTGCAATACGAAAAACCTCATCATCAAGCCGTCACAAAAGGCATATCCTTTCTTATTGAAAACCGGCATTACGAAGGAGACGCTTTCAGCTATCCGACCGGAATCGGCCTGCCGAAACAGTTTTACATCAGGTATCACAGCTACCCGTATGTGTTTTCTTTGCTTGCGCTCAGCACTTTTATGAAAGTGCGTGAAAAGGAGGAAGAAAAATGAAACGGCACGCTTATCAAACCGAAATGCTGAATTGGTGTGAAACCTTGAAGGAACAAGTCATACAGCAAGGTCGGTTCGATCGCTTCGCGGCACAAATCGACCGGATTTTTCACACCCTTCAGGATGATGGATTAACGGAGGCGGAATGGTACGAACAGGCATCAGCACTTTACCGGGACATTACCGAACCGGATGAGCCGGATGAGCGCAGAGCCTATGTGCCGATCGGCAAGCATGTCCTCCCTAAACTGCCATACAGTTATTCCGCACTGGAACCGTATATTTCAAGAGAGATTATGAAACTCCATCATACAAAACACCATCAGAGCTATGTTGACGGTCTGAATAAAGCAGAACTGGAGCTCAAAAAAGCGAGACAAACGAAACAGTACGACTTAGTGGCGCATTGGGAGCGGCAATTGGCATTTCACGGGGCGGGCCATTATTTGCACAGTATTTTCTGGTTTTCCATGAATCCAAACGGAAAAAGACGGCCGACGGGTGCGCTCTTTCAAATGATTGATGTGTCATTCGGAAGCTATTCTGCTTTTAAAGAGCAATTTTCTCAAGCGGCGAAAAAAGGCGAAGGAGTCGGCTGGGCTATCCTAGTCTGGGCGCCGCGCGCCGGGCGGCTGGAGATTTTGGCCGCTGAGAAGCATCAGCTCTACAGCCAGTGGGACATCATTCCTTTGCTTCCGCTGGATGTGTGGGAACACGCTTATTATTTACAATATAAAAACGACCGCGCGGCTTACGTGGATCAATGGTGGAATGTCGTTGATTGGCGGGAGGCGGAGAAACGGTTCGAACAAGCGCACCGCGTGATATGGCCGCTTTATTAAAAAAGGCCCCCGTCTTGAACGGGGGCCTGCTTCTTTTGGTCTAAAAAATACCAAGCACGTGCAGAAAAACGATAATAATGGCTACAGGAGCCACATAACGGATTAATAGGAGCCAGACTGCAAACCACTTTCGTTTTATACCGGAACCGCTTTTCAGTTCGTCAAACAGCATCTGTTTCGGAATTTTCAGCGGTACGAAAACGGCAATTAAAAGCGCGCCCAGCGGCATTAAGACATTGCTGACCAGAAAATCCGCAGCGTCAAAAATACTGCGGTGAAAAATAGAAACATCACTCAAAATTCCGTACGACAGCGCCGAAGGAACCCCGACAATAAATATAGCAAGTCCCCCGATCCATGCATACCGCTTCCGTTTTGCCGAATCGCCTTTTGACAAAACAGCAACTAAAATTTCAAGCATTGAAAAAGCCGATGTCAGCGTCGCAAATAAAAACAGCAGCAAAAAGGCGAGTAAAAACACGATGCCCAACGGCATTTGGTTAAAGACTGTCGGCAGCACGTTAAATAAAAGCTGCGGACCTTGATCCGGCTTGAGGCCGAATGCAAATACCGCCGGAAAAATCGCCACTCCCGCCATCACGGCAACAAGGACATTTAATACCGTCACCGATACGGCGGATTGAACAATATTTTCTTCTTTTTCTAAATATGCGCTGTATGTAACCATTACGGACACTCCGACGCTTAACGAGAAAAATGATTGACCCATCGCATATAAAATGGTATTGGCATCCATCGCGCCAAAATCAGGCATGAAGAAGAATTTTAATCCCTTCGCTGCATCATGCAGCGTAACGGAACGGATCATTAAAAGAATAAACAGAATAAACAGAGCCGGCATCAGCACCTGGCTTACCTTTTCGATGCCGCTGCTCACCCCTTTTGCCACAACTAAAATCGTCAGCACGATAAACAGCAGCTGACCGAAAACCGCTGCATAAGGGTTGGAAATGGTATCGATAAATAACGTATCAAATCCCGAAGAAAGCGATAAACCGCCTGTAAAGCCTTTTATAATGTAGATTAATATCCATCCCCCCACTACGCTGTAGAAGGATAATAGAATAAAACACGTAATGATTCCGAGATATCCGATCCAGTGCCACTTTTTCCCCGGCGCCAGCGCCTTATAGGATTCAACGGCGTTTTTTTGTGTTTTTCTGCCGATAATAAATTCAGCAAGCAAAAGCGGCAGTCCGATTAAAACAGTAAATAAAATAAAAACAAGCAGAAAAGCGCCGCCTCCGCTGGTTCCCGCTACGTAAGGGAACTTCCATATTGCGCCGAGCCCGATTGCAGAGCCGGCCGTAGCTAAAATAAATCCCAGCTTAGATGACCATTGATTAGCTTCTTTCACTTCAGCACTCCCAATTCATTTCAGTATAAAAATCAATTGTAAGAATATATGTCTGAATAGTCAAGAAGATATTAGTTTACATAATAATTTTATCGAAAACTTATATTTAATATTGAATTATTCAGAATATTATTTATAATGGAGTACAGAAAAGTCAGTCATATTTTCTG
This sequence comes from Bacillus sp. EKM420B, assembly GCF_011065565.1. Lineage (NCBI taxonomy): Bacteria > Bacillati > Bacillota > Bacilli > Caryophanales > Bacillaceae > Bacillus > Bacillus sp. EKM420B. Next base: position 275,999 of record NZ_JAAMNX010000004.1, on the reverse strand, counting down.
ACTGGATATAAAAGGAGCTGTGTTTATGGAATGGCTGAAAAAAATAAGCGGGTTTGCGGGCCAAACCTTTGGCTTGTGGGTTATCGTCTTTGCCGGTTTGGGATTCGCCTGCCCTGATTTGTTTACTTGGATCAGTTCTTATATGACGATTTTCCTTGGTATTATTATGTTTGGGATGGGGCTTACTCTTCAAGCAGACGATTTTAAAGAATTAATCAGAAAGCCTTGGCATGTCGTGATCGGAGTCGCTGCCCAGTTTACGATTATGCCGCTTACGGCTTTCTGTTTATCAATCGGGCTCCGCCTCCCCGCAGAAATCGCCGCGGGCGTCATTCTGGTCGGATGCTGTCCGGGCGGTACGGCATCAAATGTCATGACGTTTTTGGCGAAAGGCAATACGGCACTTTCTGTTGCGGTCACCACGATCTCAACATTGCTTGCTCCTATTGTAACGCCGGCACTTATTATGCTGTTTGCGAAAGAGTGGCTTCCCGTTTCTTTCGGTTCACTGTTTGTTTCCATTATGCAAGCCGTGCTTTTGCCGATCGTCCTCGGGGTGATTGTGAAGCTGTTCTTCAAAAAACAGGTCGGACAAGCCGTGCACGCGCTTCCTCTCGTATCGGTAATCGGCATCGTAGCGATTGTATCCTCTGTCGTCAGTGTAAATCGTGAGCATCTGCTTCAATCCGGACTGCTGATTGTGTCTGTCGTCATCTTACATAACGGAATCGGATATTTGTTAGGATTCCTGACTGCAAAGCTGTTCAGAATGGATTATGCTTCACAAAAAGCGATTGCGATAGAAGTCGGGATGCAAAATTCCGGACTGGGCGCAGCACTTGCGACAGCGCATTTCTCCCCTTTGTCAGCCGTACCGAGCGCAATTTTCAGCATATGGCACAATCTGTCGGGGTCTGTTCTTGCCACCTACTGGTCTAAGAAAAAAGAGAAAAACAGCGCCAAAGAAGAAACGGCAAAGATTCCGTTTTCATAACTGAACAAGGATAGGCTGCCGCCGCTCCTATCCTTGTTTATTCTGCAGATCACGAAACAGGCGCAAAAGCGCTTTTTTTACATCCCCCTGAAATAAACCTCCATGATAACAAATCAATTGGCGGATATCGTAATCGAGCAGCCGCTGCACAGATCGGACCGCATCATCCATATGTAACGTATAGCCAGGATTAGCAAGGTTCAGCTTTCCGTCTTCAATGACGATCGCATCACCTGTGACCATTGTTTTTTCGGCAGGCAGATAGAGACTGATATGGCCGGGTGTATGACCCGGCGTGGCTACAATCCGAATGCCTCCGCACCAAGGCAGCAGCTCACCGTCAGTAACTGTCCGGTGAACTGGGGCCGATTCGACTGATTGAAGCGAGCGGATGAACTGTTTTGCATAAGGCTTTGCATCCTCTGGCAATGAACTAAACGTTGATTCAGCCTGCTCAAGCCGTAAAGATTTTTTAGAGCCGTCAATATACGGCGCTTCACGCTCATGTACTGTCACGCTGATATCCGGGTGCAAACGGTGTAATGCAGCGAGTGAGCCGATATGATCTATATCGTGATGCGTTACAATGATTTTTGTCAATGAATGAAGCGACATTCCATGCCGGGCAGCAGCGTGTTGAAGATGGTTTATAAAACCGGGATATCCGCAGTCTATTAATATCGTGTCATGTTCGTCTTGCAGAAGAACCGGAGTGATTGAATGCAATTCTTCATTATATTCAAATTCGATCTCAAGCGGATAACAGCTTTTCATATAAATTCTCCCCTTCGCTCAATAAAAAAAGCACACTGCTTGTAAGGGCAGTGTACTTTTTGTCTGTCTCAAATTATCCTTCCAGCAGCAGCTGTTCCGGATCTTCAAGCAGGTTTTTAATGGTGACAAGGAACCCGACCGCTTCTTTACCATCTACAATTCTGTGATCATATGATAAAGCGATGTACATCATCGGACGGTTTTCAGAGCGCTCCGCATCAATTGCTACTGGGCGCAGCTGAATTTTGTGCATACCTAAGATCCCAACCTGAGGGCTGTTTAGGATCGGTGTTGACATAAGCGATCCGAATGTACCTCCGTTTGTGATCGTGAAGGAGCCTCCTTGCAGCTCACCTAATGTTAATTTATTGTTTCGCGCTTTCTTCGCAAGTTCGCCGATCTCTCTTTCAATGCCGGCAAACGTCAGGCGGTCAGCGTCACGCACGACTGGGACGACAAGCCCTTCTTCAGCCGCGACAGCGATACCGATGTCATAGAATTTTTTCACGATCAGCTCATCGCCTTGAATTTCAGCGTTAAGGAGCGGGAATTTTTTCAATGCAGCCACGACGGCTTTTGTAAAGAACGACATGAAACCGAGTTTTACATCGTTTTGCTCAAGGAATTGGTCTTTACGGCGTTTTCTTAGATTCATAACGGCCGTCATGTCAACTTCGTTAAATGTAGTCAGCATCGCAGAAGTCTGCTGCACTTCAACCAATCGTTTCGCGATCGTCTGTCTGCGGCGGGACATTTTTTGCACTTCGACAGGTTTGTCAAAGCTTTGCTGTGTTTTTTGAACCTGCTGTTTCGGCTGTGCCGCAGGTTTTGAAGCCGGTTTTTCATAAGCTTCCACATCTTGTTTGCGCACGCGGCCAAGCGGATCCCCCGTCGGAATTTGTGATAGATCAATCCCTTTCTCCCTTGCCAGCTTGCGTGCAGCCGGAGACGCTACCGTTCTGGATTTCGCTTCTGATTGTGCTTCCTGGCTGACTTCTTGTGCAGCAGGTTCAGCTTTTGCTTCCTCTTTCGTTTGTTCATTGGCTGGAGCACTTTCTGAAGGGGCGGGTGCAGAACTTTCGCCAGCGCCTTCTGTAATGGTACCGATAATTTCTCCTACTTGGACGGTATCACCCGAATCTTTCAATACCTCTTTTAGAACACCCGATTCTTCTGCTGTCAATTCAACATTTACTTTGTCCGTCTCCAGTTCAAGCAAGTACTCACCCTGTTCTACATAATCACCGGGCTGCTTTAACCATTGGGCTATCGTTCCTTCTGAGATTGATTCTGCTAATTCAGGTACCTTAATTTCCGCCATTTTTACATTTCCCCCTTAGTTTTTGCGAGTCAAGCTATCAGATACAATGCGTTCCTGTTCTTTTTTGTGGACTGTCGGATCTCCTTCTGCGGGACTGGATCGTCTTCTTCGGCCGATGTATTGGACATTTACTCCTTTTGGCGCAATTTCCGTCAAATACGGGCTGATATAACTCCATGCCCCCATGTTCTGCGGCTCTTCCTGAACCCAAACGATCTCTTGCAGGTTCGGCAGTTTGGCGAAAAGCTCCTTCGTATCTTTTGCCGGGAACGGATACAGCTGTTCGATTCTGGCAATATGAAGCCAATCCTTATCGCCTTCCATTTTGTTGAAGTGATCGCTGATATCAATTGACACTTTTCCGCTTGATAATACGACGCGAGTCACTTTTTCGTAAGCATGGGAAAGACCGGACTGCTCATAGACAGGCTTGAATCGGCTTTCGCTCAGTTCCTGCACTTCAGATACCGTATTCGGGTTGCGCAGCAGGCTCTTCGGCGTCATGATCACAAGCGGGCGGATTTCCTCACGAAGCAGCATTTTCGCTTGTCTTCTTAAAATGTGGAAATACTGAGCCGCACTTGTCAGGTTGGCCACCGTCCAGTTGTTTTCCGCCGCCAGCTGCAGGAACCGCTCGACGCGGCCGCTGGAGTGTTCAGGGCCCTGCCCTTCGTAACCATGAGGCAGCAGCATGACCAGCCCTGATTTTTGTCCCCATTTTGCCCGTCCTGCAGATATGAATTGATCAAAATAGACTTGAGCCGCATTGGCAAAGTCTCCGTACTGCGCCTCCCACAACACAAGCGTTTCAGGCGAATACACGTTGTATCCATATTCAAAGCCGAGAACCGATCCTTCAGAGAGCGGGCTGTTATGCACCGTAAATGAAGAAGCGCAGTCGTCTAAGTGATGGAGAGCAACAAATTCTTCTCCTGTTTCGCTGTCATGCAGCACAAGGTTTCTTTGAGCGAACGTTCCGCGCTCTGAATCCTGCCCGGTCAGCCGGATCGGCGTGCCGTCTTTCAAAATAGAAGCAAACGCAAGCGATTCAGCCAATGACCATTCAACTTTACGGTCATCATCAAACGCTTTTGCACGTCTTTCCAGGATTCTTTTCAGCTTGCCGAACACGTTAAAGGATTCCGGCCAGTTGATAAGTTCGCCGTTCAGCTTGCGGAGAACATCAAAATCAATGGCTGTGTCAACGTCTGGAAAACCGTTGGACACCGGCTCCGGCAATTCAATTTCCCGTACGGCGTCTTCTTTTTTGGCGGGCACCTTTTTATAGGCGTCTTCAATTCGTTTTGTCACTGCCATTTCGATGTTTTGCGCTTTTTCCTCGCTGATCAGTCCTTCACTTACGAGTTTTTCCGCAAAGATCCGCTTGACAGTCGGGTGTTTTCTGACGGCATCATACAGCATCGGCTGTGTCGTTGACGGCTCATCCATTTCATTGTGGCCGTATCGTCTGTACCCGATTAAATCGATTAAGAAATCTTTATTGAACCGCTTCCGGTATTCAACCGCAAATTTAACGGCTGACAGGCATGCTTCCGGATCATCCGCGTTGACGTGAACGATCGGAATTTCATAGCCCTTCGCCAAATCACTGGCATATTTCGTAGATCGTGATTCATCGCTTTCAGTGGTAAAGCCGATCATATTATTGGCGATGATATGAATGGCCCCGCCGACCTGATAGCCTTTCAGAGAGCTTAAGTTCAGCGTCTCGGCGACAATGCCTTCTCCCGGGAACGCTGCGTCACCGTGAATTAAAATGGCGAGCGATTTTGTTTCATCTTGAACCGGGTACCCCTTTTGCGTTCTTGTTTCCTGTGCCGCCCGCGTGCTTCCTTCAACAATCGGATTGATGAATTCCAAGTGGCTCGGGTTATTTGCAAGCGTAATCCGCGCGCTTTTGGTTTCAGCATCCTGAAGCTGTCTGTCTGCACCGAGGTGATATTTGACATCGCCCGTCCAGCCGTAGCTGATGCCGGTCGATCCTTCAGACGGCACAAGGTCTTTATTCGGCGCGTGCTGGAATTCTGAGAAAATAATTTCATACGGTTTGCCGAGCACATGCGCAAGCACATTTAAACGGCCTCTGTGCGCCATCCCGATATTGACATTGGTTGTGCCCGCTTTCACAGACTGGGCGATAATGTCGTCAAGAACCGGCACAAGCGCGTCTAATCCCTCAATTGAGAAACGCTTCTGACCGACGAATGTCCGGTGTAAAAATTGTTCAAATCCTTCTACTTCCGTCAGTCTTTCTAAAACGGCTGACAGTTTTTCCGGTGAATTTTTCCGGAACAGTTCTCCGGATTCGACCATTTTTGTAATCCATGCGCGCTCTTCGAAATCATGCACATGGTCAAACTCGAAAGAGATGGTTCTTTTATAGGTATTGCGTAAATGCTGGATGGCTTCTAAGCCGTTTGTTATATTGGCAGGTGCGTCTTTACAGATGACAGACACGGGTATTGCTTTCATTTCTTCTTCTGTAAGCCCGTACTCGGATAACGGAAAGAGCTCGCTCTTTTTCGGATCCTTTCTGAGCGGATTGACGGAAGCGTTCAGATGGCCATAGGTTCGAATATCTTCTGCAAGTTTAACTGCTGCTGCGATCTTTTGAATCAGATCTGCGGTGACGCGTCCCTGTTCCTTTGTTTCCGATGCCTCTTTTATTTGGCTTGGCGGAGCGCCTAGTTCGTCAAACATGTCTTTCAGATCCGGATCAATGCTGTCTGGATCTTCAGCATATTGGTCGTACAGCTCCAGTGCGTAGCCGAGGTTCGGTCCGTAAAAATCTTCCCAATTCATTCTTTGTTTCATATTATTTTGAAACATTTGAATATTACCCCCAACCTAGATAATCAAGTGATCAATTCACTATCTTGAAATAACTTTTGAACGCTGTGCCCAAAATTATGTAATAAAAACGCTTCCAAGGATATTTTACCACTGATTGCGTTTGGATTCTACCTTGATTGTTCACAAAATAGTAAAAAAAACAGATCAATACCGAAAAAATTAAATCATTTTAAAATAAAAAGCGAAAAAGCATAGGAAAAAGCCTATCCTATGCTTTTATGAAGCAGTTTTTTCAAGAGCGGATACAGCACATCGGGCAGCTGATCGACATCCGGAACAAAAATACTGTACTTTCCGTACATATCCTGAATGGTTTTCATCTGGGATTCTTCTATCGCAGTATTGGACAGAAAAACATTTATGACTTCTATCCCTTTTTTTCTCGCTTCGATGACAGCCTCGCTCGTATCGACGATGCCGTTTTGTTCGTATCCGAATGCTGCCGGCTCTCCGTCTGAAAACACGATTAAAAATTTTTGCGCCTCACTCCGCCGCATCAGCTGTTTCGTCATTTGTCTGATGGCGTATCCGTCTCTGTTATCTTCTTCAGGCGCAAGCTGCATGATCAGCGGACCCGCAGCCTGCAGCAGCGACTCTTCAAACGGAATGACGGTATTGAAGAAATTCGGCTGGCTCGTTTCGGTCGCTTCGTTTGTATCCTCCCAAAATCCGACGATTTGGTGAGGGACGGATACTGATTTCAAGGCTTCATGAAAAAGAACGATCCCTCTTTTTGTTTCATCCATTTTGTCAAACATGCTGGCCGAACAATCGACAAGCAATGTAAAAACGGCGTCAATGTCTGAGGACGGGTCCTGCTTTTTATAGAAAAGGCGCGGGTTCCGTTCCGTAAAATAGCGGATGAGTTTGCGATTCAGCCGGCCTGCGTGAAGGTCGGTCCGCGGGAGCGTTTTTTTGTGCTCAAGCGTTTTTTGTATCATCTGCTTCAGGCGTTTTTGATATGATTCTATCGTTTTTGCCTGTTCTTTATAAGACTGCTCCTCTTCGGGAGACGCTTTATGAGGCGTTTGATAAACCGGGAAGGCAAATTTGTTTTCTTTTCCGTCAGCCAGCCCGGCGCCCTCATGTTCATCCTGAATGGATTCAAGCGCTTCCAGTTTGGAGTAATCCTCTCTTTTCGTCTGACGTGCGGAACCTTGAACGGAGCCGAGCGCCTGGTCACCGTCATCGCCTTCTCTGGCCGCGTCTTTCCCAAGATCTGATTTCGCGCCGTGCTCAATATCAAATTGAAGGAAGCTTTTTGACGGCGCTTCGGTTTCCCGGTGCCACGTATTCATTTTCTCTTCAAGGATCTCTTCATCTCCGTCGGAAGACTCAGGGAGCGTGAGATCGTCACTTAATGAAGGCGCTTTTTTTACGCTTTCGAATAAAGGCTCTTCAGCAGCTTTTTCGTAATCAAGTTCCGGCAGAAAAAAGTATGTGTTCAGCATATCTTTCTCAAGCACTTCATCAAGGCCTTCCATGAGGTCTTCCGTTATTGTTGCGATTTGTTCCGTAGAATCCGCCTCATACACCCGGATGAGCTGACGTTCAATATACGGTATCATCATATCAATATTTTCATGCATGGTAGGAATGCCTTCAAGCGGAGACTCAGCCGTCAGCTTGACAAACATCGCGCAATACAAAGCGTCGGTGAAAATGCTCCGTTCTAAATTCAATGTCAGCTGCGTCGTGAAATATTTCCTGTACATCTCCCTCCGCTTCTGAAAAACACGTTTCGTTCCCGGCCGTTCTTTTTTGATCTGCTCTTCAATTCTGATATCCTCGAGCAGCATAAACAGCTGCTTGGCAAAGCTTTGGCGGGTGAAGTGCCGGTGAACGTCATTTAAAAACCCCGCAAATACCAGAAATGAGCTGCTGCGTGTCCCGACAGCGCGCAAATAGACATCGCTTTTCAGGCCGGCTTCCATATCCCCGGCTGATCGGTCTTTCCAAAAGTGGCTCATGTAAATTTTCTTTTCAAAGGGATTGTAGTAAGACTGCACGCCGTATTCCACTTCAACTTCACTGCTTCTGGTCAGTGTTTTGGCCAGATCAGTCAGCATCATGAACAAAAACGAATCAATCGTGCTGTCGTTAAATTTGATAAACTTCATTGTATATCCCTCATTCGAACAGCGTTTCTGCAATATTTCTGACAGCGGCTTTTTCCCTGTCATCGTCAAGTTTTTCCACGATGCCTCTTTCAATCGCCCGTTTCGGCGGGATGTACGCAGCCAAGTCGCACGTATCAATGAGAGCCCTGATGGATGCCGCTTCTTCTGACACTTGTCCGTTATGCGCTTGTGCGATTAAATCAGAAGACAGCGTCATAAAGCGCTCAATTAATTTCTCATCTTTTAAGACAGACTGAGAGGTCAGCACCTGTTTCAGGAGGCTTCCTTTAATATACGGAACATCAATGATGACAAAACGGTTTTTAAGGGCTTCGTTCAGCGGAACGGTGCCGACGTAGCCTTCATTAATCGCGGCGATAACACCGAATCCTTCGCTTGCCTTAATCACTTCTCCTGTAAAGGGATTTGTCATCATTTTTCTGTAATCAAGCACGCCGTTTAGAATCGGAAGGGTTTCAGGCTTTGCCATATTGATTTCGTCAATGTATAAAAAATGTCCCTCGTTCATTGCGGTTGTTACAGGTCCGGGAACGAATTCAATTGTCGCCTGCCCCTGTTCATTTTCAATCGTTTTATAGCCGACAAGCGCTTCTGCATCGAGGTCTACGGAGCAGTTGACGCTGTGCATCGGTTTATGAAAATAGTTCGAAAGCGTTTCTGCCAATTTTGTTTTCCCCGAACCCGTCGGTCCTTTTAATAAGATATTTTTTCCCATTGTCAAAGCGATGACGGCATCGAATACAATCGCTTTATCTTCGGCCTCATAGCCTGATGATCCGATTAAATCCCGGAATTCTTGGGAAACGGGATGATTTTGATAAGCCTGCAGTTTGTTTTGTATATCTTCCGGAAGTGATAAGTGCTGTAATTCTGAAGTCATAGGTGATGTTTCCTTTCCATTTGTATTCCATAACCGAGTATACTAAAAAAGCCCTTGTATACTCAATACAAAAGGGCTCATTCCCTGCGGGCGCTTTTTGTCAGGGGAGCGCAGGCGATTCTGGCTCCGGAATTTCCGCTCGGGTTTGTTAAATAATCGTCCGTATGTTCATGAATGACGAACGCGCTTCCGTCCCGGTCGAGCAGGCTGAGTCTGCTCCCTTCTTTTAATGAAGTTTGCGGCGCGTTCATAATGACATCCACTTTACCGTCAGCCCCCACTTCAAGATTGGGGAGATCCCCGGCGTGATGACCCATCGGATTGTTGAAGCCGTGTTCTTTGTTCAAAGGGTTGAACGGACCGCCGGCTGATTCGAAATCAGGTGCCTGACATGTCCCTTTTTCATAAATATGAAATCCGAGAGAAGCGCCGGGCGGCAGATGTCCCGCTGATATATGAATGTCTGACCCTTCATCATCAGATTCCCTCACTTCGATATATCCGATCGTTTTTCCGTTTTGATTGATGAGTCCGGCATGCTCACGGTATGCAGATGCTTCCAATGCGCGGCTTTCCCCATGTTTTTTGGGCGGAACAGGAGCGGGTCTCCCCCCGCAGCCGCAAAGCGTAATTGATGCGAGCATGAGAAAAAGCAAGAGACGATTCATGCTTCCTCCCCCTTATTTTTTTACCCATCAGTCTTGTCAAAACGTGAAAATGGTAAACAAAAAAAAAGCCCCGAAAGGCTTTTTTTAAAAATAACTGCGCGCTCCTAAATAAGCTTTTTTCCAATATGGATTGCTTAAGTTTGAAATTTCAACCCCGGAGGAGCTTGCGTGAATAAAGTCTCCTCCGCCTAAATACATTCCCATATGAGAAGGGCCCGCTTTATATGTCGTAAAGAAGACAAAGTCGCCTGCTGACGGCTGGCTGATATGTTTCATCTTATTCCAATATCCGGCCGTGCTCAGACGGGAAACAGAGCTTACCTTATTTAAAAGGTAATAGATGTAACCGCTGCAATCGAAGCCCGCAGGCGTATTGCCTCCCCAGCGGTAAGGCACGCCGACATGTTTTTTCGCCTCGCCTATCATTCTGTCAATCTTTGACCCTGTCACCGGAGGTTCGGGAGTATTTGGCTTGTTTGGCTTTTCCGGTTTGTTATCCGGCTGACGCACAGGATCTTCTGTTTTTCCCGTTCCGTTAATCAACAGAACCTGTCCGATTTGAAGCACATCAGTTGTCAGTTTATTTTTTTCTCTGATGAGCTGAGCGGTGATGCCGAACCGATTAGCAATTTTCCAGAGGGAATCGCCTGCTTTTACTTTGTAAGTGGATGGCTTCTCAGAAGGGTTTGAATGAGATGGCGGTGTTGTGCCGCTGTTTCCGTTATGTGAAGAACCTTTGATCTTTAATACTTGATTCGGATACAGCATGTCTGATGTTAATTGATTCAGCTTTTTCAGTTCGGCGATGGTGATGCCGGTTTGATTGGCGATTTTCCACAGCGAGTCACCCGGCTTCACAGTGTAAGTCCCTGATGCGCCTTTATCAGGCTTTGTCTGTCTGCCGCCTCCGTCCGTGCCGCCGGCAGACCCTTTAATTTTCAGTTTTTGGCCCGGATAGATGACATCTGAACTCAAACGGTTCAGGCTTCTCAGCTCAGAAACGCTCATTTTGTATTTTTTTGCGATCACCCATAATGAGTCGCCGTATGTAACTGTGTAGGCACCCGTGCTTCGTTTTCCCTTTTGCCCCGTTTTATGTGTGCCGCTGCCGTCGGGAATGTGCAGCCGCTGTCCTGGGTGGAGTATCGTTGATTTCAGTTTATTTTCCGCCTGCAGAGCTGAAATACTTGTATGATATTTCCGGGAAAGCTTCCAAAGAGAGTCGCCGCTTTTTACTTGAATGGTTTTTGCTTCAGCGGGATGCACGGCGAAGGTTGAAGTCATTACTGCAGATACAGCCAGTCCGGCTGCGATTTTTTTCTTCATATAACGAAAAACCTCCTATTTATCATTGCTGAAAGGGACGTCCCTTTTCTTTGGACGCCGCCTGTTATGCAGGATTCATTCAGAAGTCGGCATTAATTCCGATTCATTTGGTCTTAGATCATCACCAATGCCACACATTTTACATAAATTGAGAACATTTTACAAAAGACTTTGGAATCATTTTCATAACATGGCTTTTTTCCGCGACATTCCACCTTTCTTGTCTGTTTTTCATACAATTCTCTTTACGGCGTGGAAAATCCTCCCGAAAAACAATCAAAAAAAGCCCGCTTCCTTTAAAGGAAGCGGGTGACGGCTGATTACAGAATCCGGGTCTCGGCAGTTTTCACGTCTTCTGCTATCAATTCCGCTGCACGCGGTGCTCCGCCGGCCGCTTTCAGGGATTCTCCGATTTCAGAAGCTTTTCTCTGATATTCAGGATTTTCGCTCAATTCTTTTATTGCTTCAGTGAGCAGTTCCGCTGTTACATCTTCTTTTTTAAACATCTTGCCCGCGCCCGTGTTTTCCACTTGGCTTCCGACGGCGAACTGATCTGCGCCCATCGGAATGACGATCATCGGAGTTTTGTAGTAAAGCCCTTCGCTCGTACTGTTCATTCCGCCGTGAGTGATAAAAAAGTCCGCTCTCTTCAGGATCTCAAGCTGCGGAACATAAGGCTTTACAATGACATTCTCAGGAATTTCATCAAGCTCCGCCGGATCAAGATGTTTGCCGATTGACATGACGGCTTTTCCGTTAAAGTTTCTGACCGCTTTTAAGCATTTATTAAACAATTCCTTCTGATTGTTAAAAATCGTGCCCATTGAAATAAACAGGACTTTTTCTCCTTCAAGCTGTTCAAACGGGAAATCCTGAGCCGCCGGCCTTTCAGTTATGGACGGACCGACAAAGAGATAAGAATCGCCAAACTCTTCTTCTTTCGGCTGAAACGCTCTTGAAGTAAATACGATGGTTTTTCTGCCGTCATTTGAGAAAATATTATACGGCGTTTTAATGTCTGCGCTGAATTCTTCATTGAGCCGGCTGACCGCTTCGGTATAAGCCGGATAATGAGATGATTCCTCTGATACAAGGTTTGTATTTGAAAACACTTCTTTAATAAATGCTTCATTCATTGCAAAAGTCGTGCAAAGTGAATATGCCGGCAGTTTCAGCTTATTTCTCACAAGCCTTCCTGCCAGAAAATGATGATCATACAGGATGTAGTCATAGGACTCATCTTTTACTTCCTCAAGAATACGGAGTGCGGCTTTTTTGGAAGTCTCAATCATTAATAGCAAAAACTCGGTAGCGTCCCGCTGTTCATCACCCGTTGCGTTTTTTCCGAATTCATCTTTTCGGAAATCTTCATATTCACGGAATTCCGCTCCGCTTGACGCGATTTTGTTCTCATATTCCTTCACGCCGTAATATACGACATGTTCCCCTTTTGACTTTAGTTCTTTTACGACGCCTAAAGACGGATTGATATGGCCTTCTCCCGGAAAGCCGATCATCAATACATTTGCCATCTTTCCACTCCCTATTCTTTTAAATTTTATGTATATTTAAACGATAACATCAATACAGAAAAAGGTAAAGATGTTCACCTTATTAATATTAAATGGGTACAATATTCCCATTTTCTTATTATTTCGTATGAAGCGCCCGCGGCGAAACAAGCGGATACAGTCCGCCGTCTTTAGCAAAAGACATTTTTCCCGTTTCTTCTGAAACAACGAGCACGAGTGCATCAGTCACGGCCGAAAGTCCCATCGCGGCCCTGTGGCGCGTCCCGTATTTGAGATCGACATGTTTTGTTGTGAGCGGAAGCACATTGGCTGCTGATACAACCCGGTTTTCTCTGACCAATACGGCTCCGTCATGAAGCGGATTGCCGGGATAAAAAATACTCTCAATTAAAGCTGAACTGATCTCGGCATGCAGGCTGGTCCCTTTTTGTATCATTCCGTCCAGCGGATCTGCACGTTCAATCACAATCAGCGCTCCGTGCTTTTCTTCCGCCAGATGCTGCACGGCCCTCGCCAGCTCTGTATAGGAAGGCGTAAAATGTTCGATATATGACTGCAGGTAAAACGACGAAGCGACAGCCTGCATTTCCTGAAACGTATGTCCCAGTTCATCTAATTCGCAAAGAAGGCATTGGTCTTTTTCATCCAATGTCCGCAGTATCATTCCGGCATCCTCCGTAATTTGTTTCAAATACGTTTGAACGGCAGCGGTAAACGCGCTTTCCGTCATTTGAGTGTGGCGCATGTCACATCATCTCCTTTCCCTTATTTTCTGCATCGCGCGCATGGATATGCGCCGCTGTGTACACCATAATCATGAAAGGAGGCGCACATCATATGGAATTCGCACGGCTGATGCAATATATCTGCACCTTTTTAGGGGTCATTTCACTTTCATTCATTTATGCCAAGATGTTTAAAAAGCCGAAACCGGACAAAAAAGAGTAGGCCGGCTTTCATTGCTTTTTATACATAAAATGTTATAATTTCTCTCGTTAAAATAAAGAAACGGGGAACCTAACTTGAGAGAAACGAACACGATCGGCCAAAAGGTCAGACAGCTGTTACATATCTTCATTCCGATTTTAATCACGCAGGCGGGCCTTTCCCTGATCACCTTTTTGGACACGGTGATGTCAGGGAAAGTGAGCGCCGCCGATTTAGCCGGTGTTGCAATCGGTTCCAGCCTGTGGACGCCGGTGTATACGGGCCTTGCAGGAATATTAATGGCCGTTACGCCCGTTGTTTCGCAGCTGTTTGGAGCCGGCAGACAAAAGGAAGTGCCGTTTTCCGTCATCCAGGCCGTTTATGTAGCGGCCATTCTCAGTGCGGCGGTTATCCTGATCGGCTTTTTCACCGTTGATATGGTCTTGGGACATTTGGGCTTGGAACCTCGTGTCCGGACGATCGCCAAACACTTTTTAGGCTTTTTATCCCTCGGTATTTTTCCTTTGTTTGTGTACGCCGTTTTGCGCTCGTTTATTGACGCACTCGGCAAAACGCGAGTCACGATGCTTATTACGCTTTGCTCATTGCCTATTAATTTTGTTTTAAATTATGTATTTATTTTCGGGAAATTCAACATGCCGGCATTGGGCGGAGTCGGTGCGGGGCTCGCATCCGCCCTGACTTACTGGTGTATTTGCGCCATCAGCTTTTTTATCGTCTTCAGATTTGAGCCGTTTGCCGGGTACTCTGTATTTCGGAAACTGTACCGTTTTTCTCCGTCTGAATGCAGAAAACTTTTGAAAATCGGTTTGCCTATCGGTTTTGCGGTATTTTTTGAAACGAGCATTTTTGCGGCTGTCACACTTCTAATGAGCCATTTCCGGACGGTGACGATTGCAGCCCACCAGGCGGCAATGAATTTTGCTTCCCTCTTGTATATGCTGCCGCTCAGCGTATCTATGGCCATGACGATTTTAGTCGGCTTTGAAGCAGGGGCAAAGCGTTACAGGGATGCCCGGTCATACAGCTATATCGGCATTGTGATGGCCCTTTGTTTTTCTTTATGCACGGCGGCTTTCATTTTACTGTTCAGGCCGCAAATCGCCGGAATGTATACATCAGATCCGGAGGTGCTCTTGTTGACGCAGCACTTTTTAATCTATGCGCTGTTTTTCCAGCTTTCTGATGCCGTAGCAGCTCCGATACAAGGCGCCCTGAGAGGATATAAGGATGTCAACTATACACTCGGTGCGGCTTTTGTTTCGTATTGGATTATCGGGCTTCCGCTCGGTTACGCAGTCGGCACTTACACGAGCCTCGGGGCATACGGCTACTGGATCGGGTTAATTGCAGGACTTGCCGCAGGAGCTGTCGGTTTATTCTTCAGACTGATGAAGCTGCAAAAGCGTTATGTGAAAAAAATGATGATTTTATAAAGGAGGAGCAGCAATGCCAAAACATAAACTGCTGTACGATTATTTAACCGAACGGGCGGAGGACATCAGTCAGACATGGTTTGATACCCTTCATGATACGGATCCTGATTCTGTTTATGCTTCTACTGACCCGGCTGTTCTCACAAATCTGAAAAAACAAAATCTGGCGTTTAATTATCAACTCAATCGGATTTTTTCTGAAGAGAAGGAAGTATATACAGCGGCATTGGAAAAGTGGGCGTTTGAAGCCGCACGGGATAAAGAACATTTAAAAACTCCCATCCATTACATCATTCGCGAGTTTATCAGAGTTCGTGATTTGTATGTCGGCCATGTAAAGCAGTTTACCAGACTTCATTCAGACACCGTGACAGAAGAAGATGCCGAAGATATATTCCATACGCTGATTAAATCGTTTGATGTGGTCATTCATATTTTCATAGAGGAAATGTATAAAAACACAAACATTCAGCTTGAAGCGCAAAAAGAATTGATTACCGAGCTGAGCTCGCCGGTCATTGTGCTTTTTGACAATGTCGGACTGCTGCCGCTGATCGGGGATATTGACACGGCAAGAGCCAAAATGATTTTGGAGAATACGCTGCACCAGTGTTCAGAGAAGCGCATCACGCAGCTGTACATTGATTTATCAGGCGTAGCCATGGTTGATACGATGGTTGCCCAACAGCTTTTCACCTTAATTGAATCACTCGGAATGCTCGGCGTGAAAGCGACATTATCCGGAATCCGTCCTGAAATCGCACAAACCGCGGTACAGCTCGGACTGAGTTTTTCAAATTTATCAATACGGTCTTCGCTTGCGGAAGCGATCGCTTCCGATCTGACACAAAAAAAGGGATAAGGCATTTCAGCCTTATCCCTTTTTTTATCAGTCTTTCCACGGATATGTCCAATACACTTCTTCTTCAAACCATGTCTGAAGAACCGGCTCGTTATTTTTAATTTTTTCTTCCAGCTCTCTCAGCATGCCTTCCGTTTGGGTGCGGTGCGCTTTTAAGGCATTCATTTTAATATCGGCAACCTCTTTAATATCAAGAATGACATCAGGCTTGCCGACGGCTTCCTCCCTGTTGCGGGTGATTGCCATGCAAAGCGTGCGCGGGCGGTCCTCTTTTTTCTTTCTGTAAAGCGCTCTGATGACCGCTTCGCCGCATGCATCATGATCCGGATGGACGCCGTGCTCCGGATAGAATGTGACAATCAGACTCGGTTTTACATCGTCGATAATCTCTTCCATCATATCCGCGAGCCACTCGTCATCTTCAAATTCAAGTGTTTTATCACGAAGCCCGAGCATTCTCAGGTCAGTAATGTCCATTGCTTTGCATGCGTCAATCAGCTCTTGCTTTCTTAACAGCGGCAGTGTTTCACGGTTCGCGAAAAAGGGATCTCCCATGTTCCGGCCCATTTCGCCAAGCGTTGCGCATGCATACGTAACGGGAATATCTTTTTGTCTGTGTAAAGCAATCAGTCCTGCCACTCCGTATGATTCATCATCAGGGTGAGGCAGGATGACGAGTACATGTTCTTTCATGATTTTCACCCTTTTCTTTAAACTGTAAACGGCTTTTCGCTGATTTGAAGCGAAATCGCCAATTTTCCGCCCGGCAGATGCCCCGCCATTAACAGACGGTCTTCGTCATCTACTGTATACTCAGTCAAACCTTCTGCGTAAATCCAGCCCTCTTCTGTTTTCAAACCGACGCGGTACGGGCCGTTTCCTTTGATTTTCGCCTGATGGTACGTCACTTTTGCATTGCGTATATAGGCTACAACCGTCATATTTTTCTCATTCAGATGCGCTGAATAAGAACCGGTCGTTGTTTCCAAATGGATATATACAGGACGATCGGCATATCGCTCTAAAGAAGTTTGCACATCTTCTTTTATGATCGCTTTCATAGCTGCTCCCCTCTTTCTTCTTTTAAAAATTGCAAACGCTTCGTATGTAGTTCAACCAATTCATATTTCTCAATCGGCCGCAGCCGGGAATCTACAATTCGCTGCACCGCCAGAGCAAACTTTTCCTCGGGTGACTTCCGGAGCCTCGGATGTGTTCTTTGATCAAGCAGTTCAAGATCAATCGCCTTCTCCGCTTCTTCAAGGGTTGAAGCCGGGAGAGTGCGGTTATTCCACAGTGCCTGATAGGCTTTTGCTATGTCTTTATCAGTGCCCATTGTACAGCTCCTTTACATACTCGTAATGATTATACATAATTTAAGCTATCGCTGGAAAGCGAAAGGCTTAGCGGCTTTTTATCGGCCGCTTCCATTTTATCTGTGAAAAGGTAAACAAAAGCAATGCTGCCCATATACAAATGAAGGTAAACGCTTTTTGCCCGGAAAACGGTTCATGATACACAAACACGCCGAGCATAAGGGTAATGGTCGGCGCTATATATTGCAAAATGCCGACTTGATACAGCGGCAGACGCTTTGCCCCCTCTGCAAACAATAACAGCGGCAGGGCCGTAAATACGCCTGCGAAAAATAGGAGCGCCCATGTTCCTGCCCCTAAGGACCCAAAAGTGCTCCCGTCAACTGTATATCCTAAATAAATAAGTGCAGCCGGGGTAATCAAAAGCGTCTCCAGCGTCAGTCCGATCGTGCTGGACATGCGGGTTCTTTTTTTACATAAGCCGTACAGACCGAAGCTGAATGCAAGCAGCAATGCGATATAAGGAACCGCGCCATATTGAAACGCAGATATGAGCACGGCCGCCCCGGCAATAGAAACGGCTGCTGTTTGCATCTTGTTAAGCTTTTCTTTTAAGAATAGGATGCCCAAAAGAACGGAAACGAGCGGATTAATGTAGTACCCGAGACTTGCTTCAAGCAAAAAGCCGTGATTGACGGCCCATATGTACACAAACCAATTAACGGAAATTAAAACGGAAGCGAAAAAAAGCGCCAGCAGGCCCCCTTCCGATTTCAAAAGACGCAGTTCACGCCATCCGGTTTTCCACTTCTTAAGCACAGTTAAAAGCACACACATGAAAACAAATGACCATAAAATCCGGTGAGCTAAAATGTCCAATGCGGGTATTTGTTCAAGAAGTTTCCAATAGACCGGAAACAGCCCCCACATGACGAAAGAACAAGCGGTATAAATGATTCCTTTTCTTACGTTATTCCCTTGCACGGCCTTCCCCTTCCTTTCTGTAAACAGATTATATTATATCACGGGAAGCTTCCGGCGGGCATATACTATGTTGTCCGTTAAGAAAGGGTGAGATGCCGTGTTTGATTGGAACAGATATTTTCCCTTCCAAAATCAGTTCTCTAAAGAAACGTTTAAAAATGCTGATCCGAAAGATGTCGAGACATATGTCAACCGAGTGATGGAAAGCGTATTCGGCGCCGGCTATGCCGGACAGTTCCCTTTTCGCGACCCGATGTCCAAAAAGACCGATCCGGTCGAAGCGGAACCGCCCAAGCCGGAAATTGACCTGTTTGAAACATCCGATCATGTTTTTGCGAAAATTCCCGCCGAACAAGAGGAACTCGACCGTATCAGGATTAAGCATACGTCACACAGCCTCGTTGTAGAGAACAGCAGCCTGGGAGAAGGAAAAAAAGAAATCGTACTTCCGAGCCTCGTCAAACGGAAAGGAACAAAAGCAGTCTATAAAGACGGGATGATTGAAGTTATGTTTTCAAAACAGGAAGACTACAATCTATCGGAAGTGGAGATTTTAAGATAAAAAAACGGCCCGCGCGATGCAGGCCGTTTTTTCTTAATAAAATGGCGGATAACCGCCAGCTCCCGGCCCGAAACCGCCGTATGGGACGCCTCCGTATCCGTAACCGGCAAACCCGTACGGATAACGGGGTCTTGTAAAACCTGTGGCAATCACGCCTCCGAGAAGACCGCCTAAAAATCCGCCGAATAAAGGAGCGCCGAACAAAAAAGGACTTCTCGCCGGAAATCCGGCAGGACCGAAATTCCCGCGATACAATGCATGACGAGGGTACATGTTTTTCCTCCTTTATGTCTGCCTATTCTTAAGCGTATTCATAAAATGAGGGAATTGATTGGGCGGTTGTAACAACTTGTGCCTCTCTCTGATATTGCATTAAGATGTAAACATTTTGGTTATAATTTGATTATGTTTTGATTAACTGTTATACTTTTTTTACAAGTTGCGACATTATAAAACCATCAGGGGGAATAAAATATGCCATTACTTCGTTTTGACGTTATTGAAGGCCGGGATGACGCAGTATTAAAAAAATTACTGGATACCGCCCATTACGCCATGGTTAAAGCTTTTGACGTCCCAGTAACGGACCGTTATCAGATCGTTCACCAGCATCGGCCTCATGAGCTTATCATAGAAGATACCGGGCTCGGTTTCAAAAGAAGCAAAGATCTTGTCATCATCAGCATTGTCAGCAAAGCGCGCACCGAACATCAGAAAGAAACGTTATATCAACTGATGGCTGATCAGCTTAAAACAGAATGCGGCATATCACCCGAGGACGTCATGATTTCCATTACAGAAAACGGGAACGCCGATTGGAGCTTCGGGCTCGGTGAGGCTCAGTTTTTAACCGGGAAACTGTAAAAGGCCTCCCCGCTTGTTCTGAATGATTGCAAACTGAATAAAAGAGGGATGTATGTTGGTTAGTGAGTTGTATCCTTGTTTGATATGCGGATTTAAAGGATTAGAGACAAATCCCGTTTATAACGGCGAATATCAAAAAACATTTGATATTTGCCCCTGCTGCGGGTTTGAATTCGGCTACAGTGAGGACCATGACGTAAGCTTAGGGTTTATTGTAACGCCTGATCATTTAATTGAAGCGGCATTTCAGTTATACCGGAAACAGTGGATTGAGGGAGGAATGAAACTATTTTCTCCAAACGATGTTCCGGCGGAATGTAAAAATGATCATTTCCTTACATTCGATGCTTTATTAAAGCAATTAAAAGGCTTGAACCTCAATCTGAACAATTTTGATATTAATGGTTTTTATGACGATTAAACATTATCATTAAGAAAAGGCTGCCTTGGGCAGCCTTTATTATTCATCACATGTGTCGTTCGCAGATCCCCCGGGCTCGCAAAAACTGTCTGCCCATTTTTGCATTTCCTGAAAAACGGCTTGCAGGGCCATGCCTTTATCAGTCAGTTTATAAATGACTTTGACAGGTGTTTCAGGCAGCACCTGACGCTCGACGATTTCATTTTGTTCCAGCTCTTTGAGCCGCTCCGCGAGCATTTTTTGGCTGATTGTCGGTATCGTTTCGGTCATATCTTTAAATCGTTTCGGCCCGTCCATCAGTACATGGATAATGAGGCCGTTCCAGCGCTTTCCCAAAAGAGAAAAAGCGGATTCCATTTTAGGACACATTGTATATCCCACGTGAGTTCATCCCTTCATCTATGAATTGACAAGTTTTTTGTGATCCATTAAAATTAGTTTTCGAGTTACATTTAGTAAGCTTCTAACTTTTCTATTATGATAACACGTTTATCCGAAGGAGGAAACATGATGACATCCGTATTAGACGTTTTAAAGGAACGCGCATCTGTTAAAGAATACGATAAAGACGCGGTCATTACAAAAGAGGAATTGACAGAACTCCTTGAAATCACAACGCAAGCGCCTTCCGCCTGGAACCTTCAGCATTGGCATTTTCAAGTCTTTCACAGTGATGAAGCAAAAGCTGCCCTGCTTCCGGTTGCTTTTAATCAAAAACAGATTATTGATTCATCAGCAGTTATTGCCGTATTAGGCGACTTAAAAGCAAATGAAAATGGTGAAGAAGTTTATGCTGAACTGGCTGAGCAAGGCAATATCACAGAAGAGATTAAACAAACGCTTTTAGGCCAGATTAACGGTGCATACCAAAATGATCAGTTTGCCCGCGATTCAGCATTTTTAAACGCTTCTTTAGCAGCGATGCAGCTGATGCTTGCCGCTAAAGCAAAAGGCTACGACACTTGCGCGATCGGCGGATTCAATAAAGAGCAATTCGTTAAAGAATTCGACGTGAGTGAGCGTTTCGTGCCCGTCATGCTGATTTCAATCGGTAAAGCCGTTAAGCCGGCGCATAAAAGCAACCGGCTGCCTGTATCTAAAGTGTCAACTTGGCTGTAAGATGAAAGAAACCCTTAGTCCGCTTAAGCAGACTAAGGGTTTTTTATAGGAATCGCTCACTGTACCAGGCTCGTGCCTGCTCGGCTTCCTGCTGTGTGAGCTGATGACCGCCCTCCTGCCATTCAAGAGCAACCGATGCATGAGCATCTGTCAGATACTGATAAAGCTCCTCCGATTCTTCTTTTGTACATAGGGGATCGCGTTTTCCCGCACCGATAAACACAGGCAGCCCTTCCATATCAGGCAGCTTCACTCCGCGTATCGGCACCATCGGATGATGCAGAACCGCTCCTTTCAATACATCTTTATAATGAAACAAAAGACTTGCTGCAATATTGGCGCCGTTTGAATAGCCGGCAGCAATCACGTTTTCTCTGCTGAACCCGTACATTTGCGCCGCTTCATCAATAAAATTCTTTAATTCTTCCGTCCGTTCAATTAAATCTTTCTCGTCAAATACGCCTTCTTTCAGCCGCTTAAAAAAACGGGGCATGCCGTTTTCCGACACTGATCCTCTGACCCCCAGCAGACTTGCGTTCGGATCGATAAAACGTCCGAGCGACAGAAGATCATGTTCATTTCCTCCCGTTCCGTGCAAAAGCAGCAGAACATTTTCTGACGTTCCCTGTTCAAACACATGTTTCATCATCATTCTCCTTTCTCCATTTTGGGCAGAACAGCTGTAATCTGACTGCGATGCTCTTCCAGCCATTCCGGAAGCTTCAGCTCTGTTCCGAGATTTTCAAAAGATTCATCCGTCATAAAGCCCGGTTCATCGGTTGCCATTTCAAATAAAATGCCGCCGCTTTCTCTGAAATAGATTGAAGTAAAGTATGACCTGTCAAGAATGTCAGATGAAGCAAGATGAGAATCAGCAAGAATGTCCTTCCACTCCGCCTGCTCTTTTTCGCTCGTGCGGAAAGCGACATGATGAACTGTCCCGTAACCGCCGGCACCTGCTTCTTTCGGCGCAAGGTCAACATCTATAATATGTCCGATCCGTGCCTCCGATTGCAGCCTGACAATCTGATTTTCTTCTCCTGTCTTTGAATAACCGAAGCGTTCTATGAGAAATTGAATGGTTGCTTCAGGACGGTACGAGTACAGAAGAACACCTCTCATGCCTGTGATCGCTTCTTTTTCAGTAATGCCCGAAGGAGTCCATTCACTCTGTCCGCTTCTTTCATCTTCCATTATGGCAAGCGGCAGGTCTTCTGTATCATTAAAGAGAAGGACTTGTTCAGACAGCATGATCTGTTCTTTTACAGACAAGCCGTTTTCTTCAAGCCGGCGCTTCCAAAACGCGAGTGCTCCTTTCGGCACGGAGAAATAGATTCTTCCGGCCTGCCCTTTTCCCACGGTTCCCGGGCGGCTTCCCTGAAAAGGAAAAAATGTAATGATCGTGCCCGGCTCTCCGTTTTGGTTGCCGAAATAAAAGTGATAAGTGGCCGGGTCGTCAAAATTAACGGTTTTTTTAACGAGCCGCAAACCCAGCACTTCAGTATAAAACCTAAGATTTTCAGCAGGATCTTTTGCAAATGCGGTAACATGGTGCAATCCTTGTGTATTCAATGTATTCACTCCTAAATATCTTGAGTTCGAGATATTAACTATTCTAATTTAATATGAATGAAGATGCAACTAAAGTGTTTCAGTTAAAAAAGTAATAGAATTCTTTTTTTTCTGAAAAATATCTTGTGATCTTATCTGACACCTGCTATGATAAGGAGCATTATCAAGTTTCAGGAGGAAAGTAAATGGTCAGAAAAGCACTAATTTTCGTTCTCATCTTAATCCCTTTCAGCCAGCTGGCCCTGCTGTCAGTCGCTAATCGGGTTCATCCGATCATTATCGGGCTGCCTTTTTTTCATTTCTGGCTGCTTTTATGGATCGCAGTCACTCCATTATGTTCGTTTCTTATTTATAGGCTGCAGAAGAAACAAGGAGGACTGGACTGATGCCCGCAAATATAACAGCATTGATCATTACAGCCGTCATCGTTTTAACCGTTGTCTGTATCGGCTTTATAGCCGGAAGAGACAAATCATCACGTACTTCTGTTGAGGAATGGTCTGTCGGCGGCAGACGGTTCGGGGGGCTCCTCGTCTGGTTTTTAGTCGGCGCGGATCTCTATACGGCTTATACGTTTTTAGGCTTAACAAGCACCGCCTACACAGGGGGAAGCGTAGCTTTTTTTGCAATTCCGTATTCTGTTTTGGCGTATTTTATTGCTTATTTCTTTCTGCCGAAGCTGTGGAAAGTGGCAAAAATCCATAAATTAACGACGCTTGCCGATTACGCCCGTGAGCGTTTTGACAGTAAACTTTTGGCCAGTCTTGTCGCCATTGTCGGCGTTCTTATGCTCATTCCTTATATTTGTCTCCAGCTGAGCGGGATTCAAGATACGCTTCAGGTGGCCGGAACGGGTGTCATTAATGTCAATATGGTCGTCATCATCTCTTTTATTCTTGTAGCGCTGTATACTTTTTTCAGCGGAATTAAAGGGCCGACGTTTACGGCGATTATTAAAGACATTCTGGTGTGGGTGATTATGCTGTTTATGGTCGTCTCACTTCCGCTGATCCATTTTCACGGCTGGACGCCGATGATTCACACTTTGGCTGAAAAAGCGCCGCAAATGCTGACGATTCCGGACTCGGGGCCGAAAGGAATTCCTTGGTTTATCACAGCTTCCATCGTATCTGCGCTGGCGCTCTTTATGTGGGCGCATGCGGCAACCGGCGTATTTACGGCAAAAAGCGCAGATGCCGTCCGCAAAAACAGCATGTTTCTGCCGCTTTATAATATTGTTTTGATTCTTGTTATTTTTCTCGGCTTTATCGCGTTTCTTGTCCTTCCGGAAGATACCAATCCGCGGCTCGCTTTATTGAAGCTGATTCAAACGTCTTACGGCGGAGTCGCACAGGGATTTGCTTACTCCACGATCGCCCTTGCGTCATTGATTCCCTGCTCTATCATGGCCATCGGAGCATCAAACTTATTTGCGAATAACTTATATCGGGATTTGATTCACCCGAATGTGTCACCAAGCAAGCTGACGATGATCACCCGTTCAATGGTATTTGTCGTCATCGGGCTCGCGCTTTTATTCGGTATGCTGTTCCCGACTGCGCTCGTTACCCTTCAGCTTCTCGGTGTTTCCGGCATGGTTCAGATCTTTCCGGCTATCGCCGTCAGTCTGTTTTGGAAGAATCAAACGAAAGAAGCGACAATTATCGGTCTTCTCGTCGGTCTTCTCGTGACATTCACGGTAAATATCACCCAATCCGCCCACGGTATATATGAAGGGTTTTGGGGTTTGACCGCTAACATGGCAGCCGTTATTATCCTTAACCCGTTTTTTGTAAAAAAAGCGTCTTCAAACGCTGTCAAAGACGGTTTATTCAATAAAGCGCCTACTGATAAACTGAACCAAAAAGGCGCTTAACAGAAAGAAGCCGGCACGTAAATGTGCCGGCTTTTTTACTTTTTGTGCTGCCATTTGTAGGTGGCGACGGTTTTAGCCGGGATGACGGCTTCAAACTGCCGATTTTCTGAAACGACATGGAATTTTTGTTCTGAAGATGTCTGGTTGATTACGACTGTCACAATGGATTGATCAGGATTAAGGAACGATACATTCGAGACTGTGTTTTTGGAGCCGTAATTACTTTCTATCCGCTTTGCTCCCCGGTCGATAAATTTTGAAAAGTTGCCTGTCATATGAAAGATCGGGATATTCCAATAGCGGTCAGGGTTTTTAGCATCCTGAATAAACAGCGTCGGGTCCGGGGTGCCTATCCAATGATGCGTCTTAATTTGACTGTCGAGCATCGTCACCCACGCATTGTAGCTCGACGCGCCGTTGCGGAAATACTGTGCGATCCGATCCGCCCCTGCCGTCCCCCAGACAGACCGCTCCGTTAAGTGAATAGATTGATCAGGATATCTCTTTCCGATTTCCGACATGACGGAAAGGTCACCGTCATAATCGTGAAAAGCGATGCCGTCTGCCGCCCGGTTTCCTTTTTTATCATCTAAAATCGGCGGAATATAGTTCCACGCCCCGCTCGCATTGTGATCATAAATCCAAATTTTCGTGTCAATTACGTGTTTTTTCATTTCTTTTTTTAAGGCCAGTGCCAGTTTGCGCTGCTGAGACGGCGGCATGTACATGCTCGGATAGTCGATTTCCAGCAAAGGTTCATTTTGAAGGGTCATCGCATAAATCGGAATTCCCTGCTTTTCGTACGCCTCAATAAATTTGCGGAAGTAAACGGCCAGTGCACCGATATATTTATCTTTCAGCTTTCCCCGCTTGAGGTTTTCATTCGTTTTCATCCAAGCCGGCGGGCTCCATGGTGAGGCAATGATTTTCAGTTCCGGATTTATCGCCAGCGCTTCCTTGATGGTTGCTGTAATGTGTAAATCAATATCCTTTTGGATCGAGAAATGACGGAGCTTAGGATCTGTTTGGCCTTCAGGCATATCGTCATACGTATAAAATTCCTGTGCCGTAAAATCAGATGTCCCGATCGTTATGCGCATAACGTCCATGCCGATACCATCTTTGGGATCAACCAATTTTTTCAGCACTTCTTTTCTTTTTGCGGGTGTCATTTTTGATAAATTATGGATTGTGGATTCTTCCAGGGACGATCCTACGCCTAACACACTTTGATAGCGGCGCGACGGATCAATATACACGGTGGCGGAGTCAGAAGCCTTCTTTTTTGTCCATGTAAGCGGTGTTTGTTCGTCTAAGGCGTATTTCACTTCCAGCGGCCCGTCATACCACGTACGGGAAGCCGGATCTTTTTCAGAACTGAACCACACCCTTACTTTGTTTTTGTCTGAAGCCTTCCGATCAGCAGCATACACTTCGGTTTGCATGCTGCTTGATATGAAAAAGAAAAACATAAGAAAAACCAGGGTCATGTGCAGACTTTTTTTAAAAAACATGAACCACCATCCCTTTCCTTATTTTTATAAGCGATTCTAAATGAAAAGCCGGACAGTCACCTCCTTCCCGCTCAAATGAATACGCTTTCAAAACCACTGATAAAGAGCCGGCTTCACACAACGGTGAAGCCTTCCCTTTTTACACCTTTAGGATACATATGCGCCGTTTGTTTCAATCACTTTTTTATACCATTCAAATGAGTCTTTCTTAAGCCGCCTCATTGAACCGTTGCCTTCATTATCCCGATCAACATAAATCATGCCGTAGCGTTTTTTCATTTCTCCGGTTGTAAATGACACGATATCAATAATTCCCCATGGGGTATAGCCCATTACATCCACGCCATCATATGTGACTGCTTTTTCCAAAGCTTTTATATGTGACGATAAATATTCAATTCTTGAAGCGTCATGAATTGAACCGTCCTCTTCTAATGTGTCAATGGCGCCGAATCCGTTTTCCACGATAAATAATGGAATCTGGTAGCGGTCGTATAAGCGGTTTAATGTGTACCGTAAACCGGTCGGGTCAATCGCCCAGCCCCAATCACTCGCTGTAATATAAGGATTTTCCACGCCGTTTGGCAATCCTCCGTTTACGACATCCCCGGTATTATCGTTTATCACGTCACTTTTTACGGTAGTGGACATGTAATAGCTGAATCCGAGGTAGTCCACTCGGCCGTTTTTCAAAATCTCTTCATCACCGTCTTCAAAGTGTATCTGATAGCCTTCTCTTTCAAATTCTTTTAACGCATAGCTTGGATAATATCCGCGAACCTGGACGTCCGGGAAGAAAAAGCGCTGTCTCATCGTTTCTTCAGCCAGCATCACATCATCGGGGTGAGATGAGTATGGGTAAATCGGGACATGTGATACCATCGCGCCGATCCTGAACTCGGGATTGATTTCTCTTCCCTTCGAAACAGCCAATGCGCTTGCCAGCAGTTCGTGATGGCCGGCCTGATACATGACTTCTTTTGCGTTTTCGTTTTCTTTGACGGCGACGCCCGAGTTCGTCCATAAAAAGATCGGATTATTCACATCCATCTTATTATTGATTTCGTTAAACGTCATCCAATATTTCACCTTATGTTTATAGCGTTCAAAACACACTTCAGCGAATTTCACAAAAAACCCGACTGTTTTTCTGTTTCTGAAACCGCCGTATTCCCTCGCCAAATGCAGCGGCATCTCAAAATGTGACAGCGTGATTACCGGTTCAATCCCATGTTTCAGCAATTCATCAAACACCCGGTCGTAAAAAGCCAACCCTTCCTCATTAGGCTCGGCTTCATCACCTTTAGGAAAAATTCTGCTCCAGCCGATGGACGTTCTTAAACATTTCAGGCCCAGCTCGCTGAATAATGCGATGTCCTCTTTATAACGATGATAAAAATCGATCGCTTCATGATTCGGATAAAATTCCCGCTCTTCAATTGTATCTGTTATTTTCCGGGGCACACCATGCGCGCCTGCCGTCATGACGTCCACTACACTCGGCCCCTTGCCGCCTTTATTCCATCCCCCTTCAAATTGGTGGGCGGCCAGAGCGCCTCCCCATAAAAAATCTTTTGGCAATGTCCCCATCGTTTATATCCTCCTTTATTTGACTGCCGCTTGCATGCCGAATAAATGCACTGCAGCAGCTTCAACCATCAACTTCGCAAGTGTAGAAGAATTCCTGCCTTCATTTTCATATTATACGTTTACATTATAATTGTACCGGTATAATTTATCAATACATAAACAATTATAGTTAATTTACGAAATGGCTTTTAAAAACGATTATGCTATAATTCTGAAAGAAGCGGGACAATAAATGAATGAGGAATGTATATGTTAAAATACCAGCAAATTGCGTTAGATATTGAAAAATACATAGAAGAACATCAGCTGCAGCAAGGGGATAAACTGCCTGTGCTGCAAACCTTAATGACCCGGTTTAACGTGAGCAAAAGCACGATCACCAAGTCCTTAGATTTATTAGAAAAAAAGGGGATTGTGTTTCAAGTGAGGGGAAGCGGCATTTTTGTCAGACGGAATAAAAGAAAAGGGTATATCAGCCTGCTTTCTAATCAGGGATTTAAAGAATCACTTGAAGATTTTAATGTCACTTCCAAATTATTAGCGCTTGAAGTGAGAAAACCCACGCCTGAGGCTGCCCAAAATCTGAATATGCCGCCTGACGGCGACGTGTATTATGTCAAGCGAATCCGATATATTGACGGGCTGACATTGTGTATCGAAGAGTCATTTTACAACAAATCGATTATTACGTATTTGAATAAAGAGATCGTGGCAGAATCAATATTTGATTATATTAGAGAAGGTCTCGGGTTAAAGCGCGGTTTTTCAGATTTATATCTGTACGCGGGGATGTTAAATGAGGAAGAAGCGGAGTACTTAGGTCTGTTTACAGGAGCGCCTAAGCTTTGCGTTGAAACGATTTTTCATTTAACCAACGGCCAGCCGTTTGACTTCTCAAAAGTCACCTATCACTATGAGCAATCACAGTTTTTCATTCAGGCGAACAGCCACCTTTTTGAACAGGAAACGACATAAGGCGGGCTTTTCGCAAACAAAAAACACCCCATGCGCGAGCGACGCATCGGGTGTTTTTTACTATTTCATATTCTTATTTAATGTTTCAACGGCTTTTTTCATTTGTGTATCGTTATCCGCAAGCTGTTTTTGCAGATCCGTCATCAGTTTTGCCGTTGTGTCTCCCGTTAAAATACCTGTTTGTTTCAGTTTCTCTTTTGCTTGGAATTGTTTGACTGCTTGTTCAAATGCTTTATCATATGTGCCGTTTACATTCACGCTGTACCCCAGCGCTTTCAGCATTTTTTGCGCATTGGTGACAGTCGTTCCGGAATCCCCGTATTTGTATGTTTTTTTCGCATCTAAATACGGCAGGTTCGCATATTCAGGAAGCTTAACCTGATATTGCGGTTTGATTCCTTTTTTATGAATCCACTCTCCGTCCGCTGTCAGCCATTTTGCGATTGTCAGTTTAACGGTAGAACCGTCGCTGTAATCTTTTGCCGTCTGCACGGTTCCTTTTCCGAACGTTTTCTCGCCGATCAGCGGAATTCCGGATGATTCATGCAGCGCAGCCGACATGATTTCCGCGGCGCTCGCGGTGCCGTCATTGACGAGGACGACTGTCGGTTTTGTCACTTTGCGCTCTTTCGTCGCTTTCATGACCTCTTTCGTGCCGTCTTTGTATTCGACCTGCATGATATTTTTCCCTTTATCGATAAACATGTTGCTCATTTTGATAGCTTCATCCATCAGGCCGCCCGGGTTGCCCCTTAAATCAAGAATGTATCCTTTCGCTCCTTGTTTTTCGAGGCTGTCAATGGCTGAATTCAGCTCTTTTGCCGTCGATTCAGAGAAGGATGTGATTTGGATTTCGCCGATGTCTCCTTTTTTCATTTCAGAGTACACCGTTTCAACCGGGATGGTGTCACGTTTGATCGACAGGTTCAGATCGCCGACACCCGCTCTGTGCAGCACAAGCTTGACGTTTGTTCCCTTTTTGCCGCGGATTAATGCGACGGCTTCGTTTACATTAAGGCCTTTAACGCTTTTGCCGTTGACCTTCAAGATCTGGTCATTCGGTTTAACCCCCGCTTTTTCCGCGGGTGACCCTTTAATCGGCGATACGATCAGGATGCTGCCGTCCTTTTCTTCCACTTGTGCGCCGATGCCTTCAAACGAAGCGGAAATTGTTTCTTCAAACGACTTTCCTTCCTGAGGATCCATATAAGAAGAATACGGATCATCCAGGGAACTGATCATGCCTTTTATCGCTCCGTCCACTAATTTGCTGTCATCTGTTTTTTGATAGTAATCACTTTTAATCTGCTCATAGGCTTTATTGAATTTCTCAAATTTGCTGTTCGTCAAAGCAGCCGAGCCTTGTCCGAAAATGGTCGTATTGCCCGTGATAAACAGCGTAAGCGCCGAGGCTGCGACCGCAGTGATCAATATAATAAAAAACAGTTTAAATTGCCGCTTCAAGAAAACACCACCTTTTTATTCTTACATTATTATCATAGACGAACGCTCATTCGTCAACTTCAAACGTGAGGCGCCCTTCTTTCCCATTTACCCAAACCTATGCTTTTCTCTCAACATATGCTGAGGAAAAAAGGAGGATTCGGCCTTTGAGCAAATATTTAGAAATGCTGTCCTTATTCGGAGTCGGAGGGGCTCACCCGGGCGGGCTCGCTTTTTCCAAAGCCGTTCTCACAAAAGCGGCTCCTCCTCCTGGCGAACCGATTCTTGACGCCGGCTGCGGAACGGGACAGACGGCCGCTTATCTCGGCCACCTGCTGTATCCCGTCACCTGTGTGGATAAGGATCCCCTTATGCTTGAAAAAGCAGCAAAACGATTTGCCGCTGAAGGCTTAACCATTCCAGGCTATTTGGCGGAGCTTGAGCGGCTTCCGTTTGCTGAAAATCAATTTTCCGCCGTTCTTTCCGAATCAGTTCTCACCTTTTCAAATCTTGATTCATCGCTGTCTGAAATCCTGCGGGTCCTTAAACCCGGGGGCATGCTGATCGGCATTGAAGCTGCTTTACAAAAGCCCATGCCGGAAAACGCCATCACGCAGATAAAAGACTTCTACGGTTTTACCGTATTGCAGGATGAAACGGCATGGAAACAGAGATTGCTTCAGCAAGGCTTTCAGAAAGCGGATTTCATTCCCGCTGTCTGTGAAAACAATGCGCAGGAGCCGACTACAGAAATGGATTTATCGCCCGTTATTCAGCCGGTTCACTACGATACGCTGACGGCTCATTACGAGCTTATGCAGACGTACCGTGAATATATGGGACACTGCGCTTTTGTCGCTTACAAGTAAAACGGCAATTGTCCTCCTGTTTTCGTCCAACCTTTTTACCGCACTCTATCATAAGCTGACATAGAAAGATAGGTTGGATAGGAGGAGAAAAGATGCAAAACTATTATCATCTTTGCCGGCAGCACCAAGGAAAAGTAGCAAGAATTACAGAACGAAACGGCAGAGTCCACGTCGGAAGAATCGTACGGGTGACTAACAGCAAAGTGTATATCACCCCTGTCGGCGGCCGTCACAGAGGGTACGGATTCGGTTATTGGGGAGGAGGCTGGGGAGGCTGGGGAGCAGCCTACGGTATCGGCCT
The DNA here is from genome assembly GCF_011065565.1 of Bacillus sp. EKM420B. Classification (NCBI taxonomy): domain Bacteria; kingdom Bacillati; phylum Bacillota; class Bacilli; order Caryophanales; family Bacillaceae; genus Bacillus; species Bacillus sp. EKM420B. Next base: position 244,837 of record NZ_JAAMNX010000004.1, on the reverse strand, counting down.
TGGTTTCATTACCGGATTTGCGCTTGGAGGTCTGCTCTTCTGGTAATAAAGAAAGCCCGCTTTCTATTTTTCAAGCGGGCTTCTTCTCATTACACTTTCTTTACTTCATTAAAATATTCTTCAAGCGTTAATTGATGGTCATGGATGGCTTTTGCCGCTTTTTTGCCTACATAGCGTAAATGCCATGGTTCATACTCATACTTTGTAACATTTTCTTTGCCTTTAGGATAGCGGATGATAAAGCCGTATTCATACGCATGGTCTTTCACCCATTTGCCGTCCGCCGTGTTTCCGAACGCTTCATTCAGCTCATATCCGTTGCTTTTGCTGGAAATGTCCATGGCAAGCCCCGTCTGGTGTTCGCTTTGCCCCGGATATGCGACGGCTTCTTTCGCCTTTTTTTCACCTTTCAGACTGACTTCATTATCGAAAATAACTTTCTGTCTGTCATAAGAGCGGTATCCTGAAACGGCAACCAGGTCATAACCTTCTTTTTTCCCGGCGCTGAATAGTTCCGCCAAAGCATCGGCGACAGGTTTGCGGATATATCGTTTCTCGATTTTCTCAGTAAAAGAAAATTCGACTTTCGGGATCACGAGATCATTCGGTTTATAATCTCCCGGCAGCGTATATGTCTTATTTACGAGCGCAAGTGTATTTGTCGGGTTTTGAATGGTCTCAAGCCCGTTCACTTCTTTAATATCATTAAAATATTTGCTCTCCAATACAAAATCGCTGTTTTCTGTCTTCGTTGTTTTTTTGCTTGATGTGTCATCTGATTGTTTTGTTTCAGCTGCTGTTTTTGTGTCCTTATGGCTGTCGCCGCCTGAAATGCTGCAGCCGGTGCCCACGATTGCGGTTACGCTGAGAGCGGCAGCGAGCGAGAACCATTTAGTGGATTTCTTCATTTTACCCTTACCTTTCTTTTTTTGAATCAGGGCGATGCATAAAGAAGAGGGCTGCTTTAATCAGCATAACCCTCATCTCAAGTTTACGATACAGTATGCAGCGCCAGTTTAATCATATCATGAAAAGTCGTTTGACGCTCTTCTGCCGTTGTTTCTTCTCCCGTTAATACGTGATCGCTTACAGTCAGGATAGACAGCGCTTTTTTGCCGTATTTAGCGGCAAGCGTATATAAAGCAGTCGTTTCCATCTCTACGCCGAGGACGCCGTATCTGGCAAGCTTTTCGATTTGGGAGTCTTCATTGTAAAACTGATCGGCGGTGAAGACGCTTCCGACCGCTACGGGAAGATTGTTTTTTTGCGCTTCCTGGTACGCTTTATGAAGCAGTTCGAAGTCTGCGCAAGGAGCATAATCTACACTGCCGAAGGCGACACGGTTCATCTGTGAATCCGTTGAAGACGTCATCGCCAAAATCACGTCACGCACCTTCACGTCATTACGGATGGCTCCGCATGAGCCGACTCTGATTAAGTTTTGAACATCATAGCTTTGAATCAGTTCATTCACATAAATAGAGATAGACGGAACACCCATGCCGGTGCCTTGGACTGATACTTTTTTGCCGTTATATGTACCCGTAAATCCGTACATTCCTCTGACTTCATTATAGCATTCCACATTTTCAAGATACGTTTCCGCAATAAATTTCGCTCGGAGCGGATCTCCCGGCAAAAGCACTGTATCCGCAATTTGGCCTTTTTCTGCGTTTATATGTACACTCATTTCCTTTTCCTCCTGCCTATTCAAACTCCCACCCATTGTACACTGAATAACGGTAAGAGACAATCATCAGCATGATCAGGGTGATCTTGGGCAGAATATGCGGGATGACAGCCTAAAGAAAAAGGAGTGAACATAATGGGCAAAAAACAGCGCAACCGGGTGACCGGCCAGAAAAAGAACAATCACGTACCCGTTTCAGACGTCATTGCAGCTGATGAAGCGCATGGAAAAGAGCATTCCGCCGCTAAACGGAAGCCTTAACACTGTCTTTCCCAGACAATACGGAAGCCGGCTGAATCTTCAGCCGGCCCCGTCTTACCTCGGCTGGACGAGCAGCCGGTTAATTTTGCTCCATCCCGCAGGGTTAAGCCTGTAATAGGTCTTTCCTTTTCTTCCTTCGTCTATGAGTATGACGTCTCCGGTCGCTATGAATCTGGCTTGATAGTCGTTTGGGACCGTATCAGGCACATTAAAAACAGAAAATGCCCTTTCCAGTGCGTCTTGATGATTGTCAGCGGCCAGCTCTGTCCGATAGACGACCCTGTATCCCTTTTTCTCGCCGTAGCGGGGTGTTTGAAAAATCGTCACATCATAGGCACAAGTCTTTTTTTTAAACACGGGCAGCGATAACAGCATCAAGATCCCTCCCTCTTATTTCTTAATAGTATTAGCGTTTTTTCTCATTTTTCCTGTCTCTATTTTTGTCGAAACGGATGATACTTTTCGTCAAAGAGCGCAAAAAGCGAAACGAGGCAAAGTCCGAGACTGAATCCGGCAAGGACATCCGTCGGAAAATGCGCGCCCAAATAAATTCTGCTGAATCCGATCAGAATGACGAGAACTCCGGTAAAGACGGTGACGGCCCTCTTTCTTTTCGTGAAAAACGGAACATGCTTGATCAAAAAGTAAGCGATGACGGGATACATCACTGCCGAATTCATGGAGTGGCCGCTCGGAAAACTGTATGAGGTTTCATGGACGAGCGGTTCAAAAGCGGGTCTGGCTCTTTCAATCAATTCTTTTATTTTTATGTTTACAATCCGTTCAATGAGAAAGAGAAGCGGCAAAAAAACAACATCCGGCGTTTTTTTGTACATATACAGAGCTGCGCCTGTCAAAAGAAGAAGCGGCAAAAGCACCGCGGTCGTGCCGAGCTCCGTTATCCATAACATCAATTCATTCAGCCAGACAGACCTGATCCTGACAGCCGCTTCTATCACACGCTCATCAAAAGCCCGGACGGCTTCTATCCGGATCGCTGCTGCGAGCAGAATAAACAATGTGAAAAGACTTGCTGGCTTGTACAACGTTTTCCCCCCATGTTTCATTCTCCCGAGCTGATTGAAAAAACCGAAGCTTTTTCACTTCGGTTCCGCAGTTTCAGTCTTCATCAAGCTCTTCGTCTATCATACATTTTTCTAATAAATAATCAAAGGTGATGTCGGCTATTTCGAAGATTTCCTCTTCACTCGGTATGTACCCGCGCATAGCAAGCTGACTGTAAAAATAATCAGCTATTTCTTCTGTGTCAATCACAAGATCTATTTCTTTCATGCAAACACCGCCTCCTTTTTTATGTTTTATGAAAAAACCGTTCAAATTATACCCGAAAGTTCTAAACGTTTTGTCCGCTCATATACTTTTAAAAACAAGCCCCGGAGGGAGAAAAGATGATGACGAAAATGATGGCTTTATTGGACGGAGATGGATTTGATATCGTATTGGAAAAAGTGCTGAAAGGAATGTCGTTTGTCATCTTTGCCGGCTGTCTGCCCTGGTTTTTATATGTCACCGTCCGTTTTTTTGCCGGCTAGCTGAAATGCTCCCGCAGGCTTTCCAGCACAAAATTCATCATATCTTTATATTCTTCGTCACCGAACAAATGATAAAGAATCTTATAATCGTTATAAATATCAAGCAGCTCATCTACAATCGATACCGCCAGCACATGCAGGGCATCGGGATCATCAGCATCGCCTTCAAACTGAAGAAGAGCAGACGCGACGGTATCCTCGCCGATCTCATGAGATGCTTCCCCAACATAGTGGACAAACAGCAGCTGATGCACAAACTGATCCATTTCATATTTTCTCAGAACCAGCGTGAGATCCTCTTCCTCCGTTTCAAGCCACTCTCCGTCTTTCAGCCGAGTCAGCTCATAAATAATATCCTCCCAGCCATCCTCTAAATATCTCCATATTTCAGTTCTGTGACCGATAACTCGGAATAATTCCTTTCCGTAGTCCTTTACATATACGACATCGCCGATCAGAAATTCATATTCAATATCTAATTTTTCCATATCGACGATCACGCCCTCATAATCTTTATAAAGCTGGATGGACGATTCAAAATAAAGCACTTCATTATGATTGACTTCATAAAGATAATGTTTATCAATTTGATGAACCTTCGTAATGGTGCCGACGGTTCCGTACATCACGACGACCACGATGTCTCCCACTTGAAATTTCGGTTTATCTGGCTTCATGCTGTCTCCCCCTTGCCGCGGACTGTCATACGCTATCGTATGCCGGCCGCCATCATTTCGCATGGGCATGAAAACCACAGGAAATATCTATTTCTGCACCTGTTCAAAATGTCAAAAACCGCAACATGCTTGTGCGTTTTTTCACTTACCGTAACAGAAGCGTCTGATGGCATTGCGCTCTCGAGCGAATGAGCAGTAACAATGACGAGACAAAAAGCGCCTGTTTTGAATGAGTTTTTGTTTATTTCTCCATGACGCAAAGATAAATACCCGGCCCGAAGGCATGTTGACAATATCATCGCCGTGATGTTCAAAATTTGCCGTGAAACACATCATCGAAGATGTATGGAGATCCAATTCCGGCTGCATATCTGCAATGGCTTGTTTATCATGAAGAACCAAACTCGTTTCGGCTTTCAATGAAGCCACAATTTCAATCCGCTTCAACCTTGTCACATAAAATTCCCTTTTCCGTCCAAACGTCAGTGCCTCACCATAGATCATTTGATTCCTCTCACTTCATTTAAATGTTTGATGATTTCTCCGTGAAAAGAGCTCCTTACACGGGACCCCTCCGGCAGCAGGCCTGATCCGGTGAACTCTGCAGCTATACATTCTGCTGACTTATGATCCGTGCCGTCAGGAAGATTTGTTTACGTGCTGATCAAAATGGAAGGCATTGGGGATTTGATCATACGGCACCTCATAAGCGAGTGATTTCAACAGAAAAAAACCGCACAATGTGCGGTTTTTCGTCAGGCGTGATGCACCTCGGTCTCATATTTTTCCCAAGCTTCATCAAATGTCGCCATCGTTTCTAAATAGTCGGCGCTCAGTTCTAAATAAGAACTGAGCTCGTGATAATCGCTTGACGTTTTCGGAAAGCCGTGATCTTCGTATGCCTGATTCGCAAACCGGCTGATTGCGTCCTGCGGTTTGGGATGCCTGTATTTCATCAAATAGTGATAAAAGGATTTCATGGGTTTCCCCTCCTGATGACTGTCTTTTGTTGTACTATTATACAATTCAAGTGTGAAATTACAACAAAAGAAGATTAGGAGAAGTCAAAATAATTCCGTTTCAAGATCCGTTCTGTCCCCATCAGCTCTTGATATGTGAGTGTTTCCGGTAATTTTTTTGCATTGACTAAAAAAAGCTGATTTTCGATTTCCGCTATGACCGCTTCCTCCTGATACGTCATGCCGCAGGAGGAACAGGCGAATGCGGGTGTTTCTGTAATTTCTATGGCCCTCGTACCGTCAGGAAGCTCCCAGTACACAGCCGCCTGACAAGCTGACGCCTTCTGATTGCCGCACCACTCGCATGGCTTCACGGCGATTCACCTCCGACTTCCGATCCTGCTTTTTGCTCTTTCTTTTGCTGTGCAATAAATTTCTTTTCTTTTAATTCATCTCTCTTTTCCCTCCGGTCTTTCAGCGTTTCATGATCAGGGTTTGATGTAAACGTTTTCCTCCTGTCAATCCTCGATACATTTTCCGGTGTGAACGAAACCTCTTTGTCCGCGAAAATGGCGCTCAGTCCGACCGGCTCGCGTTTGGCCATTGTTCCCGGAAAAACAGATTCAAAATAGTCATCGGCTTGATTCGGGATATAGTTTTCCGGCTCGGGATAAGATGTAATCACCCCTTCGAAGTTTCTGATCACTACTTTCTCCGGACTTTGGGAGAGCAAGTAGTTCGGCTGCAGGGCGATTTTACCGCCTCCGCCCGGGGCGTCGACGACAAAGGTCGGCACGGCAAAGCCCGTTGTGTGGCCTCTCAGTCCTTCAATGATTTCCAGCCCTTTTGACACAGGCGCTCTGAAATGGCCGATTCCCTCTGACAAATCACATTGATAAATATAGTACGGACGCACGCGGATTTTCACTAAATCATGCATGAGTTTTTTCATAATCGGCACCGAATCGTTAATGCCTGCTAAAATAACGGCCTGGTTACCGACCGGAACACCTGCGTTAACGAGCTTTTCACACGCCGCAACCGATTCTTCCGTCAGTTCGATGCTCGTATTAAAATGAGTGTTCAGCCAGACCGGATGATATTTTTTCAAAATCTGACAAAGGTTATCCGTTATCCGCTGCGGAAATACGACGGGCGCTCTCGTTCCGATCCTGATAATTTCAAGGTGGGGAATGTCACGCAGGTTTTTCAAAATATATTCCAGAATCTGATCGTTGATTAAAAGCCCGTCTCCGCCGGAAATCAGGCAGTCACGGATTTCCGGCGTTTCCCGGATGTACGCGATTGCCGCATCGAGCTGTTTTTTCGGCACCCCCATTCCGATCTGTCCGGAAAAACGCCTTCTGGTGCAGTATCGGCAATACATCGAGCATTGATTTGTCACCAGAAAAAGAACGCGGTCGGGATAGCGGTGCGTAAGACCGGGAACCGGTGAATCTTCATCTTCAAACAGCGGATCTTCAAGGTCATATTTCGTTTTGTGCATTTCTTCTGACAGCGGCACGGACTGCATGCGGATCGGACATCTCGGGTTATCGGGATCCATTAAAGAAGCATAATAAGGCGTAATGTTCAGGGGAATGGTTTTTACAGACATCCTGACGCCTTCTTCTTCCTCTTCGGTCAAATGAATGACTTTTTTCAGGTCATCGACGGTTCTTACAGTATGGGTGAGCTGCCACAGCCAATCATTCCACTTGTCTTCCGGCACATCTTTCCACAATTCAATCTCCTTCCAATGACGCTTCGGCTGAAACCATTGGTTTGTCAAACGAATTCCTCCTTATGAATGGCCAAACGTAAAGTCTTGCACCATATATTCATATTTTCGAGCCCTTCTGAAATGCGGCAGTTGTTCACAAGCCTGCCTCTGTAGCCGTATCCCGCATGATACAAAACGGCGTTCATCCCGTAAGACGCTGCACGGGCCAAGGAAAAAAGATGAATGATTCCCCGGCCAGCGAGTTCCTGCTCCAACGCTTTAAACAAGTGTGCCGTTACGGAGTTCCCCCTGTAACCTGACAGAACCGCGCAATCGGTCATTTCAGCGTGCCCCAATACCGGATTGATATCTGCGCTTGCCGCCCCAATGAGACGATCCTGATCGAATGCGGCATAATAGATGGTGTTTTCTTTCATTGTTTTTTTAATATAAAGGGGATTAAAGACAGGAGTCGGATAGGTAAGAAAAACATGTTTATATAAGTGCGATAAGCAGTCTGCATCATCTTCGTCCGCTTTTCTGAACATCAGCGTGCTTTCTGTTTGAGTCAGTCCCCGCCGCGGTGTCTCATATAAACAGTCAACAGTCGAATCTTCTGATACATATGAATCTGACCGTCTCCGTTCCTCTGATAAATAGCGCACCATCACAACAGCCTCATGCCCGTTGTAATACCCGTCTATGACACCCTCAACAATAAAAAGATGCTTGACAAATTCCGGCTCATCGCCGCGCTTGGCAAAGAAAATCACCTTTTGGGCTCCTTCTTGCTTTGCTTCTGCCAAAACGGCCGGTATAAGCGCCGTGATCTGTCCGTCATAACGAATGACTCTGAGCCGCTCATTGAAACGGTCTGCATCAATCTCGGCCGCTCCGCTTTCAGCCCTCAGTTCCTTTATCAGCTCCGTCACCCCCATCTGCGACCCCGCACCATTCCATGATAAAAAGAGAAATGATTTTGACGGCATCGATTAACGCCCGGACTTCAATGTATTCATTCGCCTGATGCGCCGCCTTGACTTCTCCCGGACCGAAGACGATGACCGGTGTCTGTCCCGCGTGCTGCAAAAGCCCTCCGTCCGTTCCCCACGGGGACGCTTCACGAACTGGTTTTGCCCCTTTCATTTTCTCAAAAGAAGATTCCAGAGCGGAAATCAGCGGATGCTCATCCGGGAGATCATTCGGAAGCCACTGAGCTCCAAACCATTCTATTTCCGCGGGGTGGTGTTTAAACCATTCATCCCGGTACTCCAAATCTTTCAGCCAGCTTGCCAGCTCTTCTTTTACTGCTTCGGGCGTTTCATCCGGCGCTATTCCGCACCTGCCTTCTATCACCACACGGTCAGCTACCGATGATGGCCACGTTCCCCCTTGGACGGTGCCGATATTAATGGGAACCGGAATCGGAATGTCCCGATAAAGCGGGTCTGTGATACGGGCGTTGCGGACGTGTTCAAGCTCTTTAAGGGCTGTGATGACATGCAGGCTTTTTTCAATGGCGCTCACCCCTTCATAGCGGGTGCCGCCGTGTGCGGACAATCCTCTTACCGTAATGCGGAACCACATGGATCCTTGCTGCTTAACAAACAGCTTTAAATTAGTCGGTTCGGGAATAAGCGCCCCGTCAGCCTTGTAGCCCCTCATAACAGCCGCCAGTGTTCCCGCGCCGCCGCACTCTTCATCTACGACACTTTGAAACAGAACATCTCCTTTTAACGTAATCCCGCAGGCTTCAAGCGCTTCTAACGCAAACAAGAGGGCTGTATTGCCGCCTTTCATATCCGTTGAACCGCGTCCGTAAACTTTGCCGTCCTTTTCAACAGCTGTAAACGGTTCATACGTCCATGCGGCGGGATTTCCTTCCGGGACAACATCAATATGTCCGTTCAGTATCAGTGATCTTCCGCCCCCGGCCCCTTTCTTTACGGCTGTGATATTCGGGCTTTCATGGAAGTCTTCGCGTTCCGATACAAAATAAGGATGCTCTTTCAATTGTTTGACACTCGGCTCCCAGACATCAATATCCATGTCAAACTGTCTCAGTTTTTCTAAAACGACTGCCTGTGCGTTAAATTCATGGCCGAACGTGCTTTTTTCCCCGATCAGCCGTTTCAGCAGGCTTACCGCTTTTGCTGTGTTTTCTTCCGCCCACTCAGTGACTTTCTTTTCTAATTGATCCATGGACAGACCCCCTTTTAAGAAAACATTCTCCCAATCTGATTTCGGCATCCGTTGTTTGAATGACATCGTCTATGGTCGTGCCATTCAGCAGTTCCTCAAGAACAAAAGCTCCCTCATCTATGCTGATGACGGCTTTCTCTGTAATGATGAGATCTGCACAGCCCGCTGCTGTAAGCGGCAATGAACAGCTTTCGACCAGCTTCGGCCGGCCTTTCTGATCGGTGTGGCTCATGACGACAACCACTTTTTTCGCGCCTTGGGCAAGCTCCATCGCCCCGCCCATTCCGGGCACTTTTTTCCCCGGCACGAGCCAATTGGCGAGATCACCTGTCCTGCTGACTTGGAGCGCGCCTAAAATGGTAATATCTATCAGCCCTTTTCTGATCATGGCAAAAGACAGAGCTGAATCAAAATAGGAAGCACCCTTAACTGTACTGACAGGAAATCCGGCCGCATTGCATAAAAGCTCATCCTCCTCTCCGCGCTCCGGACTACCGCCGATCCCGAGGACGCCGTTTTCCGCCTGCAGCATTACCTCCATGCCGGCCGGCAGAAAGTTCGGCACTAAAGAAGGAATGCCGATCCCCAGGTTGACAATCATACCTGAGGTAATTTCACTGGCGGCCCGCCTCGCGATACTCTCTCTTTCCGCTATTCCCAAGCCCATCTCCACTTCACTCCTTCACTTTGCACGACACCCTCTACGAAAACGCCCGGCGTTACAATATGCTCGCTGTCAAGTTCGCCGGCAGGCACAATCTCTGCCGCCTCAGCAAATGTTCTTTCGGCCGCAGCAGCCATCAGCGGGTTCATGTTGCGCGCCGTTTTGTCAAACGTCAGATTCCCGAATTCATCAGCAGTATGTGCGGACACAAAAGCGAAATCAGCCGTCAACGCTTTTTCAACTAAATAGGACTTTCCGTCAATCGTTACGGTTTCTTTGTTTTCACAAACGGTTGCGTTATCAATGCCGATATCAGTTAAAATACCGCCTAGCCCCGCTCCTCCTGCGCGAATCCGTTCAGCAAGCGTCCCTTGCGGCGAAAATTCCACCTCAAGCGCTCCGTCAGTCATTTGTCTGCCCGCGACAGGATTTGAGCCGATATGGGAAGCGATCAGCCTTTTCACCCGCTTATGAACGATAAGCGGGCCGATGCCGATTTCAGGAAATCCGGCATCATTGCAGATGACGGTCAGCTCTTTAACGCCGCTCTCCAAAATCGCTTCGATTAATGACGGAGGTGAACCCACTCCCCCAAAACCGCCGAACATGATGACAGATTCGTCCTTGACATCGGCAATTGCTTCATGAATATCGATTTTTTTATGAAAAATAGACATATCAGCTCAATCCTTCTTCATCATTTTTTCAGCTTCTTCTGCGGACTGGGAAAATAGATTCGACAGCTCATCCAGCTCAGCATATGAAATCGTGAATGGCGGGGCGATGATGACGGCGTCTCCTTCTCCGCTGTCTATACCGGGCTTTGCTGGGTAAATAAGCAGGCCCCGTTTTTTTGCCGCTTTAATGATTTTTTCGGTGAAGGCCTGTTTTTTCGAAAAAACGTCCTTCGTCGTTTTATCCTTAACGAATTCAACCCCGATCAGGAGGCCTTTACCGCGGACATCCCCGATCACCCCGCTGCGGTCTTTGATTTCTTCTAATTTCCGCTTCAGCATTACGCCTTTTTCCTCTGACTGCCGAAGCAGCTCGTGTTTCTTGACATAGCGAAGCACTTCAAGCGCCGCTCTTGCACAGTATGGGTTGGCACTGTACGTATGTCCGCTCATAATGACCCCGGAGCCCCGCTTGATCGTTTCAATGATGTCATCAGACGCAACAGCTGCCGCAATCGGAGCGTAACCGGCGCCTAACCCTTTTCCGAGCACCGCGATATCAGGGGCGATCCCCCAATGCTCAGAAGCAAGCATCCGCCCTGTTCTCCCGAGCCCCGTCATGACTTCATCTGCAATAAACAAAATACCGTGCCTGCGGCAGACAACCTCAAGCGCTTCATAATAACCTGCCGGCGGAGTGATGGCCGCCCCGGCTGCTCCGACAATCGGCTCTGCGACAAAACCCGCGATAAATGAGGAACCGATCCGCTGAACAGCCGTTTCCAGTTCAGCCGCCGCAGCTTTCACAAATTCCTCTCCCTGCAGCTCTGAACGATACATATTAGGCGCTGAAACGGCCGGAAACCGTTCAAGCAGCTGGGTGAAGCGGTATCTCCGTTCGTAGAACCCCGATAATGAAAGCGCTCCCAAAGTAATGCCGTGGTAACTGCCCCATCTTGATAGAAAGACGGATTTTTGGTATTGCCCTTTTTCCTGCCAATATTGAACGGCTATTTTCATCGCTGTTTCGACTGCCTCTGAGCCGCTGTTTACAAAAAATGACCAATTCAGCCCGCCCGGCAGATGATCGGCCAGAAATAAAGCCAGTTCTTCTGCCGGAGTACTGGTGAATTGCGAGCGATACACAAACGAAACAGAGTCAAGCTGCTCTTTTAAAGCTTGTATAATATCCTCCGTGCCGTGACCGATATTGCAAGTGACCGCCCCCGATGCTCCGTCAAGATACTTGTTCCCCTCCTGATCATACACATATGATCCCTTTCCATGACTGACTGACGGATAATTTGCGTCAAGCTCCGGTTTGATTAAATAGCTCCCCATATCTTTCCACCTCGAAAACCCATTTGCTTCATTGTATGAACAGATGAATAACCGCATTCTTTCCTTCAAAAAGTTTTTTGCAGAAAATACCTTTCTGTAAAACAGGCTGCCGGAGATGTCCCGACAGCCTGAAGAGCGTTCTGGAAATTCTATTACTACTGTTGATTTTATTCTTTCTTCGGTTCTGCTATTTATCTGCTCAGCTCATCATCACATCATTTTTGATCTGAATCAGTATAAGCAGAAGGCGGAAAATTCCCGTCTTCTTTACTGTATGGGAATCAATATTTCACACAAATGATGATTCACCTTTTGGAAAGTATACCTTTCGATAATGGGCTGTTCTCTGATTGATAAATTTTTTTTTTCGATCTCAGAAAAAACAGTGTTCCAAAATCCGCTGACTGCCTCTTTTGTATGATCAAGCAAGAAAACAGCGTACTTCCCTCCGGAAAATGTACCGATCCGGGCTGGTTCAGGCACATGGTCTTGATTGGTAACAAGACAAACATCATAGCGGCATTTCTCTTTAGGAATACGATTCGGATGATTTTGCGGAATTCCTAAAATGACAGAATGATCAAGCAGGCCATTCAATTGCGCCCAGTTTTTAAATGACTCCATCAGTTCTTTGTTTTGCTTTCCGCCATACTCTCCGACGTTTCGGAAATAAGCAATTCCGGATTCGGGTAATTCTTCAATCGTTATGTTCACATTTTCTCCCCCTTCTCCAGAAAGGCAATATGTATTAAAATGTTTTTCAAGCTGATTTTTCAGCATGGAAATAACAAAAAGCCTGCAGAAAGTGATGTTCTCTGCAGGCTGATTTTCATTATAGGATTTTTTTCAGTCTAACAAATAAAAGCCGCACCGACGATGATTAATAAAATAAACAATACAACGATCAGCACAAAAGTGCTGGTTCCGCCTCCGCAGCCGCCGTGCCCGTAACCATAGCCAAAACTGCCGCAACCGTAGCCATATCCGTATCCGTACATACGCAAATCATCCTTTCTTCTTACGATATACGGCATTGTATGCGGGCCAACTCCCAATTGGTTTATGCGAATGCCCAACTATGTAAGAAAATAATGAAAAATTGTATGCACGCGCCGAAATCTTTTGAAACCGAGTTTTTCATAAAAGCGGTTTACACCGTCCATCCCGGACGTCACAAGGTATACGGTTTCCATGCCGTTCAGCTTTGCCGCCGCCATCAGCTCATTCATCAATATCGATCCGTAGCCTTTTCGTTGGAATTGATCCAGAATTGCGACTTCTTCTATTTTTGCGGTTTTATCTGCTTTGTTGATGAAAAGCTCTCCGCAGCCGATCGGAATCGTTTGCGAGGCGTCGCTGTAGCACACGACAAGCATAACCGTTCCGTCCTTATACAAAGGATATTTCCGCTCAAGCTTTTGTTCGGCCGCCGCCTCGCCAATGTAAAGGGCATCATAGATGTTCATAATAGACGACCCGTCGGCGAGGCTTTTTTCCGTCCCCCAAGCAGTGAGCGGGTGTCCTGCCTGCAGGTCCCCATTTGCCAGTTTCCTTGCAAAAAACAGCTCATCTTCCACTACGCAGCCCTGCTTTACCAGAGTTTGTTTCAGAAGAAGCGGAAATGCGTGCTCCGGAGACGCTTTCACATGAATATAATTGGCTTGAAGCATGCCCGGAACGGACGAAAAAAACGGCAGCAGTTTGTCTAACGGAAATGTACGGTGCAGCTGAACAAAGTTATGCGAAAAAATCTGCGGCAAAAAAGGGTCCGTATATACACTGAAATGCTCGAACCTCTGAATGCCGGAAGTAAGCTCTATATACTGCTTCTCGGTTTTATCAAATTGATCGGTCATAAAAGCTCTCCTTTTCCTTACACATCCGACTGCATCTCTCAACCTTTTGTTATATTGAGATTTCTTATAATTTCATCGTACACCGGATAGAACGGCATTCCAATTGGTAATTGTTTAATTTGCTGAAAGGAAATGGGTATCGCCTTCTGATTCGCAAAAAAGCGTTTCGCTACGTCATGACTGATCGGATGGAGAACCCCTCTCAAATAAACATAAAATTTCCGTTCAATGCGAAACAGCATTCTCCCGGGCAGATGTTGAATACAGCCCGCTGCCCCCCGGCTGATCGGCGGACCGTCCGGAAGCGATTGTATTTCGGCCCGTTCTAAAGCCGGAATGTCATGCCGTTTAAATCGGTAAAAGCGAAATGCGCTATGATCAACCAGCCTTTTCTCCCCGTCTTCTATAAAATAAACATGAAACTGATCCCTGACGAGCTGAAAATTCGGAATACTGGCGGAGTCCTCTTCCTCATATTGAAATAAAAACGGATCCGGAATGACGACGGTTCGGCCTTCATATAACATATACCAGCGCTCGTTTACAGGCTTCCTTTTATTTCGGTCAAGCTGATATACTTTCTGATCCGTCCCCTTTACAAAGGATCCGTCGATCAGGACAGACGGAAGCGATTGATACGTGTTCTGAAATGAGTGGGGTGTTTTATAGGTCGTATCCAACACTTCTTTTATCGGCAGAAATGATGTAAATGTGTTGAGCCTGCTCCAAAAAACAGAGTCTCCGTGATTCCAATGGATAACATCTTCGTCCCAAAAGCTGCCGAACTTCTCTTTCACACGCTCAAGCAATGATCTCCGGTGCATCACTGAACAGTGATCAACGAGAAAAGCGGCCTGATCAAGCACCTCTTCAGCAAAACGATAAAAGTGGAATTGTTCTGTTCCGCGCCCGTTTACATGTATCACCTTCTGGCTGGAATAGACGGCATCAAACTCGCTGCATTGATTAAGCGCTTCCGCCATGCGGCTGAGCCTATTCGGATGAAATACGGTGTCGTCTGTCAAATAAGTGATGTATTCGCCTTCGGCCCGTGAAAGCGCATCATTAATCAAAACGGCATACCGGGTCGACTTCAGCCGTTCGGCTGGATTGATAAAACTGTTGTCATAATATATGCGAGGATCTTTTATATACGTACTGATGGCAGCCGAGGTTTCTTCATTTGAATGATCATCCATCACAAACAGCTCCCAATTGCTGTAGGTCTGATGCAAAACACTTTCAATCGCCTGTTTCACAAGATCCGGTTTGTTGTAACTCGTTAAGATAATTGAGATCTTCTTTTCCATCCCATCACCCCTTCTGTAAAACGTAAAAAACGGCTCCGAAAGAGACAGAGCCTGATATCGTTATTAAAAAGCACCCCAGCTGACGATGCTTGAAATTGCGACGTTTGATCTCGTATTATTGAGCGGATTTTGAAAAACGGCCAAATCTGACAGCACTTCTTTGACAATTACGTTCTGCAGTGTGCTGCCGTTAATCAGATTGACGCGCGATACAGGAACCCCAAGCTCTTTTGCCATTACAAGCTGACGCCGCAAATCTGAATGATCTCCGGACGGCTGATGAGATAACAAAAGAAGAAGAAGCAGTACGAGCTGAAATTCCTCCTCAAAACCCCCGTGTTTTACAGTTTCTCCTGAATCCAAAATATTCCTCTCCTTCATTTTTTTAATCTATACAACGTATGTCATACTCTTACAATCCGCATAGGCAAACAAAGCCTGATTCGAAAATTCAGCTGTTTGATTAAATATTGAAAAAAACACAAGCAAAACGGCATTCGACTTATACCAATCTCTTCAATCAGGAATATGAATAAACGTGAGGTTGAAATTGTTAAAGGAGGTGTATGTCCGCATGAGCGAGGATCGTTTGGAGCTTAAAAAGAACTTATTGAAAACTCTTTTAGCCCCTGTATTTGACAACAGCGCTTTATCTGGCGGCACAGATGGAGGAGATAACGTGAAAAACAGCGTAAAAGAATTATTGGAATCGGCAATTGATGCAAAAGTAGATGAAGCAGCGGCGAAAGACAGTCTCAGCGCACAATCTGTATTGGGAAGCGGTATTTCATTAGCGGCGAGATGGATTTTTGCAAGAATTCAGCCCGGCACTGTCATCAGCATTGTGATGGATTCAGGAGACATGATCGGCCCGGTTCAATTTGTTGCCTTTGACGAAATTCACGGAATCGTTTTTGTTACGCAGGAAAATTCCGTTACGCCGGCAGGCTCTGCTACAACATTGCTTGACGTCGACAAAGTTGAAAGTGTCACGTTCACTTCGTAACAGCATATGAACGTTTTATATATCCGTTCAGGATATAAAGGCATATACACGTATTTTGACCGCTGGATCGAGGAAGGCTTTTTACAGTCTTCCGTCCGCTTTTTTTCTGTTTCTGAGTTTGAGGAAGATACCATCCGCAGTATACGGGCATTCAAACCAGACATCAGTCTGATGATGACGGGAGACCGTATTCCGTCTGAATGGCTTCAATGGCTGAAGACAGAACAGATTCCCGTTTATCTATGGATGACGGAGGATCCTTTTTATTTCGATGTGAGCATGACAATCGCCCCGCTTGCCGATGCCGTTTTAACGATAGAACAAAACGCGCTTGATGCTTACCGGCGAATGGGCTTACAGCACGTATATTATGTCCCGATCCCCGTTAATCAGCGGCTTTTTAAGAAACAACCTGCTGAAGCCTCTCTTCACACAAATCTGCTTCTGATCGGATACCCGTATCCGAACCGCGTTGAACTGGTGAAAGCAGCGGCGAAGCTTCCGTATACGCTTCGTATTATCGGGAAGGGATGGCGCAGACATCTGCCTAAAAAAATCGCCAGGCAGCAAAATGTGCTCGTAATGGATGAATGGATTGAACCCGAACATGCCGCATTATATTACAACAGCGCAGACGTGGTCTTAAACCCTCACCGTTCTTATCGGTTTGCGCTCAATCAGAACGGACGCGGCATCGAAAATACCAGTTTAAATACGAGAAGCTTAGACATTGCGGCTTGTCAGGCCTTTCAGCTGACAGACCTTTCTCCCGCGCCCCCGTTTTCATCATTTGTTTCTTACAGCGGGTTTGCGGATTTTGCGGATAAGATCCATTTTTATATGACAAACCCGGGTGAACGTAAACAAATCGCGGCGCTTAATTATCAAGAGACAGTACCGGCGTATACGTATGACCGGCTGCCGGCTGTGCTTACGGCTATCCGCTCCAAGACTTTCTCATGAAACGCTCTTCACATCAAAAAGCAGCTTGGATAAGCTGCTTTTTTCATGTTTATTTTCCGCTTCTGTCAGTCAGTTTTCTCGGGTCAACCTGTTTATTGACCTGCGGATGAAAGCCGATTTTATCAGCGATTCTTTCCCATGGCACCATTTTAAAATTTTGATTGGCCTTTTGGCCGTGATCTATATTCTCTCCGTCCTGTGCGACAAAAAGACCGAACGGATATTCAGGCCCCAGCCCGAAACCCAGAACGTCAATTCCGTCTGTATCGCTTGTGCCGTCTGTTTCAGGCCCGTCTGTTATCTGAAAGTCCGCAACATATTTGTTCTGTCCCTGTCTTTCATAAATCGCGTAGCTGCTGTTACCCTGGCTTGATGCAAGCAGATAACCTTTCCCGTCAGCAGCGTAGTAAATCGTCAGTCCTTCAATATCAGGGGTTAAATGCCTGCCGTCGGCACGATCGATAACCGTTCCGTTACTGCCGCCGTCCGGCTCAGCGCTGAACTTCCAGATGGCCTCGTCTTCTTCTGCGATATAAAGACTGCCGTATTCATCGTCTGCTGCCATTCCTTCTGTCTGAGAATTCATTTTAAACGCCCTTACCTTTTTGCCGGATATGTATCCATTTTTATCCGCATTTAATTCGTATTGTTCAAATTCGCCTTCTTTCCCTGTCACCATCGCGTAATATTTTCCTGTTTTTTGACTGTGGTACAAGCTGAAACCGTATACTTCATCAATTGCTGATGCAATCGGGCGGTCTGGATCCGTAATGTTTTGTAATGTGCCGTTTTTCCCGTCAATGGCGTAAATCTCAATGGTATTCTTTCCTTCAGACCGATTGGATGCCGCCGCAATATCGACTTTTTTTCCGTTCAACGGAAAATCATAGCGGATATCAACATTGTTCAGCTTCCCGGTATGATAGGAATGAAGCATTTTTCCCTCTAGGCTGTACACGACTAAGCCTGATTTTTTATTGGTTGTGATCAATTTGCTGTTCTGAGGATTCTTGGGGTCCAGCCAAATCGCAGGATCATCAGCTGCATCACCGGCTGTATCAACCGGCTCCGTTTCCGCCGCCGCATTCACGGTAAAATGATAAGGATCAGACAGCTTATGTTTGGCCTGGGAAGAAACCGCACCGCATGTGAGCATCAATCCGGCTGCCGCGGTTAACAAAAGTGTTTTTGAATGATTCATTTTCTTTCCTCCTTTTATAAAAATGTACTTTAATTGTAAAATACATATAGGAAGTTCAGTGTTAAGTTTTTGTGAAGATTGTCCGCATGTGAGGATTTATGGAGAGAAAAAATTGACGTGGACAAATATTCTCGATGAATGTTTAGTACATTGTTTTGTTTGTAAGTTCTATTCTATTAATCGGGTAAAGCGATATGAAAGCGCATCAGATTAATGTTTTTCTCTAATTTTTGATTTATTGGTTTCTTTCATTAACTCGCTGAAATTGTTCAACATATGATGCATGGTAGAGAAACGAGAGTTGGAGGATAAGCCATGCCTAAACAGCAAGCAGTAGAGCTACAACCGTTTTTTCACGATAAAACTGTTCTCGTCACAGGCGGAACAGGATCAATCGGAAGCCAAATAGTAAAACGCCTTTTGCTCTTAACCCCTAAAGAAGTCATTGTGTTCAGCAAAGATGACAGCAAACAATATGTGATGAAACAAAAATACGCGGATGAACAAAGACTGTCGTTTGTGCTCGGCGATGTTCGTGACTACAGAAGAGTCAACCAAGTGATGAAAGGTGTTGATATTGTCTTTCACACAGCTGCGCTGAAGCAGGTTCCGACATGTGAGGATAATCCCTTTGAAGCCATTCAAACCAACCTTATCGGCGGACAAAATGTCGCAGAAGCCGCTTTGCTGCAAGAAGTGACGCATGTGATTAATATCAGTACCGATAAAGCCGTTTATGAAGATACTTACCACAAACAAATCAAAAAAAGAAGCCTACTCTGCACTCCTTTCCAAAGCAGCCTCCAATAAATGCTGAGCAAATTGTTTATAAAATTCATCTAAGTCATTACTCGCTTCATCCTGATCTATATAGCGGATACTGTAATTATCTTTATGGACAACCTTTATTGTTTTCTTCTTTAATTCCTTATAACGTTGGTAAGGTTCCAAAACTACACCCCCGCTTTCACAGGAGTATTATATGTATGTAATGGTTCGTCTCTTGACTGTTCTTTCTTTATCAAAGCCTCGCAAGCTTGTTCAAATGTATGATCAGCGTTCAGTACCGATCTCTTCGCATATGAATATGGGAATGCTGGCTTTATTCAAGGTGCCCAGTAATTCAAAATGTGTTCTTGACATATGCCTTCTCTGCACCTGAGTCAACAATCGTCAAATAAATCCCGGGGCAGGAATAAGCCACCGCGAATGAAGAATGACGTGAGGTTTGAAGACATTATCTCGGTTCAATATGCCGTTTCAGTTTTGCAGCGGTATTTCTGAGAATTAAAGAATAGGTACTAAATCCTTTCAAACTTTGAGATATTTGTTTTTGGCGGTGAAGATTCATTTAATTTTTTATACCAAATACGAATTTTTTGTCCTTTGCTCAAGTCATCTTTATTGTTAAGTTGACTAAGCCCCAGTAAAACTATATCCGATCTATACTTTTCAATAATCTCTTTTTCACTAAGATTTTCATAGTCTTTAACATCAGCTTTTTCATTAGGTATGAGAATTGCTTGATTCTCTCCTTTTAAAATGACATAGCCGACCATGGTTTTCTCAGCCTCCATAAAATGTTTGTTATGTTGGTTTTGACACCCTAATGTTATACATAACAAAATTAACAGCATTATAAACACTCTATACAAGTTCAAACCGCCCTTCTTGCATATTTGTGACAAGAGTAAAACACTGTTTTAGGAAATGACAGACTAGAACGCCTCATTTTAAGGATTTTAACAACTTCCCCGTAGTCTTATGGAACACGGTGAGGTCTTCACCATTATAGAACCGCACAATTGCATCATGAAATATTCAATTGGCTGATCAACCACATCACCTTCTTTAAGCGATCTAAGTTTAGGTAAGGTCTGACTTATAAGTCTATACAGCCTTTCCGCGTAATCATTTTGCTTATCTCTAAGCAGGTTAAATTAGCTAAGGATATGTACAGTTTTTCAGACATGTCCAGCTTGTCCTTGAAATGCCGGATTGCTTTATCTTGTTCTTGACGTAAAATGTTTATCATTTAATCATGCTGACTTAATATAATGTTTAAGTGTTTTTATATGGGGGAATACGTGTAAGGAGGCGGTTTATTTGAAAAACGATCAGAAAATAACACTTGAATCTTCTTTTGCGTTATCCACTCTTATTGTCTTACTTATTGCATTGTACCCGTCCTATTCTTCTTGGTTTGTCACAATATTCTTTTTAGGATTTGCACTAATATACACATTTGAAAAAAAGAGCAAATCTTCAAAACTAATTGCTGTTATCTCTTATCCATTATTTATTGTTGCGTTTGTTTACAGCATAATAAACAGCATGTCATGATCCACTCTAAATTTGTTCTTAAAATTATGATTTTAAGTTAACTTTAAACTGCATTATGTTGAGAATATCACCTTTAATTGGTAAGCTGACACCAGATCATACTTATCCAATGAAGGTGAAATCATGAATAAAATAATCGGAATGACCGGATTAATTATCTCCTTACTTGTGCAAGGGTTTTCAGCAAGTGATTCATTGACTCATAAGATCGCCATGGCTTGTCTATTTTTGTTCTTATTGATTTATAATTTTAACCATACTAAGGAGTTCTCTAAAAAGTCTCTCGCTATTATAGGCGCTTCCTTTATTGTGCTGATGCTTGGAATTTATCAATTGCTCTTTTTTACTGAGGATTACTTTGAAAGGCGCGGTTTGAATTTTGGGTTTATCCTCTTACTTGAAATTGTTTTAGTTATTGCATTAGTGACTGCTGCGCTGAGTTTAATTAAGCATATTGCAGACCGCTTAAGGAAAACACCTGATGGTAAAGAGCGTTGACTCTTTGCCTTTTTTTAGCTAACCACTTCTTTTTATGCCGTCTTTCTATGTACAAAATCAAACGCAATGCAATATCGACTTTTGCCGGCTCTCTTCTGTCAAATGATGAATTGACTTCAGGCACTCCATCTTAACGGACTCTTCATCATTTTTTACCAGAATTTCTCGAACAATTACCTTTTTTGACAATTTACAAAAGATCAAGCGCACTGCTCTCTTTGATAAGAGCTCTACATTTCTAATAGCAAGATTGGATATTGTTTGTTAATACACTCGGCCCCAACTTTTGCGTCTTAGAATTTGAAAGGCGTACTTGCACTTTAACATTTGTCATTTCAGCCGATATGGAATCAATCCTTCCAGCCCAATTAGGGCTCTCTTTCTCGGGAGTCGGATATAGTTTAAATCGCCAACTGATCTCCCCTGTTTTGGAGGCAAATCCTTCATAACCGTCGTAGCTTCCGTAAGAAGATGGCTGAGGAAGGTGGACAGCAAGAATACTCATATTCGTTCTCGCAGCACTTGGCGGGTATAACTGCACTTTATAGATTAGGGCCGCACCCTTCGCATTTTTCAGTTTTTGATTTACCGGTTCGAGTACTGTACTACAAGGCATTGGACTTGCTTTTATTTGAGTTGGAGAGGCAATAACAGCAGCCAATAAAGGTATAACCAAGATAAATCGTTTCATCTAAATTCCCTCACATTTTTTTGTTAATTTCCCTTACTCCCGCCTTGAATATTCATCACTTTTGAATGGTTAGCTTCATTAAAAAGGCAGTACTGGAGCTACTAACGCTGCCGGTGAAGATGGAAAATCAGCATATGAATTAGCCGTTCAACAAGGTTTCTCTGGAACATTAGATGAGTGGCTTGCCTCACTGAAAGCAACAGGAAATTGATCATATCTCCTTCTCGAACGAGGGGGGTTCTATCGCATTCCAAACCGAATTGAGAAATTAAGAAAAAACACCCTTCCCAACATATTACATTATGATAAAATATTACATAATCAGACGAAATACTAGGAGGTTGATTTTTTTGGAGCAATTGATCTCTTCTTCAAAGGTTGGCTTAAAAATCAATGAATGGTACAAATATATAAGATTATTCAGTGTTGCAGATGCAGAAATTCTAAAGGGTGAAATTGAACAAGAAATAGAGCATATGGAAGAAGATCAAGATTTATTATTGTACTACTCTCTCATGTGTTTTCGACATCAATTAATGCTTGATTACCTTGAACCAAAAACCATGAATGAAGAACGACCTAAAATTTCAGACTTATCAGAAGAGATCGAAAGTAAACAAAGCGATCTAAAAGGAATCCTTGAATATTATTTTAACTTTTTTCATGGGATGTATGAATTTGAACAGTACGAATATCTTAAAGCAATAAGTTTTTACAACCGAGCTGAAAAGAAGATATCTATTGTCCCCGATGAAATAGAGCGAGCTGAATTTCACTATAAAGTTGCTGAAGTGTACTATCACATGAAGCAAACCCACATGTCTATGCATCATATTGTTCAAGCAATAGAAACCTACAAAGCACACGAGACATACTCAATAAGAGTAATCCAATGTTCATTCGTCATCGGTCTGAATTATTTAGACATGGAGTATCCAGAAAAAGCAATACCGCATTTCATGAATGCATTAAAACAAGCACAAGAAATTGATATGCCACGGTTAATAGGTTCTTCTTTGTACAATCTCGGTTTATGCTCATTTACAACAGGACATATGGAGAAGGCATTGGAGTATTTTAAAGAAGGCGTCTCAATTTATCAAAGTAATTCTCTTCACAATTCTAGCCGACTGCTTGACATACTTCTAATGTTGGCAAAAACGCACTTTAAATTATTCAACACGGTTGATGGAAAACAGGTTTGTGAACAAGGTCTTATGCTGTCAAAGGAGTTGAACGATGACGTATTAGGAAAAATGTTTGATTTTCTTATGGGTTTATTCGTTGAGAATGACAAAGAACGACTTTTTAAAATCTTAGATTACTTAGAATCAAAAGCTATGCTTTCAGATGTGGAAGACCTAGCGACTGATGCAGCAATGTATTATAATGTAAATGAAGACCATAAAGTAGCTACAGCCTTTTATGAGAAAGTGCTTTATGCCCGAAAACAAATTCAGAGAGGGGATTGTCTTTATGAAATTTAAATTTGCATCGGCTTTTATCTTTTTAGTTATCTTACTTGGGCTTGTTGGACATTATCTTCTTGACGGCCACAAAGTTTTTAAAGAAGCCCGAAGAGGCCACACAGCCAGTATCCATATCGCGCTTGATCACCATAATGACTTCTCAGCGGAACGCCGAGGACAAACCGCATAAATGTTTTGGCACTCCCGCATAGGGGGTGTTTTTTTATGATCTGTGTTCACCTGTAGAGCTCTATGCAATGCTGTCCTTCATAGTAAAACAGGTAAGCCTTATTCATAGCTGCAACCAAAAAAAGCACAAATAAATAGTATTGCTCTAAACTTGTGTGGCAATCATACAAAAACACAAAAGGATCCGACCTAGACAGTAATGGAGGCGCACTTGTCACACCTGCAGATATTGACCGCTCATCAAAAACTGTCTGCTCCTAATCATTTACTTTGCAGATTTATTCTGCAAGTGTCTTTTTATTTTATATAAAAGATAAGGAGTGTTATATGAAAAAGTCTTATGTTTTATATGGGATTTCAGGAGTTCTAATTGGTGCAATAGTAATATTGTTGATCAATATATTCTTTATAAATAAAATTGAACACTCTGTACGTACTTCTAAAATTAATCCAACCGAGGATAAAATCTTTTTTATCTATTCAAATCCACTCATCAAGAAAAGCGTACTCATATCCACATCCCAAGGAGAAAAATTCAATAAACGATACTTTAAGGTACCGGATATACCATATATCCAGAAAAAAACCCCCTCTTCAGACGATATCGTCTTGTTAGCTGAACATGAACCATATTATTACACATTAAAAAACAACACCATTAAAGAACATAAATTGTCCAATCCATTTGCTTTTTGGTATCAAGGAGAAGATATTTCCGTAAAAGCCTATAATGTCGACACCAATGGAAATGAACTGAAAGTAAATGATAAAAAGTTCAATAAAAAATATAGCCTGAATTTGCCTCCCCTCGTAACCATGGGAGGAAGCGATAATAGGTATATTTACGTCATTCAAGGAATGTCTTTGTACTTCATTGATAGAAAAACAGAAGAGATTATTAAAACGATTGGATTAGCTTCCTATGGAGATGTATTTGATCACTCTGAAAAATATGTTGTGGCTAGCTCAGAACATGAACTAACTGTAATCGAAAAAGGATCATGGAAATCAAAATTCATAAAATATCCTGATGATCTCGAACAAGCGGACGCTGTGTATTACGACAAAAAAAGCGGTAAATTTTACGTTACATATATTAACAAATCCGGATGCGCCTGCTTACTTGAGTACGATAAAGATTTTTCTTTTGAAAAATTCGATTTAAAATTTCCGTATATGAATGCAAAGTTTAAAGATCAAAAACTTTATGTGATTTCACAAGAGGAAAACAAAAAAGGCATTGGTGGCTATATGGGGATTTTTGATATCCGTACTAAAAAGAAATTTAATGAATTTGATTTGCCTGAAGAAGAAACAAAAGTGCAGGACTTTATGGTTTTAGATTAAACATAAAGAATGAGTTGCAAAGCAAAAGCCCCTTCCTGAATAGGGGCTTTAATATTAAATTAAATAGATGTTTTATACGCGTTAATGGCTTGATTTCTCAAAAGCATATTATCTTTCGTCACCATTCCAAGATTGTATGCTTGTTTGATGATATCCAGCACTTGATGATCAGTTTCAGTTACAGCTCGTCCCCCAGTTATTCTGGACTTCCAGTAATCAAACTGGTGATTTAATTCCGAACTGCTTTTAAGGTTTTTATTATCAACTACTTTGCCATTCTCCAGCGCTTCTTTGAATTCATTAAAACCAATTGAACATTGCTGATTCGAACTAATTCCTGCACCTTCTGTCGCTAAACTGCAAAACGCTAAAAACTTCGGATCTTTCGTGATATTGTAAGAGTTATTTAGACCTTCCATAGCATTCACCCTCACTCAAATTTTGACGGGGTGTGACCAACACCATGCTCTTTTTATTTTATGCATTTCTTATTAAAAAGATACACTATAACCAGTTTGTATTTTACAGTTTGATTATAACAGATCAAATGAAACCATTGGAAGATTTACAAAAATTTGTTTATTGGATAAAAACATTTTTTATAGATTACACAAGTGTAATACTTTTGCTTAAGTGTCCCAGTCTTCATCCTCAATCCAGTCGTCTTTCGCTTCTTCTAGTTCCTCTATTAAAAACTCTAGGAATGTGCTACTAACTTGTTTACCATATCCCTCTTGGTTATCCCAAAGAATGACGGGGCATTCACTATTTTTCATCTTGTTAGTATCAAGACAATAAGAAAATTCATCTACATATTCGATAACTACGAGACCATCGGAAAGGTTATAATACTTTTTATATTCATTGGTCTGCTCGACAACTTCAGCACCGTGAGAGTCATAACCGAGTATCATAGTCCCGTATGCTCCCCCTGAACCATACTCAGTCAAAAACCATTTATAGCTGCCTGGAAGGGTTACATTGAGACCCTCTTCTATTTCTTTAATCTGATCTTCAGTAACACCTCCTGTTAGAATTGAATTTTCTTTATTTTCTTTGAAGAAAGTTTTCACTTTTGAATAATCCATTAAACCTTCACCTCATTATTTTTGGTTCTCAAATTGCTGAGCTCTCCATCTCCAATACTTTCTTCTGAAACTTTTATATTGTTTATCAAGTACTGGGTCATTTCTAAAACTCTGTCCATTCCCTTTCAAACCATGTAAAACATCACTGTACTTATTATGCCAGCTTTCAGGTATCTCGAGCATATTTCCAGGTTCTTCTTGAATCAAGTGATGCAAATTAATTTGGGTTCCATCTTTTGCAAACGGAGCGTTACCATTTTTCATCAGTTGAAGATTCGTAAGGCCTTTACGATTTTTTTGATTAAGATCAATATCTTTCATTGTATATACCCTACGGTTTACATCTCTAGGCTGTCCTTTAACTTTTACCTTACCGTCTATTTCGTATGCTTCATATTTTTCTTTATTTAACCAAGGGACATTTACTTTCTGGCCTGTAAATGGCTTTCTTGTTTCATCTAATTTCTTTGCATTAATAAAAAGTTCATTTTTAAGGTTTTGGCTGTCAACCACATTGTATGGTACGTCACCCGACAGAGCAAGATCATACTTAGAGTTATAAGGAAGCAAATCTGCAATCTTAACGTCTTTAATTTTCTTCCCTGCCTGTCCTGCTTTGTTTATGACCTTCCCCGCCGCATCTGCTTTGTTAACGGCTCCTGCGCCTTTCGTTCCGACGACAGCCACAGCTGCTGAACCAATTGCATATGTCACCCATCTTGATCTGGAGTAAGCATCTCCGTTCACCATATCTTTTTGATACGATTCCTCGATTGCTGCTGAAACAGCATCATATGTTTTAACTGGATGAAGTACTGCGTTTCCCAGTGCTGACAAGGTTTCTCCCGGGTCGGTTATGAAGTCCCATAGACTGGTTACCGTGTCTTTCCCGACATCATATAAACCAACGCCGGCTCCTTTTAATATATCCCAAGTCACTTCTCCGGCTTCTTCTAGCTGTTTTGCTTGTTCAAGCTGAATGACATATTGCTGCTGGGAAGGTTCAAGGTTTTTATAGCCGATCTTCTTCGCGATTTCCAAATATTCATCCGGATCGGTCACACCATCAGCCAGCTTTTTCTTCAGATCCTTGATTTCCCGCTCTTTCGCTTCTTCCTTCTTAATCGTCAAATAAGCATCTGAATGTCTTGCAATCTCGCCTTTCTTCTTATGTATATCGCTTTCCTTGTACGCCTTGGCGTTATAGTGAAGCGGAGTGGCGTTTTTTCCTTTGCCTGTGGCATTTTGAAGCTGCTGAAAGTCAGACTGGATGAACTGTTCGTTTGCTTCGGTTTCTGCGTATTCTTTCGTTAGATCGTGATCAAGCTTGCCGAGTTTATGTATGGTATCGTTCCTATTTTTTTCTGCTGACTTAAGCTTTTGATCGACATCTTCTGTAGAGAAAACATCAAGATGAATGATATCACTGATTTCACCAAGGATACCCTTCATTTCATTGCGCTGCTCCTGCATGATGGCTTGTGATTTATTCTTCGCATGAATCAGCTCATGTTCTAAAAATGACTCTTCCACAAACGAATCGGTCAATCCGGCATCAGCTACTTTTCCAGAAATGCTGTTAAGAAAAGCTATCTTCATATCGATCAGGTCAAGCCAGCTGTCAGTAACTCCTGCGTGATCTTGAAAGAATGCTTTGATGTTATCAGCACCTTTACCCGAAAACTCACTGTCATCTAAGTCAGCCATTCCCTGATAGGCTTTCCTGAGATTGATAAATTGTTCTCTAATCTGATCGTATTCTTTTGCCCGCTTTTCCGCCGCTGAAATGAACGAGGCTGCTTCAAATACTTTCATAGCTGTCTCCTTCCCACTTGATTTTATCTAAACTTTCTATTCTGAAACATATTTATAATACTCTTGAGTTTTCGGGCTCACTTCCCAGTATTTTGTTCCATTTGAAGACACTAACATGTCAAACCATACCTCAAAGTTAGAGTCTAAATATACCGTATCTTCAATGTCATCAATTGAATCTAGATACAACATATACTCTAATCCCTTATTTGATTTGTTTGTGTCAATAACATACCTGCCATCATAGTGGTATCCAATTAGGACATAGCCTTTAGGGAAATCTTGAACTTCATTAAATTCAATTATCCCTTCTGTGCTAAGAAGCTCAATACCATTAAACATTTCCATTCCGTTGTGATTGAATAGGAACTCTTTATAATCATTAGGCAAAGTTACCCCTAACATCTTTTCTAAACTATTAATTTCTTGAGGACTGGCCGGATCTCTGAATTGAAAAGCAGCGTCTTCCATGACATGCCCCCCCATGTTGGAACATAGGAAAAGTTCCGTATTTAGAAACAGCATCCTTTATTCCATTAAGAGTCATGTGAATTAACTTCCCTTCTTCCATATAAATTCCCTCCTCTAATGTTTAGACCACTAAATTTTACCTCAAAACTGTATTTGAGTGTCTTAAAATGCCAAAATGGAATTTACAATCTTTGGTTTTATATTTATAATTAGGAAGGTTTGTCCGATATAGAGACAGAACAAACAAATTGGGGGAATTACATTGAAGAAATGGCTGTTAGGTATTTGCGCATTATCTTTAAGCTTTTCTTTGGCCGCGTGCGGGTCTGATTCTGATTCTTCAGATAAAACAGATTCAGACAAAGCTAAAACAACGCAGCAAGAAGAAAAGGATGTAAAAGAGACAAAGGCAGACACTCAATCAAATGACAAAAGTACTAATGACAACAATGAAAAAGCCGAAAATGCTTCAAAGAAGGATTCGTCGGATAAAAAGGCGTCTGACAAAAAGAAAAGGCTGGTCGATGTAACACTTAACAGAACAGTTGATGGGAATACGATTAAAGTAAACTATAAAGGCGAAGTCAAAACGGTTCGTTATTTACTTGTTGACACGCCTAAAACTAAGAAGCCAAACTCTTGCGTACAACCATATGGTGAGGAGGCTTCAGCAAGAAACAAACAGCTGGTTAACAAGGGAAAACTTCAACTGGAGTTTGATAAAGGAGATCGTACAGACAAGTATGGCAGAATGCTGGCTTACGTTTATGCAGATGGCAAATCAGTACAAGAAACACTGCTTAAAGAAGGATTAGCACGAGTAGCTTATGTATATGAGCCAAACACGAAGTATTTAGACACGTATAAGAAAGATGAGCAAGCTGCGAAAGATAAAGACTTGAAGATTTGGAGTAAGAATGGGTATGTGACTGATAAAGGATTTAATGGCTGCGCAACGAAACCGAAGAAATCAGTAAGTGTATCTAAGCCGGCTCAAAAGTCAGTTACAACACACCAATCCGAGACACATAAATCGAACCCTAGCAATTCAAATTCAAGCAGTTCAGCATCAAGCAGCTCTTCTAACTCTGCACAAGCCTCCCCTTCTGCTGGAGGAACAGAACACTTTGCAAACTGCACAGAGCTGAGAAAGAAATACCCGCATGGCGTACCAAGCACTCACCCTGCTTATACATCTAAGATGGATCGCGATAATGACAACTTTGCATGTGAGAAGAATTAATAATTTTAGAAGTCCTCTGAGGCTTCTTTTTTTATTTGGATACATTCAAATCTAAACAAAAAAACCACAGAGCGTGTGAGGGACTCTGTAGTCTATAGTGGCTGATTAAACCCCTATGATACATCAATTAGGATTTTATCAAAACTTTTCTTTTAAAGATAACATCATCTCTGTCTCAAATAATGCCTGCAGCAGTTCATCTATATTAATTTCGTTCTGCTTGTAATTATTCTTTTCATAAGTACGAATAATTTCTTCATATTCTGATCGATTATCTCCTTTAATGGAGCTAATTCCAAGCTCTTCACCATATCGGGTAATGAATAATTGCTTACTCATTTCTTTCGCTTTATCATTTTCATAATTACAAAATGCACCTGACAACTGGACGAGAAAAGTTTCGTCTTCAGAATTTAGGTTATTTTCGTTACACCAGTCTACAAAACGATTTCCAGTCATGGTATTACCTTTAATTTTAGTATTTAAAGAACAAGATAATCTGCAGCAAGGATGATATATTCTACCGCCATGCCAATTGTTTCAGCAACTCCTGCGCCAACAGCACCTTTAATAGCTGGTGGAATTTGTTTTCTTGCCATAGCAGCAACCTCTTTAGGAGCTCCGGTTATATCTTCGAGAACCTTACAAATTTTGTTTGTGTTTTTAATAATCTTGTTTACCGTGGACTTTCCGAACATTGTACCTAAAATGTCTTTTGCTCAAGCATTATTCGCTAGTCCTCTAATAACCTTAATCGCTTCTTTAGCTGCGGCGCTTTTAGCTCCCATAGTACTCATTTGATCTTGTGAGTTACCATTTTCGAGACCTTTTAATTCTTCAGCCGCATTTAAAATGCCTTTTTCTTTAACTGACGGGACTGAGTATTCTTTAGCAAGTTTTTGAAGCTCGGTTGGATTATAAGTAAATTGCACATCCTGTTTAGAAGTACTCGCTTTTTTCACTTCCGAGGCCGAAGCTCCAACAGTTGGGATGGCTATAACGGCTGCAAGCAACATAAAGAGAATTTTAGCAAATAGACTTTTCAATTTGAACTCTCATTTATCCCTAATTTTATTGTTTAACACATTGAACACCATACCATAAAACATTTATATTTTTTCCTGTTATTATTATATTCGTTTAAAAAAGGTAAGGCAGTCCTACGTTTGAAACCGTTCAAAAATCACTGCAGTTATCAAATATTCATTCACAATTTAAGATATATTTACTACACAAAAAAGACTGTTCTCAAAAACAGTCTTAGATGTTTTGAGAATTAACGTATCCGTTAATTTCTTTAATTCTTATTCTGATTTTTAACGCCAAGTGCTCAATTCCTTGATCCTTAAAAACTTGACGGATGTAGGGAGGCGAATAATTATATTTCCGGCCAATTTCTTTTAGGCTCATTTTTTTGTTGAAATGCAGATCGTATAGCAGATCAAAGTCTTTTGCTCTCCTCCTCATTGACAATTCAGAGTAAGAAAGCTTGTCCACTTTTTTTGCCTTAAATAGATTCAGAATACCCCAGTCTGGGATATTAAGTTCCTTTGATATTTCCCCCACCGTTCTAAGTTCTTTGTTTATGGATAAAACCATTATTTTATTTAGTGTTCAAGTTATAGTTGCTCATAAGCGCTGTCATATGAGGATTAAATGAACAAAATAAAAACCCTGTTAATTACAGTCGGCGTTTAATTAAAAAATGAATACGATTAGAATAGATCAATATTCAAACAATACAATCCTTACAATATATTACGTTATTTTCGTATTCAATGTCAGACAGAATATTGTACGAATACTTCTGTTTTTACAGTAAATACAATAAAGAGGAGGTGCTGATTTTTTGGAGTTAAAAAACATCGTTCATTCTTACAACATTACAAATATTTTGGGTTATCTTAGACGCTCTCGTCAGGATATGGAGCGGGAAAAAAGAACAGGCGAAGATACGCTAACAGAACAAAATGAACTCATGAATAAAATACTGAAGTCGATTGAAATCCCCTATGAATTAAAAATGGAAATCGGGTCAGGAGAAAGCATTGAGGGTCGCCCTGTTTTTAAAGAATGTCTTAAAGACCTCGAGGAAGGCAAGTATCAGGCAATTGCTGTTAAAGAAATAACAAGACTCAGCCGCGGGAGCTACAGTGATGCGGGACAAATTGTTAACCTTCTTCAAAGTAAGCGATTGATTATCATTACACCATATAAAGTTTATGACCCTCGAAATCCTGCAGACATGCGTCAGATTCGTTTTGAATTGTTTATGGCCAGAGAAGAATTTGAAATGACCAGAGAGCGTATGACAGGCGCTAAATACACATATGCGGCACAAGGGAAATGGATTTCCGGACTAGCGCCTTATGGATACCGGTTAAACAAAAAAACATCCAAACTAGTCCCAGTCGAAGAAGAAGCAAAAGTCGTTCAATTCATCTTTAACATCTTTTTAAATGGGTTGAATGGAAAAGAAGTTAGTTATACAGCGATTGCTTCTCACTTAACAAAATTACAAATACCGACTCCATCAGGAAAAAAGCGCTGGAATCAATACACAATTAAAGCAATTCTGCAAAACGAAGCGTATATCGGAACTGTTAAATATAAGGTTAGGGAAAAAACAAAAGACGGTAAACGAACAATTAGACCTGAAAAGGAACAAATTGTAGTATCGGATGCACACGCCCCTATAATAGATCAAGAACAATTTCAACAATCACAAGAGAAAATTGCAAACAAAGTTCCCTTGCTGCCTAATAAAAACGCATTGGAATTAAGTGAATTGGCAGGCGTATGCACTTGTTCTAAGTGCGGTGAACCATTATCTAAATACGAAACTAGGCGAACGCGAGAAAACAAAAACGGCACGGAAAGTGTGTATCACGTTAAATCACTCACTTGCAAAAAGAATAAATGCACTTATGTGAGATATAACGATGTTGAAAATGCCATTCTGGATTACCTCTCTTCTTTAAGCAACTTAGATAATAAGACTTTAACAAAACATATCATTTCGATGATTTCTAAATACGAAGACGTAAATAGTAATATGAAAACAAAGAAGCAAATGTCTGAACATCTTTCACAAAAAGAACAAGAGTTAAAAAACAAAGAGAATTTTATCTTCGAGAAATATGAAAGCGGCATTTACACTGATGAACTTTTTTTGAAAAGAAAAGCTGTTTTAGATGAAGAATTTAAAGAACTCCAGATTGCCAAGCATGAACTCAATGGAACTCAAGAAGCGCAATCAGAAATAGACAGTAATACAGTCAGAAACAACATAAATAAGATAATTGATCAATATCACATTGAAACAAGCACAGAGAAAAAGAACTCACTATTAAGAATGGTCTTCAAAGATGTTATCGTTACGATGACACAAAAAAGAAAAGGGCCAATTCCGGCTCAGTTTGAAATCACCCCTATCCTGAGGTTTAATTTTTCGCTTTCGATCTCACCGCCACTGATAGTTCCTCAAAATGCAGTAAATATCTTAAAAAACCGATAAAGCCGTTTCCCCGGTAAACACAATGGGGGCTACGAAGCTGTTGTCCGAGAAGCTGTTTCATCAGGCAAATCATCATGTTCAAAACCGCGGTACGGTGTTTTGTTCGGTCCGCTTCGGCAATGTGCTCGGTTCACGCGGTTCCGTTATTCCTATTTTATTTGAGCAGTTGATGGCAGGCGGTCCGCTCACCATTACGGATAAAAACATGACGAGGTTTTTTATGTCGATCGATGACGCCGCAACGCTCACTCTGCAATCTGCGGCGATTACAAAGGGCGGAGAAACGTTTATTTTTAAAATGGAGTCCCTGAGGCTTGAAGAACTGCTTCACGGGTTTGAAGAATATGCGTTCCGGCACGGACTGCCGCGGCCAGCCGCTGTTGAAGTGGGAAAACGCCCCGGTGAGAAGCTTCATGAAGAACTGACCTCTCCTCATGAGACGGAATCTTTATATGAATGGGGCAATCTTTACGCGATATTGCCGGATCCCGCCAAACATCCGGAATTTCGGAAGGTCAATCTCCCCAGATATCAATCCGATCAGGCGCCGCTCATCACAAAAGACACAATCGTAAAGATTATTGAACGATTACATGAAGAAAAAAAAACATAGAAAAAAGGCCTGTCTGATAGGCAGGCCTTATTGCTGAGCTCTATTTTTCAAATAAATGCAGGCAGGCTTCATAGCCCTCTTCCTTCAGCTTGTCTTTCGGAATAAACCGGAGTGCCGCAGAGTTAATGCAATAACGGAGACCGCTTGGCCCCGGGCCGTCATTAAATACGTGGCCTAAGTGGGAGTCCGCTGTTTTGCTTCTCACTTCCGTCCGGATCATCCCGTGGCTTGTGTCCAGTTTTTCGTCAACCTCTTCTTCCTCAATCGGTTTTGTAAAGCTGGGCCAGCCGCAATGAGAATCGAATTTATCCAGAGATGTAAACAAGGGCTTTCCTGATACGATATCAACATACAGCCCCTCTTCTTTGTGATCCCAGAATTCATTTTGAAACGGCGGCTCCGTTCCGTTATTTTGCGTGACTTCATATTGCATGCGGTTTAATGATTTGATTTTTTCTTCTTTATTAAAAGCCATCTTATCTGTCCCTCCAATGCTCATCCAGAAAGCCTTGACGTCCGGAACCTACACGGTAGCGCCCGTAGTGATCAGGATTTTTCTTATAAAAGTGCTGATGATAGCCTTCCGCTTCATAAAAAGGCTCAGCCTTTAAAATGTCTGTGACGATCGGCTTTTTAAATATGCCGCTTTCTTCAAGCTGTTTTTTTGAGGCTTCAGCGATTTGTTTTTGTTCATCATTATGGTAATATATCGCCGCCCGATATGAACTTCCGCGGTCTGCAAACTGGCCGCCTGCATCAGTCGGGTCGATCTGCTGCCAAAACAGCTCGACAAGCTTTTCATACGGATAAACGTCAGGTTGAAATGTGATTTGAACGGCTTCTCTGTGTCCGGTCGTTTCACTGCACACTTCTTCGTAAGTCGGATTCTCAGTATGACCTCCTGTATAGCCGGACACCACCTTTTCAATCCCGGGCTGTTCGTCAAACGGCTTCACCATGCACCAAAAACAGCCGCCTGCAAATGTGGCGATTTCTTTTTTTTCTGACATACGGGTGCCCTCCTTTGTTCATACGTGGTATTATTATATTATAGCATGTATAAACAGAATAAAAATAATTCTGCTTTCAGGGGAAGCTGAACGAATGCCACGCTGACTACATATTGGAGGTTCATGATTTGAAAGTAAGGACACAAATGATGTATGATATGGAAGCTTTGCTTCGAAAAGTGTTTAAACAAATCAGAAATGAAGTTAATGAAATTCTAGATAAAGAGCTGTCCAGGAACGAATTCACCATTTTGCGGATTCTCAGTGAACAAGGGCCTAAAAAAGTAACAGAATTCGCCCCTATTCTTGAGGTCTCCGCAAGCCACATTACCGCAGTGACCGACGCTTTAGTAGAAAAGGAATGGATCACCCGCATCCGTTCTAAAGAGGACAGGCGAATTATCAGAATCCATATTACGGAAGCCGGGGAGAAAATTGTCGATCATTTCAACCAGAAAAAAACAGAATACTTTTTTAAACGGTTTGACTGCTACTCTGATGAAGAGCTTGCAACGTTAATCAAACTGTTCAGCAAGCTAGACAAAAAACGCTGACACAAAAAAACACAAATCCCTGAAAGGATCTGTGTTTTTTTATGAAAACTTATTGTTTCGGATGATAATAGGAAAATTCAATTTCATCCGTGTCGAGATTGATTTTATCCGCTTTTACATACATGCCGTTGTCTAAAGGCATTTCTGACAGACGGATCTCGATGCTTTTATCCCCGGAATGAACGTGCACAAATGACGGGAGTTCGTAAAAGCTGTCCATATAATTCAGCACAAAGCTGATCGGCAGGCTTAATTCGCCTAATGAAAACTTCGTCACTTTCAAAACCACATCTCCGTTCTCCTGTACGGACGGTTCAAATGTGACGACCGCGTTAATGGAGGTTGAGAATGCTTTGATTTTACCTGCCACGTGCACATCGTTATTGATGTCCACTTTGTAGTCAAGCTGATTCGATGCCTTCTCTTTTAAGTACGAATTCACAAACCTGGCAAGTGATTCTTTGGAGCTTGTGATATGAAAGCCGTACTCACTTTTTGTCTGATCTTGTATTTTCGCCTGCTCTCCCGGCATAACCAATAATGTCACAATTACCGCGGCGGCAATCACATTGAGTGCGAGAAGAACAAAAAACAGCGATTTCCACTTTTTCATCATTTCACCCTATTCTGCTGGTAACCCTTGTTTTTCTATGATGCCGTATAATCGGTCGGCGATGAGTGCATACCCTTTTGCGTTCGGATGAAAATCATCATCCTTTGAAATCCGTCTGCTGCCGCTTTTTTGACTGAACAATTCTTCAACATTCACCGCAGCGGCGTGAGGATCTTTTTCCAGCTCTTTTGCGGCGATCTTGTTCCAATCCGTCACAACCCCATTAATTTCTTTTAATTCAGGCAGCGTAAACGTAAATGGATTATACATGCTGACATACACCAGCTCTGCGTTTTCATTATATTTGCGGATTTTTGAAATGATCGCCTTGAACCGTTTTTCAAAAGGTTTCTTTTCCTTTTGGAACGGCTGAACCGTCAGCTGCATCATATTCTGGCGGAGCACCTTCATTAAGTCATTGCCGCCGATGGTAAAAAAGATATAGTCGGCGCTCCTTAATGATTTCTGCACTTTTTTATTATCAAGCTTTTCCAGCAGGTCCGACGTTTTGTCGCCCTGCACCGCATAATTTTTAATATCTACCGTTTTCACATGTCCCTTTTTCTTAAGAGACTCCGCTGCCCTGCCGACGTATCCTGAACCGTCAGGATCTCCTACTCCTTCAGTCAATGAATCACCGACCGCAGCTATGACAATATGATCTTTCGTTTTCGGTTCTTCAGCGTCAGAACCGGTGCGCTGGACAGAACAAGCTGATAAAAGCAAAGCCAGTCCGGCGATCAATGAGAACATTCGCAGCTTCAATCTGGTTGCTCCTTCCCCGTCTACTAGTGGAAAGTGTAACATGTTTTTTCAGTTTTGAAAATGTCTAATCTGCCAGTTTACTTGAGCTCCTCAGCCGCTTTGACATCTGAGAGGATATCATCATACGGAACCTTCTGCACGCCGTCATAATCTTTAAGCACCTTGCCGTCAGGTCCGACTAAATAAAAAGAAGTTTTATGTATTACCTGATCCTCTCCCTCCGGCTTTTTGACGATTGCTTTAAAGCTGTTCAGCGCAAAATCTTCAATGTCCTTTTGGCTGTAACCGGTCAGAAAATCCCAGTTGCGAAGCGAAAGCGGATATTTGGAAGCAAAGGCTTTCAGCTGTTTCGGCGTATCATTTTCAGGATCTACACTGAATGACACAATCCGCACGTCCAGGTTCTCAGCCTTCAGTTTTTTTTGCAGTTCGGTCATGTGGGCCGTCATCGGCGGACAGACTGTATTACAGTTTGTAAACATAAAATCGACAATCCAGACATGCCCCTTCAGGCTTTTCAGTGACACTGTTTTCCCGTCTTGGTTCTGATATGAAAACGGCTCAATCTGATAGTTCAGCGGGTCTTTTATCGTTTTCCCCCCGCAGGCGCACAAGAGCAGCAAACAAAAGACGGCAGCGAAGCTTTTCATTTTTTTCATTTCCATTCCCCCCCATAGATAAAACGCTTACAGCGTTCATCATAAAAAAATTCCCGCACCCTCCCTTATCAAAAGGAAGGCGCTAAGGAATGTGCACCGTTATGCGTTATGTTTTAAAATCTCTTGGATGAAAACGGCCTCATAATCTTTCCACTTCATACGGCGCTTGACATATTGTCGGAATGAATACACTGTTCTCACACTTTGTGAAGCAAAAACTTCTCTCAAATAAAGCTCAAGGTGCTGATGAATTTGAAAAAAATAATGTTCACCTTCCGTGACAACCGGTATTTCTGTCACTTTTACCTGAATCCCGTCCTGTCGTTTGAACTCTAGGCTTTTGAGTAACAAGATATCAATCCTTCTTTTTCGATTGTTTTCTTTTTATTATATACAATCTGAGAAAGCGTGTCTGTCATTTTGCGCGGCCGTTCTAAAAAAAGTCAGATTAACAGGTGGAACAGATCCTGATCTTTATTCACCTCTACGTAATGAAATCCTTTTTGATTCATCCGGGCAATGAGCGCGCCGTAATCTTCCCGATGCTTAAGCTCAATGCCGACCAATGCGGGGCCGCTGCTTTTGTTATTTTTTTTCGTGTATTCAAACCGGGTGATGTCATCATCAGGACCGAGCACCTCATCAAGGTATTCGCGAAGCGCTCCCGCCCTTTGCGGGAAATTAACGATAAAATAATGCTGCAGCCCCTCGTAAATCATGGAGCGCTCCTTCATCTCCTGCATTCTGCCGATGTCATTATTCCCTCCGCTGACCATGCAGATGACGTTTTTCCCTTTAATCTCTTCTTTGTACAGATCAAGTGCTGACACGGACAATGCACCCGCCGGTTCAGCCACGATAGCGCATTGATTATATAATTCAAGAATCGTGCTGCACACTTTTCCTTCCGGGACAAGCAAAACGTCATCGACGATGGTTTCGAGCGTTTGAAAGGTTTCAGCGCCGATTTTTTTTACGGCCGCCCCATCGACAAATTTATCAATTTTCTCAAGTTCAACCACTTGTCCGGCTTTTTTCGATTCAAAATAGGAGGCTGCGCCCTTCGGCTCTACAGCTATGATTTTTGTATCCGGCGAGATGTTTTTCATGTACGTGCCGAGCCCGGACAGGAGTCCCCCTCCCCCTACGCCTGCAAAAAGAAAATGCGGTTCAACATCAATGTCATTTAAAATTTCGATGGCAGCCGTTCCCTGTCCGGCCATGACATCGGGATCGTCAAACGGATGAATAAACGTGCGGTTTTCTTTTTCACAGCATTCCGCAGAACTCTTATACGCATCATCGAAAGTGTCACCCGTCAATATGATTTCAACAAATTCTTTTCCGAACAGCTCCACTTGGGATACTTTCTGTCTCGGTGTAGTTGACGGCATAAAAATCTTGCCGTGAATGCCGAGGTGTTTGCATGAAAACGCAACCCCCTGCGCATGGTTTCCCGCACTTGCGCATACAATTCCGTTTTCAGTCTGCTCTTTTGAGAGCTGCCTCATTTTATTATAAGCCCCTCTGAGCTTAAATGATCTGACCACCTGCAGGTCTTCTCTTTTCAAATAGATATTGCAGCCATACCTCTCAGAAAGTCTGTCATTCCTCTGCAAAGGCGTATGTATCACAACGTCCTTTACGTTTTGGTGCGCTTTTAAAATGTCTTTTACCTGGATGAGAGAGTCTTCTTTAAGCAACGGTTTCATTTACAGAGTCCTTTCTTATTTAAATCCCTATTTAATATGCCATTATAACATGAATATTCGAACAATAAGATAATTATTTTAATTTTGTAAATAAAAATAAATGAACCGATACAAGAGAAAAAGATATTTTCGATCGCATAAACGTGTTATACTTAAACCAATTAGAACCAAAAGGAGCCAATTCATGAGTGTAATTGAACAAACTGATCCTTTTTATCAGCTAGCCGGCGAACATCACACCTTTTCAGAAGCGAAACGATTGGCCTCGCAATTTGCCTTATCTGATTTGCCAGTCTTCATAACAGGTGAAGTCGGAACCGGAAAAAAACAAATGGCCAGAGCGATCCATCATAAATCCCGCAGAAACAGCGAACTATTTATTACCGTTCACTGCAGCCAAAGCGAAGATCGGCTCGAAT
Organism: Bacillus sp. EKM420B; assembly: GCF_011065565.1. NCBI lineage: Bacteria > Bacillati > Bacillota > Bacilli > Caryophanales > Bacillaceae > Bacillus > Bacillus sp. EKM420B. Next base: position 205,741 of record NZ_JAAMNX010000004.1, on the reverse strand, counting down.
ATGAACTGTTCGGCGCTGAAGGTGCATTAAACAGAGCCCGCCGCGGAACATTATTCTTATATGAAATCGGAGACATGCCGCTCTCGGTACAGGCCCGCCTTCTTTCCGAGCTGGACGCCGGGCTTTCCGCCCGCATCATTGCAAGCAGCACGGCGAATCTTGGCGATACCGGCGCGGAAAACACGTTCAGCATAGATTTATTTTACAGGCTTCACGTGTTATGCCTTCCGCTCCCTGCTTTATCTGAACGAAAGAGCGATATACCGCTTCTTCTGCAGCATATGCTGACAGTCTCGGGGCAGCATATTCATATCGATCCGTCCGTTTATCCGCTGTTTGAGCGGCACACCTTTAACGGCAACATCAGAGAACTTCAAAATGCGGCGCACTATATGGCCGCGGCAGCATCCGGCAGCACGATTTATCCCGAGCATGTCCCGCCGTATATCAAAAACAGCCAGAAAGCGAAAACCGCTAAGAAAAAAGAAAAACGGCTGACATTGATGGAGAAAGAAGAGTTTTTGTTTATTTTGGAAGCAATTAAAGACTTAAATACAAAAGGCGAACCCGCCAGCAGACGGAGCATATCCGAATTAAGCGAAAACAGCACAATGACATTAACGCCCCAGCAAGTCAGAAACAGGCTTGATTACTTAGAAAAGATGAACTATGTGACAAAAGGCCGGGGACGCGCAGGAACAAAAATCACATTAGAAGGGTTGACCTTTTTGCAGTCACTGCAAAAACAAATCCTTTAAAAAGGAGGACATTTGATTGTTCACAATAAAAGAGGAAATCGCAAATGCCGTCACACACGGAATCGGTGTATTGCTGTCGATTCCGGCGCTTATTTTTCTCATTATCTTCGCGGTGAAATACGGCTCGCCGACAGACATCGTCAGCTTTTCAATCTTCGGCGCTTCAATGCTCCTGCTGTATCTCAGCTCGACTCTTTTGCACAGCATTCAGCATAAAAAAACGAAAGACATTCTTGAGATTGTGGATCATTCCGCGATATACGTATTAATAGCCGGAACATATACGCCATTTTTATTAGGACCCCTTAAAGGGGCGCTCGGTCTGACCCTTTTAATTATTGTTTGGTCGCTTGCCATCGGAGGCATCGTGTTTAAAATCTTTTTCGTGAAGCGGTTTATCATTTTTTCAACGCTTGTCTATTTAATGATGGGCTGGCTGATCATCATCGCCATTAAACCGCTGTACGCTTCGCTGTCAGGCCCCGGTTTCGGTCTTCTTCTTTTCGGCGGCTTATTGTATTCCGCCGGCACAATATTTTATATTTGGAGAAAGGTTCCGTATCATCACGCCATTTGGCACAGTTTTGTTTTAGGCGGCAGCGCCTCGATGTTTTTCTGTATTTTGTTTTATTGCGTCAAAGTTCCCTTTATCTGAAATAAAAAAGCACAGCCTCTCGTATAGAGACTGTGCTTTTTTTATGCACGGAGCCGTTTCTGACCGGCCGGATAATAAGCGGGCTTTATATGTAATTCAATGTCAGCCGGTTTCAGCCGTTTCAATAATCTGCCCCGCAGCAGCCGGTCTGTTCCCGAAGTGCTGACGGGCACAATCGGGAGATCGAAACGTAGGGCCAGTTCCTCCGGATTGATTTTGCCGTCTTCGGACAGAATCAGACTTTGCCCTTTTTGCAGACGGACTTCCGCCTCCTGAAGCACTGCATCCCGGCTGTCTCCGCCACAAATGACACCCATCAGACGCAGCCAATTTCCGAGAAACGGCATCCGGAAAGCTTTCTCGCCAGCGATAAAACCAGCCGGCTCTTCAAGATGTCCCGCGAGCAGCAGAAGATCAGCCGGGCGCAATTTGGGATGCACATACAATACGGGGCCGTCCGGGATCGGCTGATCATGATGAATGCCGATTGTCGATCCCGACACGTCAATACAGCCTCTCATAAAGGCTTTCGGCCGTTCATACACCAGCCTCATTTGTTTTTGAAAAGAAAGCCGCGGGTCAAGCTCTTTTTGATTGATATATTCCTGAATATTTTTCATGAACATAAATACAACGTACATCACAAGGCAGCCGTAACGAATCAATTCTTGTCCCCCTGCTTAATTCTTTTTCTCGTATACAAGGTACTCATAATCGTAAGGATTTTTTTCATTTTTTACTCCCTGTTTGCGGGAGGTCAATTCCCATTCAGCTTCATTAAATTCCGGAAAAAAACGGTCTCCTTCAAAGACATGGTGAATTTTTGTCATGTAGAGTCTGTCCGCATAAGGAAAGAGCGCACTGTACAGCTGGGCGCCGCCGATTACAAAGCATTCTTCATCCGCCGGGATCAGCTTGAGCACTTCCTCAGCCGAGTGGGCGGCAATACAGCCCGGGAATGAAGATTCGTCCCGTGAGGTTACAACGATGTTACGCCGGTTCGGAAGCGGGCGTCCGATTGATTCAAACGTTTTCCGCCCCATTACAATGGTGTGGCCCGTCGTCACTTTTTTGAAATACGCGAGATCATCGGGAAGGTGCCAAGGCAGATCGTTATCTTTTCCGATCAGCCGGTTCTCATCCATCGCAAAAATAAACGAAATCATACGCTGACAGCTCCTTTTATGTGCGGATGCGGGTCATAATCCTCAATGATAAAGTCTTCAAACGTAAAATCAAAAATAGAATCAACATTTCGCGCAAACCGCAGTTTCGGCAGCGGACGGACATCCCTTGTCAGCTGCAAATTCACCTGCTCCACATGGTTTTGGTAAATGTGGACGTCTCCGAATGTATGAACAAACTCACCCGGTTCAAGCCCCGTCACATGCGCGATCATCATTGTTAAAAGCGCATAAGACGCAATATTAAACGGCACGCCGAGAAAGACATCCGCTGAGCGCTGATAAAGCTGACACGACAGTTTTCCATCCGCGACATAAAACTGAAACAGGCAGTGGCAAGGCGGAAGCGCCATATGATCAATTTCGCCGACATTCCAAGCGCTGACGATTAAACGTCTGGAATTCGGGTTTGTCTTGATGTCATGAATCAGCCGGGAGATTTGATCAATGGTCTCGCCGTCCGCTCCGCGCCATGAACGCCATTGAGAGCCGTAAACCGGTCCGAGTTCTCCATTTTCATCCGCCCATTCGTTCCAGATGCGGACTCCGTTTTCCTGAAGGTAGCGGACATTCGTATCTCCTTTTAAAAACCAAAGCAGCTCATGCGCGATGGATTTAAAATGGAGCTTTTTCGTCGTAAGCATCGGGAAACCTTCCTGAAGGTTAAACCGCATTTGGTAGCCGAACGTGCTGATCGTACCCGTTCCCGTGCGGTCTCCTTTTTTTTCTCCGTTTTCTAACACATGACGGCACAAATCTTTATATTGTTTCATTTTTTTCATCCTTTTAAATTAGTCTTTTAGTAGTGTAACACAATAAAAAATCATTTCTGCAAAATTTCTCAGAAATGATTTTTTTATTTCTTCTCGCTATTACACGCTCATCCAGTCAGGCGGCGTATTGCGGTCCCAGTAAATGCTGCCGAGCTCATGATGTGATTGAAATCCGTCTTCAGCGGTATGGTAATGAAAATTAAACCAGTAGCCGTCTTGCGGAGGATGATCCCGGCGGACGTGGAACCTTAAAAGATCTTCACCTGTCAGCCTGTTATACACATGAAAAATTTTTTCGGTTTTTCCGGCCGACGGTTTACTGGAAATAACCACATCCTGATACGCTTCATCATCTTGAAACTTGGCTAAATGTCCTGTGATCACATCTTCGATTTTCGGCAGAATTTCACTTCTGTAATCATCTTCAATGACCGGAGAGATTTTGCTGCCGAATTTTAAAAATGATTGATTTTCAGCATCACCGAGAAGCTGCTGCTGATACGATTGAAACAGTAATTGAGGCTCCCGCCCTGCCTTCGCTTCTCCCGGCAGGGCGTGTTCATCATAAAAAGCGGTGTAATCATTCTGCTCAAGACTGCTCGACTGTCCTGAAGGCTTGTCTGTCATCAAAGCAGCCGGAGGAGACACGAGTCCGAACGTTACAATGGTAAACAGAACCACAAGGGTCTTTTTCATCCACAATTTCATGATAGATTGTTCCCCTCTGTTTTATTGTCCTCTTTTCCTTTATTTTAGCATAGATTAAAGCGCGGCGTCATGCCCGGCAGCGTATTATCATGCAATATGGGAAATTGGTAACTGTGACCGAGCGGATAAACCGCTTACAATAAGAAGGAGAAAAAGGAGGGGATGAGATGATTAACGCTTTATTTGCGACTGTATCACTTCTCACGCTGCTTTATTTTGTCGTTATGGAAATCACTGATTAACGAAAAAGAAGCCCATGATATCATGAGCTTACATGGATGACACCGAAGTGGAAAAGCGCCGTCTTTCTTTTCAGCACCTTGAAGCCGTATCGTTCAAACCGCGGGCTTTTCCAATGGTCTTTAAGCACTACGCATTTTTTCGCCGCCCGGACGGCTTGCGTGATGCACTCTTCGTTAAAACCCTCTTCTGCCAGCGCGCGGAGCGGTGCAATGCCGTCTGACGTTTCAACAGGTTCGTGAAACATCGGGTCAAAATAAATGACATCTACCGATGAATCAGGAAGCTCCCGCAAATAATCGGTGCAGTCGGCATGTTTAACCTGAATGCGTTTCATGGCAGTTTGGAGCTGCTCCATTCCGGTTTCCCACGTTTGAAGTCCTGTTTCTACAAGCAATGAGACAAGCTTGTTTTTCTCCAGGCCGATGACTTGCCCGCTTTTTCCGACTGCCAGGCTCGCCAAAATCGCATCGGATGCCAGGCCGAGCGTACAATCTAAAAAGGAATCCCCCTCGTGTAATCCGGCTGCTTTTAACAACGGCTCGGCTTCCCCTCTCAAAAACCGCTTTGCGCGGAACATCGCTGTATTCGGGTGAAAAAAGAACTTCTCCCCTTGCTTCGTGTAAAGTTCGAACCGTTCCTTTCCGATGACTAAAAGATCGCTAGCGGCTCGTTCCAGCATTTTTTCAATGGGCTGTTTATTGCGGCTGCAGTAAGTGTCACCCAGCCTGACACTGAGTGACTGCGCTGTGTGTATCGTATATTCGCTTGGTCTGTAACTCGTTGTGATCATCTTTTTCTCCAAAAAGAAAATGCCCGGAATTCGGGCATTTCAGCAGTGCGCATCGAAGGCATCCGTCAGATTTTTCATAATTTCCTCCATGTCATGCCCTTCGATTTCGTGGCGGGGAATAAAATGAACGACCTCTTTCCCTTTTAACAGCGCCATTGATGGCGAGGAAGGTTCCTGCCCCGTAAAATATTCACGCATTTTTGCAGTTGCGTCTTTATCTTGACCGGCAAATACGGTAACCGTATGATCAGGCGCTTTTTCATGCTGTAAAACAGCCTGAGTCGCAGCCGGACGGGCGAGGCCGGCTGCACAGCCGCACACGGAGTTGACAACGACCAATGTCGTGCCCTCTGCCTGTTCCATAAAGCTTTCTACTTCTTCAGCAGTCGTTAATTCCTGAAAACCCGCACCCGTCAGCTCACGGCGCATCGGCACGACCAGCTGGCGCATATATTCTTCATAAGCCATTGACATAAAAAAGCCCCCTCTAAAATCCTTATATGAAGTCAAGGATACTATAGAGGGGGCGGGAATTCAATTGTTCAGGCCTCTGTTTTATATTTTCATGATTCCGCCTGTATTGGCGCTTGTTACGAGTTTGGAATACCGGGCTAGATATCCTGTTTTTACTTTCGGCTCGAAGCCTTTCCATTCGGCCTTGCGTTTTTCCCATTCTTCTTCAGGCACTTGTACGTCCAAAATCCGTTTTTCTATGTCAACGATGACATGGTCGCCGTTTTCTACGAATGCGAGCGGGCCGCCTTCAGCCGCTTCAGGTGATACGTGCCCGATTGAAAGACCCCGGGACGCTCCTGAAAAACGGCCGTCTGTAATTAGCGCCACTTTCGGGCCAAGCCCCATTCCGACAATCTGAGACGTCGGAGCAAGCATCTCCGGCATGCCCGGTCCGCCCTTTGGCCCTTCATAACGGATAATGACAACATCTCCTTCTTTTACTTTGCGGTTTATAATGCCTTCAAGCGCGGCATCCTGGGAATCAAAGACGACAGCGGGACCTTCATGTCTTGTAATCCCATCCTGTACGCCGCCTGTTTTGATAATGGCGCCGTCCGGAGCCAGATTCCCAAACAGGACGGCCAAACCGCCTTTTTCGGTAAACGGATTGTCAAGCGGATGAATCACGTCATAATCCTTTACTTCATGACCCGCAATTGTTTCTCCGAGTGTGCGGCCTGTTACAGTCAGCGCGTCAAGATGAAGCGCCCCTTCTTTTTTCGCCAATTCATTAAGGGCCGCCGAGACTCCGCCCGCTTCGTGCAGATCTTCAATGAAGACGTCCGAGGCCGGCGCCAATTTCGATAAGTGAGGCACTCGTTCAGCCACTTCGTTAATGCGTTCTAAAGAGTACTCAACCCCAGCTTCATTGGCAAGCGCAAGCGTATGTAGCACTGTGTTGGTTGAGCCGCCGAGAGCCATGTCTAACGCAAACGCGTTGTCAATCGCTTTTTCGGTGACAATATCACGCGGCTTAATGTCTTTTTTGATGGTCTCCATCAATTGGGCCGCTGATTTTCTCACAAACTCTCTTCTCTCCGGTGAAGTTGCCAGAATTGTTCCGTTTCCCGGAAGCGCCAGACCGAGCGCTTCAGACAGACAGTTCATGGAGTTTGCCGTAAACATGCCTGAACAAGATCCGCACGTCGGACAGCCGAACTGTTCCAGCTCCTGCAGGTCGCTTTCACCGATTTTCCCGGCTTGATATGCGCCGACGCCTTCAAATACTGAAGAAAGCGAAATTTTGCGGCCGTCGCTTGTACGGCCGGCTGCCATCGGCCCCCCGCTGACAAAAATGGTCGGAATATTAATCCGCATAGCCGCCATCAGCATCCCCGGCGTAATTTTGTCGCAGTTCGGAATGCAGACCATTCCGTCAAACCAGTGCGCCGAGACGACCGTTTCAACTGAATCGGCAATGATTTCACGGCTCGGCAGCGAATATCTCATGCCGATATGTCCCATCGCGATTCCGTCATCTACTCCGATCGTATTAAATTCAAAAGGCACACCGCCCGCTTCCCTGATTGCTTCTTTTACGATTTTTCCAAATTCCTGCAGATGAACATGTCCGGGAACGATATCGATGTATGAATTGCAGACCGCGATAAACGGCTTGCCGAAGTCTTCTTCTTTTACGCCGGCAGCGCGAAGCAGGCTGCGGTGCGGCGCTCTGTCAATTCCCTGTGTGATCATGTTGCTGCGTAATTCTGCCATGGTGATCCCCCTACTGTTTTTAGACTGTGCGATATTTTTAAAATTTTCAGTTTATTTAAGGGCGCATTCTGTATATATCTACAGTTACAGCGTTTCCGCCCTGTCCGCTTTCGTATTCTTTTTGTATCTCGATAAAAACCCTCCAACAATTAATATTGTACTTACTATATAGAGTTTTGAATCATTTTTCAACAATATTCTAAATAATTTTTATAAAAAGTGAATTCAAATAAAAAAGGTGCATGGCGCACCTTTTTATTACTGCTGTTCTTTTTTTCTGCTTTCAGTCATTTGTTTCCAGACTGAACCTTTCGCCTCTTCTCCGTGCTCAATCCGTTCAATCGCCATTTTGACTTGCAGGCTGACTTCGAATTCCGGATCGTCTTCCGCCGCTTTTAATGCTTCCAGCGCTGTTTCATCGCCGACTTCATATAAAAACATGGCCGCGCGCCAGCGCACGAGCTTACTTGAGTCACTGAGCGATTTTATCATTGCCGGGATGGCGCTCGCATCGCCGATATCTGACAGGCAGTCACCCGCCGTCCTTCTGACCGTCACCGTTTTGTCTTCAAGCGCTTTGTATAGCAGCGGAAGCACAGACGGCTTTTCGATCATTCCTAAATAGACGACGGCTTGTCTTCTGATCGAGGTCTTCGGATCATGAAGCGCTTTTTCCAATACAGGTAAATCGTCTTCATCCGGGTCCATTTGCTCAAGATGGGCATAGCGCTGTTTCCAGTCTTCATCATCGAGCATATCCGGTGTCACTTTATAAGCTTTCCGCTGCACTGCCGGCTTGGCCTCACCTTTTTGCTGTGCGGCCGCTTCGGTCAGGCGTTTGAGCCGCTCATCACTGTAAGCAGCCTGAAGCTCTTCTGTGACATCGTGTCCGATTTCGGTAAAATCTCCGAAGCGGACGCCTTGTTCTTTCCAGGAGCGCTCAAATACGACATTTGAGGCTTCTGAACGCAGCTTTAATATGGCTTCTTGAAAACGTTCCGGAAGGCCGAACCGTTCTTCACGTTCGCCGTCTGTCAATTTGACCTGCATCGGGATTCCGCTGAACATTTGGACGAAAACCTTCACTTCTCCGAATGATTCCTGTTCAGAACGGCTCTCAGACTGCTCCGTTTGTTCCATTCCGAAGGCTGATCGGACTTGCGGCAGAATTTCCTTCCAGTCAAAACGGGCGTTTCTCTCCACAGCCAAAAAATCAGCAACATGATAAACGCCTTTTACTCCCTCAATCTTTAAAATATCACGTACGACGGCCGGAGCATCTTCTGCCTGATCCGGCTTATAATTGTTGCTTTTGCCGGCCGGAAGCTCTTCAGTCAAGATCACTTTCATCGTGTTCGGACTCGGCGTCGGTTCTATTGATTTAATCTTCATATTGGTCCTCCTATGCACAATCTGACACTTATTCTAACATAGTCGGCACAAGCGTTCTATTGCGCCGCTTAGCTTTTGCCGATGCCGGCCTCTTTTTGGATACGGGCGGCGAACTGCAAAAGAAATTGATGCCGCTCCTCTGCTAAACCGGCTCCCGCTTTTGTATTCATTAAGCCTTTAAGCTTGATTAATTTATCCTCTATATGGGCCAGCACACTTGTTTGAGTTCCGTACATCGGGTGACCCTTCGCGCCGGCAAACATAAAAGCCCTGCCGATGCCCGCTGCGCCGATCGCATCAAGCATGTCTGCATCCTGAACAACTTTCCCCTCCAATGAAAGCGGCCGCTTTATCAGCAGTTCCCTGTGTCTGAATGACATTCTCGTGATGATATCCGCGATCTCCTCAATGGAGCCAGCCGCAATGTTGAAAGCAGCCAGCCGTTCTGTCACTTCGCCTGCCGTCAGCCTTTCGCTTTTTTCGAGCTTGGCGTCAATCAGATCATGAACCAGCGCGGCCGTCTCAGTGATAAATAAGTCGGCGCCTTCTTCTTTTGCCATATAAACAGAAAGTGCTGCGACCCGGGAAATATGAAGCCAGTCATGGCCTGTACGTTCATTGATAAGCTTTTCTCTGACCCAATTCCTGACGCTTTCCAGCTGCTCTTTTTCGTTCACCGTATCACCTCTTATTGGGCCAAAAGCCTCTGCACCGTATCTTCAAGCTCTTTTGGGTTGACGTTCGGTGAAAAACGCCCGGTGACTTCACCGTTTCGGTCCACGATAAACTTAGTGAAATTCCATTTGACCGCTTTTGTGCCGAGCATCCCCTTCGCCTGCTCCGTCAGATATGTGAAGAGAGGATGAGCGTCTGCTCCATTGACATCAACTTTCGCAAACATCGGGAATGTGACTCCGTAGTTTTTCACACAGAACTCTTGAATTTCCGCTTCGTTTCCAGGTTCTTGGTTCATGAATTGGTTGCAGGGAAATCCCAATATTTCAAGACCTTCCTCCCGATATGTATCATAGAGCTCCTGAAGCTGCTTGAGCTGGGATGTAAACCCGCATTTGCTTGCTGTATTCACAATGATCATCACCTTGCCTCTATAAGCCGATAGCGTCATGTCTTCGCCTGTTATGGTCCGTACGTTTATATCGTAAATTGTCATCTGCGGCCCTCCTTTTTACATTCTTCATTTATTTTACCTGTTTTACACTGCAAAACAAACGGTAACCGCTTTTTCCTTCCACTTAACGGAAAACGTATTTTTCGAGGAACCAAACGGCTCTTTACCCGTCATAATAAAGAGCCGCTCCGAATTTATGTCCATTTACCGCTTTTATCCCTGTCATTATGCGTTAAATGCGGTTTATTGCGCCGGGATGGATTGAAAAATGGCTTAAAAATTTCTATAATGAAGAAAATTAACGGGGAATAACGGAGGTGGCATGTTGCCTATTAATATACCAAATCACCTGCCTGCTAAGCAGGTGCTTGAAAGTGAACACATCTTTGTAATGGATGAAAGCCGGGCTTTTCATCAGGATATCCGGCCGCAGAAGATCGTGATTTTAAATCTGATGCCGAAAAAAATCCAAACGGAAACCCAGCTCCTCAGGATGCTTGGGAATTCACCTTTACAAGTTCACTTTACGTTCTTAATTCCGAGCACACATACTCCAAAAAATACGGCAAGGCAGCATCTGGATGAATTTTATACGGATTTTTCCAGCATCCGCCACAAACGGTTTGACGGAATGATTATTACCGGGGCTCCGATTGAGCACCTGCCGTTTGAAGATGTTTCTTACTGGGAAGAATTGAAGGAAATCATGGAATGGAGCAAAACGAACGTCACTTCAACACTCCATATCTGCTGGGGCGCTCAAGCCGGTTTATACTATCATTACGGCATTGAGAAAGTGGAGCTGCCGAAAAAAATCTTCGGTGTGTTTGAACATACCGTTCTTAAAAAACATGAGAGATTGGTAAGAGGATTTGACGAGCTATACTATGTGCCCCACTCACGGCATACAGATATTAATACGGAGCAGCTGCAATCGGCTTCGGATCTGGATGTGCTCAGCGTTTCAGAGGAAGCGGGGGTCTGTTTAATCGTTTCAAAAGACGAAAAACAGATTTTCTTAACGGGTCATCCGGAATATGATACCGATACGCTGCTTCAGGAGTATGAGAGAGACATAGAGAGAAATCTTTCAAACGTAGAAGCTCCTAAGCACTATTTTGCGCCCGGCGGGAAAGAACCTGTTAACCGCTGGAAAGCTCATGCAACGTTATTGTTTATGAATTGGCTGAATTATTACGTATATCAGGAAACCCCGTATGAATGGGATTAATTTTTGTTTTGAGTGATACGGTGACAAAAATATGATAAAATACTCTTGATTCAGTATGCGTATAACAAAACTTTAAAATAATGGAACATATCAATTAAATTTAGTTTAAATATGTTGCCGCGCTTATTATAAAATGATGCACTTGTGTTATGTTTATCTATAGACAATAACTCCTTACGATGCATGAAGCTTGCTTGTTGTTGATTACATTGAGGTGAATTTACTTGAATACCAATAAAAAAGTATTAATTTTGACTGCAAATTACGGAAACGGGCATGTTCAAGTGGCCAAAACGCTCTACGAACAATGTCTGCGTCTCGGCTTAGATGTGACGGTTTCCAATTTGTATCAAGAGTCAAATCCGATTGTTTCAGAGGTTACTCAATACCTTTATTTAAAAAGCTTCTCAATCGGGAAACAGTTTTATCGTTTGTTTTATTACGGAGTTGACAAAATCTATAATAAACGCAAATTCAATATTTATTTTAAAATGGGAAATAAACGTTTAGGCCAGCTCGTCGAAGAGCATAAGCCGGACATTATTATCAATACATTTCCGATGATTGTCGTACCGGAATACAGACGGAGAACCGGAAAAGTGATCCCGACGTTCAACGTTATGACCGATTTCTGCCTTCACAAAATCTGGGTTCATGAAAATGTTGATAAATATTATGTCGCCACAGATTACGTGAAGGAAAAACTGATTGAAATCGGCACTCACCCGAACAACGTAAAGATCACAGGCATTCCCATCAGGCCTCAATTCGAGGAATCGATGCCGAAAGAACCGATTTATAAAAAATACAATCTCTCTCCCGACAAAAAAGTTCTTCTTATTATGGCGGGAGCGCATGGTGTGCTGAAAAACGTAAAAGAACTGTGCGAAAATCTCGTTCATGACGATCAGGTGCAGGTTGTGGTGGTGTGCGGTAAAAACAGCTCGCTGAAAGAATCCCTCAGCAGCTTGGAAAGTGACAATGCCGACCGGCTGAAAGTGCTGGGCTATGTAGAAAGAATTGACGAGCTGTTCCGTATTACGGACTGCATGATCACAAAACCAGGCGGCATCACACTGACGGAAGCGACGGCGATCGGAGTACCCGTTATTTTGTACAAACCGGTTCCCGGACAGGAAAAAGAAAACGCCATTTTCTTTGAAGATCGCGGTGCGGCTGTCGTGGTCAACCGCCACGAAGAAATTTTAGAGTCTGTCACCTCCCTTCTTGCGGATGAGGAGAAGCTGAACCGGATGAAGGACAATATTAAAAGCCTTCACCTCCCCAACTCTTCTGAAGTCATTTTGCAGGACATTATAAAAGAATCTGAAATGATGGCCGGGAAGGCGGATATGGCATTATCGTAAAAGAAAAGCACACGAACGATTCGTGTGCTTTTTGTTTTTTTCCGGTTAAGCTTTGTTACTGGAAAAATAAAGATAAAAAATAGGGAGCGGCCGCTTGACGCCCGCTCCCATATGGTGTATAGTTGAACCATCATTTAACAACGTTTACATACGTACGGTTGGATGATGACAAAATTTTTTTTAGCACGAAGGTGCTACAGTACTAGGAGGAATTAAGCAATATGCAAAACGGTAAAGTAAAATGGTTCAATAACGAAAAAGGATTCGGCTTCATCGAAGTTGAAGGCGGAGACGACGTATTTGTTCACTTCACTGCTATCGAAGGAGAAGGATACAAATCATTAGAAGAAGGACAAGAAGTTTCTTTTGAAATTGTCGAAGGTAATCGTGGACCTCAAGCTTCTAATGTTGTAAAACTCTAAACTCAATACATGTTGATCAGATGACAAATAGAGGAGAGGCGTATGCCTCTCCTATTTGATTGCCGTCTGAATCTCAATTGCGACAAGATTCTGCTTACAGCGCTGCTCGATTTCTTCAATTTGCTTCTCCTTTGACGGCATTCCTTTTTTTGCCATTTCCGCTAAACTTCCCAAATCACCGTATATTTCTTTAAATGTCTGCTGAAGGATTGTTTTTAAATCATTATCATTCACGGCTGGTTTTTCCCTTCTCTCCCAAGATACCCTGAATAATAGTAAATAAGCCCTAATTAATCAGGTTCAATAGTTATATCGGCTTATTTTCTATATTTTTTTCTATTTTCCGTACATATTTCTAAAAAAAATCTCCAAACTATTTGCGGAGGTGTTTTTTAATGGACTCTGAATTTTTTCCAAACGGACTGACGGATAAACGCCAGCTTGAATTAGCAGTGGAAACTGCCCAGAAAACAACGGGAGCGGCTACCCGGGGCCAAAATTCAACTTTGGTGGAATCTGCTTACCAAGCGATTCAGGATGCCAGAACGATGTCACAATCCAGTGAACTGCAAGCTCTCGACCAGGATTTTCTGCAAAAGCAGCGAATGCTTCTCGACGATTGCCAGCATCAGCTTGATGAATTCGAAAAATAAAACCGCAGAAACTGCGGTTTTATTTTTTATTGATTTGTCAGCACCTTGCCGTAGGCTTTCAGCTTCTCCCCCACCGTGCATTGGTTGATACAGAAAGAATGAGCGTGCGTTTTTCCAAACTCTTTGCGGAAATGCTTTTTTACGAAACAGTCTTTGCAATATTCATCCTGAAGCTCTGTCAATTCTTTATAAATGCTTTTTTTATCCAATATCAGTCATCTCCGTTACCTTCTAATGTTATGCGGCTTTCAATTTGCCGGTCCGAGAGAATTTTTCTGGCAAGGTCATCCGCTTCTTGATTTTCCTTTCGGTTTACGGCTTCATATGTCGGTGTCAGCTTTAAGGATTCGAGCAGCGCTTCAATTTTATCCAGCCATTCGTTTTGCGTTTCATCATAACACGGCCAGCTGCCGTCAAGCTGATGCAAAACGACGAGGGAATCCCCTCTTATCGTGATTGAATTTCTGCTTGCGCCAAGTTCCTGCACTTCCTTAAGCGCTTCGTACAAAGCGGCATATTCCGCCTCATTGTTCGTCTGAAGCGTTAAGCTTTTGTTTTTCCGTATGCGATGCCGCTTGCCGCCGAGAGAATAATACACGACAATTCCGAGTCCTGCGCGTCCGCTTGTTTTGTCAAAGCCGCCGTCGAAATACACTGTAATGTCGTCAGGTTCGTACGCAAGTTCTTCAGTAAGCTTTTCTAATTCTTTAAGCGTCCAGCTCGCGCCTTTTTCATCCTCAAAATAAATGTTTTTTATATAAGGAAAGCGGCTGACTTCTCTTGCAAGCATGCGCGCTTTCGGAACGGTCAGCCAATCTTCGGAAAAAAACGCGACAGGGCCTGTTCCTTTTGCTTCTATTTCGATATACGGCTTAAGATTCATTGAAATCACCTTACCATTCATTAGTTGACGGGCGTGTGCTATAATCAAACCATTCTCAAATTGAAAGGAAGTCAGCAGGTTTTGTTTAACGATGTGTTATGGATCTTATTTGCGGTCATTCATTTTATCATTGTTCTTCTGTTTTATAAAGGATTTGGCAAAACGGGCCTATTCGTATGGATCGGTTTCGCCACGGTGTGCGCCAACTTGCAGGTTGTCAAAACAGTTGAGCTGTTCGGGCTTACGGCAACACTGGGAAATATCATGTACGGCACCGTTTTCTTCGCAACGGATGTGCTGAACGAAAAATACGGTCCCCGGGAAGCTCGCAAAGCCGTCTGGCTCGGCTTTTCCACTCTGCTCGCTTTAACATGCGCCATGCAGGGGGCTCTTTTATATAAACCGGCTGCGTCAGATATCGCACAGCCTGCCCTTGAGACGATTTTCGGTTTTCTGCCGCGTGTTGCGCTCGGAAGCCTCTTGGCTTTTATTTTCAGCCAAACGATAGATGTTTATGTATATTCAGCCATTCGGAGAATCTTTCCTTCAGACAGGCTTCTCTGGCTCAGAAACAGCGGAAGCACGGCCCTCAGCCAGCTGCTGGATACATTTATCTTCACTGCCGTGGCCTTTCTCGGCGTTTATTCCGCGGGCGTCTGGTTCAGCATCTTTATTTCGACTTATCTGATTAAATTTGCGGTATCACTCATTTCTGTCCCTTATGCGTATGCGGCAAAACGAATGACACCGAAGGGAGAGTGACGGATGATGCCCGCTGAAATTTACGTGGACGGTGCAAGCGCCGGAAACCCGGGCCCGTCCGGTATCGGTATTTTTATTAAACATGACGGGAAAACAGAATCTTTCTCAATTCCGATCGGCGACCATTCAAATCAGGAAGCTGAATTTCTCGCTTTAATTGAAGGAATGAAGCTGTGTGCCGCCCGCGGATTTGAGTCCGTGTCATTCCGGACGGATTCGGATATCGTGGAGCGGGCCGCGGATCTTGAAGCGGTTAAAAACAAGGCTTTCCAGCCGTTTGTTGACGAAATCATCCGCTTAAAGACCGGATTTCCATTGTTTTTCATTAAGTGGATTCCCGGCAGACAAAACCAAACAGCCGATCAGCTCGCAAAAAAAGCGATTCGGCTGAATAAATAACCGGAATGAAATTGCGTCTCACTGTTCATCCTACAAATGAGGTGAACAGCTATGAGAAAAGAAAATAAAGGCCGGCTGACCGGGGGCGTGAATCCTCAGGGAAATATGGAAGGAAATGCGCATAAAGACCCGAAATCAGCCCTTGAAAACAACGCAAAAAAAAGCAATACAAAACGCTAGAGGGATCAGCTGATCTCTCTGGCGTTCAGCTTTTCGAGCATTCTTTCAATTCCTTTTATCTGATGGCGTCTGAGCATTAAGGATGCTTCTTCCATCTTCAATGAAAAAAGTGCTTCTTCAAGCGTACAGACTAACGGCACCTCGCAATGTATTTCAGCAAGCTGCCTTGACAGCTCCAATTCTTTCAAGCTTTGCTGAATTTTCGTTTGCTGGCCCTTCGGCAAGAGAGCGAGGCTTTCTAATAACCGTTCTATGTTTTCGTATTCACGGATCAGCTTGTACGCCGTTTTTTCCCCGATCCCTTTAACGCCGGGATAGTTATCGCTCGTGTCTCCCATCAGCGCCTTAATGTCAATCAGCGCTTTTGGCGGAACTCCCGTTTCTTCTCTGAATATCTCATCTGTATATACCTTATAATTGCCGATACCCTTTTGCAGCAGCGCTACTTGAACTTGTTCATTCAGCAATTGAAGCAGATCTTTATCACCCGTTACAATCGTAATTTCCGCTTCCCCGGCAAATAGGGCAGAAAGCGTACCGATACAGTCATCCGCCTCATAGCCTTTTATGCCGATGTTTAAAAACCCGAGCTCTCGCGCTGCTTCTTTCGCTAAATCAAATTGCGGGATCAGCTCAAGCGGCGGTTCGCTTCTGTTGGCCTTATAATCTTGAAACAAATCATTGCGGTACGTTTTGCTCCCCATATCCCAGCAGCAGACGACATGTGTGGGCTGAAACGTATCAACCGCCGTAATGAGATGCTTTAGAAAACCGTTGACGCCGTTTGTCGGGATTCCGTTTTCATTTATCATAAAATTGCGATGAACGGCCGTCGCGAAAAACGAGCGGAACAAAAGCGCCATGCCGTCAACGAGCAGTAATTTGTTATTCATATATCGAAACTCCTTTTTTTATTCAATGTTCCTATTTTACCAAAGAAGGCGGTAAAAAAACAGCATCCCCCCATTTGGAAGATGCTGCCTTCACGTTACTCACCGTGTCTTTTATTGCTTGCCATCAGCTTTTCAGCTTCACGGCCGGCATAAGAATCAAATTTCTGTCCGAAGCCGTTTTTCTTTTTGGCATTGTTATTCTGCTGAGCATTTCTGTTTCCCAGTTTTGTTCTGCCCATGGTCATATCCCCCTTTAGAGAAGATACGGATAGTATGTACAGCAAGCGCTGATGACACACGCGGCAGGTTCATCCATTACTGTCTGCTGACGAATTCTTTCACCATCTCTTCACTTACGAATCGTCTTTGCGGCACGATGCCCTTTTTCGCCAGCTGGTTCATTTTTGCGGTGATGCCATTAATGGCATCTGTCGTGAACGGTTCATTCTGTCTGCATTTTACAATGGCTTCTTCAATGGCCTGTTCACGCTCATAGTCAAGCTGTACAAATGTTTTGACGTGCTGATGCTGTTTTGCGGAATGTGCTGAAATTGCTTTATGGACTTCTGACATAAAAGGTTTCATCTCGCTTTTTTCATTTTAGTCTACCACGACTGTTATCTGCCCGCCAACCGGATTTTTAAATTTTCAGCATTTCATCTTTCTTTTTCCATGCTTTTTCGGCTTCGTAAAGGTGTTCAATTTCCCTTGCACTCGTATTTTCCGCAAGACCTTGTAAATAAGTGTCCCGCTGCTCGCGGATCTGGGACAGGCTTTTATCCGCCATGTCTTCTTGCAGACGGCGCACCTGCTCAGTATATCGCTCTGAAAGGCTTTCTTTCTCCTGCTCAAGCCACTTTTCTGTCACTTTTTGCAGGCTGAGCCTGAGCCCTTCCACAAACGCTGCTTTTCCGTTCTGTTCAAAAAACTGCTTCGGCGATTTAACTTCTTTTATGTGATGTGTGAATGCCGAGACGTCAATGACCGGAGCGACCTCTTTCAGCTGAACGGCAAATTCGTTTTCGGCGCTCACATAAATAGAGAAATCTCCGTCTTCCATAAGCTTCTTCTGACAGTTTTCCATCCATTCCTCAGTCATATGGCGCTCAATAAAACCGGTCATCCGGATATCGAGCGTTTTCAGCTCTTGAATATATTCAAAACGGAATTCCTTGAGCGCCTCATTCAGCGCCGCTGCTATATTTTGTTTCCAATCGCCGTTTTGAAGGCCCGGATGGAAGGCGGTTTTCAGCATATCATTCGCATAAAACGTCAGGCGATGTTTAATGTGATAGAGCTGTTCTTCTGTATCTTTCATCACTTTTCGAATGATGACCTCAGACGTACGGCGCTTTGAAATGTCAGCGAGAGCTTTTTCATAGGAAGACTCCAGACGCTGTTTCTTTTTCTCTTTTTCTTCTGCCGACTGGTGAAGAGATTCGTGAAGCTGTTCCACCATATCGCACAATTTGTCCGCCTCTGTTTTCAGCTGGGCGCAGCTGGCCCTCATTACATCTTCCTCAATAAAGTGCTCAAGTCCGGTTCTTACATCAGAGAACCTGTTATAAAAAGCTGCTTTTTTACCCGCAAGCTCTTCTTTACTTGAGACATGATATAATTTCGGCCGGTTAATTCCCTCTTTTGAGAGTTCTGAGCGGACATAGTCTTTGACTGTTTCCAGCTCGCTTTCGGTTTTGGCCAGATCGGCGGCGTTAATGACAAAAAACATTTTATCCATGCCGAATGATTCTTTGACGAGGCCGAGTTTCTTCAGAAAAGACCTGTCTCCTTTTGAAAAAGAATGCTGATAGTACGTCATATAAAAGAACGCGTCAGCATCTTTTATATATTGAAAGGCAAGTTCCGTATGGCGCTTGTTTATACTGCTTGCTCCCGGCGTATCAACAATGGTGATGCCTTTTTGCGTGAGAGGCGAATCATAATACACGGTGACTTCTTTTACGCAGCAGGCCGTTTTTTCTTCCGCTGCATACGGTTTTAAATCTTCAACCGGCACCGTCAGTGTCAGCCTTTGACGGATCTGTTCTTCATACGTATCAAACGCCTGCAGCATCGTCTGAATCACCGGGATAAGTTCATCCGGAACTTTTCCCTTTTTAATGGCATAATTCCATCTCTCTTTCAGTGAACGCCCCTTTACATCAGCGTCTTTCAGCTCAGTCAGCTGAAGCATTTCAGCGTCCAGATCCTCCTCCGTCTTAAAAACGATCTCCGCAGATTTATGCGGTTTGCCGGCTTGCGGTTTCGTTATTTTGTTGATCGTAGCCGTTGTGGGCGTCGGTGATGACGGAAGCACGTATTCACCGACAAGCGCATTTGCAAATGATGATTTACCGGAACTGAATCCGCCGAATAACGCCAAGGTAAACTGGCGGTTTTCAAGCCGCTCAATCCTGCTTCGAAAGGCTTCTGCCTGTTTTCCTAATATGCTCGAGGATTCAAGAATCCCGGCAAGCTCATAGAACCGATCAGTCTGCTCTTTTATAGGGAGTTCCTTCATCGCATTTTTTTCGGGCTTGTTTACTTCATACTGTACAGTCTCTTTTGGTTTCTCTTTTTGGACGGGCGCTTTTGCAAGACGTTTTTTTCGCGTATACCAGTCGCCGCTTCCCGTATCACAGGTCAATTCTTCTTCCCACAAAGCGCGGACCCGGGCTGCTTTTTCCAAGTCATTGCGTTCTTCTTTTGCCGATTGCGCGAGCTCATCCCTTATCTGCTTTTCTTTTTCGAGCCGGTTTTTCAAGTTCTCAATGAGCGGTCCGTTTTTTGCCTGAACATAAGCGGTCAGCTCCTCAATGAGTTCCGCTGTTTGTCTTTTGGCTTCCCTTCTGATCATCTCAGCGAGGTCTTTCGTATAAGTTAATACGTATTCAGATGAAAAGGCCGCTCCCTGCTTAATGGCCTGAGCGGTGATATCATCAGAAAGCGGTGTGCGGTACGCCTGGATTTTCTTGATCAGTTCGTCCGAATCCGCTTCATACCGCTTGGCCGCTTTCGTAAATGTGTCGATAATATGCCAATCCGCTTCCCCTTCCGTTCTTTTTTTAATATCGGCAAAAAATTCAGCATGCCTTCTCTCTTTCTCCTGAGCCGTTTTCGCTTTTGAAAAGAATAATCCGGTTTTAAATGAGGGCTGCTGTGATTCAATATAAGCAGATGCAAGCTCCCTCATCTCAAAGGGTGTCAGATTAGCGTTCTGCAATATGTTCTGCACGTCTTTTCTGATGTCTTTCTCTGCTGTTTCAGCCTGTTGAACGGCTTTTTTAAGCTCATCTTCAACAGAACGGACAAGTGCTTCTTGTTTGTCAAACTGCTCTCCGCTGCCGTTTTTATCTTCTTTTACGAGCATCTCTGTATGCTCTTTGACTAAGTGTGCGACTTTTCTCTCCGTTAAGGACCATAAATTTGATTTTGCCTGCTGTTTCAGCTTCTGCAGATGTTTTTTCAGCTGTTCCATGCCGTTTAAAGGATGGTCAGGCTCAGTGACAGACGTAAAGAAAAGCGATTCTTTCGGTATTCCCGCGCCTTCAAGCATATCTTCCACCTGCCTGCGGTACTCTTCAAACTTCGTTTCGGTTTCATCATGCCTGTCAATTTGGTTGACGATCAGAAACAAATTCGGAATACGGTCTTTGATGGAGCTGAGAAACAGCATATTTTCTTCTGAATGAACGTGATTATAATGAACGACGTAAAATAAAGCGTCAGCCTGATGGAGAACCGAAGCGGCAGATAAAAAATGCGCTTCGTCCGTCGAATCAATTCCCGGTGTGTCAATGTAGGCCGCATAAGGCTCTGACTCCTTAAAGCCGGCATAGACTTCCACCGTTTCAATTTGCTCACCGTCTTTACAGAATTGCTGCACTTGTTTTTTATCGTAACTTCCTTTAATTTCTGCATAAGCCCCGTCCGTCGTATGAAGCACGACTTTATCTTCACCGTGCCGGATGACAACGAGGTTGGCGCTTGTGGGAATCGGGCTTGTCGGCAGTATGTCTTCACCGAGCAATGTGTTTAATAAAGAGGACTTTCCGGCCGAATAATGCCCGGTAAACGCGATATAAACCTCTTCATCAGCCGCTTTTTTCATAATGGCTGCGAGCTGATCGGCCCGTTTTTCATCCTGATGATCCAAAAATTGTGCGTATAAGGCACCCGTTCTGCTGAAAATCTCCCTGTTATGGCGTTCTTCTTCTGTCATGTGTCTTTACCCCTTTGTGTCTGTCGCATCAAATGACGTTTTCATTTTTAGAAAGCTCTGAAAAAAACCTCTCCCCCATTTTACACAAGAATGGCCCACTTTTCTTCTGGAAACGTAAAAAAGCCGCCGATATCGGCAGCTGATAAAAAAAACACCCGCGGCATTAAAAACCGCAGATGTTTAAGAAGACATCGATTTATTCGAAACTTTTTTCAATACGAAACCAATTAAAACACTGTATGTACAAACGGCTGCAAATAAAAATAACATTGTCATTTTCGGCACCACCTTGAATGAGAATCATTTTCATATTTACATCTTATCATGAGTGAGAATGATTTTCAATCTCTATTTTGCGGTGTTTTCTTCTAGCGCTTTCTCTTCGGCGCGAATCCTCACAGTGAGCATGCAGGCATTGAGAATCGAAAAGAGAAACAGTGTCCAATATGCTCCGTATAACAGCGGCAGAAAAATAAATTCTAAGATGACGACCGCGTAGTTCGGGTGCTTCATCCACCTGTACGGCCCCTTTCTGACAAGCTCCGCATCCGGCACGACAAGAATTTTCGTATTCCAATACCGCCCTAATGATAATAGAGCCCAATACCTGATCCCCTGTACAAATAAAATAATACATATAATGGCGGCCCACCTTGGAGAAAGCGTTTTTTGAAACGCCGCCACCTCAGCTGTAAGAGAGACAAAAAAGAGCACGTGCATCAGGACGAGAAAGGGATAATGTCCTTCTCCGTATTCGACTGCGCCTTGCTTTTTCACCTTCTGCTCATTGCGCCGGGCCACGATCATCTCCGCAATCCGCTGGGCCGCAAGCAGCATGATAAACAGCCAAAACATTAAGAAGCCCCCTTTTCCCAGCTGAACAGCAAAAGCTCAGACGAAAATCCCGGCCCGAGAGCGCCGATCAGCCCTTTTTCGTTTTCTTTCTGCCGGCCGCGGAGCAACTGTTCTTTTATCACATGAAAAATAGTTGCGGAAGACATGTTCCCGTGTTTTTGCAGCACCTTCCGAGATGCCTCAAGCTGACCGGTGTCCATTGAAAGACTCGTTAAATAGGCGTCAATGACCTTTTTCCCGCCTGGATGGGCAAGAAAGGTTTTAATGTCGTGAGGACCGACACCATATTCTAATAAAAATTCATCAACATTGTCCTTCAGCCACTGTGAAACCAGGGTGGGAATATCTCTTGAAAAAATGACTTGAAAACCGCTGTCGGTGAATTCCCAGCCCATCACATCTTCCGCATCCGGCATCATCACCGATTGAGTGGCAAATATCCGCGGAAGAAGCGGCTGTTTGACGTCGTTTCGGTTCGCCTTTTCCCCTCCGATTAGTACTGCGGCAATTCCGTCCGCAAACAGGGAAGTTCCGATCAAGTTGCTTTTTGACTTGTCGTTCGGCTGAAACGTTAAGCTGCAGAGTTCAGCCGCGATGACAAGCACGTATGCTTCAGGATATGCGCGGCAGTATTCGTACGCCCTGGACAGGCCGGCCGCTCCGCCCGCGCATCCTAAGCCCCATATCGGTATCCGTTTTGTTTTCGCAGAAAACGGCAGCTGATTCATCACTTTCGCTTCAATGCTGGGTGTCGAAAGCCCGGTGCTGGAAATAAAAAAGATCGCATCCACTTTTTCATATGGGAAGGGATTTGTTAAACAATCCGGGTTTGTTAAACAATCAAGCGCCGCATCCGCACTATGCTTAACGGTTTCTTCCGTATACAGGCGGTTCTTTTCTGAAAAACCCCGCGCCGTTTTATACCATTCAATCGGCCGGACAAACTGCCTTGATTCAATTTCGCCGTTTTGAAAGGCTTTTAACAGCCGATCAATATCCTTAAATGAATCGGCAAACATCCCTCTCGCAAAATCCGCCGCCGTTTCTTGCGAGACATGATATTCCGGAATGCTCGTTCCGACCGACAACACATATGCCATGCCCATCACCTCTTCACATAAAGGTTTCCGCTTTTTTCCTGAATGTATGCATAAGTTTGAATCGAGGATTTCACTGACATGCCATTTTAATTTAAAATTGGCCCTTTTGAATGATAAGCCGTTCGACTATACTTGACCCATTCATGAAAAAAGGTTGTGATAAGAATGCTGAAGCCCGTCATTCTTAAAGGGTCACTCGTTCAGTTAGAGCCGAGGACGATTGATCACACTCAGGCACTTTGTGAAGCTGCTTCAGGAAATAGGACGACTTACGCTTACACCCATGTTCCTGACGGAATCGAAGAAACAAAGCGTTATATTGAACGTGCGCTTTCCGATTATGAAAAAGGACTTGCATTGCCATTTGCAGTACGGAGTCTTGAAACAGACCGAATCGTCGGAAGCACGCGGTTTATGGATGCGGAAGTGTTTACGCGGCCGGCGGACGCAGCCCCGGAAATGTGTGAGATCGGCAGCACATGGTATGCCTCTGCCGTACAGCGGACCGGTGTGAATACGGAATGTAAACTTCTGTTGCTGACCCATGCGTTTGACGCGTGGCAAGCTGTCAGGGTGACGCTGAAAACCGATGTTCGCAACCAGCGCTCACGAACTGCGATTTTGCGGATCGGTGCCCAATTTGAAGGAATCCGCCGCGCGCATATTCCGGCTGTCGACGGCGGCCTCAGAGATACCGCCTACTACTCCATCCTTCGGGAGGAATGGCCTTATATCCGGCAAAACCTTTCTGGCCGGCTCGCAGCATATAACTGAAAAACCTGCCGATATATACGGCAGGTTTTTTACATATTCGGCTCATGGACGTATAAATTGAGATCGATCCGTCCGTCTGACGTGACCGCTACGCCCTCAGCTTCAAGAGACAGCTTCTGTACAGAAAACATCTCTTCATCTCTTAATCCGATTTCACCCTTTGCATTGATGACCCTGTGCCAAGGAAGACGATGCTTTTTACTCATGGAGTGAAGAATCCTCACAACCTGCCTCGCTCCCCGCGGACTTCCCGCAAGACCGGCAATTTGACCGTACGTCATCACTTTTCCTTCAGGAATCTGTTTGATAATGGCTACCGCCCGTTCCGTAAATGTCATGTAACTCCTCATTTCGCAAGAGCAGATGATTTTCGAGAAAATCATCTGCTTCCTGATCTTATTTTTATAGATGATAATTGCTTCATCATCATACTTATTACATCTCTGCGTTTAAATAGATTATCTGTTTGTTCACAAAAAATTAACAAAGATAGGCATGTACATGTTTAACATAATATGTAATAATACAATTGTATTAAAAAAAGAAAAGGAGTGTTTGCAATGAAAATGAAAAAAGCTTTAGCCGGCTCAGCCCTATCACTCGCTTTACTCTGTTCTGCCGTCCCTGCTTTTGCTGCAGGTCCTGCTGATACACCTTCTGCAGAAAGCAAAACGAAGGAAGTATCTGCTTTGGCGACGTTCATACTTAATGGTTATGGCCCTGATTACCCTACTTCAATTTACCGGAATGGAATCACCTATTATTTAGACAACATCACCTTCCATGGTGCTGATGGCACTTGGACAGCCGTCTACAAAAGCTGATTTTTCATGACGGCGGAATGATTGTCTCAAGTAACAACTAGAAAGCTGCTAATATAAGGGGGCTTTGCCCCTTTTTTTAGTTTCACTCCATTTTATAATTGATCCAGCATATAGCACCTAGGTGCGTAATTTTATTACATCCGATGATCATTATCAGTTGTACTGTTTCTGCTTTTAGACGCAAAAACACATAATCTAAAATTCTCTCCCGCGTGTCTATCCAAAAGCCGAGTCTCAACTCTATCAATCCGGAACATTTTATCGACGCCTGAGTTCCCCAGCTAACGTTAAGAAACCTCTTACTTGCTCTTTTATTTTTGATAAAACAAAATCCAGGGTGATAACATGAGATTTGCTTGGGAAGAATTAATTATAATTGCATTCGGAATGATTTTACTGAGAATTTCAGGGAGAAAATCCATTGCACAAATGACCATCGCACAGACAATGGTGATGATTTCAATCGGTACGATTATCGTTCATCCCATTTTAGAAACCAGTTTATTGAAAACATTAATCGCTGCGTCTATCCTTTTTAGTGCTTTGATTTTGATGGAATGGTTTCAAGTAAAAATAAACTGGATTGAATTTTTTTAACCGGAAAATCTAAATTCGTTATAGAAGACGGCCAACTCAATATAGAAAACTTAAAGAAGCTGAGACTGACAGCAGATCAACTCGAAATGCGTTTAAGGCTTCTTGGCATTTCTAATATAAACACAATTAAATATGCCACTTTAGAAGCTAAATGGACAATTAGGCTACGAATTAAAAGATGACTGTAAGCCTTTAACCATCAAAGATCTTAAAAATGTGATCGACCCAAAATGTCTTAACAAAGAGACTCAGCACAAGCCAAAAAATCTTGAATAATTCGCTGATTAGTAAAACCTTTTTGTTATTCAAAACCGAAGCCGAATCAGACCGTTAACCGCCGATCATTTTTTACCGAAATCGGTTTACAAGAAACAAAAAAAGCATCTGAAGCAGATGCCTTTTTTCCGACGAGGTCCCTGTATGCGCCTGAATATGCTTTTCAGCCGCCTATACCCACCGTCGGCCTTAGCCATAATGTTAATCAGTTTGTTTTTATAAAATCATTGATTAATTGATCAGTCGTTAATATTGTGGCAAATTCATCATGCAACGTAGCCAGAGATATATTGTGAATAGTCTCTGCATCATAATATGTATCATTTTGGTCTCTCATCCCGAAGGCTGCCGTTGCATCTGAAATCAGGTAGGTATCAAATCCTAAATTACCGCTCATTCTTGTAGTTGTTGAAACACAATGGGGCGTAGTCAAACCAGTTATTACGACAGTTGTTATATCATTTGATTTTAAAATCTCTTCCAGATTAGTCCCGATAAAGCTGCTGTTTACTTTCTTGGTTATAATGACTTCTTTATCCATAGGTTTAACGATTTCCTTTATGGCAAACCCCTCATTCTTAGGATAAAACAAAGAACCAGGATTATCAGAAGTATGTTGTATGTATATGACTGTCCATCCTTTTTCTCTCCATAATTTCAGTATTTTACTAATGTTTTCTTCCGCCTTTACATTATTTCGTTCTCCCCATTTTTTATTATCAAAAGCTTTTTGTACATCTACAATGATTAACGCTTTTTTCTTTTCTGCCACCAGATAACCTCCTATATTGAAAATTAGTATTTATAACATTTTAAATAAAGTTTTTACTTTTGTACAATTGTTTCAGTTTTAAATTTCATATCACACCTTTCCCGTTGGAAAAGCGCTGGAATAGCTAAAGCAAACACTCACTCAAAGGCTGCAGTTCACCAGAGGCCAGCAATAATCAACTCTTTTTCTCTATATACTTATCAGTATCCCTTTTGCCGTCCACTCCCCTAACAAAATTCACGCTACGCTCACAAAATATTAACAAAAAACCCCTTGGTTATTTTTGTATTTCATGTAATAATACAAGTGTATCAAAAACAAAGGAGTGTTTAAAATGAAATTAAAAAAAGTTTTAACTGGTTCTGCCTTGTCTCTCACTTTACTCGTTTCCGCTGCCCCTGCTTTTGCATCCAGCCCTGGCAATATAAATAGCGACTCAACTCAAACAAAATTTTCGACACAAGCGACCAAAGATTCTTTTACAATGGATTACCTTCATAGATGGGATATCCCAAATACAACTGTTAAAAATGGTGTTACTTATTACCTTAAGAAAGTAGAGATAATCGAAGGATTCTATCGCGCAACTTTTGAAGGATGGATTAATTAGAAGAAGGGGCTTTCCCTTCTTTTACTCTCTTTTGTAAGGATCGGTGCACAAGACACTCCCCTCAGCGCCCATTCTGCAGTTGCACTTCGGCATCAGGCATTTCATTCCATGTCTCAACCAAGTTTCGTGTCATCACAGTGCGAGCAATGATATTGTTTACGATATGATCCCCCATTCTCCTTTTTTTCTTACATTTAGTCATATATTCACGTACATATAGTTCGGGACGGTTTTTCGGCGAAATAAGGCGGATGCCGCATCACTCAATTTGTTTCTTTTCAAACAATGAAACTAATAAAAAAAGAGAATGCCTCACAAAAAGTTCAGAAAACTTTCGGAAGCATCCTCGATCTGGATAAAATAAGATGTTATTTTAAAGAAAAACGGGTGACTAACCCTCTTGAACCCTTGTCACATCAAGGGTTTTTTTCGCTTTAGGAATCATATTATAAACTATATTCAAAAGCACGGCGGTAAAGCTGCCGGCAACGATTCCGTTTGTGGTCAAAAGATTTAAGTAAGACGGCAGGTGCTTAAACATATCGGGAACGACGGTTACACCGAGCCCCAATCCGACCGAACACGCGACGATCAGAAGGTTTTCCTGCTTTTTAAAGTCAATTTGACTGAGCATTTTAATGCCGTAGGAAATGACCATGCCGAACATGGCCACCATCGCGCCGCCCAGTACTGAAGACGGGATGATGGTCGTGAAGGCTGCGATTTTCGGAAAAAGGCCGAAGAGCATTAAAAGTGCGCCCGTGACACCGATGACCGCGTTTTTCTTAATCCCCGTCAGCTGCACGAGACCGACGTTTTGGGAATAGGCCGTATACGGAAAAGCATTGAAAATGCCGCTGATGAATACCGCCAGGCCTTCCGCGCGGTAGCCTTTTGCTAAATCACGTTCAGACAGGCGCCGGTTTGTCAGGTCACCGAGAGCGAAATAGACGCCGGTTGATTCAACAAGGCTGACAATGGCAACGATGGACATCGTAATAATCGGTGCCGCATGAAATGTCGGCGTCCCGAAGTAAAACGGTTTAATCATTTGAATGGCGTCAGCATTCGCCACATTGTCAAATTGCACTTTTCCCATAAAATAAGCGATGGCCGTCCCGATGACAATGCCGATTAAAATCGAAATGGATTTCAAAAATCCTTTTGTAAACCGATAAAGCAGCACGATGATGACAAGCACCGTAAATCCGAGGGCAAGGTTAGCCGGATCACCGAAATCCTTGCTGCCTTCCCCGCCGGCAATATGATTCATCGCGACCGGCATTAAGGTCATCCCGATAATCGTCACGACAGATCCGGTTACGACAGGCGGAAAAAAGGATACGAGCTTGCCGAAGAAAAATGACAGCAGAATGACAAGCAGACCCGATGCCAAAATGCTTCCGTAAATGGCTGAAATCCCGTACTCCTTACCGATGGAAATAATCGGCGCTACTGCGGTGAACGTACAGCCGAGCACAACAGGCAAGCCGATGCCGAAACATTTATTCCTCCATACTTGAAGCAGCGTAGCCGCCCCGCACATAAAAATGTCAATTGATACGAGATATGTCAGCTGTTCTGCGTTCAGTCCCAATGCCGCTCCTACAATTAAAGGAACGACGACGGCGCCGGCATACATGGCAAGCACATGCTGGATACCGAGGGAAAGTGTTTTGGCATAGCCGTTTTTCATGAACGGACCTCCTGTACAAATGTCACTTTTCCGTCTTCAAGCGATTGAATTCTCGCCAGTGATTCGACCCGGCATCCTTTTTTCACCAGCTCGTCTCTTCCCGGCTGAAATGACTTTTCAATGACGATTCCGATCCCGCAAACCGCTGCGCCTGCTTGTTTTACGATGGACAAAAGCCCCTCTGCCGCCTGTCCGTTCGCTAAAAAGTCGTCAATGATTAACACGCGGTCTTCTTTCGAGAGATGATTTCCGGAGATTGCAATCTGACTTTCTGTTTTTTTCGTGAAAGAATAGACGGACGCCGTCAGCAGATCATCCGTTAACGTGAGAGACTTCCTTTTTCTCGCAAAGATGACGGGAACGCCGAGTTCAAGGCCGGCCATTACCGCAGGGGCAATGCCCGAAGATTCAATTGTGACGATTTTGGTTATCTCGTCTTTTTCAAAACGCCGCGCAAATTCCCGGCCGATCTGCTGCATGAGAACCGGATCAATTTGATGGTTTAAAAAAGAATCCACTTTCAGCACTTGATCAGAAAGAACGATTCCGTCTTCTGCTATTTTTCGTTTTAATGCTTCCACAATGATTACCCCCGCTTATAAAAAATAAAAAAAGCATTGCCCGCTCTCCAAAAAAAGAGCAAGCAATGCCGAATGATCTACACGTAACGGCCGAATAAAGCCGTTCCATTGCTCACTCATAGTCGGACATTTACGGTGACCGGTAGAAACTTGCGTGCCATATCCACGCGATTATATGAGTGTTCGTATGATATTAATCAAATTATAACAAGATACACTTCTTTTGCATAGTGAAATTTGAATATTTCCGAACTTTTACAAAGAATTAGTTTTCTATTATTCGTCTTTTTAGAATTTTTAGAAAAACACCCGGTGTATACCGGGCGTTTCGTTTATAAATATAAATTTGAATATTTGCCGACGAGATACTCAATGAGATATTGAACGTTCAGTTCTTCTCCCGTTGCATCTTTTATGATGTCAAGCGGCATTTTGCGTCTTCCGTGCTGATGAACCTTTTCTGTCAGCCATTGTTTGATCGGCTCAAAGTCGCCCCGTTCTATTAATTGATCAAATTCAGGGAGATCCTCAAGCATGGTATGCTTCAGCTGTGCCGCATACATATATCCGAGCGCATAGGAAGGGAAATAGCCGAAATCGCCGCCCGCCCAATGTACGTCCTGCAAAATGCCTTTTGCGTCAGATGGCGGCGTAATGCCTAAATAATCATGATATTTTTGATTCCACAATCCAGGCAGTTCTTCCACTGTCACTTCATTGCTGAAAATCGCTTTTTCAATTTCATAACGGATAATAATATGAAGCGGATATGTCAGCTCATCGGCTTCAATTCGGATAAAGGACGGTTTCGCCTCGTTTACGGCGCGTACAAAATCCTCTCTTTTTACATTTTGAAATTGATCAGGTGAAGCCTCAACCATTTTTTCATAATAGGCGGTCCAGAATTGTTGATTTCTGCCGATAAAGTTTTCATAAAATAACGATTGGGATTCATGAATTCCCATGGATGCACCGTCAGATAAGTTCGTTCCGCTCAGGGCTTCGTCAATATTCTGCTCGTAAATCGCATGCCCGCATTCATGAATCGTTCCGAAAATCGCCGTGCGGAAATCGTTTTCGTCATATCTGGTCGTCACCCGCACATCGCCGCGGTTGATCGTTGTCATAAACGGATGAACCGTTTCGTCCAGACGGCCGCCGTCAAACTCATACCCAAGTTCTTTTAAGAAATACAAGGAGAGATCTCTTTGTTTTTCTTTCGGAAACGTTTTCGTTATAAAGGAAGTGTCCGGTTTATTTCCGGATGCCGTCACTTTTTTGACAAGCGGAATGATCGCTTCCTTCAATTCAGAAAACAGCTGATCCAGCACCTTTACCGTAACGCCCGGTTCGAAAATATCGAGCAATGCGTTGTATGGATGATCTTCATAGCCCCAATACGAAATAAACCGCTTATTAAAATCAATCAGCTTCTCAAGGTACGGAGCAAACATAGAGAAATCAGAGGCTGCCCTTGCCTCCTCCCAAGCCGTTTCCGCTTTCGATGTCAAAATGACATATTCTCTATACTCATCTTCAGGTATTTTTTTATTATGATCATAATCTTTTTTTGCAAGTTCCGCAGCTTTCACTGTATCTTCAGAGAGCTTTTCTGCATGCGCGAGAAGGATGTCAATCAGCTCTTTCATCCGGTCGGATGTCTGGATTTGAAAAACGTCAGCCGACAGCTGCCCGATGCTTTCCGCCCGGTCATCAGAACCTTTTTTCGGGGCTCCCGTTCTTGAGTCCCAATGCATGAGCGCAATGGCTTCTTCATAGTGGGATACTCTTTTTAACAGATCAAAAAACTCTTTTTCATATGTATGTAAATCCATATCCGTTCCCCTCCCTTTTCACTATCAATTACAGGCTAATGGAACGCCGTCATAAAGTCAACTTCCCGGATTTAAAAAAGCCGCAGGATAAGATTCCTGCAGCTTTTGTTTTTATACGATTTTCGGTGTAACAGGCAAGACCTTTTTGACTTCGGCCAGGATCCGTTCACTTTCTCCGCCCGCATAAATGGATATGGTTCCGCTGTCCTGATTAGAACGGATGAGGCGGCCGATTCCCTGCCGGACTCTCAAAAGCATGTACGGCAGATCAACTTCCTCAAACGGATCTTTTTTCGCTCCGTTCCGCTTTGCGGTAAACACAGGATCATGAGGCGGATACGGCAATGCCCAAATGGTCACATTCCGGAGCGAGTCACCGGGAATGTCAAGACCTTCCCATAAGTGGACGGAACAAAGCACGGATTCTTCATCCCGCTGGAATTTTTCGACCAGACTGCTGATCTCCTCGTCACCTTCGTAGTAAATCGGATACGGCAGCTCCCACGCGGCAGCCTGTTCTTTAAATTCCTTCATGTCTTCAAAGGAAGGGAAAAGAACGAGAGTGCGTCCTTCATTCTCCTTAATGGTTTCAATCGTTTCGGCTGTTTTCTGCTCAGACGTCATGTCACCGTGAAGCGCAACAGACATTTGCTCCTCGTAATCGTACGGAGATTCAACGGTAAATGATAAAGGTTCACGGATTCCGAGACTGTCAGCGATATAATCAAATGAACCGCCCTCAGAAAGAGTGGCCGATGAGAAGATATAAGGAATCTTTTTAGAAAAGACCTTTTCTCCCAAAACTTCTGCTACAGTTCTCGGCATAACGACAAACGTTGAGTCTGTATCCCGCGTTTCAAGCCAGCTGATGGCATCCTTTTGATACAGCGACAGCGAATATGCCATTTGTTCGACGTATTCTTCTACGACTGACAGCTCGTACTTATCGATCGTATACATTTCCGATTCAAATACGAGCGCCTCGCCGATTTTATCGAGCAGACGGCACAGTTCGTCAGCCGCACGCTTAACACGCTGGTCGTTTTGGATGTCCAATCGGTGAGAGCCGGCGATTTCCTTCGATTCCTCTGACAGCACATAGAAAAACTCATCGTTTGCGGCAAGGGCATCTTCAATCAGTTCGGCGAATTCCTCTCTGATGTCATTTTGAAGCAGACGCTCTAAAAACAGCTCAAGCGTCGACTGCTTCACACGATACGTTAACGCTTTTTGCGCGGCGAATTCCAGCAGATGTCCTTCATCAAACACGACGGCGCTGTGATCCGGCAAAAGCGGCAGCTGCCCTTCCCTTTTGCGTGATTCTTCCGTCCAAACATGCTCCATGTAGAAATCATGGGAGCAAACAATCAGATCCGTTGATTTTCTGTAATGATCTCTTGAAAGTGTTAAACCGCATCTATGTCTCATATCACATGTTAAACAATCTTGGAAGGAATCATAGCTGACGCCTGCCCACTCTTCATTTGTCAAATCAGCGTACTGTTTGCGGTCGCCGTACGGATAAAAGCGCTGCATCGCTTGTGATTCGTGTACGAATGAAGGCAGCGACTCATAAAGATCCAGCCACTTTTCATCATCAGAACGCTGCATCGTTTTCTCAAGCTTTTTCAGACACAGATACTGCTCATGGGATTTGGACAGCCGTGTATCAATCTGCAGATCCAAATGTTCTGTCAGCTTGGAAATGTCGCCTTCTTTTTTGACAAGCTGTTCTATTAACGTTTCATCGGCGCATGCGATAATGGCCGGTTTACCCGTATATCTTGCATAGCTGATGGCAAACAGCAGATACACCAGCGTTTTCCCCGTACCGACTCCTGCCTCAGCGAACATGACCTTTTTCTCTTTAAAAGCCCGTTCAAGCTGAAACGCCATAAATACCTGCTCATCCCGAAGGTCAAAGCCTTTCTCGGGAAGGATATCGTAAAACACGTCACCAATCCAATTGTTCAATTCTTCGTAAAAATTCTTTTCTTTTGTTAAAGCAAAAGGCAAACGTGATGTTGTCACCCAACTCCAACCCCTAACTATTCGGCATTCAGACCATCTATAATATCATTTAACCCTTTTCAATACAACAAAAAAACTTGGCCTCGCCAAGCTTTTGTCATTATCATTTCCGGTTAATGATATGTGTACATAGGAACGGATGGTCTGTTGAATGTGTATGTTTTACCGCATTTTCAAGTTCTTCCTGTGCATGTGTCATGGCGGAAGGACCGAACTCCGCTCCGGCTTCCTCCAGCCGGAAAGCAGTTGCGTCTAACGCCTTTTGTATTTTACTGAAGTGCTCGCTGTTCAGCATAAAATAAGATCACCTCTCAAATAGAAATAATCATCATTCTATGCCGATGCTTCACTTTCTATACATGCCATCCTGAATGATCCGCACCTGACCTGCACAAACTACAACAGATATTCGATCGAATATCCATCTTCACAAAATTATTCTATCCGGGAGTGATGGTTACATGAGTTATAAAGATCGATTAGATCAGCATTCTGAATTGTTTCATCACAATTGGACGCGGCCGAAACGCTCTAAATCGCAGGTGAACGGCCACACCGAAATGTCCCAGACCAACATTATTTTACGGAGCAACGCAAAAGCGCACCGCTGGTAATGGCAGAATAAAACGTAAAGATGCCTACAGGCTGTCGAATATCGACAGCCTGTTAAAATTATATCTACAGAAAAATTTTTCTGACTATTTTCTTTTCTCTACATAAATAGTTTTGGATTGAACTGCGTCTTTCATTTTCCCGCCTTTGTATAACTCAACATTAACCTGCCATCTCTCTTTAAATGTAGGTTTTAGTAGTTTACTGAAATAAAACTTTTTAACAGGTGTTTTATTCGAGAATGAACCTCTATGGGAAAAATTTCCGATATTGTATTCCCCATCTAAGGTGGTAACACCCATTCGATAGTTCAATGTCCCACATTTTCCGTTTGTTTGAGCATATACATCAATAGAAGTAGCTTTTCTTGTATATGTTGTTGCATCAGTCCAAACCCTAGCTTCACAACCTTTAATCCCTTGAACTGTTTGCCATGAACTCATTGCTGCTTCTGCTTTAGGACTGCAAATAAATGTAGAGCCTGCTATCAGTAATGCAGAAGCACCCATCAAGATTTTCGAAGTTTTTTTCATTAATTCCAACTCCTTCATATTTTTACATAAAATATTATAAATCGATATTATATATATATCAAGACTAGTAGGTAAATTTTATAAAATTATTAAACTATGGCTACTTACAATCTAAAAGGCGAATTCGTTAAGAATTTGCATTTATTAATAGAAATTTTATAAGTTAATTTATGTATGTATAATAAATCGTTCATAAAAACTTTATTCCCCAACAATATCCCAAAGATATTTATATATACTAAATAGCCGAAAAACAGGAACTTAAGTCCCTGTTTTTCGGCTCCAACTTAAAAATCTATTCATAACATATTTTCAAAATCAATATTGCCACAAAATCCACTATAAAAGGTACTATATTTTTGAAAGTGTTTTTTTCTTTTTAGCCCAGTACTGATAATAATCCGTTTTGATAAAACCGTTAAAGAGCTTCCGTTTTTTTGTTGCTTTTCTTCCGTAGACCTCTTCAAATTGTTCATTTGACGTTAACATGTAGACAGACCATGTATCAAGAGATTCAAATGCCCGGCCCATTTCTTTATACATCTGCTCGACTTCCTTTTTTTCGCCGAGCCGTTCGCCGTACGGAGGGTTTCCGACGATAACGCCGAATTCGAGTTTCGTCGTAAAATCCTGCACTCGCATCTGCTTGCATTCGATCAGGTCCCCAAGTCCCGCTTCTTCTGCGTTTTCTTTGGCGATGTTTACCATCCGGTGATCTACGTCACTGGCAAAGATCTGCAGCGGCTGATCATAGTTCGCCTTTTCTTCCACTTCAAGGCGCGCCTTGTCCCACAGTTCTTTTCCGATCCATTCCCAGTCTTCTGAAGCAAAATCACGGTTAAAACCCGGAGCAATGTTTTGCCCGATTAAAGCGGCTTCGATGGCGATCGTGCCGGAACCGCAGAACGGATCGACAAACGGACGGTCAGGCGTCCAGTTGGTTAACAGAATTAACGCGGCAGCGAGCGTTTCTTTAATCGGAGCTCCTCCCTGATCAACCCTGTATCCCCGTTTGTGAAGGCCTGTTCCTGATGAATCCAGCGTAAGCACGGCTTTATCTTTTAAAAGGGAAATCTCCACCTTATACTCGGGACCCGTTTCTTCAATCCATTCATTTTGTTTTCCTGATTGAAGTTTCAGCTTTTCCGCTATCGCCTTTTTGACGATCCGCTGGCAGTCGGGCACACTGGCAAGCACTGATTTCACGGACTTTCCGATAACGGGGAACTTTGCGTTTTCCGGAATGTACGCGCGCCAGTCAATCGCTTTTGTTTTTTCAAACAGCTCATCAAACGTTTTTGCCTGAAACTCGGCGACCTGTACTTTGATGCGGTCAGCCGTCCGCAGCCATAAGTTAGCGCGGCAGATCGCAAGCGCATCTCCTTCAAAAATGACTTTTCCGTTGTCTACTTTGCATTCATAACCTAAATCACGCACTTCTTTGGCGACGATCGCTTCAATTCCCATCGGCGCCGTCGCTATTAGTGTGTACTTCTTCATCGTATCACCCTGTCTCTTTTAAGCTTTCGTTTCATTCAAGATAAAAGCTCCCCTTTAAAGGAGAGCTCTAATTTGTCATATCAATAATGTTTAACGTTCTGTAAGCCATGTTTTGTTCCGTCGTACTGCAATCGGCTCATCACCTCGTACTCAGGCGGCAATCATCTATCTACAGAAAGTATTCTGTCCTTCTATCTGTTCAGTTCCTTCAAGAAGGTTCCCCTACCAAAATTTGGGTTTCTCGCTCGAGGGGTTTACCGCGTTCCACTCTCACCATTTCTGATGAGACTTCGTCACTGTGGCACTTTCAAGGATACTCAGCCATATCCGGAGACGTAGGCTTTTTTCCTGCCGTCAGCCTATCAAGGCTGCCCTAGCTTATTTCTTCGCTAGGCACGAACACTACGGGCATCTCAGCACCGTGCGAGCATGGACTTTCCTCTACAGATTCAAAGATCTGCAGCGATTACCCGAACGTTAAGAACACTTGTTCATTATAAAGCAACTTGTCTCAT
Source organism: Bacillus sp. EKM420B (assembly GCF_011065565.1). Classification (NCBI taxonomy): domain Bacteria; kingdom Bacillati; phylum Bacillota; class Bacilli; order Caryophanales; family Bacillaceae; genus Bacillus; species Bacillus sp. EKM420B. Next base: position 169,754 of record NZ_JAAMNX010000004.1, on the reverse strand, counting down.
TTGACAAGTGCATCTGCCTTATTCGTCATAAAGTTTGCTGCCGAATACATGTTTCTCAAGGTTGGACAGCCTTTTCAGAATGTCAAAGTTGGTCGTATTGGACTGCACCGGCTGTTTTTTGCTTGCTTCTTCAAGCTGTTTTTTCAGCTGCAGATTTTCCTGCTTCAGTTCTTCAATTTCTTGATGAAAGGTTTCATAATCCTTAATAATCATATCTAAAAATTTGTCAACGTCTTCTTGTCTGTAACCTCTAACGCCTGTTTTAAATTCTTTTTCCAAAATGTCTTTCGCAGAAAGCTTTACTTTATCAGCAAGCATCTTTTTCACCTCATATCGTGAATCATCATGTTATATTTTATTCAGAAACACGTCCCGTTGTCAAATATTCTCTGACGTGTTATGTAAAGAAATCTTCTTCTTCAACGGCGGCACGGAGATCATCCATCGTAATCGAATAAATCGGATATCCGTCTGTTTCACGGCGTTTTTCTGCCTGCTGCAGCATATATTTCGGCGATCCTTCCACCTCCGGATCATATAAAAGCAAAAGCGCATCTGACTTTTCAATAAAGAACGCGTTTTTCTGCCGGAATTGGAGCGGACTTTCGTACGGCCGATGCGTCAGGCTCTCCTCATAATCTGCCTGAGCAAGCACCGCTTCATACATTTCTTTATTCGGCTCCTTCCACTTTTCCTCCTGGCCGTAGAAAGGCGTGATAACGGCAACCTTTAATTCCGGATACTCTTCTCTGAGATCGTACGCCGTTTCTGCCGCCCAAAGCTCAGTCCCCAGCTGTCCGGATATGAGAATCCATTCCAAGCCTTCGTCAATAAAGCTTCTGAGTCTGGTTTCTATCGCCTTTTTTATATAAACAAGCGCCCGGTCATCCTGTTTAAAGATACCGAGCTCAAACGGCTTGTACCCCGTTACGGCTAATACTTTCAATTGATCACCTGCTTAAAAAATGGGGCTCCCCATCGGGCCCCATTTTGATTTGCTGATATCCTAACCGATCTTGCTTAAGCGTTCAATACTAATGATCGCAGCAAGGGCTTCCGCACTGAAAATGCTGGTGAGTTGTCGGGTCAACATTTGAAAAAGTGTGCGGATAGTAATGAACGTGCTCAAAGTTGTGGTGATTTACGTTAGTTGTATGTTGCGGATGAATATGCGGCACAACCGTGTTAGAAAAGCAATGGTGTTCACAGCAATGAGTCGGATGGACAATCGGCGGCATCACGTTTGGTCTGCAACAATGATGATGAAACATGCTAAATCCCCTCTCCATTAACTTTTATTACACTGTTAGGTTATGAAGAAAAGAGGGTGCATGTTCTAATTCAATCACCCAATTTAAAAGTGCGTCAGCAAGCTGTCTTTAAAATTCGAAAATACAAACGCAATCAAAAAAACCACGACAAAGAACAAGTAAAAAACACCTTTATACATACCAACTCTCCCCTATAAATAACTAACGCTATTTTACAAGATGCGGCACCATTCTACAACAAAATCGATGCGGATTCAGAAAAAAATATTTTTGGCGAAACAGCTCGGCTTTTGCGCTTTCCCGGGCAATATTTTAAGAGGAATATTTCCTCTTGAGCCGGGCAATTCTTACATGGAGCTTCTCGGCTTCTTTTTCCGATATTTCCCCGTCTTCTGCCGCCTGCTGCGCGGCCTGCAGAGCTTTTTTGTAATCTTTTGCATGATGCTCAAAATAGATCGCCAGCTCAACCGCTGATTGGTGTCTGCATGTGTGAAGATCAGAGCCCGTCAGTTTCTCCCAAAGGGGCACGGCGTCTTGCCTGCGGTTTTGTTTTTTATAAAGCATCGCTAAGTCAAAAAGGGCCCGATCCGAATCTTCAAAGTCTTTGCCTTGCAGCGCTTCCAGCTGCGAAACGGCGCGATCGGTTTCTTTATGAGCGATAAACCATTTCGCCATGGCGTATGCTTCCTGACGTTCTGACGTCTGATCAGAAGATGCAAAAATCTTTTTTGACATATGGATGTAAAGAGCGATGAGGGAAAGCACATCTTGTTCATTATGCGAGAGCACTCCCTTTAAAAGAGCCGGGTCCTCCGCCTTTAAAAATTGAAAATACAGCATCGGCGCCAAATACCCAGGGGTGTCTTCGTCCCTTTTAAAAGCAAGCTCTTCATTTTCAACCGCCGAAAGCGATACACGCTCTAACTTATGTTTCCAAAGCCGTCTCGCCCCGTGCAGAAGATCAAAGTGCCCGAAGTCAGGAAGTTTCGGAAGCCTGTCCCGCAGCAATGTATGCCTGGTTTTTACCTGCGGCCAGTCAAAGGCTTTTCCGTTATACGTAACAAGGGACGTAATGTCAACCTCACTTAAAAAGCTTTTGTAAAGAGCCGTCTCGTTTCCCGGTTTAGGGAGCAGATGCTGTTTAACGGCGACACGGTCTTCATACACTCTTGCATGGCCGAGCAAAAAGATCATATTGCCGGCCCCGCCGCCGAGGCCGGTCGTTTCAGTATCAAAGAAGAACAGCTGGCTTTTTTCGTATCCTTCTGCTGATAAAGTATGTGTCAAACCGCCTTTATTCCATAATGCCATGACGTCATCAAGTTCACTGAAGCTGTACCGTCCGTGGCGGTGCGAAAGCGGATAGACGGTTTCGCGGATAAGACAGTATTCATCCTCAAAAAAGAAAGGCTTCACTCCGAATGCCTCCCATTCTTCTCTAAACGGGACTTGAATATCCGGGACCGAAAGTTGTGAAGCTGCCGGCTTTTTTTCAGCTTCCGGCACATTCAGGTGGTTTTTCATCCGCTTTAATTTATTTTTCAAGGACATCTTTCGTCCCCCTTTTCTTTTACACGTAATTCAAGAGCTTGAGTATCGCTTTCTTTGCATCTATTCCTTCTATTTCGGAGCCGATGCAGGAAGGACATCCGTCTTGACATGGACATTGTCTGATCAGGCGCTCAGCCCCTTCATTGATTTCATCAAATCGCTTATATACTTCATCGGCAAGTCCGATTCCGCCCGGATAATGATCATACAGAAAGATTGTCGGAAGTCCCGTATGTGCGGCTTTGATTTGCGGCACGACATGCACGTCATTTCGGTCGCACATGACGTATACAGGCACGATATGCTGCAGGACGTGGGCAATGCCTAAAAGCAGCTGTTCAAGTGTTTTTTCGCCGATCTCCGAATCCGTTTCTTTTAATTCAAGCCAGGCTGCACTGGTATGCAGTTCTTCTTCAGGAAGATGAATCGGTCCTGATCCTATATTTTCAAATGTCGTCATTTTAATTTTTTTAAATATTGTCGGAAGTGCGTTCACGGTGACGTCGCCGAAATGTAAGGCCGTTTTCTTTCTGCTGTCCGTTCTGTCAATGTCCAGCACTTTCAGCTGCACCGCTAAATTGGCATCTGTATAATATTCGACATCAACCTTTCGCACGTACGCTTTTTTATGATCCCAATCAAGCTTTTCAACCTGATACTGCACCCCTTCATGAAGATAAATCGCTTCATCATGAAGAAGCGTCATCGCGCTGAAGCGGTCCATTTCTCCGATGATTTTTACATCAGCCGTCTCTGAGCGGTCAACGATGACCACGTTTTCGTGTGACGCCGAACGGAGACTGATGTTGGAGGCGGGAAAAGATTCGCTCGCCCAGTGATAGCGTTCGCGGTTTTCGTGAAGCACCCCTTCTTCCTCTAAATACTCGAGAATGTCTCTCGCATCATTTTCTCCGAATGTTTCATCGGCTCTGAAAGGCAGCTCATACGCGGCGCATTTCAGGTGATCGACTAATATAATGAGATTATCAGGATTAATCCTTGCAGATTCAGGCGAGCGTTTAAAGAAATAATCAGGATGGCGGACAATATATTGGTCAATCGGATCAGAGTTCGCCACCATCACAATAAGCGCCTCTCCCTGCCGCCGTCCGGCCCGGCCCGCCTGCTGCCATGCGCTCGCGACACTGCCCGGGTACCCCGTCATCACGCAGACCTGAAGCTGGCCGATATCAACGCCGAGCTCCAGCGCGTTTGTGCTGACAACGCCGAGAATGCTGCCGTCTCTTAACCCCCGCTCTATTTCTCTTCTTTCTTTCGGAAGATATCCGCCGCGATAGCCTCTGACAGACTTCGCGCCGATTTCTTTTTTTACGATCTCCTGAATGTGGCTTAAAATAATTTCAACCCGGACACGGCTTCTGGCAAAAACAATCGTCTGGATCTTATTTTTTAAAAAAGTTTTGGCAAGTTCGTTCACTTCCGCGGTGGCGCTTTTTCGAATATGCAGCGGTTTATTTACAATCGGCGGATTGTAAAAAGCAAAGTGCTTTCTTCCTGCCGGGGCACCGTTGTCGTCAATCAGGCGCACGGATTTCCCCGTCAGCTGCTCCGCCAACTCCCTCGGATTGGCGATTGTGGCGGATGTGCAGATAAATGACGGCGTGCTTCCGTAAAAAGCGCAGATTCTCATTAAACGGCGGATGACGTTCGCCACATGGCTGCCGAATACGCCGCGGTACGTATGTAATTCATCAATAACGATATATTTCAGGTTTTCAAACAGACTCACCCATTTTGTATGGTGGGGAAGAATGGCTGAATGAAGCATATCGGGATTTGTGATCACAATATGCCCTGCCTTTCTGACTTTCTGCCTGATGGCCGGAGACGTATCGCCGTCATAGGTGAAGCTTTTAATGTCCATACCCGTCTCGTCTATGATTTCATTCAGCTCGCTTTTTTGATCCTGCGCGAGCGCCTTTGTCGGAAATAAATAAAGCGCGCGGCTTGAGGCATCTTCCGCGATAGACTGAAGAACCGGAAGATTATAGCAAAGTGTTTTTCCGGAGGCCGTCGGTGTGACGGCGACAATGCTTTCTCCGTTTTGAACCGTCTGAAAAGCGGAGTATTGATGTGTAAAAAGCCGCTCGATCCCCCTCTTTTCGAGAGCAGCCCGAATGTTCGGATCTACTTGCTCCGGCATCGGCATGGTTTTCGCCTCCCGCGGTTCCTCTTCATGCCAATGCACGATATTTTCATGATTTTTTAATTCCTGAATCAGTTCGCTCAGTGATTTTTTCTTCATCGTTCACACCTCTTTATGAGGTACAGTTTACCGAATATTTGTTTGCCTGGCTAGATGAAAATCCTGCACAAGAAAAAAAGCAGGGAATCAGCCCCTGCCTACTTCATTTTTATCGTAAATAGCTCTGTTTGTCCTTTTTTCGCTTCATTTGCGCCTGCAAATTGCAAAGGTTCTGCGGCATCGCCATTCATAATCACCATAGGGATGACGGTGCTGCTTGCTTTTTCTTTTATTAAATCCAGCCGGCACGTTAAAAGCAGATCGCCTGTTTTCACTTTGTCTCCTTCTTTTACATGCGCTTCAAAGCCTTCGCCGTTCATATTGACGGTATCCAAACCGACATGTATCAAAAGTTCCGCTCCGGAAAGGGTGCGGATGCCGACAGCATGTTTTGTATGGAACAGCTGAATCACTTCTCCCTCAACCGGTGAAACAATGTCTCCGTTTGCAGGCTCGACGGCGATCCCGTCCCCCATCATTTTTTGTGAAAATACGGGATCCGGCACTGAAGCCAAATCCATCACTGCTCCGTCAGCCGGAGAAAAAATCACTTCCTCGGCCGGCTTTTTCCGGCTGTCTCCCAATCCGAATAATTTTTTCAGCAATGTGTTGTGCTCCCCTTCCTAAATGTGAATCCGTTACCAGTTTATTCTCCACTATTTAACCATACTTTCTTTTTTCCTTCAATTCTTAACCATACGGCATAACATCGCATAGTCTGTTTGTAAAAAGGCGGTGGTCATATGGATCAATCACAAAACGATAAACTTGATCCGCAAAGAAATGAGAACATCATCAGCCATGCGATGGACCAATTTTTTCACTCAGGTCCCTTCGCAGAATTGATGCAGGGTTTTCAGCACCTTGTCAATTCGGCTTTTACTGAAGCGCAAGTGACGATTGACGTCAGAGAAGAGCCGACGGGTCTCGCGGTTGATATCGGCGTTCCCGAGACGTTCCGTGACGGGGATATGCTGGTGGAAACGAAAGGGTGCTACCTTCACGTTACAATCCGCTACGATCATAAACAGGCTCATTCATCCCATGTGTCTTCAAGCATGACAAGAACCGTAGTCCTCCCGTATAAGGTAAGTGAAGAAGATATGGAAACATCCTGGAATGAACAGACGCTTACCCTCTTTTTCCCTAAAAAATAAGCATGAATGATAAATATCATTCATGCTTTTTATTTAAAGATACTGGTGAAGCCTTTCACCAGCGATCCGACCTGATTTACGGCGCTTACCATCTGCCCCGTTGTATCTATCATTTTATTAAAGTCAAACTGTCCGTTCGTTTTTTTAAACTGGGAGAGTATGCCTGAGAATTGAGAAGACTGCTGCTGATTCGGTCTGGGAACGGGGTAAGGATTCACAAACTCCGGCTGGCCCCCGGGCATGCCTGCCTGAGGAGGAGCGGGAGCATACGGCGGCTGCATATGACCGTATTCCTGATTCGGATAAAATTGCTGCGGGTACTGCCCTTGCTGATGATATGGCGGCTGCTGCAATGGCTGTATCTGCTGCGGATACGGCGGCTGTAATGGCTGTATCTGCTGCGGGTAGAAATATCCCGCCGGCTGCTGGTACATATTTTGATATGGCTGCGCTCTCCATTGCATATGACATTCCCCCTTGTCTCTCACTAAGTTTCTACTATATATGTATGAATTCCGCCTTGGTTATGTGCTTTCGGTGATTCTGATCTTTGTCAAATGCTGTCGAAAGTCTTAATTTTTTAAAAACAGAAAAAAGTCGAATCGTTATGTTAACATAATCTCAACATACATGAGAGGGGATGCACCATTATGAACGTATCATACTTAAGAAAGCGTTTTGCTGAAGTGAAAAAATATGAAACAGATTGTGCAGATAAACTGATGGACTTTGCAAAATTTCTCTATATTCAAGGCCATCTCACCGCAACCGAATTTCGAAACAGTATGAAGGTTCTCGAAGCAAGTGGAGCAGAAAACCCGGCGTATGAATAACATACCCGACCCCTTTATATAAAAGAAGGCAGCCGTTTTCAGCTGCCTTCTTTTTCAATTTCATCCCTTAATATACGAAGCGTATATAAAACAGATTCAGTTAAATCCCTGTATCTTTTTTTATGAATATGATGAACATATGATTGGAGCATCAGCTCCCCGAAATTTTCTGTAACGGCCTGAATTTGTGCGTGATGAACGTATTTCGGACGGTTTTCCTGAATAAACGCAAGCGCTGCTTCTGTCCAAAGCGCGCAAAGCCGGTCTCTTTTTTCAACATCGGGTTTAATCGTCTCAAAAAAATCATATGAACGGCCTGACTCTTTTCCATCCTGATACCTTTTTTCGGCTTCCAGAACCGCCTCTATCATTTGTTCTGTCAGCTCCAATAACGACTGTGTCTGCAAACGGACTCACCTCAGTACATATGGTACCAAAGTTTTTGCACAAAATCAGCTTATCCGGCAGGCTCTCGGCAAATCCTTTTTACGCCGGTCAGTCAAAAACAGGTCATCAATACAAACATGAAGCTCCCGCGCCTCTTCCTCAAGACGGGAAAGTTTCTCCTGTCTGATTTCTTCAGCTTCCGCCTTACAGGATCTGACTGCTTGGGTAAGCGTTTTTTCAGCAGCAGAAATCCGGATTTCAATATCAGAAAGCAGACGGAGAATATCAGCCTTGCTCGTGTAAACAGACATTCATGTTCCTCCCTTTTATCACTTGCGTCTCTTTCAAATATAATTCTCGTTTTCATACCGCTCTCCTCTGCACATGACAAAACTAGAAGCAGTTCGGCAAACAAACAGAGATTATCCTAAAAGGCGTGCCTTTCGACAAAAAAGTGCCGCAAACTTTGTATGAACCGGCACGTTAATGCAAACGATACAGTTGAGGAGGTGCCGTATGAAAACGAGACCGAAAAATGCAGGTAAACAGCAAAAAACCGAAGCAAAAACAACTGATACGCTTGATAAAAAATTAGGCGGCCCAAACCGCCCTTCCACGTAACACACCAGCAGCCCGAAACCCCATCGAACGGTTTCGGGCTTTTTCATTTCTTCAGCCACTCTTTAACCGCGAAGAGCGCATGGAGCTCCCGTCTTTTCTGGAAGTACCAGTCCGTCAGTTCAAGCTGTTTCGGCATTTTCTCCTGTAAGAAAGCCCCTTTTCTTAACCTTTTTTGAAACCAATCCGCCCTTTCGCCGTCTAATGAGTGGGCAACAATGGGATAGGTTGTCCTCAGCATGGGTGATGTTCTTTTTTTGATGCCGATCATTTTCTCCATATCAAAGCGTGAACCGGTATGAGGAACGGTATCAAGAAAACGGTAAAAAGAAGCGTGAAGATCAGGGCTGAACAGAAGGCGGGCCAGCTGTTTTCCGAGCGTAATTCTCTCTTCGGTTTTTGAAAACCGTTTGACGGAAATTCCGTATAAATGTCCGTCAAATGAAGGGAATATCACCGTATTAAAGTGAAACCAATCACTTAAATAAAAAGGAATCGTGCCAAAAACATTCTTTTTAAACGAAGGATTTTGTATAATAGGTGCTTGGATAGTGTTTTGTTCATTTATAATAAGAGCATACATGAGCCGTTCCGTATCTCCGTCACGCCAAAAGCGGAACCATTCTTCCTGCATAAAAGCCGAGACGCGGAAATGAGGAAGATGACGGAAAAGAGGTTCGCCGATTTGTTTTGACCACTGGTAGACCAGAAGCTGAGGATAGGCATCAGAAAAAATCAGCCAATTCGCCCTTTCATACGAAAGGAAAAACCAGTTTTTCTGACTGCTGTCAAGGCCCTCCTGATAAAGGACGCCTCTTAAATCAGTCATCGACCAGCCCGCATTGCGGGACACAAAGGATGCCAAAAGCGGCCACTTGATCTCAGGATGGCGGTCATAATATGCTTTATAGGCATTCGTCCGGGAAATATTATCGGCATTTTTTATTTTCGTCTCTTTTTCGATCAGGCGAAGAATGGCGGTTACGGTCTGTCGTTTATGCACGTTCATTCACTTCCGTCACTATTAGTTTGATAAGGAGGATGGAAAAAGTGATTCGGTACCCGAATGGAAAAACTTTTCAGCCGAACAAAACGGTTTCATCCCAAAACAGCCAGAAACGGTCTCATTCATACAGTAATCGCGGCATGACCCTCGAAGACGACCTGAATGAAACGAATAAGTATTATCTGGCTAACCAAATTGCTGTCATTCACAAAAAGCCGACACCCGTCCAGATTGTAAACGTCCACTATCCGAAAAGAAGCGCCGCAGTCATTAAGGAAGCTTATTTTAAACAGTCTTCAACAACTGACTACAACGGCATTTATAAAGGACGCTACATTGATTTCGAGGCAAAAGAAACAAAAAACAAAACGGCATTTCCCCTGCAGAATTTTCATGATCATCAGATTGAGCATATGAAGCAGGTGGTCAGGCAAGACGGCATTTGTTTTGTTATTATATCCGCTTTCGGAAAGGTTTATTTCCTCGAAGCCGACAAGCTGTTTGTCTTTTGGGAGAGAAAGGAGAAGAACGGCAGAAAATCAATTCGCAAAGACGAATTAGAAGATGCTTCCTTTCCGATTTCCCTTGGATACTCACCGAGAATTGATTATATTAGTATTATTGAACAGCTTTATTTTTCGCAGGAACAGTAGACTGAGCGAAAGGTTGATAAACGAAAGGTTGAGATGTTATGTCAGATCAATTTACGAGCCGTGAAGAACGCCGTAAGGCAAGGCAGACGAAAAGCACTAAGCCCTCTTCACCGAAAAAAGGCAAGAAACAGCGTAAAGGCGGTTTATTCAAAAAGATTGTGCTGTCCTTGGTTATTCTGTTTGTCCTTGGCATAGTCGGCGGAGCCGCGGCATTTGCCGTTTTGGTTTCCGGCGCGCCGTCTTTGGATGAAGCCAAGCTGAAAACGCCTTACTCTTCAACGATTTACGATAAAAACGGAAAAGAAATCGCGGAAGTGGGCGGTGAAAAACGAACCTACGTCCCGATTAAGGATATACCCGATGTTGTGAAAGAAGCATTTATCGCAACTGAAGACGCCCGTTTTTATAAGCACCACGGTATAGACCCGATTCGGATCGGAGGCGCTTTGGTCGCCAACTTTACGGATGGGTTCGGTTCAGAGGGAGGAAGCACAATCACCCAGCAGGTTGTGAAAAACTCGCTTTTAACCCATCAGAAAACGATTAAACGGAAAGCACAGGAAGTGTGGCTTTCCCTGCAGCTGGAGCGCCATTATTCTAAAGATGAAATCTTAGAAATGTATTTAAACAGAATTTATTTCTCACCGCGCGCCTACGGCGTCGGAAAAGCGGCTGAAGAATTCTTCGGCGTAAAAGACTTGAGCAAGCTTACGGTTGAACAGGCGGCGACGCTTGCCGGAATGCCGCAAAGCCCGACCGGATATAACCCGGTTAAAAACCCGAAGGCTTCCGAAAAACGCCGAAACATCGTTCTCAGCTTAATGGAAAAACAAGGATTCATTTCAAATTCTGAATACCAAAAAGCGAAGAAAGTGTCCATGAAAGATGAAGGCGTCGTCAGCCAAAAGGAATACGATAAAAAGGACACAAATAAATACAGCGCTTTTGTCGAAGAAGTTATGAAAGAAATTGAGACAAAAGAAAAGAAAGACGTCAATATTTCAACTGACGGACTGAAAATTTACACGACTCTTGATACGAAAGCACAAGATTATCTTGATCAATTGATGAACGGAGACACGGCCGGCTTTACCGAAGGCATGCAGGGCGGCGTTACCCTCCTTGATACGACAAACGGAGAAATCCGCGCCATCGGACCGGGACGGAATAGAACTGCAGGCGGGTTTAACTACGCGACAGATACTCAACGCCAGCCAGGTTCGACGATTAAACCGATTCTTGATTACGGGCCTGTCATTGAAAATAAAAAATGGTCGACGTATGAGCAGATTGACGATTCGGCTTACACGTACTCTGACGGCACTCCGATACATGATTGGGACAATAAATACAGAAATATGATATCAATGCGAGAAGCCCTCGCGGATTCACGTAATATTCCTGCTTTAAAAGCATACCAAGCAGCAGGGAAAGATAATGCCGTCGACTTCGCAAATGACTTAGGATTGGGATTAAACAAGGATAGTGTAACGGAATCTTATTCGATCGGCGGTTTTGGAGCTGATAATCCGGGGGTTTCCCCTATGACAATGGCAGGCGCCTACAGCGCTTTCGGAAATAACGGTACGTACAATGAACCGCACGCGGTCACATCGATTGAATTTAATGACGGCACTAAGCTTGATTTAACACCGAAACCGAAAAGTGCTATGAGCGACTACACAGCGTTTATGATTACAGATATGCTCAAATCAGCGGTTCAAACAGGAACAGGTAAGCTGGCTCAGGTGCCGAACGTAGAAGTTGCCGGTAAAACGGGTACGACAAACTTTACTAAAGGTGATATTCAAAAATATAACATTGCTCCAGGCGGAGTTCCGGACTCCTGGTTTGTCGGATACACCCCTCAATATACAGCGGCGGTTTGGACTGGTGTAGAATCTGGCAACAAAGCAGGCAAGAAATCACTGTCCTCTGCAGACCAGCAAGTCGCAAAACGGATTTTCCAAAAGCTGATCTCATACGTTGATGACGGTAAAGGAAGCTTCAAGCAGCCTGACAGCGTCGTAAAAGAAACAGTTGAGAAAGGCTCGAATCCTGCCGCTTTAGCCGGACCGAATACGCCGGATGATAAAAAAGTGACGGAGTACTTCGTGAAAGGAACGCAGCCAACTGCCGTTTCTAAAACGTACACGAAAGAAAAAGCCGATAAACCGACAGGATTGCAAGTGAAATACGACAAAGATAAAAAATCATTAACCTTAAGCTGGAATTATGACGGTGATGCAACATTCAATGTCAAACAATCCGTTGACGGCGGAAGCTACAGTGACATTCAAAACAGTTCGGCAAAAGAAGCCGTCGTCTCAGATGTCACGCCAGGCTCCACATACAGCTTCCAGGTGACAGCGGAAAATGATGACGGAAAAAGCGATACGGCATCAGCATCTTTCAAAGTCCCGAAAGATGAAGAAGACGATGCGGATAAAGATAAAGCGACTGACGATGAACAGAAGACTGATGAAGATAAAGATAAGGACAAGACGCAAACCGATGATTCAAACAAAGATGACGATCAGACAGATACGTCTGACGGATCAGATCAAACACCAACTGATGACCCGGATAAAAATCAGGATCAATCCGATAAGGATCAAACAGATAACAACAATCAGAATCAGCCCGGCAACGGGACCGATAACAACGGACAGCAAGATAACGGCTCTGATAATGATTCCGATTCCGGTTCAGACGGCTCAAATAAACCTGACAGCGGTCAAACGGACAAAAACCAAGACTCATCTTCAAATATCAACGGGCAGTCCAATTCGTCAACCATCCAGTCAAATCCCGCTCATTAGCGGACGAAATCCTTCACCTCAAACAGGTGAAGGATTTTTTTCATACAAAAAAACCTCCTTATAAGAAAAGGAGGTTTTTAACATTTGTTCATGGCTTCATATTTATGATATTGTTTCTTCATCTCCGTCATCAATTCATCCAGCTGAATAAACGAGTGAAATTGAGTCGGTTTTGTTAAAATAAACGCCATTCGCTCCGCCCAATTGATCGGTTCGGCGGGAAAATGCTTTGTTTCAAGCACAGTCCAGTCGAGTGATGTGACCCGCTCCCCTGCCGTCCAATGAAAAGCGGCAATCAGACAGGCTATTCCCTTCAGCATGTCATTTTGATCACATCTCGATTTTCTTGTTTGAAAAACGGGAAGCAGCGTTTCTTTCGTTTCATTCCAAATCTGAAACAGAAACGGGACATATTCGCCCCTTTCCCTCCATGGCTGCACTGTTGGCTGACCGCTGAAATCCATATACAGCGGATGGCGGCGCAGCGCCGCTTTGATCTCGAAGCTTTCCAAGTCCGTAAGGCGGCGCAGGTATGTTTCATAGCCTGCCAGAATGTCAATCGCCGTCACCGTTTCACCAGCCCTTTTTTGTCACGCTTCTGCCCTTCTCTGCATAGCGGAAGCAAAGGACATTCCGCACAGCGGGGAGATTGCGCTTTACAGTGATACCGGCCGAAAAATATTAATCTGTGATGCGTAACAGACCAATCCTCTTTCGGCACTTTTTTCATTAATGTTTTCTCTACTTCCAAAACAGAGTCCTTCCAGCGGCAGATGCCGAGCCGTTTAGAGACCCGTTCCACATGAGTGTCTACTGCGATCGCAGGTACGCCGAAAGCAACAGACACGACCACATTTGCCGTTTTCCGTCCGACACCCGGCAGCTTCACAAGCTCATCCCGGTCTTTCGGCACTTCTCCGCCGTACTCTTCGATGATCATTTTGCTCAGCTTTTGAATATTTTTGGCTTTATTACGGTACAGACCGATTGATTTAATATCCTGCTGGAGTTCTTCCAGCGATACGGCAAGATAATCTTCGGGCCGTTTATATTTTTGAAATAGCGTTTTTGTCACTCTGTTGACGAGAGCGTCCGTACATTGCGCGGATAATGCGACTGCCACAACCAATTCGAAAGGATTTGAATGGACAAGTTCACATTCTGCGTGCGGAAACATATCGCCGATTTTTTCAAGACAATATTCAATCTGCTTTAAATTTAACACGTTTCTCCCCTTCTCATGTTATTGTTCCAGCCAATTGTAAAAAGGCACCTGCCTCGTATACTCTTTTTGCGGATCATTCTGTTTCGTTTGAACACGCCGGAATTTTTGGCTGTGCGCCTTCGCCTGCTCAACCGTTTTGAAGCCGTTCTTTTTCCATTCAAATAAAATCCGGTCAATATAGCGAAAACTGAGTTTCCCCGATAAAACGGCTTCTTTTAAGGCGTGTTTAATCAGAATCGCATCATGCTGATCCTGATCCTGCCATATGGCCAGCGTCTCGCATTCAAGCGGCGACAGCGGTCTTCCGAACTCTTCTTCAAAGATGGTATACAGGCTTTTTTGTTCTCTTTCTGACGTTCTTTCCTGCGTTTCATTTTGAGAATGCTGCATGTAATCATACAGCTTCGCCCATAACGGCTGCAGAGAATATTTTTCAAACTTTATGCCGTTATGGTCTTCACATTCTTCAATAAACAGAAAACCTTTTTGAATAAACATTCTCAGGCAGCTTGTACATTCTTCAGCAGAGATGGACATGCCTGATTGAAGTTCAAACGGCGTCGGAAAATAAGAGCCCTTTTCCAAATGCATTTTAATCTTCAAAAGCAGGATCAATTCGGTTTCATTCAGCCCGAGCTGCCGGTAATGTGTCAGCAGCAGGTTGGGAATGCTTGAAATGCCGAGTTCCTGCATATCTATAAATTGCTGTTTTTTCATCCTTACACCTCTTACTGTAAAAGGTTATCTCCGGGAGCTTTCCCCTTTACTTAGAAAAAGTCTCCCTTGCAGGAGACTTCGTTTTTCATAACTATTACGGATACAGACGGTTCAGAAGTCTCGGGAACGGAATCGTTTCACGCACGTGAGGCGCTCCGCTGATCCAAGCCACTGTCCGCTCAAGTCCGAGGCCGAAGCCGGAGTGCGGAACAGAACCGTATTGTCTGAGTTCAGCATACCATTTGTAAGCATCTGAATCCAGACCGTGTTCTTTTAATCTTTCTTCCAATAAATCCATATCATGAACGCGTTCTGAACCGCCGATGATTTCGCCGTAGCCTTCCGGAGCGATTAAGTCGGCACATAACACGACATCGTCACGATCTTTGGCAGGCTGCATATAGAACGGTTTTAATGACGTCGGGTAATGAGTGATAAACACCGGTTTGTCATAGCTTTCTGCGATCGCTGTTTCATGCGGCGCACCGAAGTCATCTCCCCACTCAATATCGTCAAAGCCTTTTTCTTTCAGGAATTCGATCGCTTTATCGTACGTAATGCGCGGGAATGGCGCTTTGATTTGTTCAAGCTTCGATGTGTCTCTTCCTAATGTGTTCAGCTCGATCTTACAATGTTCCAGCACACTTTGTACGATGTATGCAACATAATTCTCCTGAACTTCAAGGTTTTCTTCAAATTCAACAAATGCCATTTCAGGCTCAATCATCCAGAATTCGATGAGATGGCGTTTCGTTTTCGATTTTTCCGCTCTGAACGTCGGTCCGAAAGAGAATACTTTTCCGAGCGCCATTGCAGCTGCTTCCATATACAGCTGGCCACTTTGAGACAAGAAGGCGTCTTCATCAAAATATTTCGTCGCGAACAGCTCAGTCGTGCCTTCGGGAGCGCTTCCCGTCAAAATCGGCGGATCAACTTTCACGAAGCCTTCTTTGTTGAAAAATTCATAAGTCGCACGGATGATTTCGTTGCGGATTTTCATAATTGCATGCTGGCGTTTCGAACGGAGCCATAAATGTCTGTGATCCATTAAGAATTCCGTACCGTGTTCTTTAGGCGTAATCGGATAATCAGTCGCTTCGTGAATGACTTCAATGGATGTAACAGCAAGCTCATAGCCAAGCGGTGAACGCTCGTCCTCTTTCACAATTCCTTTTACATAAAGTGACGTTTCCTGCGTCACTGATTTCGCAATTTGGAAGATGTCTTCTTCTACTTCAGCTTTGACGACAACTCCCTGAATGAAGCCGGTACCGTCTCTCAGCTGTAAAAATGCGATTTTACCGCTTGAGCGTTTATTAGCGACCCAAGCTCCAATCGTTACTTCCTCGCCTGTGTGTTTATACACTTGGTTGATTGTTGTTTTCAAACTCTTTCCCTCCAGAACAAGAAAGACATTCAGGAATCTGCCTGAATCTCTTTTTTCATCACTTTATTATACCCGTTCTACTCTAACGGGGTCAATGCAAGTGAAAAGCGGCTTTAAAAGCCGCTTTTTCAGAATCAGCTGTGTTTTTCCGTAAAGCGGCGGATTCTCTTGACCGCTTCTTCTAAAAGATCGAGTGACGTTGCGTAAGATAAGCGGACGTTGTCCGGTGAACCGAAACCCGAGCCCGGCACGATGGCGACTTTTTCTTCTTCCAGAAGCGCCTTGACGTATTCATCGACATCTTTGAATCCGCAGTTTTCTGCGGCCGCTTTGGCGTTAGGGAACAAGTAAAACGCTCCTTCAGGTTTGACACAGGTGAATCCGGGAATCTCACTGATCTGAGCGTAAATGGTATTCAGTCTGTGCTCAAATGCCTGTCTCATCTCTTCCAGCGGCTCAGCCGGCCCGTTATAGGCCGCAATGGCGCCGTATTGAGCGATGGACGTCGGATTTGATGTGCTGTGGCTTGCAAGGCTCGTCATCGCTTTAATAATCGTCTCCGAACCCGCTGCATAGCCGATCCTCCAGCCCGTCATGCTGTGAGATTTCGAAACGCCGTTAATGATGATCGTCTGCTCTTTCAATTCACTTGAAAGCTGTGCGATTGAGACGTGTTTTTTTCCTCCGTATGTAAGCTTCTCATAAATCTCGTCAGAAACGATCAGAATGCCATGCTCCAGACACACTTTTCCGAGTTCCGCAAGCTCTTCTTTCGTATACATAACACCTGTCGGGTTGCTCGGTGAATTGATAATGAGCGCTTTTGTTTTCTCGGTGATAGCCTGCTTCAGCTGCTCCGGTGAAATTTTAAACTGATTGGATTCCAGCCCTTCTGCATAGACGGGACGCCCCCCTGCCAGTTTCACCTGCTCAGGATAGCTGACCCAGTAAGGAGTCGGTATAATCACTTCATCCCCTTCATCGAGAATGACCTGAAATAATGTATACAGAGCGTGTTTCGCTCCGGTGCAGACAATGATTTCTGACGGCTTATATTCAATCCCCTGATCGTTTTTGAATTTTTTTGCGATACTGTCTTTCAAGGCCGGCAGACCGCCTGAAGGCGTATATTTTGTGTGGCCTTCATTCATGGAACGCACCGCGGCATCTATAATGTGCTGAGGCGTATTAAAATCCGGTTCTCCTGCTCCGAGGCCGATGACATCATGGCCTTCTGCTTTCAGCTCTTTCGCTTTTGCAGTAATTGCAAGTGTTGCAGACGGTGTTAATGCGGATACTCTTTTTGCCAATTTCAACTTGAACTCCCCCTAATACGTCTCACGGTGTGATGTTTTTGAGAATCTTGCCGCTTGTAAAGTCCACATAGCTAAAGCTATACTGCCCGCTTTTGTTGATATAGGTCACTTCCCATAACGGAACATTGTTTTCTCTCGCCGGGTGAACACCATTCAGCTTGGAAACAAGCCCTTCGTCCCGAACAATCTTGGCAGCCTTGCCGCTTGAAATGCCGTCACTGGCTTTTTTTGAGAGAATTTTTGCTTTTTTGTCGGCCGGAACCCATACATACATATCTTTTCCATGTTTATCCGTTCCGGTAACAACATAATATTTCTGTTTGCCGACAAAGGTCTCCACTTTCTCAGCATCTGTCAGATTCGTTTTTTCTTTAGCGGCTGCGGCAGCTGTTTCGTGGCCTTCTTCTTTTTGAGCCATTGCAGATTTAAAAATGCTGGCCGAAAATAAAAGAACTGCTAAAAAAATAATACCAAATACGGCTGTAAATATTAATGCTTTTTTTCTCATCTTTTTCACCTATGTGCGATAAATGGTGAAGACCGCTTCATTTTGATTTTCTTCGTCGAGCGCAAGGCCGAACATCAGGTTGTCCCGTTTCAAAGTCCGGTTTAATGTATCGACGATTTTATATAAATCATCTGAATGCTCCACATTAATCGTTGACAGAATTTCAATTTTGCTTTCCATTTTTATACCCTCCATCGGTCGAACAAATTTTGTTAGTCATAACGGGATGCGCCCGCGGCATAATAAAATCACAAGGCGGCATGAACCCGCTTTTACTATAAAAACAATTCCTCATCCCACACCACGAAAGCCGCGTTTATGCGGCTTTTATTCCGTTTGGCTGACATAAGCCCCGAGTTCGGCATCCGTCAGCTCCAAAAGGGATGAAGTCGGGAGCGCTTCAAGAAACAGCCGTCCGTATCCCGCCGTCTTTACACGCTGATCTAAAAGAACGATCGTTCCCTTGTCTCCCGCCGTACGGAGCAGGCGCCCGATCCCCTGTCTGAACGTTAACACGGCCTCAGGCAGGGAAATCGTCTGAAACGGATTTTTCCCCTGCTTCTTGGCAAATTCGCATTTTGCGGCGTGAAGCGGATTATCAGGCGCCCTGAAAGGAAGTCTTGCGATCATGACGGTTGACAATTCATCCCCCGGAAAATCAACGCCTTCCCAGAAATGATTCGTCCCGAGCAAAATCGCCCGGCTTGCCGTTTTAAAGGTTTTCATTAATTTACCGGGACTCCCGCCTGAAATACCTTGGGCGAGAAGCTGAATGCCTGAGATCTCCATACTGAGTTTCAGTTCCTGATACACTTTTTTCAGCATATCATGAGAGGTAAACAGGACAAGGATCTTCGGCTGTTTTCCCTTTGACATGATTTCTGCATACTTGGCAATATGCTCAATGACTTCCCGCTCCCCGTCATATTTAACGGATTTCATCTCTTTCGGAATGATGACGTTCATCTGATCATCGTAAGAAAAAGGAGACGGGATGCTTTTGGTGCGCGGATAAAAATCCGAAAGTCCGAGCCTTTCAATCATAAATTGAAAAGACTGCTCCACCATTAAGGTCGCTGATGTGAGCACAACGCTTTTTTTGCGGGCGAAAAACTGGTCTGCCAGCATTTCACCGGGCTCCAAAGGCTGCGCATAGATGCTGACGGCATTTTTTGCGCCCTTCGCATCAATTTCAACCCAAACGGCTTCTTTCTCATCATTTTCAAACAGCAGCCTGCTGAACGTATCGCGATATTCTTTCAGCCCCCTGATACACTTTACATATTCGCCCGCTAAAAAAGCCGCTCCGCTTTTCATCTGATCAAGCTTTTGATGTAACAGTTTCTCCTGTACGGAAAACATGTCAAGCAGCTGATCCAGCATCGCACAAAGCCGCTCCGCTCCGTCCGTTATCATGTGAAACCCTTTATCCTGGCTTTTATGATTGAGACTATAGACGAGACGGTTCAGATCGTCTTTAGGTTTTCTTCGTTTGACAAAAGAATGCACTGAACTGAAAAATGCGTCGCTTTCCGATTGAATATGCTTCATCCACTCATCGGCGTCAAAAAAACTTTCCGCCGGCAGTTCATACGTATAAAACAGTTTTCTCATCCGCTTTAACAGTCCGTGTTCCTTTAAGGTCCCGATTCGGCTGAGCTTTGTGTGCAGACCGATGTATGAAGCTCTCTTCCCCAGGTGCTCGCTGGCGGCGCGTTCGAAATGATGCGCTTCATCAATGATGACCGTTCCGCTTGCAGGCAGTTTTTTCGTTTCACTGCTTTGATCTGAAAACAGCAAAGCATGGTTTGTGATAATCAGATCTGCGGCCTGCGCTTTTTCTTTAGCCCGTTCATAAAACCCGGCAGCCGAGTCCTTCCCTTTTTTCATAAAAGAATTCTCATCGTAAGCCATGCGCTCCCACAGCAATCTGCCGCCTGATGGAAGATTCAGCTCAGCGGCGTCGCCCGTTTCAGTCTCCGTCAGCCAGACGAGAAGCTGCGCTTTCGTCAAAACGGCATCATAGTTGTCATCTTCCTCATGCAGAATATGTTCAAACTTCGGCAGGCACAGATAATGTGATCTCCCTTTTAAAATAGCGGCTTTGACCGGCCAAGGAAACATACGCTCCAAAAGCGGAAGATCTTTAGACATGATCTGCTGCTGCAAAAGAGTAGAGTACGTGCTGATAATGACGGGAGTTTGTTCCGCTTTGGCAAATAAAACAGCCGGAACGAGATAACCGATCGTTTTTCCGATGCCGGGCGCCGCTTCAATCAGCGCATGCTCCCGATTGCGGAAGGCGCCAAGCACTTCATCCATCATCGAAAGCTGTCCTTTCCGCTTTTCATAGCGGGGGATGATGCCGGACAAGATCTGTTCTTTTTCTTCGTTCCACTTTTCAAGGTCAATGGCCGCATTCACCGGACGGGAAACCGGAATTTGATCGGGCTCTTTAATTGAAAAAGAGGCGTATGGAATGCAGCTCTTTTCTTCCGCCGGCCTGCTTTCATGTATAAAGGAATCCAAAAGCAGCGTCAAATCGCTGATAAAATGCTGTGAAAGCCTTCTAAGCTGCTTTAACGTCGGTAAAGGCAAATGTTTCAGTTTATGTAAAATGTCTAAAAAGACCAGTCCCGTAACCTCCGCATCGCTGTCTGCGCGGTGAGGGCGGTCATGAACAATATTCAGCTCCGCGCACAACTCACCGAGCTTATATCCTTCAAACCCCGGGAAAACAATACGCGAAAGCTCAACCGTATCAAGCACTTCACAATCCGGCAGCTCATAGCCCGCTTCGCTCAGTTCATGCCGGACAAATCCGAGGTCGAAATGAATATTGTGGGCAACAAAATACGCGCCGTCAAGCAGATGAAAAATCTCCTCTGCGACCGCTTCAAACGGCAGTTCATTTTCAACCATTCCGGACGAAATTCCGGTCAGCTGTTCAATAAACGGCGGGATGGCCTGCTTCGGATTGATATATTTTGAAAACCGCTCAGTTATTTGTCCATTTTCAATGACAACCGCTGCGATTTGAATGATTTTATCGCCCTTTTTCGGCGAATTTCCTGTTGTTTCGACATCTATGACAACGAACCGTTGTTTGTTCATTAAAATGGACACCTCAATTCTTGCATACGAGAAAAGTGTAACACGTTTTGTTGAGAAATGGAGCGGAAAAACAGCTTTTGCCCCTAAATCTTAAAAGAAAACCCCCATGAAGGGGGCTCTTTTACAAAATCGTGTGTGCCGGTTCCTGACCCAGCATCTGCTCGATTTTATTCTGATCATCCAGAACGGCCACCTTCGGCTGATGGCTTTTTGCTTCCTGATCAGACATCATTTGATAAGAAATAATAATGACTTTATCTCCTTCTTGGACGAGACGGGCGGCAGCTCCGTTTAAACAGATGACGCCGCTCCCCCGCTTACCGGGAATAATATACGTTTCAAGTCTCGCCCCGTTATTATTATTCACAATCTGAACTTTTTCATTAGCGAGCATTCCGACGGCATCTAAAAGATCTTCATCAATCGTTATGCTGCCGACATAGTTTAAATTGGCTTCCGTCACGGTAGCGCGGTGCAGTTTTCCGGCCATCATAGTGCGGTACATATTATGATCTCTCCCATTCATCAATATCAATAATGATATTATCAATCAGTCTTGCTTTAGAAAATTGGACGGCGCAGGCCAGAATGACCTTGCCGTTTAATGTTTTAAGCGGAGTCAGCTCCGGATAAGCGTACAGTTCGGCATAATCAATGACGCCGCTTGTGTTTTCGATGATATCGGTGACAGTTTTTATAACGGTTTCCGGATTTCTTTCACCGTCTCTGACCAGTTCAGCACCTTGCTGCAATGCTTTATAGATCATCGGCGCTTCTTTGCGTTCCTGCTCAGTCAGATAGACGTTGCGAGAGCTTTTGGCAAGTCCGTCTTCTTCTCTGACCGTGTCCACTGCAACCAATTCGATATCCATAAAGAAATCCTCAATCAATCCGTCCACAACCGCTGCCTGCTGGGCATCTTTCAGGCCGAAGTAGGCGCGGGTCGGTTTAACGAGATTGAAAAACTTCGTCAGCACAGTGGCCACTCCGTCAAAATGGCCGACGCGGGAGGCGCCGCACAACACGTCAGTTCTCCTTTTCACTTGCACGGCAACATTTTGCTCGCCTTTATACATGTCACTTGGAGACGGCGTAAACAAAACATCTGCTCCCGCCTGTTCTGCAAGCCGGGCATCGCGCTTTAAATCTCGCGGATATGCTTCGTAATCCTCGCCCGGTCCGAATTGAGTCGGATTGACAAAGATGCTCATCACGACAATATCGTTTTCTTTGTTTGCTTTTTCAACCAGCGTCAGGTGTCCTTCATGAAGAAAACCCATTGTCGGGACGAATCCGATCGTCCGGCCTTCTGAGCGGTATTGTGCAATTAATTCTTTCAGCTGTTGAGTTTCTGTCAGTTGTTTCATCGCTTACTTTCCTCCGTACAAGCCTTGCAGCACAGTTTGGTTTATCTGAAAGGAATGCTTTTCTTCCGGGAAAACCCGTTCTTTCACATCACGGACATAATCGCTGAGAGCCGACTCAATCGTGCCGTCGATTTTGGCGTATTGCTTCACGAACTTCGGTGTTCTGTCCACGCCGTGGCCGACGACGTCATGATAGACAAGGACTTGGCCGTCCGCTTTTGAACCGGCTCCGATTCCGATGACGGGAATGGATACTTCTTCTATTATTTTAGCAGTCAGTTCAGCAGGCACACATTCAAGCACGAGCATCATCGCTCCCGCCTGCTCGCATTTGATGCTGTCTTCAATGAGCTTTTTCGCGCTTTGCTCATCTTTTCCCTGCACTTTATATCCGCCTAATACGCCGACAGACTGCGGTGTGAGGCCTAAATGGCTGACGACGGGAATTCCGCCGAGAGTCAGCGCGCGGATGGATTCGAAAACGCCGTCTCCGCCTTCCAGCTTTAACGCGTCCGCGCCGCTTTCCTGAATAATAGCCGCGGCGTTTTTCAATGTATCCTCTTTTGAAAGGTGGTAAGACATAAACGGCATGTCAGTTACGATAAACGTATTTTTCGCACCGCGTTTTACCGCTTTTGTATGGTGAATCATGTCACTGACCGTTACGCCGACGGTTGAATCGAGTCCGAGCACGACCATTCCGAGCGAATCCCCGACTAAAATCATGTCGACTCCCGCCTGTTCCGCAAGCTTTGCCTGCGGATAATCGTAAGCGGTCAGCATCACGATCGGCTCTCCGTTTTCCTTCATTTTCATGAAATCCAGTTTTGTTTTCATTCTGTTTCTCCTCCTCTAAACGGTGAGGAGATGAGCCGCCAATTCTTCGCAAGCAAAAAAGCCTTCTGTAAAATAAGAAGGATTCCCACTTGTTTAACGTTCGGCGAATGTCATCCCTCTGTCCCAGTCCTTTTTTGGATCAAGGCAGACTTTTCGTAATCTCTGTTCTGCTGATCAGGTGCAGTTCATTATGATACTGCCCATAGGAAGTATACCAAATTCACGAGGCTTGTACCAACTAAGATTAATTGAGCTCAATATCGGCAGAATAGATCTTCTTTATACCGTCTCTCGTTTCCAAAAGAAGAACTCCCTCATCATCAATGCCGAGCGCTTTCCCGTAAAACGTTCCTTGCAGCGTTCTCGCTCTGAGCTCGTTCCCCAGTCCGACCGCATAGCTTTCCCATAGCAGCTTGATCGGTGTAAAGCCGTGGTTCAAGTAATCCTGATAGCGTTTTTCAAAAGTCAGCAGAATCTCTTGTATCAGACCCGCTCTGTCAATTTTTTCGCCGGCTTCCATGCTCAGGCTCGTCGCAATGTCCTGAAGCTCGCCGGGAAAATCGATTTCCTGCTGGTTCACGTTGATGCCGATCCCGAGAATAACCGAACGGACACGGTCTTCTTCCGCCTGCAGCTCAGTTAAAATCCCGACGGCTTTTTTGCCGTGAACCATTAAATCATTCGGCCATTTAATGGCGGCCTGTACGCCTGTAAAAGCCTCGATGGCCTGTACGACCGCAACGGCGGATAACAGGGTGAGCTGCGGCGTTTTTTGCAAAGGAACGTCGGGTCTCAGAATGAGGCTCATCCAAATCCCGTTTCCCTCCTGTGAATGCCATACTCTGGCCATTCTTCCTCTGCCTGCCGTTTGTTTATCGGCGACTACGAGGGTCCCTTCCGGCGCGCCGTCATTGGCAAGTTCATGAGCGGTTTTTTGGGTGGACGGCAGGACGTCCCGGTAATGAAGCTGTTTGCCCAAAACTTCTGTTTTCAGTCCGAAACGGATTTCGGATTCACTGAGTTTCCCCGGTTTTTTAATGAGCCTGTACCCTTTTCGTCTGACCGCCTCAACCTCATACCCCTCTTTGCGGAGCTCCTCTATATGTTTCCAAACGGCGGTTCTCGAGCAGCCGAGCGCGTCACTTATTTTCTGCCCGGAGATAAAGCCGTCACCCGCCTCAGAAAATAAATCAATTAATCGGGTTCTTAATGTTGATCCCATGATGCGAGCCACTCCTTTATGTCATGTTTTCGGTTAGGGAGCTTCCCTGCCAATACCGCTTCTTCAATCCGGCGAAGTTCTTCGGCCACCCATTTACCCGCGCGGCGGTTTCTGAGCTCCATCAGATCAGCGCCTGAAATGTCGAGGTCTCGAAGGCTTTTGATCGGCAGCTGCTCATACAGGCTCTGAACTTCTTTCAGCTTTTGTTCATCAATCGTCTTATGCTGTTTCAGCATCCCGATTTTAACGGCTGAAAACAGCGCCTCTCCTGCCCGATACATCGCTTCTGCTTCCAGTTGCGCCGGATAAACGCTTATGATCTGCACCGCTTTTTTTATGACTTTTCCCGGCAGTTTCCATTGTTTTAAAAACGCCTCGGCGCTTTTCGGACAAAGACCAAGAAACAATAACAGCGCTGCCCAGCGTTCTTCGCGTGCATCTAAAGAAGAAAACGGAAAGCCGCTTGCTTCAAGCATTTGCTGCTCATAACCGGAAAGGCCGGGCAGCTCTTGTATCAGACCTGTCTGCACCATCGTTTGAATCGCTTCTTGTGAGAAAGCGCCCTGCATCAGCTTTTCAAACTCGACGGTCTTTCGTTCTACTGATACATGTGCCATAAGCCCCCTGTCTTTTATGACGGCCTCTCTTGTATCTTTTTCTAACAGAAAGCCGAGCTGACTCATAAAGCGAACGGCTCTCATCATCCGCAGAGCGTCTTCCCGAAAACGGTCTTCAGGGTTACCCACCGTACGGATCAGCTTTTGTCCGATATCATGTGCGCCTCCGAAATAATCAAGCAGCTCTCCTTCGGCAGACATCGCCATCGCATTAATCGTTAAGTCTCTCCGCTTTAAGTCTTCTGATAAAGAAGTAATGAACCGCACAGCTTCAGGGCGCCGGTAGTCCTTATATTCTGATTCGGCACGAAAAGTGGTGACTTCATAGGTTTCATCTTCCCACAGGACGATGACGGTGCCGTGCTCTTTTCCTACATCGACAGTCCGCTTAAAGAGGCGCTCCACCTCATTCGGCGAAGCGCTGGTTGCGATGTCCACATCACCTATTTTTCGTTTCATATAGCTGTCTCTGACGGCTCCCCCGACAAAGTACGCCTGATGGCCCGCCTTCATCAGATGATGAAGGATGGGGAGGGCTTTGACAAATTCCTGTTCCATAAGATCACTCCGGTCCTGCCAATTCGTCATAAATCCGTTCATACTGACTGACGATTCTTTGCGAAGAAAAGGCGGTCTCCACCATTTTCAGCGCATGATCAGTCAATCGTTTGCTGAGCTGTTTATCTTCTAAAACAGCAAGCGCTTTTTCAGATGCCGCCTGAATATCGCCGACTTCCACCAGAAAACCGCTTACTTGATCTTTAATCACTTCGGGGATGCCGCCGATATTTGTTCCGATACACGGCACGCCGCAGGCCATCGCCTCAAGGAGGACGAGTCCGAAACTTTCTTTTTCAGACAGAAGAAGCTTAAGATCGCTGATGGAATACAGCTCTTCCACCCTGTCCTGATTTCCGAGGAGCAGCACTTGATCCTGCAGTCCGTATTTTTCGACAAGCTGCCAAGCGACGCACTTTTCCGGCCCGTCACCGACAAGCAGGAGCTTCGCCTTTGTGTTGGCTGCGATATTACGGAAAACGCGGATGACATCTTTAACACGTTTTACTTTTCTGAAGTTCGAAACATGGATGACGACCTTTTCATCCGGCAAAATACCATGTTTCTCTTTTATACTCTCTGTATTTTTCTTAAGATAAACACGTTCATCAATAAAGTTGTAGATGGTCTCAATTTTTTTATCCGGCTTGATTAAGTCATATGTTTCTCCGGCAAGCGCGGTTGATACCGCCGTCACTCTGTCGGACGCTTCGATGGCAAAACGGATTAAATCTTTTAATGACGGATCATATCCTAAAACGGTGATGTCCGTACCGTGAAGCGTCGTCACGATGCCGATGTCACGCTTGAGCATCTGCTTGGCGAGATAAGCGCATACCGCATGCGGCAGCGCATAATGCGCGTGAATGATATCAAGATTTTCCCTCGCGGCCACCTCGGCGATTTTGCTCGCCAGCGTAAGGTCATAAGGCGGATATTTAAATACCGCGTATTGGTTGACTTCCACCTCATGAAAATGAATATTCGGATGATATGTATTTAATCTGAACGGGATGCTTGATGTGATGAAATGAACCTGGTGCCCTTTTTCCGCAAGCAGCTTGCCGAGTTCCGTCGCAATAATACCCGAGCCTCCGACACTCGGGTAGCATGTAATCCCTATTTTTAATGGTCTCATTGTCCGCCCCCAAAAACATCATCATTCAAAACGGGAAGCTGTTTTGAAAAGAAGCCTTCAGCATACCCCGTCCCGGCTTCTTTGCCATACAGTCTTTCCCGCGCTTCCACCATTTCGATATAACCGTTGGTCAGCGGTGTGTTCACTGACTGCGCCGTAGGAATAAACTGGCTTTGATAGGCGTGCAGGCTTTCTTTTTTCAGATCGATGGTTTCCGTTATGTCGATTACAAAGTCCGGACGGTGAAACCCGTTGATCATATAATAGTATACGCGCTGAGCCTTATGAGCCGGCAGTTCCTGATGATCTCTGTATTTATGAATTCCCGCCGAGAACACCGCCTCTTCGACCAAAGCCGCCGCATTGCCGTGGTCAGGATGGCGGTCTTTCGGATAAGGCATGAAAACGGTTTTCGGCCGGCAGGCTCTGATGACACTGACAATCCGGCGGATGCCGTCCTCACTTTTCAAAAGCCCGCGGTCGGGAAGCGTAAGCTGGATTCTCTCTTTTACGCCGAGAATTCGTGCCGCCTCTGCCGCTTCTTCTTTTCTTATCCCTACCGTTCCGTTAGATGATAGTTCGGCCTCGGTCAAATCGCATATCACCGCGGTTTTTCCTTGAGCCGTAAATTTTGCGATCGTGCCGCCCATACCGATCTCGACATCATCACTATGAGCGCCGAACGCCAGAATATCAACGTGTTCAGACATTCGGCTCTCCTCCGCGCACAAGATTGCGGAAATCAAATGCCCCGCCGTCCAGCGTCCGGACGAGGATTTCCGCTGTTCCCATATTTGTGGCGAGCGGGATCGCGTATACGTCACACAGCCGGATCAGCGCCGAGACATCCGGTTCGTGAGGCTGCGCAGTTAACGGATCGCGCAGAAAAATGACGAGATCCAGGGCGTTTGCCGCAATCAATGCGCCGATTTGCTGATCTCCGCCGAGCGGGCCGGATTGAAAACGTTCAACGGACAATCCGGTCGCTTCCTGGATTTTTAAGCCTGTCGTACCCGTCGCGTATAACTCATGATGGCTCAGTATATCTTTATATGCGGTCGTAAACTGAACCATATCCTGCTTTTTTTTATCGTGAGCAATCAAAGCAATTTTCATTTGATGTTCTCCCCCTTGCCGATTCAGTCGATAATATTTTCGAGTCCGTATACAAGCTGGTCGATTTTCATCACTTGCTCCACTGACAGCTTCACTCCTGACATAAAGGAAGCCCGGTTATAGGAGTCATGGCGCAGTTTCAGCGTCTGGCCGTCCATGCCGAACATGACTTCCTGGTGGGCGATAAGGCCCGGCAGACGCACGCTGTGAAGGCGGATGCCGTTTAATTCAGCACCGCGGGCGCCCGGCAGAATTTCTTTTTCATCAGGATGGCCCTGCTGCTTTTCTGTACGGACGCTTGAAATCATTTCCGCTGTTTTCAGCGCCGTTCCGCTCGGGGCATCCAGCTTTTGATCATGATGAAGCTCAATGATTTCTACATCTTCAAAATAGTTGGCGGCCATTTGTGAGAACTTCATCATCAGCACCGCGCCCAATGCAAAATTCGGAGCGATGATAGCGCCGATTCCTTTTTCTTCAGTCAAGCCTTGAAGCTCCTCTAAATCCGCTTCAGAAAATCCGGTCGTTCCCACAACGGGGCGTACGCCGTGTTCAAGAGCGGCTTTCGTATGTTTTTTGCCGATTTCAGGCGTTGTCAAATCGATCAGCACATCCGGTTTTGTTTCTTGGAAACATGCGCGGATATCCGTATAAATAAGTGCGTCTGAATCAGCTGACATCACTTCCCGCAATGTTTGCTGATCGTATGTATGGTCAATGGCGCCGACAAGCTCAAAATGAGGCGTGCGGACGGCAAGTTTTACGGCCTCCTGGCCCATTCTGCCTCTCGGTCCGGCAATGACGACTTTAATGGTTTCATTTGACATGGTTTCTCCTACTTTCCTTCTTCTTTTCTAGTCCAGCGGTCTTTATCACGTGTATTAAATTTATGCATGACGCGGTTATGAGCTTCCTCCAATGAAATATCAAGGGAGTTGGCGAGGCAGATCAGGACGAACAGCACATCGCCCATTTCCTCTTCCATGCTTTTCTCATTTTCCGTCGTTTTCTTCGGCTTTTCCCCATAATAATGGTTGACTTCTCTTGCAAGTTCGCCCAGTTCTTCCGTGAGACGGGCCATCATGGCAAGCGGGCTGAAATAGCCTTCTTTGAATTGGCCGATATATTCATCGACCTCAGCTTGTAAGTCTTTCATCGTTTTGTCACTCACTGTGCGAATACCTCCTGTCATCTCTTCCATGTTAGCTAATTCAAGTACATTTGACAAATGTTAAAAACGGCAGTTTGCTGTTTTCTTTTGTATCCACTATAATATTTACGCAATCTTATGGAAGGAAAAGGGGTTTGATGCAATGCTTGGAGAAATCAGAATCAAAAACATTTGCTTTATTTTAATCGGCGCCGCTGTTTTTTCATTCGGACTGGTTCACTTTAATATGCAGAACAATTTGGCGGAAGGCGGATTTACCGGCATTACGCTGCTTTTATATGCGTTATTCCACATCAGCCCTTCTATTTCCAACCTGGTATTAAACATTCCTATCTTTTTCATCGGCTGGCGTATGCTCGGCCGGACGATGTTTGTCTATACCCTGATCGGCACCGTCTCTCTTTCCGTTTTTCTGAGTGTTTTTCAGCGCTACGAAATTCATATGCCGCTGTCGCATGATTTAGCGCTGGCCGCCTTGTTCGCCGGTGTTTTTATCGGCGCGGGTCTCGGCATTATTTTTAAATACGGCGGCACGACGGGCGGGGTCGATATCATCGCCAGGCTGATCAACAAATTTTTCGGAATCCCGATGGGCCGGACGATGTTTGCCTTTGACGCCTGTGTCATTCTGCTTTCTTTGTTTACGTATCTTTCTTACAAGGAAGCGATGTACACGCTTGTAGCCGTTTTTGTCGCTGCGAGATTGATTGATTTTATACAGGAAGGCGGCTATGCCGCAAAAGGGGCAACGATTATTTCTTCGAAAAACGATTTGATCCAGCAAAAAATCATTGAAGAGATGGAGCGCGGCGTCACCGTTTTAAAAGGACAGGGATCATATACAAAAGAAGACAGGGACGTTCTTTACTGCGTCGTTCCGAAAAACGAAATTGTGCTTTTGAAAAGCGTCATCACTTCCGTTGACCCGCACGCCTTTGTTGCAGTAAGCGACGTCCATGATGTGCTCGGCGAAGGATTTACGCTTGATGAAAATAAAAATCCGATCAGACGATAATAAAAAGGCGGCTTTTGCCGCCTTTACTGTTCGTGTTTCCATTTGACAACCGGTGATTTTTTCTTTTTCAATCGGCGGGCGAATGCCGGACTGACATTGAGCGTCTGCTCGACGAAGCGCTGCGGCGTCAGTGCCAGCCATTGATTTAAGGAGACGTCTTCGAAACGGTCGCTTTTGAAGATTTCCAGAAAGCGAAGCACGGTGTCACCGGTATTCTGAACATAATGTCCCATTGCAAAAGGAACATATCCTACGTCACCCGCTTGATAGTTAAATGTCCGCGCTCTTCCCTCCGCCGCAAACACCGTCATTTTCGCTTCTCCTGAAAGATAATACTGCCACTCGTCCGTATTGGGATGCCAATGCAATTCTCTCATGCCTCCGGGTTCGACCTCCACGAGAGCTGCGGCAATCGTTTTTGACACCTTAAACGTTTTTGAATCGACAATCTTTACTCTTCCCCCGCCGGTAACAAGAGGCTCCTGCCGGGAAAGCTTGTAGCTGAATGGCTCCAAAACGGGGCCTTCCGGGGAAGAAACTGCTGCCCGCTCAATAGGGGGAGGCGGTTCCAGCTGGAACATGTAACGCTCTTTCTTGTGAATGTAAGCCAGCTCATAACCCGGAACACCGAAGTTCGCCTCCAGCACGCTGCGCGGGGTATGGGCAAACCAGTCCGTTACTGAAAAGGTGCTGTTTTCTGAAAAAGAGCCGTCATCAAAGACGAGCAAAAACTCACTTCCCTGCTCTAATCCTTGAATGGAATGAGGAATGCCGGAAGGAAAATACCACAGGTCCCCTTCACTTACGTTATCAATAAAATTCCGCCCATTTTGATCGACCGCAGTTAAACGTACTCCTCCGTTAATCACATATCCCCATTCGGCTTCTTTATGCCAATGAAGCTCCCGCACAGCTCCCGGTTTCAGTCTCATGTTCACCGCCGCGATGTTTTTGGATACCGGCAGTTCCCTGACCGTCACCTCTCTGGACCATCCGCCGTCTTCAAGCCTCATATGCGTATCAGAAAATGAGAATTTCAAGTTTTGAACCGTTCCTGAATCCGTTGAAGGCGGAACGAGCATGTCAGGATTCTGGAAGTCACGCGCGAGGTTTCGCGGTCCTTCGTCAGTCGCCCCTTTTCTGCCTCTGATCGGCTGCGGGAGGTGTTTTGAAGCCAATTGCTGGATGAGTTTTTTCACTGGCTTAGCTCCTTTACAGCAATTTTTGTTTATTTAGACTTAGGATACTCACGCTTTTTCTCTTTCTTTTTTTCCGCTCTGTATTTTCGGTAGCCGACATATGTCAGCGCAGTAATAATGATACCGCCTGTTGTCAGAATGACCCAGAGCAGCGAAGGGTCAGCGTCATCCCGCTCCACCTTGTCAAAAACCCGCTTTAAATCCTGCTGCAGGAGCGTCAGACGCTCAAGCTTTGTTCCTTTTGTCATCTGCTGAAACCCTTCCTGCTCAATCACCTCGATATGTTTCGCCACCGTATCAAGCTGGCCGGCCGACACATCCATTGTCAGGCTGGGATAAATTAAATCATATAATGATATAAATTCATTCCACTTTTCATTGAAATTTTCACTTCCGTTTCCGCTGACATCTTCTTTTAAGGCGCTGAATGTCGCCATAATCGGTCTTTCAAGCGAACCCCACAGCGGATCGGAGTGGTCTTCCATCGCATCCATTACCAACCTGAACTGGGCGGCTGCCCGGATTTTTTCGGTATCTGAGGCGTCTGCCTGTTTCAGGACGCGCACTAAATCATTAAAGCCCAGAGTCACCTGCCTGACTTCGGCGCCGCTCAGTGAGTTTACGTGTGTCATTTTTTTCTTAAAGTAGCCAAGCACTTGCAGAGCCTCATCATACTGCGAATGCCGCGTCATTTGGAAAACGGTATCCGAAAGGTCGTTCAGTTCCTTGAGACCGCCCTCATCTTCAGCTTTGGCAGTTGTGATGAAACACATAAGAGCAAGTAAAAGACAGATCGTCAGCTTTCGTTTCATAGAGGTCCCTCCCACTCCTTCTCTTTACAGAATATGAGGAGCGGGACAAGGTTAGACCAAGATTCTATCAGTGTAAGTCAAGCTTTATCCGTCTTTTGGAAATCACCAAATAGTATGCAAGGCCGAGTGAAAATATGCTCAGCCAGAATGTAGCATACCCGATCTCTTGCATATAGTCATTGAGCATTGAGTAGCGGGGCATCATGCCGAAAAGATAATCAATGACATCATTATGAAGCGTCCAAACAGCGGCAACGGCAAGATGCCATAACCGGAACCGAAAATACGGGCTGTATAAAACGCCTTGAACGGCCATGGCAAAATGTGAAGCAATCAGCATGTACCCTTCCCAAGGCACCTGCCCCATTTTGACCAGCACAAAGATATTCATTCCGACCGCCCACAGCCCGTATTTTACAAGGGTTACAAGAGCCAGCGCTTCAAACAGCGGCGCGTTTCTTCCCATGAGAAATGCCAGAAGCACAAACAGGAAGAAAAACGTCGCCGTCGGGCTGTCAGGCACAAATATCAGAAATCGGAACGGCGTGTCCGCAAGCTGCGGCACATACCAATAATAGCCGTACACCGTACCGATAAAATTAACGGCAAGAACAAGCAGAAGCATGCCGCGCAACCCTAAAAGATAAGAAATCCACCTCATACCATCAACTCTCAGTCCGTAAAAAGTATGTATCATGCAAAAAAAGCTGACATCCGGTCAGCTCTTTTCATAAAAGTATATCCTGCTGTTGTCTACTTCACAATACGTTATTTCGCTGTCGTTTCAGAAATGAACTTCGCCAGCTGATCAAGCTGTTTGTCATTCCCTTTAAAAATACCGGCTGGCATCTGCCCTTTCCCTTTGACGGCGATTTTTTTAATTTCTTCCGGGCTCAGCCCGTTATCGACCAGGGACGGACCGGCGCCTCCCCCTTGAAGATTATCCCCGTGACAGGAAATACAGCCTTGTTCTTTAAATACCTTATAACCGTCTGATTCAGTATCAATGGCGGCTTCTTTTTTTATTTTCCCTTGCTCCTCCGCCTTCGCCCAGTCATGTGTCGCGACTGACTGCCACGTTAAAAAGACCGTAGCGCAAAGCGCCAAAAGCATCATCCCGACGGCAACCGGACGCTTCCACGGCCTTCTTTCAGACCCCCTGTCGAGAAACGGAGCCAAAAGCAGCGACCCGAAGGCAAGCCCCGGTATAATCATCGCTCCGATAACGGTGTAGCTCCCTGCGGCATATTCATATTTTAAAAGCTGGTATAAAAATAGAAAATACCAATCCGGCAGCGGAATATACCCTGTATCCGTCGGGTCCGCCACCCGTTCCAAAGGCGGCTCGTGCACAATCGTTAAAACGAGAAATCCGACGAGGAAAACGGCTCCGACCATCCATTCTTTCAGCAGGAAGTTCGGCCAAAACGCCTCTGTCTTTCCAGGATACTCTGAATAGTCTTTCGGTATATTCGGTTTTTTTTCAGCCGGTATCCTTGAATCTCCTACAAACTTCATTCCTTTCCCCCGGTGCATGTCATCCCCTCCCTTTTATATCAGATTTGTATTAAAGCGGTCCTGAAATTCCCTGCTTGCGGATCATGACAAAGTGGGCGCCCATGAGCGCAAACAAAGCGGCAGGGAGAAAAAATACGTGAATCGCAAAAAATCTCGTCAGCGTTTGAGCGCCGACAATATCGTGGTGGCCGGCAAGAAGAGTTTTCACCTGCGCTCCGATCAATGGCGTCGCCTCCGCAATCTGAAGACCTACCTTTGTCGCAAACAGCGCCTTCATATCCCACGGAAGCAGATACCCTGTAAAACCGAGACCGAGCATCACAAAAAAGATCAGAACACCGACGATCCAGTTCAATTCCCGAGGCTTTTTATAAGCTCCCTGAAAGAAAACCCGCAGCGTATGTAAAAACATCATCACGATGACTAAACTTGCGCCCCAATGGTGCATACCCCTTACAATCTGCCCGAAAGCGACTTCATTCTGCAAATAATACACAGATTCCCACGCGTTTTTAATATCCGGCACATAATACATCGTTAAAAACATCCCGGACAGCACTTGGATAACGGTTACAAAAAACGTCAAACCGCCGAAACAATAGACAAAAGCCGAGAAATGGTGAGCGGGATTTACATGTTCCGGCACTTCATGGTCGGCGATATCCCGCCACATCGGCGTAATATCGAGACGTTCATCCACCCAGTCATAAATTTTATTCAGCATGTCACCCTTCCCCCCTAGGCTTTGCTTTTCCAAGATACAAAAAGCCGTCCTTTACTTTTTGCTCATAACGGTCAAGAGGCGCGAGCGGCGGCGTGCCCGGAACGTTCGTGCCGTCTTTTTCATACAGACCGTAATGGCAGGGACAAAAGAATTTGTTCGGATTTTTAGGATCATTGTTCCAGTTTACGGTGCAGCCTAAATGCTTGCAGATCGGAGAAAGCGCTATAATTTCATCCCCATGCTTGTAAACCCAGGCTGATCTGGATTCTTCCGATTCGTACCAGGCGTCGACTTGATGAATTTTAAAGTCAAACCGCTTCGGCTCCTTCGTCAGCTCATCCACACTGACAACCTGCACCATTTTTTGATCTCCCGTCGGTTTTAATACCGGGTCCAGCGCAAAACGGACCATAGGCATAAGCGCACTGGCGGCCATAAATCCCCCCACGCCGGTGAGCGCATAGTTTAAAAATTGTCTTCTTGATATATCTTGTTTTCCGCCCATCTCTTCCCCCCCTAAAGATTGACCAAAAATTAACTAAAATAGAAAATAATTCTGATATTTGACACCCTCATAATATATGAATCTTTCAGCAAGGTCAACAGAGGCAAAACGGGTGTTTTGCAGGATGCCTGGAGTTTTTAAGAATTGTTCCACTTCTGTAACAAAACGTTCAAAATTTCTCCGCACTTGTCATCCGCTATTTTTCTCTTTAAAGAGTCTTTCATATGTTCAAACGGAACGGCAGGTATGTATATGACATCAGACCCTATTTCAGAATCCTTCCATTTTTCGTCTGCCGTCAGGAACAAGGCGTGCCGGAAGTTGGTCATCACCTCTTCTTTGAGTTTTTGAAGCAGGGCGATTTGTGATTGGTCTATATCAACATATGTATAAGAGGGGAATAAATATACCCGTCCCTTCAATTGGCGCTCAAGCTCTTCAGAAAGCAATTGAGTGCTTTCCCCCTGTTCAACGGCCTCTTTTAAGCCTCCTGAAGACGTTATGGAAATTAACGGAATGACAGCGGTATCAATGTAATCCGCAGATTGTAAATAGGCATCGGCATCAGCGGCCCTCCATCTCATGTCTCGTTCCTCCTCTTTACGCAACAAGCCTTGCATATTCTGCAAGGCTGTCATTTATGTGAGCTGATTCAATTGGCGGGAAAGCTTTTCAAATGTTTCTTTGTCGTGGCGGTCCAGCGCCTCGTCGATATCTTTAAGCAGCTTTTCCCGCTGGAAAGTGGAAATGGCATGTTCTAATATTTTTTCAGCCATCCCCTGATCCTGTTTATTTTCAAACAGGTCTTTCGGCAGATGCGGATTTGATTCAAGAACAGCGGCATATTCCGGTGAGCTGTAGGCCGAACGGAAATTCAGCTGGATAAATAAATCCTGCTGTTTATTTAACCGGATGTCGTGAAAAGATTTTTCCGCGTCCGTAGTCATGACATTTTCTTTGTAAAACCTAAACGGCACCTCATCAACGCAATGAGTAGACATGATAATGCCTCTCGGGCAAAATTCGGCTTGTTCTACAAAATGGACTTTTTCCATTAATGAATCATGACTCATTAAATAATTTAAAATCCAGACGCACTCCCGGCGTTTAAGCTGATAATGATTTAAAAACCAACGGATAAAATCCTTTTTTTCATTGACAGAAACAGGGGTCTGCATGTAATTCCCTCCTCTATCGATCGTATAATCTGACATCACTTATACATTCAGCAAGCATGGTCCAAAATCCTGCTTATCTTAAAAATTCATCCTCTATCCGTAAGATTGTTTCTTCAAGCTCTTCGTTTGTTCCATCCATTGAAAGCACTTGTTTTAAAAGCGGCAGCGCTTCTTTCTGGAGACCCTCTTCCAATAAGAAGTGAGCGTATTCATATAAGAAATCCCGATCATCCTGATAATGGAGATACGCAGCTTCGAAGCTTTTTTTCGCTTCAGCGTATTGTTCAAGGCCTGTATAGGCCCCCGCCAAATACCAATTGTATTTCGGATCTTCTTCTCCGTAGCCGCGGACTTCCTGAATCAGATCAATAATCTCTTCAAAGCTTTCTTCTTTATGATAGACGGCTAAAAGCGTATGGAGCGCTTCCACGTAACCCGGATCGAGCGCCAGCGCTTCCTGAAGAAGCTTTTTGCCTTCCTCTTCGCTGCCGAGCTTTAACGCCATTTTCGCCGCATAGAGAAAAAGCTCTTTATTGTATTCATCGTAAGTAATACCTTCTTTAGCGGTTTTTAATGCATCTTCATACATGCCTTCTGCCTCGTAGCTTTTTGCAAGCGGCATATAAAGCGATGAATAGGAAGGATCAAGCCCTTTTAAATCAGACAGCTGCTTGATGGCTGTTTTGACCATTCCCGCCTGATAGGCTGTGAACCCGTACCCGAAAATCGTATTCGGTTCTGTATGTTCTGCCGCCGCTTTTTCATACCATGAAATCGCTTCCTCAAATTCACCCGCCGCGCTCAATGACTCAGCCAGCCTCTGATGAACATTTACGCCGCCGATTTCGTGCCGTTCTTTTGCCGTCTCTTCATAGTAAGGAACGGCTTTTGCGTATGATCCCTGAGTGAAGTATAATTCCCCCAGAGCGAAATCAATAACAGGTTCATCTTGTAACATCGCTTTCGCCTGTAACAGCTTTTGCTCACTTACTTCAAATAAGCCCTGCATCTGATACAGATCAGCCATTAAAAGAAGGCTTTCCGCGTAAGACGGGTCTTCCGGAGAAATCGTCTCCAGCACCTCAAGAGCTTTTTCTTCTTCATCAATATCTATTAACAATTCGGCGTAAAAATTCGTCAGCTCAGACTCACCCGGATAGAGGTCATGCAGATCACTGATCAGCGCTAACGCTTTTTCGGCGTTTCCCCATTCATAGTAGAGCTGGGCTGCAATGGCTTTGTCTTCGTCATGAAGCTCTGTTTCAGCTTTTGAAAGCGCTTTGAGTCCCTTTTCGGTTTCACCTGCTTCAACTAATTTTATGGCTTCTTGAATCAATGTATTCAAATCAGACCGGTCCTTTCTTTTCCTATACCTCATCAACCAAATGAAAAGGGTTTTTATTCGGGTTATTCTTATCATAATTCAGACAGGGCCTGCCCGCAAATAAGATGCTTCACCCGGCATTATAGTTTATCAGAAAATGGTTAAGAGGAAAACGGCAAAAAAGGGGACGGCATCTTTATACGCAAACAGCGCAATTTATTCCGGCTGTTTCTGTAACGAAAACGCATTCCCCCTTTCTGTTATTTTTCTGTTTAAGACAAGCTATGTCAAAGCCCAAGATTTTATGACACATGAAGAAAAAAGCCCGAAGAATCGTCTTCAGGCTTTTTTGGCTAATTGATCTAAATGCTCAAAGAATGTCGGATATGAGACATGGATCGCCTCTGTATCACGGATGTCGATCGGC
The DNA here is from genome assembly GCF_011065565.1 of Bacillus sp. EKM420B. NCBI lineage: Bacteria > Bacillati > Bacillota > Bacilli > Caryophanales > Bacillaceae > Bacillus > Bacillus sp. EKM420B. Next base: position 132,195 of record NZ_JAAMNX010000004.1, on the reverse strand, counting down.
TCTTCTGTCAGGCATGAAGCGATACCGAGCATCATGCCGATGCGGTGGTCGCCGTGGCTTGACACATCGGCTCCGCCCGCAAGCGTTTTTTTGCCGTGTATTTTCATGCCGTCTTCAGTCGGTTCAATGTCTGCGCCGATTTTCCGGAGCTCTGATACGACGGTGTCGATCCGGTTCGTTTCCTTCACCTTCAGCTCCGCAGCGTCTTTAATGACAGTTGTGCCTTCAGCCTGCGTTGCCAAAAGGGCGATAATCGGGATCTCGTCAATTAAACGGGGAATGATTTCTCCGCCGATTTCTGCCGCTTTCAGAGCTGAGGTTTCAATAACCAGGTCTCCGTAAGGCTCTGCGCTGTCCGCTTCTGAAGGAATCACTTCAAGTGAAGCCCCCATTTGCTTTAAGACATCAATCATCCCCGTGCGTGTCGGGTTCAGGCCGACGTTTTTCAGCACAATCCGGCTTCCGGGAACGACAGCGCCTGCCGCGAGGAAAAAGGCCGCTGAAGAAATATCGCCGGGCACGAAAATATCGGCTCCCCGAAGCTTCTGACCGCCCGTTACGGAAGCGCTCGTCTCCGTTTCCGCAAGCTCGGCGCCAAAAGCGTTCAGCATCCGTTCCGTATGGTCTCTTGATTTATGAGGCTCAGTGACGGTCGTCGTCCCTTCAGCCTGCAATCCGGCAAGCAGCACGGCAGATTTGATCTGCGCGCTTGCAACAGGGGAGACGTAATCAATGCCTTTCAATTGTCCGCCTCTTACGGATAAAGGCGTAAACCCTCCGTCCGCTCTTCCGTCAATCGCGGCTCCCATCTGTTTTAAAGGCTCCGTCACCCTCTTCATCGGGCGCTTTGCAATACTTTCATCGCCCGCTACCGTACTGTGAAATGGGCGTCCGGCTAAAATGCCGAGCATCAGGCGGATGGTCGTGCCGGAATTCCCGACATCAAGAAGGCTGTCAGGCTCACAAAGTGCGTCAATGCCCTTTCCGTATATCGTTACATCACTTCCGTTTTGTTCAATGGAGACACCCATTTTTCTGAAGCAGGCAATGGTGCTCAGACAATCGGCTCCGGGCAAAAAGTTTTTTACCGTTGTCGTTCCTTCCGCAAGCGCTCCGAACATAACAGAACGGTGGGAGATGGATTTATCCCCCGGAATATGAATTTCACCGTTTAAAGACGTCACTTTTTCTCTTTTCAATGTTTTCCACCTCAGTCAGCGTAAAATGTGTCATATTTGGCGCGGGATTGAATGCAGGTTTCCGCGCGCTTCCGGTCATCATCAGTCTGGAAACTGATTCTGAGAATTCCGTTAATATCTTCTCTTGTTTCGATAATGCGGATGTTGGTGATACTGATTTTTTCTTCTGCCAGTATCGCCGTAATTTCCGAAATGACCCCCGGATGATCGGGAACATCGACATAAAGGTCATAAAAGGACGGGATCGCTCCTTTTTGACGGAGCGGCAGACCGTCGCGATAATCTTTCGCTTTTTTAAAATATCCGAACAGGCTGTCCGCATCTTCATTTTCTACATAAGATTCGATCGTGTCAATCTCCCGTTTCCATTCTTTGAAGCGGTCAAGCAGTTTATCTTTGTTATGAAGAAGTATGTCCCTCCACATCGCCGGACTGCTTGAGGCGATTCTGGTGATGTCCCGAAAACCGCCGGCTGCGAAACGCTTCAAAAACGGATAATCTTCTTCAGAATGATGAGCCTGATGGACGAGGCTTGCAGCAACGATATGAGGGAAATGGCTGATGACGCTCGTTACGCCGTCATGCTCCTCGGGAGTCATCTCCACAAAGTGGGCGTTTGCCGCTTTCAAGAGTTCCTTCAGATGCGTTACTGACTCTTTAGAAGTTGATTTTCCGGGTGTTAAAATGTAAAACGCATTTTCGAATAAAAATTCTTTCGCGGCAGCGGCCCCGGATTTATGAGATCCCGCCATCGGATGGCCGCCGACAAATTGATAGTGAGCCGGAAGCACTTTGTCGGCGTAGCTGACGACTTTCTGTTTCGTGCTGCCCACATCCGTAATCAGGAGTTCATGGGTGATGTCTGATGCGGCCAGCATATCGAGCATTTTCAGCGTTTGGGCGACAGGCGTGGCGATAATGACAACAGACGCTTGCTGCGCCCCTTCCGTCAATGAGCCGGCCCGCTCGTCAATAATTCCGAGCTTCAGCGCGGCAGTGAGCTGTTCTTCCGAAATATCCACACCGATAATCCGTTTATGCGGATGCTCCTTTTTGATGGCCAATGCGATCGATCCGCCGATCAGCCCGATCCCCGCAAGCAATATAGTATCCTTCATTTCACTCATTTCCTTTTTCATCTATTTTAATAGAGCAAAGAGGTGATGCTTGATCACCTCTTATAATATTTCAGCTAAAATTGTGAGAATTTCCTCATTCTGCTCTTTCGTACCGACCGTAATCCTTAACGCTGTCGGAAATCCGAGCGCCTGTCCTGAGCGGACGATATATCCTTTTTCCAACAGGGCTTGGAACAGTTCATCCGCCGGACGGTTAAAATCAATGAGCACAAAGTTGGTTTGTGAAGGATAACAAGTTAATCCGTGAGTTTCCGCAAAATCATAATACTGCTTAAGGCCGGCTTTATTTTTCTCGACGCATTCCTGGATAAATGTCTGGTCGTCAAGCGCTGCCAGTGCCGAAGCCTGACCGATTCTGCTCGTATTGAACGGCTCTCTCGCCGGTTCAATCTGGCGGATCAGCGCTTCGTCCGCAATGCCGTATCCGACGCGCAGCGCGGCAAGTCCGTACGCTTTAGAGAAGGTGCGGAGGATCATGACATTCGGATATTGCTTTAAAAGCGGAATGCTTTCTGGGTAATCTTCCGCCGTAACATACTCGTAGTACGCTTCATCAAGGACAACGAGTATATGCTCGGGAACTCTGTTTAAAAAGGCAATTAGCTCTTGCTCAGAAGTATATGTCCCCGTCGGATTATTGGGGTTGCATACCCATATGACTTTCGTCTCGCCGTCAATTGCTTCCAGCATCCGGTCCAAATCATGAGCGCCGTCACTGCGGAGCGGCACCTCGCGCACCTCAGCGCCTTCAATCACCGCATTGTGTCTGTATTGCGGGAAAGTCGGGGCGGCGGTAATCGTGTTTGCCTGATCATTTAATAAAGAACGGCAGATAATCTGCACTAGCTCATCTGAGCCGTTTCCGAAAATGATCGAAGATTCACTGACCTGCAGATGCTCACTGAGCCGCGTTCTCAAAGCGGCACTGTAACCGTCGGGATACAGCGCAAGCTGCTCAATCTCCTGATGCAGCGCATCTTTTGCGGCCTGTGAACAGCCGAACGGATTTTCGTTAGAAGCGAGTTTTACTACTTTTTCAAGCCCGTATTCCATTTTCACTTCTTCTATTGGTTTGCCCGGCTGATACGGTTTCAGCTGCCGCAGCTGTTCTTTAATCTGCAAATCCAGTCACCTCATTTTACACTGTACAGTCGTCCGAACGTCTTTGCGTATTCTTCAAATTCAAGAAGCGCATCAGCTCTTGTGCCGGGATTCACAAGCTTTGTTTTAAGCTCTTCAACTTTTTTGACAAGCGCGCTGCCGACAACGACACCGTCAGATATTTCATTCATCCCGTCAACCTGTTTGCGGTTTGAAATGCCAAAACCGACCGCCACCGGAACAGAGCTGAATTCTTTCACCTTACGGATGAAAGAGTATACAGAAGGATCGAATTCGCTGCGTACGCCCGTCACTCCTAAAGAGGATACACAATACACAAAGCCGCGGGCCTGTTCAGTAATTATTTTCAAACGGTCTTCACTTGTCGGCGCAACCAGTGAGATATAAGCGATGTTCTCCTTTTTGCATGTCATTTGCAAAAGGGCGCTTTCCTCTAATGGAAGGTCGGGTACAAGCAGGCCGTCTATGTCGTTTTCCCGCAGTAAAGCGAAAAAGTATTCTTTTTCTAATTGTAACACAGGATTATAATACGTAAAGAGGATAATTGGAATATGAACGCCGTTTTTTTTCATTTTGCCGCCAAGTTCAATGGCTTTTACGATATTCATTCCGTTTTCCAGAGCCCGTTTTGAAGCCCGTTGTATGACGGGTCCGTCCGCAAGCGGATCTGTGTAAGGAACGCCGATTTCAAGGGCAGAAGCGCCTGCATTCTGTAATGATATTGCCAGTTCAACAGAAATGTCAGGAAGCGGATCGCCCGCTGTGATAAAAGGGATAAACAATTTTTCAGAATCTCGCAGATTAAACATGTGTCTCCACCCCGTTTTCCAAAACATTCATCAGCGTATGAACGTCTTTATCTCCTCTTCCCGACAAACTGACGAGAATGATTTTGTCTTTATCCATGTCCTTTGCCATTTCGAACGCTTTTGCCAGGGCGTGGGCAGATTCAATAGCCGGAAGAATACCTTCTGTTTCAGAAAGCAGACGTAACGCGGCAATCGCTTCATCGTCTGTCACGCTTTCGTACGTTACACGGCCGCTTTTGTGCAGATAGGCGTGCTCAGGGCCGATCCCCGGGTAATCAAGGCCTGCTGAAATGGAATACGGTTCGATAATCTGCCCGTATTTATCTTGTATTAAATAGGTCATTGATCCGTGAATCACCCCGAGCGTCCCTTTTGCGATCGTTGCCGCATGCAGCGGTGTATCAATCCCTTTTCCGGCCGCCTCGGCGCCGATCAGCTCAATATCTTCGTCTAAAAAGGCCTGAAATATGCCCATCGCATTGCTTCCGCCGCCGACACATGCAACAACCTTATCCGGGAGCGTTCCTTCAATCCGGCGGAGCTGTTCTTTCGCTTCCTCGCCGATGATTTTCTGAAATTCGCGAACGATATACGGATACGGGTGCGGACCCACTACAGAACCGATAAGATAGAAATGATCTTCACAATGCTGGACCCAATACCTGATTGCCTCATTCGTCGCATCTTTCAGCGTCCCGTTGCCGCTTGTGACCGGCACCACTTCCGCGCCGAGCAGTTTCATTCGGAATACGTTCAGCGACTGGCGCGCAACGTCTTCTTCACCCATAAAAACCGTACATTTAAAACCGAATTTTGCGGCGGCTGTCGCCGCAGCCACACCGTGCTGTCCCGCGCCGGTTTCGGCGATGATTTTCGTTTTGCCCATCTTTTTAGCAAGCAGAATCTGGCCTAACGCGTTGTTAATTTTATGAGAGCCGGTATGGTTTAAATCTTCTCTTTTCAGATAGATTTTCGCCCCTCCCAAATACTCTGACACCCTGTCTGCGAACGTTAATGCAGTCGGTCTTCCGGAGTAATCAAACAATAGTTTTTTATATTCGGCATGAAAAACGGGATCATTCTTTAATTCTGTGAAAGCCGTTTCGATTTCCTCAAGGGGCCGCATCAATGTTTCAGGGACAAATTTGCCGCCGAATTCGCCGTATCTTCCGATTTCATTTGGATATGGATACATAGTGGTTCATCCTTTCTTCTAAAAGCCGGATCAGTGTTTGATCCTTGTGTCCGTTTTTTTCAATTCCGCTGGCAAGATCTATACCGCACGGACGCGATCTCAGTAAGCCGGTAATCGTCTCAGGATTAACACCGCCCGCAATAAAACAGCGCTTGCTTGCATTTTGAGCCTGCTTTCGGTACAAGGGGACACGGGCCCATGAAAACGCGATTCCCGTCCCGCCTCTCATTCCTGTCACTGAAGAATCAATGACATAGCCGTCGACAGCAGGTGCAAATTGAGCCATCTGACGGAGCGTCCCTTCCCCGTGATGGAGCGCTTTCCATATTTCCGAGCGCACAAGCGGACGGAGACGGAGGGCATCCTCAGGCGATTCATCACCGTGAAGCTGGATGACGTCAAGTGCCAGATCAGAGGCGATTTGCCCGATGTTTTCTATCGTTTCATTTACAAATACTCCGACATGTTTCTTGTCTGTCCGGACCTGCTCTTTCCATTTCCGGACCTCATCCGGCGTTACTCTCCGTTTGCTTGGGGCAAAAATAAATCCCAGATAATCCGCTTCTGAAGCTGCCGCAAGTTCATAATCACGCTTCGATCGTATTCCGCAGTACTTTAACTCAGGCTTTTTCATATCGTCACTCCCCGAACAGTCCGCGGATCGCCTTTTGCTGCGAATCCTCTCTCATTAAGGATTCTCCGACCAATACAGCCTGCGCCCCGTGCTTGTTGACGAATTGCAGGTCAGCCAAAGAACCGATGCCGCTTTCGCTGACCAGCAGGCAGCCGTCCGGCACAAGCTGCGCTATTTTTTCCGTTTGCGAAACAGAAGTACGGAACGTTTTTAAGTCCCGGTTGTTTATGCCGAGAATGTCCGGCTGAAACACTTGTAAAATCCGTTCAAGCACAGTTTCACCATGGACTTCAACGAGAACGTCCATGCCCTTATCGCGGGCTTCCAGATAAAGCTCATGAAGCTCTGAAGGTTCCAGCGCTTCCCCGATCAGCAAAATGGCATCGGCACCGATCCTGAACGATTCCTCCACCTGAAGGGAATCAATAATAAAATCTTTTCTCAGCACGGGAAGAGACACGGTTTGTTTCACATCTGTCAGAAATTGATTTCTCCCCTGAAAAAAACGGGTATCCGTGAGAACCGAAAGGGCGTCGGCTTTAGCCGCTTCATAATCCGCCGCAATCGTTTCCGGAACAAAATGCTCTTTAATCAATCCTTTAGACGGCGAAGCTTTTTTCACTTCGGCAATCAGCCCGATAAAACGGTTCGGGTTCAGGAGTGCTTCTTTAAAGGATCTCCGTTTAATTTGACAGGTTTCCGGCAGCACGATGGATTTGATTTCTTCTTTTTTCTGCTGAATGATTTGATCAAGCATACATTTCTTCCTCTTTCTGTTTCAGACGTTCGAGCTGCTTTTTGGCATCTCCGTTTTGAATCGCTTCTAAGGCTGTTTTCGTTCCTTCTTTCAGATCGTTTGCAAGACCTGCCGTATAAATGGCCGCGCCCGCATTTAAGGCGGTAATATGCAGAGCGGATAACGGAGCTTTATTTGCAAAAATATTCTGAATGAGGAGCGCGCTTTCTTCCGATGAATTCACTTGAATATCCTTCAATGAACCTTCTGCAAAACCGAATTGTTCAGGTGAAACGGAATATTCCAGACGTTCACCGTTTTTCAGTTCAATGATATCGGTCGGTGCTGTGATGGACAGTTCATCTAATCCGTCACGCGCCGACACAAGCATGACGTGTCTGACATCAAATTGTTCCAAAGCGCTTGCCATCAGGCGCGCTTTATCAGATGAATAGACGCCGATCACCTGCCGCTTCACCTGCAGCGGGTTGCTGAGCGGGCCCAGCAGATTAAATACGGTTCGGAAGCCAAGCTCTTTTCTTGCGGCGGCGACGTGCTTCATTGACGAATGAAACAGCGGCGCAAACAAAAAACCCATTTGTTTCATTTCAATGCTGCGTTTGACGCTTTCTGGAGTGGCTTGAATGGAAACCCCCAGCTTTTCCAGCACATCCGCGCTGCCGCTTTTAGACGAAACGGAGCGATTTCCGTGCTTGGCAACTTTAGCTCCGGCGGCAGAAGCTGTAATCGCCGCTGCCGTGGATATGTTAAACGTAGAAATCCCGTCGCCGCCTGTTCCGCACGTATCAACGACATCCGCCAAGCCACCCGCCGTCTGTGCCCGCGCCCGCATCACTTTTACAAATCCGGCAAGCTCCTCCGCCGTTTCACCCCGGTGGGCTAATACCGATAAAATCCCGCCGATCTCAGACTGCGACATGTCCCCGTTCATCATCATCTCCATCAGCTTTTCGGCTTCTCCGGTTTTCAGCGTGCGGCCATTAACGCACGATTGCAGAAATTTGTTCATCCGTCTTCTCCTCCCCGCCAGAAAAGATGTCTTCTGCGATTTGAATCGTTTTTAAAAGCGCCCCCGCTTTGTTACAGCTCTCTTCATATTCGGCTTCCGGGACGGAATCAGCGACTATTCCCGCGCCCGCCTGCACCGACGCCGTACCGTTTTTGACACTCATGGTGCGGATGGTGATACACGAATCAATTGACCCGTCAAATCCGATATAAGCAATACATCCGCCGTAGGTTTCTCTGGAAGTCGGTTCTAATTCATTTAAAAGCTGCATCGCGCGGATTTTCGGAGCGCCCGAGAGTGTTCCTGCCGGGAATGCCGACATCAGCGCATCAACCGGATGGACGCCCTGTTTTAAACGGCCGGTTACAACAGAGATGATGTGCATCACATGTGAAAAAGAAACGACCTTTGTGAATTCCGGAACGGCTACGGAACCGTACTCCGCAACTCTGCCGATGTCATTGCGCGCAAGATCGACGAGCATATAATGTTCAGCTTTCTCTTTTTCGTCATTCATCAGCTCTTTTTTCAGGCGTTCGTCCTCTTCTTTTCCGGCGCCCCTTCTTCTCGTTCCGGCAATCGGATGAATTTCCAAGTGCCTGTCATGCACGCGGATCAGACGTTCAGGCGAACTCCCGACAATGTCTCTGTCAGGCAGTTTGATATAGTACATATAAGGTGAAGGATTGATGATGCGGAGCACCCTGTACAGCTCAAATGAATGTCTGGATATCGGAATGTCAAACTTTTGCGAAAGCACCCCTTGAAAAATGTCTCCGGCTTTTATATATTCTTTCAGTTTATCGACGCCGGCCATAAACTCTTCTTTTGTATAATTGGATGTCACATCGGCAAAACTTGGCGTTTCAAATGATTCTTTAGAAAAAAACGGCTCTTTCATATCTTTCGGTTCTGTCAAAATACCGATAAGCTTACGAAGCTCCGCGCAATTTTCTTTAAAAACGGCCCGCTTTTTTTCCTCCGTCTCCCGGCCGTTAAGCGCCGCATATTGAATGAAATGCACTTGTTTCGTTTCGTGATCGTACGCGATGATTTTCCGGCAGACAAACAGCATGCATTTTTCGAAATCTGTTTCTTTCGCGTGGCTCGGCACGGAAGGCTCAATCAAAGGAATCATGTCATAGCTCAGATAACCGACCGCCCCTCCCGAAAACGGGATATCAAGCTCGGGTGTTTTAATGCGGAAGCTTTCATTCATCCAATCAAGCACGGCTTTTAATTCTCCGGCTTCAAACAGCGTATGCCCTTTTGGATCAGCGGCAGTGAATGTGTGATGACTCTCTTTAATCGTGATAAAAGGATCGAGGCCGATAAAAGAGTATCTCGACCAGCTTGACGACTCATCCTTGCTTTCTAAAAGATACGTAATGTTTCTGTCCAGTTTTTCAACCATCTGAATGGGTGTGATCGTGTCGACCGTAAAAGTCTCTGCGATTGGAATGGTGCGGTGTGTCAGACTGTCCTTTAAAAATAAAGAAACATCCGATTGTAAATTCATGATTCTCCTCCTTACGGTAAGGAGAATGAGATGAAGAGTGAGAGGAGTCTTGCGTATAAGAAATAAACCCAAAAGAAAGGCTTCTTTTGGGCAGAATAAAAACGTGTTTATCTCAGCTCAGCTAAACTCATTCTCTGCTACCCTATTCTAAACTCAACTGTTCAATATCTTACTTACCAGCTCTATACACACTCTTGTGTATTTCTAAGCTTTGTTTATCGTATTACATGTCAGTATTTTTTGTCAATGATAAATCCGGCCTTAACACAACGGCTTTTTCTAAATAGACATGCTTGATTTCATCCTGAGGCATATCCGTCTGAACCGTCATCAGGACACGGATACACTTTTGCAGAGCGCCTGTGACATCCATTTCCTGCATGCACGTCACCGGGACGTACTGCCACCCGGAAAGGCGGCGGACCGCTTTTGCCGGAAATACGGAATGGATATCAGGCGTGGCGGATAACAGGATCTGTACAACGTCTTCCGGCTTGCATCCATTTTGTTCAATGATTTTTTCAAGCAGCTGCTGTGTTTTTTCTAAAATTTCTTGTTCGGTGTCTTGTTCCACCGTTGTTGCTCCGCGAATGCCGCGTATCATCATGCTGTTTCCTCCATTCGCCATTTGTTCAGCAAATTTTCGAGCTCATCTTTTGAAAGCATGCAGTCCCGCGCTTCGCCTAATTCTTTTAACACGATGAACTGTGTCATGCCTCCGCGCGTTTTTTTATCATTCATCATCCGGGCGGAGAGAACCGTCGTTTCAATATCTTGTCTGATGCTTCCCGGGTAGCCGAGCCCAATCAGCCATTGTGTGAGTTCTTTCCTGTTCATCTGGCAACCTGCAACCTGTTCACTCACGTAAAGGGCAAACTGCATGCCGAGGGCGACCGCATCTCCATGAGTAATCCGGCCGTAGCCGTATTCCGCCTCAACGGCATGGCCGAGCGTATGGCCGAAATTCAGAAAAGCTCTTATCCCCTCTTCCTTTTCGTCCTCACGCACGACGGCCGATTTGATTGAAATTCCTTTATAAATCATTTCATTCAGCTCAGCGCTTGTCAGTCCTTGCAACGTGTCAAACGTGAGAAGCTTTTCTAAAAAAGCATGATCGGCGATAAACGCGTGTTTGATCACTTCAGCCATGCCCGATCTCAGCTCTTGTTCCGGCAGGGTTTTCAGAAGCTCCGTATCGTAAATCACCGCTTTCGGCTGATAAAACGCGCCGATTAAGTTCTTTCCGAGTTTATGGTTGACGGCCACCTTGCCGCCGACCGCACTGTCATGGGCAAGCAGTGTCGTCGGCATTTGAATGAAATCAATTCCGCGCATAAATGTTGCTGCGCAAAAGCCGGTCAAATCACCCGTCACGCCGCCTCCGAAGGCGATCATACATGAGGAGCGGTCCATATGGAAAGCGATCGCTTCCGTTTGAATCCGTTCATACTCTTTTAGAGACTTCGCTTCTTCTCCGCTTGGAACGATTACTTTTTTCACGGGCCATATTTCGCTTAATAGCCGGAACATCTCATCGCCGTAAAGCCGGTCAACTTCAGCATCGATGACGAGAAGGATCTTTGTCAGCGGCCTGTTCAGTGAAGACAAAAGAGCAGCGGCCTGTTTCCTTATGCCTTCACCGATATACACGGGATATGCGGAGGAAGCTGTTCGAACCTCAAGCTCTTTCATCAGAATTCCCTCGATAGTTTTTTCATGTTTTCAACATTTTCTTTAATACGGTCGATCTGGTCAAGCCCGAATTGTTCTACGACGGCATTTGCGATTTCCCAGGCCACTGCTGCTTCAGCCACTACGCTTGCTGCCGGAACCGCGCAGCTGTCTGAACGTTCAATGCTCGCTGTAAACGGTTCTTTCGTTTCAATGTCGACGCTTTTCAGCGGCTTATACAAAGTAGGGATCGGTTTCATAACGCCGCGGACGACAATCGGCATTCCCGTCGTCATACCGCCTTCTAATCCTCCGAGCCTGTTTGTGGCGCGTGTATAGCCTTTCTCTTCATCCCATACGATTTCATCATGAACTTCACTGCCGTTTTTGCCGGCCGCTTCAAAACCGATGCCGAACTCTACGCCTTTAAACGCGTTAATCGACAGAACGGCAGCAGCGAGCTTGCTGTCCAGCTTACGGTCATAGTGGACATAGCTTCCGACACCGACCGGCATACCTTCGACGATCACTTCAACGATTCCGCCGATCGAGTCACCGTTTGCCTTCGCTTCATCAATGGCTGCCATCATTTGACGGCCTGCTTCTTCATCGTAGCATCTGACCGGTGATTCTTCCGTTACCCGTTTGAGATCCTCAATGGATGTGTAATCGGTTTTCTCTGCTTTTACGCTGCCGATTTGCAGGACATGTCCGGCGACTTTAATGCCAAGCTCCGCTAAAATCTTTTTAGCGACGGCTCCGGCAGCCACGCGAACCGTTGTCTCACGCGCGGAAGATCGTTCTAACACATTTCTCATATCGCGGTGATTATATTTAATAGCCCCGTTCAAATCTGCGTGTCCCGGTCTCGGTCTTGAAATCTGGCGTTTCATTTCACTTTCTTCTTCTTCTGTAATCGGTGCGGCGCCCATGATTTTTGTCCAGTGAGTCCAATCTTTATTTTCTACAACGAGCGCGATGGGTGAACCGAGTGTCCGGGCATGCCGCACGCCGCTTGTGATCTTCGCTCTGTCCGTTTCAATCTGCATGCGGCGTCCGCGGCCGTGCCCTTTTTGACGTCTGGCAAGCTCAAAATTAATATCTTCTTCAGTTATATAAAGCCCCGCAGGCACACCTTCTATAATTGTCGTCAGCTGCGGACCGTGTGATTCTCCGGCTGTTAAGTATCTCATTTCTTTCTTCTCCCTTCATCGCATTAACGCTTTTAAGTAAAACTATACCACAAGTTTTCATTAAATGTCTTCTATCTTTTTTGATAAAAAAATGTATCAGTGCTCTCAAGGCCGAATTTTTCCGGGCTGAAAATCTGCTCTGTGCTTCCGACAAACAGAATTCCGTTCTTTTTCAGGCTGCCCGCCATTTTCACATACAGCTCTTCTTTTGCTTTTTCAGTAAAATAAATAAAGACGTTGCGGCAGACGATCAGATCAAAATCCTGTTCATAGCTGTCGGCGAGCAGGTTGTGCCGCTTAAACCGGATGTTTTTTTGAATCTCTTGTTTTACTTGATAACTGTTGTCAGCCTGCTTGGTGAAATAACGGCTTTTCACGGAAGCCGGCACCTCTTGCAGCGAGCGTTCCTGATAGATGCCCCGCTTGGCTTTGCTTAGCGCCTTTTCATCAATATCTGTCGCCAATATATCAAATCCGGCCAAACCCGCCTGCTGATTGAGAATCATGGCCAAGGTATAGGGTTCCTCCCCCGTTGAACAGGCCGCACTCCATATTTTTAACGGTTTGCTATGCTTTATTAACGGAAGAATTGAGGTTTCAAGAACTTCCCACCGTTTATAATTTCGGTAAAATTCAGAAACATTGATCGTCATTCTGTCCAATGTTTCATTTAATAAAAGCTTGTCTTTCTCCAAAGCGGCGGCAAATTCCTGAAAATCTTTGAATCCCTTTTTTTCATAAAGGGACGTCAGCCGCCTTTTCATTTGTGCTTCTTTGTATAAAGATAAATCAACGCCAGTTATTTGTTTCCACTTGGTGATAAAAATGTCGTAAGGCTCCATTGCTTCTCTCCCAATCTCGCTGTCTTTTGTCCTAGTATAGCCTGTTTTCTTTCTAATTTGTACGATTTCAATAAAAAAATCAGCCCGCAGGCTGATTTGTGAGAAATGAAAAGACAGGGCAGCGCAGCCTCTGTCTTTCTTAAAATATGTAAACCTTTTCATAACAAGAGAAAAAGAAAGGCTGACGGCTTAGTACACCCAGTCGGCCATTAATTTTTGATACGGTACAAGCTCTTCCTGTTTGAAGAAAATGTCAATTTCCCGCTCAGCGCTTTCTAAGGAGTCTGAACCGTGAATGATATTTTTGCCGACAAACATGCCGTAGTCACCGCGGATCGTGCCCGGCAGTGCATCTTTCGGGTTCGTTTTTCCGATCAGCTGTCTTGTGATCTCTACTACATTTTCCCCTTCCCATACCATTGCAAATACGGGTCCTGATGTAATGAATTCCACAAGCTCGCCGAAAAACGGCTTCCCTTTATGTTCAGCATAATGGTTTTCAGCCATCTGTTCTGAAACTTGCATTAGCTTGGCTCCTGCCAATTGTAAGCCCTTACGCTCAAATCTGGATAAAATCTCTCCGATCAGCTGGCGCTGTACGCCGTCCGGTTTTACCATGATAAAAGTTTTTTCCATAAGATTCTCCACCCCATCATTATGTATAGGCTTTCAAGTTGCACACCGAAATCGTAACATCTTTCTGACAATTAATCAATCCAGGGCGGAGAATGTTCACATCTTGTTCGTAAAAGGAATTTAAAATTTCCGTTTGCCGATATATTTGGCGATGGCGGCCAATGATGAGCGCGCCCGTCCTCTCGGCAGTGTATTCAGTTTCTCAAACGCTTTTTTTAAGTACCTGTCACTGACGGCCATTGATTTTTCAATCGCGTCTGTGCGTTTAATATTTTCAATAATGGGGGCGAGCTGCTCCTGTGTTGTTTCACTGTTAATTAATTTCAGCTGATTTTTCAATTCAGGCTGACGGAGCGCGTACAAAACGGGCAGAGTGACATTTCCTTGCAGCAGATCCCCTCCGACCGGTTTTCCCAGTTCCTCTTCCGTTGAAGTGAAATCAAGAATGTCGTCAATAATCTGATAGGACATGCCCACGTAATAGCCGAACCAATATAATGCTTTGTGAATCTTCTCATCAGCTCCCGAAGCGATGGCGCCGAGCTGGCAGCTGACGGCAATGAGAAGAGCCGTTTTCCGTTTGATGCGGCGCAAATAGGTTCTGAGGTTTTGTTCCATATTGTATTTATCTCTGATCTGTTCAATTTCTCCGAGGCATACTTCTACGATGGTTTTGGACAGGATCCGGTGGGCTTTCGGCTCATCCAATCTCGTCATCATCTCAAGTGAGCCCGCAAGCATATAATCACCGGTATACATGGCGATACGGTTGTCCCACTTGGCTTTGATGGTCGGCTTTCCCCTCCGCAGCTCGGCGTCATCAATGACGTCGTCATGCACGAGGGACGCCATATGAATCATTTCCAGCGTCACCGCAACATATTTTATTTTATTAATGTCATAGTCGCCGAACATGCCGGAAAGCAATACGAAAACAGGGCGGATCCGCTTGCCTCCCGCCTGGAGCAGATGGAGCCCGGCTTCACTCAGCAAGGGATAGTCTGACCGCACCGTTTGCTCAAGCTCCCTTTCGATCACATCAATATCGTCATTTAAAAAAGAATAGGCCATTTTAAATTTCATATCATTCACCCAAACATCTGTATATTCATCATTTCCAACCGATATGCGTAGCGGCCACTCCGCCGGTAAACGAATGGTATTTGACATTCGTCAGGCCCGCTTCTTCAAACAGACGCGCAAGTTCTTTCATACCGGGAAATTCTCTTGCCGATTCTTGAAGCCAAGAATATTCTTTATAGCTCTTCGCAAACATTTTTCCGAAGAAAGGCATGATGTATTTAAAATAAAGAAAATATGCCTGTCTGAATCCGAACATTTCCGGCTGGGATGTTTCCAGACATACGACCTGCCCTCCCGGTTTGACGACCCGCCGCATTTCTTTCAGCACGGTCAGATAGTCGGGAACGTTCCGCAGCCCGAAGCCGATGGTGACAAAATCAAAAGAATCATCAGCGAAAGGAAGCTCCATCGCATTTCCGTGCAAAAGCTCAATTTGGCTGTAACCGCCCTCTTTCACTTTTTTCTCGCCGATGCTCAGCATATTTTTGCTGAAATCCAGTCCTTTGATTTCGCCGCTTTTTCCGGCTGCTTCGGCGAGGGCAATCGTCCAGTCAGCCGTTCCGCAGCAGACATCAAGCGCTTTTGCGCCTTCTTTTACATTCATGATCTGCATCGTTTTATCGCGCCATTTTTTATGCTGCTGAAAACTGATAACAGAGTTCATTTGGTCATAATTTTTATAGATTTTTTCAAACACGCCGTGTACGCGCTGTTCTTTTGACTCCTGCATGTTGATTACCCTTCTTCCACTTTCTGATGATATGTTTTGTCCTGGCTGATCGCCTTAAGCCGGTTCAGCATTAGGTTTTGGATTGGTGAATTGAGCGGCAGCAGCGTTTCAATGCTTTGCTTTGCCTTTCGGAAGCTATCTTCCATTATGTCAGCCTTTGATTTCCCTGACTTTACAATATTGCCGATGACATCGAGAAATATAGCATTGCCGTTCATCAGCCGCTTATATACAAAAAAATCACTCGCCAGCTCTTTCCAGCGCGGAAGATTAAAGTGGTCTGACACTCTGTGAAACAGGGCCGCTTCCACAATCGCCATGCTTTCGATCAATTGATTCAAGTCATTGACAGACCGATCGTACAGACGGATTTTATGCTCATTGATTTCTTTAATTGCCGTAGCGAGCGTCCGAATCATATAGATATCCTTCATTTCAGATAAAAGCGAATAATACAGTCCGCTGAAATAGTCGCCGGCAAGCACGGTGAGCTGCCGGTTTTTATTTTCGTCTCGCTTTAACGCTCTGGCTGTTGTCACTTCATCGTGGGTATCAAGGGCGCTTTGGACAAGCATCGCAGTTACTATGTAATTTTCTCTGTCGTTGTTCTTAATGTCCGCCTCTTCAAACAAAGCGTGAAAAAGAAGAAGCTTATCCTCATCGATTTTAGGCGCGGAAATATGTTTCGCTAAATAAGGATGAGACAGCTTTTGTTTTAATTTCGTATTTAGATTCGCTAAAGTTCCGTAGATGTCTTGCAAAAATATCACCCTTGTCCCCAAATTCACATTTATTCTAATATGTATGAGATTTACTCGTCATTATTATACGCAGGTATCATTATAGCATAAAAAAAAGAAATTGGCTGTATTCTCCCGCCGTTTGCGGGCATTTGGCAAAAGCGGGAAACAGCCGGCTTATTTTTTTTCGCTGTTCATTTCTCCGTAAGCGGTCTGGATGAGGGCGTTGCCTCTCACTTTGATGGCAGAGGTATGCTCAGTAAACTGAGCGATAATCACTTCGCCTTTGTCCAGTTTTTCGGAATGGTGAAATTTCGTATCCGTTCCTCTCGTTAAACCGATGACGTTCACGCCGTCCTCGACCGCTTTAATGACGACAAAATCACTTGAATGCTTTGAATTCATATCTGCACCCTCTATCATTATTAATCCGCACGTTTAATATGTTCTAACACTTCGGAACGCGCCGCTGCGTCATCTTTAAAAATACCTCTTACAGCGGAAGTCACTGTTTTTGCGCCCGGCTTTCTTACGCCCCTCATCGTCATGCACATATGCTCAGCTTCGACGACAACCATGACGCCGTGGGGATCTAAGGTCTCTACGATGCTTTCTGCAATCGTTGAAGTAATGCGCTCCTGCAGCTGCGGGCGTTTTGAGACGGCTTCCACCGCCCGTGCCAATTTACTCAGGCCCGTCACTTTGCCGCCGCGCGGAATGTAGGCAATATGCGCTTTTCCGTAAAAAGGAACAAGGTGATGTTCACACATGGAATGAAACGCGATATCTTTTACAAGAACAAGCTCCTCATGGTCTTCTCCGAAAACGGTTTTAAAGTGTTCTTTCGGGTCTTCATTTAATCCCGAGAATACTTCCGCGTACATTTTTGCCACGCGTTTCGGCGTATCTAAAAGCCCTTCCCGGTCCGGATCTTCTCCAATCGCCTCTAAAATCTGGCGAACCGCCTGTTCAATCTGTTCTTTATTAACTTCTTTCATTGTCTGTGTCCTCCACCATTGAATACATTTAATTTCGATTCTAGCACATTTGCCGCGCCAAAAGCAAAACGAAAGTCCTGCCCGGTGACCGGGGCTGCTTAAATATGAAAAGCCCCTTTATCAAGGGGCTTTTCTGTGAAGAAACAAAGTGTATGTATCAGATGCATACACGATCTATATTCACAATTATTTTCCTGCAACAGCGTCTTTAAGAGCTTTACCTGGTTTGAAAGCAGGTACTTTGCTTGCAGGGATTTCGATTTCTTCACCTGTTTGCGGGTTACGTCCTTTACGTGCAGAACGCTCGCGCACCTCAAAGTTACCGAAACCGATCAGTTGGATTTTATCACCGTTTTTAAGTGCATCTAAAATCGTATCAAAAACAGAATCAACTGCTTTTGTAGCGTCTTTTTTAGACAATTCGCTTGCTTCAGCAACCGCATTGATTAGTTCTGTCTTGTTCATGCCTTTCACCTCCTCCCAAAAGGGTATCAAATCAGCAGTTTATTATCATTTCTTCACAGTTCAGCCTGATTCTAAACCTGTCTGATAAAAAATCAAAGCAGGGAAGAACAGACAAGTAAACGGCTTTTCATAAGAAAACAGACACTTTGAGGAATGTTTGTCCAACAAAGTGAAGATTTTCTGTATGTAGAGTAACACATATAAAAAGCCATATCAAGCATTTTAAAGCCTCAATCCCTTGCTCGTCAAGGTTTTCACGTGTTTTACCGAACAAATATTCCTTTTTTTGCTTTTTTCCTCCTAATCCTTGATTGATTTCCAGTATCTAAAAAGAATAAAAAAAGACCCCCCGTTTCAGGAAGAGGTCCTTCAGCTTACAAAATAATGGCGATCAGGCCGCCTGAGCCTTCGTTAATAATTCTCTCAAGCGTTTCTTTCAGTTTGTATCTCGCATTTTCCGGCATGAGTGACAGTTTTGCGGAGATTCCTTCTCTTACGATAGAGCTCAATGATCTGCCGAAAATATCGGAATTCCAGATAGAAAGCGGATCATCTTCAAAGTCCTGCATTAAGTAGCGGACAAGCTCTTCACTTTGTTTTTCTGTCCCGATGATCGGTGCGAATTCACTTTCCACATCCACTTTGATCATATGAATGGACGGAGCGACCGCTTTCAGCCTTACTCCGAACCTTGATCCCTGCCTGATGATTTCCGGTTCATCCAGGCTCATATCGGTTAAGGCCGGGGCGGCAATGCCGTAGCCGGTCTGTTTCACCATTTTCAGCGCATCTGATACCTGATCATATTCTTTTTTCGCGTGGGCGAAGTCCTGCATTAATTCAAGCAGGTGGTCTTTCCCGCGGATTTCAACGCCGACCACTTCTTTTAAAATCTGGTCATATAAATGATCCGGCGCATACAAATCAATTTCTGCGACACCCTGGCCAAGTTCGATTCCGGCCAATCCGGCGCTTTCAATAAATTCAAATTCACTGAAGTGGCCGACAACCCGGTCGACATCGCGCAGGCGTTTAATATCTTTTACGGTTTCTTTCACTGATTCCTGATAGCTCTCTCTGAGCCAATGATTTTCTTTCAGCACCATGACCCAGCTCGGAAGGTTGACATTGACTTCCAGCACAGGGAACTCGTAAAGCGCTTCTCTGAGGACGCTTAACACATCTGTTTCCCGCATGCTTTCAACACTCATGGCGAGGACAGGAATATCATATTTCGCGCTTAATTCAGCTCTGAGCGCTTCTGTTTCCGGGTGGTACGGTTTTACCGAGTTGATGACCATAATAAACGGTTTGCCGACTTCCTTCAGCTCGTCGATGACTCTTTCTTCCGCTTCCACGTAATCGCCCCGCGCAATATCGCCGATTGAGCCGTCTGTCGTAATGACGACCCCGATTGTGGAGTGTTCCTGGATGACTTTTCTCGTACCGATTTCCGCAGCCTCATGAAAGGGAATCGGTTCTTCGTACCAAGGTGTATTGATCATTCTCGGACCGTTTTCATCCTCATATCCCTTCGCCCCGGGAACCGTATATCCCACACAATCCACAAGACGGATGTTGACATCAAGCCCTTCCGCGACATGAACGGACATGGCTTGATTCGGGACAAATTTTGGTTCTGTGGTCATTATCGTTTTTCCTGCTGCGCTTTGCGGAAGCTCATCCTGCGCCCGCGCTCGGTCGGCCTCATTGCTGATATTCGGGAGCACCACAAGCTCCATAAATTTTTTAATGAATGTAGATTTCCCTGTACGGACAGCGCCAACGACTCCTAAGTATATATCGCCTCCTGTTCGTTCAGCGATATCCTTGAAAATATCGACCTTTTCCAAGTGATCCCCTCCCGGACTTCCTATCCTTATCATTTTTCATTCACCATTCTCCAATCAAATACAGGACACTATATGTGTATGACGTTGTCCTATTTCAATATGACATCTTTAGAAAATTTTCAGGCAGTCTTTTCTATCAAAATCAAAAAAACCTTTCTCCCTATTTGTATGCGCGGGAAAAAGGTTCATTCCTGTTTCGTTTGAC
This sequence comes from Bacillus sp. EKM420B, assembly GCF_011065565.1. NCBI lineage: Bacteria > Bacillati > Bacillota > Bacilli > Caryophanales > Bacillaceae > Bacillus > Bacillus sp. EKM420B. Next base: position 112,396 of record NZ_JAAMNX010000004.1, on the reverse strand, counting down.
TTTCTAAAAAAACGGGTTCCTGTTTTTCATTTACGGTGTATGTGACTGAAAAGGCCGGGACGAAAGGAGTCTCTTTCCATAAAATATCCTGAATTTCCGCACCCGGTTTGATTTTCTTTTTGTTTTCCTTCAGGCAGCGGGCGAGATCGACGCGATAGTCGGCATAGATTTCTCCGTCAGCGCCGATTAAAAGCGGCAGAGACGTGCCTGAAACCGGACTTTTGACCGAAGGAGAGTTTTTCATGCCGAGCTTTTTTTCATTTAAAGTGAACAGCCCTTTTGAAACGGCGTCCTCATAGGGAGGATATGTATGCTTTTCCTGATACATTTTGACACGCAGCTTCATGTCGCGGATTGCTTCCGCCATTTGGAGATCGACCAGCTTGACGGTCGGCTTATTTTCCACATCGACAAGCACGTATTGGTACATTCCTCCGCTTTCATAAGCTGAGGCCGGCGGCTCCTCTATGTATCTGGGCGCGAGCCGCTTAAAATCTATCGGATATTTTTGATAGAGCGGTGTTTTCATATCTTTTGTCTGAATCGGCAGAAGTCCGCCGTTCGCCTTTTTAAATTCATCCACTGCCGCTTGCACCTGCTGAAGCTGATGTTTGTAGGATACTTTATTTTCAGTTTTTTTCGCTTCAGGGTACAGACAGCCGGACAGCAGAAGCACCGCCATTGCCGTTATGACGGCCATTTTCAACTTATGCATTCCGCGCCCCCTTTTGGCTTTATTCATTGACAGGCCCGCTGAAAACGACCATTAACACGATCAATCCCGAGATGACCATGCAGGCATAAGCGAGTGAAGAAACCGCTGCTTTTATCAGTTTGTTTTTCACTTTGTACCTGCTGACATAAATAGAGGCGACCGCAACAAACATTAATCCCATAGCACCAAGCGCAAACCACATTTTCATCAATGCCACACTCACGTTCGTGTCCCCCCGTCCCATCATTGTAAGCGTTATATTTCATTTTAATATACAAATGTTGAAAAGATCAACAGGTTTTCCATCTATTGAAAAAACAAAAAAACTGAAGCAAAGAGGGGGACTTTGCTTCAGTCAAGTTGACTATATTCACCTGTACGTCTGAGATACACTCTCTTGGACTTCGATGCTATAGTATGCGTAGATGCGTACGTCTGCATCCTCTTCTGCCTAAATCAGCAAATGTTTTAAGCGATTTCAGCCGGAGAGTTCTGCGTTTTGTACTTTCGTCACTTCAGAATATGCTGACGGCATGTTATTGTCACTTCACCCGGTTTTCGAATGTGTTGACCAAGTCTTCCATCTCATGGGTTTTCACTCTGGCCATTAAGGATTCTACGGCCGTTTCTACCTTCTGCCCGTTAAATAATACTTGGTGAAGCGCTTCTGTGATCGGCATTTTCACCTGATATTTTTGTGACAGCTGATACGCAGCTTTCGTCGTCCGCACGCCTTCAACAACCATGCCCATCTTATCCAGAACAGCTTCCAGCTTGTATCCTTTGCCGAGCAGGTTGCCGGCGCGCCAGTTTCGGGAATGAACGCTTGTACACGTCACGATTAAATCGCCTACGCCTGTCAGGCCGGAAAAGGTGAGCGGATTTCCGCCCATCTTTGTGCCGAGTCTGGCGATTTCAGCAAGACCTCGGGTGATTAAGGCCGCTTTTGCATTATCTCCGTATCCCAATCCGTCTGTAATCCCCGCTGCAAGAGCGATGATATTCTTTAACGCTCCCCCTATTTCAACACCGATCATATCCGGATTGGTATAGACGCGGAAATGCTGGTTCATGAATAAATCCTGAACCGCTTCTGCAGCCTTGATATTTTTTGAAGATGATGTAACAGTCGTCGGGTGTCTTAATCCGACTTCCTCAGCGTGGCTCGGCCCTGAAAGCACGACGATGTCTTTTCTGTACTCCTCAGGCAGCTCCTCTTCCATTAATTCTGAAATGCGGAGAAGCGAATCCGGCTCAATTCCCTTGCTGACATGAACAAAAATCGATTGTTTCGGGATGTACGGCAGAGCCTTTTTCAGCACTTCCCGAATGGCTTTTGTCGGAACTGCCACAATGATGAAGTCAGCTCCTTTTAAAGCCTCGCTTAAATCGGCTGTCCCGATGATAGAACTTGATAGCTCCACCCCCGGCAGGTAATCTTTGTTTTCATGCAGTTCGTTGATTTGATCGATTAATTCGGCACGGTGTCCCCACATCATGACTTGATGTCCGTTATCAGCCAGCACTAAAGAAAGTGCAGTGCCCCAGCTTCCCGCTCCAAGCATTGCCACTTTTTTCATCTCTGTATCACACCTTTTTATTTTCTTGCTCTTGCAAATATTTTAATTGGCGTACCTTCAAATCCGAAAGCGTCCCGGATTCGGTTTTCTAAAAAGCGTTCATAAGAAAAATGCATCAGTTCCGGATCGTTGACAAAAACAACGAAGCTCGGCGGCTTAACAGCGACTTGAGTCGCATAATAAATTTTCAGACGGGAGCCGTTGTGCGTCGGAGTCGGATTCATGGCGACCGCATCCATGATGACATCATTTAAGACATTTGTCTGCACGCGGAGAGAGTGGTTTTCACTCGCTTTAATAATCGCAGGCATGAGTGTATGAATCCGCTTTGTCGTCAGTGCCGACATAAACAGCACCGGCGCATAATCGAGAAATTGGAAATGCTCCCGAATATTCTGTTCAAATTCTTTCATCGTGCGCTCGTCCTTATCAACGGCATCCCATTTGTTTACGATAATGACGACGGCTTTCCCGGCTTCATGGGCGTATCCGGCGATCCGCTTGTCCTGCTCAAGGATGCCTTCTTCTGCATTCAGCACAACGCCGACGACGTCTGAGCGGTCAATGGCTTTTAACGCCCGCAGCACACTGTATTTTTCTGTTGTTTCATATACTTTACCCTTTTTTCTCATTCCCGCCGTGTCAACGATTACAAATTCCTGCTGATTGTAAGTGAACGCCGTATCCACAGCGTCTCTAGTCGTTCCGGCTACGTTGCTCACGATAACCCGCTCTTCGCCGAGCATCGCATTGACAAGGGATGATTTTCCGACATTCGGGCGGCCGATCAGGCAGAATTGAACGACATCATCACTGTACTTCGTATCCGGAATGTTTTTAAAATGCTCGGCACAAGCATCGAGCAAATCTCCCAATCCTAAACCGTGTGTGCCCGAAATCGGATACGGTTCTCCAAAGCCGAGCGCATAAAAGTCATAGATGTTCGCTCTCATTTCGGTATTATCTAATTTATTAACGGCTAATACGACCGGTTTTTTCGTCCGGTACAGTATTTTTGCCACTTCTTCATCCGCAGACGTCACACCTTCGCGGCCGTTCACCATAAAGATGATCACATCAGCCTCGTCCATGGCGATTTCAGCCTGCTGGCGGATCTGTGTCAGAAACGGTTCGTCTCCGATATCAATTCCGCCCGTATCAATCAGGTTAAAATCATAATTCAGCCATTCCGCCGAACTGTATATCCGGTCCCGCGTCACTCCGGGGGTATCTTCTACTATTGAAATTCTTTCACCCGCAATCCGGTTAAAGATTGTGGATTTTCCCACATTCGGTCTTCCGACAATGGCTACGACAGGTTTACCCATAGTACCCTTCCTTTCAATCCAGCCGCTTACATTTTCACAAAAAATTGTTCAACCGGTTATTAAAAATCATCTTCGCTATGAAAAGAACCCTTCAAACAGAAGGGCTTAACTCATTTATTATATCAGTTTTCACTGAGATCACAATGTATTCTTCAAAATGTTTCGCATTCATGTAACAGTCTCCGTCTGTTTTCAAGACATTTTTGTCGCTCCTTTGCCCTGCTTTTTGCTTTTTTGGCTGATGCGCGCCGCAAGCTGTTCATATGTAGTCAGCCCGACGAGAAGAATGACTCCCGCCGAACAGCCTGAAAGCCATTTATAATCACCGACGGCTGCTGCACCCGCAATGTTGCGGATGACCGCAGCATACAATAACTCCCCCTGGCACATGCCGAGAACAAAAAGACAAAGCCTCTCAGGGAACCGCCCCTCAACAGAAAGCGTAATAACGGTAAGCAGTATAACCGCCGCCCATTCAGGTTTTATGATAAACCAAACAGGGTCATATAATGCAAAAAGAAAAATAAAGCCGTATGCCGCAGACGCCGTCAGATGAATCACAATATGACGGAGCCGTTTATGCATGCCGAGGCTTCCCGCATAAACAAATGCCGCAGCAAAAAACATGACATATGCCGCGTTCAGCGTAAAATAAGCCGTTATCTGATGTATGCTTGCCATCATATTAGTCAAAATAAAGACTGATACGTAAAAACGGCTTTTTGTTTTGGCAAAAATAAAAGTCGCAAGTATCCATAAAAACCACATTGACCAGTAATAATAAAACGGTTCCATAATCGCTCCTCCTCTGACCAGTATGGAGCGGGAACGCATTTTTTAAACCAATTATGCCTGAAAGGAGCGGATAAGGATGGGAAAAGACAGACAGGAGAAAAAACTGAAAGCCTCCCGCCGGGTGGAATCTGATCGCGATGATTCGATTCACCATAAAGGAGCGACAAGCCTTGAACAAAACGGTGAATTCCGAAAAAGAAAATCGTAAAAAACAGAAAAAGGCATGCGTGTTCGCATGCCTTTTAACGTCTGCTGAAACGGGATGTGTCAATTCCCCGTTCAGAAAGCCAGTGATGTGTGTCACCTTTTATGACCAAAGGCGCCTTTTGCAATTGGGCAACCGATCGGCATCCGAGGGCGGTCATAATCATTTTCAGCTCTTGTAAAAGCGCCGTCATCTCGTCAAACAGCCCCTCTTCTCCTTTGGAGGTGAGAGCTTTCAGGAAGGTGCCGGCCATTCCCGCGCCGGAAGCGCCGAGGGCAATCGATTTGGCGACATCCAGGGCACTTTGCAGCCCGCCGGATGCGATAATTGATTGATCAGCGGAGAGCGAGTGGATTTCCGCTAAGCTTGCGGCAGTGGAAATTCCCCATGTATTAAAAAATTGAAGCGCCTTCTCTCTGCGCATATTTTCAATCTTAGAGAAATTTGTACCGCCGTATCCGCCGGCATCAACTGCTGCCGCGCCGGCATCAAATAACTGCCGTGCCGATTCCCTGCTCATTCCGAAGCCGACTTCTTTGACAAAAACGGGAACTCCCGCTTCCGCCGCAATCCGCTCAATACGGCCGAGAGCGCCGGTAAAGCTTCTGTCTCCCTCTGGCATGACGATCTCCTGAATCACATTTAAATGAATCTGGAGGGCATCCGCTTGAATCATATCAATTGCCCTTTTCGCCTGCTCGGCATCCGCCTCGCTGCCTAAATTGGCAAATATCAGCCCGTCCGGATTCTCTTTTCTGACGATCTCGTAAGAATACCGTTCGGAGGGATCTTTTAAAGCCGACATTTGCGAACCGACAGCCAGCGGCATGCCGGCTTTGCGCGCGGCTCTTGCCAGCGATCTGTTAATTTCGTATGTAAGCTGTCCGCCGCCGCCTGTCATCGCATTGATAAAAATCGGCGAACTGCTTGTGAGTCCGCCGATTTTCGTTGATATATCCACTTTTTCCAATGCTAGGTTCGGTAGGCTGACATGAACAAACGTAATATCATCAAGCCCCGTTTCCCGGTTTTGACCGGTAGACAGCGCATGATTTATATGTTCTCTTTTTCGTTCTGCTCGTGTCACGTTTTATCACCAATTTATTTTAATTTATTAAGCTTGTCTCCGATTAAATCGCCAAGCTGGAAGCCGGTGCTCGGCTCTTCTTTCGCCTGGTATTGACGGAAGTCCTCCTGATCGGCTTTCGGCGCTTCTTCAAGCTCACGCATGCTTAAGGAAATGCGCTCTTCGCTTTCGTTCACGTCAAGCACTTTCACTTTAACAGTCTGTCCTTCTTCAAGCACTTCATGCGGCGTTCCGATATGTTTATTGGAAATTTGCGAAATGTGCACAAGTCCTTCCACGCCCGGAAGAATTTCAACGAAGGCGCCGAAGCTTACAAGGCGCTGCACTTTTCCTTCAAGCACATCTCCCTGTTTTACCTTTTCGCCGATCTGGCTCCAAGGTCCCGGCAGCGTTTCTTTAATAGATAAAGAAATACGCTCGTTATCGCGGTCTACGGACAGTACTTTCACTTTTACGTCCTGACCTTCTTCCACCACGTCAGACGGTTTTTCGACGTGTGAATGAGACAGCTGCGAAATATGAACAAGCCCGTCAATTCCGCCGATGTCGACAAATGCGCCGAAATCAGTCAAACGCTGCACTTTTCCTTCAAGCACGCTTCCAACTTCAAGCGTTTGGAGAAAATCATGCTTTTTGGCTGTCTGTTCTTTTTCCACTACAGCCCGGTGCGACAGAATCACCCGGTTTTTATCACGATCGAGTTCAACGACGATAAGAGAGAGGGTTTTCCCTTTATAGTCAGTGAAATCCTCGACGAAATGAGCTTCGACAAGTGATGCGGGAATGAAGCCGCGAACGCCGATATCAACGACGAGACCGCCTTTCACCACATCTTTCACTTCAGCTTCAAACACTTCTTTTGTGTCGAATTTTTTTTCAAGGTCTTCCCAAGCGCGGTCAGCATCAACGGCACGTTTAGATAAAATCAAAGCATCGTCTTCCACTTTTGTTACTTTCAGGTCAAGCTCGTCGTCAACTTTTACGACATCCGATGCTTTCTCTACATGAAGACTTGATAATTCACTGATTGGAATGATTCCGGACTGTTTGACATTGACAATTTCGACATCTACATGCTTGTCCTCTACCTTTGTCACAATCCCTTTTACTACATCTCCAACCTCTGGCACTTGAACATCAATTTGATTCATTTCCTCTGTCATTTGAATAACCTCCTTGGTCCAAACCTACACAGCTTAATTAATACGGTTTGAAAGCTGAACATGTGAATGTCCGCTTTTCAGCCGAATATGTATTAAAGAATCATCCAAAAAAGATTTTGAATGATCAATAAAAAGTTTTATTAGTATTAACTTCTAATAAAAGGACTGGTTTGTCAAGCAATAACATCTTGTCTTTTGAAAAAAATTAAAAAGCGCTCCGCCCGAAGTTAACGTGATTTCTGTTCGACGATCTCCAGAATTTTTCCTGCGACTTCGGCAATGCTGAGTGACGTCGTATCGATTTCAATCGCGTCTTCCGCTTTGCGCAGCGGGGAAACTTCCCTCTCTGAATCGAGTTTGTCGCGTCTGGCAATTTCTTCAATGAGCGTCTCGTAATTCACGTCATATCCTTTTTTCTTATTCTCTTCATATCGGCGCTTCGCTCTTTCCTCTACGGACGCGAGCAGAAAAATTTTCACTTCGGCATCAGGCAGCACGTGAGTACCGATATCGCGGCCGTCCATGACGACACCGCCTTTTTGTCCGAGCTGCTGCTGTCTTTTGACCATTTCTTCTCTGACGCCTTTATGCTTGGCGGCGATGGATACTTGGTTGCTGACTTCGTCTTTTCGGATTTCTTCTGTCACATCTTCTCCGTTTACCAGAACGATTTGTCCTTCCGGAGCGGATACAAGCTCAATTTCCGTACGCTTCAAAAGCTCTGTAAGCGCGGATTCATCGGTTAAATCGGCATTCTGCTTGAGCGCCGTGTATGTAATGGCACGATACATCGCCCCTGTATCAATGTACACATATGATTTTTTCTCAGCCACTATTTTAGCAACGGTGCTTTTTCCGGCAGCGGCCGGCCCGTCGATCGCAATTGATAATTTCTTGTCCATAATCTCTCTCCTTGCTCTTTACTCCTCTATGGATTGTATCATGAACTGCCGGAAAAGGGGCGAAAAAATTGAGCTGATTTACCGCTTTACCGTTTCAATCCATTCTTTTTTCTCCATTTTATCAACTCCCTCATATTTCACGGCTTTCGAAATATAAGGTTCAATAGGCTGATAATGAAGCAAAAACTGCACCGCGCCCAAAATGATAAGCTGAATGCAGACCAATTTGACCAGCAGACGTTCAAACGTTTTCATACACGCGCACCTCCATTAGGATTAGTATGGAAAAGTGCGCTGCTGTTTATTCCGACAGACTGTTTCTTCTCTGCTGCAGCTGCGCGCGCATACAATATTGGAGTAAAAGCTGCTGCGCTGCGGGGCCGATTTCTGTAAATTCAAGCGTCATTTTTTGTTTATCCGCCTTTTCATCATAAAAAATCCGCTGGGTAAGAGCCTCGGCCGTTATATCCGCCTCATTTTCCTTGCCGGGAAGCGAAAATGAGACATACAGCTTTTCACCTGGTTCCGCGGAAATATGCTCAGGCATCACAACAGCGATTCCGCCGGCGCTGATATTAGAGGAAACCGTTTGGAAAGCGGTTTTTTTCGCTTCCATTTTGACGGATACATCCAATACTGCGTCTGCACGGACGTATCGGCGTCTTTGAATCCGCTTCATTTCCTCCTGAGGGGGGATGTCCAATCCGATCATCGGGATGGGTTCTTTTTTCTTTCCTTTGATTATGCTTTTAAATTGATACGGTACTTGGCCATTCCCCATAAATTCCGCTGTTATTTCCAATCCTTTATGCAAAAAGACCGTCCGTCCCGAATCCAGATCGACGGGATATGAGATATGGAGTTCGCCGTTTTCAACGCTTACTGCTTTGCTCCTCGCTTTTTTGGGCTCATTGTTCTCTATGTATTCAATCCAAATATAATCTCCGACAGCTATCATGGGCCTTCACTCTTTCATTATTTATGCTTTTATTAAAGCATGTAATGAAAAAAAGGAAAAGACTTTTAGTCCTTTCCTCCTTTATTTTTATAGGTCTTTATATATAGGTTCTGCACTTTTTAATTTTTCTATTTTTTCCTCTTTTCCGTCGTCCGCATTAATGAACATTTGATACGTGTCTTTCCCGATCGTCCCGAGCATTTCGTAGCAAAGCACTTCCTGACCGAGTTCATTCGTGATCAGCGCCTGCCGGGTCTCCCTCACTTCAACATTTTTATTCAGCTTCGCTTTCGCTTCATCAGCTGACAAAGCGGGAGCCGGAATCGTTCTCGTGCGGTGCGCCGCCAGGTAATCACGCGCGGAAAAACCGACGACTTCACCATCATCCAGCGCCACTTTCATTCGGATGGCTTCCGGATAAATGCGGACGTTTTTCTCCACGGGAATAAAAGAAAAGACGCCGATGTTATTATATTGCGCGCTTTCATCAATTTCGAGGCCTTTTGTTTCATATCCGTTTTTCTTTAAAAACGCGACGGCCCGGTTAGATGCTTCATTGAGGCTGATCTTTTGTTTCTTCACGCCCCGTTTTTGAATCAAATAGACAGGATGTCCCCCTTTTTGGGTAATATCCATATAGATAAAAGATTTGTGATCCGCGTCATTCATGCGGATACTGTATACATCCCGATTCGTCTTCCGGCCGCTTTTGACCACTTTAATGGAATAATTATGATCAGGCGCAAACCGTTCTGCGATTTTTACCGCTTCTTTTTCCGTAATTTGTTTTCCTTTCAGATGCGTAAAACCTTTTCGTTCTGTATTTGCGCTTGTAAACGTAGGGCTGGTACTGTCTTCAGAAAAAGCGCCTACATTTTTTTCGACTGTTTTAAAGCTGTCGACGATCGTATTATCGCTTTGTTTTTTGTCAGAGGCGAGCGCCATTTCAACATCCATCCACCGTAAATTTTTGCTCATGACGAGATGCTGAACGCTGCGGAGCTGGTTTTGAATGTTCTCCGCCTGTTTGTACAGGCTGTTCAGTGTTGTATATTCTTTCTTATCAAGCGGTTTTTGGTCTAAATCCCGGACGGATGTTTTATAGCTGAAATCTCCTATATTGGATAAAAACTCCTCCGTCTTATTAAAAGGCATGAGAGTCAGGGGCAGCTGGCTCACATTGTTATGTGCTTCAGATGTAATTCTCCATACATCAATGAGCGCCGGAGACAGAGATTTTTTACTGTTCATTGCAAGCGTCGTCCCGATTTTGTCGTGAAGCTGATCAACATGGTACGTCAGTTCATGAAAAGCCCTCTGATAATTATTTTCCGCGTGCAGAAGGACCGCATCTTTTTCCTGATGCTCTTTATATCCCCAGTATCCGGTTGCGGCGATCGCGACACCGAGAACAGCGATAATGATTCCTCTAATCATGTTAACACCTCATTTTGCGTACTTTTACTCACAGAAAATGTGCTTTCCGATTCTTTTAATCTGCGGACGTCCCCAAATCCATTTGCTTGTCGCCGTATCAGGATTGAAATAATAAAGCGCGTTTTCAGAAGGGTCCCATCCGTTGATCGCATCAAGAACCGCTTCTTTTGCTCTTTCATTCGGCTGCATGTATATTTGGCCGTCGGCAACGGCGGTAAACGCGAGCGGTTCGAAAATGACGCCGGCCACCGTATTCGGAAATAACGGGCTTTTAATACGGTTTAAAATAACCGCGGCGATGGCAACCTGTCCTTCAAACGGCTCACCGCGCGCTTCCCCGTACACAGCCTGCGCCAGAAGATTGATGTCGTTGTTTGAGAAACCGCCAGGCATATTGGCCGCTGTCGTATTTTGCTTTTGATTTGACTGACCGCCTGTATTGTTTTGCGGCTTTTGAGCAGGCTTATTCGTTCCCGCCGGCTTCTGCGCTCCGGCTCTCGGTTTTGTTTGGTTTTCCAATGGGACGTTGCCATAATGAGTGAACGTATTCCCTTTTTGGATCTGCTCCATTACATATTCACGGTAATATTTTGATTTTGAAATCAGCACCTGTTTGGTTTTCGCCCCGACGAGGCCGTCAACCGGCTTCATGCCGAATTTCTCCTGAAAATTTCTCACGGCCCAGTATGTGGTCCAGCCGTAAACACCATCGATTTTCCCGTTATAAAATCCGTTATATTGAAGACGGGCCTGCAATTCTATAACATCATCACCCGTCGCGCCTCTTTGAATCACTTGATTTGAAAACGCATGAACCGTTTCATGATGATCGAAGAAAGCGGCGGCGAAAGAAAATAGAATGAGACATGCCATAAAGGCTCCTTTGCACTTCATCTCTTCAAGCCTCCTACTGCAAAATTTAAAGTGTACCCGTATTGTCTGTCACGCGGATATTTTTATACACCGTTTCCTTCTTATCCCTCATCAAGGCATAAAAAAAGAAACCGCACGCGATGCGCGGTTTCTTCACACTTGGATCATATTGACGGAGCGTGCTTTTTTTGCCTTTCGCAGCCCGAACCACCATAAAAACAGCATAAACGGCAGCATATAATATACCCAATGATTGAGGGCGGTAAGAATAAAATCGTACGAACCGTGCAGACATGAAGGGACGGCCAGCGAAATCACAAGCCATTTGACACGGGCTTTTTTCTGCGAAAAGCGGGCTTTTCCGAGATAAAACCCCATAATCACTCCGATCAGCGCATGGCAGGAGACCGGCAGAAGCGCCCTTATGAAAGCATGCTCAACGCCGTGGCCGAATAAATACAGAATATTTTCAAGCGTGGCAAAGCCTAAAGACACACTGGCCCCGTAAACGATTCCGTCATAATGCTCATCAAAATGAGCATGCGGGTACACACTGATCATCAGAACGAACCATTTCACCGATTCTTCCAAAAATCCCGAAGACAAAAACGAAACGAAAAAGCTTCCTCCCCCCACATGCTCTTTTTCAAGAACATATTGGATAAACATGGTCGGAAACACAAGGACAACCCCGAGAAAAAAAGACCTCAGCACCATATGTACGGGTTCATTGTCATACTGATCTTTTAAATAAAAATAGCTTAACAGCGCAATGCCGGGAGCAATTCCTGCAGAGATGATTGCAAACATCAGGCAACCTCTTTCCTTTATATTCCTATATCTATGGTACCATGTTGTTCATATTTTTACATCTTTCAATTTTTTTAAAAAAGAGCATATGAATGATCATATGCTCTCTGCACCCAGCCGTTTTGATATTTCGTTTGCGATCAAGCCGCCGTGAAAACGGCCGTTCTCGATAAAAATTTCATTGGCGTTATTTCCAGCCGCAATGACTCCGGCGATAAAAACACCGTCAACATTTGTTTCCATCGTTTCTTCCCGGAAAAACGGCCGGCCTGATTCCGCATCAATCCGCACACCGATTTTTTCGAGGAAACCGTGATCGGGATGGTATCCCGTCATGGCAAATACGAAATCGTTTTTCAGCCGGACCGTCTCATTTCGGCCGGAGCGGAAAATGATTTCATCTTCCGTCACTTCTTCAAGACAAGCGCCGAATTCCATCCGGATTGTGCCGTTTCTGACAAGGGCCTCAAACTCAGGCAGAATCCACGGCTTGATGCTCGGGGAGTACTCATGTCCTCTGTAGAGCACCGTGACGCGCGCACCGGACTTCACGAGTTCCAAAGCCGCGTCCACACTTGAGTTTTTCCCGCCGATCACAGCAACATCTTTATCAAAATAAGGATGGCCTTCTTTAAAGTAATGAAATACCTTAGGAAGCCCTTCACCCGGTATGTTCATATAATTCGGATGATCATAATATCCTGTCGCAATGATACAAAACGGAGTGAGGTAGCGGTCTTTTGACGTTTCTACAAGAAAACGGCCGTCTTCCTGTTTCGTTACGCGCTCCACCGTTTCAAAGGCGTTTACGCGCAGCTCTTTTCTTCTGACAACCTCTCTGTAATAAGAGAGAGCCTGTATTCGGACCGGTTTTCTGTTTTCCGTAATAAAGGCGATATCGCCGATCTCCAATTTTTCACTTGAACTGAAAAAAGTTTGGTGGGTCGGATAGTTATAAATGCTGTTTACGACATTCCCTTTTTCGATCACAAGCGCGTTCACGCCAATTTGCTTCAGATGTATAGCCGCCGATAATCCGCAAGGACCTCCGCCTATTATAATTGCTTTTTCTTCTGTCATGTCCTTCAACTCCTGCGATTGGCATTTCCATCATAAGTTTCCACTCATATAAAAAATCTCCTATATTATCATAGGAGATTTTTTTTGTTTATGCAAACGATTGGTTTATATCCAGCCTCTGAAACGCGAAGCCTCAGCCATTTTCCGCACGCCGACCATGTAAGCCGCAAGCCTCATGTCAATCCGGCGGTTTTGGGACATTTCATAAATATTATTAAACGATTTTATCATCATATTTTCCAGTTTTTCCTCGACTTCTTCTTCACTCCAGTAGAAGCCCTGGTTGTTTTGAACCCATTCGAAATAAGAAACCGTTACACCGCCGGCGCTCGCCAGAACATCGGGAACCAGCAGCGTTCCTTTGTCTGTCAGGATTTTCGTTCCTTCCAGTGTCGTCGGTCCGTTTGCCGCTTCTACCACGATTTTCGCTTTGATGCGGTCAGCGTTTTCTTCTGTAATTTGGTTTTCGATCGCCGCCGGGACAAGTATATCACAGTCCAGCTCAAGCAGCTCCTGATTCGTAATGGTGTCATTGAAAAGCTTCGTCACCGTTCCGAAGCTGTCTCTGCGGTCAAGCAGATAATCAATATCAAGACCGTCCGGATCGTAAAGGCCTCCGTACGCGTCAGAAATTCCGACAACTTTCGCGCCGGCGTCATGCATAAACTTAGCCAGATAGCTGCCCGCATTTCCGAAACCTTGTACGACGACGCGCGCGTTCTGAATATCGAGACCTTTTTTCTTGGCCGCTTCTTTTATGCAGATGGTGACGCCTTTTGCCGTCGCTGATTCCCTGCCGTGGGATCCGCCGAGTACAAGCGGTTTTCCCGTAATAAAGCCGGGTGAGTTAAATTCATCAATTCTTGAATATTCATCCATCATCCAAGCCATAATCTGTGAGTTTGTAAATACGTCAGGTGCCGGGACGTCTTTAGTCGGTCCGACAATCTGACTAATTGCTCTTACATATCCCCTGCTCAGCCTTTCAAGCTCTCTGAATGACATATTTCTCGGATCACAAACAATTCCGCCTTTACCACCGCCATAAGGAAGATCAATAATTCCGCATTTTAAACTCATCCAGATGGAAAGTGCTTTCACCTCTTTTTCAGTTACATTCGGGTGAAAACGAATGCCGCCTTTTGTCGGACCTACGGAATCATTGTGCTGCGCACGATAGCCTGTAAATATTTTCACAGACCCGTCATCCATCCGAACAGGAATTTTAACCGTTAATAATCTGAGCGGCTCTTTCAGCAGTTCATACACTTCTTCTGGATACCCCAATTTTTCCAGAGCTTTATGTATTACGGTTTGGGTTGATTTTAATACATCATGTTTGTCTTCTTCATTATGACCGGTGAATCGATCGGCTGCCATTTGAGTTAACCTCCTAAAATCTTCTGTTTCTCTCATGCTCCCTTTCAGTGACTAGTATACACCTTCAATATCTCCGTGCATAGAAGAAAGACAATGATTTTTCCATTATTTCGCTTAAAAAAAGACGGCCGCTGAAAACAGCTGCCGTTTCAAATCTTTTTTATGAAAAATGTTTCTGGATGGTCTCCACAGCATTGCCGTCCATGATGAGTTTTCCGTACTCATGGAGCCTGTAAATCGTAATCGTCGCCGGGTGTCCGTATTCAGCCAGCACCGCGATGACACCTTCGGCGGAACGGGAGCCGAGGTCTTCAAGGCTTACATAGTATTGGTTCTCATAGTGGTAGACGGTGCCGCCGGTAATCCCGATTCGGTGAAGGCTTCCGGCAAGCTGAATGATATCTTCAAACGAATGGAACTGATAAATAATATCCGGGCTTTCGTCAAGTTTGACCTGCATCTCGATATAATCATCGTCATATTCGTCATCTTCTGCGTCCGCGTCATGATTTTTCGTTACAATCACAACCATACCTTGTGCCTGAAGAGAATATACTTCCACCGCGATCGGACCATTCGCTTCAAAGCCGAGCTCTGTATTTGCTTCATTCATCATATCTTTAAATAACTGGTGGACTTTAAACGAGTCCTTCCAGAGGTCTTCTTTTGTCAGTCCCCGATCAGTCAGATCGTCGAGGGTTAAAAAGATTTTAATCTTATTATAGTTCAGACGCTCAAGCCGCATAATGTTCCCTCCTGCCTCTTCTTGCACACAAATCATATAACACAGTATATGAATAAATGAGTCATAGGTTCTTAATTTGTTATCAGTTTACACCGTGTACAGCGGGAAGACAAGCAGAATGCCGTTTTTTATCACCGCGGCCGGATTTGTTTCAGGAAAACGGCTCATCCGGTCCGCACAGCGTAATCATATGCGTCTCCGGCTTCGCCCCGAGCCTCAGCGGAACTTTTGTCGTCCCGTAGCCGTTGCTGATCAGATAATGCGCTTTTTTTACCGTTCCCGTCCCGCCCAATTCATACGGCCCGAACCGGCCGAAACGGATTTGGCCGCCATGCGTATGGCCGCTGAACACAGCGTCAATCCCGTCTGACTCCCTCATCTGCTCATGGATGTCAGGATTATGGCAAAGCAGGAGGTTTACTTTGTCAGCATCCGTATATCTGATTGCAGATTCGTAATCATCCATCATCATTCTGATATCATCCACCCCGCAGATCGTAACGGTTTCCCCTTTATAAGCAAACTGAACCGATTCATTTCTCAGCGGAATCACTTTGTAAACCCGTAAAAGTGAGAGCAATTTTTGCTGGCTGACCTCGTAATCATTATTTCCCCACACATAAATAACAGGCGCGAGAGCCGTCAGACGTTTGATGTTTTCTTCAATTCTGGCGTAAGGAACTCCGCCCTCCGCCAAATCACCGCCGAGCAAAACGGCATCCGGCTTATAAACTGCCGCTTCGCGGAGAAGCTTTTCATCAATTAAACGGCGGTGCACGTCAGATATAAAGAAGATGGTGAGCGGCTTCATCCCTTTCATTTTATCAAGCGTAAATGTATGTGTTTTCAAATGGCTGCCGTTTGCCGTTTTGTACATGACGGCCGCCATAACTGCAGCCGCTCCCGCCAATGAGCCGAGAATTCCCGCTGTAAGCTTCATAAACGCACTCTCCATTCTGTCATTGTCTTACATTAGACGGACAAACAAAAAAAGACGTTTCTATCCTTTCCGGAAAACGCCTCATTTTATTTGCTTTCAAAATAAAGATTGATATCATACCGATGTTTCATCAAGTGAAAAACAGATTCTCTCGCCCTCCATTTTTCAGGCTGGGGCCATAAATCCGTGCTTTTTTGGATAATTTCACATCTCAGTTTATGAAATTCACCCTCAGCTTTTTCTTCCTTTTTTTTAAAATAATAAGAAGTGCAATACGCAAAAGCGGAAGCCATAATCCAGCACAAATAAACCGTATGGCCTAATATTTCCTGCAGAATCAGCTGCGGAGAGGCTTGGGGGGCATTAAAGCTTTTAAACATCAGCAGTATACACATCAGGGAAAAACAAACGAGGGACGCCCACTGCCATCTTCGGCATTGTGCGGCATAATTTTCGTATTTTAATTTCCGTTTCACCAGCGCCTGAAGCATTTGTTTCGTCGGTCCGTCAGCAAATCGGTCTAATTGCTTCCATAAAGAATCCATGCGCTTCACACCTTGTCCGTTTTCATTGGTACACTATATGAAAAACACGGTGAAAACATGCATATTAATCAGACAGCGGAATGTTCAGAACCTGGCCGGTGTACACGTCGTTTCCGTTTAATCCGTTGTAGCTGCGGATTTTCTCTTCGCCCGCCCGGCTTTTATAATATTTCATTGAAATGCGGTAAAGCGTTTCTTTCGGCTGTACAGTATGCTGTACGGTCCGCACTTTTTTCGGGACAGTCCCGGCTTGATCACTCGCGGCAGCCGGAGCCGCTTTTTCACGGACAGCCGGCGGAGACTGCTGTTTTGTCTCCGCGTATTCGGTGTCTGTCGGCTTTACTTGTTTTTCTGAGGGTGTTTCCGTTTTTTCAGGTGTTTTTTCACTTGGTTTTTCTTTTGTTTTTTCAGATGCAGCCGCTTCTTTCTTATCTTTGTCGTCAGACTTTTTTTTCGGTTGTTCTAAAAGAGCGGTTTCTGACGTTTCTTTTTGAGCGCCTTTCGGAATAACGGCAGGCGCGCTTTCACTGTGGTCAATGAAGACATCTTCATAGTCCTTCGGGTCAAATCTGCTGCTGTTCGTCATATAAAGAAGACCGAAAAAGACACCGATTGTTACGATAATGAACAGGACGGTCAGAAAAGTGAACAGCGGCGTTTTTGTTTTGGTTTTTTCCTTCACCTGCTCTTCCTTTTTTTTACGCTTCTCTTTTACAGATTGTCTTGTCGGGAGGCTGTCTTCAAGATATTCAATTTGTTCATCCGCGGCCGCGGCAACCTGCTGCTCGGCACGCAGCTGAGCTTTTCTTCTTTCAACTCTTGACATTTCCGTCATAGAAACCCCTCCTAACATATTGAAAACGGATCTGACAGGCAAATACCGCATCAATAATAAAATGCGCTGTAACCGGAACGAATAAATTGCCGGTCCATTCATAGATAAGCCCCAGCAAAAGACTGATGCCCGCAACCATCATAAACAGAAGCCACTTCGCCATGTATCTGAAATGAAGCACGGTAAAAATGAAGCTGGCGGCCCATAAGCCGATATGTGTCTGCAGAACGCCTCTGAACAAAATCTCTTCGCTGAACGAAATGAGAAGCGTCAAAAATAAAATGTGCAGAACCGGCCTGTTCTTAAAAAGCAATACATTAATGCCGCCGTCATCATATAAATGCGAAGGACACCATTTCATCACCGCCAGATCGGCAAAAATGACAAGGACGGCAAGAGTTACACCGTACCATATGATATTATCGTCACGTATATGCCACAGCTTTAAAAAATCGTGAATGTCGGTGAAAAAGAAAAAGCCGATGACAGCTGAAACCGCCAATATGAGCAATTGGGTGGCATACAGCTGTATCACAATCTCCCGGTCTGAGAGCTGCTGGATCAATTCGCTTTGCCGTCTCAGCTGAACTCACCCGCAGACTCTGAACCGAAAATCCGGCCTAATTCCAGCTTCCAATCTTCAAACCGTTCCATGTTTTTCCGTTCTCCTTTTTGCTCGTATGGAGCCAGATCAAGGCCGCAGCTGCTGCAGCATTGTCCGGTTTGACCTTCAGGCTCATACGATTCATCAAAATAAGACAGCAGCGCTTCTCTTATACATTCTTTCCGCTCTAATAACGCCGAAAAACGGTTCATTTTACGCAGCTTCTTTTCCACGCGGTATGTCAGTTCTTCCTGCAGCTGCTCTTTTGTGGTTTTTCCTTGCAGATACAGGTGGACGGCCGTTCGCGCCTGTGTTTCCTGAACGCCCTTATTGATCAGAACGTCCCGAAGCTTTCGCTCATCACCCGTACCGGCATCCCGTATGACGGCCAGAATGCCTTCCAGATCATAATCAGACAGGCTTTCTGTCTGAATAATCTGCTGCTGAAGCTCGGTATCGCCGGGCGCCCTCAGCAAAATACTGACACTCGGGCTGCCGTCGCGTCCCGCTCTGCCGATTTCCTGCATAAAGGCCTCGGCCGTTTGGGGAGGATAAAAGTGAATGACAAAGC
The DNA here is from genome assembly GCF_011065565.1 of Bacillus sp. EKM420B. Lineage (NCBI taxonomy): Bacteria > Bacillati > Bacillota > Bacilli > Caryophanales > Bacillaceae > Bacillus > Bacillus sp. EKM420B. The sequence continues at coordinate 93,843 of NZ_JAAMNX010000004.1, read as the reverse complement.
GGATATCTGACTTATCCACACCCATGCCGAACGCATTGGTACAGCAGATGCAATCAAGCTGGTTATGGATAAATTGCTGCTGGATCAAGATTCTGTCCCCTGTATCCATTCCGCCGTGATAATAATCCGTCCGCTTTCCCGTTTTTTCATTCAGCTCAGCCGCAAGCTCTTCCGCCCATTTTCTGGTCGGACAATATATGATACCCGGCCCTTCAAGCTTTTCGGCAAGCTCCGTGAGCCTGCTTATTTTTTCGGCATTATCAGCCAAATGTTCTGCCGCCAGGAGAATATTCGGCCGGTTGACTGAATAAAGATGACGCACAGCATGCTCAAGTCCGAGCACATCCGTCACGTCTCTGAGCGTTTCTTTTGTCGCTGTTGCGGTCAGCGCCAATACAGGCGGCTTTCCGAGTGCCTGTCTGAAAGGCCCGAGCTTCGAATAATCAGGCCTGAAATCATGTCCCCATTCTGATATGCAATGAGCCTCATCAATAACAAATAAACTGACCGGAACGTTTTTCAAACGGTTCAGTACATAAGGTGAAGAAAGGGCTTCAGGAGACATATAGAGAAATTTATACCGGCTGATGTTGCTGAGAATAAAATGCCGCTCTGCGGAATTCAGCATGCTGTTTAATGCCGCAACCCGCTTTTCTCCTTTTGCTTTCAGCTGCTGCACCTGATCTTCCATTAATGAAAGAAGCGGTGAAATAATCAGCACCAGCCCGTCCATCATGTAACCCGGGAGCTGATAGCATAATGATTTCCCCCCGCCGGTCGGAAGCATGGCGATCGTATCCTTTTTTTGGAGCACGCTAGTCATAATCTCTTCCTGCCCTTTTTTAAAGGAATGCAAACCAAAATACCTGGATAAAGCTTTATGCAGCTCAGTCATGCTGATTCACCGTCTTTGCCAGCGCCAGCCTGATCTGGAAATAGCTGAAGCGCATCTGCATTCCTTCGCGAATCCGTTTAATTTTATTCGTTTGATGCTGTTTTGCAAATGCCGTTATCATACGCTGTTCCTCTTCAGAAAGATACTGTTCTATAAAAAATGCAGGCTGATGCAATGATATTTCTACGATATGGTCTTCGATTGTGGCGGTTTTTAAATTTCTGACCGCGGCGATCCGTTCAATCGGAAACCCTTTTTCCAACAGCTCGAAGGTTTTTCTGGCAGACTGTGTCAGCGCGCTTTCCGCCTGCAGATCGGACAACAGCTCGCGCAGAGCGGGATATGCACATTGCGGAAGCGATTGAATAACATAATGTACCGCTCCCCAAAACTGGACGGACACATACCATTCATCTTCGTTCAGCTGGAGAGCGAGCTGCTTATTCGTTTTGCCGATTCTGTTGAATGAAGTTAAAGAATAGACAAAAATAAGCGCCTGCCGTTCACTTACGCCTTGCAGAAGCTGAAACAGCGCGTCATGCATTTGGACGGAAAGCTCTTTAGCATCTCTGTTTTTCCGCATGAACCGTTTGACCCATCTCAGCGTCTGCACATCGTTGGTAACCGGGATATATTGACTGCATTGATGCTCTTTGTTTGACAGGACTTGAATGAGCAGGGAAAGCCGCCTCCACAGAGTGACGGCAGGCGTTTGATAATTCGCGCCGTGGCAGTGCTTCGGCCAAGGCCGCTCGGCAAACGCCCGTTCAAGCCTTTGAACGCCGCGCGCAGTCACTTTCCACGTTCCCTCTTCTTTTCCGGCTGTAATGTATGAGTTCTCGGTGAGTTTATGCAAAGAAGCCGCAATATCGCCGCGTTCACACTGTGAAGCCATGCCGAAATATTTAGCGATCTGAAATAAGCCGGCATCCTGAATGGTTTGAGACGACTTTTTTCCTTTTAATAAATGAAACACAGCACTCGGAGTCCGTTCGCCGTCTATTTTGTCCAGACAGTCGAGAACCACGGTATCAAAGTAGTTTATCGCCAATCTAAACACACCTACATTTCTTTTGTGACAAGTTTCGTTTTTTGGTTCTTTTTATTTTAACAGATTTTCATATAAATTTGACGTTTAAAGTCATCTTTTAGGGGGAAGTGCTAAAGAGAATCCCTTATGTGATAAGCATTCTCAATCATTTTTCTGTTGAAATTTGACACTAACATCATTACAATAAGTAAGAGGAATAGGTGTTATATTTAAAAATATATAAGGTAAACCATTTGTTCCAACACGAACAATCTGGGAGGTTTTATTCATGGCAAAGTACACAATTGTAGATAAAGATACGTGTATTGCATGCGGCGCCTGCGGAGCTGCGGCACCAGACATTTATGATTATGATGATGAAGGCATTGCGTTCGTTACGCTTGACGAAAATAAAGGTGTCGTCGAAGTTCCGGAAGTTCTGGAAGAAGATATGATTGACGCATTTGAAGGATGCCCTACTGATTCAATCAAAGTTGCGGATGAACCGTTCGAAGGCGACCCGCTGAAATACGAATAAAAAAGCCCTCCCCGTGAGAGGAGCTTTTTCGTCCTGAATAAGACTCCGGCTGTTATCGGCCGGAGTCTTATTTTTTTGCAGATCAGCACAAACAAAAAAAGCGTCCGGCTGTTCTTCACAGAGCGGACGCTTTAAGCCTTTATTGTGTTTGGATGCTGCGTTTTTGTTCAATCCAAGGTTTCAGCTTCGTAAAGATGAACGTAAAGACGATGGTGATGATAATGCCTTTTACAATGTTAAACGGCAGAATTCCTGCGACAACCGCCGTTTTCAACTGGCTGTTTGACAATGCTGGTGAATGTAAAAACCAAGTATACGCGGGCAGGATAAGAATATAGTTCAAAATACTCATCAGCACGGTCATCGCCGCGGTTCCGGCCAGCAGGCTCACTGCAAGCCCTTTTGCAGAATTGAGCTTTTTAAACATAAACGCCGTCGGCAGAATAAATAGCGTTCCCGCGATAAAATTGGCTGCCTGCCCGACAGGCACGCCGGCCATGCTTCCTTGAATGATATACTGCAGAATATTTTTAATCGCTTCAACCGCAATCCCCGCCGCAGGCCCGTAAACCAAAATGGCGATAATTGCAGGAACGTCACTGAAATCAATTTTCAAGTAATCCGGCAGCCCCGGAAACGGGAAATTTAACAGCATAAGCACAAACGCAATACTGCTAAGCATACTGATGACAACTAATTTTTTTACTTTCACAATGCTCTCTCCTTTTCGATCAAATCTCTCGAAAAGAGGAAAGGTTCTTTTGCGCCCCAATAAAAAAACCGCTTTTGTTAAAAAGCGGGAGCTTACTAAGGCTTGGCAAAGAAACGTTTGATATAAGCATCAAAACGTCTGCTGAACCTCCATCTTCTCCCATCCAGACTATACTGTCGGCTCCGGAATCTCACCGGATCCTGCCGCCGAAGCAGCTCGCGGGCTTAGAGCGTGATGCTCATCACCGCCGGTAGGGAATTTCACCCTGCCCCGAAGATTGATCTTATGAATTTATTCACATTATATATGATCAAATTGTAATTGTATAGAGAACTGCTCAATTTTATATAAAATATTGATGAGGCCCATTTTAACTGAATTATTGGCTTCCTTTTCTCCTTTACTGCGTCAATACACATTGACACTCTATTGAGAATATGATAAATTATCAGATATTTAGTCAGCTAAACTAGGAGGAAATCTAACAATGTTTCGAGTTTTGGTCTCAGATAAGATGAGCAATGACGGCTTAAAGCCGCTGATGGAATCAGACTTTATAGAAATTGTTCAAAAAAACGTCGCGGATGCAGAAGATGAATTACATACCTTTGATGCCCTGTTAGTCCGCAGTGCCACAAAAGTAACCGAAGAATTGTTTAAAAAGATGACTTCTTTAAAAATCGTCGGCAGAGCCGGTGTCGGCGTAGACAACATCGACATTGATGAGGCCACAAAACATGGAGTTATCGTGATAAACGCGCCGAATGGAAACACCATTTCAACGGCAGAGCATACATTCGCGATGATTTCTTCATTAATGAGACACATCCCGCAAGCCAATATCTCAGTAAAATCAAGAGAATGGAACCGGACGGCTTTTGTCGGAGCGGAGCTCTACGGAAAGACTTTAGGCATTGTCGGTCTGGGCCGGATCGGAAGCGAGATTGCCCAGCGCGCCAGAGCGTTCGGTATGACGGTTCATGTATTCGATCCTTTCTTAACCGAAGAGAGAGCCGGCAAAATCGGCGTAAACAGCCGGACATTCGAAGAAGTGCTTGAAAGTGCGGATATCATTACCGTCCACACGCCTTTAACAAAGGAAACAAAGGGACTGCTTAACAGAGAAACCATTGCCAAAACGAAAAAAGGCGTCCGTCTTATCAACTGCGCAAGAGGCGGCATTATTGATGAAGCGGCGCTTTTGGAAGCGCTGGAAAGCGGCCATGTCGCAGGCGCTGCCCTTGACGTGTTTGAAGTGGAACCGCCAGTTGAATCAAAGCTTCCCGACCATCCGCTTGTGATCGCCACACCTCACTTAGGCGCTTCAACGAAAGAAGCACAGCTGAATGTCGCGGCACAGGTTTCTGAAGAAGTGCTGCAGTTTGCAAAAGGTCTGCCTGTCATGTCAGCGATCAACCTGCCTGCGATGACGAAAGATGAATTCAAAAAAATCCAGCCTTATCACCAAATTGCCGATAAAATCGGAAGTCTCGTATCACAATGTATGAAGGAACCCGTCAAAGATGTTGCGATTCAATATGAAGGCACCATCGCCAAACTTGAAACATCATTTATTACAAAAAGCCTGCTGTCCGGTTTCTTAAAACCGCGTGTAGACTCAACGGTCAATGAAGTGAACGCCGGCGGTGTAGCAAAAGAACGCGGTATCAGCTTCAGCGAGAAGATTTCCTCCAATGAATCAGGATATGATAACTGCATCAGCGTAAAAGTAACCGGAGACCGGAGCACATTTACGTTAACGGCTACGTATATCCCTCACTTCGGTGAACGAATCGTTGAACTGAACGGCTTTAATATTGACTTAAATCCTGCCGGCCACCTCGTTTATATCCAGCACCAGGATACGACTGGTGTAATCGGACGCGTCGGACGCATCCTCGGCGATAACGATATCAATATCGCTACCATGCAGGTAGGCCGTAAAGAAAAAGGCGGAGAAGCCATTATGATGCTTTCTTTTGATAAACATTTAGATGATAAAGTCGTCAATGAGCTGACTTCAGTTCAGGATATTGTTTCCGTTAAACTGATTGACCTTCCGTAACCAACAGAAAACCCAAAACATATGAATGTTTTGGGTTTTTTTACGTTTAATGGGTCGGAAGCGGATTAGGCGCGGCAGGCACAGCAATAGGTTTTGTCACATCATAATTACCGATTTTCTTTGCGTGTGCATGTGTGAACAGCACCTCAGAATAACCGAATTCCTTCGCGGTTAACAAAAGCCCTTCGATCATTAAAATGCCTTCCAGCGAATCTTCAACTTTATGTTTTTCGGACAATTGGATTCGCAGCTGCTCGCCGTCTTCCTTTTCCGATACCGATGCAATCGCATCTGCTTCTATAATGCTCGCGGTCTGTGAGCCTCCGTCTGTTGTCTTCATCCCGTCAATAGCCTGATATACTGAATAATAGGTTTGTTCAGACGGGATGAGATACTCTTGTCCCAGACTGTCGCTGTAAGAAAAATACGCCCGGTTTGTCTGTTTATGTACGGACATCTCAGCGGAAATGCCGTAAGATTTATAAAAATCCTGTCCGGCTCCGTTTTGAACCTTTTTCAATTTAATCCGCTCGTAAGGACTCCATGTCAAAGTCTCTTTCAGCATCTTTTTCAATAAGTCAGCATCGGCAGCTGATTCGATAGAAAGACGTCCGTTTACCTGCACAAGCAAATCCTTCTTATCCGCCGTTACCTGCACACCGTCCAAAAGGTTCGGCACAGAAAGGAAAGATTCGGGCACTTCTAAGTTTTCTGCATCAGATAATGCCTCTGAAACCGATTCGTCAGGCTTCTTTTTTTCAAAACTGACCGGAATGACGGCGGATGTATCTGAATCGGCAAACGCCAAAGTAATGTAATTGTTTTTGTTTTCGTTAGAAACGACAAACGTCTTCTGATCCGGCTTGACAGCAGCTGACTGACTGGCTTTTTCAGCTTGACCGCTGTCAGCTGTAAGATCACCGGCAGATTTGTTTGTCATCAGGTGAGGAGAAATAATCAGAGCGATGCACAATGCGCAGATGCCGGCTGCGGCGGGGCCGATCCAGCTTCGAGCCGGTTTTTTCCTGTACGGTTTACCCGTTTCAATATTCCGGTAAATGGCCTCGGGTGAACGATGATCTCTAACCGCCGGAAGTTGTCTTAACAACTCCTCTACTCTTTCTTCGTTCCAATATGACTTCATCATCCATTAGCTCCTCCCTCAAAAGCTCCATCTGTTTCCGAAGTATTTTGAGCCCTCTGTGTTGGGTCGTTTTGACTTTGCTTTCCGAGAAGCGGAGAGCGGCGGCTGTTTCCTGAATGGAATATCCCTGAATAAATCTCAAGATAATAACAGCTCTTTGATCAATGGTGCAATGATCAAGCGCGGTATAAATTTCCCGGACATTTTCATGCTGTACGGCGAGTTCGTCCGGAAGCAAATGCTGATCTCTGACATCTTGTGTATCCCAATCAAACGTACCCATAATACGCTGTCTGATCGTCTGCTGCTTGCGGAACCAGTCAATCGCCACATGGCGTGCGATGGACAACAGCCATGTTTTTTCACTGCTTCTTCCTTCAAATGTATGATAGGAATTCAAGACGCGGATATACACTTCCTGCGTCAAATCTTCAGCCTGCGACTTATCTTTTACCATATAAAATAAAAATTGATATAAATCTTGATGGTATGCATCGTATAATATCTGAAAGGTTTCTTCCATGGGAAACCCCTCCGTTCACTTTTTTGTCGTAAAAATGCGTTGAAAAGTTACATTACAACTATATTACGAGAAACTGGAATTTGGAAGGGAATTTATATTAACATATTCTTAAATTTTTAAAGGAGAAACAAACAAAAAACACCCGCAGAACATGCGGGTGTTTCGTATGGAACAAGATTGTTCGTCAATTTCAGACGTCATCCTGCACTTTTGTCGGAATATAAAATGTAAACGTCGTCCCTTTGTCGATGCTGCTGTGAACCGCAATTGATCCGCCGTGGGCTTCCACGATATTTTTTACGATGGCGAGTCCGAGTCCGGTCCCCGCCCTGCCTCTTGTTCTTGCTTTGTCCGCTTTATAAAAACGTTCAAAAATAAAAGGCAGATCCTCTTCCGGTATTCCCGAGCCGGAATCTTTGATATCGATTTTCAGTCCGTCTTTTACGGTATGAACCGCGATATGAACGTTTCCGCCTGACTCCGTATGGCGCAGCGCATTATCTATAAGGTTGGTAAACACCTGTTCCATTTTGTCTTCGTCAAAGACACACTCCGGCTGAGACACCGAGATGTCCTCTGTGAGCGAAACGCCTTTTTCCTTCGCTACCCCGGAAAATTTGCGGGAGATCTTCTCCAGAAATTCATGCAGGTTTACCGTTTCATAGCGCAGACCTGTATGTCCGGATTCCATTCTGGCCAAATCCAGCAAATCATTGACGAGCCGGCCCATGCGAAGAGATTCATCATAAATGATCTGCGCGATTTCTTTTTTCTCCTCTTCGGTGCTTGCAATGTCGTCCACTATTGCTTCACTGTATCCCTGCAGCATAGAAATCGGGGTTCTGAGCTCATGACTGACATTGGCAATGAAGTCTTCACGCAATTTATCCAGCCTGCGCTCTTCGGTCATATCACGGAGCACGGCCACGGCGCCGCGGACGTGTGATTCCGCATAAAGAGGCGACATCAATAAAACCCATGACCTTCCTTGAAGCGTCATTTCAATCATTTGCTCTTTTTCCGTGTTCACTGCATTTTGAAACAGCTCTTTTGCTTCAGGGGGAAGGTTGTCTCCTTCTTTAATGTTCATGTTCTGCTCATAATACCATGCCTGCAGAAAACGTTCGGCCGGCGGGTTGGTCACCAAAATGGTGCCGTCGATATTAATGGTGATGACCCCGTCTGCCATACTGCTTAAAATATTGGACAGCTGTTCTTTTTCCTGATTCAGCGCGTTAATATGGAAATTGAGCTGCCGTCCCATCTGATTAAAGGCAATGGCCAGTTCCCCGATTTCATCTTGGGTCAGAATCGGAATTTTTGTATCAAACTTTCCTTTCGCCAAGTCTTGGGCGCCTTCCCGCATTTTCCGAAGGGGATATGTCACCCTGCTGGATAAAAAGAACGCGAAAAACGTTGTCAAGACGATGGCAATGCCCGCCGCAAGAAAAATATAGCGTGTCGTATGTTTCGTCGTATCTTTGACGGCAAGCAGCGATTGGGATAAAAAGACCATGCCTTTTTTGCCGTCTTTTTCATAGGGCACTCCGACGATCAGCCGTTCGTTATCCGAACCGGCATTTTTGGGGACCGCGCGTTTGCTTACTTTATTGCGGTCTGTCAGCGCCTTGTGCAGATCCCGGTCATGTTTAATCTGCTCTAATGTAATAGAGGATAAATGATTATCGTCATTGGGCGAATACCAGACATGCTTATCATCCTGAATGATCGCGATGCTCGTTAAATTGTCCGCCAGTTCCCACGTGATGGATCTGGCAAGCGGCTGGTCTTCATGATTTTCTATTATGACCGCGATTTTATCGGCAAGCTGCGTTAAATCTTTTTCCGCTTCTTCAACGTGGTAATTTTCTATAAATTCCAGAAGCAGCACCGTTAAAATAAATAAAACAATTAACACGAGTGAAAGAATGGTAAACCAAAGCTTTCCTACTACGCTTTTCCAAAACTTCATTCAGCGCCTACCTCAAATTTGTATCCGACTCCCCAGACGGTGACGATTTTTTTCGCCGCTCCCGGGGACACTTTGTTTAATTTTTCACGGAGCCGTTTGACATGAGTGTCCACTGTTCTGAGGTCTCCGAAAAATTCATACTGCCACACTTCTTTTAAAAGCTTTTCCCTGTCGTACACTTTGTCCGGTGTTTTCGCCAGGAAGTACAGCAGTTCATATTCCTTCGGCGTCAGGCTCACCTCCGTGCCGTCCGCAGTCACCCTGTGAGCATCGTGATCAATGGATAGATGCGAAAAGACGAGCACATTTTTAGTCGGGGTATTGGCTGTCAGATAAGATGTTTGGGAAGCCCTTCTTAAAAGCGCCTTTACCCGAAGCACCACTTCTCTCGGGCTGAAAGGCTTGACGATATAATCGTCCGTACCCGCTTCAAATCCCTGGACGCGGTTGGCTTCTTCCCCTTTTGCCGTCAGCATGATAATCGGGGTCGCTTTTTTTTCTCTGAGCTGCCGGCATACTTCTATTCCGTCCGTTCCCGGCATCATTAAATCCAAGAGCACCAGATCATAATCTGATGCCAGCCCCATTTTAATGGCCTCGTCTCCGTTTTCCGCTTCTTCAATCACATAGTTTTCCCGTTCAAGGTACATTCTTAAAAGGCGTCGAATTCTGGCTTCATCATCTACTACTAATATTTTAGTTTCATTTGTTTGATCCATCGTTTTCCCCCTGCTTTCCTTCTGTTACTTTCATTTTAACAAACTGTGCGGCAGCTTGAGAACTGTATCGGCTTTTTGCATCTATGCGTACGAATGAAGTCCGGCAAGCACGAGATTCACAAAAATTAAGTTAAACATAATAATGGCGAAGCCGATGACGGCAAGCCACGCGGACTTTTCGCCATGCCAGCCTCTTGACAGCCGCAAGTGCAAATACGCTGCGTAGAATAGAAAAGTGATCAGCGCCCATACTTCCTTCGGGTCCCAGCCCCAAAAACGCGTCCATGCAAGCTGCGCCCAAATCATCGCAAACACAAGCGCGCCGAGTGTGAATACCGGAAAACCGATGGAAACAGCGCGGTAGCCGACTTCATCGACCAAGTCCAGATTCACATTTTTGACGAGCGGGCTTATAAGAGCGCTGATCCTCTTTCTGAATATCAGCCTGAGCGCCCCGTATAAAACGAGACCTGCGCCAAACGACCAGATCACCGTATTGACCTTTCTGCCTGAAAAAATGGCCGGAAGCTCAATAAGCGGCTTCATTGCGCCTTCCGTAAGCAGTTCTCCGTCATGCGGGCCGACAAGCGCAGGCATATCATATATCATCACGCTTTTAGCCTCTTTTTTATCCACCCAATTAAATTCTGCTTTGTAGTCCGCCAGCCGGAATGCCGACGTGACGGCGATAAATGCCACGGTCGTCACGAGTATAAACATGATGACTTCAAGCCAGAACGTTTTTTTGCCCGGTCTGGATTGGTCGACATGCTTTAACAGGAAAATGACGCCGGCTATAAAACTGATCGCAAGAATCGCCTGCCCGAGCGCCGCCGTCGTGACGTGAATGTACAGCCAATTGCTCTGCAGTGACGGAATAAGCGGCGTGATGTCTGTCGGAAACATGCTTGCATATGCGATAAGCAAAAGCGCGATAGACAATGTGAACATGCCTAATGAAGGCAGTCTGTAAATAAAGTAAATAATAATAAAAGCGAGAACAAGCATCATGCCGAATGACGTCGTAAATTCAAACATATTGCTGACAGGCGCATGTCCGCTTGCCGACCATCTCGCAATGAAATAGCCGAGATGACAAAGAAATCCGAAAATGGTTAACGTGATTCCGATAGCCGACCAGCGGCCCTTACCGTCCTTCGCACCTTTTGTTCCCCGGATGGCGCCGCCGAAAACCGGGACGGCAATTAAATAAATCAAAAAGGCAGCATAAAGAAAATTTGCGCTCAGCTCCGCCATGACACCACTCCTTTTTCACTAGGCCTGATTTTTGGCCAATTCTTTTTGATCGGCCGGCTCTTGAATCCCGGTCCCGCTAAGAACAAATTCGATATCCTTTTTCAGACCGAACCAGTTTTTGTTCGTATGTCCCGCCACAAGCACTTCATGATCACCTGTTTTGATCCAGATCCTTCTGTGCTGCCAGTACATCCCTTGAATGACGCCGATCATAAAGATCGCGCCGCCGACGGCAAGCACCCATAAGGTTAAGTCTTTTCTGACGGTGAGTCCTGTAATGTTTTTCGTTTCCACATGGTCGAATTTTAATTTGTACTTGTTACTTTCGGAACCTTCAACAGTCTGCTGAATCGCAACAAAACTTTTCTCCCCTTTCGGCTTGTCGGGAGCCGTGATTTTAAAGACAAAAGCCGGATTGTTAGGAACCTTCGTTTTCGTGCTCGGTTCTCCGTCCTTGTTAAAATAAAAATCAGGAAGATAACTGGCGATCTGCACTTTGTAACCGTTACCAAGATCGTAGTCCGTGTCGGGATCAAGAAGATTGATCTTCAGTTTGCCGAATGACTGTTTTGTTTTTTGGTCGATCAGCTGAAATACCATCTGATCGAGCTGGTTTTCTTTATAGTCCACCTGATACACAGAATAGGAGTCAAAGCGCAGCGGTTCATTGACGCGGATATTGTTTTCTTTGACTCTTTTAAGCTTCGGCTTTTCACCGAATACAATGTCGCCTTCCCTCTTGTACAAAACCGCATCCGTTGTGAAGGATTTGGCGACTTTGCCGTTTCCGGCTCTGTCAATGGCGTCGGCGAATACTTTTTTCTCAGTGTCTTTGTTATATGTCTGCATCGTGAACCGGTTGTTTTTTAAGTAATATTTGCCGTCAGTACCGGGGATCTGGGCGGTTTCGCCTTCACGGACCCAGAGCGTTTCATCAACATACATACCGGGTACAAATCTCAGCATGGCTCCGATCAGAAAAATGATCAGGCCGATGTGATTGACATAGGGCCCCCACCTTGAAAAACGGCCTTTTTCCGCCAGGATGCTTCCCTCTTGTTCTCGCACTCTATAATGCTTTTTTTTCAATCGTGTTCTGAGGCTATCAGCCGTATCCCCGCTCAGCTCGGTTTCTGTCCGGCTGTATAGACGCTGCCTCTTCAAAAAGACCGGATTCCGCCGAACTCCTTGATTTTTCAGCGCCCTGTACAAAGGAATCACCCGATCCAGGCTGCAGATGACCAGTGATATGCCAATGGATGCGATCAGGAGCATATACCACCATGAGCCGTACAGGTGATGAAACCCCAGCAAATAATACAGTTGGCCGATTATGCCGTACTGCTGTTCATAATATGTATCCGGCTGGGCGCCCGGCGGCAGATAAGCTTCCTGCGGAAAAACCGTGCCGAAAGCAGACGCCGCCAGAGTAATGACGATCAGCCATATTCCGACTTTTACGGAAGAAAAGAAGTTCCATACCTTATCTACGATTGTTTTGTTATATGTTTGCGAACGCCTTGCGCTGCCGTCGTACCGCATATCGGCAAGCGGCGATTTTTGATCATCAAGCGGCTTCCCGCACGACTCGCACAAAACCGTCCCGGCTGGATTCACGTGCCCGCATTCACATTTGACCTTTTTCATGAAGACGCCTCCGGCTTAATTAAATTCATATAGTCATGAACCATGCGTTCTGTCATCGTGCCGGTCACCACTTTCACGACTTTTCCGTCGGGATTGATCAAAAATGTCGTCGGAATAGGTGATACGCCGTACGCGTCCAGCACTTGCCGGTCAGTATCAAGCGCAACCGGGAAATTGACGCCGTATGTTTTCATAAAATTATGTACTGCAATTTTTGATTCGCCGACATTTACCGCAACCACCTCGACACCGCGGTCTTTAAAATGCTTGTATTGATTCTCCATGTAGGGAAATTCCTGCTTGCACGGCTCACACCACGTTCCCCAGAAATTCAGAAAAACACCTTTCCCTTTTAACTGACTCAGTTCTATGAGTCTGCCCTCTGTATCTTTCAGCGCGAAATTCGGGGCTTTGGACCCCTCAGATATACGCTCTCCGTTTGTGTAAACGGCATTATAGATGGTATATCCGAGCGCGCAGAGTAAGATGAGAAGGATGCCGGTCCGAATGAATAAACGCCGCCGTTTTTTGTTCATTGTACACTGCTCCCCTCCCCTGTCTGCAAATCCATTCAATTATATCATCTACACGTTTTGTAATTTTTGAAGGTTATGTGAAAATTAGAAAGCGTTTTTACCGTGTTCAGCTAAAGCCCGCAGCCTTTTCACCTCATGCGGCGTCAATTCTCTTGCGTCTCCTGTGCGCAGACCTCTTAAATCTAAAAATGCGTATTCTTCACGTTTGAGTTTCAGCACGTCATGACCGATCGCCTCAAACATGCGGCGGACCTGTCTGTTTCGGCCTTCATGAATCGTCAGCTGAATAATGCTCGTCTGCTTTCTTTTGTCCAGGGAAAGCATTTTCGCTCTGGCCGGCGCTGTCTTGCCTTCTTCAAGCTGAATGCCGCGCTCAAGCTTTCTCAGAAGTTCCTTGGAAGGAATCCCCTTCACTTTGGCGACGTACGTCTTATCAATTTCGTATTTCGGATGCATGAGTTTGTTGGCAAACTCGCCGTCATTTGTCAGCAATAAAAGTCCGCTCGTATCATAATCAAGTCTGCCGATCGGATAAATGCGCTGCGGCACTTCTTTGAAAAAGTCGGTCACCACTTTCCGCCCTTTGTCGTCATCAGCTGCTGAGATCACTCCTCTCGGTTTATAAAGCAGAAAGTACACGGGTTCTTCCCGCTCCACCTTTAATCCGTTTACTTCAATCTGATCAGAACCGGTCACTTTTACGCCGAGCTCTGTTATTACTTTTCCATTCACCTTTACTTTTCCTTCTTTTATCAGCTCTTCTGCCTTTCTGCGTGATGCCACGCCGGCATGAGCAATAACTTTTTGCAGTCTTTCCATGTCGTTCACCTCAAGTATAATCTTACTTTTTTCCCCTTGAACAAACAAGCTTTTTCAAGGAGAGTTATTCTGATATATAAAAAGCGCCTGATTTCAGGCGCTTCCAAATAATAACGTAACTATGATGATTGCTGCAACCACCCCGATCAGATCAGCAAGAAGACCAACCTTTAAAGCATCCCCCATTTTTTTTATGCCGACCGCCCCGAAATACACCGTCAGGACATACAGCGTCGTGTCAGTCGATCCCTGCATGACCGAGGCCAGTCTGCCGATAAATGAATCAGGCCCGTACACGGCGATCAGATCTGTCGTCATGCCGAGCGCCGCCGTCCCCGAAATCGGGCGGATCAGAGCAAGCGGCACGACTTCTGCGGGAATGCCGAGCGCTGTAAAGAAAGGCTTGCACAGCCCCATGACAAAATCCAGCGCGCCTGAGGCCCGGAATACGGTAATCGCCACCAGCATCCCGACCAAATACGGAATGATGGAAAACGCAATCTCAATTCCTTCTTTTCCGCCTTCAACGAATGATTCATACGTCGGCACTTTTTTGATCGTGCCGTATATCAATATACCGGCGATAATAATCGGAATCATGGCTAAAGACAGCCAATTCACCATTTCCATTCGCTTACCTCCCTTTTCTTTTGCGGCGGTACCAGAAGTAGCGGTCAATGAAAATCGCGCCGATTCCCGAAATTAAAGTCGCTAAGATGGTCGGCCCGACGATATCGGTCGGTGATTTCGCCGAATAAGCCATGCGCACGGCAATGACGGTTGTCGGTATCAATGTAATACTCGAAGTATTTACCGCCAAAAAGGTAATCATGGAACGGCTGGCCTCAGACTTACCTCCATTCAGCTTTTTCATCTGCTCCATGGCTTTAATGCCGAGCGGTGTCGCCGCATTTCCCAGTCCGAAAAAGTTTGCCATGAGATTTGATAAGATGTATCCCATCGCCGGATGATCAGGGGGAATATCGGGAAACAGCTTAGAGATAAACGGGCGGCACATTCTGCTGAATATATCCAAAAGGCCGGACTGCTCGGCTATTTTCATCAGGCCGAGCCAGAAGACGAGGACGCTCATTAATCCGAACGAGATCGTAACCGCTTCTTTCGCTCCTTTAAAAACGGCTTCATTCACATCCTGCAAGGTACCGTTAAACATCGCAAAGACAAGTCCGATTACAGTCAGCCATACCCAGATTAAATTGACCATGACGAACCGCCCGCCGCGCTCATAAACAGGCTCGTAAACGTCTCAATGAAATGCTTTTTCGGTTTTTTATGGCACTCGTTTTCATAATAGACGGGAATCTTGGCGATCACTTTCCCATCATGCATAACAGTCATCCGGCCGACGACATCAGGAATGAGAGATGCGTCCTTTTTCCAGGCTTTTTTCGGTTTTATTAAGGTTGTGCGGATTTTTACATCGTCGATTTCATCCTCTTTTAATAAATATTTGACATCCCGGGCAATAAAAGCGTGTTTTCCGTAAAACGTCTTTTTCAGCTTCGGGATGCCGCCTTTTTTAGCGACGACATAGGTTTTATAGTGCTCAAAGACATAATTAAACATATTCATATGGTCATCCCAGTCATCCGGATCATTTATGGTGACCGCGATGAGATCCGTTCCGTCTTTTGAAGCCGTCGAAACGAGCGTCCGTTTCGCGATTTTTGTGTAACCCGTTTTTCCGCCTGTGCTGTAACGGTAGAGCCCAGTCAGAAGCTTGTTTTTATTTTTCCATACCCGGTCCATCGTTTCCGCCTTATACACTTTTGTGCCTGAAACGGTCCGGTATTCCTTGATTTTCATCGCGTATTTAGTCAAAAGCGCCATGTCATACGCCGTAGAATATAAATTTTCATGGTCGTCCAGCCCGTGCGGATTTTGAAATTTTGTATTTTCCATCCCGATTTGCTCGGCTTTTTTGTTCATCATAAATACAAAACCGTCAAGGCTTCCGCCGACATATTCAGCTATTGCCGCAGCGGCGTCATTTCCTGATCTCAGCATAAGCCCGTAAACGAGATCTTTCAGCTTTACTTTTTGTCCCGGCTGAAGATAAATGGCTGAGCCTTCCGTTTTTACGGCATTCGGGGAAACCGTCACGGTCTCTTCCATCTTCCCTGATTCAATCGCCAGCACCGCCGTCATGATTTTCGTAATGCTTGCAATCCGCCGCTTATGATGTTCATCCTTGGCGAATAACACCCTGCCAGATGCTCCGTCGATAATAATCGCGCTTTTTGCGCTGACATGTATTTGGGCATGTGCCGTATTGCCGTCTGTAATGGAAAAAAGAATAACAAAAGTCAAAAGAAATACGGCAGCTTTTTTGAGAAAGCGCATGAATGCTCACGTCCTTGTTGTGGGTTTGTACAAGTTTATGCGCCTGTCCATGACTTATGAATACCAATTGCATCACTTTCACATAAAAAAACTCTCCCAAAAGGAAGAGTTTTTATCTGACTGATGCCATATTTGAGCCTGATGCTTCATATTGCGCCAATTCTTCCCGCATGCGCAGAAATTCACTGCTGAGCGAAAGCAGAAGGCTCCGCAGCGAGTCCGGCACTTGCTGGTAGAATTCAATCGCGCTTTGGCCTGTATAAGCGGCGCGGCTGTTTTCGTACCATGTATCCTTTTTCGGCATGAAAAACTCTTCCACGCACTGATGATACACTTTATACAGCGTTTTTTCCGCTCTCACCTCATGAAACGGCTCCTGCATTAAGAGCCGCCGGCAGGCTTCCTGGGCGCCTTCGCAAAAGACGGTCATCCTCCTCAGCACACTGAGCACGTCGCGGCAGTATGCCTCATCCGCCTCTCCTTGAGCCCGCATCTCCGGCAATGTTGTATGATTTAAATAGCTGCTGACCATCGTGACAACCTCGGCTAAAAATTCACCAGTTTCTTCAGTATGGGCCCTCACAATCGAATTTCCCATTTCCGTCCGTTTCCTTCCTCTCTTGTACGTCGTCATTTGCGTCATTCATCAATGGCCTTTCCCTACTATCGTATGATGAAAAACGGTTATTATTTAATATCCTCAAAAGTTTGGTTGAAGTTTTCAAAGAATAAATCGGCTTCCTCCTGGAGAACGTCTTCCTCCGCATTTTCAGGAAGCGGCGGGAGCTCATCCAATGTTTTTAAGCCGAATTGTTCAAGAAATACCGGTGTCGTGCCGTATAAAATCGCCCGGCCGGGACCGTCGGCGCGGCCCACCTCACACAGCAGCGCTTTTGACACGAGGCTGTGCAGAATCCGCTCAGACTTCACGCCCCGGATATCTTCAATTTCCGCCCGTGTGATCGGCTGCTTGTACGAAACGATCGCCAGCACTTCCAAAGAAGCCTGTGACAGCCCTTTTGACGGCACTTCGATTAGTTTTTTCAAATAAGGCACGAATTCTTTTTTCGTTCCAAGCATATACGTATCCGCATATTCGGTAAGCTCGATGCCTCTGTCGTCTTCCTTGTACTGAGCGGCCACTTCTTCCATGATTCCGGCCAGTTCCGCTTCTTCTATTTCAAGCACCGTCACCAATTGCTTTTTGGTCAGCCCTTCATCACCCGCCGCATACAGCAGGGCTTCCACAATCGCTTTCCAATTCACGATATCAAGCGCCATGAATGGATTCACTCCCCGTAATGTATATATCTGAAAAGTTTTCTTCCTGTTCAATGATAATCTGCTGATTTTTCATCAGTTCCAGGACTGCTAAAAACGTCACGACGAGATGGTCTTTTTGCCGAGAAGGAAAAAGCTCCGTGAAGTTTATTCTTCTCCCCGCCGTTTTTAAGCTTTTTACGATTTCGTTCATTCTGTCTTCAATCGGTATTTCCTGCCTAGTAATGGTCGTTTCTTTCGGCCGCGTGATTTTTTTACGCTGAAGCACCTTTTGAAACGCGCCGATCATGTCATAAACGGTCACCGACAGTTTATGCTCGGTCTGTTTGATTTCTTTTGCATACTCACTTAAATCACTCGGCGGCTTTGTAAATGACTTTTGTCTTTCTTCTTCCCGCTCTTTTAAATCCTTCGCAGCGGTTTTATACTTTCTATACTCAATCAGCTTTTCAATCAGCTCGTCCCGAGGGTCTTCTTCTTCAAGCATTTCGTCTTCAAACAGTTCTTCCTCTTGTTTCGGAAGCAGCATTCTGCTTTTAATGCTGAGAAGCGTCGCCGCCATGACCAGATATTCACTGGCGACATCAAGTTCAAGCTCTTGCATTGTATGTACATATAATAAATATTGTTCAGTAATGGTTGCCACGGGTATGTCGTATATGTCGATTTCAAGACGGTTAATCAGATGAAGCAGCAGGTCCAATGGGCCTTCAAACGTATCAATTTTCACTTGATATTCTACCATTATCTCACCATTTTCAGTATCACTCTCATTGCCGGAAAAACTGGCTACCCTTTAGTATAATCCACCGAAATGCTCTCGTCCAATACTTTTATACACGTCCTCCGTTATTTAGAAAATACTGAAAAAGAAGATATACGCCTATACCTTTAAAGGCGGATGCACATATGATAGCCGTGTAAACTTGAAACAAAGGGAGGCTGATTTCACATGAGCGGAGCTTGTTTCGGCGGAGGTTTTGCATTAATTGTCGTTCTGTTTATTTTGCTCGTTGTCGTAGGAGCATCTTACATCTGCTAGTTCCTCAGGCTTCAGACACCAAGCCGCTCTTTTTTCCTTTTCATAGCGCTGTGGTACACTGGTTTTAGCATAAAAGGAGGAAGCGGCTTGTATCCTAAAGCTTATATCGGCTTTTTGGCCGAATTTCACGCATCAAGAGATTATTTTGAGTGTCATGAACTGTTAGAGGAATATTGGAAAGAAAGCCCGGCTGAAAAGCGGAGCATTCATTGGGTCGGCCTGATTCAGCTTGCCGTCGCTCTGTATCACCAGCGCAGGGGAAATGAAGCCGGGGCGAAACGGCTGATTGCCAACAGCTTACGTATTCTCCGGTCTGAAAAGCAGGCGGTCTGTTCTCTCGGGCTC
The DNA here is from genome assembly GCF_011065565.1 of Bacillus sp. EKM420B. Lineage (NCBI taxonomy): Bacteria > Bacillati > Bacillota > Bacilli > Caryophanales > Bacillaceae > Bacillus > Bacillus sp. EKM420B. Next base: position 74,954 of record NZ_JAAMNX010000004.1, on the reverse strand, counting down.
AGCCATCCGAAGCTGATTGAGCTGATAGAAACGCTGTCAGACGATATAGAAGCGGGCCTGCCTTACAGAAGTGTTATGCTTCCGATTACAGATGAAGCCCTGAAAGAAGCATGTCTTGCCGAATGCCGCCAAAAGGGTTATACATGGGGGCAAGACGGCGTATCAGATACCTTTCTTATTCATAAACACCGCCTGCGGGACAGGACGGATGTCATTAAGGAACGCGAACGGGAAATTGAGAGAAGAAAAAAAAGCAGAGGCTGACGGTCAGCCCTGCTTTTTCTATATCAAAACAGCTCCCGAAACCGTGAAGATTCCGGGAGCATTTGTCAGTTATTATATGAGATATCCTGATCTTTTTGATGTTGACAGCGTTCAAAAAAGCTTTGCGTTAATTCATTCGGAACGAGTGCCTCCGTTTTGAACAGACGTTTTAAGGCGTCCATCATTTGCTTTCCGATTCCTTGATGGCGGTGAGAAGGATTCACGCTGATATGCCGGATTTCAACCTCTGAGTCCTTTTTTTCGACTCCGATCGCTCCGACGATATCTTCATCCTCTTTCCAAAGAAAGAGCTGGCGGCCAGTATCCGTTTCATAGTCCTTTATTGTCTGCTGAAGCTGCTTGAGATCTTTTTCATTCGGCATAAATGACAGAAGACCCATCGCAATCTTTTCAAACGATTTTTTATAACGAATTAACATAAAAACCCCTCTATATCCAAAATGTCCATTCATGTCCTATCAAACGGATACATAAGGCGATCCGTTTTCTCACATTATATCATTTTCGCCGCGGTTTTAAACGCTTTTCAACAAATTATTCAAATGAGCGGTTTAAATTTGCCATTTCAATGGCAGATACTGCGCAATCCGCTCCCTTATTTCCGGCTTTTGTTCCGGCTCGTTCGATGGCCTGCTCAATGGTTTCAGTCGTCACGATGCCGAAGATAACCGGGACGCCCGTCGCCGTTCCCGCCTGGGCGATGCCTTTTGCCGCTTCATTGCAGACATAGTCATAATGCGTTGTCGCTCCTCTGATAACCGTGCCGAGCGTAATGACGGCATCGTATTTTTTCGTTTCCGCCATTTTCTTTGCCGCAAACGGGATTTCAAACGCTCCCGGCACCCAAGCGACGTCAATGTCGTTTGATTCTACACCGTGGCGAAGCAGCGTGTCTTCCGCTCCGCTTAACAGCTTGCTCGTTATAAATTCATTAAATCTGCCGACGACGATTCCGATTTTAAGTCCTGTTCCTACTAGGTTTCCTTGTATGATATTCATATGTTATCCATCCTTTTTTGTGAGATTTGTTTTTAGAAATGGAGCAGATGTCCAAGTTTTTTCATTTTGGTCTGTAAATACTGTTTGTTATGCTCACTCGCTTCCATTTGAAGCGGCACCCGTTCTGAAATGCTGAGACCGTATCCTTCGAGGCCGGCGATTTTCCGGGGGTTATTGGTTAAAAGTTTCATATCCTGAACCCCTAAGTCGCGGAGAATCTGGGCGCCGATGCCGTAGTTGCGCAGATCAGGCAGAAAGCCGAGCGCTTCGTTCGCTTCAACCGTGTCGTACCCTTGTTCCTGCAATCGGTACGCCTTCAGCTTATTGATTAAACCGATTCCTCTGCCTTCCTGGCGCAAATACAATAGAACGCCGCGGCCTTCTTCAGCAATTTGCGCAAGCGCGGCATGAAGCTGAGGTCCGCAATCACAGCGATGGGATGCAAACACATCGCCCGTCAGGCATTCTGAGTGCACTCTGACAAGAACGGGTTCGCTGTTAAACGGAACTTCCCCCATGACAAAGGCGAGATGTTCTTTTCCGTCAACCTCGTTTGTATATCCGTAAACTCTAAACGTGCCGAAGTCAGTCGGCAGCGTAATATCAACTTCTCTGTTCACAAGTGTCGTAATGTTGTAACGGTACTCTATTAAGTCTTTAATCGTAATCATTTTCAGCTGGTGGCGTTCGGCGATTTCAGCTAACTCCGGCACTCTGGCCATTGTGCCGTCTTCATTCATAATTTCACAAATGACGCCCGCTCCCTGAGATCCGCAGGTTTTTGCAAGGTCAACGGCTGCTTCCGTATGGCCGGCCCGCTTCAGGACGCCTCCTTTTTTTGCGATTAAGGGGAAAATGTGGCCCGGACGCTGAAAATCGTCAGACACAGATTCCTCGTTCAACAGCGCCTGAATCGTAAAAGAACGTTCTTGAGCGCTGATGCCTGTTTTTGTCAGCCTGTGGTCAATACTGACCGTAAACGCGGTCTCATGTGAGTCCGTATTATGATCGACCATCGGGTGAAGATCCAGCCGGCCGGCGATGTCTTCAGACAGCGGCGTGCAGATCAGGCCTCTCCCATGGGTCGCCATAAAATTCACCACTTCAGGCGTGGCATGCTCAGCCAGCGCTACGAAATCTCCTTCGTTTTCTCTGTCTTCATCATCGACAACAATGATGACTTCACCTTTTTTCAGCGCCTCTAACGCCTCTTCTATCGTATGAAACATATCGATCTTCCTTTCTAAAAGCCGTTCTCGCTTAAAAAGGCTTCCGTGATAGTTTGATTGCTTTTCGTTTGTTCTGTTTTGTGCAAAAAGCGGTATAAGTATTTGCCGATCATGTCACACTCAATATTTACGGTCGATCCGACTGTTTTCGTGTGAAAAATCGTTTCTGAGATGGTATGCGGAATGATGGATACCGTCACGCTTTCGTCTGATAGACCGAAAATCGTCAGGCTCACGCCGTCTACCGTAATTGAACCTTTCAATACGAGCGTTTTTGTCAATTCCGGCGAAAGTTTTAAATCGTAATAGACCGCGTTGCTTTTTTTCTCGATCCGCGTAATTTCCGCCGTTCCGTCCACATGCCCTGATACAAAGTGGCCGCCGAACCGTCCGTTGGCGGACATCGCTCTTTCCAGGTTTACTTTACTGCCTTTTGACAAGCCGTTCAGCGAAGTGACTTTCACTGTTTCCGGCATAACATCAACCGTAAATTGATTGTCAGAAAATCCGGTTACGGTCAGGCAGATGCCGTTTACCGCAATGCTGTCGCCAAGTTTCACATCACTTGTCACTTTTGAAGCGGTGATGGTTAATGCCATGGAAAGGCCTGTCTTTTTGATTGCTTGGATCGTGCCTGTTTCTTCAACGATTCCTGTAAACATCGTCACCATCCTTTCCATCTTTAGGTATGGCCGTCAGTTTTATATCCGGCCCGATTTGGGTGATTTGTGTGAATTGCAAATGTGGGACATCTTTCATTGATTGAAAACCTTCACCGGAGATCAAGCTGGGAGCAAGCGTTCCTCCGATTAATTTAGGGGCGAAATAGAAATGAAGCTCTTGGAAACAGCCTTCCTTGACAAAACTTCCGTGTACGGATGCTCCGCCTTCCACATAAACGGACATTATGCCGTTTTCAGCGAGAATACTGAGCACCTCAGGGATGTGAATGCGGTCTGTTTCCAGCGGAAAAACTTTTATTCCGAGTGCGGTCAGCCGGTCTTTCTTTTGCACGTCTGCACCTTTGGCCGTAAATATCCATGTCGGCGCAGCGCCGTCAGTGAGCACATTTGCCGTTTCAGGAATGGTCAGCTTTGTATCGAGAATCACTCTGACCGGCTGCTTCACCGCATCAGGAAGCCTGCAGGTCAGGCTCGGATTATCGGCTTTGACTGTGCCTGCTCCGACAAGAATGCTTTGGTGCGATTTCCTGTATTGCTGGGCATCAAGCCTTGCCGCCTCTGATGTAATCCATTTGCTTTCACCGGTTTCGGTCGCTGTTTTCCCGTCAAGGCTCGCGGCCGCTTTCAAGGTGACATACGGAAGTCCGGTCCGCATGAAGTGAAGAAACATTTTATTCAGCTCTTCTGCCTGCTGTCTGAGAAGTCCGGTTTTCACTTCGATGCCCGCTGCTTCCAGCATTCCGATGCCTTTTCCGGCTACAAGCGGATTCGGATCTTTCACAGCAATGAACACCCTTTTTATCCCCGACTTTATTATCAGTTCGGCGCATGGCGGTGTTTTTCCGTAATGGCTGCAAGGCTCCAGCGTCACATACAAATCGGCGCCTTTTGCGTGTCTGCCGGCCATATTAATCGCGTGAACCTCGGCATGCGCTTCTCCGTATTGCAAATGGGCGCCCATTCCGACGATCTGTCCGTTTTTGACGACGACAGCGCCTACAAGAGGATTGGACTGTGTCTGTCCTTCACCGCGTCTGGCAAGTTCTATTGCCGTATTCATATAATATTCATCCATCGTTATCCCTCCCTTCTTCCACGCAATTTGGCGTCAAAAAAGCCCCGAATGTTTACACAGTTCGGGGCTTTGCCAGTTTTAATCCATAGGAAATAAGACTATACAGCAAGTTTATTTTTTGCATAGCTTCTCTCATCCTTCTCCCATCCAGACTTTCACTGTCGGCTTCAGCTTTTCACTGAATCCACCGTATACAGATGCATACGGGTCACGGGCTGTAAAGCGCAAAGCGCCTTATTACCGCCGGTCGGGATTTTCACCCAGCCCCGAAGGATACAATCAATATTTTTTTGTCCTTATCCGCTATTATAACATCCTTTGCGGCAGGCGCAATGAATTTGCACCTCATTATTCAGAAAAATAAAAAGCGCCCTTTTCCCATAAAAGGCGTCTTTATTTATTCGTTCACTTTGACGACCTTCAATAAGCCGTCAATCCGGTTTGATTTGCTGAAGTACGCTTTAATCTTATCACCTTTTTTCACATCGGAGAGATCCTGCTTCAGCTTGTCGCCGTTAAAAATAATTTTTGTGCCGTTCGCTGCCGTACCGTGATACTCAGTTCCTTCGATTTTCGTAATTTTATATGTTTTGACTGTATATTCTTCTTTTTCCTGGGACAGGGTTTGTCCGATTGCAGTCGGCACGTCTTTCAGTTCAATATCGTTTATGACCATATAACCGCCCGCTAATAACAGCAGCAGTACAAGTAAAATGGCTGCTTTTGTTTTAATTCTTCCCATTTTTCTACCTCCAGCCCGTATCAATCTATTCATTACTATGTCATATTCCTTTTTTCATGAATAGAAAACCGTTCTTCCCTGCGTGAGTTATTCATATAACGTTTCATTAAGGGAAGATGTTTCATGTATCTGTAAAACTTTCTATCTATTAAATAGATATACGAATTTATGTTCTGTTTTTGAGGGTGGAGAGATAAATTTATATAAAAAAAGCAGTTTTCTCATGAAGAAAACTGCCTGTACGGTTTATTTCGTCTTTCGAATTTCGTTAAACGGGAAGAAGACGAATTTTGATGTGCCCGCTATTTGTTTTTTCGTAAAAAGACCGAGGCCGTTGCGGCTGTCCATAGATTCTCTGCGGTTATCACCCATGACGAAATATTTGTCGTCCGGCACTTTCACCGGGCCGAAGTCTTCTGTCAGCCGGTCATAGCCGTCTTGCTTCGCCTTGTGCTTGTTTGCCGCTAAATACGGTTCGGACACTTTTTTGCCGTTGATATACAGCTGATCGTTTTTCATTTGCACCGTGTCGCCGGGAAGTCCGATAATCCGTTTGACATAGTGCTCATTTTCTCCGTTCAGCACGACGATCTGGCCGCGTTTGAAGTCGCTTATGTATTTGACCGTCATATTGACAAAGATTCTCTCGCGGTCATGCAGCGTCGGATCCATTGATCTTCCATCAACGAGATAAGGGGCAAATAAAAAGTTTCGGATGAGCAGTGCCAGAACGACAGCGATGATAATGGCTTTCGCCCAATCAAGTACGGCGCTTTTTTTAGAAGTTTTTTCTTTTTCTGATTTCAAGTGATTTCCTCCCATTAGCCATGGTCGTTTTTATTTTACCATGAATCCCTGCACAGAGGGCAAATAAGCCCCGCACCCCATCCATTTTTTTCATTTTATAAGCCGGATCTGCTGATTTTACGGTATTTCACGAAACTTCCGATCCGCCAAATGCACAAATACACAAAAGCAAGCTCCATCGTTAAAACGGCGAATTCCGCCGCGTCAATGTTTTTGAAATATTGGCTGAGCGCGATACGGATCGCAATAATCGCGATAATGACATATTTAAAGTTTTTATTCCGCTTGGAGTAGACAAAGCCGTCTTCCCGGATTTCATAGGCGGTTTGCGACAGCATGATGACACCGAATACCGCGCCTAACAGTCCGGCGATGGCGAGCTCCCAAAGAGCGGGAAAATGAAACGGCTTTCCCGGGATATTCATGAGCTGGCTGATACTGAATGTGAAAATGACGGCGATAATCAAAAGCGGGAGAATGATGCCGAAGCCGCCGCCTTTAATCGGCCTGTTTCCCTTTTTCACCCTGAACCAAATCATAAGTGCGAGAATGATAATGACAAATAAAACGGTTGCCAATTGAACCAACGTTTCTACCTCTTTTCATTGTTGTAATCGGTCTTTTTCACTATACCAGAATGATCACCGATGTTCATATATGTATTTTTTCATGATTTACACATGAGAATTTTCATATACATAAAAAAACCCGCCTGAAAAAGGCGGGTTTTCCGTCATTATCCTTCTACACGGATTTCTTTCATTTTGTCTCCGTTAGACATGTTTTTCGCATGCTCTAAACCGCTTGTCACTTTTCCGAATACAGTATGAACGCCGTTTAAATGCGGCTGCGGCTCATGTACGATGAAGAATTGGCTTGAACCCGTGTCTTTACCGGCATGCGCCATTGATAAAGAACCGGCTTCGTGTTTATGCGGATTGCCTTCTGTTTCACATTTGATCGTTTTTCCGCTTCCGCCCATGCCTGTCCCAGTCGGATCTCCGCCTTGGCTGACAAAGCCCGGAATCACGCGGTGGAAAATAACGCCGTCATAAAAGCCTGTATTCGCCAGATTTTCAAAGTTAGCGACTGTATTAGGCGCTTCATTCGGATAAAGTTCAAATTCGATTCTGCTGCCGTTTTCCATTTCGATGTAACCAGTTTTCATTCTCATTCCTACTTCCGTATTGTTTTTTGTCAAAGCCCTCTTCAATATGAATTTCAATTGTAAGCCGGCTTTCTTTTTGATATTCTTTTGAAGGAAGAGGCCTCTGCTCTTCTTTTCGCGGCTATTATACCACACCTTCAGCCGGAAAACGAATCTCCCCGCTTCCGCAGAAAGAAAATGAAACCAGAACAGCTTCACAGCCGTCTATGTATCGGAACTGCTTCACGCAGGTCCTCACAAACCGCTTCAAAACGGCATTTGTGAAAAGAAGGAGGTTAACCGCTTTGAAAAAAATGTGGATTGGATTGCTGGCGGCGGCCGTTGTATTGTGCACAATACCGAAAATCAGCCTGGCCGATGCCGCAGTCGGAGATGTCATCGTCACACTGGGGGCGGATCTGTCAAACGAAAACCGTCAGAAAGTGCTTGACGAATTAAATGTCCCTGATAACGCGACAAAAGTGACGGTCACTAATAAAGAAGAACATGAATATCTGGGAAAATATATATCGAATGCCCAAATCGGCACAAGAGCCATCTCTTCGTCATCCATCACGGTGGCAAAGAAAGGGTCCGGGCTTGACGTTAAGACCCATAATATCGATTCCATTACGGATGAAATGTACTTAAACGCCCTGATGACAGCAGGAGTGAAAGATGCGAAAGTATACGTGACGGCGCCGTTTGAGGTATCAGGCACCGCAGCATTAACGGGAATCATCAAGGCATATGAAGTCTCATCAGACAAAGCGATTTCAGAAGATGTAAAACAGGTCGCCAACCAAGAGCTTGTCACCACTTCAAATCTCGGGGATAAAATCGGGGATAAAAACGCCTCCGCGCTTATCGCAAACATTAAAGATGATTTCGCGAAAAACGGTGTGCCCGATACAAAAGAAGGAATCGAGAAAAAGGTCGATGATGCGGCTTCAAACCTTAATATTACACTGACTGACGCTCAAAAAGACCAGCTCGTTTCATTGTTTAATAAAATGAAAAATGCAAAGATTGATTGGGGCCAAGTCGGCAGCCAGCTCGATAAGGCAAAAGACAAAATCACGAAGTTCATTCAATCCGATGAAGGCAAAAGCTTTGTTCAAAAAGTTATTGATTTCTTCGCTTCGATTTGGAATGCGATCGTGTCTGTATTTACAGGAGACAGCGGATCAAGTTCTGACAGCTGAACGCAAAAAGAGACCGGACGCCATTGTTCCGGTCTCTTTTTTATTTATTGTTTGACCCCCGTCTTAAACGGCAGATCCAGTTTTACAATGTCTTCATAAGTTTCTCTTCTAATGACAAGATGCGCTTCGCCGTCTTCCACAAAAACGACGGCGGGACGCGGAATGCGGTTGTAGTTGTTAGCCATGCTGTATCCGTACGCTCCCGTGCAGAAAACGGCGAGAAGATCGCCTTCTTTCACTTCCGGAAGGTCTATATCCCAAATGAGCATATCCCCGCTTTCACAGCACTTACCCGCGATGGATACCGTTTTGTCGTGGTGTTCTCCGATTCTGTTTGCCGATACGGCTTCATATTTCGCCTGATACAGCGCAGGACGGATATTATCGCTCATGCCCCCGTCAACCGCTGCATATTTACGGGTGCCGGGCACTTCTTTTTGCGAACCGATGGTATAAAGCGTCGTTCCGGCGTCTCCGACGAGCGAGCGTCCCGGTTCAATCCAGATCTCCGGAATGTCAAAAGCGTGCAGCGCTGCGTTTTCTTTTACCGCTTCGATAATTTTTTCCACATAAACGGCGGGATGAAGGGGTTCATCCTCTTCCGTGTAGCGGATGCCGAAGCCGCCCCCTAAATTCAGCACTTCAGAGACAAAGCCGAATGATTCTCTCCATTCATTCAGTTTTGCGAAGATTTTTTCTGCGGCCAGCACAAAGCCCGCCGTATCAAAAATTTGCGATCCGATGTGGCAGTGAACGCCGAGAAGCCGGATATGGTCTGACTGCAATACTTGTTCAATCGCCTTTTCTATTTGCCCGTTATGCAGATCAAAACCGAATTTGGAATCTTCCTGCCCCGTCGTAATATAATCATGCGTATGCGCCTCTACCCCCGGAGTGATCCGCAGAAGCACATCCATTGTGCGCCCTGATTTGCGGCACAGTTCCGCGAGTAAGGATATTTCATAAAAATTATCAACGACGATGCAGCCGATTTGATGATCGAGCGCCATTTTCAACTCTTCTTTGCTTTTGTTGTTGCCGTGAAAATGAATCCTGTCAGCCGGAAAACCAGCCGCAACCGCCGTAAACAGCTCTCCGCCGGATACAACGTCCAATGAGAGCCCCTCCTGCTCAGCAAGCTGTATCATCGCAACGGAAGAAAACGCCTTGCTCGCGTACGCGACCTGCGCCTTTAAATCCGCGTCAATGAATGCCTGTTTAAAGCTTTTAGCGCGCTCACGTATTAAAGCTACATCGTAAACATAAAGAGGCGTGCCGTAATGCTCCGCTAAATACAGCGCGTCCACGCCTCCGATTTCCAAATGACCTAGTTTGTTTTGTCTGCTTGTGCCATGTAAGAACAATGCTCATTCCCTCTTTCTGATCCGCCTATGGGTGAAAAGGACAGCTTCTTTTGAGCTGTCCTTATACAAGTCACGTATAAGTTAAGACATACAATATCATAATCTTCTGTCGGTTTCAATGCGATTATGAACCGCTTGGCTGTCTTTGACGGTCTTTCGGGTGAACAATGCTCGGTCTGACTTTCGCTCCCGGCACTGTCGTCCGGACGAGCACCTGCCACAGCGCCTTGCCGTTAAACGGTAAAAACGGCCATAAATACGGCGTATGAAACGAGCGGATATTCGCCATTATGATCAGCAGCAATGTAAAGCCTATCACAAAGCCTTTCACTTGGAAAATGGCCACGAGCACCATTAAGATGAGGCGTATCATTTTATTGGCGAGGCTGAGCTCATAGCTCGGTGTGGTAAATGATCCGATGGCGGCGATCGATACGTACAGAATCACTTCTGCTGAAAACAGCCCCACCGCTATGGCGATTTGACCGATCAGCACCGCCGCAATCAGACCCATGGCGGTGGATAAAGCGGTCGGCGTATGGATCGCGGCCATCCTGAGAAACTCAATCCCCAAATCGGCCAAAAAGATTTGCAGAATGATCGGGATATGCGTATTTTTATTTAAACCGATAAAATCCAATCTTTCAGGCAGAAGAGACGGTTCAAGAACAAAGAGGAACCAGATCGGAAGCAGAACCGTTGAAGCGATAATACCGAAGAACCTGATCCATCTTAAAAATGTTCCCACTGAAGGCGCCTGCCTGTATTCTTCCGCATGCTGAACATGGTGAAAAATCGTTGTCGGCGTTATGATCACGCTCGGTGACGTATCAACGACGATGATGACGTGCCCTTCCAAAATATGATTGGCGGCCACATCCGGCCGCTCCGTGTATCTGACCATCGGAAACGGGTTGTAGCCCTGTTTGACGATGAATTCTTCCACTGTTTTATCAGACATCGTCAATCCGTCAATGTCAATCGCATTCACTTCGTTTTCGACGATGCTGACAAGGTCCGGATCTGCGATGTCTTCTATATACACAATGGCAAGATCGGTCTTAGAGCGCTCGCCGACTTTCGTAATTTTGACGCGGAGCCTTTCGTCCCTGATTCGTCTTCTGATCAATGCTGTATTAATAACGATATTTTCGATAAAACCGTCTCTTGCCCCGCGGACGACCTTTTCCGTATCCGGTTCTTCCGGTGTGCGTCCGGGGTAACTTCTGACGTCAACGATAAAGGCGAAGCCCGCGTCTTCAACGATAACGGCCACAAGTCCGGAAAGCACTTGATCTGTTGCTTCGTCGAGCGTTTTGACTTTTTGGACCTGCTGATTGACAAGCCTGTTTTCAACAACGTCAATCGCTTCATCCGCATTCTCGTCATAATTATTAACGTCGACGAGCTGTTCCATTAAATGAATGATAAACAAAGTATCGGTTAATCCGTTGACAAAGTAAATCTGGACTTCCCGGTCTAATACTCGAACTTTGCGGACGCCGACATCATAGCTCGTTCCCATACCGACGCGGTCTTTAAAAAATTGTTCATTTTTTCTAGGATCCCGGTATACCTTGATCATATTTTCCGGTTTTTCCGGCATGGCTTTCGCTCCTTTCTAAAATGAATTCGACCGCCTTCATCGTAATCGGCGAGCCTTTGGATATGTCATCTTTTCTCCCCATCTTTCCTATGTCGCCGATGCCCACAATGAGAGGAACGTCCAATTTATCTAGACAATACACCGTATCTCCGTTCATTCTGTGCTCGTCCATTTCTCTCATTCCGGTTTTATCGACGCCATACTCCGTCACTTCTCCATCACGGTCAATGGAGACATCGACTTTCGTCCATTCAGCCTGATGGGTCTTAGAAGCGACCGCAATCACCCCCAGCACTTCAATGTCCTGATGTGAGGCGACATATTTCAGCGCCGTTTCGCCCGGCCCTTCCCCTTGCAGGCCTGAATCGTCAAACATGACAAACACCGGGTCATTCGGCGCGGCTTTAATCAGCTGAACAAGTTCGGGGCCGCTTCTGGTTGACGGATTGCCCTTTGATTGGGAAATACACCGCCCGCCTGCTTTTTCCGCGGCATATTCAATTGTTTTGGCGGCGTATACGTCCCCGTCTGTCACAAGAATGACCTTCCGTTTCGTCATCAGGCATTATCCTTTCGGTTTAAAAATAATGGCTACAAGAAATGCGAATAAAATCGCTGAAGATATACCGGCGGAAGTAAGTTCAAAAATCCCCATGGCGATCCCGATAAATCCATGCTCGTGAGCTTGATGCATGGCGCCGTGCAATAAGCTGTGACCGAAGCTGACAATGGGAACCGTCGCGCCCGCACCTGCAAATTCGATAAATTTGTCATATATTCCGAACCCATCCAACAAGGCGCCGATGACGACAAAAGTTGTCATCACATGGGCGGGTGTCAGTTTAAAAATGTCAAGCAGCAGCTGACCGATAATGCATATGATTCCCCCGCAAACAAAAGCCAACAGATATTCCATTTATGATGCACCTCCCGCCCGCTCAAATACCACACCGTGCGCGATGGTCGGAATGGTTTCTTTCTGCTGGATCATTGTCGGACTTAAAAGCGCTCCTGTCGCGACAACGAGCACCCTGTTCAGAGCCCCTGATTTTAATTGATTAAAAATATGTGTGTACGTAACAAGCGCGGAGCAGGCGCAGCCGCTTCCGCCCGCAAACACCTGCTGGTCCGGCGTATAGATGAGAAGACCGCAGTCATCGTGTTTCGTTCCGGCGGGATAGCCTTCTTCTTTGAGCAAATCTTTCACGATCGGCGAGCCGACGCCTGAAAGGTCTCCCGTTAAAATCAGATCATAATCATCCGCCGTGCGGTTTAAGTCCTGAAGGTGCTGTTTGATTGTGTCGGCGGCAGCGGGCGCCATGGCGGATCCCATATCGAACGGGTCCGTAATCCCGAGGTCGCTTACTTTTCCCACTGTTGCGCTTGTAATCTTGATATCAGAAGGGTTTTGGCTGATGATGACCGCCCCGCCCCCCGTGACCGTTGAAGTGGCGGTATCCGGTTTTTGCCCGCCATATTCCGTCGGATTGCGAAATTGCCGTTCTGCGGTCGCGTTATGGCTGCTCGTGGCTGCGATCGCCCGGTTCGCAAAACCGCCGTCAATGAGCGCGGATGCGACGGCAATCGTTTCCATTGATGTCGAACAGGCGCCGAACAGACAGAGGAACGGGATTTTCAGATGTCTGGCGACGTAGTTGGCGGTCACATTTTGATTTAAAAGATCCCCCGCGAGTAACAAATCAATATCGCTCTTTTTCAAATTCTGTTTTTGCAAAGCTGAGTTGATGGCATCTTCCATTAACTGACGTTCCGCCATTTCCCAGTTTTTCTGATTGCAATGCATTTCATCGTATGTCTTATCAAACAGCGAACCGAGCGGGCCGTCTTTTTCTTTCGGTCCGGCTGCCGTCCCCGCCGCATTTACAAATAACGGGTTTTCAAACACCCAGGTTTGCTTTCCGGTTAATTTCATTTTTTCTCCTCCTACGAAAACAGTTTTTCACAAGCAAACCGTATCAGGCCTACGATATAGGCTGCCACGACGCCGAATACAATGACGTTTCCCGCCAATTTAAACATGTTTGTCGCTACTCCGAGCACGAGTCCTTCACTTCTGTGTTCCAGAGCCGCGCTTGTCATACTGTTTGCAAAACCCGTCACCGGCACGGCTGAACCCGCTCCGGCAAACTGCCCGAGTCTGTCATAAATGCCGAATCCGGTCAAAAGAGCGGAAATTAAAATAAGAGTGGCGGCCGTCGGGTTGCCCGCTGTTTTTTCATTAAAATTAAAAAAGTGGATGTAAAAGTCTTGAAGAGCCTGCCCGATCAGACAGATCAAACCGCCGATCAGAAAGGCTTTGACGCAATTCCAAACATATGGCGGTTTCGGCTGATAGTCTTTCACTTTTGTTTTGTAATTTTCTTTTAAGTTTGTCACGTCGGTTCCTCCTTATGAATGATGGATAAAATACAGCCAATGAAATAAAGAGCCGGCTATTTTGCCGAACACAATGGCCATCAGCAAAATGATGATTTTGCTGCCGAAGCCGATCCGTTTGGCAAGAATGGGAAGCACATTCAGCACTTCTGTAAGCGCGGCGGCCAGCATGCCGATAAACATGCCGGCCAAAAGCCCGACCGGAACGGCCAGCCATTCAGATAAAAAAAAATGATTCATATTTAAGGTTTCCCAGCCGCCGAACACAGCTCCTGAAATAACAGCTCCTTCGTAGGCCTGTACAAAGCGCATTGTTTTTGTCAGCTGCATAAGGCGGGGGACGATTCCCATAACGGTTAAAAAAGCCACAAAGCCCGCGCCCACGGTCAGCCCTCCGCCAAGCCCGACAAATATAACGAAAAGAATGCTAACGATCATGCAGATCTTTCATCGTCTCTTCATTTTCGTGCATTGCGACATAATGATCGAGATCAAGCTGATAATTAAACATCTCGACTTCCAGCGGGCTTGGCTCTTCATTCAGGCGTTTTTTGAAGATGTGATTAAAAAAGACGATCATACCGAGACCGAGGCCGATGCTGTATGGAACCTGAAGCAGATACGGATATTCATTCCGTTCGCCCGTTATGATTTCATATAAGGCGATATGAACTTCTCTCATACTGACATCTTCATGAAAATTCATAATGGCAAGACATGAACCGATAAAAAGCAGGAGCCAGACACCGACGAAAAAAACGGCTGACAGCTGCTTTTTCTGGTAATGGATTTCCACTATCGTTTCAGCGCCGCCGACGGTCTGTACATCAAGCGCGGGAAAAGCGGTATGAATGGTTTTCAGCACTTTTATGATGTCCAGCACGACGATATTTTTGTCTTTTTTCGTGACCTTATACAGCGGCAGTGCCGACAGTTTTTTTTTCAGCTTTTGCTGTCCCGCAATCTGCGCGGCGTCGCCGACTGTGATGATATCTCCGGTATGAGCCTTCACGCGGTGGCGAAGTCTGAGAAATATTCGTCTTTCCATCTTGCATCACCATCTTTCGGGTGGTTATATATGTAGTATGTGGTTCACTTTTGTTCTCATTCATCAGCGGCAAAAGACCATAAATTACCACCGATGCACAAATAAAAAAAGCCGGCCCGTAAAAGGTCAGCTTTCCGTATGATCCATCTGCACTTTAATCTGCTTTAATATTTTTTTCTCCAGCCTCGATACCTGGACTTGGGAAATCCCGAGCCGTTCGGCTACTTCCGACTGTGTCTGATCTTTATAATATCTCAGATAGACAATGAGTTTTTCCCGTTCTTCCAAATCACTGATCGCTTCCTTGAGGGCGATTTTGTCAAACCACTTCTCTTCTGAATGATCGGCGATCTGATCAAGCAGGGTGATCGGGTCTCCGTCATTTTCATACACGGTCTCATGAATGGATGAAGGCGCCCGCACCGCTTCCTGCGCAAGCACCACATCCTCCGCATCAATTTCTAAATGATCCGCAATTTCCTGAACGGTCGGCACTCTTCCGTATGTTTTTGACAGTTCATCTTTCGCCCGGCGTATTTTATTGCCGAGCTCTTTTAAAGATCTTGATACTTTGACGGTTCCGTCATCGCGGATGAAGCGCTGGATTTCTCCGATAATCATCGGCACGGCATAAGTTGAAAAACGGACATCATAGGACAAATCGAATTTATCAACGGATTTTAATAATCCGATACAGCCGATCTGAAACAGATCGTCCGGCTCATAGCCTCTGTTTAAAAACCTTTGAACGACGGACCACACAAGACGCATGTTTTTTTCTATGAGGAGGTCTCTTGCCTGCTGGTCGCCCTCTTGGCTCTTTTTGATTAATTCTTTGACTTCATGATCCTTGAGCTGCGCGTTTTTGCTGTTTTTCTTAACCTCCACATCCATAACAAATCTCCTTAATTACAAAGCGCTTTGCTTTTTGATAGGTGTTTTGTTAAGCGTATCGTCGTTCCCATCTCCGGCGAGGAATCAATCGTGACATCATCCATAAAGTTTTCCATAATGGTAAAGCCCATTCCGGAGCGCTCAAGCTCGGGTTTTGTCGTAAAGAGCGGCTGGCGCGCTTCCTCAAGATCCGTGATCCCGAGGCCTTCATCACGTATGGTCAGATAGACGACATGATCCTCCAGCGTAACGGAGATATACACCTTTCCGTCGCAGTTTTCTTCATAGCCGTGGATGATTGCGTTTGTTACCGCTTCTGATACGACGGTCTTGATTTCCGTCAGCTCATCCATCGTCGGGTCGAGCTGCGCGATAAAAGAAGCAACTGTTACGCGCGCAAACGATTCGTTCTGACTGAGGGCTGAAAATTCAAGATGCATCTCGTTTTTCATGATGCCACCCCCAACGTTAAAAGCGCTTTTTGTTCCGATTGTTCGAACCTGATGATTTTAAACAGGCCGGACATGTCAAACAGGCGTCTCACCGCGGGCGAAATCGCGCACACGACCATTTCTCCGCCGAGCTGTTTAATTTGTTTATAACGCCCTAAAATCACGCCGAGGCCGGAGCTGTCCATGAAGGTAAGATCTTCAAGGTTCAGCACAATGTGACGGATGCCGTCAGCCTCCAGCGATTCAGTAACCCTTTGTTTTAATGATTCTGCCGTATGATGGTCGAGTTCACCTGTTAATCGAATACAAAGCACGGATTCTTTGACATGAAAGTCAATTCCAAGGCTCATGCTCATTCCTCCTTGATATGATCGGATAATGAGTGTTTCGATTTTCGGGAAAGCAATTCCTTCACTATGACAAAACTAGTGCCCGTTCGCCACGATTATTTAAATTTTGTCCAATCTCCCATCGTCCGCTTCAGAAAAGTGAGAAAACCCGCTTTTTCCATGTCGTCTTTTGCCGTGACCGGGCTTTCAACGAGCACCTTTCCGTCTTTTTTCAGAACGAGGCTGCCGAGCACCTCTCCTTTTTTAACCGGAGCCGTTACATTGCCGTTGATTTTCACTTCTTTTTTTACTTTGTCCATGTTCTCTCCCTTTTTGGCCAGAAGAGAAATCGGCTCAGATGTGGTCAGCTTGATCAGTTTCTTTTTTCCTTTTTTTACCTTTACCGTTCCGACGATTTGATCCCGTTTGTACAGCGGGTGTGTTTTGAACTGGCTGAAGGCGTAATCAAGCATTTTGGTCACTTGGGCGTTTCTTTCTTTCGGGGTGCTGGCTCCGAAAACGACAGCGATGACCCTCATATTTCCTTTTTTAGCGGTGGCGGTTAAACAATACTTCGCTTCGCCTGTAAAGCCCGTCTTCACGCCGTCTACACCCGGATAAAATTTGATCAGCCGGTTTGTATTGACGAGCCAGAACTTTTTGTCTGTATTTTCTCTTAAATAATCCTCATACGTTCCCGTAAATTGAGTGATTTTATCGTACTTTAATAATTCCTTCGCCATTTTCGCCATGTCATAAGCAGAGCTGTAATGGTCTTTTTCAGGCAGTCCCGTCGGGTTTTTGAAGGAGGTATCTTTCAATCCCAATTCTTTTGCTTTTTTGTTCATCCGGCTGACGAAATCCTCTTCTGAACCGGCGATATACTCCGCCATTGCGACAGATGCGTCATTTCCGGAAGCTATCGCAATTCCTTTGAGCATTTCTTTTACCGTCATTTCTTCTCCGGGTTCAAGGAAAATCTGTGATCCGCCCATAGACGCGGCGTGTTCACTCGTCCTGACTTTATCGCTCATCTTTATTTTCCCTTTGTCAAGCGCTTCCATGATTAAAAGCATGGTCATGATTTTTGTCATGCTTGCCGGCGCCAGACGCTCCCGGCTGTTCTTGTTATAAAGAATGCTTCCCGTATCGCGTTCAATCAGCACGGCGCTTTTGGCTTCATGAGCGAGCTCCGATGTATGTTTTCCGTCCGGCTTTGCAAAAGCGGACGGTGCTGATGCCGTTAATAAAATGCCAATCAACAAAGTGGATATAAGACGTTTCATCTCCAAAGCCCTCCATTTCATAATCCTTTTTATTTTTTCCAAATCCGGTGGTTTTATACGCCTCATCTGGAAAATGTTTCGTGTTGAGGGCACAAAAAAACAGCTGCTTCCGAAGAAACAGCTGACTTATGCTGACTTATTTTTGAGATCGTGCGACTACAGCTTTTACAAGCTTCAAAAAGCCGCCTTTTACTTTTTCCGTCATTTCCATTACTTCTTCATGGGATAACGGCTGGTCAAGAATACCTGCCGCCGCGTTGGAAATGCATGAGATGCCGAGCACGCGCATCCCCGCGTGGTTGGCGACGATGACTTCCGGCACGGTCGACATGCCGACAGCGTCAGACCCCATCGTTCTTAAAAACCGAACCTCAGCAGGCGTTTCGTAAGACGGCCCCGTAACAGCTGTATACACACCTTTTTGAACAGGAATGCCCAGCTCATCGGCCGTTTTTTCAGCCAAGCTTGACAGCTCTTTGTCATAGGCTTCTGACATGTCCGGGAATCTCGCTCCGAATTCAGCTTCGTTCGGCCCGATTAACGGGTTGGTGCCTGTAAAGTTGATATGGTCTGTAATAATCATCAGATCGCCGGCGCGGAATTCAGTGTTGATACCGCCGGCTGCATTCGTCACGACGAGAGATTCAACGCCGAGCGCTTTCATCACGCGGACTGGGAATGTGACCTGATCCATTGAGTAGCCTTCATAGTAATGAAAGCGGCCCTGCATCGCGATGACCTGCACGCCTTCAAGCGTTCCCATCACAAGCTGGCCGGCATGGCCCTCTACCGTTGAGACCGGAAAATCAGGGATCGTTTCATATGTAAGCTTGACGGCTCCTTCAATTTCATCGGCCAATACGCCGAGCCCTGACCCTAAAATCAGACCGATCTTTGGTGTTTCTTTCACGTGTTCTTTAATAAATGCAGCAGCACGTTCGATCTTTTGTTTCAAAAAAAGTCCCCCTACTGTAATCTTGATAAAAAGCTTTTTCCGTATTCCGGCTTTTCCGTTTTGAAATTATCCGCAATGGTTGCGCCGATATCGGCAAATGTATCCGCAAGCGGCAGCTGTTCAGTGTGTTTGTGCTTTTTGCTGTAAACAAGAAGCGGCACATACTCCCGCGTGTGATCCGTGCCGTGATGGACAGGATCATTGCCGTGATCCGCAGTGATGATCAGCAGATCGTCTTCTTTCATTTTTTCAAACACTTCCGGAAGCCTCGCGTCGAATTCCTCGAGCGCTTTTCCGTACCCTTCCGGATCGCGGCGGTGTCCGTACAGCGCGTCAAAATCAACGAGGTTGGCAAAGCTCAGACCCGTAAACTCTTCACCGAGTG
This sequence comes from Bacillus sp. EKM420B, assembly GCF_011065565.1. Classification (NCBI taxonomy): domain Bacteria; kingdom Bacillati; phylum Bacillota; class Bacilli; order Caryophanales; family Bacillaceae; genus Bacillus; species Bacillus sp. EKM420B. The sequence goes on along the minus strand of NZ_JAAMNX010000004.1, from coordinate 56,066 downwards.
TTTCAATCACTTTGTCCATGCCATCCATATTAGATACCGTGCGGCGGGAAGATGTAATGCCTTCTCCGTCATAAATATCAGAAATTTTGCCGATGGAAATGACGTCTAATCCGCTGTCTTTCATTCCGTTCATTACCGTGCGGCCGAACGGTTTGAGCGCATAATCATGACGGTTCGGCGTGCGTTTGAAGCTGCCCGGTTCTCCGACGAACGGTCTTGCGATAATCCGGCCGACCATGTACTTCGGATCAAGCGTCAGTTCTCTGGCCGTTTCACAGATGCTGTACAGCTCTTCCAGCGGAACGACATCTTCGTGAGCCGCAATCTGCAGCACGGAATCTGCTGATGTATAAACGATCAGCGCACCCGTTTCCATATGTTCTTTTCCGAGCTCGTCCAGAATCGCCGTGCCTGAAGCCGGCTTATTTCCGATGATTTTCCGTCCTGAACGCCGCTCAAGTTCCTGAAGAAGTTCATCCGGAAATCCTTCCGGGAACACTTTAAACGGTTTTTCAATGTAGAGGCCCATAATCTCCCAGTGCCCCGTCATCGTATCTTTCCCGTTTGACGCCTCCTGCATTTTTCCGTAGTACGCAAGAGGGTGCTCCGTTTTTTCCACGCCCTTAATGTCTCCGATCAGTCCGAGACCGAGCTGCGCCATATGGGGCATATGTAAGCCGTTCATGTGCTCTGCGATGTGTCCGAGCGTATTTGCGCCTATATCATTAAAATCGGCGGCGTCCGGCGCTTCACCGATTCCGACAGAATCCATTACGATCAAAAATACCCGGTTATATTTGTATTCAGACATCATAAAAGCCTCCTTTTCTTCCATCTGTCCATTGTAGCTTACAGAGGTCAGACAACTCAAGTATAAACCGTTTACATTCTTGTTGACAATGCCGATTCAAATAATTAGAACCTTCTCTGTATTCCGCCAATCCGGCAAAAAAAGCCGCGGCCCCTCCGGCAGCGGCTCCTAAGCGCGCGGATGATACTGTTTGTACACGTCCTTCAGCCTTGTTTTCGTCACATGCGTATAAATTTGCGTCGTGGAAATATCGGCATGTCCGAGCATCTCCTGCACGGCGCGCAGATCCGCGCCGTTTTCGAGCAGGTGCGTTGCAAAAGAGTGCCGGAGCGTGTGCGGTGTCAGCTCTTTTTTAATCCCCGCTTCAAGGGCGATTTTTTTCAGGTTTTTCCAGAATCCCTGACGGCTGATCTGCCTGCCGTGATGATTCAGAAAAAGCGCTTCGGTTACGTTTTTCTTTAATAATTTCCCTCTGGCTTTTTCAATGTATGCTTCTATCGCATGGGAAGCGGCTTCACCAATCGGCACAATCCGCTCTTTCCGCCCTTTTCCGAAGCAGCGGACAAATCCCATCGTCAAATGGACGTCGGATAATTTCAGCTCGATCATCTCGCTGACCCGGATGCCGGTTGCGTACAGCAGTTCAAGCATGGCTTTATCCCTGAGACCGAACGGGCTGTCAAGCTTAGGCGTGTCCAATAACCGCTCAACTTCGTGAAGCGCCAATACTTTCGGAAGCGTCCGCTCTGTTTTTTGTGTTTCAATATGTACCGAAGGATCTTTATCCGCGGCTTTTTCCCTTAACAGAAATTGATGAAAAGACCGGATCGACGCCAAATGCCTGGCAGACGTCTTGCCGGATTTCCCGGAGTCCTTTATATGCTTTAAATATTGAATAATATGAAGACGGGTCACATCATTCCATGAAGTGATCTGAAGGGTTTCAGTTAAGAAGAGAGAATAACTTTTCAGATCACGCTCATAGGACATCATCGTATTTTGGGACAGCCCTCTTTCAACCCTCACATAATGGATGAAATCCTTAATTTGATCCTTCACTCTTGATCTACTCCCCGTTTTGGTAAAAAAAGATCAATCGGCCGAACCAGCCGTCTTTTTCCTCATGTTCCGTTTTGGCCACTTTGACGGCGGAGCCTTCCGGTTTATCGTACCGATGATAGTTTTCATACTCTGAATTCACCCATATCATAGCATAATAGAACAGCGCGGTAAAACCTGTGAACAGAATAAACACTTTGATCGTATCCGCGGCTGTTTTCAGGAATCTGCCCATCTTTCGATCGACCCTTTCTTTTGGCGGCTGTTAGTACACCTTATGCCAATTTCAAAGGCTTTTATACATAAAAACAGCAAAAAACCCTTTCCTGGCAGAAAAGGTTCATAGGCTTTTACTCTGTTTCATCCCCGCGGCAGCGGTGGCAGATTCCGTGAAAAGTCAATCTATGATCTTTAATTTTAAATTTCCAATCACGTTCAATCACTTCTTCAACGTCTTCAAGCAGATCTTCTTCAATTTCATCGACGGCTCCGCACTCCATGCAGACCAAATGGTGATGAAAGTGAGCCGCGCCTTCTTTGCGAAGGTCGTAGCGGGATACGCCGTCCCCGAAGTTAATTTTATCAACGACTTTTAATTCTGTTAATAATTCTAATGTACGGTATACTGTAGCGAGACCAATTTCAGGAGATTTCTCTTTTACGAGGAGGTATACATCTTCTGCGCTTAAATGGTCTTCTTCGTTTTCAAGCAGCACTCTTACCGTTGCTTCCCGCTGTGGCGTAAGCTTGTAGCTTGACGAGTGCAGCTGCTTTTTAATTCGATCAATACGGTTTTCCATGTCTTTCCCTCCTACGCCGCATTCCATGACTCATTATAACAAAATACGCGCAGAGTTCCAACTATAATTATTATAAACTGATAAATAAAAGTATTATTTTGTGATAATCATTCTAAAATATGTGTGATGACAGCTTTTCCATAAACAGCGGAGACACGTACGCTTCGAGCAGTGAAGCGATGACCGAGAAGAAAACGATGAGAATCAATACGAAGGCGTAGCGTCCGAACCATTGGATCGGCGCGTCATGAAGGCTGCGTTTGACAAACAGCTGCCGGATCAGTTTCAGTGAAAAAGCGATGGAGCATGTCCCCATGATAAGATATGCCGGAATGAGAACGATGTTTTGCGGCAGAACCGAAATAAATGACAGGAAAAACCCGTTCATCCCCATTTGATTCACTAAAAAACCGACCGTGAAGCCGACGACGATTCCTTTTAAAAACACCATAATGAAAATAACCGGAAGTCCGATTACGGAAATACCGAGAATCCACATCAGCCCCAAATATTTTACATCATGAAAGACGGCCTGCCAAAACATTTCTGAAGCTCCGGCATGTTTTCCGTCAGACAGCTGTCCGAAAAACTTGCTTAAATAGTAATACAAATCTTCTTTCTGCGTGATGGTCATGCTGTTGACGATGATCGCCCCGAAAATGACCCCCATCAAAAACAAGACGAACACAAATATATAAAGTGACAGATGATCCTTTACATGGCGAAAAAACAGTTCTTTGTACGATTGTTTTCTCATACCGCTTTCCTCCCGCTAATCTATTGACTTGATTTAGTAGATTGTATGAAAGAAAAGAGAAAACATGACAGAGAAATCATAGAAAGGCGCGAGATTCGGGCATAAAAAAAGAACCCCCGTCATCACTCCGGTGATCATAGGGGTTCCTTTTTTTATGCTTTATTCTTTCAAGCCTGTCTTTTTTGGTTTTCGTCACTCTTTCATGGGTGCTGAAAGACGGCGCCGTCCCCCTTGACAAGACTGCGTCACGCATCCCGTTTCTTCTGAGATGCTCCCGCATTTTTTTCGTTTTGCTCTTCGCCATGTGCCAATCGCTCCTTTTTGCCTTTTTTTTATCATAACAAAAAAATCCAGATGTGTTCATGAATACGGCTCATGTTTCGACCGGTAAGCGCGCAGAGACGTTTTGGCAGATGAATAGCTCCCCATGGCGGCGTATCCGTAAAAAAATCCCATAAAAATCCCCGCATACACGTGTTCATGGTGACCGAAAACGATAGACACAACATTTCCGGCAGCAAGGGCAATCGTGGGAACGAATATGCCCGGAACCCGGCAGAACACTTTGATCAGCTGTGTAACGCATAAGACGACCGGCACGCCGATCACAGCATCCCAAATATTTGTATGGATCAGCGGAAAATAATCCACATTGACACCTCTTTATTCCGTCTTTTGCTATCTGTTAGCCTGCCTAAGAATTCCGCTTCCTATTCATGATAAAAAAACAGCACCGGCACATGTCCGGTACTGTAAGAGTTGTTTATCTTCCTGCCGCGGCCCGTTCTACGGCTGCTGATACGGCCTGATGCACGTCCGCATCCAAAGGCTGAGGCACGAGATCGCCGTGTTTTGTGCAAGAGGCGATGGCTTCTGCGGCCGCCACAAGCATTTCATGGTCGATTTTCTTGCTTTTGGCGTTCAGCGCGCCGCGGAAAATACCCGGGAAGCCGAGAACATTATTGACCGAACGGCCGTCGGCTGCATAAGCGGCTCCGGCTTGTAATGCCTCTTCCGGTTCAATCTCCGGCTTCGGATTAGATAAGGCCAGAATGACATGTCCTTTTCTGACATCCTCTTTTTTAATGAGACCCGGAACTCCGGTGGTGCTGATCACAATGTCACACGTGTCCATTAAATCTTTGATGCTTCCAAGCGGCTGACCTCCGTACTGAGCGAGGCGGTTCATTGCGTCTTCTGACTTGTCCGTTCCGCAGACCGCTTTGACTCCGTATGCCATAAACATGCGGCAGATGGCGACGCCTGCCGCGCCGAGACCGATCTGTCCGACCTTCGCTTCTTTTAAATCAAGACCGGCGCTTTTACAAGCGGAAATGGCGGCGGCGAGCGTGACGACCGCCGTGCCGTGCTGGTCATCGTGCATAACCGGAATATCCAGTTCTTCTTTCAGGCGGTCTTCAATATCAAAGCAGTGAGGCGAACCGATATCTTCAAGCAGTATTCCGCTGAACCCCGGAGAAATGTGTTTTACCGTGCGAATAATTTCTTCCGGATCAGAGGTATCAAGCAAAATCGGAATTCCGCTGATACCCGCCAGCTGGTCAAAAAGCGCGGCTTTCCCTTCCATTACAGGCATTCCGGCAACAGAACCGATATTGCCGAGGCCTAGAATCGCCGTGCCGTCGGTGACAATGGCGACAGAATTGCTGATTGTCGTATAGATGGACGCTTTTTCAGGCTCGTTTTCAATCAGTCGGCACACATCGGCGACGCCCGGCGTATAAACACGGCCAAGCTCAGCCAATGTCCGGATCGGCATTTTGCTTTTCATTTGAATTTTGCCGCCTTCATGAGCAGAGAGCACTTCATCTGAGACTGTATGAAGCCGGATGCCTTCACCGAGAGCTTCAATGGCTTGAATGATTTCCTGCAGCTGCTCTTCATTTTCGGCCTGCACCGTGATGTTGCGCATTGTGTAGTTCGGGCCGACTTTAACGGTTTCAACTTCCCCGATATCTCCGCCCATCACTCCGATGGCGGTTGCCACTTTTCCGAGATTTCCGGGAACAGTCGGCGTTTCAATCATTAACGTCCGAATCATATGCTTTGTAATCATGAAATGAACCTCCTAACCCAATTTTTGAGATTGCAAGGATTTTTCTTTCGTGTACCAAATGAATTTCCCCGTGTATCCGTACAATATTGCCAGTCCGATAGATACAAAACTGAGCCACATGAACGGCAGATATGAAAATGTGGATACGCCGAGAATGCCGGCCATATAGATGCCGTTATCAGACCACGGCACCATCCCTGAAGTAAGCGTTCCGCCCACCTCTGCGTTCCGGGATAAAACTCTTCTGTCAAGTTTCAGTTTATCATAACTGTTCTCCATGATTTTCGGCGTCAGGATCAATGACACGTACATCGCACAGCCGAAAATGTTTCCTAAAAGGGCGACGATCAATGTCGAAAGCGTCACATTTCCCGGTGTGGTCAGCTTTTTCTCAAAAGTTGAGACAATCACTTTTAATACGCCGAGCTTCTCAAGAATTCCTCCAAAACCGAGACCGAACAGAATAACGACTAACGTATCCAGCATACCGGTAATGCCTCCGCGGTTTAACAGGCCGTTTAAAAATTCGACGTCCGTTTTAATAGAAAAACCATTATAAGCAGTCGCAATGGCATCGGCAAAATTCATTCCCTGAAAGACGGAAGCCCAGATTGCGCCAAGCAAAGCACCGATGACGATAACGGGCATAGACGGCTTTTTCAAAATCAGAAGGACAACGACGACAACAGCCGGAATGAGCATCCATATATGAATGTCAAACGTTTTCTGCAATGAAGATTTTAAAAATTCCACTTTGTCGAGATCAATATTTTTTCCGCCGTATATAAATCCCGTTACGGTAAATAGAATGGCCGTAATAATATAGGACGGAATTGACAGATACATCATCGCTCTGACGTGCGACAGCACATCCACCTTAGAAAGCGTGGAGGCAAGCACCGTACTGTCAGACAGCGGTGAAAGCTTGTCTCCGAAGTAAGCGCCGGACAAAACGGCTCCCGCTACGATCGGAAGCGGTATACCCATTCCCTCTCCGATGGCAATCATGGCGATTCCCGCGGTTCCCACGGTTCCCCACGACGTTCCGGTCGCAACGGACATAACGGAACAGATAACCAGTGTAGCCAGAAGGAAAATATGAGGATTAATAAACTCTAAACCATAATAAATTAACGTCGGCACAACGCCGCCGGCAATCCATGTCCCGATGAGCGCACCGACCGAAACGAGAATCAACACCGCTTCAAGACCGTTTGATATCCCGGTGACAATGGCGGACTGCAAGTCTTTATACGAATATCCCAGTCTGACTCCGAGAATAATAGCGAAAAACCAGGATATTAATAGAGCTAGCTGGATCGGCAGGTCTAAAAACACTGTGAACGATAAGACAAGTGCTAAAAACCCGAATAATAAGATAATAATTTCCAATAAATTTGGCAATCTGACCTCTTTCACAAGAAAATCCCCCTAGAAGAAAAAAGCTAAAACGCTTTCATCAAATGATATAACAAATTATACTATACTGCCTCATCCCTTTGTATGGCAACCGCCTATTCACTGAAAAACGTGAAAAGGCGGTTGTTGTTACTTTAAAATTTATTTTTCTAATAGATCTTTTCCGGCAATCCCCGGTTTTGTCATTTCATACGGATTCAAAATGATATCCAATTCTTCTTCTGTCAGTACATCATTTTGAAGGCAAAGATCTCTTACAGATTGCCCCGTCATGATGGCTTCACGGGCAATTCGCGCAGCCGCTTCATACCCGAGGTGCGGATTGACCGCTGTAATGACGCCGACGCTCTTTTCCACGTATTGCTTCAGGCGTTTTTCGTTGGCTTCAATTCCCGCCAGACAATGATCGGTAAATGAACGGAACCCGTTATTCATGATGCTGATGGATTGAAGCAGGTTAAATACGAGTACCGGCTCCATTACGTTAAGCTCCAGCTGGCCCGCTTCTGAAGCGAGGCAGATCGTATTGTCATTCCCGATGACCTGGAAGGCGATTTGGTTGATCAGCTCTGCCATTACAGGGTTGACTTTCCCAGGCATAATGGATGATCCCGGCTGACGGGCGGGCAGTGAAATTTCCGCAAGTCCCGCGCGCGGACCTGAAGCCATTAAGCGCAGATCGTTGGCGATTTTCGACATGTTCATCATGCATACTTTCAACGCGGCTGAAACTTCCGTATACGCATCAGTGTTTTGTGTGGCGTCAACCAAATGGCCGGCGCCGACAAGCGGCAGTCCGCTGATGTCAGCCAGGTGCTTCACAACCTGTTCTATGTAGCGCGGATCGGCGTTAAGTCCCGTACCTACGGCCGTTGCCCCCATGTTTACTTCATACAGATGCTGGCGGGATTGTTTAATTCGCTTTATGTCACGCTCAAGCACGCGGCTGTATGCTTCAAATTCCTGTCCGAGACGGATCGGCACAGCGTCCTGAAGGTGTGTGCGCCCCATTTTAATGACAGAATCAAATTGTTTCGCTTTATCTTTAAAGACACTGAGCATATGCGCCATCGTATCAAGGAGCTTATCCAAAAGTTTTAAGGTGGAAATATGGATTGCCGTCGGGAACACGTCGTTCGTCGATTGTGACATGTTGACGTGTGTGTTCGGGCTGAGGTGAATGTATTCACCTTTTTTATGGCCCATGATTTCAAGCGCTCTGTTGCCGATTACTTCGTTGGCATTCATGTTCATGGACGTTCCGGCTCCCCCTTGGATCGGATCGACGATGAATTGGTCATGCCATTTCCCCTCAAGGATCTCGTCTGCGGCCTGGACAATCGCATTTCCGATTCCTTCATACAGCCGTTTTACATCCATATTGGCAAGCGCCGCCGCTTTTTTGACGATGGCGAGCGCATTAATCATTTCTTCGTGGATGCGGTATCCGGTAATCGGAAAGTTTTCTTTCGCGCGCAGCGTTTGTATTCCGTAATACACATCAGCTTCAATTTGTTTTTCTCCGAGGAAATCTTTTTCCTGACGATATTCTTTTTGCGCGTTTGTCATGCTAAAACCCTACTTTCTCTTTGTGGTAGTCATGTTTTTACAGTACAACGTCGTCTGCGATCGGTGTCTCCATAATGTTTTTGACTTCAGCCAAGTTGTGAGACTGGCCGAGCGCCCACATTAATTTCGGCACGATGGCTTCCGTGTTCATATTTCTGGAGCGGATAATGAGATCTTGATTGACTCTTCGGCCGACTTCATAGACGCTCATGTCCTCTCCTTCTTCAAGACATTGTGTCGTAATGACGACGACAATGCCGCTTTCAATCATTTCATTGACTTTGGCGAGAATGTCTCTTCCTTCAAACGGCACGCCGCCGCTGCCGTAGCTTTCAATGACGATTCCTTTGTACATGCCCTTTAATGCGTCAAACATTTCCGGTTTCAGCCCCGGGTGGAGCTTGAGCAGGCACACGTCCGTGCAAAGTGAGGTATTGACCGTAAAGGCATCGTCTTTTGGCATGTGCACTTGTTTGTTGTATTCAATTCCGTTTTCGGTAATAAACGCGATATACGGATAGTTAATGCTCTCAAATGCATCATAGCTTTTCGTTCTTAATTTAATGGCGCGTGTGCCTTGAATGACTCTGCCGTCAAATACGACGTATACGCCGCCCACCCCTTCACATGCAAAGCGGATCGCGTCCGTGATATTTTTTTTGGCATCGGTTTTTTGAAATGTAATCGGGATTTGCGAACCCGTAATGACGATCGGTTTATCAGCATGCTGAAGCATATAAGACAGTGCCGCTGATGTATAAGCCATTGTGTCTGTCCCGTGCGTAATGACGAACCCGTCATATGCGTCATATTTTTCTTTGACAGCATTTGCGATTTCGGCCCAGTATTCAGGCTGCATATTTGTGCTGTCGATGTTCATTAACGAATGGGTTTCCATCGTGTAATCGTTATCAAGTTTTGATACGTAGGTTAACAATTCGTCTGCTTTCACCCCGGGTGCAAGCCCGTTTTCTCCTTCGACTGAGGCGATTGTTCCTCCGGTTGTTAACAGCAATAATTTTTTCATACCCTGCACCTCTTCATCCATTTCTCAAGATGTGTTAAGCATTCGCTTTTCGCATACTTTTAATCAAATTATAGACAGACGATTGAAATTAATCAAGTGATTATTATTCAATTCGCGTACACTTTTGCATATCGATATGATATAATTTGCTCAAGTGAAAAGGAGCGGTTTTGAATATGAATTTAGATCGTTTAACTGAACTGAGAAAAAAGAAAAATTGGTCTCTTCAATATACGGCTGACCGTCTCGGCATCGCCAAAAGCACGTACGCCGGGTATGAATCAGGATACCGGCGTCCGTCATTCGAGGCGCTGGGCACGCTTGCCGATCTGTTTGACACGACGTGCGACGATTTACTGGGGCGCACCGAAAAAAAGGCGGAGCCGTTTACCCAGACCATCGAATTAACAAACGCCGCACAAGGCCGCGGCACACTGACCGTTGACGGACAGCCGCTGAATCAGGATGAAATCATCGAATTGATTGCGTTTGTCCGCACGAAAAAGAAGGTGCAGGAGGAGCTCCGCTAAAATCCGGCTTTTACGGCTTGATTCTGCCGTACGTCCCTCCGCCCCCGGCCTCAAGGACGAGCTGCCCGGTGCGCGCTTTATGAATGACAGCCGCTATTTTAGGCTGGACGACACGCGCCAATTCCTCTTCTTGCGCCTGATGAAGAATCGCCATCTCCGTCCCAAAAGCCCGCTTCAGTTTGTCTAACGTTTTCGGCCCGACCCCCGGAATGAACTGCAGCGGGATTTGATGAATATACGACGGCCGCGGCACGCGGCTTTTTTTCGGTCCGCTCAGTTCCTCCAGCCGTTCACTGACCCCTTTTGTCATTGTTTTCCCCCCGCACTCCGGACAGGCGGAAGCTCCTTTTTCAACCGGGCCGCCGCAGCGGTCGCAAGCCGTCCGGTAATACTTCCCGAGCTTCGGGTTGAGCCCGTAATTCGCCGTGATTTTTCTTCCGTCCTTCCCTTTTAAAGCCAGCGAAAATTCCGTGAAATTCGCTTCTTTAAGAAGCATTTCATTATATTCTCTGCCGATTTTTCCTAAGGAATGCGCATCAGAATTTGTTAAAAATGTATACGGATCAAGTTCTGTTACCCGCGAAGCCATATCGGTGTCACAGCTTAACCCGAGTTCCGCCGCGTCAATGAGCGCCGGGTCGAAAACTTCTGTCAAAGAAGATATGACCCCTTTTCCGTACAGGCTTTTATGCGGAGTGAACATATGGGCGGGAATAAACAGCCCGCCCAATTGCTTTGTTTTCCTTTGAAGATTCAAACCGGTTTCATAAATACGCTGGGAGCTGAGATGGATATTTTTAAGCCTTTTTGCGAGCCACTCAGAAAACATCTTCATTTCGGCAAGAGACGGCATAAAGACGAGAACGTGAATCGGCCCGCGGCATGTGTGATCATAGATTTCAAGCTCACTGCCCAACAGAAGCGTCGTATTCCGATACCGGATGCCGCCTTCTTTCAGCTCACGGTATCTGCCTTCATCAATTCCGCGCTCGATTTCTTCTATGACTTCCGGGGAATGGCAGTCGATGATGCCCAATAGTTCAATTCCCTTCCCCTCACTGGCCTCTTCTAAAATCCGATGCAGCGTCAACGTTTTGGCCCCGGTGATTTTGACCGGTTTTCCCGTATAGGTGCGGCCGATATGAATATGCAGATCGGCATAGATGGTTTTCATCATTTTTCCTTCAGCGCTTCTTTCAGCTGGAGATACTGAATCGCGTACGCCGTTTTTGCGTCATACACCCTGCGGGATTCAATCAGCTTCACGGCCTCTTCAAGCGTGACCTGCATGACTTCGACAAATTCATCCTCATCCAGTTCGCGCTTTTCTTCCAGCGGCGAAAGCCCTTCCGCAAGAAAGAGATGCACGATTTCATCAGCAAACCCGGGTGATGTATAAAAAGCGGTGATTTTCGTCAAGGTTTCCGCCGTATATCCCGTTTCTTCCTCGAGCTCTCTTAACGCCGTATGTTCCGGCTCTTCCCCCTTTTCAAGCTTCCCGGCCGGAATTTCAACGATTGTCCGTTCCAGCGGCTTTCTGAACTGGTTCACCAAAATGATTTTTCCTTCCTCGGTCACCGCAAGTACGGCCACCGCTCCCGGATGTTTGACGATTTCCCGCTTGCTTGTTTTTCCGTTCGGGAGCTCTACATCCTCTAAGTAAAGATCTATGACTTTCCCGTCATACAGCTTTTTTTTCGCAAGTGTTTTTTCTTCTAAATGTTTCATCATGTCATCTCCCGTTCTGTCTCTCTATTATGCCTCATATATTTTATCATACATGCATGAGAGGGAGGTGCTTTTCGATTGAAGGTGTATCGGAAGGATAAAAGTATCGTATTGGTCGGAAAGGCGTGGGAAGTGCGGGCTAAACTGAAAGAATACGGACGGACATTCCGCTATGTCGGAGATTGGATCACCGGGCCTTAACAGTTGAAAACTTCGCGCCTTTATATTACGGTCAATAAAAGACTATAAAAAGGAGCGAAACGATGAGAAAACGCACACTGGGACATTCTGATTTAGAAATAAGCGAAATCGGGCTCGGCTGTATGTCGCTGGGCACGGATAAAGCTGAAGCGCTGTCTATTTTGGATGAAGCGATCGAGCTTGGAATCAATTATTTAGATACCGCTGATCTTTATGATTTCGGCAGAAATGAGGAAATTGTCGGGGAGGCCGTCAAAAACCGCAGGCACGACATCATTTTAGCCACGAAAGCCGGAAACCGCTGGAATGATGATAAAGACGGCTGGCATTGGGACGCTTCCAAAGGATACATAAAAGAAGCGGTCAAAAACAGCCTGCGCCGGCTGAAAACGGACTATATCGACCTTTATCAGCTGCATGGCGGCACGATGGAAGATCATATTGACGAAACGATCGAAGCGTTTGAGGACTTAAAACAGGAAGGCGTCATCCGGTATTACGGCATTTCCTCGATTCGTCCGAATGTCATTAAAGAATATGTAAAAAAATCAAATATCTCAAGCGTTATGATGCAATACAGCCTGCTGGACCGGCGTCCCGAGGAGTGGCTTCCCCTTTTAGAGGAGAACAGAATCAGCGTCGTCGCCAGAGGGCCTGTCGCTAAAGGGCTTCTTACGGAAAAACCGCTTGATCAAGCAGCCGCAAGCGTAAAAGAGAACGGCTATTTAACATATTCTTTTGCGGAACTGGAAGAAACCAAAAAAGCGATCAGCGCTGCCGCACCTGACTTGAGCATGACGGAGCTTTCCCTTCAATACTTACTGTCACAGCCGGCCGTTGCTTCTGTCATCACCGGAGCCAGCTCACTTGAGCAGCTGAGAGAAAACTGTTCGGCTGCAGAGGCCCGGCGTTTAAGCAGCCAGGAAATCAAAGCCCTGCAATACCATACAAAACGGGACGTATACGAAGCCCATCGTTCTTAAACAATAAAACCGGCACCTTGTCAGATGCCGGTTTATTTATATTTGTGCCAATCGAGACTGCTTTCATTCAGCAGCTCTTCAAAGCTTTTATTTTTTTCTTTTTCTTTTCGTTTTCTGATTTGTTCCGCTTTTTGCTGCGCCTGTTTTTTCTCGTCTTCTTCCTTCAGCTCACTTTTCATTTGCAAAAGCCTGGCCTTCAGATCTTCCCCCAGATCGTCTTTTAAGCTGTGTTTTTCTTTAGACAGCTGCTTTTTCATCATTACGCCCCCAGTATCTGAATATGGTGAAGCAAGTGTACCACGGAGCGCCGGAGGCCGGCAACGTTCACGGTCCCAAAAAGCCGGAGGAAGGATTTTTCATATGAAAGGAGGGTGCCTGTGTGAAAAAATGGCTGGCGGTGTTCGGTTCGGCTTGCGCAGTCTTTTTGGCTGCCGGATTCGCTTTTACGAATCTGATTATGTTTATGAAGAAAAAGACGGATGAAGATATCATGAAAAAAGAAACGGCCGACGGGCATGATAGATTTGATTCCTTTCAGGCCATGGAAAAAGAAGAGGCCGTCATCCTGTCACGCCACGGGTATGAGATCAAAGGCTTTTACGCCGCCCCGCATCATACGGCAAACACCATGATTATTTGTCACGGCGTTACCGTAAATTCGTTCAATTCATTGAAATACATGGATTTATTTTTAGATTTAGGCTGGAATGTGCTCGTATATGACCACCGCGGGCACGGAAAAAGCGGCGGCAGAACGACGAGCTACGGCTATTTTGAAAAAGATGATTTGGAAGAAGCCGTGAATTGGGTGAGACACAAAACGGGAGACGGCGGTCAAATCGGCATCCACGGGGAATCGATGGGAGCGGTGACGGCCTTATTATACGCGGGCGGGCATCAGGATGAAAACGGCGCTGATTTTTATATTGCGGACTGTCCGTTCGCAAGCTTTCGCGATCAGCTCGCCTACAGGCTGAAGCGGGAGTTCCGGCTGCCTCCGTGGCCGCTTCTGCCTTTGGCTGATTTCTTTTTGCGGATGAGAGAAGGATACCGTATCCGTGATGTATCGCCTCTATCGGTTATCAGCCGAATCCGGCAGCCCGTGCTGTTTATTCACAGTAAGGAAGATGATTATATACCTCCCGCTTCTTCCGAATTGCTGCACCGCAGAAAACGCGGCCCGAAGATGCTCTATCTGGCCGAATCGGGCGGGCATGCCATGTCGTACACCAAAAATCCGGAGAGCTACCGCAAAGCCGTTCAAACCTTTTTAGATACCATGACGCAAACGTAAAAAAGCGAAAGAACGTATGCTGGTTCTTTCGCTTTCCCGTCATAAAACGTCGGTAATCCCGTCCATATTTTCTCCGATCCAGTCAATGGCGAGGTCGATTGTCGTAAACTCCTGCGCTTTGAAGGTCATCTCATCCTGAAGCAGCCAGACATCCTTCTGAACGGATTCAGCGCCTCCGATGGACCAGTGCAGCAGACTGTACGGGTGGTTGTTGTTCAGAAAGGATACCCACGTTTTATGCTGTGCCGTCTGTTTAATGGCTTTCAGCTTTTGATTCACTTTCCGTTTCTCCCTGCTTTACTAATATGCTCATTCTCGGGCTCAGCATCTCTGCCGGGCTTTTTAAGACGAGCGTTTTTGCCTTTTCATTGTAATCGATTGTCATTTCCTCGTCAAAAAACACTTTTTGTGAGGTCTGGATGTAAAGCGGAAGTCCGTTGGTTTCAATGGCCTCGCATTGTCCCGTTAATTCGTCCGCCAGCCAGATGGTCGGCACGCCGCTCACCGCGCACCCGCAGCCTTCTGCGTCATAGCGGAGCTGCGCTTTTTTCCCCGGGTTGGCGTCCATCGCCTGCTGAAGTGTGTGTTTCGCCGCATCCGTCACATGTATTTGCATAGATGATCCTCCGTTTTTCATTTTCGCCATTGTAGCATACCGAGCCGCTGTATGCATTGTTTCTGCTTTCTTTACAGAAGCCCGCTCTCCCAGTCAGTCCTTTGCCTCTTGTTCAGCCGCCTTGATCCAGTCATTTTTCCCTTCACTATACTTTTCCATATCGTATGGGTATGCCTTAGCGAGCCGCCGTTTCAGTTCCATGTATTGAGCCGCTTTTTCAGGCTTTTCAGTGAGGTAATCCCGGAACAGCAGATGGCGCTTCACATCCGGATGGCCTGTTTCGTATATGTGGATGTGGTGTGTGCGCTTGCTGCCGCCTTTTTGAAAGAAACGCCGGCCCTCTATCCCGTTTTCTCCTTTCGCCTCATAGCCGAGTGCTTCCAGCTGCGGACTGAATCGGTCAGCGTCCGAAATATCTTTAACTTCCGCCAGTATATCAATGACGGGTTTTGCGGCCATTCCCGGGATGGAGGTGCTGCCGATATGGCTGACAGAATGAAGAGCGGGGCCGAAGATTCGGATCAAGTCCGCCTTCTCTCTTTCAAACATCTCTTTCCATTCCGGCTTGTACGGAACAACTTCCGCTTTCCTCTTCGGATAAAGATGAAAAAACGAGAGGGTCAGCCCTTCCGGCGTCTCTGTCTGTCCGGCTTCTATGAACCCGGTTTTTAAATAGAGAGAGACTGCCGGAACGTTTTGACTGGCGGTAGCCGCCTCTATTTTTTGGGCGTCCCGGTTTTGATCTATCACAAATTGAATAAGCGCCTGTCCGATTCCTTTCCGAAAGCCGGACGGGTGCACCGTCAGCCTGCATATGACAAGGTCATATCCCTTTTTTTCATACGAAATGACGCCTGCAAGCCGATCTTTTTCCTTGAAACCGGCAAACGTCTCCCGTGACCGCTGTATATCATCTGGTGTTTCATGCAGGGCGGGAATGCCGAAAAAGCCGATCAGCTCGGCTTCTTTTTGATAAGAGCAGCGTTGAACCGCCGCAATTTCCCGTGCCGTCTGTTCTTGTGTATGCCGTAAAAATGTAATCAATCTTCCGCCCCTTTTGACGCAAACATCCGCTGTGACTCCGTCTTCGTAATGCGGACCGCGTACGCTTCATACCAGGCGCTTTTTCCTTTTTGTTTTGCCGCCCGGTGGTCAGTATGGTCTTTCCACCTTTTAATCGCTTCCAGGCTGTCCCAGTAGGAAACCGTGATGCCGCAGCCGTTTTCCTCCCGAACGCTTTCCGCGCCTAAAAAGCCCGGCTGTCCGCCTGCCAAATTCATCATGCGCTCTGCCGTATGCTCATATTCCTCATCATATTTTCCCTTTATTGATGAAAAAATGACCGCATAATAGGGCGGTTTGGGCGTGTCAGCTAAAAAACCCATATACATCCCCCTCTACATATATTTCACAAACAGAATCCGGTCTTCTCCCGGACCGTCATAATTCGCAAAAACAGGGATTCCGTTTACGGTTTTGGTTCCTTTTTCAACTTCAAAGCCTAATTTTGTATGATAAGCGATTGATACTTTATTGACCGGTGCCGTCACGCAATTGACTTTTGTGCAGCCCCTTTTTTTCACCGTCTCCATAAATCGATCGTAGAGCTGTTTTCCAATTTGCATTTTTCTGAAATCCGGATGCACACCGGAAAAATGAATGTAGGCTGTCTCAGGGTCTGATTGTGACTGAAAACCGATTAAAAAACCGGTCATTCCCTCCGGCCCGTACGTGATAAAGCTTGTGTCCTGAAAATGTTCAAAAAACAAGCGCGGCAGTTTGTCTTTCATCTGCCTGCCGCCCCACCATTCATTCAAAACAGACGTAACCATTTCATAGTCTTCAGAGGTAATTGTTCGAATATCCATTATCGATTGACTCTCCTTTTCGCCCGGCAAAATGAATGTCAGCTCTTCTCATTGGAATATAAAAAATTATATGTGGGTTGTTTGCAATTGTAAATGATTTCTTTTCAAGCAAACGAATCAGCACGTCTTCCAGCCGGGGAATGATTTACCAGTATAAACGTGATCATTGTTCGGGTACAATGAAAAACAGAACAAACGTTCCCGGAGGTTTTTTTATGGCTTATATTCTTCTTGTTGATATGCAATCGTTTTATGCGTCTGTAGAAAAAGCGGAAGCGCCTCATCTCAAAAGCCGGCCCGTGATTGTCTCGGGAGATCCCGAAAGACGCAGCGGCGTCGTGCTTGCGGCTTGTCCGCTCGCCAAACGATACGGCGTAAAAAATGCCGAACGGCTGTGGGAAGCGCAGGCCAAATGTCCCGACGCCGTTATTGTCCGTCCCCGGATGCAGCGGTATATTGATGTATCCGTCATGATTACCGAACTGTTTGAACGATATACCGATCTTGTAGAACCCTACTCCATCGATGAGCAGTTTCTCGACGTGACCGGAAGCAGGCGGCTGTTCGGTGATCCTTTTACAATTGCCGAAAGCATTCAGCAAGCGATTATGCGTGAATTCGGAATTTATGCCCGTGTCGGCATCGGACCGAATAAGGCGCTCGCGAAAATGGCTTGCGACCATTTTGCCAAAAAAAACGCATCAGGCATCTACAGATTGGATATGTCAAATATCAGGGAGGATCTGTGGCCGCTGCCGGTCGGAAAATTATTCGGCATCGGAAAACGGATGGAGCATCATTTAAGACGGATGGGCATCAGCACAATCGGCGGGCTTGCCGGGCACCCCGCCGAACTGCTGAAAAAACGCTGGGGCATTAACGGCGAATTGCTTCAGCGGACAGCCCGCGGCATCGATCCCTCTCCGGTCACCGTCAACACGCACAGCCGGCAAAAAGCGATCGGCCATAACATGACCCTCCCGAGAGACTACAGCCGCTTTGAGGATATCAAAGTCGTGCTGCTGGAGTTAAGCGAAGAAGTGGCCCGCCGCGCCCGTTTCAAACAATACATCGGCCATACGGTTTCGGTCAGCATCAGAGGCGCTGATTTTGAATTCCCTTCAGGTTTTCACAGACAGAGAAAGCTGGTGTCTCCGACTAATTTCGGAATGGATATTTTTAAAGCGGCGGTCAAGCTCTTCAAAGAGCATTGGAACGGTGAGCCCGTCCGCAGCGCCGGCGTCTCCCTTTCCCAGCTGGAGCCCTGTGATTATGTTCAGCTGAGCCTGTTTGATGCTCAGGAAAAAAAGATCAGTCTCGGCAAAGTATTGGATGATATTCATGAGCGGTACGGCCCTGCGTCGCTCCTCCATGCCGCTTCACTGACAGAGGCCGGCCAAGCCTTTCACCGGGCTGAAAAAATCGGCGGGCATTACAAATAATTGAGGTGATATACATGAATCCGAACAAATTAACACCCGGGTATAATGTCATGTGGGAATCAAGCCGGATGATGCTGCCCGAACATCGGGAGCAGCTGCTTGCGAAAAAACGAAAAGAACGGGAATTCCGGCCTCCGGAACTGAGCGCAGAGCAACTGAACGACATGAACCGCATCATTGCGGCGTCGATTGAAGAAGACAGAGCCATCTCGGTCACCTATGCTTCAGCACACGGCCCCCGCCGCTTTTGGGGATGGGTAAAACAAGTGAGGCATGACGAAAAACGTTTAAAAATCATAAACGATGAAGATGCGTTAACGCTGCCGTTTCATCTTATTCTCTCGGCTGAACTGGAATAAAAGCCTAAATCGTCCTGACAGAAAATATGATAGAAGAGTGGGAGGATCACATGATATTTAGTAGAATAAAGATGAATGACAAGAATAGGAGAATATATGATGGATCAATTTATAGAAAAAATGCTGGGACAAGCCCTCCGCCAGTATGGACGGAATGTGTCGACAGATCCGCTGAGCCCCTATGAAAAACAGAGTTTAAAAAAAGCTTTAGAAGAAAGAAGGAATGAAGAACCCGATGAGGATCTCCATGCCCATGTAGAAGATATTATCTACGATTACGTCACCAATCAGGGGCAGTTTTCCTGACACGGACGTTTATGCACCGGGCGATAAGGGAAACGTCCGAGAGTAAACCCTTAAAGATTGCGTGGTGCAGGATATGCCTGTCGGGCCTTATTTCAAGATCGGCTATGCCGTTCTTCTGTTATTTCTCATCATTTATCTCGGAACATTAATAGACTTTTTGTTCCAGCCTGTTGTGATTACGGTTAAAACCTTGTTTCCGCCCATTGTATTATCGGGCGTCCTTTACTATTTGTGCCGCCCGCTTGTCAGAGTGCTGCATGCGAAATTAAAGCTGCCCGAAGGAATCGCGATTTTAGCGATTTATGCGGGAACAGCCGGCCTTTTTGTCCTCTTCCTTTATACGGCGGGCCCTGCCGTTCAAAAACAGTTTACAGCCTTCACAGATCATATTCCGGAACTTTCCGCAAAAGCTGAAAATTGGATCGGGCATCTTCAGGACAGCAAATGGTTTTCCCGGCTTCAGCATGGAGATTCCTTAAAAAAATTAGCGGACAAAGCCGCAAATTATTCCGGTTCAATCGCTGATTCTCTCAGCAGCCTGGCCGGTACGGCTGCCAATGCCGCCATCACCGCAGCCATTATTCCGTTTGCGCTGTATTACATGTTAAAAGAAGGAAATAAAGCCCCCCGGCGACTGCTGCGGCTTCTTCCGGAAAAACATCAAAAAGAAGGAAAACAAATCCTTCGGGACATGGATGAAGCTCTCAGTTCATACATACAAGGACAGCTGCTCGTCAGTTTCTGTGTCGGCGTTCTCGTCACAATCGGCTATTTTATCATCGGGCTCGATTATCCGCTCGTTCTGGGCGCGTTCGCCATGGTGACAAACCTGATTCCGTTTATCGGGCCTTGGATCGGCACATTTCCCGGAGTCATTGTCGGATTGTTCGATTCACCGACCGAGGCGGTGCTGGTGATTACGGTCGTCGTCATTGTCCAGCAGCTTGAAAGCCAGCTGATTTCCCCGCAAATTATGGGACGGAAGCTGGACATTCACCCGCTGACCATTATTTTTCTTCTGCTTGCCGCCGGCAAATTCTCAGGAATTGCCGGGATGCTGCTGGCCATTCCGGGATATGCGGCCGCAAAAGTGGTCATAAGCCACATGCAGAAACTGTTCATACTCAGAAAAAAACAAGGCTAGAGAGACACTAAAATGAAAAATGGCGGGCTCAGAGAAGCGCCCGCCGCACACGGAGGTAAAAAAGATGAACATCGGTGATGTCATTTTTCAATTGATCTCATTTATTGCAGCCGCATTTTTCCTGTTTGCCGTGATATACGTATTCAGAAGCTTGAAGCAGCGCCGCATACAATTGGACAGAATCGAAAAGAAACTCGACGCGCTGCGCGAAGAAAAAAACGAAAAGGTATAGTTCATTCAGAATCAGAGGCAGGCGCAACCAGCTCCACCTTTATCCGATCCGGGTCCTCCGTGTATACGGCGTAATGCGTGCTTCCGCCTGCATATGGATGGCGGTCCCTGTAAAGCACGGGGCATCCTCTGGCAAGCAGCTTTTCTGTCATCTCGTCAACCTGCTCTCTTGATGAAGCATGAAAAGCCAGATGGTTCAGTCCGACCCGGCATCTGTGGTACTCCGGTGTTAAAAAACGCTCCTTTGTCTGGACAAGCACAACATAAAATCCTGCGTTTTTCCAGCTGATGCCGGAGTCCCAATTTTGAAATTCCCTATAACCGAGCTCACCTAAAAACCATCCCCAAAACCGGGTGGAGGCTTTCAAGTCAGATACATACAATTCAATATGATGCATCATAATATTCGCTTCCTCCTTACATCACACACGCCTTACCAACACCTCTTCAACTTTATGGCCGTCACCTTTTCTCAAAATCAAATCCGACCTGAATTTTGTCGGCAGAATATTTTCATACAGATTCGGACGGTTGACGCTCTCCCAAATGGAGGCGGCCATGGTATCCGCTTCTGCATCAGATAAATCCTTAAATTTATGAAAATAAGAGGCCGGATCCTGAAAAGCGGTTTCCCTCAAAAGACGGAAACGCTCCAAATACCACGTGAAAATCCGGCTTTCTTCGGCATCCACATAAATCGAAAAATCAAAGAAATCCGATACAAAAATCCGCGGATCTTCCCTGTCGTCCTCTAAGGTCGGCGACTGCAGGACGTTGATTCCTTCGATAATAACGATATCCGCACCTTCAACCACTTCGACGGCGCCCTCTTCCCTGTCATAGGTAAGATGGGAGTATACGGGCGCCTCCACTCTCTCTTTCCCTGACTTTATATCGTTCAGAAACTCAAGCAGCGCTTTCACATCGTAACTTTCCGGAAATCCCTTTCTGGACAGAAGGTTTTTCCTTTTTAATTCCGCCGTCGGATACAAGAAACCGTCGGTTGTCACCAGGCTCACCTTCGGCCTGTCCGGCAGACGGGAAAGAAGCTTTTGCAAAATTCTCGCCGTCGTGCTTTTGCCGACGGCGACGCTGCCCGCGATTCCGATGATAAACGGGATTTTCGCTGAATGCGGATGTTTCAGAAACACGTTGACATGCTGATTCCGTCTTGCGGCAGACGTGACATGAAGATGGAGCAGGCGCACAAGCGGAATGTAAATCGTTTCTACTTCTTCCACCGACAGGTAGTCATTCAGCCCCTCTATGGCCTTGGCTTCTTCCTCTGAAACGGCAATGGAAAGATGGCCGCCGAATCCGGCCCACGACTCGCGGCTGTGCTGCGTATACAATGTATGTAAGTTCAATTCTTTACTTTTCACAATTCACACCAATCTCTCTGTATGGCTTTCCGATTAAAAAACAAACGCTTACAAAGATTGTAACGGAAAACCGCCTCACTGTCTGCCCATTTTTTTCACAAATGAGGAACCGATCCGGCTGTACTCTTCCATTTCCTCCTTGGGAACCATGCTTCCGCCGGTGCTCCACACAAGGTGCACGGCATTTTCCATCTCAAGCCCCCGCTCTTTTATATAACGGTTACCGGCTTCGGTCTGAACGAACTTGACGGCTCCGGCCATACCGGCAAGTGCAGAGGGTTCAAGGCTCTTATTCTCGGCCGCTCTTAATTGATAAAGCAGCGAAAAAAGCGTGCCGTCATCAGCGGTATAACAGCCGCTGAGTATAGGCTCCATCAGAGGGCCGGCCAGTCCGGACGGCCTTCCCACCGCAAGTCCGTCGGCGGCTGTTTGATTATCAAGGCCGATATCCTGCACGCTGATTCCGTCATGCAAGCCGGAAAACAGTCCTAACAGCATACACGGTGAATGCGTCGGCTCACCGAAAAAAATATGGACATGCCCGCCATAGATCAGCTTTAGCGCAAGCGCGACGCCGCCCGGGCCTCCTCCGACCCCGCACGGCAAATAAACGAAAAGCGGTTCATCTGCACCAGGCTTTATGTTCATTTGATCGAGCTGCTTTTTCACACGGCATCCCGCAATGGCATACCCCAAAAACAGATCCCGGGAATGCTCATCATCAATAAAATAACAATAAGGGTCCTGCTTCGCCTGCATGCGCCCCTCTTTGACAGCCAGACTGTAGTCTGCTTCATATTCGATGACGCGAACCCCCTTTTCCCGGAGCAGCTCCTTTTTCCACTGTTTTGCGTCACTGGACATATGAACGGTCACACAAAAGCCGAGCTTCGCGCCGATTATGCCGATACTCAGACCTAAATTGCCCGTAGAACCGACGGCTATAGAGTATTTTGAGAAAAAAGCGGTAAACCGTTCTTCAGTCAATATGCTGTAATCATCGTCTGTTGAGAGCATTCCCGCTTTTACCGCGAGGTCTTCGGCATGCTTCAGCACTTCGTAAATCCCGCCGCGCGCTTTAATGGAACCGGAAATCGGAAGTTCGTCGTCGCATTTCAAAAGCAGACGCCCGGGGAAAGCCTGAGCGGCGCTTTGTTCCAGACGCTTTTTCATTTCATTGATGAAGACAAGCGGAGACTCAATGAGGCCTCCCGCCGCTTCCGTCTCCGGAAAAGCCGATGCGATATAAGGCGCAAACCGGCGCAGCCTTTCTTCCGCTTCGGCAATCTCCTCTTTCCATTCAGCGCCATTCTTTACCGGATCATCGGTTTTATGCGGGTTGATCCAAAATACTTCACGCGCCTCCGCCATTTGCCTGACTAAAGGCTCTGTCATCAATGCCTTGTGTATATCCCGGTCGGACATTCCTTTCTCCCCCTTGTTACTTTTTCTTTAATGCGCGGCCGGCCAGTTTTTCTGTAAACGAAGGGAAAAGCTGATACAGCTTCGTCCCGAGGCTCATCCATCGCGGAAGATTCATTTCCCGTTTATCCGTCAGAATCACGGATGTAATACGCTCTGCCACACGGTCGGCATCAAGCATCCATCTGCCGACGCTTTTCACATAACCGCCCTCTTTATCTGCAATTGTAAAGAAGTCTGTTTTGATCGGACCGGGATTAACCGTTGTCACAGCTACACCCGTACCGGCCAGCTCAAGCCGCAGCGCATTGGAATATCCTAAAACGGCGTGTTTCGTAGCGGAATAAAGGCTTGATTTCGGCGTCGCCAATTTGCCGGCCTGTGAGGCGATATTGATAATATGGCCGCTTTTCGCATGAAGCATCACCGGAAGACAGGCCTTCGTACAGGCGATTAATCCGAAGACGTTGACTTCAAACATTGCCTTCATATCCTCCAAAGATGAATCAGCGGCCGTTTCAAAAATGCCGAAGCCGGCGTTGTTGATTAATACGTCAACATGACCGATCAAACGCCTTACGTTTTCAGCCTCTTCTGCATGCCGGACGTCAAACGGAATGACATCACACTGTCCGCCGCGCGCGGTAATGGTTTTTTTCACTTCCTGCAAGCGGTCCTCCCGCCTGGCGGATAAAAAAACATGAGCCCCTTCTGCCGCGCAGGAATATGCAAGCCGTTCTCCGAGTCCGCCGGATGCTCCGGTGATCCAAATCCGCTTATCCGTTAATCTGCCCATTTCCTTCACCCCTTCACAGCTTTAAACATCAGAGTGCTTCCCGACTGAAAGGATTCGGCCTTCCCTTTTGCAGCCAGTACGTCAAGATGGCCGATCGTTTCTGACATCGTTAAAAATAATTCATTTTCGTACACAGCCGGAAACAGCCGCCGGCATACCTGGAAAGCCGTCAGCGTTTCCTCTGACAACAGGCGCAGCACATATTCCGACCGGTTTCTCTGTTTTTCAAGCCGCCTGTCAAAAGCAGGCTTTACGTCTGTCAGCAGATCGCCGTGTCCCGGATATAAAAAGGACGGGTTTACGTCATACAGCCGCTTCATTGAGTTCAAGTAGTCGAGCATCGGGGCCGCGCGCACGCCCCCCTTTTCCGGAGCTTCCAGAATCGGATTGGTGGAGCTGTTGGACAAAAGCAGATCGCCGCTGAACATTTCACCGCTTTTTTCATGGTAGAGCGCAATGTGAGAAGCGGCATGACCCGGGATTTCGAGCACCGTCCAGCCGTTAAGCCCGTCGATTTTTCCGCCTTCTCCCACTGTTTTCGTTAACGGACGGTTTGCTGAAAATAAGTATGACAGCTTAACTGTTTTATGTATGTCTTCAGGCGTCAGGGGAACGCCCATTTCAGTCATAAGCGACAGAAAAAAGTCCTCCTGCCGGGCGATATACGACTGATCCTGAGTAATGTACCTGTCATTCAGCGGATGCCCGATCACTTCCGTATCCTCGGAAAAAAGGTGCAGCAGACCTGAATGATCTGCGTGATGATGAGTGAGCACCACCTGTTCTATATCCGCCGCAGAAACGCCGTGTTCCTTAAGCTGAAATGAGAGCGATTCAGCCGCTTCCTTTGTATTCGGGCCGCAGTCAATAAGGGTTAAGGCTTCATCTTTTATTAAATAAACGATAACGTCGCCGACTGCAAACGGAGTCGGCACACGTATCGGAATGATCTTTCTCGCTGCCATGTTTACGCTCCTTCGTTCTTTTCATTCCTGAATAATCATATTTTAGCGTTTTCTTTTCACTGTGTCATTATTGCCGCATATCGGAAAAAAAGATTGACATCCCGCTCTTTCGCATAGCATAATGAACAACAAACTAGAAAACACGGAACGCGACGACGAGGAACTAGTATATAAACAACGGCAGCAGAGAGCAATGTCCCCGGCTGAAAGACATTGCGGCCCTCTTGTTTACAGAACCTGCCCTCAGAGCGGTTAGGAAAACCTAAACGTATCCCCTCGTTACGGGATTTGAGCTGAGCACGGCTGATTCGTGCTAATGTAAGGTGGTACCGCGAAACCTTTTCGTCCTTTTTGACGGGAAGGTTTTTTTGTGTTTTAGAAGAAGGAGGATTTATATGAAGAAAATCGGTTTTATCGGGGCCGGATCAATGGCGGAAGCAATAGTGAACGGACTGCTGCAAAGCGGAATGACAGCCCCCGGACATATATATATGACAAACCGGTCAAATGACAGCCGGCTTGAAGAGCTCCAAAAAACGTACGGAGTGAAACCGTGCCGGGATAAAGAAGAGTTTTTCAGCAATACCGACATTATTGTTCTCGCCTTTAAACCGAAAGATGCGGCAGAAAGCATTGAGAACATTCGCGAATACGTGAAAGATCAGCTTGTGATTTCTGTCATCGCGGGGCTGACGATTCACACGATTCAGCAATATTTCGGCAGAAAGCTCACCATCATCCGGGCGATGCCGAATACATCCGCGGCCATTCAGCAATCGGCGACCGGTTTTTCCGCAAGCTCCGAGGCGAGTGAAGCTGAAATCCGGACGGCAAAAGAGCTTCTGGAAACAATCGGAGAAGCGACGCTCTTTGAAGAAAAACACCTTGATGCCGTCACAGCCATTGCCGGAAGCGGTCCCGCCTATGTGTACCGGTATGTCGAAGCGATGGAAAAGGCCGCCCTTCAAGCCGGCCTGCCGGAAGAAACGGCAAAAGAGCTGATTTTACAAACCATGGCCGGGGCGACGGAAATGCTCAGAACAAGCAGCAAACGGCCTGAACGCCTGCGCAAGGAAATCACAAGCCCCGGCGGCACGACTGAAGCAGGCCTTCGCGCATTAGACGAGCGCCGCTTTGAAGAAGCCATCATGCACTGCATCGCAGAAACCGCAGCCCGGAGCGCCGAAATTAAAGAACAATTCGCAGGCTCCGTTCTGCAAAAGACGGACCAGTCATAAAGCATGGGGCATCCCATGCTTTTTTCATTCTGTTTAACTGCCGTATAAACGGCTGATTCTCTCTTTTACTTCAGGAAGATGGAATGTGGCTTCGTGCATGTTTACCTCTTCCTCAACCGCTTTTGCCAGCTCTCTTTTGATGCGTGCGGTCACATTGGTTTTCAGCGCAACCAGTGAGGCTCTCGGTTTATCCGCCAGCAGCCGGGCCAATTCGCGGCCTCTTTGAAGGACGTCTTTTTTCGGCAGCACTTCAAACGGAACACCCCGTTTTTCCAGAGCGGCGCCGCTGAAGTTCGCGGCCGTAAACAGCATTTCTTCCCCGAGGACAATTCCCAGTTTTTCAGGCACAATATACGTCGCGCCCATTCCCGGTGTAAATCCGTACTTCATATAATTACAAGAATAAAAACTCTCTCTGCTTAAAATCACGAAATCCGAGCTCAGACCGATCGTAAAGCCGGCTCCGATCGCATGCCCCTGCATGACGGAAATCACAGGGATCCTGCAATCCAATAAAAGACTGTGAAGCTTTAAATCTGTAAATTGAAGCTTTCCGCTCTGAATGGTCAAAAGCCCCTCCTGCGTTCCTCCCGTGCAGAAATAATTTCCGTAACCCGTCAGAAGGACGGTTTTATAGGACGGATGGGCATTGATGTCTTGGAATACCCGGTGCAGCTCTCTTACAAACTCTTCTGACAGCCCGTTTTTCCCGGCCGTATCCTGCATTGTGACCTGCACAATGCCCGGTTCTGTTTCCTGTACATCAATCATTGGATTCATGTTTATTCTCCGTTTCTTTAAAAATACTCAAGTCTTTCCGGCTCTTATACTAGGTCGTCCATTCATACTTTCTGTGAAACTCTTTTATTTCAGTCAGCACTAATCGCGTTTTTCCTTGATGCGCATTCGGGATGTCTGCTGCGGGCGCGGCATTTCTTGTGCCGAATTTTACGATGCCGCTGTCTTGGAGCAGCCGGTCATAATCAGCCATCGATAAACGGACGCGTTCATCCAAATGCCGGCTGATCTGAAATTGATTCTGCCGCGCACGGCTTTGCGGCATAACGACACCGCTGTAAAATTCAGAGCAGCAGCCCGAACCGTATGAAAAACAGCCGACGCGTTTCGGCGTTTCAAAAGAGCCGTTATCAATCGTGCTGGCAAGAGATAAAAATACAGTGGCCCCCATGATGTTGCCGACGCGCTGGCAGTATTGAATCCCAGGCAGCACGCGTTGCTGAAAATCCGCTTCAATGTCTTGCGGCTTAGCCTTTGCCAATTTTCTCATCATCGTCCGATGCGCTCCTTTTACCATTCCGCCAAACGGAGTATGAAAAGAAAGGTATTGAAATGTATTCTTATAATCCGCCCCGCTCACACGCTTTCGGTATTCCTGAAATGATTTTTCACAGCAGTCCAAATAAGACATGAGCGACAGATCAGCATCCCCCGCTTCACTATCCGGAATCGGGCGGCAGGTATCCATGACTTCATACCCGTAATACCCGCTTGCGCCTTGATCAAGCAAAAAGACATGAGGGGTGCTGCTGACTAAAAGCGCCACAGCTCCCGCCCCCGCACTCGGTTCGGCATAGGACCATTCCTCCGTCAACGCGTCACCGCCTTCAGCCACTAAAAAGCGGGAAATATCCGTTCCGATGATGAGCGCTTTCGCTCCCGGCGATGTTTGCGATAAGATGAAATTCACGCCCATTTGAAACCCGGCCGTTAAAGAATAGCAAGCCTGTTTCACCTCAAATAACCGGCAATTCCGCTTCAGCTGCAAATAATCATGGACGTATGTACTGATGGATTTGCCAAAATCAATCCCGGATTCCGTACAGGTAATGACCATTTCAATCTGATTCCGTTCCTCTTCTGACAGAGAGTCGATAATCGGTTTTGCGGCATTTACGGCGAACGTAATCGGATCTTCAAACGGAAGCGCCACCACTTTTTCTTTCATCAGCAGGTTCTCAAACCTTTTTTTATCCAAGTTCCGATGTTCCGCAAGCTCCATGACGTCTACATACGCGGTTCCGCCAAACACGTTCATTGCTTCGATTCCTACATTCATTTCTCCAAGCCCCCAGAGTAAAGAGGCTTCCTGCGGAAGCCTCTTTTATTTTTTCGTTCAAAACTCAACAAGCAGCCTGTCAACGCCGTGAAATACAGGGCTCGGAACCAGATTCGGCTCTTGATCCTCAGTAAAACGCCATGCGGGCATCTGTTCAAAAAAGTGGGAAAGCGCGATTTTCGCTTCAAGCCGGGCCAGCGGCGCTCCTAAACAATAATGGCTGCCCTGACCGAATGACAGATGCTGATTCGGCTTTCGTCCCAAGTCAATCTGATCGGCATTTTCAAACTTCTTTTCATCTCTGTTCGCCGATCCAATCCACGCATACACTTTTTCTCCGGCCGGAATCGTTTTTCCGCCAATCTCGCTCTCAACCGCGGTGTAGCGGGTTACCCGCTGAATGGAAGGTCTGAGGCGGATGACTTCCTCAATAAAGTCAGGAAGGAGCGCCTTATTTTCAAGCAGCCGGGGCAGAATATGCGGAAACTCCTTGAGACTGAGAAATGAATTTCCGATCACATTTTCCGTCGTTACGTGCCCCGCGACGATCAACAAGCCGCAAAAACCGATTAATTGCTTGTCTGACAGCGGCTCTCCGTCTAAATCAGCTGAAATTAAATGGCTGATTAAATCATTTTGCGGCTGTTTTCTCCGCTGTAAAATAAACTGCATGAAGTATCCGATCATCTGCTTTTGCACTTCATTCATTTTCTTTTCATCTTTTACATTCTGGCTTTGGTCGACCCAGCTTTTAAAGATATCCCTGTCTTTCGGAGGAAATCCTAAAAGCTCTGCGATCACGATAATCGGAAGCGGAAATGCGTAATCTTCAATAATGTCCATCCTGCCTTTTGAACGGACGGCCTGAAGCAGGTCATCAGCGATAGCGGCTATACGCGGTGCAAGAGACTCAACCGATTTCGGCATGAACGGCTGATTGACCAATTTTCTGAAGACGGTGTGTTCAGGCGGGTCCATTTTCAAAAGGCTGTCTTTGTTAATATGCCGGATCATTTTTTCCTGCTTGTCCGCACTTAAGTATTTATGATCGGAAGAAAAATGACTGTAGTCAGAAATCACCCGCTTCACTTCATCATAGGTGAAGATTTCCCAGCAATCTTCCTTTTCATTGTAATGAACGGGAGAGGTTTCTCTCATCGTTTGGTACCACTTGTACGGCTGCTGCTGTCTGATTTTTGTTAAACTGGTCATTTTCATTCCTCCAAGATGTGTCCAAGATTTGAAATGACCCGCCAAAGCTTACGAGTAAACCCGGCGGGCGGATATGTGAATTTACGGTCTTGTTTTGGCGGGCTGCTTCAGCATCTCACCATGCACGTTCAGTATCTTTTCCTGCAGCTGCAGAAAGCTGTGTTCTGTCATTCCGTCTGCCGAATATAAAACGCCGCAAAATTCAGAAATCGTTTCGGCTGCGCTGTCTTCAGCCAATAACGTCATATGGTTGGATACCGCCACATCCATGATGGCGATGTTTGTCATATGCTCTTGCCACTGGCTCCAGTAGTTGACGAAATCAGCGGATAAAATATCGGCCCTGATCGTAAAATACGGATCAAGCTCACCCAAGAAAATACCGTTTTTATTTCGGAAATAATAGCATGTCACCCCGTTCGGATCAGGAAGCGGCAGGAGTTCGTAATCAGTGATTTCGTAAGCGTCCTGAACGTTTATATTCTGCCTGATCAGATTTTTCACCAACGCGTCCGTCTTCGTTAACCCCCGCTGTTTGGCTTTTGCTATTAATTGCTCTAAAAATATCTCTTCATGAAGATCGGCATCTAGTTCATCACGGTGAATCAAGGTTTCAGAAATGCGTTCCGGATGTTGATAAATTGGTGCAAATAAAGCCATGTTCACCGTCTGCAGCATCATATTTTTATCAAATAATTCATCAGGAATGTTTATTTCCCGCGCACCCGCCGAGTCAAAGGAGTCGAGCATGACGATTGACTCAACGGTTTCTCCAGCCAGCTGCAATTGCCGGGTGACTTCATAAGCGAGCATGCCCCCTAATGAATAGCCGCCTACATCGTAAGGACCCCGGGGCTGCACGGTACGTATGAGCTTAACGTAATATTCCGCCATGTTTTTAATGCCGCGGATCGGTTCCCGGTCTGTCATCCATCCTCTTGCCTGAATTCCGTAAAAAGGACGCCCGGTCCGTTCGGCAACAGGCTGGTACAGCTCCACTGCCCCCAGCGCGGAATGAAACCAGAAAATCGGTCTTCCCTTTCCTCCCGGGTTAAGACAGATCAGTTCGGGCGGTTCTTGATCATCTGTCTCTTCTGATATATCGTTTTGTTTCGTATGTTCCCCATGTACTTCCTCAGTGTCTTTTTGGACAGAACCGGTCAGATACCCGGCTAATTTTGCGATTGTCGGATATTCATAGACCAGATTTGCCGTAATAGACGCTTGATACGTTTTATTAATGGACTGAACCCATTCCACACCGATAATAGAATCCAGCCCCATGTCAATGAATGCCTCATGCTCATCAATATCTTCCGGCTTCAGAAACAGGATGTCCGCAAGGCTTTCTTTGAGCTCTTTGCGCAAAGTGCCGTCAGAGATGCCGATA
Source organism: Bacillus sp. EKM420B (assembly GCF_011065565.1). Taxonomy (NCBI): domain Bacteria; kingdom Bacillati; phylum Bacillota; class Bacilli; order Caryophanales; family Bacillaceae; genus Bacillus; species Bacillus sp. EKM420B. Next base: position 25,363 of record NZ_JAAMNX010000004.1, on the reverse strand, counting down.
AGGGGAGTTTCTGCTTCCGGGATTTGCGGACGTACCGCTGTTTCCTCCGCTTCAGCATACTCGGGTTTCGTTATTTGCCCCGCTATATATTCCGCAAGCTCCTCAAGCGTCGGGTGTTCATACACCTTATTGGCAGTAATCTCAGTGTGGTACGTTTTATTTACTGTTTGTATCCATTCAACCCCGATAATGGAGTCAAGCCCCATGTCGATGAAAGGCTCATCAGCATCAATATCTTCCGGTGACAAAAATAAAATATCTGCCAGGCTTATCCTCAATTCTTCAAGCAATGTTCTATTGTCTTCGGAAACGGCGTTTTCCGGCTGCTGGACAGAAACAGTACAATCCAAAGGCTGTAAGACGATCGGTTTTTGCAATGTCTCCGATTCAAACGCTGTCATTTCGATCTCAGTTAAAGGACTCAGAGAAATCAGACCTTCATGTTCAGACTGCGGCGAAGACGGGGGAACGGTTTGCGTTTCAGACTTTTTCATGGCTTGGCCTGGTAAAGAACTGTTTACATCAGCCGCCCAATACCTTTCTTTTAAAAACGGGTAGGCAGGCAGCGGCGTTTTATAATATTGTCCTCCGTCAAAAAGCCGTGTAAAAGGAAGATCATATCCTCTGCAAAAAAGGTCAGCGATATGTGCCAGGCTTTCTCTGTACTGCGCGGGCGAAGCCGCCGAGCGGCACTGTTCAATGCACTCCATTCCGAATGTTTTCATTTCGGCTTCGTCTGCCGGCTTCTGATCCTTCAAATTGGACACAAACACACCCGGAAGCTCTCTTTTTACAAGCCACTCCGATAATACCCGCTTCAGTTCGTCCGCACTGCTTACGATACAGGCAAACCGGTGATGCAGATGCTTTCTGCCGAGCAGGAGCGTATAACTTATATTTCCCAGATCGCTGTCTTTGTTCTTGCTGAGTGAATCCAGCAGGCGTTCTGCCTGAATTTCCAGCTGACGCTCCGTCCGCGCAGATAAAGGAATGAGGCAGGCCGGTTTTGCCGGTGACCGGCGCACGGTTTGCGGCGCCTCTTCAATCACAAGATGGGCATTTGTTCCGCTGAATCCGAATGAACTGATGGCGGCTCTGCGCGGTGCATCCGAATTCCGTTCCCACGGTATCAGCTTTTCATTCACAAAAAACGGGCTGTCCGCAAATTGAATATGCTGATTGGCTTGATGAAAATGCAGGGAAGCCGGAATCTGCCGATGCTTCAGCGACAGCAGGATTTTAAACAGCCCGGCCATCCCCGCGGCCGCAGCGGCATGTCCGAGGTTGGTTTTCACAGAGCCGATGGCGCAATATCCTTTTTTATCCGTATAGCGGCGGAAAGCGCGCGTTAAGGCGCTGAATTCGATCGGGTCGCCCAGTGCAGTGCCCGTTCCGTGAGCTTCCACCATTTGAATGGTTTCCGGATTAATGTGAAAAGTATCATAGACATGCCGCTCCAATCGTTCTTGAGAAAGCGCGCTTGGAGCGGTTATTCCGTTTGTAGCGCCGTCCTGATTCATTGCAGAACCTTTTATGACGCCGTACACATGATCTCCGTCACTAACGGCGTCGCTAAGACGTTTCAGCACCACGGCTCCCACGCCTTCACCCGGCACGAAGCCGTCCGCGCTTTGATCAAACGTATGGCAGCGCCCGGTCGGTGACAGCATATTCGCCTTATTTGACGACTGATAAAAAGCGGGAGTGGATTGAATGAAAACCCCGCCCGCCACCGCCATTTCCGTTTCTTTCGTCCAGAGCCCCTGACATGCCAAATGAATGGCTGTCAGCGAACTGGAACATGCTGTATCAACAGTGATCGCCGGCCCTTGTAAATTAAGGTGATAGGCGATCCTTGCCGGAGTGACGGAATTGTGATTGCCCCAAAAAGCCTGCGCGGGCCCCTGCTGTTTAAAAATGGCCTGGTAATCTCCGCCGCAGGAGCCGGCATACACGCCGCATTCCCGGCCTCTTACCGAGTCTCCCGCATATCCCGCATCTTCAAGCGCTTTCCATGATTCTTCCAGAAACAGCCTCTGCTGCGGGTCCATATAGGTCGCTTCACGTCCCGATATATGAAAGAAAACGGGATCAAAACATTCAATGCCCTCTATAAAACTGCCATACTGGCATTGACTGTCAGAGACATCCCATCTGTCTGCTTTTTTAATCAGATCCCGTCCGGCGGCTAAGTTTTCCCAAAACTCATGGACATTCTCCGATTCAGCAAACCGCCCGCTCATCCCGATAATCGCGATCGGTTCTTTTTCAGGTAACACAGCTGCTGATTTTACCGTTTCGGCCGGATCCTTTTGTTCGGGGCGGTACGTGATTTGATACGGCTCAGAAACGCTGATGACGATTTTCCCGATATTTCCGCGGTCATCCAGACAGTGATACGCTTCTTTTATATCTTCAAAGGAAAAGATTTTTGAGATGACAGGCTGAATGACTCCCTCTTCCGCCAGCCGCTGCAGTTCCAATTGATAGTCCTTGACCTGATCCGGATTTTGAAGAGACAGCTTCCGCAAATCCACGCTGTGAAACGATTGATTGTTATGAAGGACGGACAAGTCGACTGATTTAGCGGATTTCAGCGCAGTCATGGCAATTTCGATATATCTTCCGCCCGGCGCCAGGCAGTTCATTCCTTTTTGCATGGCATCACCGGCCAGGGTATTAATGACCACATCCACCCCACGGCCGCCGGTCATTCGCATGATTTCCGTTTCAAAATCTTCTTCCAAATAGCAAATGGTATTGTGGATCCCGAGCGAATGCAGATACTCAATTTTTTTCTGTGATCCGGCCGTGGCATATATTTCCGCGCCGATATGCCGGGCCATTTGCACCGCGATCAGCCCCGTTCCTCCCGTCGCGGTCTGAATTAATATTTTTTCGCCTTTTTTAAGTCCGGCTTTCCGGAAGGCGTCTATCATTGTCACCGCCACGGTGGGAAGAGCGCATGCTTCTTCAAAGGTCAGCCGGGCCGGTTTATGATAGACTTGATGTTCTTTACATGTGATGAGATTCGCCTGAGATCCAAATTCCTCTCCCATGCCGACAATCACTTCATCTCCCGGAATGACGGATGTTACATGCCTCCCTGTCTTGATCACGACGCCGCTTGCTTCAAATCCCGGAGTGAACGGATAAGGCGGCATCGTCGGATACAGCCCTCTGACACAAAGCAAGTCTCCGAAGTTTAAAGAAAAGGCGCGGACGGCTATTTGAACTTCGTCATCTTTTGTCTCGGGCACTTCACTGCGGGCAATCGTCAGATCTTCAATGCCGCCCGGACGGTCAATCACAACCCGGAACATTTCCGAGTCATCGGACTTTGCGAAAGAAAGCGGCATACGTTCTTGTTTCGGTTTCTGATAACCGTTTTCCTTTCTTTCCGTCTGCAAAGGTTTTTCATTAGGCCATTCTTCCTGAAGCGCCGGGCGGATTTTCGCTCTTTCGGTCTCCAGAGATGAGGCTATGGCGGTTTCATATTCTGCCGAGATATAACCGGTCAGCAGTTTCACATGGTAGTAATCAAATAAAATCGTTGTCTGCAGTGTAAGATTCAATCGCTTATTAATCTCGTTAATCACATTGACGCCCAAAATGGAATCAATGCCGTATTCAGAGAAATTCAATTCTTCCTGAATATCCTCTTCTTTCATTTTTAATACATCGGCAATACTTGTTTTGATGACAGAGCAGACATGGGAAGCGACCGATTCCCCATCAGCCTTAACAGCTTGATGCTTCTCTGGCGCGCGGCTGCGGGAAGCAGGCTGTGCGGGCTTTCGGAAAACTTCGGCCGGGGCGGCGTATGGCTTTCTGCCGTCTCTGATCCCTTGCATCCGGACGAGTCCGTCACTCTCAGCTGCGATAATCTGCTGACCTAAATCATGAGCCGTTTCAGCAGGGAAACAAACCGCTCTGTATCCTTCCGAATGCAGCACACGCTCCCACGATTTTGGATATAGGCCGGGACTTCCCGGAATCCGAAGCTCAGCATCCTCATAGGACCACCAGCCGTCAAGCAGCCCGAAGGTTAAATGGGTAAAAACAGAACGATCGCTGATTTCGTTTATCAAAATCATCCCGTTGTATTTCAGGAGCGCTTTCAGACGGCGTAGTGTCAAACCGATATTTTTTGTGGCGTGAAGCACATTGGCGGCGATGACAATATCGTAAACACCCGTTTTGATATTTTGTGATTCGCAAGGCTCCTCTGCATTAAACAAGGCTGTTGTCAAATACGGCACATCAGGTCCGTATTCCTGTTCGGCATGCATTAAAAAAGCTTTAGAAACATCCGTATAACAATATTCCGCAATCTGTTTTGCAAATGGTTTCAGTTTTGTAAACAGCATGGCGCTCGTTCCGCCCGTCCCGGCCCCTACTTCTATCAGCCTGATACGGGCATCGGGATGTTCTGTAAGATAGGCTTTCAGGTAAGCGGCCGCGGAATCTGCTAACACTTCATTAAAATAATCCGCAACGGGATTATGCTTATAAACACCTTCAACGAGCCGCATTGATGAATCGGGAAATACGATATCCGTAGCCGGACGTTCTCCTTTTAAAATTGAAGGCATCGCTTTTATCGTCGCCTCGGCCAATTCAGCTTGTGCAAGCTCCCCCTTGGGAAGCAGGCGTTTATGGGCATTCCACTCATTCCAGACTGTGCGGCCGTCCGGGCGCTGATCCGCGAGAAGAGTGATCGTGTATCCGTCATACGCGATATATCCGTTTTCTTTTAATAGATTCAGGCTTTCTTCCAGCCATCTGCCGTATGTGCCGATCACGCCGGCGCTCCCCATGGATGCTGCAGGTGTGGTGACAGGCTCGCTGAAAAACCCGATTGACTGTAATTGGTAAAAGAGCAGTTTGCAAAGAAGGCTGTTCATATGCGCAACTCCATTTCTCGTTTTAAAGTCTCAAGCCGTTCATTCCGATCTGGATTTTGCCGCTTGACGCTTTCCATAAATGAAGGCTCCGGGCCGGATACAACCGATATTGCATCTTGATCCGTCAGTGCGGCTAAGCCGTGCGGAGCAGCTTTGATGAATGCCGCTTGGCTGAACGGTTCTGATAGTAAGACTTCCAGCGCCTCCATTGCTTCATCGGGTTCAATAGAACCGATCCCTGACGCCTCCATCCGTTTTCTGTAAGACGGGTCTGATACAACGCCCAGACTGCCCCAATATCCCCAATTCATGACTTTCACTTCACAATCAAGCAAGGAAGCGATATGGCGGGCAAAGGCGTCTTGAAATGTACATCCTGCCGCATAGTTGCTTTGCCCGGCATTTTTTGTGAAAGAATTAACGGATGAGAAAAACAGCACAAAATCAAGCGGCTCTCCCTTAAAAGCTTCGATCATTCGGACGCTCGTATTCACCTTAGCTGAAAAAGCGTTTCTGAAAGAAGCTTCATCCATATTCGCCATACTTTTGTCGGCAAGCGTTATCGCGGAATGGATGACTCCCGTTATATTGCCGTATTGCTCTTTTACGGAACGGACGGCCGCTTTAAGCGCTGCGGCATCTTGAGCATCAGCCTGTATATAATGCGGCGCGGGGCCTGATAGCGCCAGCCTGTCTATTTTGCTCTGAATCTCCTGATCCTTCGGCCGCCTGCCGATCCATATCATCCGTGCCTTGTAACGGGTGATCATGTATTTGCTCCATGCTTCTCCGATGCCGCCCGCTCCGCCGATGACAGCATAAACGCCGCCTTCTCTGTACGACATACGCGGAGCGGAACTTGTCAGCACCCGGACTGTTTTTTGCTTGTGCCAAGCTCCGTTACGGTACGCGGCAGCATTTCCGTCCGGATCTGGAGGAAGGTGCCAGATGTTTTTCATCTCAGACGAATCACTGCCTTCTTCTGCATCAATCAGCCTGATGTCCCAGTTCGGATATTCTTTTGCCAATGAGCCGATCAAACCGTGTACGCCTGCATGCTCAGGCTGCGGCAGATCACCCGGATACACGGACTGTGTCTGCCGGGTGACCGCTGTAAAGCTGATGTTTCGGTTTCCATACCCGAGTGACAGCAGCGCTTTGATGAAACGGAAACATTGAATCACCCCATTCTCCTGCTCATCAAGCATTTCCTGACTGACAGATGCGGGTGCGAAACGATCCGGCGCAATCCATAAGAAATGGCGGATATCTTGATACCCGGCTGTCAATTCACGTAATGTTTGCTCGCTTGAATGATCCGGCGTCTCCGCCAGATGGGCGCGGGGCCACATTTTTGCCGCGGCCTTTATGGTATTTCCCGGCTTTCCGATGATCAGCAATTGTTCCTGATCAACCGCTCGATTTTCTTCCAGGGAAAAGAAAGTTTTGTCCCAAACAGGGGCAAGCATCGCCGTCTGAACTTCCTGCCGTTTGCTTTCGGTTTGGTTTGTCTGCCGGACAGCCCGGCAGGAGAACCCTGTCAATCTCATACAAACAGCGCCGTTTTCATCACATAAATCAATATCCAGCGTCAGCGCTCCGTTATCTGACCGATCGCTCTGTTTGCGGACAAGCGCCCACATCGTTTTCTGAGTCGGCTGAAATATTTCTGCCTGCCGCAGGGAAAACGGCAGCATCGGAGTGTCTCCGGCAGTATCTGAACCGGCCCCCAGTGACGCCTGAAACGCGGCATCCAGAAGGCTCGGATGGATGACAAACTGATCGGCGGTACTGTCTGCCGTTTCCGGCAGCGACAGCCGGGCTGCAGCCCCCCTCTCTCCGATCATCAGCTGATCAATGCCTTGATGGCTCGGCCCGTATATCATACCCGCATGCCGGAAAGCCTGATAAACCTCATCAGACGTCATAACCGATTGGCTGCAGCCGGACAGCCAGCCCTCTAAATGAACAGACGGAACCGCTGCTATCTCTCCTGATACCGCGGTGCCTTTACTGTATAAAATCCGTTCTCCCCCAGGTTCTTCCGATAGGCTGTAAATCGTAAATTCAATGTCTTCATTTTCCTTAAGGATAAGGCTGATATGGACTTCTACATCCGTCCCCTTATGAACGACAGGCCTCATCCATATGAGATCTTTCAAATACATTCCTTTACGTCCGTCCGGCACAGCGTATGCGGCACGCTCAACGGCCGCTCTGGCCATTTCGATCACGGCGGCTCCCGGGAGCACCTTCTGTCCATTGACTGTGTGATCAGTGAAAAAGAATTCCCGTCCGGTAAAAACAGAGGTGAATTTCAGCTCCCAAAGATCGGATGTGTTTTCATGAAGGAGCGGATGGATCACCATTTTGCCGTCATCCCTTTTTGAAACCGCCTCGGCTTCATCTTGAATCCAGCATCTGACCTTTGCAAACGGATAGGCGGGAAGACTGATTCTCCGGGGTTTTTGTCCCGAATATAGCAAGTTCCAGTCCACATCGACTCCCTGCACCCACATTTTCAGCAAATGACCGTACTTTCTCTTTTTCAGCCATTTGACCATGGCTTCCTGCAAATCTTCATCAGATTCAAACACAGCCACTGTCTCATGATTTCGCTTCGCCCGCCCCCTGTAAAGATGCGGTGCGTTTTCATTTTCCAAGTACGATCTGAGCTTGTCCTCCAGCTCCTTAAGGGAGTCCGCAATGAAAGCCAGCCGCTCATCCATCGCTTCCCGCCCCGCTTGTAAAGTATAAGCGACATCAAATAAGTCCGGCTTATCCGTATGCTTCTTTTGAAGAAAAGCAAGAAGGCGCTCCGCATATTCTGTCAGACGCTCCCCATTTTTCGCAGACAGCAGAATGACAGCCGGCTCTTGGCCGCTGATTGCTTGTTTTACAGGAGCCTCATATTCTTCAATAATGATATGCGCGTTAGAACCGCCCGCACCAAAGCTGCTGATCCCCGCCCTGAGCGGCTGTTCTGCTCCGTCTGCTGCAATCCGTTTCCAATCTGTTAATTCCCGGCAGACGGAAAACGGACCTTCGTCAAATTGGATATTCGGATTTAAAACATCCGCATGCAAAGATGGAGCGATTTGTTTGTGCTTCATCTGCAGCAGCACTTTTGTGACAGCGGCGATGCCTGCTGCCGATTCCCCATGTCCGATATTTGATTTGACAGACCCGATGAGACATGTTTCAGAAACATCACCGAATGCCTCGGTTAAAGCCCGGATTTCAATCGGATCGCCTAATTTTGTCCCTGTCCCGTGCGCTTCCACATAGCTGATCCGGCCCGGAGATACCCCCGCTTCCTGTAAAGCTTGAGAAATGACTGCACTCTGCGCCTTGGGGTTCGGTACGGTGTAACCGCTCGCTCTCCCGCCGTGATTAATGGCAGCTCCTTTAATGACGCCGTAAATCCGATCTCCGTCTTGTACGGCGTCTTCTAAACGTTTAAGAAGCAGCACCCCGACACCTTCTGCCGGAATATAGCCGTCACCCCCGGCGCCGAAACTCCCGCAGTGTCCTTTAGATGAGATGAACTGCCCCTGGCTCAGCATGAAGTACTTGTTAGGATGAACGGTGAGATTCACTCCGCCGGCAAGCGCCGCGCGAACCCGATGATCCCGCAGATCCCGGCACGCCATGTACAATGAAGTCAGCGAACCCGAACACATCGTATCGACCGAAATGCTCGGCCCTTGAAAGTCACAAAAATAGGAGACACGGTTAGCAATGGATGAAATCCCGCCGGGGAGCCCGATATGCCGTCCTTTCACTCCCGCTTCAGCCGCGAATAGCGGGTATTCCTGATACATGACACCGGCATACACGCCTACCTGACGGCCCAGTTCAGGTGATGTCCTCGTATATCCCGCATCCTCCATGGCCATCCACGCATGCATTAAAAACAGCCGCTCCTGGGGATCAAGGTGTTCCGCTTCCCGGGGGGAAATCTTAAAAAACTCAGGATCAAACTCGGCGATCCCGTCAATGAATCCGCCCCATTTGCTGTAGATCGCTCCCGGCGCCGTACGGTCCTCGGAAAAGTAATGTTCCCATTTCCAGCGGTCTTTCGGAATTTCGGTAATACAATCCTTTCCTTGTTTGAGATTATCCCAAAACGCATCGATATCATCGGCCTGCGGATACTTGCCGGAAATCCCGACAACGGCAATATCCAGCGGTTTTCCTTTCGTTTTCTGACGGCTTTGATTCCCGGACGGGGCAAAAGACGCATTTTCAAGCCGATTTGGCTGAAGGACTTCTTTCACAGACGCATTTTTCAATTCCGCCAGCTGTTCCCCGGTATGACTGAGGATTGCGGCATCAAATGAGAGAAACCCGTCTTTTTTATGTTTGATTGTATTCACCACATAGACGGTATCAGACATGACAGGTCCGTAAAGCGTCAGCCTCTCAATCATGAGCGGGACATGAATCCGCTTTTTCAGCTGCAATTCTTCTTCACCGAGCGACATATAACATGAATTCAATATAAGCGGGTCAAATGCAAAGTGATGCAGATCGCCTTTTTCTTTTTTTCCTGATAAGTCCAGCTGCAATAAAAAGGAGCTCTCACTCATTTTGTATCCCGCCGTTACCGTTTTCAGCATCGGGCCTATCGTGAAGTCGGCAACCGAATCGTACAGACGGGAAATGACATCCGGCGCCACCTTTTGTGCATGCGACTTCATTTGTTCAACGTCATATGATTTTTTTATGGGTGCCTCTGTATATCTGTTTATTTCTCCTTCGGCACATGTCTTCCGGCTTTCTTTACCGGAGACAGTGCAGCTTGCGGTAAAGCGTTCGGCACTCTTTTCTGCCGCAAATGAAATGTCAATCTGTGCGGCCTCTCCCGGCTCCAGCGTGACGGGCCCGCCCGTAAAGCGGATATTTTTCAGCTCGGCGGGATACGTGCCGGAACGAGATGCTCCGGATGCTTCAAGCACCAGACACGGATACACTACACCCATCAGTGCCGGTTTGCCGAAAACCAGATGATCCTGAAGGAATGCTTCATGTTCATAGAAAGTAAATGTCTGACTGCCTGATTGCGTTTCAGAGACCGGTGCTGCATCCGCGACAAGGCCGGAAGATTCATCTGTTCCTTTTGTTTTTATGTCTTCAAGCAGTTCGGATATGCTGCTGCACTCAAATAAAAGAGTCGGATTCAGACGCAGATCAAACGCCCCTTCGATGTCTTTAATAATGGCCAGAAGCTGTGACGATTCAAGACCTAATTCAAAAAACACGGTGTGCGCATCATTTCTTGTGACAGGACTGCCTACGTATGTCGAGAAAATGCGGTATAAGGTTTCCTCCATCTGCTGAACGCCTGGTATCAGCTGCAGGTCTGTCCGCACCTTTTTGGCTGTCAGGCCGAGCAGTGAAGCAATATGCGCACCGCTGAGGTTGTAAAAGTCAATATCCATTTTCACCATTTCAGAAGGCGTGCCGGACTTTTTCGAAATCACCGCGTAACAGCGCTCCGTAACGGTCTCAGCGGCAATAAACGACTCATAATAAATCGGTAAAAATAACTCGGCGCCTGCAGCTGTCTGCAATACGCCGGAGGCCATGGCGGCACCGTCCATCAGCGCGGGATGAAAGAGCGTGCCGGGAAGATTTTCCCGGCATGAATCAGACTGCCGAATATCAAGGAAACATTCCTCTTCATAAGCATAGATCTCTCCCTCCGGCTTCATCAGCCCGTCATGCGACAGTCCGCGGCTTCTCGCGTCTTCGTAAACCGCATGCAAAGAGACTGATGGAAGTGCGGCTTGTTGTTTTTTCTCCCCTGCGTCAAGACGCCTGTCTGGTGAGAAGACTCCTTCATGCATCTCCGCTGATAAGAAAACCGTCCCGGAATCCGCCCCGCAAATCGAGGCAGTCCAGAACTCCTTTTCTTTACTGAATATGACACTCACATCAAGCCGCTCTGACCGCTTCACTGATAAAGGATGATAAATGGTCACCCGTTTCAGACAGATGGAACGGAATGAAAGATCAAGGCTTTGCTTTGCCAGCTGATACAGCATATCAATATAGGCCAGACCGGGCATGACAGATTGTCCGTGAACAAGATGGTTTTTCATAATGGGATGCTCTGCCGTCAGGCGCAGATTCACTGTTTTTTTCATGGTTAGTCCCCTTTTAAAAACGTCACGTTGTCACCTGCCAAAACGAGTCTGCAGGTGCAGTGCTTGTCTCTGCTTTTTTCTCATATTTCTTTAAAAGATCCGCAATGTCCGTTTTTTCATTACTTGTTTTTTCCGGTTCACTTTCCGTGCTGTTCCAGCCGCCCAAAAGCGGGTAGTGTTTTTTTCTGAATTCCGGCGGCTGGGGCGCCCGGTGATATTCCCGCTGCCTTTCACCTCTGTATTCTTCAACGAGGATATGAGCATTTGTCCCGCCGTCAGGAAATGAACTCTGAGCTGCGACGCGGGGTTTCTTCTCTGAATGCCAATCAACGGGTTCACGATTAAAATGAATACGCGACGCTTCAAAGTCATAATGTTCAAATGGGTCACGCGCTGATAAGAATGGCGGAATCCGCTTATGATAGACGCTCAGCACACATCGGATGAAGCCCGCAAGACCTGAAGACAGAAGCAAATGCCCTACATTCGGTTTCACCGATCCGATCCGGCAGGGCAGAAGCGTTTTCCGGTTCAGCTGATAGACGTCTGAGAGCGCCTTGATTTCCACCGAATCAACGATTGGGGAACCGCCTCCGTTTACTTCTATATATCCGATGTCTTCGGGCGACTTTTCCGCCATGTCAAGCGCAGTTTGAATAACGTCTCTCTGCGCCCTTATATTCGGTGAACCGGGCCCGAGCGTCCGGCCGTCATTGTTTACCGAGACGGCTTTTATGACGCCGTAAATACGGTCTCCGTCCCGCACCGCATCGCTCAATCGCTTGATAAAAACCGCCCCCGCTCCTTCTCCGAGCACTTCTCCCGCTGATTCACGGTCGAATATGTGAAACACGCCGTTCTCATTTAAAATATGGCGCGCTCCGAATAACCGGTGCGCGGACGGAGATAAGAGCAGACTCACTGAACCGACTAAGGCCGCGTCAATCCTTCCGGCCAAAAGGGCGTCTTTTGCAAAGGACAGCCCGATCAGCCCTGAGGAACATGCTGTATCCACGACAAGGCTCGGCCCTGTGACATTCAAAAATCGTGAAATGTTGGCCGCCAAATAGTTTTGCCCCGCCCCCAAAATCGGGTTAGGCGCCTGCAGGATATGTTCCATACCGGCTGAAGGCTGCGCCCTGCCGCCGATGTACACGCCGACTTTCCGGCCCGACAAATCCTTTTGGCCGTACCCGGCATCATAAACGGAATGAACCGCTTCTTCTAATATGATCCGCGCCTGCGGGTCCATAACTGCCGCGTCTTTTTCAGAGATGCCGAAAAAGCCCGCATCAAACATGTCGATATCATCAATCCACCCCGCATAATCCTTTGTATGTGCTGTTGCATGCCAGCGCGATGCGGGGACAGGCCGGATGGCGGTGTTCCCTTTCATCAGCAGCTCCCAAAAAGCATCCGTTCCGCCCGCCCCCGGAAAACGGCAGGACATGCCGACGACGGCAATATCGTCTTCGGTATCCGCTTTCGGCTTCATGGATGTTCTCTCTTCAGCGGCGGCAGTTACATCAGGCTGGACGTCCATGTCTTGAACGAAACCATTTTCTTTTGTCATAAAATCGGTTTCATGATGCGCTGCGAAATAGTCAACCATTTCTGTAATCGTTTGATATTGAAGCATTAAGGACGGTGTTAACTTTATGCTGATCCGTTTTTGCAATGATTGAACCAATTCCGCAAAGAGTATTGAGTCAATCCCGTATTCATCAAACGGCATATCATCTTTTATCTGCTCATCCGTCATTTTCAGTTCTTCGCTGAAAATGGTGCGCACCCATTGACGAATCATATCCTTCACCTTTTGGTCACCGGCAGTGCTTTTTTTCATGGGCGCTTCAGTTTTCTTCACCTTCAGAAGATCACCAAAATCAGCCTCACTGTCTTCGGGAACACACGGAATTCCGCAGCTTTGTCCGTTTAATATGATGTAATCTAAAAACTTCAGTCCGTCTTCGGCAGACAGCCTGGAAAGTCCTGATTTTTGATAAGCAGGTGTTTCCGGCAGGCCTTCAGCCATGCCGGTTTCTTTCCAGACGGGCCATTGAACGGCTTTAACAAACACGTTTCCCTTACCTGCCTGATGATTTGCAAAAGAGTCCATAAATGAATTAGCCATCGCGTAGTCACTTTGTCCCGCAGCAAGCGAAGGGATCAGACCCGAAACGGATGAGAACAAAATAAAAAACGACAGCGGCTCATTCTGAACGGCTTCATAGAGACCGCAAAGCCCAGTTACTTTCGGCGTGCAAACGCTTTCGATTTCAGTTTCGGTTTTGTTATAAAAAGCGGGGTGTTCTCCCATTGCACCCGCGCAATGAAAAACGCCGGTAATCGGTCCCAACGTGCCGCGGATGCTGTCCGTCATGTTCCGGAGCCCCTTTTGATCCGTAAGAGAAACGCTGTAATAACGGATCTCCGCGCCCCGCTCGGCTAACCTCTGCATCCGCCCGGCTTTTTCCGGGAGAATGCCGTCCTTTTTCATGTCTGCCCACTCTGAGGAATCGGGAAGCGGCTCCCGCCCCATGATGACCAGTTTCCTGCATCCGCGTGAAACGGCATGATCCGCCGCAATTGCGCCGATCCCGCGCGATCCGCCCGTTATTAACAGCACATCATCAGACGAATAGGAAAGCTCAGGCGCCGCAGACACATTCGTACCCTGCTTCAGAAACGGCACATAACGGCGATTCAGCCTGTAGCAGCATTCACTGCCGCTTTTGGCCCGCGGCTGTAAAAATTCAGTCTCAATCTGTCTGCTTAATTCTTCTGTATGCTCAATCGCACAATCGCTATCTATTGTAAAAGAATGAATGTTGGTATACTCAGCGCCCAGCATCCGGTACAGCCCCGCCGTTTTCGCCCCCTGCATCAGAGGTTTACTTTCCTTGAAAGGCTGGAGGCGGTGTGTCACTTGGCTGAACACAGCACCGCTATGACGGAATGATTCCAGAGCCTGCTGTAAAAAGGCAAGCTTTCCGTATTCTATCTCTTCCCGCCGTTCATATTCCGCATCATATGCGGTTATGTCGACGACCCCGAGTATCTGTTTGTTTTGAAGAGACTCCCGCACTCTGCCGTAAAGGTTTCGCCCCGATGCGGCAGCGTAATAATCGGCGCCGTCTTTTGCCTGATGGATGATGCAGATCGTTTCAATATGGCCGTTTCCTTTAAATAGAGCATCGGCCAATCGGCTCGTCTTATCAGTTGCAAGTATCATTACTGTTCCTGATAATGCTTCAGACTCCGCCGGATCTTGCTGCTTCCAGTCTTTTTGAAGAATGATCTTTTGGTTTTCCGCCGGTTCGTCTGTCTGTTTCCGGATATCCGCAGGCACAGGCACCCAATACCGCTCCTTCGCGAACGGATATACAGGAAGGCTGACCCGTTTCGGCTTCTCTCCTTCGTATAACTGGTTCCAGTCAACGGCGGCTCCTTTTGCCCACTCAGTGAGCAATCTGGAATATTGCTTGTTTTTCAAAAGTTCGGCCATTCCCTTTGATGAAATGTCATCTTGAGCACGTCCGCGGAAACACCCTTCAATTTCCGTTTTTCGTTCAAGTACATCCTTCAGTTTCGCTTGAAGGCCGCAAACGGATGTAACGATCAATGCCAGCCGTTCAGGCATCGCTTCTCTGCCAGCTTGAAGCGTGTAGGCCAGGTCTTTAAGGTTGACTTCTTTTTCCCGTAAAAAGCGGTCATACCGTTTGACATATTCCAATAGCCGTTCTTCATTTTTTGCCGAAAGCAGAAACAGAACCGGCTCGTCTTCCTGTATACTCAGCGATTTCTTTTCAGCCTGCGGCGGCAGATATTCTTCTATGACAAAATGGGCATTGCTCCCGCTGGCGCCAAAAGAACTTAAACCCGCTCTTCTCGGCTGGTCAGGATGTGACGGCCGTTCCCATTCTTCCAGCCGGTCCGCCACATAAAACGGCGTATCCGGAAACGGAATATGGGGATTCAGCGTGTCCGCGTGCAATGACGGAAAGATTTCTCCATGCTTCAGCTGCAAAAGCACCTTTGTTAATCCGGCGATTCCGGCGGCTCCTTCTAAATGGCCGATATTTGATTTGGCAGAGCCGATGGCGCAAAACCGCTTCTTGTTTGTCCATTTGCGGAAAGCGCGGCTCAGCCCTTCAATTTCAATCGGATCACCCAGAGACGTCCCCGTTCCGTGAGCTTCAATATAACTCAATGTCTCCGGATCAATGCCGGCACTCTGAAAGGAATCTGTAATGACTTCCGCTTGTGATGCCGGATCAGGCACGGTCAAACCGGATGTTTTTCCGACATGGTTTAAAGCGGAGCCTTTTATGACGCCATATATCGGACAGCCCATCTTTTCCGCTTCTTGAACGGTTGTCAGCAACACGGCGCCGACGCCTTCTCCCGGCACATAGCCGTCACCGCCGTCGGCGAAGCTTTTGCAGACGCCTTCTGAAGACAGAAATCCCGCATTCGCCAAAAACGCATATTTATGCGGATGTGTGACCGCATTAACACCGCCGGCAATGGCGAATTCGCACTCCCCCCTTTTAATGCTTTCACATGCCAAATGTATGGATGTGAGCGAAGAAGAGCACATCGTATCAACAGCCATTGACGGCCCTGTAAAGTTCAGGCAGTGAGACACGATATTCGGAACAGAGGCAGGCGTCACGCCCATAGACAGCGGTGTGCCCCGCTGTGTGATTTCAGCGCCGAACAGCTCATAATGGCTCCAAAACACACCTGCGAATACCCCGACGCGTTTTCTTTTTTGTGAAGATGGCCCGCGCGCCGTTCTGTCCTGATAAAAACCGGCATCTTCACAAGCTTCCCAAGCCGTCTCTAAAAACAGCCGCGCCTGCGGATCCATCATTTCAGCCTGGCGGGGAGTCAGATTGAAAAACAGCGGATCAAAGCTGTCTATGCGATCTAAAAATCCTCCGTAACGGTAGAACTGATCTGCTTCATATGAGAAAGGATAACCTTTCCATCTGTCTTTCGGCATTGTTGTGATGCAGTCTTTACCTGAGCGCAGATTTTGGTAAAATTCATCGATGCTTCCCGCCTGCGGATATCTTCCCGCCAATCCGATTACCGCAATATCGTGCTCTTCTGTGTGTCTCTCTTGTTTTCGGCTTCTTCTCTTGACAGCTGCATGGGATAATGAAGAGCGGTTCTTGTCTGCCATCGGAACCAATCGGGCCATGCTTTCAGTTACAACGGGCTCCTTCCCGTATAAAATAACGGATTGCAGCTTGCCGAGACGCAGCATATATTCTAGTGAAGCCATCCCTTCCCCGGCCGGAAGCGGGCTGGTGCCGGTTGCATCATTCATGATCTCTTTCATCAAACTGTCAACCTGCATGCCGCCATCTTCCCAAAGAGGCCAGTTGATCGTCATAGAAGCCCCGGTCCGTTCGCCTTTTTCCGCTTTGCAATCGCGATATTTCATATATTCATCCATAAAAGCGTTCGCTGCGGCATAATCTGTCTGGCCCGCATTTCCGGTCAACGCCGAGAATGAGGAAAATGCGGCGAAAAATTCAAGCGGTTCATGCCGTGAAGCTTCATCGGCATGAATCAGGCCGCTGATTTTCGGCAGGAACACCCGCTTCAAGTCAGAACTGTCTTTTTGGATGATAAATTGGTCTTTTAAAACACCGGCGCAATGAAAAATGCCCGTCAGCCGGCCGAAAGTTTCTGTAATCTGAGCAAATGCCCGCTCTGTTTCGGCTTTGCTGCCGATGTCCGCTTGAACATAAAGAACTTCTGCTCCCAATGCTTTCAGTCTGCTGATCTTCTCAGACTGTTCCGGCGAACGGCCGATGAGTGCGAGCTTCACCTTTTCTTTTTCTGCAATGTGACGGGCAAGCAGAAATCCAAGACCGCCGAGACCTCCTGTAATGACATATACGCCGTTTTGTTTCCAAGGAGACTGTGTCTGTCCGCCCGGTTTCTCAATACGTTCGAACAATCTGATCTGCCGCATATCGTCTTTATATCGAATGTCTGTGCAGCCTGCATGAGAGCAGTCTGCTTCTGTTCTAATGATTGCGGCCGTCTCACTTGGCAATCTCTCATTCTTGTCACAGAAGGTGATCACCTGAGTGCGAAGAGCCGGATTTTCCAGATGTGCCGTTTTCAGCATAGCCCCGAGAGCGGAAGACAAGGCCGCTCCATTCTCAACGGCGCATACAAGCTGAATCAATGTATGTTCTTTCGGATGGTCTGTCAGTTCCCGTTTGAGCATATGAAATATGCGCTCGGCATCTGCTCCAAACTGCTCATCTGCAACCTCATGCTCCCTTTTCAGTTCTATCACTTCCGCTTCCGGGCAATATGTGCCGAGTTCACCGGTGAGACGGGGTCCTGCCTCGGCAGCGATAATGAGATGACGGGTGTGTTTTTGCCCGTTCTGCACCGCCGTTTCCAGCGGATGATCTTTCCAGGCGGGTTCAAAAAACAGAACCTCATCAGCAGTGTCAGCGTCTGATGTATGCCGTTCTTCGGCCGAATCTTTCAGCACACAGCCCGCTTCATTGATAAGGTAATCCGCAAGGGGGCGG
This sequence comes from Bacillus sp. EKM420B, assembly GCF_011065565.1. Lineage (NCBI taxonomy): Bacteria > Bacillati > Bacillota > Bacilli > Caryophanales > Bacillaceae > Bacillus > Bacillus sp. EKM420B. Next base: position 7,732 of record NZ_JAAMNX010000004.1, on the reverse strand, counting down.
ACAGATGAATATTCAAAAAGCAGTGTCGGATAAAACTGCTTCTGAAAAGTCTGCTCTAATATCTTTACAAGCTTCAGCAAATGCGCCGAGTCAAGCCCCATATCATAAAAGCCTTTCCGCACATCAATATCCTGTGCCGGACGATTGATCAGCCTGGCGATTTCCGACTTGATGTAAGTCACCATGTTTTGTTCCGGCGTTTGCTGTTCAGACACGTCTTCTGCGGCCACAGGACTTTCGGGCTCTCCACGGCCGCTTCTGTTCTGCTGAGGCGGCTTCTCTTTGTCTATCAGATGGGTAATCATATTCGCTTGTCTGACCCTTTTTACTGTCAGTTTCTCACATTCGGCCAATACGTTCCCTGCCCTGTCGTAAATCGTGAAGTCAGCCGAATAAAAATCAGGTTCGCTATCTGATGCGCCGCTTTCAGTGCGGCTGTTTTTCGCAGAATAAGTGTAAATCGTTTTCGGAAACGGCTGATATATGCAAAAACGATTGATCATAAAAGGAATATAAGGTGTGTCATTCTGCTTTTGGGCCGACAATGCAAAGGAAGAGCCGGCAAGGGTGGACGCATCTAAAAAAGCCGGATGCGCCTTAAATTTCTCCCGGAATCCTTCAGCCAAATCACTCAGAGTGAGCTCCATTAATTCTTCTTTATCCTGAAGCTGATAAACGGCCCCTTCATTTTTCATAAACTCGCCATGCTCAATATGGCTTCTTCTTGCAATTCCGTAAATGTCATGCATGTCCCATTTTCGGCTTGCGTTTTTCATGAATGCTTCAATATTCAGTTCTTTTGCCCGGAGCGTGTCTTTTTGCAAATAAAGCTGACATTCCATATTCTCATCCCGTTTTCCGCCAAGCGGTGTGCCGTTTTTTGCTTTTTCGCTAGTGATCTCAACTTTCCAGCTGTCACACGCCGGCGTAAAGGTGACATACAGGTGTTTATCAAACTCTTCAGATGTTACAACAGGCTGCTTAAAAATAATCTGTCTTAATTCTATAGGCCTTTCACCGAGATACCCGGCGGCGAGCCGATACAGCATATCTATTAAAGTCACGCCCGGGAGGACGCGGATTTGATGAACGCGATGATCCCGGACGATATAATTCGTATGGCTGATTTTCTGCAGGAACGTTTTGACTTGATCGGTGGCAACTGCCAATCTATCACACCTCGCTTATTTCAAACATTGCTTCTGTGCCCGCCTCATTTTCTTCCGCTTCGGACAACTGTGCTTTTTCAGGCCAATACCGCTGTTTTCGGTATACTGTCTGGCCGCCTTTCGGTTCCATGGTCGCTTTTCGTTCTTTCGGAATTCCTTCGTTGCTGACAATGATATGGGCGTTATTCCCGCCCAAGCCGAACGCGCTGACCCCGGCCCTGAGTATCTCTTTTTTTCCGTCCCACCGCTTCAGCTCAAGCACAGGATAAAGCGGCGAATCATGAAATTGAAAGCGGGGGTTCGGTTTATGGCAATGCAAAGTCGGCGGCAGTTCTTCATTGGCAATCGCCAGCAAAACTTTGATGATTCCCGCCGCTCCCGCCGCACTCAGCAAGTGGCCGATATTGCTTTTGACGCTCCCTACACCGCAAAATTGCTTTTCATCGGAATAAGCAGACAAGACATTGGTTAATCCTTTTAATTCAATCGGGTCGCCGATCAAAGTACCGGTTCCGTGCATCTCTACGTATGTCATGGTGTCCGGCTCGATTTCCGCTGATTGAACCGCCTGCTCAATCAAGTCCTGCTGCGCCCGGGGATTCGGCGTCGTCACCCCCATTGTGCTGCCGTCATTATTTATCGCAGAGCCGTCAATAACGCCGTATATTTTATCTTCGTCTTCTATCGCTTTTTCGAGCGGCTTCAGCATCAGCACACCGCAGCCCTCTCCGATTCCTGTTCCGTCCGCATCGGCATCGAAAGATTTTGAACGGCCATTTGGCGATAAGATTCTCGCCGCGCTCATTGTGAGAAAAGGTTTTTCATCAAGCAAAATGTCAACCCCGCCCGCAAAGGCCGCCTCCGCTTCTCCATTTTGAATAGCCTGCACGGCCAAATGAATTGCCGTAAGCGAACTGGAGCAGGCCGTATCCACGACCAGGTTGGGCCCTGTAAAGTTATAAATGTGCGCCATATGTGCGGTAATAAAATTTTGCCCCGCGCCAATAATCGCGTCTTTTTGCAAATATTGAAATTTCTGATGAAACGCACCTGCCCTTGCACCGGCAAAAACGCCGATACGGCGGCCCCAGAGATCCTCTTTTTGATAACCGGCATCGGCCAAAGCTTCCGCGCTCACTTCGAGCCACTGCCTTTGCAGCGGGTCTATCATCGGTGCCAGCGTTTCTGAAATATTAAAATACTCCGGGTCAAATTGATCAATATCGTGAATAAAACCGCCCCATTTACTGATGCTTTTTCCTTCTTGATATTCACCCGGCTGATAGTGTTCCCCGGCGTTCCATCTGTCCGGCGGGACTTCAGTGACCGCATCCGTTCCGCTGCGGAGATTCTTCCAAAATTCTTTTATATCCCCCGCTTTCGGAAAATGACAGGCCATGCCGATGATCGCAACCTTTCCCCGTTTCCCGGGCTTATCTGCCGTTTTTTTGCTCTGTTTCGGCGTCTTCTGCAAAGGGATCTTCTCCGCGGGAACCGCTGCATCTGCCGAAAAAGCTTCCAGACAATGTGCGGCTAAATAATCCGCGAGCTGTTCTATGGTAGGGTGTTCCAGAAGGACAGTCGGATCAATTGAAACGGACGGCAGTTTTTGATCGATCTTTGTCAGCACCTGCGCCAGAAAGATAGAATCCATTCCGTATTCCTGAAAAGGCACATCGATATCCATATGCGTTTCATCGATACTCAGCTCTTTTGCCAAAAGCGACTTCAGCCAAGATTGAATATCAGTCTGGTTATGGACCCGTTTTTTTGTTTCAGGAGGTTTGGAAGCTGTTCTCATTCCTTTATGGGCGGCTGGCTTGGCGTTTTCAAGCGCTTTGATGTCCCAATCATGTTTCACTTGTGCCGGCAGCACGACAGCTCCGGGTCTTTCTCTTAAAATGTAATCAAGCATCTTGAGACCTTCCGCGTCAGAGTGCCGCAGCAATCCCGTTTGCTGATACACCCCGCTTTTTGTATCCCTGCTCATGCCCGTCTCATCCCATGCCGGCCATTGTATGCTCATGATGCCGCTCTCATTGTTTTCTGCAAAATAGTCCATATAAGAATTTGCCATCGCATAATCGCTCTGACCCGCCGCAAGAATCGGGACGGCTGCCGAGACAGATGAAAACAGGACGAAAAATGCCGGCGCATCATCCTTTACACTCTCATACAGACTGTGAAGGCCGTCTGCTTTCGGTGCGAGCACCCGCGCGATACTGTCTTTGGATTTGCGGAGAAAAGCAGGGTTTTCACGGTCCGTAATTCCCGCGCAATGCAGAATGCCTCCGATAGGTCCGAGCGTTGTGGTTACCTCTTTTATAAGCCGTCCGACGGCCTGCTTATCCGTCAGATCAACTGCTGAGACGCACACTTTTACGCCTTGTGATTCCAGCTTTCGGATAAGCTGTATTTTTTCCGAAACGACAGGGTCTGTTTGCTCAAGATCCCACTCGGTTTTCGGCGGCAGCTCCTTTCTGCCTGTCAGAAGCAGTTTCTTCACACCGTATGCGGAAACGAAATGCTTGGCGCATAAAGCGCCGAGACCGCGCGTTCCTCCGGTTATCACTAGGACGGCGTCTTTTGGAAACACAGTCCGGTCTGTTTGCACGGCTTCTGGTTCAATCTGATCAGTCTGCCGAAGAACATAGCTGAAGCGCATGCCGTCCCTGTAGCAAACAGCAGATTCCGTTAAGTCTGATTCAATTTCTTGTTTAATAAAAGCGGCTGTCTGCTCCAGCGGCTTTTCAGGATCAATATCGGCGTGACAGGTGAGAATATGGCTGTATTCATGCCGCAGCATGCGATAAAGCCCCGCTTTTTCAATACCATGCATAGCGGCCGCCTTATTTTTGAAGGATTCAAGGCCTTTTGTAAGATAAAGCATTTTCATGTTTTCTTTTCCGCGGCCGTATTCAATCAGCTGCTGCAGCGATGCCACCCAGCTGATGTCCTGCCGCTTTTGCCGGGAGCCGCAGCCGGTGAAGTCAATAAACCCGGAATAGATGGCCGCATTCGCATCCTGTAAGAAAGAGATGAGCTGATTTTCCTGCACAATGTCAGCATCGTTCAGCTGTTTTTTCACCTCGGCGGCAAGGTCTTTTGTATCCTCGGAAACGATGAGCGCTATTTTGCTGAATGGCTCGGATGAAGACACTGCCTCGCAAGGCTCCCATGTTTTCTGCAATAATACTGTTTTTTGATTCGAAAGCGGCAGCTGCTCCCGTTTCGGCACCCAATAGCGGTCTGCTCTGAACGGATAGGAGGGCAGGCTGATGCGGCGCGGCTTACTGTCCGTATACAGCTGCTCCCAATCTGTGTCAAATCCGTTAGCCCAGAGCCGCAGCACTTTCTTGTATTTCTTTTTCTCAATCCAGGCGCTGACGAGGTCAGCAGCGTCTTCATCTTCTGAGAACATGGAGATCGTGTTATTCTCGCGTTTTTTGCGCCCGCTGATGATATCTTCGCTGTTTTTTTCCGTCAGAAACGCGTTCAGTTTTTCAGTCAGTTCCTCTGCGGAGCCTGCAATGATTCCCAGCCTCGCTTCCATTGCGTCCCGTCCGGTCTGCAGTGTGTATGCAACATCTGCAAGATCGATATGGCGGGATGATCCGTTTTGGATAAAATCGCGAAGGAGACGCGCTCTTTCTTTCAGCCGCTCTTCATTTTTAGCCGACAAAACAAAAAGAGATGACGCTTTCTCACGGGTTTCCGGCTGTTCCGTTTCACTTTTGCCCATGTATTCTTCAATAACGATATGCGCATTGACGCCTCCGAAACCGAATGAGCTTACACCCGCCCGGCGGGGCAGGACCCGGCCGTTTTCATCACGCAGCGCTTCCCACTCCTTTGTTTCTGTCACAATGTAAAACGGGCTGTCCTTCAATTTGATATGGGGATTGATGTTCTCGCAATGCAGACTTTTGGCGAGCGTCCGATGTTTCAGCTGCATCAATACTTTGATAACGCCCGCAATGCCTGCTGCGAGCTCCAAATGTCCGATATTTGTCTTCACTGAGCCTATCCCGCAATATCCGCCCGGAGCCCCGTCTGTTTGGAAAGCTTTTTTCAATGCATTGATTTCAATCGGATCTCCGAGCGCCGTTCCGGTTCCGTGCGCTTCTATATAAGTGATCGTTGACGGGTGAATACCGGCTTTTTGATAAGCGCTTTTCAGCACATCCGTCTGAGCCTGCGGGTTCGGCGCGGTAAGTGACGCTGAGCGCCCGCCGTGATTTTCCGCTGTACCGCGGATGAGGCCGTAGATGTGATCCCTGTCATGCTCAGCCTCTGAAAGCTTTTTCAAGACAATCATGCCGGCACCCTCTCCTCTGACATAACCGTCAGCCTGATCAGAAAATGTTTTGCAGCGTCCGTCTTCACTGAGCATGCCTGCTTTTTGAAAACCGATATGGCCTTCAGGCGTGACGATCGTGTTGACGCCCCCTGCGACCGCCATATCACAATCTCCCGTTTCAATGGCTTTTACCGCGCGGTGAATGGCGACTAAAGAGCTTGAACAAGCGGTTTCTATCGGCTCGCTCGGCCCGTGGATATCAAGAAAATAACTCATCCGGTTCGGCCCGACGGACGGCACGATTCCGGTCATCGTATACCCCTCGACAGGAAGACCCGCCTTATTGATTAAGGTTTGATATCCGCTTCCCAATGTGCCGGTGAAAATGCCGGTTTTTGTTCCGGCAATCCGTTTTGCTGAGTACCCCGCGTCTTCAATGGCTTTCCACACATACATCATTAATAGGCGCTGCTGAGGATCCATCATTTCAGCTTCTTTCGGAGATATCCCGAAAAACAGCGGGTCAAACCCGGCGATTCCATCTATAAAACCGCCCCATTTAATTGACGTTTTATTTGCAGCCGCTGCCGGATCGCCGTAATATTCGCGCCAATCCCAGCGATCTCGGGGAATTTCTGTGATGCAATGCTCTCCTTTTGATAAACGTGTCCAGAATTCATCTATGTCTTTCGCTTGCGGAAAAATGCCGCTGATTCCGATAATGGCTATCGGTTCGGTTTTTTCTTCTGATTTTCCTTTTACGGATACGGGCGTTTCCCGTTTGACATGAACGGCCGCCGGAGTTTCAGCTTTTCTTATTCCGGCTTTTGGAGCGGTTTTTAAACGCTCTCTTTCTAAGCCGCTGAATGCTTCTTTCCATTCAGATATCAAATGGCCGCTCAGTTTGCGCAATGTCGGAAATTCAAAGAAGATAGTCGGACTGAGCTCAAGCTGGTAAGACCGATTTAATAGATTTGTAAATTCAGTGAAGATGATCGAATCAAATCCGTATTCCGTCAGTTCGCTGTCAGCCTCAATATCTTTCATGCTTACCTTTAAAAGATCTGATACATGCCGCTTTAGTTTCTCTTGAACCCGATCTTTCAGATCTCTTGCATCTGCCACTGCCGAAGCTTGTCCGGCGGCGCTTTGTTCTTCGCCCAGATCGAAAATATGGCTGCGAATCCGTTTCTCATCGCCTTCTGCCACCATGACCTGGTGTGCTCCGGAGGCAAAAGCGGCATAAAGCGCTTGGATGCCTGAAGCCGATCGCATGGCTTTCATTCCGGTCTGTTCATACATCAGCCGTTCTGTCTCTTTGTCCACGCGCATACCGCCTTCTTCCCAAAGCGGCCAGTTGACGGACAGGGTCTGCCCGCTCCGCTTGTTGTCCCGCACGAGCCTGTTTCGGCGGGCTGCATAAACATCCATAAATGCGTTGGCTGCCGCATAACCGGCCTGCCCCGGATTTCCCATGCCTCCCGCCAAGGAAGAAAACAGAATGAAAAAGTCCAGCCGCACATCTTTCGCTGCTTCATCAAGATTGATAAGCCCTTTCACTTTCGGCGCCATGACGGTCTTCCGTTCGTTTTCTGTCTGGTTCAGAATGTAGTTGTCGGCGATCACGCCGGCGCCGTGAATGATCCCGTCGAGTGTTCCGTGCTCCTCCTGTATGCCGCGGACGAGGGCGATGACCGCCGCCCTGTCTGTCACATCAACCGGTTTATACAGTACGCGGGCACCCGTCGCTTCCAAGCGCCGTAAGCGGGCGGAGCGCTCTTCATCTAGCGCTTCCGCCCTCCCCGTTAATACGAGGACGGCATTTTTGACGCGGGAGGCTATTTCTTCAGCGAAAATCAGCCCGATGCCGCCCGCTCCCCCGGTAAGGAGGTAAACCCCTTCGTCTTTCCACGGAACGGCGCCGCTTTGAAGCGCAGGCAGGTGACGCCAGTTTCTGACGAAACGTTTGCCGCCTTCATAACGGATTTCCGCTTGTTCAGGATGCGCCCGGTTTTCTTTCAGCTTGGCAAGAAGCGATGATGCTGACTCGTCCGGATCGGCTTGGATGACTTGGCCGTACAGCTTCGGATGTTCAAGGTGAGCCGTTTTCAGAAAAGCGGCCAGCCCCGCCAATACATTGTCTTCCCCCCTGTCGGGGACAAGAAGCTGGATCAGCGTTTTTCCCTTCTGTTTTTCTTTGATAAGACGCTTGACGATCGCTGACAGCTCCGCCGCGCAGGCGTCATAACGGTCTTCAATCGGA
>NZ_JAAMNX010000039.1:0-269 GCF_011065565.1 Bacillus sp. EKM420B | reverse complement strand
TGTGCTGAAGGGGACAAAAAAAGAGAAGCCCGAAAGCTCCTCATGCTGCTCTACACCCCGTTTTCCAGCAGACGTCCCAGTTTTTGCACACCCTCTTTTATCGCGGCTTTACCGGCATAACTGAACGACAGGCGAAGATATTCGGCACCGTCTTCCTGATGCAGAAAAAAATATTTACCGGGTACATAGGAAACGCCGTGAGAAAGAGCCCTCGCCAGCATTGCGGATGTATCCGCCCCAGGCGCTTTCACCCATACAAAGTAACCGCC
>NZ_JAAMNX010000038.1:0-273 GCF_011065565.1 Bacillus sp. EKM420B | reverse complement strand
GACAATTAAAATTAGAATGATAGCCCATATCATCCAATCACCGCCAGTATTATTTTCCTACATTATAGCATGATTTCCAAAAGTGTAGAACTAACAATATGAAATAAAGCGAGTGATTACTTACCATCTCTTAGGTAATAACTCTACATTAAAGAAAATTTATTTATCTGACTTAAGCTCTTCGAGCAAATCTTTAAAATAAGCTGCTGTATTTGAAATTTTAATATCCTTTCTGGCAGAATTATATATAATCTTACTTATTATCATAGCAAC
>NZ_JAAMNX010000037.1:0-275 GCF_011065565.1 Bacillus sp. EKM420B | reverse complement strand
CTGATTGTGTCAGCGCCTCGAAACGGGCCCCTTTTATGTCCACACCCTCTATCGTGATACCTTTTAACGTCCCGACGTTTATTTTGTCCGCTGAAAGGTCTTTGATCTTGGCGTTTGTTATTGAACCGTCAATGATGTGTACCGAATCAATTATTGCTTCTTTTAGATGCGCCTTTGCGATAGCCGCATTTTGAATAGCCGCTGTCCCGATAGCCGCTTCAGCTACTTTCGCACTTGTTATGGCTGCATTTTTTATATGAGCTGTTTCTATTACC
>NZ_JAAMNX010000036.1:0-279 GCF_011065565.1 Bacillus sp. EKM420B | reverse complement strand
GAGGCTGAAGTACTGATCCTCCACGTGCTCCAGCTCATCACGAAGCGGAAAGCGCAGCTGATGATGCTCGATCATCGTTCTTTTGTACAGCTTGTTCCATGAAAAACCGCTGACTCTTCCTTCAAATAAATCTTTCAGGTACCGTTGTTTCGGGCGGCCCGCGTACGCTGAAGCGATCGTTGAAACGGCGGTTTTCCCCGTATCCGCAAATTCGGCCGCATACTCGCAAATCACGAGATCAGCCTGATCAGCCTTCGCTTTTTCATACATGCTGAGGCA
>NZ_JAAMNX010000035.1:0-280 GCF_011065565.1 Bacillus sp. EKM420B | reverse complement strand
TCTGTTTTTCTTTGATAAGACGCTTGACGATCGCTGACAGCTCCGCCGCGCAGGCGTCATAACGGTCTTCAATCGGACCTTCGCCGTCAGCCGCACATACTGCGCCGCTTATGTCTTCAGCGTTCATTCCGCCATACAGCGTCACGTATCTGAAAGACTCTTCTTGTCCGCCGCCTTCATCCGGCGGTGATTCCTGCCACTTTGGCTGAAGCAAGAGCGGTTTTCCCTCCGTTTCCTCTTCCAGAAAACGGGCGGTGAGCCCCGTCAATCGGACGCATAC
>NZ_JAAMNX010000034.1:0-283 GCF_011065565.1 Bacillus sp. EKM420B | reverse complement strand
TGTATTAAAATTAATAAACTGCCTCCATCAGCAATTAATAAGTCAATATCCAGGAAGAGATAATTTTTCTTCTCGCCAAGAATAAATGCAGACAACTCAAATAATGGCCAATGATCTTGTTGAAAAACAAAATGTGACCTGTGATTTCTTTTTTCCAATATACGTTTTTGTTGATCCTCTAAAGACAAGTCTTGTAAATCTTCAATACAAATATCATAAGAAGAATTAGAACGCCGAACTTTTTGCATTCCTGTATCATCAAAAATAGTACGCAGCATAAGCT
>NZ_JAAMNX010000033.1:0-284 GCF_011065565.1 Bacillus sp. EKM420B | reverse complement strand
GCACGGCTGTTTTTTCGAAAGAAAAGCCGCTGCACGTGTTCTATGGACTGGGGATTGACGACCATGATCAAGAAGGACGGGTGATCACGCTTGAATTTGAGCATGTGTTTGTCGTCAACTGTTATACGCCTAATGCCAAACGCGGATTAGAGCGAATTGATTACCGTCTTCAATGGGAAGCCGATTTTAAGGATTATCTGCAGAAGCTTGACCGGAAGAAGCCCGTGATATTATGCGGCGATCTGAATGTCGCACACAGGGAGATAGACTTAAAAAATCCGAAA
>NZ_JAAMNX010000032.1:0-290 GCF_011065565.1 Bacillus sp. EKM420B | reverse complement strand
CGGACCGAACACGGCGAAACCGCACTTTACGCCTATATTGAAGGACGAAAAAGCGATGACGTGCGGGCGGAGCTTGCAACACGCCTTCCGGCCTACATGATGCCGGCTCAGTTTATAGAGATGACCGAGTGGCCGGTCACGCCGAGCGGAAAGCTTGACCGCCGCGCGCTGCCGGCTCCCGGCGGAGCGGCAGACAGACAGGCGTACACCGCCCCGCGGAACGTCACGGAAATGAAGCTTTGCGCCCTTTGGGAAGAGGTGCTGAAAAACGGCCCCGTCGGCATCCGGGA
>NZ_JAAMNX010000031.1:0-290 GCF_011065565.1 Bacillus sp. EKM420B | reverse complement strand
ACGAGGGCCGCACGGAAGAGCGGCGCTTCCTCCAGACAAAACGGCCGGACGAATGCGTCAGCTGACTCGGCCTCATCAAGCTGAAACGGCACGCTGTCATGGATGCGCTGCACCGGTTCGCCGTCAGGCCCCGTTTCAAAGGACGTTCTGAGCGACTCATGCCGCTCCACAAGCTGCCGGAACGTCTCCTCCAGCCGGCCGCGGTCAAGCGGGCCCGTCAGTTCCAGCACAGCCGGCATATTGTAGCCGACACCGCCGTCTTCAAGCTGTTGGAGCACATACATCCGTTT
>NZ_JAAMNX010000030.1:0-291 GCF_011065565.1 Bacillus sp. EKM420B | reverse complement strand
CGTTTAGAGAAGAGCTCTGAACTTTTAAGCAATTGGTTTTTAGATGGTCTGAAAGATCTAAACCCTCTTACTTTAGGATCGAACTCCCATCCAGATTTTATTGTTCAAAATGTGGGCTTTGAGTTGAAGTCTACAAAAACTAAAGGTTTAATTCAATTTAACTCTACTATCCCTTGTGGGGGTTATTTACATAATAATGAAGAAAGAGAATGTTATTATGTAATAGCTCGTTACATAAAGGATAGGCAATTTGGCTACCTAGAAGATTTTACATTAGTAGATGGTGACTTT